>NZ_JAKNQN010000001.1:0-1191318 GCF_022662395.1 Pseudomonas sp. MONT-RG-20F-20-E-7-02
CGGCACGAGTTGGTTGAGGTCGGCGCGGCAGTTGATCATGCGTTTTTCGTCAACGGCGACGCGGGCGGCGGAGCCTTCGAGCTCGGCGAGGCCTTCGGCGACGTCGAGTTTGTCGAGGGCGGCCTTGGCGCGCACGATGGCGGCGGAGTCACTGGCGGTGACGGCGCGGGCTTCGATGGCGGCGGCGGCGCCGGCACCGTCGAGGCGGTCCATGTTGGCTTCGGTGGCGTGGCCGGCGTTGGCGCCTTTAGCGGCTACTTCGCCTTCTTCTTCTTTGTCGAATTCGTCCCAGCTCAGCATGACGTGTCGTCTCCTGCGTGAGGGCTCAAAGGTGCCCGTGTGAAACCGGATGGTTGGGTGTTCACACGGCCCAGAGGCCGCGGTGGATCTTAAGGAATCGTTTGTTGCAACAGCTCGCGCAGGCATTAAACGGAATTGGGTAACGGGTGCTCTGCGTGAGGCTGAGGGGCGGAGCGACTGGTGCATGCTCCAGCGGGAGGCCTCAGGTCTGGCTCTTCATCCCAGTGTAAAGGGATATTGCAGGCCCGATTTACCCGCGCATTATAGGGAAAAATTCGACTTTGTGTTGCGGCGGATGGTCACGATTGAGCGCCAAAATGGCTTGGTTTTCGGCCAAGGCGTGTGTTTGCAAGGCTTTGCCGGTATGGGATTTTTTTGACGGGCGGTGGGATAGTTTTTGGCGGGCTGGGGGAGGCGGGGCGGTGGCGGGTTTTGGGCGGTGTAAAAAGGCTGAAATCGCCATCGCAGGCAAGCCAGCTCCCACCTTTATAGCGTGGCGGGTTGCAGATAGGTTCTTGGCCGCAAGAACGATTTCTTGCGGCGACCAAGATCCGGGTTTAAACCTCACTGAATCACTATTACCCGTTAGAACAACCATTGCCCATTACTTGGTAATTAAGAATATGGCGCTGACCTTGTGAGTCTTCATATTCCATTTGTACCGGAACAACATTGCATACATCAGGGATATTGCTCATGGACAGTACTTTGGCCACATCCAAGTGTGTGCTGTAGGTGTAATCTTCAACGATCGGAGCGTTCTGGCCGGCCAGCTCGGTCGGGGCCTCGTCGGCCAGGGCGGCGGTGGCGCACAAGCTGCTGAGGGCCATAACTACGAGAGCTTTCATTACTGTATTTACCTTCTTCAGGGCGAAAGGGGTCACGGGGCCCTTGTGAGGCCACGTGTGTAACTTAAGAGTTGGGAAGTTCGGATTAACGTTGCCTTCGTGGGGGCTGTTACGTTGTTAATCACAGTGTCTTGTTGACGGCGTTGATTTTAGGCGCACGCGTTATATTCATATACCCGTGCTTTTGATAAACACTATTGGCGGTTTTTGTAACAATCCCGTGGTAAAGGTTTTTTCATCCGGCGTGAAAGCCGCGCAGGGCGCGGGCCAGAGCCGCAGATCGGCATGGCAGGGCAATTTGTAGGGGCTTGTTACTACCATCGTCGAATGGTTCTATGGGGGCGCCCCGGCTACAACAGGGCATACAAAAACAACTATTGTCACCGAGGTAAGAAAGATGAGTGCGGCTTCCCTGTACCCCGTTCGCCCCGAAGTAGCAGCCAACACGCTGACCGACGAGGCGACCTACAAGGCCATGTACCAGCAGTCGGTGGTCAACCCCGATGGCTTCTGGCGCGAGCAAGCCAAGCGCCTTGACTGGGTCAAGCCTTTCACCGCGGTGAAGCAGACCTCTTTCGACGACCACCATGTCGACATCAAATGGTTCGCCGATGGCACCCTGAACGTTTCCTATAACTGCCTGGACCGTCACCTCGCCGAGCGTGGCGATCAGGCGGCGATCATCTGGGAAGGCGATGACCCTTCCGAAAGCCGCACCATCACCTACCGCGAGCTGCATGAACAAGTCTGCAAGTTTGCCAACGCCCTGCGCGGCCAGGATGTGCATCGCGGCGACGTGGTGACTATCTATATGCCGATGATCCCCGAAGCCGTGGTCGCCATGTTGGCCTGTACCCGCATCGGCGCGATTCACTCCGTGGTGTTTGGCGGCTTTTCGCCAGAAGCCCTGGCCGGTCGCATCATCGACTGTAAGTCGAAGGTGGTGATCACTGCCGACGAAGGCATCCGCGCCGGTAAGAAAATTCCGCTGAAGGCCAACGTCGACGACGCGCTGACCAACCCGGAAACCAGCAGCATCCAGAAAGTCATCGTGTGCAAGCGCACCAATGGCAACATCAAGTGGAACCAGCATCGCGACATCTGGTACGAAGACCTGATGAAAGTGGCGGGCACCGTGTGTGCGCCCAAAGAGATGGGCGCCGAAGAAGCGCTGTTCATCCTCTATACCTCGGGTTCCACCGGCAAACCCAAAGGCGTGCAGCACACCACCGGCGGCTACTTGCTGTATGCAGCCCTGACCCACGAGCGTGTGTTCGACTACCGCCCAGGCGAAATCTACTGGTGCACCGCCGACGTCGGCTGGGTCACCGGCCACACTTATATTGTCTACGGCCCGCTGGCGAATGGCGCGACCACGCTGCTGTTCGAAGGCGTGCCGAACTATCCGGACATCACGCGGGTGGCGAAGATTGTCGACAAGCACAAGGTCAATATCCTCTACACCGCGCCGACCGCGATCCGCGCGATGATGGCCTCTGGCACCGCTGCCGTGGAAGGCGCCGATGGCAGCAGCCTGCGCCTGCTTGGTTCCGTGGGCGAGCCGATCAACCCGGAAGCCTGGGACTGGTACTACAAGAACGTCGGCCAATCCCGTTGCCCGATCGTCGACACCTGGTGGCAGACCGAAACCGGCGGCAACATGATGAGCCCGCTGCCGGGCGCTCACGCGCTCAAGCCAGGTTCCGCGGCACGCCCGTTCTTTGGTGTGGTGCCGGCGCTGGTGGATAACCTGGGCAACCTGATTGAAGGCGCGGCGGAAGGCAACCTGGTGATTCTGGATTCGTGGCCAGGCCAGGCGCGTACGCTGTATGGCGACCATGACCGTTTCGTCGACACCTATTTCAAGACGTTCCGTGGCATGTACTTCACCGGTGACGGTGCGCGTCGTGACGAGGACGGCTACTACTGGATCACCGGCCGCGTGGATGACGTGTTGAACGTGTCCGGCCACCGCATGGGCACGGCCGAGATTGAAAGCGCCATGGTTGCTCACCCTAAAGTCGCCGAAGCGGCGGTGGTGGGTGTGCCGCACGACATCAAAGGGCAGGGCATCTATGTGTATGTCACGCTGAAAAACGGCGAAGAGCCAAACGAAGCGCTGCGCCTGGAGTTGAAAAACTGGGTGCGCAAGGAGATCGGGCCGATTGCCTCACCGGATGTGATCCAGTGGGCGCCGGGCTTGCCGAAGACGCGCTCGGGGAAAATCATGCGCCGGATTCTGCGCAAGATTGCCACGGCTGAGTATGACGGGTTGGGGGATATCTCCACGCTGGCAGACCCAGGTGTGGTGGCGCATTTGATTGAAACGCACAAGACCATGAACGTCGCGTAAGGCGAAGTTGGTGGTGCAGAGCCCCATTTGGCGTGAGCTGGGTGGGGCTTTTTTGTTGACTGGCTATCGCAGGCAAGCCAGCTCCCACCTTTGGCGTGCATACCACAATGATCGTTCCCACGCTCCGCGTGGGAATGCCGCCCTGGACGCTCCGCGTCTGCTCTTGGGGCGTGACGCAGAGCGTCACAGGATGCTTTCCCACGCAGAGCGTGGGAACGATCTATACGTAGGCCAATAAATATCACTGGCGAAAACGAATCACTGTGGGAGCTGGCATGCATAGCACAATGATCGTTCCCACGCTCCGCGTGGGAATGCCGCCCTGGACGCTCCGCGTCTGCTCTTGAGGCGTGACGCAGAGCGTCACAGGATGTATTCCCACGCAGAGCGTGGGAACGATCTATACGTAGGCCAATAAATATCGCTGGCGAAACCGGATCACCGTGGGAGCTGGCTTGCCTGCGATGAGGGTGTGTCAGGCGCAGGTGGGTTGGCTGACAGACCGCTATCGCCGGCAAGCCAATGATCGTTCCCACGCTCCGCGTGGGAATGCCGCCCTGGACGCTCGGCGTCTGCTCTTGAGGCGTGACGCAGAGCGTCACAGGATGCTTTCCCACGCAGAGCGTGGGAACGATCTATGCGTAGGCCAATAAATATCGACTTCGTGCGTAGGACGTTTCTGAATGTTACCGAGACCAGCAAATGTGTAACCCCGCGCCCAATCCTGAGGCGATGTGCTACACCTGTGCCCCGAAAACCCGCGTTTTAGACGCCCTCAGAAATAAGATTAAACGCCAGACTTGCCGTGCTAGAAGGGTTTGCGAATAATAGGCCCGCAATTTGCAGCATCAACAGGTTTAATATCTTTTGTCTCTGCATAAAAAACAGAGGCTGTCAATGTGCTGGAACCGCTTTCTCAGTGCTTCTGTAAATTGTTGTCGCATTGAGGAAATATCGGCTTCCGGCCTGTCGTTAGAATGCCGATCACTCGCTCGTCGTCTCCAGTATCAATTCGGGGTAGGACGCAGCACCGCTATTCGGTTTCACTTAAGTCGCATCGTGGGCCACGGCTCATTCTGCTTTTTGCCCTATACCGATGGAGTCCCAAGATGAAGAAACTTGTGCTGTTGGGCGCCCTGGCGCTGTCCGTGCTGTCGATGCAGGCCTTCGCTGATGAAAAGCCCCTGAAGATTGGTATCGAAGCGGCTTACCCTCCGTTTGCCTCGAAGGCGCCGGATGGCAGCATCGTCGGGTTTGACTACGACATCGGCAACGCCCTGTGCGCCGAGATGAAGGTCAAGTGCGTGTGGGTTGAGCAAGAATTCGACGGCCTGATCCCTGCGCTAAAAGTGCGCAAGATCGACGCCATCCTGTCGTCCATGTCCATCACTGAAGACCGCAAGAAGTCCGTGGACTTCACCAACCGCTATTACCTGAGCCCAGCGCAGTTGGTGATGAAGGAAGGCACCAAGGTCAGCGACAGCCTGGATGAATTGAAGGGCAAGAAAATCGGCGTGCAACGCGGTTCGATCCACGATCGCTTCGCCAAGGAAGTCCTGGCTCCTAAAGGCGTCACGGTCGTGCCTTACAGCTCGCAGAACGAAATCTACCTGGACGTGGAAGCCGGTCGCCTCGACGGCACTGTGGCTGACGCCACCCTGCTGCAAGACGGTTTCCTGAAAACCCCGGCCGGTAAAGGCTACGCGTTCGTGGGCCCACAGTTCACCGACGCCAAGTACTTCGGCGACGGCATTGGCATCGCTGTACGTAAAGGCGACAAGGCCGAGCTGGACAAGATCAACGCGGCCATCGCAGCGATCCGTGCCAACGGCGAATACAAGAAAATCCAGGACAAGTACTTCGACTTCGATATTTACGGCGCTGACCCTAAGTAACTCGTCCTAGCTGTCTGTCCAGAATGGCGCAAGCAACAGAATTCCTGCGGTTTGCGCCATTTTTTCATCCCCCTTTTCGAGGACCTGAATCATGTTGAAAGGCTACGGGGCCGTCATCCTCGATGGCGCATGGTTGACGCTTCAGCTCGCCTTGTCGTCCATGGCCTTGGCCATTGTTCTGGGTCTGATCGGGGTCGCGTTACGCCTGTCGCCGGTGCGCTGGTTGGCCTGGCTGGGTGACTTGTACTCCACGGTGATCCGCGGGATCCCCGACCTGGTGCTGATCCTGCTGATTTTCTACGGCGGTCAGGACTTGCTCAACCGCGTCGCGCCGATGCTCGGCTATGACGACTATATCGACTTGAACCCCTTGGCCGCCGGTATCGGCACCCTGGGTTTCATCTTTGGCGCCTACCTTTCGGAAACTTTCCGTGGCGCCTTCATGGCCATTCCCAAGGGCCAGGCCGAGGCCGGCCTTGCGTATGGCATGAGCAGTTTCCAGGTGTTTTTCCGGGTGATGGTGCCGCAGATGATTCGGCTGGCGATCCCTGGTTTCACCAACAACTGGCTGGTATTGACCAAGGCCACCGCGCTGATTTCGGTGGTGGGCCTGCAAGACATGATGTTCAAGGCCAAGCAGGCGGCAGATGCCACCCGCGAGCCTTTTACCTTCTTCCTCGCAGTGGCGGCGATGTACCTGGTGATCACCAGCGTGTCGTTGCTGGCCCTGCGCTATCTTGAGAAGCGCTACTCGGTAGGCGTAAGGGCGGCTGATCTATGATCTTCGACTATAACGTCATCTGGGACGCCATGCCGCTGTACCTCGGCGGCCTGGTAACCACCTTGAAATTGCTCGCCATCTCGCTGTTCTTCGGCTTGCTCGCCGCCTTGCCTTTGGGCTTGATGCGTGTGTCCAAGCAGCCGATCGTGAATGGCACCGCCTGGCTCTACACCTACGTGATTCGCGGCACGCCGATGCTGGTGCAGCTGTTCTTGATCTACTACGGTTTGGCGCAATTTGAAGCCGTACGCGAGAGCTTCATGTGGCCGCTGCTGTCCAGCGCCACGTTCTGCGCGTGCCTGGCCTTTGCGATCAACACCAGCGCCTACACCGCCGAGATCATTGCCGGTAGCCTCAAGGCCACGCCGAATGGCGAGATCGAAGCGGCCAAGGCCATGGGCATGTCGCGCTACAAGCTGTACCGCCGCATCCTGCTGCCGTCGGCCCTGCGCCGGGCGCTGCCGCAGTACAGCAACGAAGTGATCATGATGCTGCAGACCACCAGTCTGGCCTCCATCGTCACCTTGATCGACATCACCGGTGCCGCGCGTACGGTAAACGCCCAGTTCTACCTGCCGTTCGAAGCCTATATCACGGCCGGCGTGTTCTACCTGTGCCTGACCTTTATCCTGGTGCGCCTGTTCAAGTTGGCCGAGCGCCGCTGGCTGAGCTACCTGGCTCCACGGAAGCACTGATATGGAACGTATCGATCACCTGTTGCCCTGGGGCCACCTGGGCTGCGAGCGCCAGCTGAGCGTGTTTCGTTTCGGCAGCGGCGAGCGCAAGGCCTACATCCAGGCCAGCCTGCACGCCGATGAACTGCCCGGCATGCGCGCTGCCTGGGAACTGAAAAAGCGCCTCACCGAACTGGAACAGCAAGGCGCGCTCAATGGCGTGATCGAGCTGGTGCCAGTCGCCAACCCGATGGGCCTGGGCCAGTTGCTGCAAGGCAGTCACCAGGGCCGTTTCGAGGTCGGCAGCGGCAAGAACTTCAACCGCGATTTCGTCGAGTTGAGCGAGCCGGTTACCGAGCGGCTCAAGGGCAAGCTGGGCGATGACCCGCACGCCAATGTGCGCATGATTCGTCAGGCAATGACCGATGCACTCAATGAATTGCCCCTGCCGAGCAGCCAGCTGCAAGGCATGCAACGGGTACTGCTCAGCCACGCCTGCACCGCCGATATCGTCCTCGACCTGCATTGCGATGCCGAAGCCGCGCTGCACATGTACGCGCTGCCGCAGCATTGGCCGCAGTGGCGTTCGTTGTCGGCGCATTTGAATGTGAAGGTCGGCCTGCTGGCGGAAGATTCCGGCGGCAGCTCGTTCGATGAAGCCTGCTCGCTGCCGTGGTTGCGTTTGTCGCGGGCATTCCCGGACGCACAGATTCCACTGGCCTGTCTGGCGACCACGCTGGAGCTGGGCGGCCAGGCCGACACGGGTCGCGACGAAGCGATCTTCCATGCTGAAGGCATCCTCGCGTTCCTCGCCGAGCAAGGCCTGATCAAAGGTGAATGGCCCGCGCCACAGCACGAACCGTGCGAAGGCTTGCCGTTCGAAGGCACAGAACTGCTGTTCGCGCCCCATGCCGGTGTGATCAGTTACCTGCGTAAAGCCGGTGACCGGGTTGAAGCGGGCGATGAGATTTTTGAAGTGATTGACCCTCTGACTGATCGCGTGAGCATTGTCTGCGCGGGCACCTCGGGGGTGTTGTTTGCCGTTGAACGGCTACGTTATGCCCAAGCGGGTTTCTGGCTGGCCAAGGTGGCGGGGCGCGAAGCGCTGCGTCACGGGCGCTTGCTCAACGACTGACCACCTGTTTTTGTGAGAACCGACCGCATGTACAAACTTGAAGTCCAAGACCTGCATAAACGCTATGGCAGTCATGAAGTGCTCAAAGGTGTGTCCCTGGCCGCCGCGGCCGGTGATGTGATCAGCATCATCGGTTCCAGTGGTTCGGGCAAAAGTACCTTTTTGCGCTGCATCAACCTGCTCGAGCAGCCCCACGCCGGCAAGATTCTGCTCAATAACGAAGAGCTGAAACTGGTGGCCAACAAGGACGGCGCCATGAAGGCCGCCGACCCTAAACAACTGCAGCGTATGCGTTCGCGCCTGTCGATGGTGTTCCAGCATTTCAACCTGTGGTCGCATATGACTGCGCTTGAAAACGTGATGGAAGCGCCGGTGCACGTGCTGGGCATGTCGAAAAAAGACGCGCGTGAAAAAGCCGAGCATTACCTGGCCAAAGTCGGCGTGGGCCATCGTAAGGATGCGTTCCCCGGCCACATGTCCGGTGGCGAGCAGCAGCGCGTGGCGATTGCCCGCGCCCTGGCGATGGAGCCTGAGGTGATGCTGTTCGACGAACCGACCTCGGCCCTCGACCCGGAACTGGTCGGCGAAGTGCTCAAGGTGATGCAGGACCTGGCGCAGGAAGGCCGCACCATGGTGGTTGTGACCCACGAAATGGGCTTTGCCCGTGAAGTGTCGAACCAACTGGTGTTTTTGCACAAAGGCATCGTCGAAGAACGTGGCAACCCGCGTGAAGTGCTGGTGAACCCGCAGTCCGAGCGTTTGCAGCAGTTCCTGTCGGGCAGCCTGAAGTAATCAAGGCTGCTTTTGTGCACCGGTTTAGTGCATGCTTCGCAGTCTTGAGATTTGGCCTCAATCCCCTGTGGGAGCTGGCTTGCCTGCGATAACGGTGTATCAGAAACAGATGTGCTCACTGACCCACCGCCATCGCAGGCAAGCCAGCTCCCACATTGGAACGCCATATGTTTTGAGATTTGTGTTGGTTTCCGGGCTAGCATTGGCCCTTGTCTTCATTTCCGTTACTCGCTTCGGATAGCATTCCATGACCGCCCATAAAATTGGTTTCCTGATTTGGCCCAGCACAAAAGCCCTGACGCTTGCGCTGGCTGAGGAGGCCTTGCGCGTTGCTCAGCGGGTGCATCCGGATGTGGTCTACGAGTTGTCATTCCTGCTCGCCGAGCCTGCCACCGACGGCGCCTGGCAATTGCCGGGCGAGCCGTGGGCCGGCAAGCTCGAAGGTTTCCAGAAGCTGTTCCTGCTGGCCGACGAGCCGCCGACCGTCATCGCGTCCCAACTGAGTACTGCGCTCAAGCAGCTTGTGCGGGCAGGGTGTGTGATCGGCGGCTTGTCAGCCGGTGTGTACCCGCTGGCTCAACTCGGCCTGCTCGACGGCTACCGCGCCGCCGTGCACTGGCGCTGGCAGGACGATTTCGCCGAGCGTTTCCCCAAGGTCATCGCCACCAGCCATCTGTTCGACTGGGACCGTGATCGCCTGACCGCCTGCGGTGGCATGTCGGTACTCGACCTGTTGCTGGCGGTATTGGCCCGTGACCACGGCGCCGAACTGGCCGGTGCCGTTTCCGAAGAACTGGTGGTGGAGCGCATCCGCGAAGGCGGCGAGCGCCAGCGCATCCCGCTGCAAAACCGCCTGGGTTCCAGCCATCCAAAGCTGACCCAGGCTGTGTTGCTGATGGAAGCCAACATCGAAGAGCCGCTGACCACCGACGAAATCGCCCAGCATGTGTGCGTCTCGCGACGACAACTGGAGCGCATCTTCAAGCAATACCTCAACCGCGTTCCCAGCCAGTACTACCTGGAGCTGCGCCTGAACAAGGCGCGCCAGATGCTCATGCAAACCAGCAAGTCGATCATCCAGATCGGCCTGTCGTGCGGCTTCTCCTCGGGGCCGCACTTCTCCAGCGCCTACCGCAACTTCTTCGGCGCTACGCCGCGTGAAGATCGCAACCAGCGGCGCAGCAGCAGCCCGTTCGAGTTGTCGTCGGTGCCTTCCGAGCGCGGCTGATTACTCCTCCATCGGCGTTGGGCCTACCACCACCAGGGGCACGCCGTGCTCGTCCACAGTGGCGGCGGCCACCTGAAAATCAATGCCGGTACGCAGGTAGTGTTGCCTCAGATAGCCCAGGCTGTCGGGCGACAACGGGTTCTGGCTGAAATCGCAATCCTGGCCGTAGACCGTCGTCGACTCCAGCAAGTCAGCCGGGATTTCGCTGATCAGGTTGTTGCTCAGGTCCACCGTTTCCAGATCCGGCAGCGTGAAGAGGCCACGGGGTACTTCGCTGATTCCGGTGTTGCTCAAATGAAGCGCGGCCAATTGCGACAGGTTGCTGATGTCGGGTGCCAGGTTCAGCGGGTTATTGGTCAGGCTCAGGTACTCAAGTTGGGTCATGTCAGCCAGCAGGTTGATGTCCGCCTGGGTCAGGGTGATTGCGCATTGCTCCAGGCTCAGGGTCGAGAGCTTCGGCAGCCGCGCGAGGGTGTCAGGCAACCTGCCTAATGTGCATTGGCTGAGTGTCAGCGTTTCCAGTTGGGTAAAGCATCGGAGCATGCCATCGATGCCGTTGGTGACGCCGCCGCCCTTGATTTCGAGGTTGGAGACATGATCGAACGTTGCGCTCAGCTCCGGCAGCGGGCCCATGGTCGATGTTTCAAGGGTGACGGAGTGGGTGAAATGATCGCCCAGGCTTTCTTCATCCTCTTCGCTTTCACGACGCCAGGCATCTTCAAGCAAGGCCTTGAAGCGCTGGCGCGCGAGTTGTTCCTCGGCGATGGTCTGCTCGTCCAGCAGAATGCCGAGGACAGGGTGGTGGTCGGGTACATTCAAGGCCCACTGCTGAAGGTCGGTGCCCAGTTGCGCATATTCGGCCTCAAGGCGCGTCAAGGTAGGGGCGACGGCGTCCATGTTGCCGGGCAGGCGGAAGATAAAGCGGTCCGCTTCGGTCTCCAGAAAGGTCGGGTAAAGGTTCATGAGCCTGGCCCGTTCCGCGCGGGGGGCCAGGGCTGAGAAAAATTCGCCGTGGGCCTGGCAATAGGTTTTGATGCGTTCAAGTGTCGGTGGCTCAAGCGGGTTGTCGGAGAGGTCGAACTTGCGCGCGGTGTTCGGGGTGACGCTGAACAGGTCTGGGGGAAGCTGGGTGATTTTATTGTCACTGAGCATGGCTAATTCCAACTGCGGGCGATCCACCACGCCGTTCGGCACGCGGTCGATGCCGGTGGTCGACAGGTCCAGCAGGGTCAGGTCGGGCATTGCTTGCACATCGGGTACCAGCCCCAGGGCATTGTTGTGCAGGTCGAGCGCGTGCAAGCCATGCATGCCGTTCAATCGGTCAAGGCTTTGCGGGGTCAGGGTAATGTCGCAGTCGCTCAGTATCAGGCTGTTGAGCGTAGGCATGGAACTGAGCTGTGGCGGCAAGTCTCCCAGCGGGATCGACCGGATTTCCAGGTGACGCAGGTTGGGGAACCCTTCAAGGAAAGTGCCGATGCCGAGCATGGGGCCGTCGCCTACCAGAGACAGCAGTGAGACATGGTTGAAAGCCATGCCCAACTCCGGCAGGTCTGTAGGCCCCGGGCCGTAGAGCCTCAGGGTATAGCCGTTGAGTTCGGGAGTGCTGAAGTACTCGTCCCGCTCGGTTTCCCGGCGCCAGCACGCCTCCAGTTGCTCAGCCATCATCCTGCGGGTCTGCACCTCGTCGTAGTGGCGCGCGGCGCTCATTTCAAGCTGGGTTTCGGGGTCGATGCGCGGGATTGCGGCTTGCCAGGCTTGCAGGTTCTGGCGCAACAGTTGGCGTTGCTCACGCAGGTAAGCGAGCTGATTGCTGGCACCCGACGGCAGGGTTTGCAGGTGGGCGAGCAGGGTTTGAGCCAGGTCATCGTCGATCGCGGGGAACAACTCGCGTACCTGGGCCAGCAGCGGCGGCGGCCCGTCACCATAGTCAGCCTGGGCCCTGTAGCCGTCCATGCCGCCGAGCAGCTTCATGACTTGAGGGTCATACGTCGGTTTGCGAATAGGGTCCGCGCTGAGCAGTTCGCGCAGACGCTTACGTTCGAGGGCATGCCGCGCCAGGTACTGGCGCAGGCGCGGGCCCTGATCGATGCCTGAATGAATGGCCTGGCGTTGGGTTTCGGGCAAGGCGTTGAGGATGGCCGAGTAAAAGTCAGTGGGCGCGCCGAGTGCGCCGTCTTCGTCATGGGCGGTGTATTCGCCGGTTTCGCTGCGCACCAACGTGCGCACGATGGGCGCATCGTCGGCACCGACCTGGTCACGCAAGGTGCCGTTGGCCGCGTAGTCCCGGATGACCACGCGCACCTGCGCCGGCCAGCCCGGCATCGCCGGCAGGGAGTGCAGGGCCAGGCGCTGTGTGTCCAGGCTTTGGTCGCCAAAATGCAGGCCTTCATAGGCGCGACTCAGGCGCACCTCTTCGAAGGCGCTACGCGCCAGCAGGCTCAGGCGCTGGGGCGTGCGCTGCGCGTCCAACTCTGCCAGTTCTTTGGCGGTGGCGCGCTCCAGCAGTTTTTCCGCGAGGCGCGCAGGCAGGCCAGGGGCGGCGTCCATCAGGCGCTGTGCCCGTGGGTTGCGGGTGGCCTGGTAGGTTGCATAGCGTGATTGAAACAGGGACGCGCGCTTTTGTTCGGCAATCGCCGCGAGCTTTTTACGCAGGTGGGCGGCGCGCATGTCCAGGCTCAGGCGCGAATCGCCGACCGCCGCGCCAAAGGCTTCGGCGGCATCGTTGGGCGGCAGCAGGGTGAGTATCGCCTTGAGCAGGCCGCCGTTGTTCAAGTGGCTCTCGGGTATCTGGAGGGCGGGCAGTTGGTTGTCGCCAAACGCCCAGGCGACGTTCCCTTGGGCATCGATAAATTGCAGGCAGCGGGTTTCGGGCCAATAGCCGTGGCCGGTCAGCAGTTGCAGGTTGGTTTGTGGGTCCACTTTGCCGTAGGCCTGGGGATCATCGCTGTTGAGCCGGTCGATCAGGGTTTGAATGTCCCGGTCGACCCGCAAGCGGTCCAGGGTGTCCAGCAGCAGGGCCGGCGGTGCTTCGTTATTGACGTGCATTTTGCGCAAGGCGTTTTCGTCGGTGCCGCTGATGTTCAGCGCCAGCGCCTGGTCGGCTTCGCTGATGCCCTCCACGCTGTGACCGAGGCGGCGTAGCAGTGTTTTCTGGTCCCACTGCAGGGGCCGCTCAAGTTCCGTGTGCCAGGCGCCCTGGCCGTTGTGCCGCACGCTCGGGCGATAGGCGTCGGGGCGAGACGGGTGCTGGATGTGCAAGGTGTCGGCCGCCTGGCCTTTTTCTACCGCGAAGACCTTGGCGTCGTGCCTCAACAGGTTTTTGCGCTGGTACGCGAACACGCCTGCGGTATCGCGATAGGTGCCGGGTGGCACGCTGATCGGCTGTTCGTACGCAGTCAGGTCGGGTTTCCAATAGCGGGTCTGGCCATTGGGCAGTTCTACCGGTTTGAAGCGGTCGATAAAGTCGATGATCGGTTGGGGCAGGGCGTTGCGAAACTCGGCGATGGCAATCGTGCTGCCGGCGGCAAAGGCGCCCAGTTGCACCAGGGTTTCGACCACGCCCACCAGGTGCCCGACGGCCTCGATGCCCAAGCCTTCGCTCCAGTCGATGATCCCTTCGAACACCTCATCGAGCAGTTGATAGGCCATATAGCCCAGCATCAACTCGCCGGCAAACGGCACGAAGGGCGCGACGATCAACGTGACGGCTTCCAGAACTGAAGACGCGACATTCACCAGTGAATCCCACAGCGCCCAGCGCGCGTTGCGGTCGACGGTCGCCGTGGCGACGGCGCGGGTGCGGCCTTCGTTGAGGATTTGATTGAGCCTGCGTTGGTACTGGTGGCGCCACAGGTTGTGACCGCCCGGGGTGGCGACAAAGCGTACGCGTGGGTTGTCGGTAGGGGTTTGACGCCAGATCGGCGCGCTGCTGCCCTGAACGTAAGGGTGCCAGGTGATCTGGCCGAGCAATTGGCTCAGGTTGGCGAAGAAGTGGCCGCGCTGGGCGTGGGGCACAAAGCGGCTGAAGAAACGCTGGTAAGGCTCATCGCGCAGTTGGCGCACCAGTTCTTTTTGCAGGGCCTGGGACGAGGGGTATTCCTTGATCGGGTGCTCGGGGTCACCCGGCACATAAGCCACCAGGCGTGCTGCACCTCTTGAGAATTCAAGGTCGGGGCCGAACACGATAATGCCGGGCAAGTCCGCGCCCATCAGGCTCAGGTCATGGTAGCGCAGCGCCTGGCCGTCGAGGCGCATGCCGTCCAGGCCGTCGAGCAGGCCCTGAATCAGTCGGAAATAATCCAGTTGCAAGTCGCCGCTGATCAGCGCCCATTGCAAGGCAGCCTGCAACTCGGCTTTCTGGCTGCGTTCCACTTTTAGCTGCAAGACGGCGTGTGCGACCGGCTCGGTCATGGCCAGTTGTTCTTGCAGGTAGGCGGCATACAGCGCGCCGATGTCCAGGTCGCGGCACAGCTGGGTAAAGGCGCGAATGGATAGCACGGCTTTGATGGCCGGCAAGGTGTCGAAGTGGCCTCTGGCGTCCGGGCGGGTGATAAAGGTCGACGCGCTTTCATAGGCGTCGGCCTCGGTTTCCTGCTGTTCGAAGTTGTGCAGGGCAGCCTCCAGCAGCGAGACCGTCCAGGTGCGCGCTGCGCCCGTGCGGAGGGGGAAAACGGGAATCGTCTGGGGGATGTACAGGCGCAGGAAGGTATTGCTGACATCCAGGTCCAGACCGAACTGTGTTTTCAGGGCGAGCCTGAGGATAGGTTCACCAAAATGCTGTGCATCCTGCACGTGGGCGAGGGCGTTTTCGACGGTGTTTTGCGCGTCCCAGTGGGCGGTGGCCAGGCGTTTGAGTTCGCCTTGGCTGTGTGCGGCGGTGTCGCGTAATGCTTGAGGCAGGCGCGCAACGCTTTGGCCCAGCGCCTGGAGCCGGCGCGGGGAGGTTTCGCCGAGCCAGCGCGGGATGGCACTTTTGAGCAGCGCGTAATGCTGGTCGGGCTGAACCGAAAGGGGGCTGTGCGGCGTTTGTTGTACAGAGTCAGGCATGTTGCCAATCCTTGTGCGTGGTTAAAGTGCTCAAGTAAATCGGCAGAAGGCGCGGGCATGGCGCTATTGGAATATCGCAAGGGGCATGGGTGATCAGATACCGGCGCGTTGTGCCGAAACATTCGCCGCTGGTTTACACTGCGCCATTGCGACGCAATATGTCGCATTGCCGTAAACCCGCGTAAAACCGGGGTTGGCGCTATAAGAAGTTGTCGCTTGGCGACAAGGTGGCGCTGAAAACTGTCCTTACAATCCCTGCATCGTCTGCCAGTTCCAGGCAGGCGTTCCTCTTCAGGAGACTCCGATGTCCGTTGAGCAAGCCCCGGTGCAACGTGCCGATTTCGACCAGGTCATGGTTCCCAACTACGCACCTGCCGCCTTCATCCCTGTGCGTGGCGCAGGTTCGCGCGTGTGGGACCAGGCGGGTCGCGAGCTGATCGACTTTGCCGGCGGCATCGCGGTTAACGTATTGGGCCACGCCCACCCGGCATTGGTCGGTGCACTGACCGAACAAGCCAACAAGCTGTGGCATGTCTCCAACGTGTTCACCAATGAGCCGGCCCTGCGCCTGGCGCATAAGCTGATCGACGCCACCTTTGCCGAGCGCGTGTTCTTCTGCAACTCCGGCGCCGAAGCCAACGAGGCCGCGTTCAAGCTGGCCCGTCGCGTCGCGTTCGACCGTTTCGGCACTGAGAAGTACGAGATCATCGCCGCGCTGAACAGCTTCCACGGCCGTACCCTGTTCACCGTCAACGTTGGTGGCCAGTCGAAGTACTCCGACGGTTTCGGGCCGAAAATCACCGGTATCACCCACGTGCCTTACAACGACCTGGACGCGCTCAAAGCCGCCGTGTCGGACAAGACCTGCGCCGTGGTGCTGGAGCCGATCCAGGGCGAAGGCGGTGTATTGCCGGCCGAGCTGGCTTACCTGCAAGGTGCCCGCGAGCTGTGCGACGCCAACAACGCGCTGCTGGTGTTCGACGAAGTGCAAACCGGCATGGGCCGCAGCGGCCACCTGTTTGCCTACCAGCATTACGGCGTGACGCCCGACATCCTCACCAGCGCCAAGAGCCTGGGCGGCGGTTTCCCGATTGCGGCGATGCTCACGCGCGAAGACCTGGCCAAGCACTTGGTGGTCGGCACCCACGGCACCACCTACGGCGGCAACCCGCTGGCGTGTGCGGTGGCCGAAGCGGTGATCGACGTGATCAACACCCCAGAAGTGCTGGCGGGCGTGAATGCCAAGCACGACCTGTTCAAGGCGCGCCTGGAGCAGATCGGCAAGCAATACGGGATCTTTACCGAAGTGCGCGGCATGGGCCTGCTGATCGGTTGCGTGCTCAGCGATGCGTTCAAAGGCCGTGCCAAGGACGTGTTCAACGCGGCCGAAAAAGAAAACCTGATGATCCTGCAAGCCGGCCCCGACGTGGTGCGTTTCGCCCCGAGCCTGGTGGTGGAAGAGGCCGACATCAACGAAGGCCTGGATCGTTTTGAGCGTGCCGTGAAGACGTTGACGCAAGCCTGATGGACCGTTCGGCGCCTGGTGAACAGGCGTCGAGCAAAAATTTTGTATGCCGGACCGAATCAAATGTGGGAGCCGGTTTCTGTGGGAGCTGGCTTGCCTGCGATAGCCTCAACTCGGTGAAACACATGCACCGAGTTGTCTGCATCGCAGGCAAGCCAGCTCCCACAAAAGACTCCCCACATTGGATCTGTGTGAATCCAGATCCTGTGTCCGGCATTTTTCCCTCTGTGAGTTTTTCGAGTTAAGGAGTGACACCATGCTGGTGATGCGCCCCGCGCAAATGGCTGATCTGGGCGAGGTACAGCGTCTGGCTGCGGACAGCCCGATTGGTGTCACCTCCTTGCCGGATGATGTGGAACGCCTGAGCGACAAGATCGCCGCCAGCGAAGCGTCCTTCGCGGCCGAGGTCAGTTTCAACGGTGAAGAAAGCTACTTCTTCGTGCTCGAAGACACCGAGACCGGCAAGCTCGCCGGCTGTTCGGCCATCGTCGCGTCGGCCGGTTATTCGGAGCCGTTCTACAGCTTTCGTAACGAAACCTTCGTGCACGCCTCCCGTGAGCTGAAGATCCACAACAAGATCCACGTGCTTTCCCAGTGCCACGACCTGACCGGCAACAGCCTGCTCACCAGTTTCTATGTAGTGCCTGAGCTGGTCGGTTCGCCGTGGTCGGAACTCAACTCCCGTGGCCGCCTGCTGTTTGTCGCCAGCCACCCCGAGCGCTTTGCCGACTCGGTGGTGACTGAGATTGTCGGCTACAGCGACGAGAACGGCGACTCGCCGTTCTGGGACGCCATCGGCCGCAACTTTTTCGACCTCAATTACGCCGCCGCCGAGCGCCTGTGCGGGCTGAAAAGCCGCACCTTTCTCGCCGAGCTGATGCCGCATTACCCGATCTACGTACCGCTGCTGCCGGACGCCGCCCAGGAAGCCATGGGCCAGGTGCACCCGCGTGCCCAGATCACCTTCGACATCCTGATGCGTGAAGGCTTCGAGACCGACCATTACATCGACATCTTCGACGGCGGCCCAACGCTGCACGCACGGGTATCGGGCATTCGCTCGATCGCTCAGAGCCGCGTGGTGCCGGTGAAGATCGGCGAGATGGTCAAGGGCGCTGGCCGCCAGTACCTGGTGAGCAACGCGCAGTTGCAGGATTACCGCGCGGTGATGCTGGACCTGGACTACGCGCCCGGCAAACCGGTGACCCTGGACTTGGAAACCGCTGAAGCCCTGGGTGTCGGCGAGGGCGCGAGTGTGCGCCTGGTCGCGGTTTAAAGAATTGAGTGTCGCGGGTGGCTGCCAGGCAGCGGCCCGTTTGAGGAGATAGCATGATCGTTCGTCCCGTACGCAGCAGCGATTTACCGGCCCTGATTGATCTGGCGCGCAGCACCGGCACCGGCCTCACCACCTTGCCGGCCAACGAAGAGCGCCTGACCCACCGGGTTGGCTGGGCAGAAAAAACCTTTCGCGGCGAAGCCGGGCGCGGCGATGCCGACTACCTGTTCGTGCTGGAAAACGACGAAGGCCGCGTGGTGGGTATTTCCGCCATCGCCGGTGCCGTCGGCCTGCGCGAGCCTTGGTACAACTTCCGGGTCGGCCTGACGGTCAGCGCCTCCCAGGAGCTGAATATCTACCGCGAGATCCCGACGCTGTTCTTGGCCAACGACCTCACCGGCAATTCCGAGTTGTGCTCATTGTTCCTGCATGCCGATTACCGCAACGGCCTCAACGGCCGCATGCTCGCCAAGGCGCGCATGCTGTTTATCGCTGAATTCCCGCAGCTGTTCGGCAACAAGATCATTGCCGAGATGCGCGGCGTGTCCAACGACGCCGGGCGTTCGCCGTTCTGGGAAAGCCTGGGCCGGCACTTCTTCAAGATGGAATTCAGCCAGGCCGACTACCTCACCGGCGTGGGCAACAAGGCGTTTATCGCCGAGCTGATGCCGAAATTTCCGCTGTACAGCTGCTTCCTGTCCGAAGACGCGCGCAATGTGATCGGCAAAGTCCACCCGGACACCGAGCCAGCGCTGAGCATGCTCAAGAGCGAAGGGTTCAGCTACCAGGGCTATGTCGATATTTTCGACGCCGGCCCGGCGGTGGAGTGTGAAACCAGCAAAATCCGTGCGGTGCGCGACAGCCAGTCACTGGTGTTGGCCATCGGCACGCCGGGGGACGACGCCACGCCGTTCCTGATCCATAACCGCAAGCGCGAGGAGTGCCGCATTACCGCCGCTCCGGCCCGACTGGCGGCAGGCACCTTGGTGGTCGACCCACAGACCGCCAAACGCCTGCAACTGGTGGTGGGTGATCAAGTGCGTGCTGTTGCGTTGTCTGCTGCTCGGGAGTCGAAATAATGAATTCGCTGTATATCGCAGGTAGCTGGCTGGCTGGCCAGGGTGAACTGTTTGAATCGCGCAACCCGGTGACCCAGCAAGTGCTGTGGGCCGGCAATGGCGCCACTGCCGAGCAGGTCGAGTCCGCCGTGCAGGCCGCACGCCAGGCGTTTCCAGGCTGGGCGCGGCGCCCGTTGGAAGAGCGCATCAGCGTGCTGGAAACCTTCGCCGCCACGCTGAAAAGCCGCGCCGATGAAATCGCCCGCTGCATCGGTGAAGAAACCGGCAAGCCGCTGTGGGAGTCGGCCACCGAAGTCACCAGCATGGCCAACAAAATCGCGATCTCGGTGCAAAGCTACCGCGAGCGTACCGGCGAGAAGAGCGGCCCGTTGGGCGACGCCACCGCCGTACTGCGCCACAAACCCCACGGCGTGGTGGCGGTGTTTGGCCCTTACAATTTCCCGGGCCACTTGCCGAACGGGCATATCGTCCCGGCGTTGCTGGCGGGTAACACGGTGCTGTTCAAACCGAGCGAGCTGACCCCGAAAGTCGCCGAGCTGACGGTGCAATGCTGGATCGACGCGGGTTTACCGGCGGGCGTGTTGAACCTGCTGCAAGGCGCGCGGGAAACCGGCATCGCGCTGGCGGCCAACCCGGGCATCGACGGCTTGTTCTTCACCGGTTCCAGCCGCACCGGCAATCACTTGCATCAACAATTCTCCGGGCGCCCGGACAAGATCCTGGCGCTGGAAATGGGCGGCAATAACCCGCTGGTGGTCGACGAAGTGGCCGACGTGGATGCGGCGGTCTACACCATCATCCAGTCGGCGTTTATTTCTGCCGGCCAGCGTTGCACCTGTGCGCGTCGCCTGTTGGTGCCGCAAGGCGCGTGGGGCGATGCGTTGCTGGCGCGCCTGGTGGCGGTGAGCGCGACGATTGCAGTCGGCGCGTTCGACCAACAACCAGCGCCGTTCATGGGCTCGGTGATTTCCCTGGGCGCGGCCAAAGCCTTGATGGATGCGCAGGAACTGATGTTGGCCAATGGCGCCGTGGCGCTGCTGGAAATGACCCAGCCACAGGCTCAGGCTGCATTGCTGACGCCGGGCATTATCGACGTGACCGGCGTGACCGAGCGCGAAGATGAAGAGCTGTTCGGCCCGCTGCTGCAAGTGATCCGCTACGCTGATTTTGCCGGGGCGATTGCCGAGGCCAACAACACCCAGTACGGTTTGGCCGCGGGCTTGTTGTCGGATTCCGAGGCGCGCTACCAGCAGTTCTGGCTGGAAAGCCGCGCCGGTATCGTCAACTGGAACAAACAACTGACCGGCGCCGCGAGCACCGCGCCGTTTGGTGGTGTTGGGGCCTCGGGCAATCATCGCGCCAGCGCTTATTACGCGGCGGATTATTGTGCGTACCCGGTGGCGTCGCTGGAGACACCCAGTTTGGTGGTCCCGGCAACGCTAACCCCCGGCATTACGCTGAAGTGAAGGTGACACCGATCTAATGTGGGAGCTGGCTTATGTGGGAGCTGGCTTGCCTGCGATGCAGGCGACTCGGTCTTCCAGTACAACCGAGGTGATGCCATCGCAGGCAAGCCAGCTCCCACAGTTGATCGGGTTTACAGATAGAGAGTAGCGGTGGTGTGAAGACTGCTATTGAAGCCTATAAAAACAGATGTTCGTGGAGCCTCGCCGATGAAATCCTATGAAGTCAATTTTGACGGTCTAGTGGGGCCGACCCATAACTACGGCGGTTTGTCCTACGGCAACGTCGCGTCCCAGAGCAACAGCCAGCAGTCTTCGAACCCCAAGGTTGCGGCGTTGCAGGGCCTGCAGAAAATGAAAGCCCTTATGGACATGGGCTTTGTGCAAGGCGTGTTGGCGCCGCAGGAACGGCCTGACGTGGCGGCTTTGCGCAACCTCGGTTTCAGCGGCAGCGACGCTCAAGTCATCCAGCAAGCGGCCAAGCAAGCCATGCCGCTGCTGGTTGCCAGCTGCTCGGCTTCGAGCATGTGGGTGGCCAATGCCGCCACCGTCAGCCCGAGTGCCGATACGGCGGATGGCCGCGTGCATTTCACCGCCGCCAACCTCAATTGCAAATACCACCGCAGCATTGAGCACCCGACCACCAGCCGCGTGCTGGGCGCGATGTTTGCCGACCAGAAGCACTTCGCCCACCACGCCGCGTTGCCGGCGGTGGCGCAGTTCGGCGACGAAGGCGCGGCCAACCACACGCGTTTCTGCCGTGACTATGGCGAAGCGGGCGTCGAGTTCTTCGTGTTCGGCCGCAGCGCGTTCGACACCCGTTACCCGGCGCCGCAGAAATACCCGGCGCGCCAGACCCTTGAAGCCTCCCAGGCCGTCGCGCGTCTGCACGGCTTGAAGGATGACGGCGTGGTCTACGCTCAGCAGAACCCGTCAGTGATCGATGCTGGCGTGTTCCACAACGACGTGATCGCAGTGGGCAACGGCGAGGTGCTGTTCTATCACGAGGACGCGTTCCTCAATACCGAGCAGATGCTGGGTGAGCTGCAAGGCAAGTTGGGCAAGCTGGGCGGTAACTTCCAGTCGGTGTGCGTGCCTCGCGCCCAGGTCAGTGTCGAGGACGCAGTGCGTTCCTACCTGTTCAACAGCCAGTTGCTGAGCCGCCCTGACGGTTCGATGCTGCTGATCGTGCCGGAAGAGTGCCGCGCCAACGAACGCGTCTGGCAATACCTGCAAGGCCTGACGGCATCGGGTGGGCTGATTCGCGAAGTGAAAGTGTTCGACCTCAAGCAAAGCATGCAGAACGGCGGCGGGCCGGCGTGCCTGCGTTTGCGTGTGGCCTTGAATGAAACTGAGCTGGCGGCGGTGAACCCAGGGGTTATCATGACCGCGCCGTTGTACGAGACACTGACCCAATGGGTCGACAAGCACTACCGCGACAGCCTGCGTGAAACCGACCTGGCTGACCCGCAATTGCTGCTTGAGTGCCGGACGGCACTGGATGAACTGACGCAAATCCTTAAACTGGGCTCGGTTTATCCTTTCCAGATCAATTAACGCCACCTCTTTTTACACCCTATGGCTGAGAATTATTTATGACCACCGACACCCTGAAACTGATCCTTGAAGACACCGACGGCACCCAGCTGGAAACCTCCTGCACCCGC
The DNA here is from genome assembly GCF_022662395.1 of Pseudomonas sp. MONT-RG-20F-20-E-7-02. Lineage (NCBI taxonomy): Bacteria > Pseudomonadati > Pseudomonadota > Gammaproteobacteria > Pseudomonadales > Pseudomonadaceae > Pseudomonas > Pseudomonas sp. MONT-RG-20F-20-E-7-02. The sequence goes on from NZ_JAKNQN010000001.1 coordinate 22,063, forward strand.
GTCGCCGTGGTCTGGCAGGGCAAGGAGATCTGGATCCAGCACGATGGCCGTGGCCAACTGCTGATCGGTGTGGACGTGGAAGAAGGCGACGCCGAGTACGCCAACCTGCTGATGCGCCCATTGGCCACCAACCTGATGAGCCTGCAGCTGGAAATGGAACCGGCCGACGTCGAAGGTGATGACGACGATCACGTCCATGGCCCTGGCTGCAACCACTAAGGAAGCCGCTTATGCTCGCCCTCGGCAAACTGCTTGAACTGACCCTCGCCGGTCGCGAACCGGCGCAAAAAATTCAACTGACTGTCGACGGCGTGCAGATGCGCTGGCTCAGCGAGGGCGCGCTTGAAGTGCGCCCGCCGCAGGCCCAGGACAACGGCAGCGACTTGCTGCTGTCGTCCGGCATCCATGGCAACGAAACCGCGCCGATCGAACTGCTCGACCGCCTGTTGCATGGCATCGCCCGTGGGGAGATCAAGCCCCGCAATCGTATTCTGTTCCTGTTCGGTAACCCCGAGGCCATGCGTCGCGGCGAGCGTTACGTTGAGCTGGACGTCAACCGGCTGTTCAACGGCCGTCACGAACAAAACATCGGCCCGGAGGCCATGCGCGCCGCCGAGCTTGAGCAACTGGCCCGCAGCTTCTTCAGCTTGCCGGGCCGCCCGCGTCTGCATTACGACCTGCACACGGCCATTCGCGGCTCGAAGATCGAGCAGTTCGCGCTATACCCGTGGAAAGAAGGTCGCCAGCATTCGCGCCACGAGCTGGCGCGCCTGTGCGCGGCCGGCATGCAAGCGGTGCTGCTGCAGAACAAAACCTCGATCACCTTCACCGCGTTTACCTACGAGCAACTGGGCGCCGAAGCCTTCACCCTGGAATTGGGCAAGGCGCGGCCGTTCGGGCAGAACCAGGGCGTGGATGTTTCCCGCCTGGAGACGCGCCTCAAGCAGATCATCGAAGGCACCGAGCCTGCCACCGAGAGCCTGGAAGGGCTGCAGCTGTTCGCGGTATCGCGTGAAGTGATCAAGCACAGCGATGCGTTCCTGCTGCACTTGCCGGCTGATGTGGAAAACTTTTCGCCATTGGCGAAGGGCTATCTGCTGGCCGAAGACGTGGCCAAGACCCGCTGGGTGATCGAGGAGGAGGGCGCCCGCATCATCTTCCCGAACCCGAAGGTCAAGAATGGTTTGCGCGCAGGGATATTGATTGTGCCGACCACGGATGCTGGGTTGGCGTAAATCTTAAGGCTTAACCGAGTCCAAATGTGGCCGCTGGCTCCCACACAAAAGCCAGCTCCCACAAAAAACCCAGCTCTGAGGCTGGGTTTTTTGTGGTGTTGCTTAGACGGCTACAGCACGCGGCTCGCTGCGGCGAATAGCGCGAACCTTGTGCAGCGTGTCGGCGCAGGTACGTGCAGCTTCCTGGCCCTTGTGCACGAAGTGCTCGTAGAAAAAGGTGTGGTGCTCAGTGCCCGCATGGAAGTGGTGCGGTGTCAGCGATACCGAGAACACCGGCACTTCAGTTTCCAGCTGCACTTGCATCAGGCCGCTGACCACCGATTGGGCGACGAATTCGTGGCGGTAGATGCCGCCATCCACCACCAGTGCGGCGGCAACGATACCGGCGTAACGGCCGGTCTTGGCCAGCAGCTTGGCGTGCAGGGGCAGTTCAAAGGCGCCGCCGACTTCGAAGAAATCGATGTCCGATTCCTGGTAGCCCTGGGCGATCATTTCGGCGAGGAAGCCTTTGCGCGATTGGTCGACAATATCCTTGTGCCAGCAGGCCTGGATAAACGCGACGCGCTCGCCATGATGGTTTTTGCTTTTGCTGTCGATTGCGGTGGGTTGCATGTTCTGACTCCTGTTTAAGAAAAAAACAGGGCGTTATGAATCGAATGGGATTTAAGGGTACGAACCGCTGCGTCATGCAAGCATGAACCCAGGGTGCGGCCCTTAGGTGCCAATCCCGTTCTCTCTTCATCCGGACTATGACCGTCGGCCCCGGGATCACACCGGGTCTGCTGACCTTGTCGCCGTCCTGCGTGAGCAGTTCGAGGCGCCAAGCGCTCGCGGGCTATGCACATTGCGTGCAATTACCGCCGGTGGGGAATTGCACCCCGCCCTGAGAACGTTGCCGCCAGAACCCTGGCGGCGGAGAGTTTTTAACACGGTTTTTCACAAACTGCACGATTGCCGTATCGATAACCTATATCGGTTTGTTTGGTTGGTATTCGATTGAATTCAGTCAGGGCTTGATATTGCGTGGCTTTGCCCGCAGTAATCACCCACAAAAGGAACTTATCTAACCCGTTAGAGGCGCGTTTCATGTCTGTGATCGACCTGCGTAGCGACACCGTGACCCAACCCACCCCCGGCATGCGCGACGCGATGGCCAGCGCCGTCAGCGGCGACGACGTCTACGGCGAAGACCCAAGCGTCAACCACCTGGAGGCCGAACTGGCCAAGCGCCTGGGCTTCGAGGCGGCGCTGTTCGTGCCCACCGGCACCATGAGCAACCTGTTGGCGTTGATGGCCCACTGTGAGCGCGGCGAGGAATACATCGTCGGCCAGCAAGCCCACACCTACAAATACGAAGGCGGTGGCGCGGCAGTGCTCGGTTCGATCCAGCCACAGCCGCTGGAAGTGCAGGCGGACGGCTCTCTCGAACTGGATCACGTGTTGGCGGCCATCAAGCCCGATGACTTCCACTTCGCCCGCACGCGCCTGCTGGAATTGGAAAACACCATGCAGGGCAAAGTCTTGCCGCTGGAATACCTGGCCAAGGCCCGCGCGTTTACCCGTGAACATGGCCTGGCCCTGCATCTGGATGGCGCGCGTCTCTACAATGCGGCGGTCAAGCTGGGCGTGGATGCGCGGGAAATTGCCCGGCATTTCGACTCGGTGTCGGTGTGCCTGTCCAAAGGCCTGGGCGCGCCGATCGGCTCGGTGTTGTGTGGCACCACGGCGTTGATCGCCAAGGCGCGCCGCCTGCGCAAGATGGTCGGCGGCGGCATGCGCCAGGCCGGTTCCCTGGCGGCGGCAGGGCTGTATGCGTTGGATCACCAGGTGCAGCGCCTGGCCGAGGACCATGCCAATGCCCAATGGCTGGGTGATGAACTGCGCCAGGCCGGCTACAGGGTGGAGCCGGTGCAGACCAACATGGTCTACGTGGATATCGGAGATCGCGCCCAAGCGTTGAAGGCATTTGCGGCCGAGCGCGGGATCAAGTTGAGCGCCGCGTCGCGCCTGCGCATGGTCACTCACCTGGACGTCAGCCGGGCACAGATCGAGCAAGTGCTGGCGACATTTGTCGAGTTTTCCCGAAAATGACAGTGCAGACCGTCTAATTGACTGTTTCTATCACATAAACACGCTGTACCACGGGCAAAGGGCCGATATAATGCGGCCCTTTGCCGTCGCTCCGTCTGATGACGTTTAGCACTGGCCTTTGGCCGCAGCCTCCGTGGAAGAACCTAATGAAAAGCGCAGAAATCCGTGAAGCCTTCCTTCGCTTCTTCGAAGAGCAAGGTCACACCCGTGTCGCCTCCAGCTCCTTGATCCCAGGCAATGACCCCACCCTGCTGTTCACTAACGCGGGGATGAACCAGTTCAAGGACTGCTTCCTGGGCCAGGAAAAGCGCGCCTACACCCGCGCCACCAGCAGCCAGAAGTGCGTACGCGCCGGCGGCAAGAACAGCGACCTGGAAAACGTCGGTTACACCGCTCGCCACCACACTTTCTTTGAGATGCTGGGTAACTTCAGCTTCGGCGACTATTTCAAGAAAGATGCGATTACCTTCGCCTGGACCTTCCTGACCGGCGTGTTGAAGCTGCCCAAGGAAAAACTCTGGGTCACCGTCTACGCGACGGACGACGAAGCGTATGACATCTGGACCAAAGAAATCGGCGTGCCCGTTGAGCGCATGATTCGCATCGGCGACAACAAGGGCGCGCCTTACGCCTCCGACAACTTCTGGACCATGGGCGATACCGGCCCGTGCGGCCCTTGCACCGAGATTTTCTACGATCACGGCGCCGACATCTGGGGCGGCCCACCGGGTTCGCCGGAAGAAGACGGCGACCGTTACATCGAGATCTGGAACAACGTGTTCATGCAGTTCAACCGCACCGCCGATGGCGTGTTGCATCCGCTGCCGGCGCCGTCGGTGGACACCGGCATGGGCCTGGAGCGGATCAGTGCGGTGATGCAACACGTGCACTCCAACTACGAGATCGACCTGTTCACCAACCTGCTGAGCGCTTCGGCGGCTGCCATCGGTTGCGCCAATGACAATCAGTCGTCGCTCAAGGTGGTGTCGGACCACATCCGTTCCTGCGGCTTCCTGATTGCTGACGGCGTGCTGCCCTCGAACGAAGGCCGTGGCTATGTGCTGCGCCGCATCATCCGTCGCGCCTGCCGTCACGGTAACAAGCTGGGCGCCACCGGCAGTTTCTTCTACAAAATCGTTGCCGCGCTGGTGGCCGAGATGGGCGATGCCTTCCCGGAACTCAAGCAGCAGCAAGCCAACATCGAGCGCGTGCTCAAGGCTGAAGAAGAGCAGTTCTCCAAGACCCTGGAGCACGGCCTGAAGATCCTCGAGCAGGATCTGGCTGAGCTGAAAGGCACCGTGGTGCCGGGCGATGTGGTGTTCAAGCTGTACGACACCTACGGTTTCCCGATGGACCTGACCGCCGACATCGCCCGTGAGCGCGAGCTGACCGTCGATGAAGCCGGTTTTGAGCGTGAGATGGAAGCCCAGCGTGTACGCGCACGTTCCGCCAGCTCCTTTGGCCTGGACTACAACACCTTGGTGAAGGTGGATGTGGCCACTCAATTCACCGGTTATCAGGCCACCGTTGGCTCGGCCAAAATTGTTGCCATCTATAAAGACGGCAAATCGGTCGACGTGTTGAACGAAGGCGAAGAGGCTGTGGTGGTCCTGGACCAGACGCCGTTCTACGCCGAATCCGGTGGCCAGGTGGGTGACTGTGGCTTCCTGAGCTCCACGTCCGGTCGCTTTGAAGTGCGCGACACCACCAAGACCGGCGGTGCGTTCCTGCACCACGGTGTGTTGGTATTGGGCAACTTGACCGTCGGCGCGCCGGTGGACACGCAGGTCGATGCCGACGTACGGCATGCAACCGCCTTGAACCATTCGGCCACTCACTTGCTGCACGCCGCGTTGCGTCAGGTGCTGGGTGAGCATGTGCAGCAGAAGGGGTCGTTGGTTGATAGCCAGCGCCTGCGTTTCGACTTTAGCCACTTTGAAGCGATCAAGCCTGAGCAGATCAAGGCGCTGGAGGACATCGTCAACGCCGAGATTCGCAAGAACACCCCGGTGGAAACCGAAGAAACCGATATCGAGACGGCCAGGAACAAAGGCGCCATGGCGCTGTTTGGTGAGAAGTACGGCGACCAAGTGCGCGTACTGAGCATGGGCGGCAGCTTTTCGGTAGAACTGTGTGGCGGTATCCACGCCAACCGTACCGGCGACATCGGCCTGCTGAAAATCATCAGCGAAGGCGGTGTGGCGTCGGGTGTGCGTCGTATTGAAGCGATTACCGGTGCTGCGGCACTGGCTTACCTCAATGCGGCTGAAGAACAACTCAAGGAAGCGGCCGGCCTGGTCAAGGGCAGCCGCGACAACCTGATCGACAAGCTGTCCGCCGTACTGGAGCGCAACCGCGCGCTGGAAAAACAGCTGGAGCAGTTGCAGGCCAAGGCGGCCAGTGCGGCGGGCGACGATCTGTCGGCCTCTGCCCTGGACGTCAAGGGTGTGAAGGTTTTGGCAGTACGCCTGGACGGTCAGGATGGCAAGGCGCTGTTGGCCTTGGTCGATCAGTTGAAGAACAAGCTCGGCCGCGCAGTGATCCTGCTCGGCGGTGTCCATGAGGAGAAGGTCGTTCTGGTTGCCGGTGTAACCAAAGACCTGACTGGCCAACTCAAGGCCGGTGATTTGATGAAGCAAGCCGCCGCGGCAGTGGGCGGGAAGGGCGGTGGTCGTCCGGACATGGCGCAAGGCGGTGGTGTTGACGCTGGTGCCCTGGACGCGGCCCTGGCCCTGACTGTGCCGTTTGTCGAGGCTGGCATTTAAGGCGCTGTTCATGAGCCCATGGTCCAGCCATGGGCTCGCTTCGGTGCTGGAAGATTTGTTTTTATTGGGCGCCCCTTTACGGGCTGAGGCGGCTTAGAAATGGCTTTGATCGTACAGAAATTTGGAGGCACCTCGGTCGGCTCTGTCGAAAGAATCGAGCAGGTCGCCGACAAGGTTAAGAAATTCCGCGATGCCGGCGACGACCTAGTGGTGGTGCTGTCGGCCATGAGCGGCGAGACCAATCGCCTGATCGATCTGGCCAAGGCAATCAGTGGCGATCAACAGCCGCTGCCGCGTGAGCTGGATGTGATCGTATCCACCGGCGAGCAGGTGACGATTGCCTTGCTGGCCATGGCGCTCAACAAGCGTGGCGTGCCGGCAGTGTCCTACACTGGCAGTCAGGTGCGCATCCTGACCGACAGCGCACATACCAAGGCGCGCATCCTGCAGATTGATGACCAGAAAATCCGCACAGATCTGAAGGCCGGGCGCGTGGTAGTAGTAGCTGGCTTCCAGGGCGTGGATGAGCAGGGCAACATCACCACGCTCGGTCGTGGCGGTTCGGACACCACCGGCGTGGCGCTGGCAGCCGCTCTGAAGGCTGATGAATGCCAGATCTATACCGATGTGGACGGTGTGTACACCACCGACCCGCGTGTGGTGTCCGTGGCCCAGCGCCTGGACAAGATTACCTTCGAAGAGATGCTGGAAATGGCCAGCCTCGGTTCCAAGGTGTTGCAGATCCGCGCGGTTGAGTTCGCCGGCAAGTACAACGTTCCGCTGCGCGTATTGCACAGCTTCAAAGAGGGTCCGGGCACCCTCATTACTATTGATGAAGAGGAATCCATGGAACAGCCGATCATTTCCGGCATCGCTTTCAACCGCGATGAAGCCAAGCTGACGATCCGTGGCGTGCCGGATACTCCGGGCGTGGCCTTCAAGATCCTCGGTCCTATCAGTGGCGCGAACATTGAAGTCGACATGATCGTGCAGAACGTTTCGCACGATAACACCACCGATTTCACCTTCACCGTGCACCGTAACGAGTACGATGCGGCGGAGCGGATCCTGCAGAACACTGCGAAGGAAATCGGTGCCCGTGAAGTGGTCGGCGATACCAAGATCGCCAAGGTGTCGATCGTGGGTGTGGGCATGCGTTCCCATGCCGGCGTTGCCAGCCGCATGTTCGAGGCCCTGGCCAAGGAAAGCATCAACATCCAGATGATCTCCACTTCGGAAATCAAAGTCTCGGTGGTGATCGAAGAGAAGTACCTGGAACTGGCTGTACGCGCGCTGCATACCGCTTTTGAGCTGGACGCTCCGGCCCGACAGGGCGAGTGATGCGATACCAGGAAGGCGCGGCTTACCGCGCCTTTCATTTTTTTGTCGGGCGCATGTTCTTTTTGGTGCGCTCGACAATACTTAGGCGCTAGGGCTATGACCTTTGGGTTGTAGGTCGAAGGCCTTTTTTTTGCAGACTGTTGTTCCTGAACTGAAATGCGTGAGGAGAAAGGTATGCTGATTCTGACTCGTCGTTGCGCAGAAAGCCTGATTATCGGTGATGGCGAAATCACCGTGACCGTGCTCGGCGTCAAAGGCAATCAAGTACGTATCGGGGTTAACGCTCCGAAAGAGGTAGCGGTCCACCGCGAGGAAATCTACCTGCGGATCAAGAAAGAGAAGGACGAAGAACCAAGCCTTTAATTTTTATCGTTTTTTATGTTTGCAAACGGGGATGAACGTGGTTAATATACGCCCCGTGTTGCGGAGAGCTGGCCGAGTGGCCGAAGGCGCTCCCCTGCTAAGGGAGTACACCTCAAAAGGGTGTCGGGGGTTCGAATCCCCCGTTCTCCGCCATTATTTGCTTAGTACGTTGCAATCTGGTTTTTTCGCTAAGTTGTTGAAATTAAACGAAAAAATAGCTTTACATAGAGATTGAACGGCCTATAATGCGCGGCAACAAATGCACTCGTAGCTCAGCTGGATAGAGTACTCGGCTACGAACCGAGCGGTCACAGGTTCGAATCCTGTCGAGTGCACCATTTAAGAGTCAGTTGCAGCAATGCAGGTGACTCGGCTTCAACCAGTTGTGATCTGGTCTAAAAACACAATCTGCACTCGTAGCTCAGCTGGATAGAGTACTCGGCTACGAACCGAGCGGTCACAGGTTCGAATCCTGTCGAGTGCACCATACAAACAAAAAGCCCGCCTAGTGCGGGCTTTTTGCCGTCTGGGGTTTGTGTAGGATTTCATCTTTTTCTCGCCCCGCCATGTGTTTTCCTTTCAGCCTGCGTCGTCGCACTTCATAGATGCAGCCAATGCTCAGCTTCGGCTCGCAAGCGCTTGTTCTTTCCAGTTTTTTAACGTTTAAAACGGCCGGGCGGTGTATCATTGCGCCCGTCAGCCCCGCCGGGGCTTGTGGAATACCTCCATGGACTTACCCAGTAGTTACTCAGTACCCCGTTTTACCAATCATGAATTGACTGATTGATCCTTCCGGCGTGCCCCGCTGCTGGGAGTGGAGTTCGCCTATGACCGAAGTAGAAGTAAAGAAAACACAAGACAGCCTGCAGGATCGTTTGGCTCAGGTTATCGAGCTGCTGCAGCGCCAGCGCGTGGTCGAAGACCTCACGCACCGCCAGGAAGGTCCGCACCACGACCGCGTTGAAAACCTGGTTCACCGGCAAAACCTCGTCGAGTTGCAGCGCAAGCTCGATGATTTGCACTCCGCTGACGTCGCCTACATTCTCGAAGCCTTGCCGCTGGACGATCGTCTGACCCTCTGGCAGTTGGTCAAGGCCGAGCGCGACGGTGACATCCTCCTCGAAGTATCCGATTCGGTTCGTGAAACCCTGATCGCCGACATGGACGATCACGAACTCCTGGCCGCGGCCAAGGAGATGGACGCCGACGAGCTGGCTGACCTGGCCCCTGAGCTGCCGCGTGATGTTGTCCATGAGCTGATGGAAGCGCTCGACAGCCAGCAACGTGAGCGTGTGCGCTCTGCACTGTCCTACGACGAGGACCAGGTCGGCGCGCTGATGGACTTCGAGATGGTCACCATCCGCGAAGACGTCAGCCTGGAAGTGGTATTGCGCTATCTGCGTCGCCTCAAAGAGTTGCCCGGCCACACCGACAAATTGTTCGTGGTCGACTACGAAGGCATTCTCAAGGGCGTGCTGCCGATCAAGCGTCTGCTGGTGAATGATCCGGAAAAGAAAGTGGCGGATCTGATGGCCAGCGATACGGTGAGTTTTCACCCGGATGAAGACGCCTACGAGGCAGCGCAGGCGTTTGAGCGGTATGACTTGATCTCGGCCCCGGTGGTCGACAAGAACGGCAAGCTGATTGGCCGTTTGACCATCGACGAAATGGTCGACCTGATTCGTGAAGAGAGTGAAACCGAAGTTCTGAACATGGCGGGTTTGCGTGAAGAGGAAGATATCTTCGCGTCGGTCTGGCGTTCTCTGCATAACCGCTGGGCCTGGCTGGCGATCAACCTGATCACGGCCTTTATCGCTTCGCGTGTTATCGGGTTGTTTGAAGGCTCCATCGAGAAACTGGTAGCCCTCGCTGCCCTCATGCCGATTGTGGCGGGTATCGGCGGCAACTCCGGTAACCAGACCATCACCATGATCGTGCGCGCGATGGCGCTGGATCAGGTCAGTACGGCCAATTCCTCGCGGCTGTTGCGAAAAGAGTTGGCCGTGGGCCTGATCAACGGCTTGGTGTGGGGTGGCGTGATCGGTGTAGTGGCGTACTTGCTGTATGGCAGTTGGTCGCTGGGCGTCGTGATGACGGCCGCCATGACCCTCAATCTGCTGTTGGCGGCATTGATGGGCGTATTGATTCCTATGACCCTGGCGCGCCTTGGGCGCGACCCGGCAATGGGCGCCAGCGTTATGATCACCGCCATGACCGACAGTGGTGGCTTCTTCATCTTCCTGGGCCTGGCGACTATCTTTCTGCTATAGCCCTGCGGCGGGAGCAACTCTGCTCCCGCTTGCTTTCTCCTCCAGGCCTTTTTTCCCAAATCCCAGGCAAAAAAAAGCCAGCACATGGCTGGCTTCGGCTTTCAACTGCAGATTAATTGGCTTCTGCGGCCGCCTCAACGTCGTGCGCGATAAGCGAGACGAGGGCATTTTGCTGGCGGTGGGAGAGCTGACGAAAACGCTGCAGCAGTTCGCGTTCGTGCAGTGACAGCTCAGGGCTGTCCAGGCGCATGCTCAACTCTTCGCCCAGCGCACCTTCCTGAATGAGGCTTTGTTCCAGGCGCGCGATGATTTCGGAGTTCATGCTGCGGTGATGATTGCGAGCCACCTCGGCAATGCGTTCCCGCATTCCGTCTGGCAGACGTACGACGAACTTGTCAGCCGTACGGCTGGAATAAATTGCCTGTTTCAATGGGCGCATATATTTAACCGGTTAGTTCAGGGGAGCGGTTTTTGGAATTGGCCGCAAGATGAGTGTTAAGACAAGGCTCACGACCAAAGTTCAACCCGAATTGCAAAGAGGCCGCATCATGCCTCAGATTTGACATTTCCTTGGCGTCAATTCTGTGACAAATATTGAACTGCCTAAAGGCTTTATGCCAGCACTCATTTGCATTTTTGCGGACTGGTTTGAAAAAATTTCAACGCGTAATTTCGCGAGGGAACTTCTCGTAAGTCCAGGCCGCGAAAGGATTTTAGGCCGCACATCGTATAGCAATATGGCCTTTTGCCCTCGTCTTTAAGACTAGTGGCAATTTGCCGATTTACTAGGGCAAGGCGACATAAGGTAGGCGCAGGCGACGCAAGGCAGGCGTTAGCGCAGCACGGGATCGAACTTGATGCGGCGGCCAACGATAAGGGTGATGACCAGCAAGCCGGCGAACACGCCGGTGGCGATGAGGGCGGTGGTTTCACCGTCTTGAGGGGTGGTGCTCAAGGCAAATACGCCGGTTGCCAGGGTCAGGCAGAGGAATAGCCAGGCGGGTTTGGTCATAAAGGTTTCCTCAGAAAACCCAGTGGTCGGATGCAGGTGCGGCCTGGGTGTCCTGGGTCACACGAACGGGCGATTGCACTGTCGGGGTCATCACCGCCAACTGCGGGCGCTGTTGCAGGTGGTGTGGCACCGGCTGGCTGATTTGCGCAACGTCGTCGTGGGTTGATTGGAAATGGAACAGGACCAGTGCGGCCAAGGCGAGAGCGTTGAGGCTTAACAGAAGGGCGCTGTTCATGTTCGTGTTCTCCGCAGTGGCTGGGCCGAATGGATTTATAAGATAAGTATTGCAGGTCCCGTGCCAACCTTTTATTTCAATAAAAACAATGGGTTAGGTATGTTTTTCAGAGGCGTTTCGTTGCAATTTGCAATGCTGGCATTTTGGGGGAGTGCAATTTGCACGATGGCGCCAAGTGCCGGGTTTTACACGGCGAAACTGCGACAGCCCTTACAAGGATCGGCCTACACTCAAAAAGCCAACGGACGACATGACAAAACCTACCTCGGCCGTTAACATGCACGCCGTCCGTCGCCGCGCCTTTGGCCCCCGGCTGTCATTTGTCCCAGTAGCTCAATTGGATAGAGCATCCCCCTCCTAAGGGGAAGGTTGGCCGTTCGAACCGGCCCTGGGACACCAGATTCAAACTTCAAAAAAGCCCCGTACAGAGTGCTCTGGCGGGGCTTTTTTGTGGGCGCTCGTCAAACACCGGTCGAACCTTGCCGGTGATCGGGGTTCACAGCAGGGGCGCGATGTTTTTATCGCAACCTGTGTACCTCGCACGCGGCCATGCAACGTCTGAGCTATTAAGCAAAATATTCCCGGGCTACAGCGCATATCGCCTGTCCGGACCCGGCAACCCCGGACTATCATGCCGATAGCCCTGTCTCTTACTGCAAGGAGCCGCTCGGAACGCCGATGCGCCAGATCTGGAAATCTTTTCGAGCCCTTTATTTCGCCTCCTTGATGATGCTGATCGGCTCCGGCCTGCTCAGTACTTACCTCGCCCTGCGCTTGGCGGCTGACCACGTCGACAGCCTGTGGGTGGGTGCGCTGATGGCGGCCAACTACTTCGGCCTGGTGTTGGGCGGCAAGATCGGGCACCGCCTGATCGCCCGGGTCGGGCATATTCGTGCGTACGCCACCTGTGCCGGGATTGTCGGTGCGGCGGTGTTGGGGCATGGCCTGGTCAACTGGCTGCCGGCCTGGATCGTGCTGCGGATGATCGTGGGCCTGGGGATGATGTGCCAATACATGGTCATCGAAAGTTGGCTCAATGAGCAGGCGGATGCCAAGCAACGTGGCGTCGTGTTCAGCGGCTATATGATCGCGTCCTATCTGGGCCTGGTGCTGGGTCAACTGATACTGGTGATGCACCCCGAGCTCGGCCTTGAATTGCTGATGCTGGTCGCGCTGTGCTTTGCCCTGTGCCTGGTGCCGGTGGCCATGACCCGACGCATTCACCCCGCGCCCCTGCATCCTGCGCCGATGGAGCCGCGATTCTTTATCAAGCGCGTGCCGCAGTCGTTAAGCACCGTATTGGGGGCCGGCGTGATCGTCGGTTCGTTCTATGGTTTGGCGCCGCTTTATGCCTCGCAACAAGGCCTGACAACTGAGCAGGTCGGCCTGTTCATGGGCTCCTGCATTTTTGCCGGGCTGCTGGTGCAGTGGCCGTTGGGCTGGTTGTCGGATCGTTATGACCGGGCCTTGCTGATCCGTTGCTTCGCCCTGTGCCTGGCAGTGGCGGCGTTGCCGCTGGCGATCATGACGCGGGTGCCGTTGGAAGTGCTGTTTGTCGCGGGGTTTCTGTGTTCGTTGGTGCAGTTCTGCCTGTACCCGTTGGCGGTGGCATTTTCCAACGACCATGTGGAAGGTGATCGCCGTGTGTCGCTCACGGCCATGCTGCTGGTGACCTACGGCATTGGCGCGAGTGTCGGGCCGTTGTTGGCCGGTGTGGCGATGAAGCTGTTTGGCAGCCACATGCTGTATGCATTTTTCAGCCTGTGTGCGTTGATCCTGGTGTGGCGTATCCGGCCGAAGGCGGTGACCAACTTGCATCAAGTGGACGACGCACCGCTGCACCACGTGGCGATGCCCGACAGCATGTCCAGCTCGCCGCTGGTGGCGTGCCTCGACCCGCGCGTGGATGAGGCGGTGGTACAGGAGCAGATGCAGACCGTTGTTCCGGACCCGGAGCCTGAAACTGATCCGCAGCAACCAACGGATGAGCCGGCTTTTGAAGGGCCGCCCGAGCCTCTGGGCCCGGACGAACACCCGCATGACCTGAGCAGGGCGCGCCCCTGAAAGCAAAAACGGGCAGCTCCCATCAGGAGCTGCCCGTTTTTTTGTCGCGGCCTTTAACCCTTAAAAATCGTCATCCTTGTCAAAGCGCCGCGCTTCACGTTGCAGTTGGTACACAAAGCGTTCCACCTGGCGCTGCACCAAGCCGCTCATATTGTGGAAACGCACGCCGGCGAAGGTGGTGTTGATCTTGTCTTCGAAATGCAGGTAACGCAGTTCGACAGAAGTGGTCATGCTGCCGAAGGGCAGGGCGGCAATAAAGCGATCGTAAACCTGGCCCAGTTGCAGGCGCTCGGAAATATCGCCTTCAAAGCGCAATTTGCAGCCAGTGGCGGAGATATCCAGCAGCTTGCCGCTGATCGGTGCCTTGAGCTTCTCGCCGCCCAGTTCGATGCTGACCAATTGCGCCAGCTTCAGCGCCGCGCGGAATGCATTGCGACGCTGATGGTAGACCACCTCGTCGGGCATGCTGCCGGTGTAAATGCGGTGGCCGCCTTTTTCGCTGATGGTCAGCGTGCCGTTGCTTTCCCAGGCCACTCGCACGCCATCATGAAAGCCTTCGATGCGAAAGGGCTCGCCATTCTCGAGATAGCGTTCACCGTCACGCGGGATCATTTCGTCCAGGGCCAGCGTCTTGCTGTCCCGGTCAACGTCCACCAGGTAGCTTTGGAAGCGTTGGCTGCGTTCATGGAAAGTGATGATCAACGGATCATGGCTTTCTTGCAGCATCCGTAACGTGCCGGCGATTTCCAGAGGCGTGGTGAGCACCTTGGGTGGCTGCGGGGCATCTTCCGCATTAAGGGCGTTGAACACGTTTCTTCCATCTCCAGACAAAATACGACTACACGCAAGAACCGGCATTTTGCCAGTATGTAGCGCGCCTTGGATAGGGCGCGCGGTAAACCGGCGTCAGGCTTGGCTGCGGGTGCTTGGCTTGACCAGGCGTGAGGTGGAGCCTTGGGCGTTGTACAGGGCCGGAGGCTCACCGCCGTGAAGTATGCGCAACTGGTTGGCGGTCGTCGCTTGCTGCAGCTGGATCGACTGACCGTTGAGCAGGTTGGCTTCCTGGCACTGGGCGAGCAATTGATTGAGTGCGGTGCTCTGCGCCAGCAACTGATCGCCAACCGAGGAGTGGCTGGCCAGTTGTGCGAGGCCGTCGTGATCAGCCGGGAGGCCCAGGCTGATGAGAATTTCGCTGCGCTTCTTGCCATGCTGCTCCAGCAGCACGATCAGCGACTGCTTGCGCGCCAGGATTTCTTCCAGCAAACGCATGTCCCGGCCGTACAGGGCCAGGGACTCTTCTTTGAGCAGCTCGAGCAAATGTTGCGTCGGCGCCAGATCATCAATGATCAGTTGTAGCAAATGTTCGTCGTGGTGCATGGCTGGCCTTGGGTTTTAAGCGTCCAAAAGCCCTGCGCAGGCCTTTGCCTAGCGCTCGGCTTCGAAGTTAAGCAGCTTGCTGGCTACACGGTTGCTGTCGACTTTATAGCTGCCATCGGCGATAGCCTGTTTCAACTCGGCCACGCGGGCTTTATTGACAACCGGTTGGTCGCGCAGCGAGTCAGTGACCTTCTGCAACTGTTGAGCCTCATTGCTCAGGTGTACGGATTCCCCGCTTTGGCTGGCGCCGGCCTGTTCTGCTTTGGCGGCAGGGGCTGGTTGGGCCTTGGCTTCTACGCTGTCCTTGGCACCGCTGGTACGCGTGTTGCCGGGCAACGCCGGGGTGTTATTTAAACGACTGAAATCAATGACCATGTTAAAAAAACCTCTGGGTATTTGGACGCTTGCCATGTTTTCGGCCATACCCGGACAAACTTTAGGCTCGATTGACAAAAACCTGCACGTGCACACATCGTGCGCACAGTGTAGGAAAAGCAGGCGTCCTATGCCAGTGAACTATAAAGCAACCTCAACTTGCCCGGGTGCCGTCACTTGCGCCTTGATCACACGGTTGGAGTTGAGGTTTTTGACCCTGATCTGTTCGCTCATGCCGCCGTTGGACAGCGCTTCACCCGGCATCTTTACCGTCAGCCCGCCACTGCTGGCGGAAATGACCACCTGATCGCCTTTGCGAATCACCTCGGCCTGCTCAAGATGGACCAGCGTGATGACTTGGTCAGTGACCATTGGTCGGGTAAGTTTTTGCCCAACTGCCTGGTCGAGCGAGGTGAGGTAGCCCTGATTGATCAGGCTGATATCCCGTTCACGCATGGCCACGTCGTCGAACCCGATAATGCCAGTGCGTTTCAGTGGCCGCGTCACCACCACCACATCGCGGAACAGCTTGACCTGCGCCGGTACGAACACAGTCCAGGGCGAAGCGCCTTCGCAGCGCACTTTAACCGTCACACGGCCGATGGGCTGGGCCGGGCTTTCCAGGGTGGCTGTCAATTCCTTGTCGCACATTGGCATGCGCAGGCGTGGGTCCAGCTGGCTGACCTGTATTTCATAACGCCCAGGTGTCTGCGTGGTTGCCAGATAATCTTCTACAGTGAACTCAAGAAAGCCTTGAGTGACGCCGATAAGGAGATCAGGCAAGGTGGCATTCTCTGCACGGGCCGTGGTGCCTGAGCCCACGGCAAACAAAGCCAGCGTGACGCAGAGCAATCTGCAGTACCGTTGGAGGTTGGGGCGTCGGGAAACTGTCGTTTTGATATCCATAAACTAATAAATAGCAAAGCTCGTGCCGTTTAGTGTTGGGTGCGCGTCGCACTCCCAAAGGTTTTAGCGTAGGAGTCAGGGCATGGCAGGAGTAATGGATTCAGTAAACCAGCGTACACAGCTGGTGGGGCAGAATCGCCTGGAGCTGTTGCTTTTTCGCCTGGATGGCAAACAGCTATACGGCATCAATGTGTTTAAGGTGCGGGAAGTGTTGCAGTGTCCCAAGCTGACCATAATGCCCAAATCCAGCCCCGTGGTCTGTGGCGTGGCCAATATCCGTGGCGCGACCATCCCGATTCTTGACCTGGCCATGGCCACCGGTTCCGCCGGTTTGCAGGACCGCCAGAGCCCGTTCGTGATCATCACCGAGTACAACACCAAGACCCAGGGTTTCCTGGTGCGCTCGGTGGAGCGCATCGTCAACATGAACTGGGAAGAGATCCATCCGCCGCCCAAGGGCACCGGGCGCGATCATTACCTCACGGCGGTGACGCGGGTCGATAACCAATTGGTGGAAATCATCGACGTGGAGAAAATCCTCGCCGAAGTGGCGCCTACCTCCGAATCGATCTCGGTGGGTGTGGTGGACGCCGAGACGGCGCACAAGGCGATTTCTCTGCGCGTGCTGACTGTGGACGATTCCTCGGTGGCACGTAAGCAGGTGAGCCGCTGCCTGCAAACCGTCGGAGTGGAAGTGGTAGCCCTCAACGACGGGCGTCAGGCCCTGGATTACTTGCGCAAACTGGTCGATGAAGGCAAGAAGCCTGAAGAAGAATTCTTGATGATGATCTCCGACATTGAAATGCCGGAAATGGACGGTTACACCCTCACGGCCGAGATACGCAACGATCCACGCATGCAAAAATTGCATATCATCCTGCATACTTCGTTGTCGGGTGTATTCAATCAGGCGATGGTCAAGAAGGTCGGTGCCGATGACTTTTTGGCCAAGTTCCGCCCTGATGACCTGGCATCCCGGGTAGTCGACCGGATCAAGGCAGCAGATCACGGCTAAGGGGAGTTCCCCTGGCGGTCACACGATTTAAGAGGCGGTATCATTGTCTACGGGTAATTTGGATTTCGAACAGTTCCGGGTCTTCCTGGAAAAAGCCTGTGGCATATTGCTCGGTGAAAACAAGCAGTACCTGGTATCCAGCCGTCTCAACAAACTGATGGAGCAGCAGGGCATCAAGTCCCTGGGTGAGTTGGTACAGCGCATCCAGGGCCAGCCGCGCAGCGGGCTCAAGGAAATGGTGGTGGACGCCATGACCACCAACGAAACCTTGTGGTTTCGCGATACCTACCCCTTTGAGGTGCTCAAGAGCAAAGTGCTGCCGGAGGCCATCAAGGCCAGCCCGGGCCAGCGCCTGCGTATCTGGTCGGCGGCGTGCTCGTCGGGGCAGGAACCGTACTCGATCTCGATGTCCATCGACGAGTTCGAGCGCACGAACATGGGCCAGTTGAAGGCGGGTGCGCAAATTGTTGCCACTGACTTGTCCGGCACCATGCTCACCAACTGCAAGACCGGCGAGTACGACAGCCTGGCCCTGGGCCGTGGTTTGTCCCAGGAGCGCCTGCAACGCTACTTCGACCCGAAAGGGGCTGGGCGCTGGGCGGTCAAGGCGCCGATCAAGAGTCGGGTGGAGTTCCGCTCGTTCAACCTGCTCGACAGCTACGCCAGCCTGGGCAAGTTCGACATGGTGTTCTGCCGCAACGTGCTGATCTACTTCTCGGCTGAAGTGAAGAAGGACATTCTGTTGCGTATCCACGGTACGCTCAAGCGCGGAGGTTACTTGTTCCTCGGCGCGTCCGAGGCGCTGAACGGCTTGCCGGATCATTACCAGATGGTGCAGTGCAGTCCCGGTATCATTTACCAGGCCAAGTGAGCGGTTTTTGCGTATAAAAAAACGGGAGCCCCGGCAAGGGTCTCCCGTTTTTTTATGCGCGCAAGCTTTTGGCTGTGCCGTCTCGGCCGACGTCAGGGGCGGGGTGTCATTCGGATATTGCTCAGGGATAGGCCATGAAGCCCGTTGGGCACTGCATCGTTAAAGATACCTAGCCGCACATCGCCTGTGGTGGTGGCAGTGAAGGTCCCGGTCCCGGTTTGCGGCTGGCCTAGCGTAAGGTTTTGTACATTTGCACCAATGCGGCTGCCGTTCATCGTCATGTACAGGATTGAACCATCGCTGGTGGCCGCGCTGCCAATGGCGACAAAGCTGCAATCGTATGTGCGCCCTGCAACCACCGGCACGGGTCGGGTGATGATGTGGGCGCGGGTCGCCGTGAAGAGGGTCGGGTCAAGGCGCACGGCTGAATTGGTCACGTGCAGCAGACTGCCCGTATATGGCCCCTGGGCTACCCAGCCTTGGAAACCGTTGCTGAAGTCCCAAACGGTGCCCGGCGTTGGCACGATGATGATGGGGAGCTTGTTGATGAGTACTCTCGCTGTCGGTGCGGGGGTTCTTGGCTCTCCAGTGCGCTGGATGCTCAGCAGCAAATGCACGACGTTGCCTGCGCTCATTTCTACTATGGATTTAGGTATCAGAAGCTCGATTTTTGGGGCGTTCTGGGCAATTTGAAAGCTCTGGTTGTGCTCGCCGCCAAAGATGGAGCTGCTCAGGGTCAAATAGACCCTGTCTCCGTTTTCGACAGGGAAGTTGAGCGTCAATCTGGCAACATCGCCGACAATAAGTGTGGTGTTCAGATTCGCGATTGGGGTCGCTGAATCTTGCTCGTTGAATCGTGGAGACGGGATGATCAACATTTTTAACCTCTGCATGACGCATCGTGGGATGTCCCCCAATAAGGCCTCCGAGCCGATACGCATAACAACTGTCAGAAATGACAGTGCAGACAAACGGTCAGCGATTTTCGGCCACCTCGGTTTGTCTCTTCCCACCCTTGCCGCCCCTGTAAAAGCGGCAACCGCCCTTGCCGCTTTACTGGCGCCACGCGGAAGGTGATTGCCGCTTTTCTGGCATTGCCGGCGGCAACCATCCCGAAAACCCTTTAAATACGGGGGCTGAGCGAATTGGCATGCGCCTTGCTATAACCCAGATACGAAAAGCAGGTCAGCCTAAAGGTTTCCGCCATGAGCATCAGCTTCGATAAAGCGCTCGGTATCCACGAACAAGCCCTGGGCTTCCGCGCCCAGCGTGCCGAAGTCCTGGCCAACAACATTGCCAACGCCGACACCCCGAACTACAAGGCTCGGGATCTGGACTTCTCCGCCGTGCTCGCCGCACAGCAGGACAAGACCAAGAACGGCACCTTCGCCTTGAACATGACAAACAGCCGTCATATTGAAGCGCAAGGCCTGGGCAATGGGGACGAGTCGCTGCTGTATCGCACGCCGATGCAGCCATCGATCGACCAGAACACCGTCGACGCCCAGCTCGAGCAATCGGCCTACGCCGAGAACTCGGTGAATTTCCAGGCCAGCTTTACCCTGCTCAACAGCAAATTCAAAGGGCTGATGTCAGCCCTGCGTGGAGAGTAAGCCATGTCCTTAGCCAGTGTTTTCAATATTGCCGGCAGTGGCATGAGCGCGCAGACCACGCGCCTGAACACCGTCGCCAGTAACATCGCCAACGCCGAGACCGTGTCTTCGAGCATTGACCAGACTTACCGCGCCCGTCACCCGGTGTTCGCCACCATGTTCCAGGGCGGCCAGGCTGGCCAGAGCGGTAGCGGCGACTCGCTGTTCCAGAACCAGGATGCTGCCGGTCAAGGCGTGCAGGTGCTCGGCGTAGTCGAAGACCAGAGCAACCTGGAAGCGCGTTATGAGCCTAACCACCCGGCCGCGAACGAAAAGGGTTACGTCTACTACCCCAACGTCAACGTGGTCGAGGAGATGGCCGACATGATCTCCGCCAGCCGCTCGTTCCAGACCAACGCGGAAATGATGAACACCGCCAAAACCATGATGCAGAAGGTCCTGACCCTGGGTCAGTGATAAGGGGCGCCAAATAATGGCCATCGTTGATACCACTAACAACACGGCAGTCCAGGACCTTTTTAACGCCAAGGTCAAGACGTCTACCGACAACAGCAGCCTAGGCAGCGCTGCCAGCGCGGCGACGGGTAACCAGTCGCTGGGTAAGGACGCCTTCCTGCAATTGCTGGTCACCCAGCTGAAAAACCAGAACCCGCTGTCGCCTCAGGACAACGGCGCGTTCGTGGCGCAACTGGCGCAGTTCAGCAGCCTGGAAGGCATCAACACCCTGAACGACTCGGTGAATGCGATCTCCAGCAACTTCAGCTCCTCGCAAGCACTGCAAGCGTCGTCGCTGGTGGGGCGCTCGATCATCACCCAGACCGACAAGGCCATGGTTGATACCAGCAAGAGCATGACCGGTTCGGTGGCGGTGACGGCGGCGACCGGTAACGTCTCGGTGAAGATCACCGACAAAGACGGCAACGTGGTGCGCACTATCGACATGGGCGCCCAAAGCGCCGGCGATGCCAGCTTTATCTGGGACGGCAAGAACGACAACGGCGAGGTCGCGCCTGCCGGGACTTACACCTTTGCGGCCACCACCAAGAATGACAAAGGCGACTCGGTTGCCCTGGCAACGTCGTTGCCGGCAACCGTCACCAGCGTGACGTTGAGCAAGACCGGCGGCGAAATGCTGCTGAACCTCGCAGGCGGCATGGGCAGCGTCAAGCTGTCGCAAATTCAGACTATCGGTACATAGAGCCGGCTAAATACGGCAGAAGGAGAGAAACATGTCTTTTAACATCGGCCTTAGCGGCCTCTATGCGGCCAACAAACAACTGGACGTGACCGGCAACAACATCGCCAACGTTGCGACCACGGGCTTCAAATCGTCCCGTGCCGAATTCTCGGACATCTACGCGGCGTCCAAACTGGGCACCGGCCAGAACAGCATCGGCAACGGCGTGAACCTGGCGGCGGTGTCCCAGCAGTTCACCCAGGGCGACGTGAACAACAGCGGCGGCATCCTGGACATGGCGATCCAGGGCGGTGGCTTCTTCGTGCAGAAGGGCAGCGACGGCTCGCTGGAGTACACCCGCAGTGGTGCCTTCCGTGCCGACAAAGATGGCTACATCACCAACAACACCGGTACTTCGCGCCTGCAAGGTTACGCCGCAGACGATAACGGCAAGATCAACAAGGGCGGCCTGACCGACCTGCAACTGAACCTGTCGAACCTGCCGCCGAAGGCGTCCACCAAAGTGGACTCCACCAGTAACCTGAACTCTTCGGAACTGCCGATCGATCAGACCAAGAAGGCGTTTGACCCGAACGACACCAGCACCTTCACCACTCAGTACAGCACCACCTTGTACGACTCCCAGGGCAATGCGCACCCGATGGTGCAGTACCTGGTTAAAACCGACGGCAACAAGTGGAACGCTTATACCCTGATTGATGGTCGCAACCCGGATGGCACCCCGCCGACAGGGAGCGGTGCTGTCGCGCCTGTGCCATCCACGTTGTCCTTTGATGGTTCCGGCAAGCTCACCAGCATCACAGGCCCTGCTGTGTCTGGCACCACCTTGACCATTACCGGTTGGGTCCCGGGTACCGTGACTAATGGCGTGTGGACTAAAAACGGTGCGGACGCCAACCCGACGGGCATCGCTATCAACATGGCCAACATCACCCAGTACAACTCGGCCACCTACCGCAACCCGCCAACCACCGACGGTTACGCCACCGGCCAGATCACCGGCCTGAAAATCGACGGCACTGGCGTACTGTTCGCCACGTTCAGCAACCAGCAGAGCAAGGCTATCGGCCAGATCTCCCTGGCCAGCTTCAACAACGAACAGGGCCTGCAGCCAGCCGGCGGCACGACGTGGAAGGAAACCTTCGCGTCGGGCCAACCGGGCTTTGACACTCCGCAAGCTGGCACCTTGGGTTCGATCGTGGCCAACTCCCTGGAGAACTCCAACGTCAACCTGACTAACGAACTGGTGGACCTGATCAAGGCCCAGAGCAACTACCAGGCGAACGCCAAGACCATCTCCACCCAGAGCACCATCATGCAGACCATCATTCAGATGACCTGATGCCGATGCTTTAACCTGCTGCATTGGAAAACCCCTCGATCGAGGGGTTTTTTTTTGCTCGTTAGTTGGCCGCTCAGCCGATGTGGAAAAGATAAAGTCTTACATTGAATGGAACATAGTCCTGCGCTGTTTTAGTCGTTGCCACATATCGTTACGTGAAAGTTCTTTACTGGTGGAACCTGATGTCTGTCGCCTGCCACAAATCGTAAGAGAATGAAACAGACCAATAAACATGTGGATTTCTTAATATGTTTCGACCACCGGTTGTTTTAAGGGGTCGTCATCTTTATCAAGTGCGGAGGTTGTTATGGTTTCCAGTATTTCGAATGGTGCGGCAGGTGTAAGCAACTACCCAGAAAATATGAATAATGGCCCTGCCGCAAATGCGCCTGCTGCGCCTCCAAGCTCGGGCAGCGGCGGCGGGCAAATTGCTTACGGCGAATATAACGGCCCCAGTTTTCAGAAAGCCCCTGCGGACGCGAGCAGTTTGACTGGCGGTGAAAAAATAAAAGAAATGGATGGAATGATTAATCGAATAAAGGAGATGTTTTCCAAAGAGGGGGCGGAGGGTAAAGACGATAAGAAAGGAGCAACCGACGAACTCGGTAAGGGCAAGCAGGGAGCGGTCGACGAACTGGGTAAGGGCAAAAATGCAGATGAAGCAGGCAAAAACGACGGTGCCGATGAACTGGGCAAAGATAAAAAAATAGACGATGCAAATAAGGACGCCGACGTCTCTGATAAAGACCTGAAGAGTAAAGCAATGGAAGTTCTAAAAAGCGTGGTCGATGCAATAACCGGCCTTTTTGGAACTAAGGAATCTACGAGCCCTGCGCCAAAGTAACCGGTTGTGGTGATGCTTTAAACAACCAAACTTTGCTCGCTTTGGCGCGCGTTGCTTTATTCGATTTTTGGTGGGCGCTACCCGCGCCCTTCATTAGGTGTTTGTCATAAAAGGATGTGAGGGGGTGTATGGAAATCTCTTCTATGCTCAGGTCCGGCATTAACTCTTTATTGGGCGGTGACACGGCCAATGGTGGAAATGCAGGCGCTTCGGTAGTTAATCGTTCAAACAATGCTCACGACTCAGGCATCAACTTTGCTGGTAACGAAAGTAAGAGTTCAATTAGCTTTGGCGCCGATGGCGGGGGCGGTGTCGCAGCAGGGTCCGGGTTTGGCGCAGGGGGTGATGTTGAAGCGCGATCCTGGGATTGGTTAAAAAGGTTACTCGAGTCTTTAGGCCTTTCTAGCGGCGATTATTCAGGCGGCGGTGGCGGCAGTGGTGGCGGTCCAGGCCCCGCTCCGCGCCCAGGCCCAGCTCCCAGCCCGGGAATAGACCAATCGCCATCATTCAAGTCCGATAGTGCCTCGGCCAATTTGGAAAGTTATGACCCGGCTAAGCCGACCAAAAGGAATTCAGCGTTAACGGATGAACAGATCACCACTGGCTTCGTGCAGGGGCAGGAGGGTAACTGCGCGACGGTGTCAGGCATTAAGGCATTGTTCAAAGCTGCGGGTACCGACGACCCTGAGAAACTGAACAAATCGGTTAAGAAAACTGAGGGGGGCTATGACGTTGTTCAAATGGATGGCACCAAGGTCAGCTTAACTGATGCTGAGTTGGAAACAGCCAAAAAAGCTGCCAACTTTAATGGCAGTGATAAGGAGATGGTAAAAAACGCAACGTTTGAATTTGCCTTGGCTGCCAAGCGCGCACAAATGGAGGGTAATGACGGGGCGACAACCTTTGAACAAGGGCTGCAATCCTTGAACAATGGTGATTACAGCGAAGCCGGGCTGAAGCGTTTGGGGTTGGAGGATTACATCTCCAAAGGGTCGGCTGCAGATTTGGCGAGTGGTCAGGTAGGGACCATTGACAGGGACGGCCATGCGGTTGCGGTCATGAGCGGTCGGGAGGAGTTGTGGGGGTCTAAAGGGGGAGTCCCAACCCACGGTGACGCGACTTTGCTGTCGAAGACTAAGGTCAGGTAACTGGCCCAGGGAGTCGTCAGGGCATCGAGGTAAAAACCATCCTCGATAAACCCCACCGTTGGCAGGGTTTATCGAGGGCCGATCCCGAGGTCAGGCCTCGGGAGTGGCGGGTTTTATTGGCAGGCTTCGCAATCCGGCTCGTCAATCGCGCAAGCCTTCGGCACTGGCGCTGGGCCGGCAGGGGCTGCGAGTACCGAATCATCACCGTGGTTGCCGCTGGAAACAGCGTTCAGCTTACCGGTGTTGATGGTCGACTTCTCGGTGCTGGTCGCGGCCAGGGCACGGAGGTAGTAAGTGGTTTTCAGGCCACGGTACCACGCCATGCGGTAGGTCACGTCCAGCTTCTTGCCCGATGCGCCGGCGATGTACAGGTTCAGCGACTGAGCCTGGTCGATCCACTTCTGACGACGGCTGGCGGCGTCAACGATCCACTTGGTGTCCACTTCGAATGCGGTGGCGTAGAGCTCTTTGAGTTCTTGCGGGATGCGCTCGATCTGTTGCACCGAACCGTCGTAGTACTTCAGGTCGTTGATCATGACCGAGTCCCACAGGCCGCGGGCTTTCAAGTCGCGAACCAGGTACGGGTTGATCACGGTGAATTCGCCCGACAGGTTCGATTTCACATACAGGTTCTGGTAGGTCGGTTCGATCGACTGCGACACGCCAGTGATGTTGGCGATGGTGGCGGTCGGTGCGATGGCCATGATGTTGGAGTTACGAATGCCTTTCTGCACACGGGCACGTACCGGCGCCCAGTCCAGGGATTCGTTCAGGTCAACGTCGATGTACTTCTGGCCACGCTGCTCGATCAGGATCTGTTGCGAATCCAGCGGCAGGATGCCTTTGGACCACAGCGAACCCTGGAACGTCTCGTAGGCGCCGCGCTCATCGGCCAGGTCGCAGGAAGCCTGGATAGCGTAGTAGCTGACCGCTTCCATGGACTTGTCGGCGAACTCGACCGCAGCATCCGAACCGTAAGGAATGTGCTGCAGGTACAGCGCGTCCTGGAAGCCCATGATGCCCAAGCCGACCGGACGGTGCTTGAAGTTGGAGTTCTGCGCCTGTGGCACCGAGTAGTAGTTGATGTCGATAACGTTATCGAGCATACGAACGGCGGTGTTCACGGTGCGTTCCAGCTTGGCGGTGTCCAGCTTGCCGTTGACGATGTGGTTCGGCAGGTTGATCGAGCCCAGGTTGCAAACGGCGATCTCGTCCTTGTTGGTGTTCAAGGTGATCTCGGTGCACAGGTTCGAGCTGTGGACCACGCCCACGTGCTGCTGCGGGCTGCGCAGGTTGCACGGGTCTTTGAAGGTCAGCCATGGGTGGCCGGTTTCAAACAGCATGGAGAGCATTTTGCGCCACAGGTCTTTGGCCTGGATGGTCTTGAACAGCTTGATCTTGCCTGGGTACTGGGACAGGGCTTCGTAGTACTCGTAACGCTCTTCGAAGGCCTTGCCGGTCAGGTCGTGCAGGTCCGGTACTTCGGATGGCGAGAACAGGGTCCACGGGCCGTCATCGAAGACACGCTTCATGAACAGGTCAGGGATCCAGTTGGCGGTGTTCATGTCGTGAGTACGACGGCGATCATCACCGGTGTTCTTGCGCAGCTCGATGAACTCTTCAATGTCCATGTGCCAGGTTTCCAGGTAGGCACACACAGCGCCTTTGCGCTTGCCGCCCTGGTTAACGGCAACGGCGGTGTCGTTCACCACTTTCAGGAACGGGACAACGCCCTGGGATTTGCCGTTGGTGCCCTTGATGTACGAACCCAATGCACGCACTGGCGTCCAGTCGTTGCCCAGGCCGCCGGCGAATTTGGACAACATGGCGTTGTCGTGGATCGCGTGGTAGATGCCCGACAGGTCATCCGGCACGGTGGTCAGGTAGCAGCTCGACAGCTGTGGACGCAGGGTGCCGGCGTTGAACAGCGTCGGGGTCGACGACATGTAGTCGAAGGACGACAGCAGGTTGTAGAACTCGATGGCGCGGTCTTCTTTATGCTTCTCTTCAATCGCCAGGCCCATGGCCACGCGCATGAAGAACACTTGCGGCAGTTCGAAGCGGATACCGTCCTTGTGGATGAAGTAACGGTCGTACAGGGTTTGCAGGCCCAGGTACGTGAACTGCTGGTCGCGCTCGTGGTTGATCGCCTTGCCGAGTTTTTCCAGGTCGAAGGTAGCCAGGACCGGGTTCAGCAATTCGAATTCGATACCCTTGGCGATGTAGGCCGGCAGGGCCTTGGCGTACAGGTCAGCCATCTCGTGGTGGGTGGCGCTGTCGGCGACTTTCAGGAAGCCCAGGCCTTCGGCACGCAGGGTGTCCATCAGCAGGCGCGCGGTCACGAACGAGTAGTTCGGCTCACGTTCAACCAGGGTACGGGCGGTCATCACCAGGGCGGTGTTGACGTCGGTCAGGGCCACGCCGTCGTACAGGTTTTTCAGGGTTTCGCGCTGGATCAGGTCACCGTCGACTTCTTCCAGGCCTTCGCAGGCCTCGGTGATGATGGTGTTCAGGCGGCCCAGGTCCAGCGGTGCAAAAGAACCGTCAGCCAGGGTGATGCGGATCGACGGGTGAGCTTGCACGGCCGCTTCTTCAGCTGGAGTGCGTACGGCGCGTTCCTTGGCGCGCGAGTCACGGTAGATCACGTAGTCGCGGGCGACTTTCTGCTCGCCGGCACGCATCAGGGCCAGTTCAACCTGGTCCTGGATTTCTTCGATGTGGATGGTGCCGCCCGATGGCATGCGACGCTTGAAGGTCGCGGTGACTTGTTCGGTCAGGCGGGCAACGGTGTCGTGGATGCGCGACGAAGCGGCAGCGGTGCCGCCTTCAACTGCAAGAAACGCTTTGGTGATAGCGACGGTGATTTTGTCATCGGTGTAAGGAACGACAGTGCCGTTACGCTTGATCACGCGCAATTGGCCGGGCGCGGTGGCGGACAGATCCAGGTTCGAATCAGCGGCCTGCGGCACGGAGCCTTGCGGGTTCTCGCGAGTTGTGTCGGTTTGCATGGGGGGTTGTCTCCACATTCTATATTTATTTGGGCACCATCACGGTGCCCACCGTTCCGTCCTGAAGCACTTACAACAGGCCTGGGCCTGGCATAACAACTTCGGGACAGGAGGAAGGGAGCTCATCGCGCCGCTTCCATGCCGAAGTCTTCGGTTCGGGCCTTGAAGCGCCCTTCACCGTATTCCTGGTGGGTGACAGTTGCTCGCTTCAAGCACTGCAACACCCGTACCGCTTTCCGCTGTTGAGCCTGGAAAACGGCTGCCATCCGCGTGCGCGGTTTGGGCTTTGAAAAAATGCTTTGGTTCAACCAAACGGGAGCAAGAAAGCGCTTGAGTTTCTTGTCTGATCTGTGTTTGGTTTTTTCGCTTAAAACCCTACATGTAGGGTTTTTTCAGCGCCGAGGTACAAGATAATGCGTTTTGGGGGGCTTAGCAACGCACTACCTGTGGATAACGCTGTGGGTAAAATGTGTATGAAACGTGGAATGCCCGTGTAGGCCGCAGTACTGCTGGATTACACCGTTTGTCACCGAATATTCCTAGGCAAAAACCGCCTGTTGGATTTTTGAGGGCGCGAACCCTATCACAAAAAAACCTGATCACCGAATGGATTTCCCGGCTTGTGCTAGAGGGCTGGCCCATGGCTACAATCGGCCTTCATATAAGGGCAGTATTGTGTTCCCCGTAGATGACAATAATTAGAAACGAGGTAGCGCATGGAGCAAGAAGCCTGGCAAATTCTGATCGTCGAGGACGACGAGCGATTGGCCGAGTTGACCCGTGATTATCTGGAAAGCAACGGCCTGCGCGTGTCGGTGGAAAGCGACGGCGCCCTGGCGGCGGCGCGCATCATCGCCGAACAGCCTGACCTGGTAATCCTCGACCTGATGCTGCCCGGCGAAGACGGCCTGAGCATCTGCCGCAGGGTGCGCGAGCGCTATGACGGTGTGATCCTGATGCTCACCGCGCGCACCGACGACATGGACCAGGTGCAGGGCCTGGACATGGGCGCCGACGACTACGTGTGCAAACCCGTGCGCCCGCGCCTGTTGCTGGCGCGTATCCAGGCCTTGCTGCGGCGCAGCGAGCCGACTGAACCGGTAGCCGTGGAAAACCAGCGGCGCCTGCAGTTTGGCCCGCTGGTGGTCGACAACGCCCTGCGCGAAGCCTGGTTGCACAACGGCGGCATTGAGCTGACCAGTGCCGAGTTCGACCTGCTGTGGCTGCTGGTGGCGAATGCCGGGCGCATTTTGTCCCGCGAAGAAATCTTCATCGCCTTGCGCGGCATCGGTTATGACGGCCAGGACCGCTCCATTGATGTGCGTATTTCCCGTATCCGCCCGAAAATCGGCGACGACCCGATCCACCCGCGCCTGATCAAGACCATCCGCAGCAAAGGCTATTTGTTCGTCCCCGAAGCCGCTGCCGATATGCCGCTGTGAACTCGATCTTCCTGCGCATCTACGGCGGCATGTGCGCGGCGCTGATTCTGGTTGCCTTACTCGGCGTGCTGGCCTTGCACCTGCTCAATGAAGTGCGTAGCGGCCAATACCGCGAGCGCCTGGCCCATGGCACCTTTGCGTTGATGGGTGACAACCTGCAACCCATGAGCCCCATCGAGCGCCAGCGCGCCTTGGCTGTGTGGGAGCGCTTGCTCGGCATTCCCCTGGAGTTGCGCCCGCTGGCCGATGCGCAGTTGGACCTGAGCCAGCGCAACCGCCTGCAACGTGGCCAGGTGCTGGTGCAACAGACCGGGCCGCACGCGGCGCGGGTGTTGCGCCTGGTCAGCGAGCCGTCGCAACTGGTACTCACGGGCGAAGTGCAGCAAATCAGCGAGCAACTGGCCCGCGCGACGATTTACCTGCTGGCTGACGAATTGGTGCGCTTTCCGGTCGCCGAGCAACCGCAAAAGCTCGCCGATATAAAAGAAGCCAAGGGCTTTGGTTTTGACATGCACCTGATGACCCTGGATCAGGCCGACATGGACGACGACCAGCGCCGCCGGGTCTCGGAAGGCGATACGGTGATGGCCTTGGGCAAGGGCGGCGATTCAATCCGCGTATTTGCCGGCATGGTCGGTACGCCGTGGGTGCTGGAAATTGGCCCGCTGTATCAAATGAACCCTTATCCGCCGCAATGGTTGATTCTGATCGCGCTGATCAGCCTGACCCTGATCGGCTTGATCGTCTATTTGTTGGTGCGCCAGCTTGAGCGGCGTCTCAAAGGCCTGGAAGCGGCGGCCACGCGCATTGCCAAAGGCAACCTGGAAGTGCGCGTGCCGGCGCGCGGCGCTGATTCGGTGGGGCGCCTGGCAGCGGCCTTTAATGGCATGGCCGAGCACTTGCAGCAGTTGCTGGCGATCCAGCGCGAACTGGTGCGCGCGGTGTCCCACGAGTTGCGCACGCCGGTGGCGCGCCTGCGCTTTGGCCTGGAGATGATCGGCGACGCCACCACCCCCGAGGCGCGGCGTAAATACATGGACGGCATGGACAGCGATATCCAGGACCTGGATGGCCTGGTGGATGAAATGCTCACGTATGCGCGCCTGGAGCAGGGCGCGCCGGAGCTGAATTTCCAGCGCGTCGACCTCAGCGCGTTGCTCGATCAGGTGATCGGCGAATTGTCGCCACTGCGCCCGCACGTCACGGTAGCGCGTGGCATCTGCCTGTCTTCGGCGCATTGGGATGACGCCTGGGTCGACGCCGAGCCGCGCTACCTGCACCGCGCCCTGCAAAACCTGGTGAGCAATGCGATGCGCCATGCCCAGGGCCAGGTGTTGATCAGTTATCAGGTGGGCCAGGTGCGTTGCCGCATCGATGTGGAAGACGATGGCCCCGGCGTGCCGGAGAGCGCCTGGGAGCGCATCTTCACACCGTTCCTGCGCCTGGACGACAGCCGCACCCGTGCCTCGGGCGGGCATGGCCTGGGGTTGTCGATTGTGCGGCGGGTGATTTATTGGCACGGCGGGCGGGCGTTGATCAGCAAGAGCAACAACCTGGGTGGGGCGTGCTTCAGTTTGAGTTGGCCCAGGGATCAGCAGAAGGCTTGAAGTCGCTATCGCCGGCAAGCCAGCTCCCACAGGTGGAATGCATTCAAAAAAATGTGGGAGCTGGCTTGCCTGCGATGGCGTCAGATCAGGCCCTGACAGCCACCAGACTCAACAACTGCTCACCCTCCACCGCAAACTGCCCCTCCAATTCCGTGCCATGGCACCACTCGGCAGACAGGTCGGTCAGCAGCCTTAGCCGGACCTGCCCGGTCTCGGACCACGCCACCACCTCGGCATGCTCAAAGTAAAAGCGCTTCTGCACAATCGGGTAGAGCGCCTTGAACAAACTCTCCTTGACCGAAAACGTCAGCGTCACCAGCAACGCGACCTGCTCGCGCGGCACGCTTGCCAGGCGCTGCATTTCGTCGGCGGTGAGAATTTCCCCGGCCAGGCGTTCGGCGCGTTCCAGTGTCAGCAGGTTCTCCAGGTCCATGCCCAGCCCACGCCATTGCGCCTTGTGCCCGACAATCGCCGCCGCATGCCCGGTGCTGTGGGTGATGGAACCGCTGATATGCCCAGGCCACACCGGCGCACGGTCTTCGCCGATGGCCGGTACGCAATCGAGGTGGTCGAGCTGTTGCAGCGCCGCACGCGCGCACAAGCGGCCGGCGAGGAACTCGGCTTGGCGCTTGGCCACTGAGCGCTGGATGCTGGGCGGTGGCGGCACGGCGCTGCGCTGGAAATCACCGGCGGCCAACAAGGTCGGGTCGAATCGAGTGCTCAGGAACACCGTGCCGGGTAACGGAGTGGGCAACGGCCAATGGGCGTCGAGTGGGGTGCAGCAAGCGGGTAGGGGCGTCATGCGCGGTATTTTGCGTCAGTTGGCGCGCCAGTGGATAGCCCGCAACGGTTCAGCCAGGGTTCAGAGCCTGTTCAGGGGGAGTTCAGGGGCGCTTGCGTAGTCTGGCTTCAACAGCCAAACGCGTAGAGGTAAGCACCATGACTGCGATCAAACAGCTGATATTGGCGTTAAGCATGCTCAGTGCCACGGCCGGCGTGCAGGCTTCGGACGCTGCTTTTGCGGCATTTGGCGGCGAGAAAACCA
Source organism: Pseudomonas sp. MONT-RG-20F-20-E-7-02 (assembly GCF_022662395.1). NCBI lineage: Bacteria > Pseudomonadati > Pseudomonadota > Gammaproteobacteria > Pseudomonadales > Pseudomonadaceae > Pseudomonas > Pseudomonas sp. MONT-RG-20F-20-E-7-02. The sequence continues at coordinate 53,230 of NZ_JAKNQN010000001.1, forward strand.
AGAAGTCCAGCAGCCTGATCCAGCGTGTCAGCTTCGAAGACGCAGGCAGCCAGGCCGCGCCATGGGGCCAGGCCCTGGGCCAGGCTAACGTGCAACCGGCCTACCGCGCCGGCTACGAACACCTGACGGGCCAATACAATGGCATTAAACTGCGCCCGCAAGACTTGCAGGGCCGCTATGATATCCCCCTGTCGGACAGTTGAATTGCCTTGGAGAGCCTTATGAAATTGCTGGTCGTGGAAGATGAGGCGCTGTTGCGTCATCACCTGTTCACCCGCCTGACAGACAGCGGGCACGTGGTCGAGGCCGTGGCCAATGCCGAGGAAGCCCTGTACCAGACCGGGCAATTCAACCATGACCTGGCCATCATCGACCTGGGCCTGCCCGGCATGGGCGGCCTGGACCTGATCCGCCAACTGCGCAGCCAGGCCAAGACCTTCCCGATCCTGATCCTCACCGCACGCGGCAACTGGCAGGACAAGGTCGAAGGCCTGGCCGCCGGCGCCGACGACTACGTGGTCAAGCCGTTCCAGTTCGAAGAGCTGGAAGCGCGCATGAACGCCTTGCTGCGCCGCTCCAGCGGGTTCACCCAGTCGACCATCGTCGCCGGGCCACTGCTGCTGGACCTCAACCGCAAGCAAGCGTCCCTGGATGAGCAGCCGCTGGCGCTGACCGCCTATGAGTACCGGATTCTCGAATACCTGATGCGTCACCATCAGCAAGTGGTTGCCAAGGACCGCTTGATGGAACAGCTCTATCCCGATGACGACGAGCGTGATCCGAACGTAATCGAAGTTCTGGTCGGGCGCCTGCGCCGCAAGCTGGAAGGCCCGGCCGGTTTCAAGCCGATCGACACCGTGCGCGGCCTGGGCTACCTGTTTAATGAGCGCTGCCGTTGATTCGCTCGTTACGTGTGCGCTTGATGCTCGCGGCCACCACCCTGGCCGTGCTGTTTATGCTGGGCTTATTGCCCGCCATGCAAGGGGCGTTCAGCCTGGCGTTGCAGGATTCCATCGAGCAGCGCCTGGCCTCGGACGTCACCACGCTGATTTCTGCGGCGCGGGTCGAAAACAACCGCCTGCTGATGCCGGCGCAGTTGCCGGACGAGCGTTTCAACCTCACCGACAGCCGCCTGCTCGGCTATATCTACGACCGTGAAGGCCATCTGGTCTGGCGCTCGCGGGCAACCCAGGAAGAAAACATCAACTACAAGCCGCGCTACGATGGGCGCGGCAACGAGTTTGCACGCATCCGCGAGGCCAACGGCCAGGAATTTTTCGTGTATGACGTCGAGGTCAAGCTGCTCGGCGGCAAGAGCGCGGCGTTCAGTATCGTTGCCCTGCAACCGGTGCGCGAATACCAGCTGACCCTCGAAGGGTTGCAGGAAAACCTCTACCTGGGCTTCGGCGCGGCCTTGCTCGTGTTGCTGACGCTGTTGTGGCTGGGCCTGACCTGGGGCCTGCAAGCCCTGCGGCGGCTGAGCCAGGAACTCGACCAGATCGAAGGCGGCACCCGCGAAAGCCTCTCCGAAGAACACCCTCGCGAGCTGCTGCGCCTGACCGGCTCGCTGAACCGTTTGCTGCACAGCGAGCGTGAGCAGCGCGCGCGCTATCGCGATTCCCTGGATGATCTGGCCCACAGCCTGAAAACCCCGCTGGCGGTGTTGCAAGGCGTGAGCGAAGACATGGCCCAGCGCCCCGAAGATCGCGGCCAGGCCTGGGTGTTGCAATCGCAGATCGAGCGCATGAGCCAGCAGATCGGCTACCAGTTGCAGCGCGCCAGCCTGCGCAAAAGCGGTTTGGTGCGCCACCAGGTGCGCTTGGAGCCGGTGCTGCAAAGCCTGTGCGACACGCTCGACAAGGTCTACCGCGACAAGCGCGTGACGGTGACGTTTGATTTGCCACCCGAGTGCGATTTGCCGATTGAGAAGGGCGCTTTGTTGGAGATGCTCGGCAACCTGCTGGAAAACGCTTACCGCCTGTGCCTGAGCGAAGTGCGCATCAGCCTCACGGAAAACCTCGAAGGCACCGAGCTGTGCATCGAGGATGACGGCCCTGGCGTGCCGCCTGATCAGCGTGCGCGGATTCTGCAACGGGGCGAACGGCTGGACCGTCAGCATCCCGGGCAGGGCATTGGTTTGGCGGTGGTCAAGGACATCATTGAAAGCTACAGCGCGCGGCTGACCTTGGGTGACTCACCGCTTGGTGGCGCGGCGTTCAAGATTCACTTTCCGGCGGTTTGATCTGTATCGCCTGGACCGGCACCATCGCAGGCAAGCCAGCTCCCACCTTTTGATTATGTGAACCCGATCAAATGTGGGAGCTGGCTTGCCTGCGATGAGGTCCGCACACACAACACCGCTCTAACTCTCCTGCGCCCGATACGCCCCCGGCGTCAGCCCCGTCCACTTCTTGAACGCCCGATGAAACGCCGACGGCTCGGAAAACCCCAGCTGCTCGGCAATCTCCTGCAACGACAAATCCGCCCGCCCCAAATGGTAGATGGCGATGTCCCGCCGCAACTCATCCTTGAGCGCCTGAAAGCTGGTGCCTTCCTCACGTAAATGCCGGCGCAGGGTTTGCGGGCTGATATGCAGGTGCTGGGCGACGGCTTCCAGGTCTGGCCAGGGCGTGCGGTCGCAGCTCAGCAAGCGGCGCAGTTGGCTGCTCAAGCTGTCGCCTTCATCCGGCCGCGACAGCAGGTCGGCGGGGGAGCGCTCAAGAAAGTGTTTAAGCGTGCGTTCGTCCTGCAACAGCGGCAGGCTCAGGTAGCGTGCGGGAAACACCAGGCTGCTATGCGCCGCACCGAACACCTGAGGGCATGGGAAAAGCAGGTCATATTCGCCGGCATGCGCCGGCATCGGGTAGCTGAAAGTGGCTTGCTGCAGCCGGATGCGCTGGCCGATCAACCAACTGCCCAGGCGGTGCCAGATCACCAGCAGGCATTCGCTGAGGAAGTGGTCCGGGTCCCACAGTTGCGAATCGTCCAGGCTCAGACGGGCCATGTCGCCGTCTCTTGTCAGCTGCCAGCGCGGACCCTGCGGGAATAGGCTATAAAATAATAAGCCGCGTTCCAGAGCCTTCTCCAGGGTGCGGCAGTGAATCAGCGCGTGGCACATCATGGCGAAGGTGCCGCGCTTGCTCGGGCCTTCGGCAAACCCCAGGTATTCGTCGTCCAGCGCCAGCCATAACATTTGCAACAGCCGGGTAAATTGCTCGGGGGCGATACGGGCGCGTGGTTCGGTGAGTAACTCCGGGGTAATGCCGACCCGCAGCAGCAGGCCCGAGTAGTCGTAGCCCGCCCGGCGCGCACCGCCGAGGGCGGCGCGCGCATAGTGACTGGCGATGGTACGTTCACGCATGTGAGGGCCTCGTCCATGGAGTGGCGGATGGTAGCCACCCCACGGGAAGGCGACAAGGCGGATATCCGCCAAATTGTAGGACGAGACCGGGTGTGTGGGCGGATTTCCGCCACCTTGTTGGCGGTACTGGCGGCACCTTGGAAGCCCCAAGCCCTAATGTCTAAAGGCCTTCAGGGTTTTTAAGCGAAGTGGCACGGCGTTTGCGATAAGTATTACAGCGCAGGCTGGTTCCTACAGGCCTCGCAAACAACAAATCCCTCCAGTGCAGGAGGGTTCGCAATTCAAGTGTCGTGGGCAATGGCGGATCTTTGCCACACGGTGCGATTGAGGAACTTTGCAATGACGACTCGTCAGCCACTGTACAAATCCCTGTATTTCCAGGTGATCGTTGCAATCGTTATCGGTATTTTGCTCGGTCACTTCTACCCGCAGACCGGTGTGGCCCTCAAGCCACTGGGTGACGGCTTTATCAAGCTGATCAAAATGGTCATCGCCCCGATCATCTTCTGCACCGTTGTCAGCGGCATCGCTGGCATGCAAAGCATGAAATCGGTCGGCAAAACCGGCGGCTACGCGCTGCTGTACTTCGAAGTCGTTTCCACCATCGCCCTGCTGATCGGCCTGGTCGTGGTCAACGTTGTGCAACCGGGCGCCGGCATGCACATCGACGTGGCTACCCTGGACGCCTCTAAAGTCGCTGCCTACGTGACTGCCGGTGCTGACCAGAGCGTTGTTGGCTTTATCCTCAACGTGATCCCGAACACCATCGTCGGAGCCTTCGCCAACGGTGACATCCTGCAAGTGCTGATGTTCTCGGTGATCTTCGGTTTCGCCCTGCATCGGCTGGGTGCCTACGGCAAGCCGGTGCTGGACTTCATCGATCGCTTCGCCCACGTGATGTTCAACATCATCAACATGATCATGAAGCTCGCGCCACTCGGTGCCCTGGGCGCCATGGCGTTCACCATCGGTGCCTACGGTGTGGGTTCCCTGGTGCAACTGGGCCAGCTGATGATCTGCTTCTACATCACCTGCATCCTGTTTGTGGTGGTGGTGCTGGGCGCCATCTGCCGCGCGCACGGTTTCAGCGTGTTGAAGCTGGTTCGCTACATCCGTGAAGAGCTGTTGATCGTACTGGGTACTTCCTCCTCCGAATCCGCACTGCCACGCATGCTGATCAAGATGGAGCGTCTGGGCGCGAAGAAATCCGTAGTAGGCCTGGTGATTCCAACCGGCTACTCCTTCAACCTCGACGGTACGTCGATCTACCTGACCATGGCTGCCGTGTTCATCGCCCAGGCGACTGACACCCACATGGACATCACCCACCAGATCACCTTGCTGCTGGTGCTGCTGCTGTCCTCCAAAGGCGCTGCAGGCGTGACAGGTTCCGGCTTCATCGTACTGGCCGCGACCCTGTCGGCTGTTGGCCATCTGCCGGTTGCCGGCCTGGCACTGATCCTGGGTATCGATCGTTTCATGTCCGAAGCCCGCGCACTGACCAACCTGGTCGGTAACGCCGTTGCCACCATCGTTGTGGCCAAGTGGGTCAAGGAACTGGACACCGACAAGCTGCACAGCGAGCTGGCGTCTGGCGGTACTGGCATCTCCGACACCCGTCCGGAAGATGACCTGGGTGTGGCTGAAGGTCCTGCCCCTGCTATCAAGTAACTTGCCGAAGGTGTGAAAGCACCCACCGCTGTGCAAACGCCCCGACGTGTTCGGGGCGTTTGCATTTCTGGTGGGTCACTTTTGGTTTTTTTTGATTTACAGTCAGTAACCACTTCATCAATCGCCAGAGGTGGCCTGCGCAGATGAAACTCGCGTTGGATTGCCCGTTCTATACCGCATTGGCCAATCGGTTATTTGCGCCGCATCGTGTGCAGGAGTGTTGATGGACAGTGTGGATCTGAATGTCTTGCGCAGCGTGCTCGACTGGCGTCGCGCCGGGCACCGCGTGGTGCTTTACAGCGTGGTCCAGACCTGGGGCAGTGCGCCGCGTCCGCCGGGGGCGATGTTGGCCCTGCGTGGCGATGGCGTGGTGATTGGGTCGGTGTCCGGTGGCTGCATCGAGGATGACTTGATCGCAAGGTTGCAGGACGGGCGTTTGCCGGATGATGGCCCGCCGGTGCAATTGGTGACCTACGGCGTTACCCGTGATGAAGCGGCGCGTTTTGGCTTGCCGTGCGGCGGTACGTTGCGCCTGACCGAAGAACGGGTCGACGACTGGCGCTGGGTCGCGCAACTGCTGGAACGGTGTGAGGCGCATGAAATCGTCGCGCGAGAGTTGGACCTGGCCACTGGCACTGTGAGTTTGGGCAGTGCAAGCAAAACCGACGTGGTGACCTTCGATGGTGAACGCCTGCGGGCCATTTACGGTCCGCGTTGGCGTTTGTTATTGATCGGCGCAGGTCAGTTGTCACGCTACGTGGCCGAGATGGCGCGGCTGCTGGACTTCGAAGTGCTGATCTGCGACCCCCGTGAAGAGTTTGCCTATGGCTGGGAAGAACAGCACGGCCGCTTTGTGCCGGGCATGCCGGATGAGGCGGTGCTGAACATTCAGACCGATGAACGCACGGCCATCGTCTGCCTGACCCACGACCCACGTCTGGATGACATGGCGCTGCTGACGGCGTTGAACTCCACCGCGTTTTACATCGGTGCCCTCGGTTCGCGGGTCAACACGCAAAAGCGCCGTGAAAACCTGGCGGCGCTGGGTTTGTCGGCGGAGGCGATCGCACGGTTGCATGGGCCGATCGGTTTGCATATCGGCAGTCACACGCCGTCGGAGATCGCCCTGTCGTTGATGGCGGAAATCGTCGCAATCAAAAATGGCGTGGCACCGACGCAGAAAAAACCGTTACCGATGGCGGCTGAATGAGCATTACCGCAATCGTGCTGGCGGCCGGGCAGGGCAGTCGTTTTCGAGCCGAGGCGGGGGCTGATAACGATAAGTTGCTGGCCGATTGCGTAGGCTTGGATGGCGTGACGCGGCCGGTCATCGAGCAGGTGCTGTTGAATCTGCCTGAACCTGTCGTGAAGCGCTGGCTGGTGACCTCGCCGGACCGTCTTGAGGTGATTCGTCTGGCGCGTCTCTACGGTTGTGAAGTGTTGCTGCTGCAGTCGGCAGGCATGGGCGACAGCCTGGCGGCGGCAGTCGCAGCCAGCAGCCCAAGCGATGGCTGGCTGGTGGTCTTGGGGGATATGCCGTTCATCTTGCCTTCGAGTATTGAACACGTGGCCGCCGCGCTGGCAGACGAGAGCATCAGCGTGCCGGTGCATGACGGTCAGTACGGTCATCCTGTGGCGTTCGGCCGCGCATGGGGGCCTGCCTTGTGCGCGTTGTCCGGTGATCGCGGTGCAAAGCCGCTGTTTGCCAAGGGTTGCCCGCTGGAGGTGACCGTCGATGATCCCGGCGTTTTGTGGGATGTGGACGTGCCGCAAGCACTGCACTTCGGCAGGTGAGCCCGCAGTAGCTTTTCAGTTTTCTCTTCTAGACTGCCAAGTGTGGCGCATGCTGGGTGTGCAGCCATATTTCCTGCCATCAGTTCAGAGGCAGAATGTTGTTATTGCCTGCGTTTTCATTCACTGAAGTGGCATTATTTTCTTTCGAGGCTGAGGTGTAAAAATGAATTTACAGTGAGTGCCTCAATGAAAACCCTTAAAGCAGCTATCGGCCTGACCCTTTCACTCTCCACCTCTGCGTGGGCCTACATCCCGCCCCCTCAGCCGGATGTGGTGGTTTCAGCTCCCGTCTCCACGCTGGTATGGAAGGAGGTACCGGGTAGCGGGGGTATTTTTTATGCCAATCTGAAAGGGGACCTATTGGGTTTCGGCCCGTATGAGGCGTTTGTCAGATTTCCCGCTGGCAGGAACAACCCCGACCATTTCCATACGCAAACGCTGCCAACCGTTGTGCTTGAAGGTACGTTCTACGCGATTATCGATGGCAAGACTGTCGATTATCCTCCGGGCTCTTACTACAGCTTGCCCGCCAAATTGAAGCATTTCAGTGGGTGCAGGCCGGGGGCCGATTGTTTGTTGTATCAGCACCAGGCCGGCAAGTTTGACCTGGTGCCTGTCGCGCCATAAGGTCGATTTTTACCCGTTGATTGCTGAGTGCCTGCGCAATAACTGCAAAAAAAAGCCCCGCCAGGGTTACCTGGCGGGGCTTTTTAGTGGCGGATGGAATCAGACGAGGGGTTTAGGCTCGTGCTCTGCTTCCAGTGCCTTTGGGCTGTGCTCTGCCACTTCTTCGACGGAACGCGGGGTTTCGTCGACGATTGGGGCAGTGTGCTCAACCGCGGCTTCAGCGGCTGGCGCTTGCGCTGCGGCAGCGGCTGCTGCAGCGGCCGCCTCAGCTTCCTTGCGACGGCGACGCACTTCACGCGGGTCGTTCGGCGCGCGGCCGTTTTCGGTCAGGGCGCTGGCAGGGGCTGCTTCAACCACCGGGGCGGCGACTTCGGCAACCACTGGCGCTTCAACCACCGGCTGAGGCTCAACCACTGGAGCAGGTTCGGCAACCACTTCGGCAACCGGTGTCGGCGCTTCTTCTACCACAGGGGCAGGTGCTGGCGCTTCAACCGCAGCCACTGGCTCGGCAGCCCACTGGAAGGCGGTCTGTTCTTCGCGAACTTCACGCACGGCCGGAGCAGCTTCTTCAACAACCGGAGCTTCAACCACTGGCTGAGGTTCAACCACCGGTGCAGGCTCCACAGCAGCCACTTCCACTTCTGGTTGGGCTTCGCGAACCGGCGCGACTTCCACTTCCGGCACCACGGGGGCTTCGATCGGGGTGGTCGCTTCGACAACAGGCGCTTCAACAACCGGTGCTTCAACCACTGGTGTTTCGGCAACGGGTGTTTCAGCCACTGGCGCTTCGACTGCTACGGTCTCTTCGACAGCGGCAGTGGCGCGTTCAGCTTGCTCGTGAGCCTGGGCTTCAGCAGGTGCGCTGATGACCGAGCTGGCAACGGCAGCCGTTACCGCCAGGCCGGCAGCCAATTCGGCGCCAGTCGGTTCGGTGGTAGCAGCTTCTGTGTTTTCGCCGGTCTCTTCCGAGCCTTCGATCACGTTGCCGTTGGCATCGCGTTGACGCTCGCGACGGTTGCTGCGACGACGCTGGCCACGGGAGCGGCGGCGTGGACGATCGCCTTCGGCGTTGTCCTGGCCATCTTCCTGTTGCTCTTCGCCGGTCAGTACTTCTTCTTCGCTGGCGGCAGCGGCTTGCTCGGCACGTGGTTGACGCTCTTCACGCGGCGGGCGCGGTTGGCGCTCTTCACGTGGGGCGCGCTCTTCACGCGGCTGGCGAGCCGGGCGTTCTTCGCTGGCGGCCTCGCTAGCAACAGCGGGTGCGGCGTCCAGTGGCTCACGCAGTTCACGCACACGTTCTTCACGCTCGCCACGTGGCTTGCGATCTTCACGTGGTGCGCGTGGGGTACGTGGTGCGCGCTCTTCACGCGGTGCACGTTCTTCGCGGGCTACGGTTGGAGTTTCTTCACGGGCTTCGCGTGGTGCACGCTCTTCACGTGGCGCGCGTTCTTCACGCGGTGCACGTTCCTCGCGAGGCTTGCGCTCTTCGTCACGACGACCGTTGCGGTTACGGCTTTGCTGGCGACCGTTGCGACGCTCTTCGTTACGCGCCGGGCGCTCGGTGGCAGGTTTTTCAACCACAACCGGGGCAACAGGCTCTTCTTTGGTGGCGAACAGGCTCACCAGCGACTTCACCAGGCCTTTGAACAGGCTTGGCTCAGGCAGGGCGGCCGGTGCGGCAACCGGTGCAGCCGCTTCGGCCGGAACCGGAGCGTTGGCACGTGCCGGTGCGGTCTTGACGGCCGCTTCCTGGCGAACCAGGGTGCGGGTCGCGGCGGCTGGCTGGACTTCTTCAACTTCAGCTGCGGCCGCTGCGATTTCGTAGCTGGACTGGCCGCTGTGGGCTTCCGGGCTGTCATCACGCAGGCGCTGCACTTCGAAGTGCGGCGTTTCGAGGTGATCGTTCGGCAGGATGACGATACGGGCGCGGGTGCGCAGTTCGATCTTGGTGATCGAGTTGCGTTTTTCGTTGAGCAGGAAAGCGGCAACCGGAATCGGCACTTGCGCGCGGACTTCGGCGGTGCGGTCTTTCAGGGCTTCTTCTTCGATCAGGCGCAGGATCGCCAGGGACAGCGATTCAACGTCACGGATGATGCCGGTGCCGTTGCAACGCGGGCAGACGATGCCGCTGCTCTCGCCCAGGGATGGACGCAGGCGCTGACGGGACATTTCCAGCAAGCCGAAGCGCGAGATGCGGCCGACCTGTACGCGGGCGCGGTCAGCTTCCAGGCATTCGCGGACTTTCTCTTCCACGGCGCGCTGGTTCTTGGCCGGGGTCATGTCGATGAAGTCGATCACGATCAGGCCGCCGATGTCACGCAGGCGCAGCTGGCGGGCGATTTCTTCAGCCGCTTCCAGGTTGGTCTGCAGGGCGGTTTCTTCGATGTCGCTGCCTTTGGTCGCACGCGCCGAGTTGATGTCGATGGACACCAGGGCTTCGGTCGGGTCGATCACAATGGAACCGCCGGAAGGCAGTTCGACCACGCGCTGGAAGGCGGTCTCGATCTGGCTTTCGATCTGGAAACGGTTGAACAGCGGAACGCTGTCTTCGTACAGCTTGATCTTGCTGGCGTACTGCGGCATCACCTGGCGGATGAAGGTCAGGGCTTCGTCCTGGGCTTCAACGCTGTCGATCAGCACTTCGCCGATGTCCTGGCGCAGGTAGTCGCGGATGGCGCGGATGATCACGTTGCTTTCCTGGTAGATCAGGAACGGCGCGGAACGATCCAGGGACGCTTCTTTGATAGCGGTCCACAGTTGCAGCAGGTAGTCGAGGTCCCACTGCATTTCTTCGCTGCTGCGGCCAAGGCCGGCGGTGCGAACGATCAAGCCCATGTCGGCTGGCGCGACCAAACCGTTCAGCGCTTCACGCAGTTCGTTGCGCTCTTCGCCTTCGATGCGACGGGAGATGCCGCCGGCACGCGGGTTGTTCGGCATCAGCACGAGGTAACGGCCAGCCAGGCTGATGAAGGTGGTCAGGGCGGCGCCCTTGTTGCCACGTTCTTCTTTTTCGACCTGAACGATGACTTCCTGGCCTTCGCTCAGGACGTCCTTGATGTTCACGCGGCCTTCAGGGGCTTTCTTGAAGTATTCGCGGGAGATTTCTTTGAGGGGCAGGAAGCCGTGGCGCTCGGAGCCGAAATCGACAAAGGCAGCCTCAAGGCTTGGTTCGATGCGAGTAATACGGCCTTTATAGATGTTGGCCTTCTTTTGCTCGCGTGCACCGGATTCAATGTCCAGGTCGTAGAGGCGTTGGCCATCTACCAGTGCAACACGCAACTCTTCGGGTTGAGTTGCGTTAATCAGCATTCTTTTCATGTTGTACCGTCGGTTTCCGGGCTGCCGGAAACGGCGTTCGGCACACACGACTTCTCACGGTCGGTGTCAGGTGCGTCAAGAGTGGTTGGCCACTCCAGTGTCCAGCAATAACGAGCCAATTGGGCCGGTATCGCGACGGACGCGTCCTGCTTGTTAGCGGTGGTGACAAAGGCACCACTTCAACAAAAGCTAAGGTCAGGAGGAGGAATCAACCGGCGACTGTGGACGAGATGAAGCGTCTAAATATAAGCCTAGTGCTACACGGTCCGACGGTTGTGCATCTCCACCCTACACGTATCCCTGATAATTCGGGTGCTGCCGCGCGCAGAATCCGCAGCGGGTTGGCATTTACCGTGTTCTCCAATGGGGAGTCCACGCTCATGGCTAAACAAGACTGAATGTGGGCGACTGCGCTCTCACTCAGCTCTTAACAGGCGTTGTTTCCGAAGCATTCGCCATGGTCTGGCTCAAGACTGACTGCACTTTGTGAACTGGCCGTAAATATCGGCGCGGAACGCGAGTATTCACTCTGCTTTCTGCACTCGCTTCAGGCCTCATGTCACCTGCGCTTGTTACAATCTCGAGCCTTCCAAGGTGGCGAAAGCCCCGTAGGACGGCCTCGCGTCCTGATGAATTGCGATGGTCAGGGCCGGCAATTTGCCGCAAGTCCTCTGTCCAGGCCGCTTTTGGCGGCGTTCGCGACTATAGCAGCAATGATTAAGTGCTTCAATTCCATAAAAAATTGTTATCATCGCCGCCATGACGACTACCGCCCCCCAGACCCCCAGCGTCCAGCTGCTCGAGGTCTCGCCGGAATATGCCGGCCAACGCATCGACAATTTTCTCCTGGCCAGGCTCAAAGGCGTGCCCAAGACCTTGATTTACCGCATCTTGCGTAAAGGCGAAGTGCGCGTGAACAAGGGGCGCATCAAGCCCGAGTACAAGCTGCAGGCGGGCGATATCGTTCGTGTGCCTCCGGTGCGCGTGCCTGAGCGTGACGAGCCGGTGCCGCTGGCCCAGGGCCTGTTGCAGCGCCTCGAGGCGTCGATTGTCTTCGAAGACAGCAAACTGATCGTGATCAATAAGCCTTGCGGCATTGCAGTGCACGGCGGCAGCGGCCTGAATTTCGGCGTGATCGAAGCCTTCCGTCAACTGCGCCCCGATGCCAAGGAGTTGGAACTGGTCCACCGACTGGACCGCGACACCTCCGGCCTGCTGATGATCGCCAAGAAACGCAGCATGTTGCGCCACTTGCACACCGCCCTGCGTGGCGACGGTGTCGACAAGCGCTACATGGCGCTGGTGCGTGGCAACTGGGCCAGCTCGATCAAGAGCGTCCGTGCGCCGCTGCAGAAGAGCAACCTGCGCTCCGGCGAGCGTATGGTCGAAGTCGACGAGGAAGGCAAAGAAGCCCTGACCCTGTTCAAGGTGCTGCGCCGCTTCGGCGACTTCGCCACCATGGTCGAGGCCAAGCCGGTGACCGGGCGTACTCACCAGATTCGCGTGCATACCTTGCACGCGGGCCACTGCATTGCCGGCGACACCAAGTACGGTGACGAGGATTTCTCCAGGGAAATTCGCGACCTGGGCGGCAAGCGCCTGTTCCTGCACGCCTACATGCTGACCGTGCCGCTGCCCGACGGCGGCGAGCTGAAGCTGCAGGCGCCGGTCGATGAGATGTGGGCCAAGACCGTGGAGCGTTTGAGTGTCGCACCTTGATTACAAGCTGCTGATTTTTGATTGGGACGGCACCCTGTGTAATTCCATTGGGCGGATCGTCGAATCAATGCACGCCGCCTCGGCCCGCTCGGGCTTCGAGTTGTGCACCGATCTGGCGGTCAAGGGCATTATCGGCCTGGGTTTGCCTGAGGCGATCCGCACCCTGTACCCCCAGATCAGCGACGCTGAACTGGTGACCTTTCGCGACCATTACGCTGATCACTACATTGCGCTGGAAGCCACGCCTTCGCCGTTATTCGACGGTGTAGTGCAGTCGCTGGAGGCCTTTCGCGCCGAGGGTTATCGGTTGGCAGTCGCCACCGGCAAGGCTCGTCGCGGCCTGGATCGGGTGCTCAAGGCGCATGGCTATGAAGATTATTTCGACATCACCCGCGCCGCGGATGAAACCGCCAGCAAACCCCATCCTCTGATGCTGGAGCAGATCCTGGCGCATTGCGGCGTAGCGCCGCGCCAGGCCTTGATGGTGGGTGACGCATCCTTCGACCTGATGATGGCGCGCAACGCCGGCATGGACAGCGTGGCCGTCAGCTACGGTGCCCAGGCTGCCGAGGCCTTGCAGCAATACGAGCCCAGGCTGACGATTGATCATTTTTCTGAACTGCAGGCCTGGCTCAGCCGGGCCCAATAAGTCTTTGTTGGGGTTGATGGCATGAGTGATGAGTGGAAAGCGCCCGAAAAGGCCGAGAGCGGTGATGATAAAAGCTGGAAGCTGCTGGAGAAGACTCTCCTGGCCAGCGTTCAGGAGCAGCGCCGCGCACGGCGCTGGGGGATTTTCTTCAAGCTGCTGACCTTTACCTATTTGATTGCCATGCTGGCGCTGTTCAGCCCGCTGATGGACATGGAAAAAAGCGCCACCCGTGGCAGCAACTACACCGCCTTGATTGAAGTGCGCGGGGTGATTGCCGACAAGGAATCCGCCAGCGCCGACAATATCGTCAGTAGCCTGCGTGCTGCGTTTGACGACCCCAAGGTCAAGGCTGTGATCCTGCGTATTAATAGCCCGGGCGGTAGCCCTGTGCAGTCGGGCTATGTATATGACGAGATTCGTCGCCTGCGCGCGCTGCACCCGGATACCAAGCTGTATGCAGTGATTTCCGACCTGGGTGCCTCGGGTGCCTATTACATCGCCAGCGCCGCTGACCAGATCTATGCCGACAAGGCCAGCCTGGTCGGTTCCATTGGTGTGACGGCGGCCGGTTACGGCTTTGTTGGCACCATGGAGAAGCTCGGCGTGGAGCGTCGCACCTACACCTCGGGTGAGCACAAGGCTTTCCTGGACCCGTTCCAGCCGCAAAAGGCCGATGAAACCCAGTTCTGGCAGGGCGTGCTCGACACCACTCACCGTCAGTTCATTGCCAGCGTCAAGCAGGGGCGTGGTGATCGCCTGAAGGACAAAGACCATCCGGAGCTGTTTTCCGGGCTGGTGTGGTCGGGTGAGCAGGCATTGCCGCTGGGCCTGATCGATGGCCTGGGCAGTGCCAGTTCGGTAGCCCGGGACGTGATTGGCGAGAAGGAACTGGTGGATTTCACCGTTGAGGAATCGCCGTTTGATCGCTTCTCCAAGAAGCTCGGCGCCAGCGTGGCGGAGAAGTTGGCGTTGTACATGGGCTTCCAGGGCCCGACCCTGCGCTGATACCTCGAAGCAACAGGGTTCAACATGTGGGAGCTGGCTTGCCTGCGATAGCATCACCTCGGTTCGACTGATGTACCGAGGTGTGTGCATCGCAGGCAAGCCAGCTCCCACATTGGTTTTGTGGTGGGCTTAAGGTATTTGCACGCCTTCAGCCAGCAGCATGTCCACCAGCCGAATCAGTGGTAAGCCTACGAGGCTTGTTGCATCCGGCCCTTCAGTGCTTTGGAACAGGCTCACACCCAGCCCTTCAGCCTTGAAACTGCCTGCGCAGTCATAGGGTTGTTCGAGTCGCAGGTAGCGCTCGATCCGCTCAGCGTCCAGCACGCGCATCTGCACCGTAAACGGTACACAGTCGACCTGGCAGTGCCCGGTCTCGCTGTTGAGCAGTGCCAGGCCTGTAAGGAAACTCACGCGCTTGTCACTGGCTGCCAGCAACTGTTCGCGGGCGTTTTCGAAGGTGTGGGGTTTGCCGATAATTTGCCCGTCCAGTGCGGCCACCTGGTCCGAACCGATAATCAGGTGCACGGGATGGCTGCTGGCGAGGGCGCGAGCTTTCTCTTCGGCCAGGCGCTTGACCAGCTCGATGGCGGATTCATTTTCGCGATGGCTTTCGTCGATATCCGGCGAGGCGCAGATGAACGGCAGGTGCAGGCGGCTCAGCAATTCCCGGCGGTAAACCGAGCTGGATGCGAGTAATAAAGGCAGCATGGGCGTCTCCTTAAGGCAGTTGGAGATTCTAGCGAGGCGACCAGCTGACGCACAGGGCTGAATTTCCTTTGACATGGCTGGGTGCATCCCTATAATGCTGCGCCTATGTTGAATGACCCGATTCCACCTCACGTTGACCCGCGCAAATTGGCAGATCGTGGCACTTCCCTTCAAGGTGAATTGCTGCTGGCCGATTTGGAGAGACTCTGCGACCCGCTTTCCGACACTGTCGGTACGGTGCAGGCCAAATTCGTTTTTGAACGAGATGAACGTAAGTCTGTGGTAATCCACAGTTTTATCGACACCGAAGTCAAAATGGTTTGCCAGCGTTGTCTTGAGCTGGTCACCCTGCCGATTCACAGCGAATGCAGTTACGCTGTGGTGAAGGAGGGTGCGAATACCCAGTCGTTGCCGAAAGGTTATGACGTGCTGGAACTGGGCGAAGATCCTTTGGATCTGCATGCACTGATCGAGGAAGAGCTTCTGCTCGCCTTGCCCATTGTGCCTGCTCATCATCCGGAAGAATGCCAGCAGCCGGAGGGTCTCGATGACGAGGCCGAGCCGAGCGAGGACGAGGTAACGCGGTCCAACCCGTTCAGTGTATTGGCGCAGTTAAAGCGTGACCCAAACGTTTAGGAGTTAATCAATTATGGCTGTTCAGCAGAACAAAAAATCCCGCTCTGCCCGTGACATGCGTCGTTCGCACGACGCCCTGACGGCAAGCACTCTGTCTGTAGAAAAAACCACCGGTGAAATTCACCTGCGTCACCACGTATCGCCAGAAGGCGTATACCGTGGCCGTAAAGTGATCGACAAGGGCGCTGACGAGTAATCACTTGTCTGCTCAAGTCATCGCGATTGACGCAATGGGCGGGGACTTCGGTCCCCGCAGCATTGTTCAGGCTTGCATTGCCAGCCTGTCTGCAACGCCCTCGCTGCACCTGACCCTCGTCGGTCAACCCTCCCTTCTTGAAGAACTGATTGCCAGCCATCCGGCGGTGGATCGCGCGCGCCTGACGATTACGCCAGCCAGCGAAACCATCACCATGGAGGACAAGCCGGCGACAGCGCTGCGCGGCAAGCCCGACTCTTCAATGCGGGTGGCCCTTGAGTTGTTGCGCGACGGCAAGGTGCAGGCTTGCGTCAGTGCCGGCAACACCGGGGCGTTGATGGCGTTGTCGCGGCATGTGCTCAAGACGTTGCCCGGGATTGACCGGCCGGCGATGGTCGCGGCGATTCCGACGCAGAAAGGTTATTGCCAGTTGCTCGACCTGGGTGCGAACGTCGATTGCAGCGCCGAACACCTGTTCCAGTTTGCCGTGATGGGCTCGGTGGCCGCCGAGGCGTTGGGCGTGACCCGACCCCGGGTGGCGTTGCTGAATATCGGCACCGAAGACATCAAGGGCAACCAGCAGGTCAAGCTCGCCGCCACCCTGTTGCAAGGCGCGCGGGGCTTGAACTACATCGGCTTTGTCGAAGGCGATGGTTTGTATCGCGGCGAAGCGGATGTGGTGGTGTGCGACGGGTTTGTCGGCAATATCCTGCTCAAGTCCAGCGAAGGCTTGGCGACGATGATCGCCACGCGTATCGAGGCCTTGTTCAAGCAGAACCTGGCGTCACGCATGGTCGGCGCCCTGGCGCTGCCGTTGATGCGCCGCTTGCAGGCTGACCTGGCACCTGCGCGGCACAACGGTGCGAGTTTTCTGGGCTTGCAGGGCATTGTGGTGAAAAGCCATGGCTCGGCAGGTGTGCAAGGCTTCCAAAGTGCGATTGCGCGGGCGTTGATCGAGATTCAGGAAAACCTGCCGCAACGCTTGCATGGCCGTCTTGAGGATCTGTTGCTTTAGGCGAATTGGCCCGGGAGTGCTTAAATGTGACCGGCCAGTTCAATTGACCATCCAATCTGTCAGTTTCGTGCGCTCCCACCCTTGGATTCATCTCAAAAATCGGGAGCGTTTATTTTGACGACCAGATCATTAGGGGCTTGTTACATGTCTACATCCCTCGCATTCGTCTTTCCAGGGCAGGGTTCGCAGTCCCTCGGCATGTTGGCCGAGCTGGGCGCGCAACATCCGTTGATCCTGGAAACCTTCAAGGAAGCTTCCGATGCCCTGGGTTACGACCTGTGGGCGCTGACCCAGCAGGGGCCGGAAGAACAACTCAATCAAACCGATAAAACCCAGCCAGCCATCCTGACCGCTTCGATCGCCCTGTGGCGCTTGTGGCTGGCAGAAGGCGGCGCGCGCCCGGCTTACGTGGCCGGTCACAGCCTGGGCGAATACAGCGCCTTGGTGGCTGCAGGCAGCCTGACCCTGGGTGAAGCGGTCAAGCTGGTCGAGCGTCGTGGCCAACTGATGCAGGAGGCCGTTCCGGCCGGGCAGGGCGGCATGGCCGCTATCCTGGGCCTGGATGATGCCGTTGTGATCCAAGCCTGTGCCGAAGCGGCCCAGGGCGAAGTGGTCAGCGCGGTGAACTTCAACTCCCCTGGCCAGGTGGTGATCGCCGGTGCCAAGGCGGCGGTTGAGCGGGCCATCGAGGGTTGCAAGGCCCGTGGTGCCAAGCGTGCCTTGCCGTTGCCGGTGAGCGTGCCGTCGCACTGCGAGCTGATGCGCCCGGCCGCCGAGCGTTTTGCCGAGTCCATCGCCGCCATCAACTGGCAGGCGCCGCAGATCCCGCTGGTGCAGAACGTCAGCGCGGCCGTTGCCGCCGACCTCGACACCCTCAAGCGCGACCTGCTGGAGCAACTCTACAAGCCTGTGCGCTGGGTTGAGTCGGTCCAGACCCTGGCCGCCAACGGCGCCACCGAGCTGGTCGAGTGTGGTCCGGGCAAAGTCCTGGCCGGCCTGAACAAGCGCTGCGCCGACGGTGTGTCGACTGCCAACCTGAATACCCCGGATGCCTTCGCTGCCGCGCGTGCGGCACTGGCCTGAATCCCTGATCCCCGAACTTAGGAGAAGCCTGCATGAGTCTGCAAGGTAAAGTTGCACTGGTTACCGGCGCAAGCCGTGGCATTGGCCAGGCGATCGCCCTGGAACTGGGCCGTCAGGGCGCCGTTGTCATCGGCACCGCTACGTCCGCCTCGGGTGCCGAGCGTATCGCCGCCACCTTGAAAGAAAACGGCGTGCAGGGCACCGGCCTTGAGTTGAACGTGACCAGCGATGAGTCAGTTGCTGCGGTACTGGCTGAAATCACTGCACAGTTCGGCGCACCGGCTATTCTGGTAAACAACGCTGGTATTACCCGTGACAACCTGATGATGCGCATGAAAGACGACGAGTGGTACGACGTGGTCGATACCAACTTGAACAGTCTGTTTCGCCTGTCCAAGGGTGTTTTGCGCGGCATGACCAAGGCGCGTTGGGGGCGAATTATCAATATTGGCTCCGTAGTGGGTGCCATGGGCAACGCAGGCCAAGTAAACTATGCGGCGGCAAAAGCCGGTCTGGAAGGTTTCAGCCGTGCATTGGCACGTGAAGTCGGTTCGCGTTCGATTACGGTCAACTCGGTGGCCCCAGGGTTCATCGACACCGATATGACCCGCGAACTGCCGGAAGCACAGCGTGAAGCCTTGCTGACACAGATTCCGCTGGGCCGTCTGGGCCAGGCTCAAGAGATCGCAAACGTGGTCACTTTCCTGGCATCCGACGGTGCGGCATACGTGACTGGGGCTACAATCCCGGTGAACGGCGGGATGTACATGAGTTAAATTGTGACGGATCGCTTCAAAAAAATGTCATACGAGCTGTCTAAAATCCGTTATAAAGCTGCAACTTAATTTATAGGCAGGTGGCCGACCGGGTACAGGGTGAAGCTTTCAGTTGAAAAGCTGAAATGGCTTTCTATACACTTACCCACTGGCCAGCTGCCTGAATTTGTCCATTAGGAGTTAAACAAGGTATGAGCACCATCGAAGAACGCGTCAAGAAAATCGTCGCCGAGCAACTGGGCGTTAAAGAAGAAGAAGTGACCAACAGCGCTTCCTTCGTAGAAGACCTGGGTGCCGATTCCCTTGACACCGTTGAGCTGGTGATGGCTCTGGAAGAGGAATTCGAGACCGAAATCCCGGACGAAGAAGCTGAAAAAATCACTACTGTTCAAGCTGCTATCGACTACGTTACTGCCCACCAGGCGTAATAGTTTGTAGTCGTCGCTTGCTGTTAGGGAAAAACCGCACTGCTGTAACGGCGTGCGGTTTTTTCTTTAGCTCTGTTGAAAACAGAGCGTCGAAGCGAAGTGTCGTCATTAGAAAAAGGAGAGTGCTGTGTCGCGTAGACGCGTCGTAGTCACCGGTATGGGTATGTTGTCGCCACTGGGCACGGATGTGCCGAGCAGTTGGCAGGGCATTCTGGCTGGCCACAGTGGTATTGGTCTGATTGAACACACGGACCTTTCTGCCTATTCCACCCGTTTTGGCGGCTCGGTAAAGGGGTTTAACGTCGAGGAATATCTCTCGATCAAAGAGTCCCGCAAACTCGACCTGTTCATTCAATACGGCCTGGCAGCCGGTTTTCAGGCGGTGCGTAATGCCGGCCTGGAAGTCACCGACGCCAACCGTGATCGCATCGGCGTGGCCATGGGTTCGGGTATTGGCGGTTTGACCAATATCGAAGAAACCAGCCGCACGCTGCACGATTCCGGCCCCCGTCGAATTTCACCGTTCTTCGTACCGGGCTCGATCATCAATATGATTTCCGGTTTCCTGTCTATCCACTTGGGTGCACAGGGGCCTAACTACGCCATTTCGACGGCATGCACCACTGGCACTCACTGCATCGGCATGGCGGCGCGCAACATCGCCTATGACGAAGCGGACGTGATGATCGCCGGTGGCGCCGAAATGGCCGCCTGTGGCCTGGGCATGGGCGGCTTCGGCGCATCCCGTGCGCTGTCGACGCGCAATGACGAGCCAACGCGTGCCAGCCGTCCGTGGGACAAGGGCCGCGACGGCTTCGTACTCTCCGACGGCGCCGGTGCGCTGGTGCTGGAAGAGTTGGAGCACGCCAAGGCGCGTGGTGCCACCATCTACGCCGAGCTGATTGGCTTTGGCATGAGCGGTGATGCTTACCACATGACCTCGCCGCCGTCCGACGGTGCCGGCGCTGCGCGTTGCATTACCAACGCCTTGCGTGATGCCAAGGTCAACGCCGACCAGGTGCAGTACATCAACGCCCACGGCACCTCGACCCCGACCGGCGACCTGGCGGAAGCCGAAGCCATCAAGTCGGTGTTCGGTGAACACGCCTACAAGCTGGCGGTCAGTTCGACCAAGTCCATGACCGGTCACCTGTTGGGTGCGGCGGGCGCAGTCGAGGCGATCTTCAGTGTGATGGCCATCAAGGATCAGGTCGCTCCGCCGACCATCAACCTCGATGAGCCGGACGAAGGTTGTGACCTGAACTTCGTGCCTCACGTAGCGCAGCCGATGCCGATCGACGTGGTGATCTCCAACTCGTTCGGATTTGGTGGCACCAACGGCTCCCTGGTGTTCCGCCGGTTCGCGCAGTGATGCACAGCTGGGTCGACGGTCAGCCAGCGGGCAGCGTGCCCCTGAAAGATCGCGGCCTGGCATATGGCGACGGCTTGTTTGAAACCATCGCCGTCAAGGCTGGGCAGCCTGTGCTGCTCGACCGCCACCTGCAGCGCCTCGATGAGGGTTGCAGGCGTCTTGCCTTGGTGGCGGATCACACGCTGATCCGCAACGAAGTGCTGGCTTATGCCGCCGCCCTGGGCGACGGTGTTCTTAAATTGATCCTCACCCGTGGCGACAGCCAGCGCGGCTATGGCATCAACCCCGGCGCGCCGGTGCGCCGTATCTTGCAGGGCAATCCGCCCGCTACCTATCCCGACGCGCATGGAACTGACGGCATACGCCTGTTTCCGTGCGCCACCCGCTTGGCCGAGCAGCCGTTGCTCGCCGGTCTCAAGCACCTTAATCGTCTTGAACAAGTGATCGCCCGCGCCGAATGGCAGGATGCCGAGCATGCCGAAGGTTTGATGCTGGATATGTCCGGGCGCGTCATCGAGGGCGTCTTCAGCAATCTGTTTCTGGTGCGCAATGGCGTGTTACTGACCGCTGATCTGAATCGTTGCGGGGTTGCTGGAGTCATGCGCGCCGAGATTCTTGCTCAGGCGCCAGCGCTGGGCATCCCGCTGGCCGTGGGCGACATCAGCGTTGAACAGTTGCAGCAGGCCGACGAAGTCTTTGTGTGCAACAGCGTCTATGGCATTTGGCCGGTGCGTGGTTGCGCTGCGATGAGCTGGTCGGTTGGGCCGCTCACCCGTAAACTGCAGGGCATTGTTCGCGCGCTATTGGAAATTTGAGTTGATACGAAAACTGGTTTTACTGCTGCAGATCGGCCTGGTCTCGGCAGGCTTGCTGCTGGGCTTCTCGGCCTGGAAGCTCGACTCTGCGCTGAAGCAGCCCCTGAATCTGACCCAGGAACAATTACTGGATGTGCCTGCCGGGGCGACCCCGACGGGCACTTTCAATCGCCTCGAAACCGAAGGCGTGCTCGATGGCGCCTTCTGGTTGCGTCTGTACTGGCGCTTCAACCTCGACGGCCAGCCGCTGCACAGCGGCGAGTACCGCATGACCCCAGGCCTCACCGCCGAAGGCTTGATCGGCTTGTGGCAACGCGGCGAAGTGGTGCAGTACAGCCTGACGCTGGTGGAAGGCTGGAACTTCCGCCAGGTACGTTCGGCCCTCGCCAAGCATGAAAAGATCGTGCAGACCCTGTCGGGCCTTACCGACAGTGAAGTGATGGACAAGCTCGGTCACCCCGGCGTGTTTCCCGAAGGGCGGTTCTTCCCGGATACCTACCGCTTCGTGCGCGGCATGACCGACGTTGAATTCCTGAAAAAAGCCTACAACCGCCTGGATGATGTGCTCGCTCAAGAGTGGAGCAAGCGCGCCGCCGATGCGCCGTATACCGACCCTTACCAAGCGCTGATCATGGCGTCCCTGGTGGAGAAGGAAACCGGCGTGCCGGAAGAGCGCGGGCAGATCGCCGGCGTCTTCGTGCGACGCATGAAGATCGGCATGCTGCTGCAAACCGACCCCACGGTGATCTACGGCCTGGGCGAGCGCTACAACGGCAAGTTGACTCGTGCGCATCTGAAGGAAGCCAACCCTTACAACACCTACATGATCGCCGGCCTGCCACCGACGCCGATCGCCATGGTAGGCCGCGAAGCGATCCATGCCGCGTTGAACCCGGTGCCGGGCAGCAGCCTGTATTTCGTCGCCCGTGGCGATGGCAGCCATATTTTCTCCGATGACCTGGATGCGCATAATGCCGCCGTGCGCGAGTTCCAGCTCAAGCGCCGCGCCGATTACCGTTCCAGCCCGGCGCCGGCGGTGAAAGCGCCGGAAGACGCGGCGCCGCCTGCCGAAGTGCCAGCCCAGGCGCCGGTTGAAAAGCCCGCCGAGCCTGCGCCGGATACCGCCGCGCCGCAAAGCCCGCAATGACTCTGACTAAGGACTGCCTGTGACTGGCTTGTTTATTACCCTGGAAGGCCCGGAAGGCGCCGGCAAAAGCACCAACCGCGATTACCTGGCCGAGCGCTTGCGCGCCGAAGGCATCGAAGTGGTGTTGACCCGTGAGCCCGGTGGCACGCCGCTGGCCGAACGCATTCGTGAAGTGCTGCTGGCTCCAGGTGAAGAACAGATGAATCCGGACACCGAGTTGCTGCTGGTGTTCGCCGCTCGCGCCCAGCACCTGGCCGAAGTGATTCGCCCGGCGTTGGCACGTGGCGCCGTGGTGATTTGCGACCGCTTTACCGATTCGACCTACGCCTACCAGGGCGGCGGCCGGGGCTTGTGCCTGGAGCGTATCGCCACCCTGGAAACCTTCGTCCAGGGCGACGTGCGCCCTGACCTGACGCTGCTGTTCGACCTGCCGGTGGAAGTGGGCATGGCCCGCGCCAGTGCCCGCGGTCGCCTGGACCGCTTCGAACTGGAAGGCCAGGTGTTTTTTGATGCAGTGCGCAGCGCATTCCTCCAGCGCGCAAAGGCTGAGCCGGCGCGTTACCACCTGCTGGATGCGGCCCAGCCGCTGACGCAGGTACAGCAAGCCATCGACGCCCTGTTGCCGACGCTGCTGGAGCGTGCCCGTGGCTGAGGCCTATCCGTGGCAGGACAGCCTCTGGCAGCAATTGGCCGGCCGTGCCCAGCATGCCCACGCCTATCTGCTGCATGGGCCTGCGGGTATCGGCAAGCGCGCGCTGGCCGAGCGACTCATGGCCAGCCTGCTGTGCCAGCGACCGGTCAATCTGCACGCCTGCGGTGAATGCAAATCCTGCCTGTTGCTCAAGGCCGGCAGCCACCCCGATAACTACCTGCTGGAGCCCGAGGAAGCCGACAAGGCGATCAAGGTCGACCAGGTGCGTGACCTCGTCAGCTTCGTGGTGCAAACCGCGCAGATGGGCGGGCGCAAAGTGGTGTTGATCGAGCCGGTTGAAGCGATGAACATCAACGCCGCCAACGCCTTGCTCAAGAGCCTGGAAGAACCCTCGGGCGATACGGTGCTGCTGCTGGTGAGCCACCAATCCAGCCGCTTGTTGCCGACCATTCGCAGCCGCTGCGTGCAGCAGGCCTGCCCGTTGCCGAGCGAAGCGATGAGCCTGCAGTGGCTGGCGCAGGCGCTGCCCGAGTGCGGCGAAGACGAACGCATCGAGTTGCTGACCCTGGCAGCCGGTTCGCCCCTGGCGGCGGTGAAACTGCACGCTCAGGGCGTGCGTGAACAACGTGCGCTGGTGGTGGATGGCGTGAAAAAGCTGCTCAAGCAGGAGCTGTCCGCGACGCAACTGGCCGAAAGCGCCTGGAAGGACATTCCGTTATTGCTGCTGTTCGACTGGTTCTGCGATTGGTCGAGCCTGATCCTGCGCTACCAGTTGACCCAGGATGAAAATGGCCTGGGCCTGCCGGACATGCGCAAAGTCGTACAGTACCTGGCGCAGAAAAGTGCGCAGGACAAGGTGCTGAACATCCAGGACTGGATTCTGGCCCAGCGTCAAAAGGTTCTCGGCAAGGCCAACCTCAACCGCGTGCTGTTGCTCGAAGCATTGCTGGTGCAGTGGGTCGGCTTGCTCGGCCGGCGTTAATTTCCGTGGCCGACGGGTGTATCGTTGGCCAGACACTTTCAGTGAATGAAGTTGTATTTACCTATGCTCGTAGATTCCCATTGCCACCTTGATCGCCTTGACCTTGCCCAGCACGGCGGCTCGCTCGACGCTGCCCTTGAAGCGGCGCGCCAGCGTGGGGTAGGGCACTTTCTGTGCATCGGCGTGAGCGCCGAGAACGCCGCCGACGTCAAGGCACTGGCTGATCGTTATGCCGATGTCGATTGCTCGGTCGGCATTCACCCGCTGGACCTCAAGCCCGGTGAAGCCCCGGCCCTCGATTGGCTGCTGGGTGAGCTCAACCACCCACGCGTGGTGGCGATTGGCGAAACCGGCCTGGATTACCACTACGAGCCTGAAGCCGCTGAACTACAACAGGCGTCGTTCCGCCTGCACCTGCAAGCCGCCCAGCAAACCGGCAAGCCGGTGATCGTCCATACCCGTGGCGCCCGTGCCGACACCCTGACCCTGCTGCGCGAAGCGGCGTTGCCCCAGGCCGGCGTGCTGCATTGCTTTACCGAAGACTGGGACATGGCCAAGGCCGCCCTGGACCTGGGCTTCTACATTTCCCTCTCGGGCATCGTCACCTTCCGCAACGCCGATGCACTGCGCGACGTGGCACGCCAAGTGCCGGCCGACCGCCTGCTGGTGGAAACCGATTCGCCGTATCTGGCGCCCATTCCCCATCGTGGCAAGCCGAACTTGCCGGAATACGTGCGTGACGTGGCGGATTACCTGGCGATGCTGCGGGGTGAGTCGTACGAGCGCTTTGCCGAGCAAACCACAGACAACTTCAAGCGTCTGTTCCCGCTGGCTCACGTCGCCGGCTGAAGTGGGCAAATCGCAGGCAAAAAAAACCCGGGTTCTGGGGGGGGAATCCGGGCTAAGACCATTAGGAGTAAAACAAGGGCACACAGTCCGTCGGTACCCAGGTCGACGCGTCACTTGGGGGAGATGCCACGTCGACAGTTGAAGTATTGATCACTATCCCATTCAGTCCAGTCGCATCTGATCGTTTTTTAAACAGATTTGGAATACGCGCGCTTCGCTTGAGTTCTCATTGCGTGGGTGCACGGGTGTCATTTATGTGTATTGTTTCTGACTGAGAAGGGCAAAAACGTTGGCGCGCTGAAAGTTAAGTGCGTAACGGGTTCACATAGGCGTTGCCCAACGACTGTTCAGTCGGGATAATCCCTCGCACTGGGTAAATCGTATCGCCACGTATCACTGGCCCTGCGCAACCCTCCCACATTGACCTCTGCAGACCTCTCCCCCATGCAAAAAGAACCCCGTAAGGTCCGTGAGTTTCGCCGCCGTGAACAGGAAATTCTCGACACCGCACTCAAGCTGTTTCTCGAACAAGGTGAAGACAGCGTCACCGTCGAGATGATTGCGGATGCCGTGGGTATCGGCAAAGGCACGATCTACAAGCACTTCAAGTCCAAGGCCGAGATTTACCTGCGCCTGATGCTCGACTACGAGCGCGACTTGAACGAGCTGCTGCATTCGGCCGATGTCGACAAAGACAAGGAAGCCCTGTCCCGGGCCTATTTCGAATTCCGCATGCGAGACCCGCAACGCTACCGCCTGTTCGACCGCCTGGAAGAGAAGGTGGTCAAGGGCCATCAAGTGCCGGAAATGGTCGAAGAGCTGCACAAGATCCGGGCCTCGAACTTCGAACGCCTGACCTTGCTGATCAAGGGTCGCATCAGTGAAGGCAAGCTCGAAGACGTGCCGCCGTACTTCCACTACTGCGCCGCTTGGGCGTTGGTGCACGGCGCCGTGGCGCTGTACCACTCGCCGTTCTGGAGTAACGTGCTGGAAGATCAGGAAGGTTTTTTCCAGTTCCTGATGGACATCGGCGTGCGCATGGGCAACAAGCGCAAGCACAGCGCCGAACTGCCGAGCGCTGAGCCCAAGAACAGTGAAACCCCTGCTACTTAAGCCATTCCCGACCGTGATGGCGCAATGATTTACTGCCAGTTGCAGTACCCCAGGAATATACTCAGGCAAGGACCTTGCTAAAAGCTGATTTATAAGTCAGTTTTTAGCACGCCCGAATCATCCTCTGCCGGAGTGATCCATGATCGTTGATCGTCAAGGCAGGCGGTTTCGCAATCTGCGAATCAGCCTGACCTCAGCCTGCAATTACGCGTGTACCTACTGCGTGCCGAACGGCAAGCGGCTGGTGGCTGCCCAGGACGAACTCTCGGCCGAGGCCATGGCCCGTGGCGTGGCGTATCTGATCGAGGCGGCAGGCATCGAGCGTCTGCGTATCACCGGCGGCGAGCCGCTGGTGAGCCCCAAGCTGGAAGCCTTCATGGGCGCGGTGGGCGGCATGGGCCTCAGCGATATCAGCCTGACCACCAACGGCCAACTGCTGGCGCGCAAACTGCCGCTGCTGGTGGACGCGGGTATTCGCCGCATCAACGTGTCCCTCGACACCCTGGACGCCGACGCCTTCCGCAGCATCGCCCGTGGCGGCGACCTGGCCACGGTGCTTGATGGCATGGACCAGGCCCGCGCCGTCGGGATCAAGATCAAGGTCAACATGGTGCCGTTGCGCGGGCAGAACCTTGACCAGGTCATGCCGCTGCTCGACTACTGCCTGGAGCGTGGCTACGAGCTGCGCTTTATCGAGCTGATGCGCATGGGCCATCTGGCCAAGGACTCAAACGCCTTCCTGCAACAGTTCGTCAGCCTGCAGCAACTGCTCAGCCTGATCGGCGAACACCACGAATACCTGCAAGCCAATGCCCCGGTCGACGCCACCGCGGTGCGCTACGAAGTACCGGGCAAGGGCTTCTTTGGCGTCATTGCCAACGAAAGCGTGCCGTTCTGCCGTACCTGTTCACGCCTGCGCCTGTCGTCGACCGGCTGGTTGCATGGCTGCCTTTCGTCGAGCAACCGTCACTATGTCGGCGACCTGCTAGACCAGCCGCGTCACCAGGCTTTGCCGGCCTTGCAAGGCCTGTTGATGAAGGCGCTTGGCGACAAACAGGAAGTGGCTTTCTCCGGCGGGGCCACCATCATGAAGATCATTGGCGGCTAGTTTCCAGGCTTTCGCAAAACCCACATTTGTTTTGTGCTGCGCCTGAATGGCGCGGATTCTGCATCACGTGCCCATTCGCCGGTTTTCCGTCACCGGCTTCTGGAGGATTAGGATGCGTAGTCTGGTTTTGTTGCTGGCGTCATTGACGCTGAGTGGTTGCATGACCGTCAGCGATATGGCCGAAGGCACCCGTTATCAGATGAGCGACGCCGGGTTGCTGGACCACAGTGATACTCGCCGTACCGCGTCGATTCGCATACAGCCTGACTCCTTTGTATTTATCGCCCAGGGCGCCTTTGTGCCGCCGGGCAGCGCCTACCCGCGGCCTAACGTGGTGGCCGAAGAAGCCTTCAACGGTTTCGTCGAATACTTCCCCATGGTGCGCCGCGCCCGAAAGCCGGAAGGTTTGGAACAAGCGATGTCCGAAGCCCGTGCGGCGGGTGCGCATTACCTGCTGTATTGCCGCTTTGCGGCAGCCGATGACCGGATTGGCAATGCCGATGAATGGACCGATCAGCAAGCCCTCGACCGCGTCGGTCTGGACAGCGGCGTCATCCAGATCATGTTGATCGAGACCAGCACCCAGTATTTGATTGATACTGCACGTATTCGCAGTCGTGGCGGTTTACTGACGTTCCACGACAACAAGCCAGAAGATCTGATTGCCCGCCCCCTGGCGCAGTACGCCCGCGGCCTGCTGGGCATGGGAGATCAGTAACACTCAAGGAGCACATCATGTCCGATTCCGCCAAGGCCAATGACCTATTGGCCCAACTGCCCAAGGGCAAAGGGCCGGCGCCAGTACACCTGTGGAACCCGGATTTTTGCGGCAACATCGACATGCGTATCGCCCGCGACGGCACCTGGTTTTATCAGGGCACGCCGATCGGGCGTAAGCCGATGGTCAAGCTGTTCTCCAACATCATCCGCCGCGATGGCGATGATTATTTCCTGGTCACTCCGGTGGAAAAGGTCGGCATCAGCGTCGATGATGCGCCCTTTGTCGCAGTAACTCTGGAAGTCGAAGGGCAGGGCGAACAGCAGGTGCTGCGGTTCACCACCAACGTCGACGAGCCCATCGAGGCTGGCCTCGAACACCCGCTGCGCGTCGTCATCGACCCCGTCACTCAGGAACCCTCGCCCTATCTGCGGGTGCGTACCAACCTCGAAGCCCTTGTGCATCGCAACGTGTTTTACCAATTGGTCGAACTGGCGGTGAGCCGTCCGATCAACGGTCAGAACTGGCTTGGCGTATGGAGTGGCGGGGAGTTTTTCCGCATTGGCCTCGAGCCCTGAGGCCGGTTTTTTCATCTCTCTGAAATAATTCGCTTGCTGTCATCGGACGCTTTCGGTTATCAATTTGTACATGATTAGACATGTCCGATTTGATAAGAAAAAACGCGTCGTCGACGAGCTCATCCGCCGTATCGAGGCTGGAGTGATGGCCGACGGTTATCTGCTGCCGGGTGAGCATCAGTTGGCCGAAGAATTCGCGGTCAGCCGGGGCACCTTGCGCGAAGCCCTGGCTGAGCTCAAACGGCGTAACTACATCGCCACCCAGAGCGGCGTCGGCTCCATCGTGACGTTTGACGGCATGGTGCTCGACCAACGCAACGGCTGGGCTCAGGCCCTGGCCGATACCGGCGCACTGGTCACCACCGACATCCTGCGCCTGGAAGCCGTGACCCGCCCGGACCTGCTCAGCCGTTTCGGCAGCGACCAATTCATCGCCCTCGACCGGCGCCGGCGCACCACGGATGGCACTGCGGTGTCCCTGGAGCGCTCGTTGATGCCCGCCGCCGGAAGTCTGGAAAGCCTGCCCCGCGTCGGCCTGATCGACAATTCCCTGACCATCACCCTGGCGGCCTACGGCTACGTCGGCGCCGAAGGTGACCAGTGGATCGGCGCCGAGCCCCTGAGCGATGAAGACGCCGAGCTGCTCGGTCGCCCGGCCGGCACGGTGTTTCTCAAGGCCTCGCGCACCACTTACGACCGCCGCGAGCGTTTCATGGAGTACGTCGAAAGTTTGCTCGACCCTCTGCACTTTCGCCTGCACCTGCAGTTTGGAGCTTCAAAATGACCGCGCAAAATCGCGCCCTCGGTGCCTTTTACGGCTTGGCCTTGGGCGACGCCCTGGGCATGCCCACCCAGTCCCTGAGCCGCGAGCAGGTGCAGCAGCGCTTCGGTGCGATCACTGCGCTGGAAGATGCCGACGACGACCAGCCCATCGCGCCGAACATGCCCGCCGGCTCGATCACCGATGACACCGAACAGGCGATCCTGGTCGGCGAACTGCTGGTGCAAGGCCACGGCAAGATCGAACCCACCGTGCTCGCCCAGCGCCTGATCGACTGGGAAGCGGTGATGCGTGCCAAGGGCTCCCAGGATTTGCTCGGGCCATCGACCAAACGCGCGATCGACATGATCCTCGCCGGCCACACCCCGGAAGAATCCGGGCGCTACGGCACCACCAATGGCGCGGCAATGCGCATCACCCCCGTCGGGATCGCCGCGGATGTCAGCGATCCGGCGCAGTTTATTAAAGCGGTGATCCAGGCCTGCCAGGTCACCCACAACACCTCGTTGGGCATCTCCAGTGCGGCGGCCGTTGCGGCGGTGGTCTCGGCCGGCATCAACGGCGTGGACCTGGGCGAAGCGCTGAACATCGGCACCCAGATCGCCCAGCAGGCCGAAAACCATGGCCACTGGATTGCCGGTGGGCGCATCTCTACGCGTATCAGCTGGGCGCGGACCTTGAGCGTCGGCAGCGGCGACAAAGCCCTGTTCGCCGACCTGCTCTATGAATTGATCGGCACCTCCGTCGCGTCCCAGGAATCGGTGGTGGTGTCGTTTGCCCTCGCGCAGCAAGTGGCGGTGGGCGCGATGAATGCTTTTGAAGCGGTGTGCCTGGCCGCCAGCCTTGGCGGCGACACCGACACCATCGCCGCGATTCTCGGCGCGATGCTGGGCGCGTGTTTGGGCCTGCAGTGCTGGCCTGAGGCGATGATTGAACAGGTCAAGCAGGTCAATGGCCTGGACTTGCAACCGCTGGTGCAGGGGCTGCTGCACATTCGATAAGCGCCGCAAATCAAAATTGTGGGAGCTGGCAAGCCAGCTCCCACATCAAATCGTGTTTGAGTCAGGACGACCGGTTAGAGCTTTGACTATCTGCCACAACCACAACAATACAGGCACCAGGAGCACCCCTCATGAGCACCCCTTCTTCCGGCCAAAGTGCCGGGCAATTGGAAACACGCGGTATCGAACCGGTTCCTGAAAGCGAGTGCAACGGCCATCCGCTGCAACTGTTCTGGGTGTGGTTCGCGGCCAATATCAGCATCCTCGGTTTGCCGCTCGGCGCGACCCTCGTAGCGTTTCGCGGCCTGGCCATCTGGCAGGCGATCATCGTCGCGATCCTCGGTGCCGCCGGTTCTTTCGCGGTGGTCGGGATCATCTCGATTGCCGGTCGCCGTGGCCGTGCGCCCAGCCTGACCTTGTCCCGCGCGATCTTCGGCGTGCGCGGCAATATCGGCCCGACCATCGTGTCGCTGATGTCGCGGCTGGGTTGGGAAACCGTCAACACCACTACGGCTGCATTCGTGCTGCTGTCGTTGTGTTCGATCCTGTTCCACTCGCCGGTCGAGGCGAAAAGCGCGCCGGTGCTGACGCTGATCTTCATCGCCATTTTCGTCTTGCTGACCTTGTCCGTTTCCGGCCTCGGCCACGCGACTTTGCTGGTCATCCAGAAGTGGGCCACCTACGTATTCGGCGGCTTGAATATTCTGGTGGGCGGCTTTCTCTGCGCCACCATCGACTGGAGCGCAGTGTTCAACGCCACCCCGGCGCCGCTGAGCGCAATGATCATCGGCGTCGGCACCATGGCGGCGGGCACCGGTATCGGTTGGGCCAACGCCGGGGCCGACATGTCGCGCTACCAGCACCGCAGCGTCAAGGCCGTGCGCCTGGTGGCGTCTGCCGCGTTTGGCGCGGGGATTCCTCTGGTGCTGCTGATCACCCTTGGCGGCTTGCTGTCGGTGGGCAACAACGACCTGGCCTCGGCCACTGACCCGATCATCGCGATCCGCGACATGCTGCCGACCTGGATGGCCGTGCCGTACCTGATCACCGCATTCGGTGGGCTGCTGCTGTCGAATAACCTGTCGGTGTATTCGGCGGGCCTCACCACGTTGACCCTCGGCTTGAAGGTCAAGCGCGTGCACGCCGTGATCGTCGACATCGTGGCGATCTTCGCCGGTTCGATCTACTTCATGCTCATCGCCGACAGTTTCTACGGCCCCTTCATCACCTTCATCTCGCTGCTGGCAGTGCCGATTACCGCATGGGTCGGGATCTTCGTGGTCGACTTGATTCACCGCCACTACTACAGCGCCAAAGACCTGCTGGACGTAAGCCCAAGCAGCGCCTATTGGTATCGCGGCGGTGTGGAATGGCGTGCCTTCGGCGCCTGGGCCGTGGCGATCGTGCTGGGCTTCAGCTTCACCACCATCGGCACCACGGCGGAAAACATCTGGTTCGCCGGGCCGTTGTCCGACTCCTGGCTGGGCCACAACGGCCTGGGCTGGATCGTCACGTTTCTGGTGGCCGGTGGGATTTATGCGGTACTGGGCGGCGCAGCTGACCGTCGCCCGGCTTTAGTAGAGAGCCCTAATGTCTAGATTGCTGCACACCGGCCAGGTCATCGTCGACCTGGTCATGGCCCTCGACACCTTGCCGGCGACCGGCGGCGACGTGCTGGCGCAATCCGCCAGCTTCGAAGCCGGCGGTGGTTTCAACGTGATGGCTGCCGCCCGGCGTAACGGCTTGCCGGTGGTCTACCTCGGCCGCCATGGCCACGGGCGCTTCGGCGACCTGGCCCGCGCGGCGATGCAGGCCGAAGGCGTGGAGATGGCTCAAGCGGCCAGCACCGGCAAGGACACGGGTTTATGCGTGTCGCTGACCGAGGCCACCACCGAGCGCACGTTCATTTCGCATATCGGCGCTGAAGGGGATTTGAGCGCCGAGGATTTGGCCAGTGTCGTACCGCGTGCGGACGACTACGTGTACGTCAGCGGCTACAGCCTGTTGCTCGAAGGCAAGGCCCAGGCGTTGCTCGACTGGCTGTTGGCGCTGCCGCGTGAAATCACGGTGGTGTTCGACCCGGGGCCATTGGTCAAGGCGCCGGATTCGGCCTTGATGGTCGACTTGCTGCCGCGCATCGATATCTGGACCAGCAATGGCCCGGAAGCCCTGGCGTTTACCGGCGCCGGTACGCTGGCCGAGGCCCTGCTCGAACTCAATCGCCATTTGCCTGCCGAGGCACTGCTGGTGGTGCGTGATGGGCCGAATGGGTGCTGGGTCAGCCGCCAAGGCCAGGCCGAGCATGTGCCGGGCTTCAAAGTGACCGCCGTCGACAGCAACGGCGCGGGCGATGCGCATGCCGGTGTGTTCCTTGCCGGGTTGGCCAAAGGCTTGAAACCGGCTGCTGCGGCGCGCCGCGCAAATGCGGCGGCTGCGCTGGCGGTCACGCGCTGGGGCCCGGCGACTTCACCCGGTACTGACGAAGTGGATGCGTTGTTGGCAAAATAGGGCCTTCTCCGCACGGAATCAGCCCATGACCCAGAACATCTATGACACGCCAGCCTTCTTCGAGGGCTACAGCAAAATGGGCCGCTCGGTCGAAGGCCTGGCCGGTGCGCCGGAGTGGCCCGCGTTGCAGGCGCTGCTGCCGCCGATGCGTGGCTTGAAGGTGGTGGACCTGGGGTGTGGTTACGGCTGGTTCAGCCGCTGGGCACAGGAGCAGGGCGCAGCGCAGGTGCTCGGCCTGGACGTGTCGCAAAAGATGCTGGCGCGGGCCACCGAGATGACCTCGGCGCCGAGCATCCACTATGCGATTGCCGACCTGGAACAACTCGACCTGCCTGCTGGCGCATTCGATCTGGCCTACAGCTCACTTGCGTTCCATTACATCGTCGACCTCAAGGGGCTGTTCGCGCGTCTTCATCAAGCGTTGGTGCCGGGCGGGCGCCTGGTGTTTTCCATCGAGCACCCGATCTTCATGGCACCGCGTAATCCGGGTTGGTTGGTGGACGATCAGGGTCGCAAAAGCTGGCCTGTGGATGGCTATCAACTGGAAGGCCCACGGGTAACGAACTGGCTGGCCGAGGGCGTGATCAAACAGCACCGCACGCTGGGCACATTGCTCAATCTGTTGATCCAGGCAGGGTTTACGCTCAGTCATGTGGAGGAGTGGGGCCCCAGCGAAGCGGACCTGAAAGCTCGGCCAGAATTGGAGGAAGAGCAAGAGCGCCCGATGATGCTGCTGGTCTCGGCACAGCGCTGATTTCCAGGGTGAGCACAAAACAAAAATGTGGGAGTCGGGCTTGCCCGCGATGACGCTGGATCAGTCAGAAAAATAGTGACTGATGCGACGCCATCGCGGGCAAGCCCGCTCCCACATTTGGATCTTCGTTTACTGCGCGCGTTCGCCGTCGAGCTTGCGCGCCTCGTCAACGCCGGACGCGGTCAGCTTGATCGGCAGGTTCAACGAATATTCACCGGCGTCGTCGGTGGTCACATGCCCATCCTTGATAAACCCACGGTCCTGCAGGAACGCCAAGACACTGGCCACTTCCTTCTCGCCGCGGTAGTTATCCAGCACCTCCTTGCCCAAACCGTTCGGGTGGGCGTGCAGCAGGCGGGTGAGGACTTCTTTTTCAAGGTTTCTATCGACGTTCATGCGTACCTCTTCACTGGGAAATGATCGGGTGTCGGTGGGGCTATGGGTGCATCAAGGCGCAGGTTGTTTCGGCGCCTCAGGGACGTTGGAATCGTCGCCGGTGTTGATTTTTGGCTGGTTGATACTTGGACCCATTTTGCCGTTACCGACCGCAGCCGGTGCCTGGCGTTGGGTGTCATTGCCTTGGGTACGAGGGTCAGCACCGGGTTGAATAACTGCGCCGCCATTAGTGTCCATGCCGGTGCCCATCGATTCCTGGGATTCCTGAGTGGCAGGGTTTGGGTCGGTCTTGCCGGTAGAGGAAGTAGCGGCAAACGCGTTCAGCGAGGCAGCAGACAACAGGCCGGTGAGGGCGAGGGCGGCAAACTTGGAATTCTTCATGAGGGCGTCTCCATATGATTAATGTCCTTACCCTTTATTGGTCAGCCCCCACTTGCGGTTCGTGCCTTGATGGCGACGAACGGTATTAGCGTACCTGTAAGATTTTGTGTGCCGAGACGCTGCGCCACACCAGCCGCGCCACCGCGATCAGCCAGTTAAACAGCGCCACGCCCACGACAATCGCCAGCAGTGTGGGCAGGCCGTGGTCCACGATGATCTGGCCCGCCAGCCACGGGAACCCGAACACGCCAACAAAGTACGCCAGGCTGAACAGCAGCAAGGCCTGGGACGTAGTGCCAACCGGTGCTTCGTTGGCCACCAACCCATTGATCACCGAATACGTCAGGCCGTATCCCACGCCCAGCGTGGCAGCGGCCAGCAAGTAACTGAGGTTGCCGCTCACGCCAAAGGCAAGCAGTGCGACGGCCCCGAGCATGATCCCGGACAACACACAGGCGGCCCAGTAGGCATCGCGCTTGACCACATTGCCGGCAATCAACAAACGGCTGGTGATCGCGGCGCTCAGGAACCCGGCGAAGAACAGCGAATAGTCCAAGCCACGTGCGGCTGCGTAACTGGTTTGGAACGACGACAGGCCGCCAAATACACAGCCGCCCAGGCCGACCATGAGGATGGCGAACCCCGCCTTGGATGACAGCACCTGTCGGCTGGCGGCCCAGGAAATCCTCGAGGTCGGCGTATTGGCGTGCTGCTTGAGTTGCGCGCCCATGCGCCAGAACATCACCACCCCGACGAGGCTGGCGAGCCCGGCGATGTAAAACGCTGTGGTCAGCGGCAGCTCCAGCGCACTCGCCGCTCGGCCGAGCAAAGGGCCGGAGCCGATCCCGCTCAACATGCTGCCCGACAGCAAGGCAAAGTACTTGGCCCGCTGCGACGGTTCCACCAACAAGCTGACGATAATCGGGCCCAAGGTGTAGAACACGCCCCAGCCCAAGCCCAATGAGAGCCCGAATAGCATCAAGCCGTGGCCAAACCCCGGCATCAGGGCAAACCCCAGGCACGCCACCACCAGCAACACGCCGGTCCACGCAATCGCGCGTGCGGCGCCCACTGCATCGGCCAGATGCCCGGAGAACAGCACTGCCACAAAGGTGCTGAACATCGCGGTGGAGATCACGCTGCCGGCATCGTGCTCGTTGCCGCCGCGCGAATGAATCAGCAGCGACAGCAGAAACGTCGAGCCGTACGACAGCGACAGCAGGAAGCTGGCCAGGCAAAACAGCGCGAAGAGCTTTGCGCTTCGTTTTTTTACGGGTGCAGTGGCATGCATGGCTAAACCTTGAGCGCGTTAGAGTTATGGCCAATTTTTAGCATGCACAGCGCAGCAGATTGTTCTGTGCTTGGTGGTGCTTGCATTAGCCCACGACGGAGTAAGGCTCCCCGGCCAGCACTAAATTGCGCTGCAATTCGTCATCAAACCGCCTTAGTATGTGTGCTTTGAATTTGCCCAAGGCTCGCCCATGACCATCGAGATTCGCCCCGCCGTGCCCAGCGATGCTGCGCAGATCCTGGCGTTCATCACCGAGCTTGCCGAGTACGAAAAAGCCCGGCACGAAGTGATCGCCAGTGTGGCGGACATCGAACGCAGCCTGTTCAGCGAAGGTGCCACCGCCCATGGCCTGATCTGCTCGCGGGACGGTCTGCCGATTGGTTTTGCGGTGTTCTTTTTCAGCTACTCCACGTGGCTGGGCAGCAACTGCCTGTACCTCGAAGACCTCTACATCAACCCCGAACAACGCGGCGGCGGCGCAGGCAAGAAGTTGCTGCGCCACTTGGCGAAGATCGCCTGCGACAACGGTTGCGGACGTTTTGAGTGGAGCGTGCTGGACTGGAACGAGCCGGCGATTGCCTTCTACAAATCCATCGGCGCGCAGCCGCAGGAAGAATGGGTGCGTTACCGCATGGAAGGCGACGCGCTGCGCGATTTCGCCCAAGGCTGAAGAACAGCGAAGATCCAATTGTGGGAGCGGGCTTGTGTGGGAGCTGGCTTGCCTGCGATAGCATCACCTCGGAGTAACTGAATGACCGAGGTGTTTGTATCGCAGGCAAGCCAGCTCCCACACAGATCGGCTCCCCTTTTTTGCAAAATGCTCAATATATGGGATGCAAATTTATATATTGAGATATCTCAAAAGATGGGTTTATAGTCGGCAGCATCAGCACTCACTACCAAAAATAAAACAGGTGAAGCGATGCAGCCCCAACCGTTGTCGTTACCCGCTGTGCCCGAGCCCACCTACGGCGAGCGGCTGAAAAACAAAGTTGTGATCATTACCGGCGCGGCCCAAGGCATTGGTGAGGCGATCGTCGCCTGCTTCCAGGCCCAGCAGGCCCGTCTGGTCATCGCTGATATCCAGGCCGAAAAGGTTGAGAAAGTCGCCGCCCACTGGCGTGAACGTGGCGCAGAGATTGTCGCGCAAGCCGTCGATATCACCTCCAAAGAACAATGGCAGTCGCTGGTCAACCTGGCCATCGAGCGCTATGGCCGCGTGGATGTGCTGGTCAATTGCGCCGGCGTGAATGTGTTCCGCGACCCGCTGGAAATGAGCGACGAAGACTGGCGCCGCTGCTTTGCCATCGACCTCGACGGCGCCTGGTTCGGTTGCCGTTCGGTGTTGCCGCACATGATCGAACAGGGCATCGGCAACATCATCAACATCGCCTCTACCCATTCCAGCCACATCATCCCCGGCTGTTTCCCGTATCCCGTCGCCAAGCATGGCCTGCTCGGCCTGACCCGCGCGCTGGGCATCGAATATGCGCCCAAGGGCATCCGCGTGAATGCCATCGCGCCGGGCTATATCGAAACCCAGCTCAACGTCGACTACTGGAACGGTTTCCCCGACCCGCATGCCGAGCGCCAGCGTGCCTTCGACCTGCACCCGCCCAAGCGCATCGGCCAGCCGGTCGAGGTGGCGATGACGGCGCTGTTCCTGGCCACGGACGAGGCACCCTTTATCAATGCAACCTGCCTGATGATCGATGGCGGGCGGTCTGTGATGTACCACGACTAAAAACGTTTCCAATAACAAGAACGAGGTGGTTCATGTTCAAGCAAACACTCGGCGCCCTGGCGCTCGCCGCGGCCTTCAGCGGCTTCGTCTCTGCCGAAGAAGTCAAGATCGGCTTCCTGGTCAAACAGGCGGAAGAGCCCTGGTTCCAGACCGAATGGGCCTTCGCCGAAAAAGCCGGCAAGGACCAGGGTTTCACCGTGATCAAGATCGCCGTGCCTGACGGCGAGAAAACCCTCTCGGCCATCGACACCCTCGCGGCCAACGGCGCCAAGGGTTTTGTGATCTGCCCGCCGGACGTGTCCCTGGGCCCGGCCATCATGGCCAAGGCCAAGCTCAATGGCTTGAAAGTGCTGGCCGTCGACGACCGTTTCGTCGATGCCAAAGGCAAGCCCATGGAAGACGTGCCTTACGTCGGCCTGGACGCCTACAAAATCGGCCAGAAACAAGGCGAAGCCATGGCCGCCGAAGCCAAGCATCGCAACTGGGACTGGAAGGAAACCTACGCCGTTATCAACACCTTTGACGAGCTGGAAACCGGTAAGAAACGCACCGACGGTTCGGTCGAAGGCCTCAAGGCTGCCGGCTTGCCCGCGGACCACATCCTGTTCAGCGCACAGAAAACCCTCGACGTGCCGGGCAGCATGGATGCCACCAACTCGGCGCTGGTGAAACTGCCGGGTACCGCGAAAAACCTGATCATCGGCGGCATGAACGACAGCACCGTATTGGGCGGCGTGCGCGCCACCGAAAGCGCGGGCTTCAAGGCCGCCAACGTGATCGGTGTCGGCATCAATGGAACCGACGCCATCGAAGAACTTAAGAAGTCCGATACCGGTTTCTATGGCTCGATGCTGCTGAGCCCTGACGCCTCGGGCTACAAAACCGCCACGGCGATGTTCGAGTGGGTAACCAAAGGCACCGAACCTGCCAAGTTCACCGCGTTGGATAACGTAACCCTGATCACCCGCGCCAACTTCAAGGAAGAGTTGAGCAAAATCGGTCTGTGGAAATGACCGGCGCGGCCCTGCGGTTCAACGGCATCGGCAAGGATTTTCCCGGGGTCAAAGCCTTGGCGCAGATCAGCTTTGAAGCGCGGCCGCATTCGGTACACGCGCTGATGGGCGAGAACGGCGCGGGCAAGTCGACGCTGCTGAAAATCCTCGGCGGCGCCTACATTCCGAGCAGCGGCACGGTGCAGATCGGCGAGCAGACCATGGACTTCAAATCCGCCGCCGACAGCATTGCCAGCGGCGTCGCGGTGATCCACCAGGAGCTGCACCTGGTGCCGGAAATGACCGTGGCCGAGAACCTGTTCCTCGGGCACTTGCCATCGCGTTTCGGCGTGGTCAATGGCGGACAACTACGCAAGCAAGCGCTGGCGTGTCTCAAAGGCCTGGCCGATGAAATCGACCCGCAGGAGAAACTCGGGCGGTTGTCGCTGGGCCAGCGCCAACTGGTGGAAATCGCCAAGGCGCTGTCCCGTGGCGCCCATGTCATTGCCTTCGACGA
Source organism: Pseudomonas sp. MONT-RG-20F-20-E-7-02 (assembly GCF_022662395.1). NCBI lineage: Bacteria > Pseudomonadati > Pseudomonadota > Gammaproteobacteria > Pseudomonadales > Pseudomonadaceae > Pseudomonas > Pseudomonas sp. MONT-RG-20F-20-E-7-02. Next base: position 91,915 of record NZ_JAKNQN010000001.1, read on the forward strand.
ACCCACCAGCAGCCTCTCGGCGCGGGAGATCGACCGCTTGATGGCGATCATCACGCGCCTGCGGGACGAGGGCAAAGTGGTGCTCTACGTGTCGCACCGCATGGAAGAAGTGTTCCGGATCTGCGATGCGGTCACGGTGTTCAAGGACGGCCGTTTCGTGCGCACCTTTGACAACATGGCCACGCTGACCCACGACCAGTTGGTGACTTGCATGGTCGGCCGCGACATTCAGGACATCTACGACTATCGCCCGCGTGAGCGCGGCGAAGTGGCGCTCAAGGTTGAGGGCTTGCTCGGCCCTGGCCTGCGTGAAGCGGTCAACCTGCAGGTGCACAAGGGCGAGATTCTTGGCCTGTTCGGGTTGGTCGGCGCGGGGCGTACCGAGTTGTTTCGGCTGCTGAGCGGGCTGACGCGTTCCACCGCCGGGCAACTGCAACTCGGGGGTGAAAACCTGCAACTGCGCTCACCCCGCGATGCCATCGCGGCAGGTGTATTGCTGTGCCCGGAAGACCGTAAAAAGGAAGGCATCATCCCGCTCTCCAGCGTCGCCGAGAACATCAATATCAGCGCACGCGGCGCGCATTCCAGGTTTGGCTGGCTCTTGCGTGAGGGTTGGGAGAAGGGCAACGCCGACCAGCAAATCAAGGCGATGAAAGTCAAAACGCCGAACGCCGAACAGAAAATCATGTACCTGTCCGGCGGCAACCAGCAGAAGGCCATTCTTGGCCGCTGGCTGTCGATGCCGATGAAGGTGTTGCTGCTCGATGAGCCGACGCGTGGCATCGACATCGGTGCCAAGTCGGAGATCTACCAGATCATCCACAACCTGGCGGCCAGCGGCATTGCGGTGATCGTGGTGTCCAGCGACCTGATGGAAGTGATGGGCATCTCCGACCGCATCCTGGTAATGAGTGAAGGCGTGCTGACCGGCGAGTTGAACCGCGATCAGGCGGACGAAGCACAGCTATTGCAACTGGCACTTCCGCGTACGCGGGCTTGAAGAATTCGAGGTGAATGATGTCCCAGGTAAAGACTGCAAAAGGCTTCTGGCCAGGTTTCAACCAACGCAAATTTCTGGATGATTGGGTGATGCTGCTCGCCGCGTTGAGCATCTTTGTGCTCAGCGCGTTGTTTATCGATAACTTCCTCTCGCCGCTGAACATGCGTGGGCTGGGCCTGGCTATTTCCACGGTGGGCATTGCCGCGTGCACCATGTTGTTCTGCCTGGCGTCGGGGCACTTCGACCTGTCGGTGGGCTCGGTGATTGCCTGCGCCGGCGTGGTGGCGGGGATTGTGATTCGCGACACCGACAGCGTGGTGCTCGGTGTGTCGGCGGCGTTGGCCATGGGCCTGGTGGTGGGGCTGATCAACGGCATCGTCATCGCCAAGCTGCGCATCAACGCGTTGATCGCCACCTTGGCGACCATGCAGATCGTGCGTGGCCTGGCCTACATCTTCTCCAATGGCAAGGCCGTCGGGGTGATGGATGAGCGCTTCTTCGTGTTCGGTAACGGCCAGTTGATGGGCGTGCCGGTGCCGATCATCATCACCGTGCTGTGCTTTGTGTTCTTCGGTTGGCTGCTCAACTACACCACCTACGGGCGCAACACCATGGCCATCGGCGGTAACCAGGAAGCGGCGTTGCTGGCCGGGGTGAACGTTGATCGCACCAAGATCATCATCTTTGCCGTGCACGGTCTGATCGGCGCCTTGGCTGGGGTGATCCTCGCCTCGCGCATGACCTCGGGCCAACCGATGATTGGGCAGGGCTTTGAGTTGACGGTGATTTCGGCCTGTGTGCTGGGCGGTGTATCGCTGAGCGGCGGCATCGGCATGATTCGGCACGTGATTGCCGGTGTGCTGATTTTGGCGATCATCGAGAACGCGATGAACCTGAAGAACATCGACACGTTTTATCAGTACGTGATTCGCGGTTCGATCCTGTTGCTGGCGGTGATTATCGACCGTATGAAGCAGCGTTAAAGTCTGACCCTGTAACGATCAAAATGTGGGAGCTGGCTTGCCTGCGATAGCGGTGTGTCAGCTTACACATTTATTGCTGACACTCCCTCATCGCAGGCAAGCCAGCTCCCACAGTGGATCTCCTCTGTTCAGGAGGGCTGCTTTTGCCATAATGGCGCCGTTTTCGTACTTCCCCAATAGGCCCGATATGCAGGAAAACGCCCACACCCCCGTCAAAGACGCCGCGCCCACTGGCACCCAGACCCTGTTGCGTGGCCTGGGCGTGGTGCAAGCGGTGGCGGCCGGTGCGCGCGACTTGAAAGAGATCGCCAAGCGCATCGGCACCACCCGCAGCACCACCCATCGCCTGGCCAGTTGCCTGGTGGAGGAGCGTTACCTGCGTGTGGTGCCGCAAGTCGGTTATCTGCTGGGGCCCAAGCTGATCGAATTGGGCTTCCAGGCCCGTGAAGAGTTGCCGATGGTGACGTTGGCCATCCCGTACCTGGATGAACTGTCGGCGCTGACCGGCGACACCATCCACCTGGCCATTCGTGAATACGACGACGTGCTTTACCTGCACAAGAACCCTGGCCGCAACGGCCCGGAAATGCGCTCGCGGGTTGGCCATCGCATGCCGTTGGCGCGTACCGGTGTGGGCAAGGCAATGCTGCTGGATGATTCGGTGCAGGAGTGGCAGCGCCTGTATGAAGCCAGCCTGCCGGTCGGTGGCAAGAGCCAGCAATGGCCGCAGCACCCGGAGCAATCCTGGGCACAGTTCGAGCAGCGCATGCGCGAATACGTGGCGGGCGGTTATGCGTTCGACCTGGAAGACAACGAACCGTCGATCCGTTGTGTGGCGGCACCGGTGCGCGATGCCAGCCGGCGAATCGTCGCCGGCATCAGCATCGCCAGTACCGTGCCCTACATGCCGCTGGAAAAAATGGCCGAGCTGATCCCTGTGATTAAACAGGTCGCAGCGCGGCTGTCAGCGGAGTTGGGCGCGAAGGCCTGATTGATCGTTCCCACGCTCCGCGTTGATCGTTCCCACGCTCCGCGTGGGAATGCCGCCCCGGACGCTCCGCGTCCACAATGGTGACGCAGAGCGTCACAGCCTGCGTTCCCACGCAGAGCGTGGGAACGATCAGCGTCAGGCCTTCAAGGTCGCCATGTCGATGACAAAGCGGTACTTCACATCACCGGCGATCATGCGCGTGTAAGCCTCGTTGATCTGGCGGATGTCGAGCATTTCGATGTCGCAGGTGATGTTGTGCTCGGCGCAGAAATCCAGGACTTCCTGGGTTTCGGCAATGCCGCCGATCAACGAACCGGCCAGCACTTTACGGCCCAGCACCAGCTTGGCTGCATTCACCGGCGGATCCACCGGCTCGATCAGGCCGACCAGAATGTGCACGCCGTCAAAGCGCAGCACGTCGAGGTAGGGGTTCAGGTCGTGCTGCACCGGAATGGTGTCCAGCAGGAAGTCGAAGCTGCCGGCTGCGGCTTTCATTTGCTCGGCGTCGGTGGACACGATCACGTGATCGGCGCCCTGGCGACGGCCTTCTTCAGCCTTGCTCGCGGAGCGGGTGAACAGCGTCACTTCTGCGCCCATCGCCTTGGCAAACTTGATGCCCATATGGCCCAGGCCGCCCATGCCCAGCACGCCCACTTTGTCGCCGGCCTTTACGCCGTAGTGCTTGAGCGGCGAGTAGGTGGTGATGCCGGCGCACAGGATCGGCGCGGCGCTGGCCAGGTCGAGCTTGGCCGGGATCTTCACCACGAAGTGTTCGCTGACGACGATGCTGTCGGAGTAGCCGCCCATGGTGTTGCTGCCGTCAACCCGGTCCGGGGTGGCGTAGGTCATGGTCGGGCCTTCGAGGCAGTATTGCTCCAGGTCTGCGTGGCAGGCGTCGCAGTGGCGGCACGAATCGACCATGCAGCCTACGCCGACCAGGTCGCCGACTTTGTGCGCGGTGACGCTGGCGCCGACGGCGGTGACTTTGCCGACAATCTCGTGGCCCGGCATCAGCGGGTACACGGCAATGCCCCACTCGTTGCGTGCCTGGTGGATGTCGGAGTGGCACACGCCGCAGTAGAGAATCTCGATGGCCACGTCATCGGCGCGCGGGCTGCGGCGTTCGAAGGACATGGGGGCGAGGGGAGTGGTGGGCGACTGGGCGGCATAACCGATGGCGGTATACATGAGGAAACCTCGCAACAGGAATAACTAGGGAGGCGGCGCATTCTCCGCGCCGGGCCCGGATGCGGCCATGGCGATTGCTCCGAGTCTCATGCCTATTCGTCCGGGAGTGCCCCTTGTTTGGATTCATGTGCCCTCAGACCTGCGATGATGTTCTCATCCCTTTTTTGCGAAGTTTTTTGCCATGTTGTTGACTCGCCATCTCGACGCCAATGCCACGCTGGTAGCCTTGATTGAGGGCCTTACGCCCTGCGACGGTTTCTCCCCGACCCACCTGCCCGGCGTGCAGGTGTTGCGCGCCAGTTGCGACGTGGCACGCGGCCCGCAGATCTACGAGCCAAGCCTGATGTTCGTGGCCCAGGGCAGCAAGGTCGCTTACTTGGGCCCACGGACGCTGGAGTATGGCGCCGGGCATTACCTGATTCAGGCGATGCCGGTGCCGTTCGAGTGCGAGACGTTCGCCATGGCCCCCCAGGCGCCGCTGTATGGGGTGACGGTGGGGATTGATCGCGTGGTGCTCGGTGAATTGGTCATGGCCATGGGCATGCAGGCCGGGCCGCCGCCGACGGCGCAGACCCTGGAGTCGATGAGCTCGGTGATGCTCGATGACGCGATGCGCGGCAGTGTCGAACGGCTGTTGCAGTGCCTGCACGATCCGCTGGAAAGCCGGATCATGGGCCCGGCGCGGGTCAGGGAAGTGTTGTTCACCGCTTTGCGCGGGCCCCAGGCCGATGTGTTGCGCGCACTGGTCGAGCAGCAGGGGCAGTTTTCACGTATCGCCACGTCGTTGAATCACCTGCATGCCCATTACGCCGAGCCGCTGAATATCGAGACCTTGGCGGGTTATGCGCACATGAGTGCCTCGACGTTTCATGAGCATTTCAAGCGTTGCACGTTGTTGTCTCCGGTGCAGTATTTGAAGCGGTTGCGCCTGCTCAAGGCCCAGCAGTTGTTGCTGGTTGAAGGCATGGGCGTGGCGCAGGCGGCGCACAGCGTGGGGTATCAGAGTACGTCGCAGTTCAGTCGCGAATATAAGCGCTATTTTGAGCGCAGCCCCGGTGAAGAGCGGGCTGCCTGATCACACCCCGCTCAATGTGGGAGCTGGCTTGCCTGCGATGGCGGTGGGTCAGCTAAAGATTGGTTGACTGATACTCCGCTATCGCAGGCAAGCCAGCTCCCACAGTTGATATATGTTGCCCATAAAAAAGGCTCCCAGTTGGGAGCCTTTTTGTTCAAGCAGCTGGCTTACATATTTGGGTAAGTCGGCCCACCCGCACCTTCCGGGGTCACCCAGGTGATGTTCTGCGAAGGATCCTTGATGTCACAGGTCTTGCAGTGCACGCAGTTCTGGGCGTTGATCTGGAAGCGCTTCTCGCCGTCTTCCTTGGTGATCACCTCATAGACGCCGGCCGGGCAGTAGCGCTGCGCCGGTTCATCGTAGAGCGGCAGGTTGGTGCCGATCGGGATGCTTGGGTCCTTGAGCTTCAAGTGGCACGGCTGTTCTTCTTCGTGGTTGGTGCCGGAGATGAACACCGAACTCAGCTTGTCGAAGCTCAGCTTGCCGTCGGGTTTGGGGTAATCGATTTTCTTGCTGTCCTTGGCGAGCTTCAGGCAGGCGTAATCCGGCTTGGTGTCGTGCAAGGTGAACGGCATTTTGCCGCCGAGGATGTTCTGGTCGAACCAGTTGAAGCCGGCGCCGAGGATCGGGCCGAACTTGTGCATCGCCGGGCCGAAGTTGCGGCTGGCGAACAGCTCTTCGTAGAGCCAGCTGGCTTTGAAACCGTCGACGTAGTTGGTCAGTTCGTCGCCGCCTTCGGAGTCGGCGAACAGGCGTTCGGCTACGGCGTCGGCAGCGAGCATGCCGGACTTCATCGCGGTGTGGCTGCCCTTGATCTTGGCCACGTTCATGGTGCCCAGGTCGCAGCCGATCAAGGCGCCGCCTTTGAAGACCATCTTCGGCAGCGAGTTGATACCGCCTTTGGCCAGGGCGCGAGCGCCGTAGCTGACGCGCTTGCCGCCTTCCAGGTATTGAGCCAGCACCGGGTGATGCTTGAGGCGCTGGAACTCATCGAACGGCGACAGGAAGGTGTTGCTGTACGACAGGTCGACGATCAGGCCGACAACCACCTGGTTGTTTTCCAGGTGATAGAGGAACGAGCCGCCGGTATTTTCGGTGCTCATGATATCCAGCGGCCAACCGGCGGTGTGCACCACCAGGCCTGGCTGATGCTTGGCCGGGTCTATTTCCCAGATTTCTTTCAAGCCGATGCCGTAGTGCTGGGCGTCGGCGTCGCTGTCCAGGTTGAAACGCTGAATCAGCTGCTTGCCGATGTGGCCACGGCAACCTTCGGCGAACAGCGTGTACTTGCCACGCAGTTCCATGCCGGGGGTGTACACGCCTTCTTTCGGGTTGCCTTCACGGTCGACGCCGAGGTCGCCGGTGATGATCCCGCGCACCACGCCGTTTTCGTCGAACAGCGCTTCCTGGGCGGCGAAGCCTGGGTAGACTTCCACGCCAAGGTTTTCAGCCTGCTGGGCCAGCCAGCGGCACAGGTTGCCCAGGGAAATAATGTAGTTGCCTTCGTTGTGCATGGTCTTGGGCACAAAGAAGTCAGGCACCTTGGTGGAGGCTTCGGGGCTGCGCAGTACATAGATGTCATCGCGCACTACGGGGGTGTTGAGCGGGGCGCCGAGTTCTTTCCAGTCCGGGAACAGTTCGTTCAGGGCGCGGGGTTCAAACACGGCACCGGAGAGGATATGTGCGCCGACTTCGGAGCCTTTCTCGACCACGCAGACGCTGATTTCTTTACCGGCTTCGGCGGCCTTCTGCTTCAGTCGGCAGGCGGCAGACAGGCCTGCCGGGCCAGCGCCGACGATGACCACGTCGAATTCCATGTATTCGCGTTCCACAGGCTATCTCCTACTCAAGGCTCAACAGGCTTTTTTTCTAATGGGTGGAGGTTCGGTGTCGTGTCTGTCATCACCGCATTCGCAGCAGCGATGACCCACCTTTCTCTCTAGGTGGCGCATTATATCTACACCACTGGCAGCGTCCAATACAAACGTTTGTTTGAATTGCCCGCAGGCTAGGTAAATCAAAGAGGCGCGGCTTATGACTGGCTATTTTGCTGTATTGACCAGAATAGGCGTTCCGGTCAATATACGGTCGGTTTTGCGCTTACCGTAGGCAGACTGCAGGTTTCAAGAGCACGTCCAAAAGCGAGACAGGTGACGCGCGCCCAAACGATGGCGCGCAGTTTACACGCTGCGATAAAGAATGACCTCTCAGTCACCACTGACGAACGGTCGTCACTTCCCCATCGCTGAGTCACTCGCCGAGGTTTTTGGAGGTGCCCTTGTGTGCCGATGAGCATCAACCGCCAGGTTCGCCTAGGCGACTTTCTTTTCACCGGAGAGTAACGAGGAATCCATGAAGGTTCTTGTAGCTGTCAAACGCGTTGTCGATTACAACGTGAAAGTTCGCGTCAAGGCGGACAATTCCGGCGTCGACCTCGCTAACGTCAAGATGTCGATGAACCCTTTCTGCGAAATCGCTGTGGAAGAAGCCGTACGCCTGAAAGAGAAAGGCGTGGCGACTGAAATCGTCGTGGTTTCCATCGGCCCTGCCACTGCTCAAGAGCAGCTGCGTACCGCCCTGGCACTGGGTGCCGACCGCGCCATCCTGGTTGAATCCGCTGAAGAGCTGACCTCCCTGGCCGTGGCCAAGCTGCTCAAAGCCGTTGTCGACAAGGAACAGCCTCAACTGGTGATCCTCGGCAAACAGGCCATCGACAGCGACAACAACCAGACTGGCCAGATGCTGGCTGCACTGACCGGTTACGGCCAGGGCACCTTCGCCTCCAAAGTCGAAGTCAGCGGCGACAGCGTTGCTGTTACCCGTGAAATCGACGGCGGCGCGCAAACAGTTTCGCTGAAACTGCCGGCCATCGTTACCACCGACCTGCGTTTGAACGAGCCGCGTTATGCGTCCCTGCCAAACATCATGAAAGCCAAGAAGAAGCCGCTTGAGTCGGTGACTCCAGACGCTTTGGGCGTTTCCACCGCCTCCACCAACAAGACCGTCAAGGTTGAAGCACCGGCTGCACGCAGCGCGGGCATCAAGGTCAAGTCGGTGGCTGAACTGGTCGAGAAACTGAAAAACGAAGCGAAGGTAATCTAAAAATGACTATCTTGGTAATCGCTGAACACGACAACAAAGTGCTGGCCCCGGCCACGCTGAACACCGTGGCCGCCGCCGCTAAAATCGGTGGCGACATTCACGTGCTGGTAGCCGGTCAAGGCGCTGGCGCCGTGGCTGAAGCCGCCGCGAAAATCGCTGGCGTGAGCAAAGTCCTGAACGCTGACAATGCCGCCTACGCGCATCAGTTGCCGGAAAACGTCGCGCCGCTGGTTGCTGAACTGGGCAAGGGCTACAGCCACATCCTGGCTGCCGCTACTTCCAACGGCAAAAACATCCTGCCACGCGTCGCCGCGCAGCTGGACGTTGACCAGATCTCCGAGATCATCTCGGTTGAAAGCGCTGACACCTTCAAGCGCCCGATCTATGCCGGTAACGCCATTGCGACCGTACAGTCCAACGCTTCGGTAAAAGTCATCACCGTACGCGCCACCGGTTTCGACCCGGTTGCCGCCGAAGGTGGTTCGGCTGCCGTTGAAGCCGTCTCCGCTGCCCACGACGCTGGCACTTCCAGCTTTGTTGGCGAAGAGCTGGCCAAGTCGGATCGTCCTGAACTGACCGCTGCCAAGATCGTCGTTTCCGGCGGCCGTGGCATGCAGAACGGTGACAACTTCAAGCACCTGTACGCCCTGGCCGACAAGCTGGGCGCTGCGGTCGGCGCTTCCCGCGCGGCCGTCGACGCAGGTTTCGTACCCAACGACATGCAGGTCGGCCAGACCGGCAAAATCGTTGCGCCACAGCTGTATATCGCCGTCGGTATCTCCGGCGCGATCCAGCACTTGGCCGGTATGAAAGATTCCAAAGTGATCGTCGCGATCAACAAGGACGAAGAAGCACCGATCTTCCAGGTGGCTGATTACGGCCTGGTTGCGGACTTGTTCGAAGCCGTACCCGAGTTGGAGAAGCTGGTCTAATCCAGCCGCTTCACTTATAAAGAGCCCGGTCTTTGGACCGGGCTTTTTTTTGCGCGCCTTTTTAACCTGGAGAAACTGCCATGGATTTGCGTCACGTAGTGTTGGCCTTGTCGCTGCTGCCAAGCCTGGCGCTGGCTGCCGGCAAATGTGAGCGCCTGGTGATCACCGGCAGCCCGGACGCACCACCGTTGTTATGGCGCGACCCGCAAGACCCCACGCACCTGATCGGCGCCACCGCCGACGTATTGCAACAAGTGGGCAAGGAACTGGGGCTTAAAATCGACCTGCTCTACGGTGGCAAACGTTCCCTGGCCCTGGATGAGGTGCGCAGCGGGCGCATGGACATTCTCGCCGATGCGCCGCTGAACCTGGGCGAATTGGAAACCCTCGACTACATCCACCCGGCGTTGACGCAAATCGACTACCTGGTCTGGACCCGCAAGGATTCGCCGCTGGTCTACACCAGCGCCGCCGACTTGAAGGGCCATAAGGGCGCGGTCTCCGAACGCGCACGCCTGAGTGCCGACTTCGACACCTTTGCCGCCCAGCAGCTCAGCCTGCAACGCTTGCCTACGTTGACGCCGGCCTTCCAGAAACTGCTGCTCGGGGAAGTGGACTACGTGCTCGCCGGGCGATATTCCGGCATGGCCATGGCCCAGAGCCTGGGCATGAGCAACGACCTGATTGCGCGCGACGTGCCGATCGATCAGCCCGGCTTGTACCTGGCGATTTCCCACAATTCCGCCTGCAACGATCCGTGGCTGCGCGGACAGCTCGCCAAAAAGATGACAGAATTGCCCGCGTCCGGTGTGGTGCAAGCAGCGATGCAGCGCAACCTCGAGCGCTGGAAAGCGCAATTGCAGCAACCCGTCGGCACCCCAGCAAAGTAAGGATTTACAGTGACTATTCGACCTCTTTTCGCGGCCCTCGCCGTTGTCGCTTTGGCGGGATGTGCAGCCGATCCTGCGCCGAATGAGCAAATACGCCTCACCCAGCAAGCGTTGGAGCAAGCCAGCGCCGTAGGTGCCAGCACCGACGATTCGCCAGAGCTGAAACTGGCCGAAGACAAGTTCGCCAGGGCCAAGGCCGACATGGCCGACGAATCCTATAAACACGCACGCATGCGCGCCGAACAGGCGGAACTGGACGCGCGCCTCGCTGAGGCCAGGATTCTGACCCGCAAGAGCCAGGAGCAACTCAACGTGCTGAACACGCGCATCACCCGCCTGCGCAAGCAATTGCAGTTGGGAGAAGCCCAATGAGCCCGATGATCCGTGGTTTGAGCTGTGTGTTGCTGCTGGGCAGCGCCGCCTTGGGCGGTTGCGCGAGCCAGCCGAACAGCGAGCAGGCGTTGCAACAGGCCGGCACCGACTTCCAGAAGGTCAAGGAAGACGCCAATGTGCTGCGCTTCGCGCCCAAGGATGTGATTCGCGCCGGTGAGTCCCTGGCCCGTGCCGATCGCTTGTCGAGCTACTGGGGCAGCGGCGCCGACGTGGTGCATTACGCCTACCTGAGCCAGCGTTACAGCGCGATCGCCCGCGAACATACCGAGCAGGGGCTCAACGCCGAGCGCGGCACCAAGCTCGAACTGGAGCGCCAGCGCCTGCAATTGGCTCTGCGCGAAAATAAACTGGCCAGCGTGCAGCAACAGGGCAAGTGGCTCGAAGAGCAAATCGCCAGCCTGACCACCACCCAGACCGATCGCGGCCTGGTGATGACCCTGGGCGATGTGCTGTTCGACACAGGTGAGGCGCAGTTGCAAAACTCGGCCAACCGCACAGTGCTGAAGATTGTGCAGTTCCTGCAACTGAACCCCAAGCGCGTTGTGCGCATCGAGGGCTACACCGACAACACCGGTGGCGAGCAGGAAAACCTCAAACTGTCCCGCGACCGTGCGCAATCGGTGGCCGATGTGCTGATGGATTTGGGCATCGATGAAAAACGTATCCAGGTCGAAGGCTATGGCGACCAGTACCCGGTGGAAGCCAACGCCTCGGAACGTGGCCGCGCGCAGAACCGCCGGGTGGAAATTGTGTTCTCCGACGACAAGGGCCAGCTAGGCGCTGCCCGCTAAGGTCCAACGCAGGCCCCTGTGGGAGCTGGCTTGCCTGCGGTAGCATCACCCCGGTTAGCCAGAAACACCGAGGTGCCTGCATCGCAGGCGAGCCAGCTCCCACCCAAAGCCAACCCGATCGCTGATCGGGTTTTTCATGTTCAACACCCTCACAGTTTTTTCTATCACTGCCGCCCGCGCTCGACTATTCTCGCAACTGTCCCCGTACACTTCTAAACTGTGCCGGTATGTTTCACACAAAAATAAAATACCCGTGAAATCGAGTGCTGCGTCATGACCAATCTGTTGCTCTACCAACGTATCGCCCAGCAACTGGCTGAGGACATCCGTCGTGGTGTCTATCAACCCGGCGAGCGTGTGCCTTCGGTGCGCAAGATGAGCTCCCAGCTCAACGTCAGCCACGCGACGGTGTTGCAGGCCTACGCCAACCTGGAAGACCAGGGGCTGATCCGGGCGCGGCCGCAGTCGGGTTACTACGTGCACCAGACCCCGGCGCTGACGGCGCCGACGCCGGACATCGCGCGGGTCGAGCGCCCGGGGTTGGTCACCCGCAGCAGCATCATCCAGCAGGTATTGGTCGAGTCACGCCGCGAAGGCGTATTCCCGTTGGGCGCCGCCGTGCCGAGTGTGGATTACCTGCCGGTACGTGCGCTGCACCAGCAACTGGCCAAGGTCACGCGCTTCCAGAGCCCACGGGCATTCAGCTACATGTTCAGCCCCGGTTTTGAGCCGCTGCGCCGCCAGGTGGCGATTCGCATGCGCGACGCCGGCGTGGTGGTGGACCCCTCCGAAGTGGTGATCACCCACGGCTGCGTCGATGCGTTGCAGATGTCGCTGCGCGTGCTGACCCGCCCAGGCGATTTGATCGCCGCCGAATCACCGACCTATTACGGCTTGCTGCAACTGGCTGACCTGCTGGGCCTCAAAGTCATCGAGATCCCCAGCGACCCGTCCACCGGCATGAGCCTTGAGGCCCTGCAACTGGCGGCCAACCAATGGTCGATCAAGGCCTTGGTGCTGACCACGCGTTTGAGCAATCCGTTGGGCGCAACCATGCCCGAGGAACGCCAGAAACAGTTGCTGCGCCTGGCTTCGGATTTCGATATCCAGATTGTCGAGGACGATATCTACGGCGAGCTGATGTTCGAACTGGGCCGCACCAAGGCCCTGAAAGCCTACGACCGCCTCGACCGGGTGATCTACTGCTCGAGCTTTTCCAAGACCCTGTCTCCCGGTGTGCGCATCGGCTGGATGATCGCCGGCAAATACCAGCAGGAAATCCAGCGGCTGCAGATGTTCAGCACCCACTCGGCCTGCAGCGTGACCCAGATGGGGGTTGCGGCTTACCTGGAGAACGGCGGTTACGACCGCCATCTTCGTTACATCCGTCAGGAATACCGCAAGAATCTCAGCGCCTTCCAATTGGCGGTGCAGCAATACTTCCCGGAAGGCACACAGATGACTCGCCCGACCGGCGGCTTCATCTTGTGGGTCAGTTTGCCCGGACGGGTCAATACCCAGGAACTGCACGTACGCGCATTGCAGCAGGGCATCAGCATCGCACCGGGGGTGATTTTCAGTAATACGGAACAGTTCAACCACTGTATTCGCCTCAATTGCGGTACGCCGTGGAACCGCGAGGCAGAGCGGGCGCTGATGACGTTGGGGATGCTGGCCAGCCAGCTGTGTCAGGAAACCGCAGCCGGACTTTTATAGTGTCGGTTGAGGCGTCTAAAGGGGACATTAACGGTAGCGGGCTTTTCACCAGACTTGTCAGGCCGCGCACAAAAAGCGAGCATATGGCCCTCTGCCGTTAATGCTGTTGGCGATATGACCTCTATTTTTCGCGCTGCTGTGGTGATTGGCCTGTTAAGCCTGTGCAATGTTGGCACGGTGCTGGCGGCAGCCCCTGTGGCTGAAAACAAGCCCGCCGCCAATGCCGCGCAGAAAACTGCCGCGAAAAAGCCGGCCCCGGCTAAAAAAGCCCCGGCGACCAAGAAGAAAGCCGCCACCGTTAAAAAGCGCGCACCGATTGCGAGCAAATCCAAATCCGCCCATGAAGTGACCCAGACCAAACTGCCATCGGCACAGTTGGACTTGTCCCTGCCGTCGGAAATGGTCAGGCACTTGCAACCCATCGGTACCATGCCCAAACCCAAGAGCGTGCCCTTGCTGCCGCCGATGTTTGGTGAAAAGCCCGCCGACAACAGTGCGTTCCAGATCAACGGTCGCCTGCTCAGCAATGAGATGAAGCTGCAACTGCGCAACGAGGAGCGCCGCGACGTGGAAGGCGCGGCGCTGGACTTCGAATTCAAGCAATAAATTTTTCCGCAAAGGTGACGTTGCCCACTGACCATCTGTCGCAGACTGGTCAGTCACTTTTTTTTTGTGTGAAAAACCCCTGTTAGACCATTTTAAAACGACTGTTTAAGGGCGTACTCTAGCCCGGCCATCCCTATTGAGTCGTCGAGGACCTGCTGGTCATGAAATGCCGTGAAGGCTGTGGCGCATGCTGCATCGCCCCCTCCATCAGTTCGCCATTACCTGGAATGCCTAACGGCAAACCGGCGGGCGAACGCTGCCTGCACCTGTCGGTTGAACAGCTATGCCAGCTGTTTGGCCAACCGGAACGCCCAGCGGTGTGCAGTGATTTCAAGGCGGATCCGGATGTCTGTGGCACCGACCAGGCCGATGCGATCCGGTTGATCGGTTGGTGGGAGCAGATGACGGCGGCTTGATGGGCTTTACTATCAGAACTTCAACAATAAGGAATACAACGATGGGTTCGCTGAAACGAATGGCTGTGTTGTGCGGTTTTACAGTGTTGTTTGCTGCCACTGCCCAGGCTGAGGATTGGCAAGTCGCCAAGGACGAAGACGGTATCAAGGTGTCCCTGAGCGAAATTGCCGGCTCCAAGTACAAGGCGTATCGCGGCGTGACCGTGATCAAGGCGCCGGTCGCCAAGATCCAGGCCCTGCAGGAAGACGTGGCCGGTGCCTGCTCCTGGATCCACGAATGCAAATCGCAAAAACTGCTCAAGACCGAAGGTGACAAGAGCTGGACCTACACCCAGTTCAAGGCACCGTTCCCTGTGACCGACCGCGACTCGATCCTTGAGATCACCACGTCCAAGGCGGCTGACGGCACCGTGACCCGTAAACTGCTGGAAGTGCCGACCTACCAGCCGGAAGTCAAAGGCTACGTGCGCGTGGCCCAGGTAGATGGCTATTGGAAGCTGGTGCCCAAAGGCGACAACCAGACCGAAGTGACCTACCAGGTGCACACCGAGCCAGGTGGCAGCGTGCCGTCGTGGTTGGCCAACAAGTTTGTGGTGGACGCGCCGTTCAACACCTTGAAAGCGTTGAAAGAACACGCTGAAAAATAACCGCAGTTAATCGGGTGCCTCCTGACTTGAGTGGAACGTTTGCCGAGCCCTCAAGGTCCAGATAGTTGTAAGCCCACACACGGGTTTTATCGAGGAGGCACCGATGCAAATGTGGCAAATTACCTTCGTTGATGATCACGGCGTACAGTCCGTCGAGCAGTTCACCTGCGATCACAAGCCCAGCCTCGAAGATGCGGCACACATGATTCGTAACAAGCTCGTGCCCGTGGCTGCCGAGCTCGACCTCAATGACCTTGAGGGCCGTAAACCCGAGCCTACGGTCAAGATTCTCAAAGACCAGAACAGCATTCAAATCCTCGACATCTCGCCCGCCGCCTGAACATTCCCTGTATGTCATTCAAGCGCCTCTGGTGGAGGTGATAGCTTCGCGCTACTCTGCAAGTGAGATCAGCGAATGAATCGCTAAGGTCTGGTCTTGTCAGCTACATGCTTGTTTTCCCGCAGTGACGTTAATGCCGTAGCACCCGCGCCAGCAGGGCGCGGTCTTCGGGAAGCACGGAAAGTCTATCCATCAGTTTGAGGAGGACGTTTCATGAGCACAGCCTATCAAGAAGACATCAGCACCAACGTACTGCGCCGCATGAAAGAAGGCGGTTTTGACTTCTCACGTTTTCACCCCATTGAGTTCTACGCCATTTTCCCGGATGAGGAACGGGCGCGCAGGGCTGCGGGTCGATTTCGTGGGGAATCCCTGAATGCCCAGGTCAGCGCGCGCGATGATGGCGCCTGGTACCTGGAACTGAGCAAAATCATGTTCGCAACCTACGACGGCATAGGAGACTTCGAGCAAGACTTTGAAGCGGTGGTCGAGCCTTTGGGCGGGATCATCGAGGGATGGGGCGTCAAGCAGGAGGTGCGTGGGTTACCCATGTAGCGGCACTTTATGAGCAACACAGCGTATCGGCTGACCTTTTGGGTCGGCCGATTTTGTTTGTGCGCCAGGAATATTCGCGGAACTTGCGTCGCAGGTTCCTGCACCAAAAAAAAGCCACCCAAAGAGGGTGGCCAAAGGGAAGAGCGGTTCGCTGAAGCTGTAGGACGCATCCTGTTCAGCAGATGGGAGTGATTATCCGCAGGGGCAGGCGAGCAGTGAAATCAACTCTGGCTATGCTGTTGATAGTCAAAGCCCGCATTGTGATGAAGCGCGGGACATGACGCCGGGCATTCTGCGCACCAGGACGGTGCAGCTAGATTCCGGGGTTAATTCAACTCACTGATTTTTAAGTGTTTATGCCGCTGGCACGGGCCTTGCGATGGTTCTAGCGCCCGGGTGACAAGGAGTACGGCATGATCCGCACTTATTACGATGAAATGTACGACGGGGCAGGTCTGGTCCGCCCCCATTACCGCGAGTTCGCCCGCTGGTTGGCCGATACGCCGGCCGAGCTGCTGGCCCAGCGCCGGCGTGAGGCCGATTTGCTGTTCCACCGCGCCGGGATCACCTTCACCCTTTACGGGGACGAGCAGGGCACCGAGCGCCTGATCCCCTTTGACACCATCCCGCGCAGCATTCCGGCGAGTGAATGGCGGATCGTCGAGCGCGGCTGCATCCAACGCGTCAAGGCGCTGAACATGTTTCTCGCCGACCTGTATCACGAGCAGCGCATCATCAAGGCCGGGATTATCCCCGCGGAACAAGTGCTGGCCAACGAGCAGTACCAACTGGCCATGCAGGGCCTGAACCTGCACCGCGATCTGTATTCCCACATCTCCGGGGTCGACCTCGTACGCGATGGCGACGGCACTTACTACGTGCTGGAAGACAACCTGCGCACGCCGAGCGGCGTCAGCTACATGCTCGAAGACCGCAAGATGATGATGCGCCTGTTCCCCGAACTGTTCGCCGCCCAGCGCATAGCACCCATCGACCATTACCCCAACCTGCTGCTCGACACCTTGAAAAGCTCAAGCCCGCTGGATAACCCCAGCGTGGTGGTGCTCACACCTGGGCGCTTCAATAGCGCGTTCTTCGAGCATGCGTTTCTCGCTCGCGAAATGGGCGTGGAACTGGTGGAAGGCGCCGACCTGTTCGTGCGCGACGACCGCGTATTCATGCGCACCACCGACGGCCCCAAGGCTGTCGACGTGATCTACCGCCGCCTCGACGACGCGTTCCTCGACCCGCTGGCCTTCAACCCGGATTCCATGCTCGGCGTGCCCGGCCTGCTCGCGGCGTATCGCTCCGGCAATGTGGTGCTGGCCAACGCGATTGGCACCGGGGTGGCGGATGACAAGTCGGTGTACCCATTCGTCACCGAGATGATCCGTTTTTACCTGGATGAAGAGCCGATCCTGAAGAACGTGCCTACGTTCCAATGCCGCAAGCCTGACGAGCTGTCCCACGTGTTGGCCAACCTGCCCGAGCTGGTCGTCAAGGAAACCCAGGGCTCCGGCGGCTACGGCATGCTGGTGGGCCCGGCGTCCACCAAAGCCGAAATCGAAGCCTTTCGCGCCCGCATCAAGGCCAAGCCCCACGCCTACATCGCGCAACCGACGCTGTGTTTATCCACCTGCCCGACCTTCGTCGAAAACGGCATTGCGCCGCGCCATATCGACCTGCGACCGTTCGTGTTATCCGGCAAGGAAACCCGTGTGGTCCCCGGCGGCTTGACCCGCGTGGCCCTGCGTGAAGGCTCGCTGGTGGTCAACTCGTCCCAGGGCGGCGGCACCAAAGACACATGGGTGGTGGAGGACTGATGCCATGTTGAGTAGAACTGCCTCGGATTTGTACTGGATGTCGCGCTATCTGGAACGCGCGGAAAACCTCGCGCGCATGCTCGATGTCAGCTACTCGCTGTCGCTGATGCCCCAGGACGGACGCGGTGACGGCTTGCATGAGTTGGCGATGCCGCTGCTGATCACCGGCACCCTCGATGATTACCACGAGCGCCACGGCGAACTGCACGCCGAGCGCCTGCTGCACTTTTTCGCGCTGGACGCGGCCAACCCGGCCAGCATCTACAGTTGCCTGGGTGCCGCGCGGGCCAGCGCCCATGCGGTGCGTGGGCGAATCACCGCCGACATGTGGGAAAACATCAACGCCACCTGGCTGGATATTCGCGATATTGCCCAGCAGGGGCTCAGCCGCTACGGCATGAGCCGGTTCTGCGAATGGGTCAAGGAGCGTTCGCACCTGTTTCGCGGCGCCACCTACGGCACCATCATGCGCAACGATGCGTTCCGTTTTATTCGCCTGGGCACGTTTATCGAGCGTGCCGACAACACCCTGCGCCTGCTCGATGCGCGCTACGAAATGGCCGGCGATCAGGCCGCCGCCGTCAGTGACGGCACGGCCCACGCCTATTATCAGTGGAGCGCCTTGCTGCGCGCATTGTCGTCGTTCGAGGCCTATACCGAGATCTACCGCGACGCCCCCGGCGCCCGGCAAGTCGCGGAGTTGCTGCTGTTGCGTGCCGACGTGCCGCGTTCGCTGCGCGCCTGCAGCGAGGAGATCGACCAGATCCTCGCCAGCCTGCCTGGCCTCAACGGTCGCCCGGCCCAGCGCCTGGCCGCCGAGATGGACGCGCGCCTGCGCTTTACCGCGATTGACGAAATCCTCGAGGAAGGCCTGCACGCCTGGCTGACCGACTTTATCCCCTTGGTTCGCCAGTTGGGCGACGCCATCTACAGTTCCTACCTGGAGGCCGCATGAGACTCTCCATCAGCCACGAAACCACCTACCACTACGAAGACCAGGTACGCGCCAGCATCCAATACCTGCGCCTCACGCCCCACGACAGCGAGCGCCAGCACGTGCTCAGTTGGCAACTGGATTTGCCGCGCCCGGTGCGCGCCCAGATCGACCCGTTTGGCAACATCCTGCATGTGCTGACACTCGACGAGCCCCACGACGCCATCATCATCGGCGCGCGTGGCCAAGTGGATATCGACGAATTGCGCGAGGCGGAACACGAGAGCCAGTCGGCGTTTCCGTTCCTGCGCAGCACGCGCCTGACCGAACCCGACGAAGCCCTGCGTGGCTTTGCCGAGCAGCACTGCCATCTACGCCGTGACCGCACTGCATTGATCGACCTGATGCACGCGCTCAACCAGTCGATGGTCTACACGCCCGGTGCCACCGAAGTCGACACCTGCGCCGCCAAGGCCTTCGCCGGGGGCGCGGGGGTGTGCCAGGACCATACGCATGCGTTCCTGGCGTGCGCGCGCAGCCTGGGGATTCCGGCGCGGTATGTGTCGGGGTATTTGTACTCGGAGGACAGCACGCACCTGGCCAGCCACGCCTGGGCCGAGGCCTGGCTGGATGACGCCTGGTACAGCTTCGATGTGACCAACCAATTGGCCCGGCCGGAGCGGCATTTGAAGTTGGCCGTAGGCCTGGATTACCTCGACGCCTGCCCGGTACGCGGCATGCGCCGGGGCGGCGGGCATGAGCAAATGCACGCCAAGGTGTTTGTGGCGCCGACGCCGGTGATTTTGGTGCAGCAGCAATAGTCTTCAGTGGGAGCTGGCTTGCCTGCGAAAGCGGCGGGTCAGCTGTAAATGGGTTAACTGACCGACCGCCATCGCAGGCAAGCCAGCTCCCACAGTGAACGGTGGTGTATTCAGAGTCTTTGCCAGGCTCAAGGCTGCTGCTTGCGCCCCGCCATATGCTTCAAATACCCCACCAGCAGATCCAGCTCGCCGTCCGGCAACACACTGGCGGCGAACGCCGGCATCTTCGCCTGTGGCCAATGCCGCAGGCTCTGCGGATCACGGATATAACGCTTGAGGAAATCCCCGCTGAAATACTCGGTGGGGTTGTAGGGAATATTCAGGTCCGGCCCCACCTGCGCATCGCCGGCGCCATTGAGACGGTGACACGCCAGGCAGTTCTTCTGAAACAGCGCGAAGCCCTGGTTGACCGGGTCATTCGCGGCTAATTTCGGGTCCGGCAACAACGCCGGAAAGCGTTCGGCTACCGTCTTCAATTGCTTGATCCCGGACATCTGGAACGGCCACTGCTCCGGGCTGATGTTCCCTGCCTGTGGGTCGGTCCATACCAGATAGAACGGCCCGGCGCTCGGCTTGCCTTCTGCCAGCGCGGGCCACGGATGGGCTGGGTCTTCTATCGCCAGCCAGGCGCGTGCGCCGTGTTTTTCCAGCAGTGGCGCCGCCGCCAGCTCGGCGGCGAACCCATCAAGGGCAACTGCTTGCAGGTGATTTTCAGGCTTCAAGCCAGGTAGGAGGGAGGCCATCGGCACCGCGCGATACGTCATATTGCGCTTGTAGGACACGTCATCGACGATCTGTACCGTCTGCACAGCCGGGTGCTTGAGCAGGTCGGCGGTTTGCCAAGTCTTGCTGCTGTTATCCAACTCGATGGTCAACGGCGCAGCCGTTGCCGGCAAGGTAAAAAGCAAGGCGAGGAAGGCAAGGATCGATTTCAAGAGGGAGCCCGGTTCGAAGTGGCGATGGCGCTCACGATACCGGAAATTCGCACGCAAAAAGACAGCCCCTGCAACAGGACCGCTATACGCAATGTCCCGGCAGGTGCTGCCAAAAGCTGCAGTCCTGGTGCAATGAGTGCACAGAATGTGAGGGTCGCGTCGTCACCCAATAACCTTGGTCAAGTTGGGCAAGATCAGAATCAGTGTGGTGGCGAACAGAATAAGTCCCGCCTGACGTACTTTGGTATGTTTGAACATGGCTGACTGCCTTTTGTTGTTATTCCTGAGCGTCAAATGCGTGCCGTTTTTTTCAGTATCGCAACGTGACGTGTCGCTTTTCTTACAGTTGCCCCAGCAAAACCCGGCAGCAACTTCTTACTGATTGAACCTTAGAGCCCTCGTTCTTCGTGGCTTAGATCCATTTCATATCAGCTAATCATTATTTCTACTTAAAAAGGCATGAGGCCTATCGCCATCTTGGCGCCAATGCCTTGGCTAGACAGCTAAAACGATTAACCCGGCGTTTTCCATAGCACCCTACCGTTCGTCCGAGCGTGGGGGTCAAAAGCAATGAGCGCATCCGTCATTGAAACCGTGTCAATCGGGCCTAAGGTAGGGGCACACACGCACAGCGTTCGAGGAAGTCATGACCCAAGCTTTGATCTTTGATGCGATACGCACGCCCCGGGGAAAGGGCAAGGCCGACGGCGCCCTGCACAGCGTCAAGCCGGTAAATCTGGTGGCAGGCCTGCTCACCGCGCTGGCACAACGCAGCGACCTCGATACACGCCAAGTGGATGACATCGTCCTCGGCTGTGTCACCCCGGTGGGCGACCAGGGCGCCGACATCGCCAAGACCGCCGCGCTGGTGGCGGACTGGGACGTCAGCGTCGCCGGCGTACAAATCAACCGCTTCTGCGCCTCAGGCCTGGAAGCGGTGAACCTCGGCGCGATGAAAGTGCGCTCCGGCTTCGAAGACCTGGTGGTGGTCGGCGGTGTTGAATCCATGTCGCGGGTGCCCATGGGCAGCGATGGCGGCGCCTGGGTGCTCGACCCGCAGACCAATATGCACAACCATTTCACACCCCAGGGCATCGGCGCGGACTTGATCGCGACCCTGGAAGGCTTCACCCGCCAGGACGTTGACGCATTCGCCCTGCACTCACAACAGAAAGCGGCCAGGGCACGCGCAGACGGTTCCTTCAACAAGTCGCTGATCGCGGTGCAGGACCAGAACGGCATTGTGCTGCTGAACCACGACGAATTTATCCGTGGCGACTCCACCCTCGAAGGCCTCGGCAAGCTCAAGCCCAGCTTCGAAATGATGGGCCAAATGGGCTTTGACGCCACGGCGTTGCGGGTCTACAGCCATGTGGAACGCATCAACCACGTGCACACACCGGGCAACAGCTCCGGCATTGTCGACGGTGCGGCGTTGATGTTGATTGGCTCTGAAGCCAAAAGCCGCGAGTTAGGCCTGCAACCACGCGCGCGCATCGTCGCTACGGCAGTCACCAGCACCGATCCGACCATCATGCTCACCGGCCCGGCACCGGCTACGCGCAAAGCCCTGGCCAAGGCCGGTTTACGCGTGGAAGACATCGACCTGTTTGAAGTCAACGAAGCGTTTGCGTCTGTCGTCCTCAAGTTCATCAAGGACATGGGCATCGATGCCGCGCGGGTCAACGTCAATGGCGGTTCCATCGCCATGGGCCACCCGCTGGGCGCCACGGGCTGCGCGATCCTCGGCACCCTGCTCGACGAACTGGAAGTGCGCCAGCAACGCTACGGCTTGGCCACCTTGTGTGTCGGCGGTGGCATGGGCATCGCCACCATCATCGAACGCCTCTGAGCCCAAGGAACCTGTCATGACCGAAGCCATTCGTTACGAAAAAGGCCAGGACCAGATCGTGGTGCTGACCCTCGACATGCCCGGCCAGAGCGCCAACACCATGAACGGCGTGTACCGCGAGGCCATGGCGGCCACCGTCGCACGCCTGGAAGCGGAAAAGGACCACATCGCTGGTGTAGTTATCACCTCGGCGAAGAAGACTTTTTTTGCTGGCGGCGACCTCAACGAACTGATCAAAGTCGATAAGGCCCACGCCAAGGATTTCTACGACGGCGTGCGGGTACTGAAGGCCCAACTGCGCCGCCTGGAAACCATCGGCAAGCCGGTGGTGGCCGCCATCAATGGCGCGGCACTCGGCGGCGGCTGGGAGATTTGCCTGGCGTGCCATTACCGCGTCGCGCTGGACGACAAGGCGGTGCAACTCGGCTTGCCGGAAGTCACCTTGGGCTTGTTGCCGGGCGGCGGCGGGGTCGTGCGCATGGTGCGCATGCTGGGGCTGGAGAAGGCCTTGCCGTATTTGCTGGAGGGCAAAAAGGTGCGGCCGCAACAGGCGCTGCAAGCAGGGTTGATCAATGAGCTGGCGGCTAGCCGCGAGGAACTGCTGGCCAAATCCCGCGCCTGGATTCTTGCCAATCCTGAAGCCAGGCAGCCTTGGGACACCAAGGGTTATCAGATTCCTGGCGGCACGCCTTCCCACCCGAAAGTGGCGCAAATGCTGGCGATTGCGCCGTCGATGTTGCGCAGCAAAACCCAAGGCTGCTTCCCGGCCCCGGAGAAAATCCTCTGCGCCGCCGTGGAAGGCGCCCAGGTTGATTTCGACACTGCGCACCTGATCGAAACCCGTTACTTCACCGAGCTTGTCACCGGGCAAGTGGCGAAAAACATGATCGGCACCTTCTGGTTTCAGCTCAATGAGATCAACGCCGGCAGCTCGCGGCCACAAGGCTATGCGCCGTACGTCACGCGTAAGGTCGGCGTGCTC
Organism: Pseudomonas sp. MONT-RG-20F-20-E-7-02; assembly: GCF_022662395.1. Classification (NCBI taxonomy): domain Bacteria; kingdom Pseudomonadati; phylum Pseudomonadota; class Gammaproteobacteria; order Pseudomonadales; family Pseudomonadaceae; genus Pseudomonas; species Pseudomonas sp. MONT-RG-20F-20-E-7-02. The sequence goes on from NZ_JAKNQN010000001.1 coordinate 114,887, forward strand.
GGCGCGGGCATGATGGGCGCGGGTATTGCCTACGTCAGCGCGTGTGCGGGCATCGACGTGGTACTCAAAGACGTCAACTTGGCCGTTGCCGAAAAGGGCAAGACCCATTGCGCTGCGCTGCTGGACAAGAAGGTCAGCCGTGGGCAATTGACCGCCGAGCAGCGGGAAACCACCTTGGCGCGGATTCATCCTACGGCCGCTGATGCCGACCTGGCCGGCTGCGACCTGATCATCGAGGCAGTTTTTGAAGATCGTGACCTCAAGGCCAAAGTCTCGGCCGCTGCGCAAAATGTGGTCGGTGCAGACGCCGTCATTGCCTCCAACACCTCGACCTTGCCTATCAGTGGCCTGGCCAACGCCGTGCCCGATCAAGGCAAGTTCATCGGCCTGCATTTCTTCAGCCCGGTCGACAAGATGCCGCTGGTGGAAATCATCAAGGGCACTCACACCAGCGACGAAACCCTGGCCCGAGGTTTTGATTTCGTACTGCAAATCAAGAAAACCCCGATTGTGGTCAACGACAGTCGCGGCTTCTTTACCTCGCGGGTGTTCGGCACCTTTACCAACGAAGGCATTGCCATGCTCGGCGAAGGTGTGGCTGCGCCGATGATCGAAACCGAGGCACGCAAAGCCGGCATGCCGGTGGGGCCATTGGCGGTGTCGGATGAAGTGTCGCTCAGCTTGATGAGCCATATCCGACAGCAAACGGCGAAAGACCTGCAGGCGGAAGGCAAGGCGCTGCCGACGCATCCGGCGACGCAGGTGATCGACCTGTTGGTGAACGAGTACAAACGCACGGGCAAGGCGGCCGGCGGCGGTTTTTACGACTACCCGGCAGGTGGGCAGAAACACTTGTGGCCCGAGCTGAAAACGCGGTTTGAACAGCCCGATAAACAGATTGCGCCACAGGATGTGCGCGACCGTTTGCTGTTTATCCAGGCCATCGAAACCGTACGGTGTGTGGAGGAGGGCGTGTTGATGTCCACGGCTGACGCCAACGTCGGTTCGATCTTCGGTATCGGCTTTGCCGCCTGGAGTGGCGGCGCGCTGCAGTTTATCAACCAGTACGGCCTGAACGACTTCATCGCCCGGGCACGTTACCTGGCTGAGCAGTATGGGGAACGGTTCTCGCCGCCGGCGTTGTTGCTTGAGAAAGCGGCACGAGGAGAAATATTCGCCTGACCGAAACACCCTACACTGAATCACAGAAAACCAATGTGGGAGCGGGCTTGCCCGCGATAGCGGTGTCTCAGCCACGCATAGGTCGGCTGATATGACGCCATCGCAGGCAAGCCAGCTCCCACAGTGAGTCACCTGGCGGGACTTGCTTTGCAGGTACATTTCAAGGCAGGCTCTGGGGTGTGCATTATTCCCATCACCGTGTCAGGTATTTTTTATGTCGCTACGCGTCTGTATCCTGGAAACCGATATCCTGCGTCCAGGTTTGATCGATCAGTACCAAGGGTACGGGCAGATGTTCAAGCGCCTGTTCTCCAAGCAACCGATTGCCGCCGAATTCGTGGTCTACAACGTGGTGCAGGGCGAATACCCGTCGGATGATGAAGTGTTTGACGCCTACCTCGTCACCGGCAGCAAGGCCGATTCCTTTGGCACCGACCCGTGGATCCAGACCCTCAAAACCTACCTGCTCCAGCGCTATGAGCGCGGCGACAAGTTGCTCGGCATCTGCTTCGGCCACCAACTGTTGGCACTGCTGCTGGGCGGCAAGACCGAACGCGCCGGCCAGGGTTGGGGCATGGGCATTCACGACTATAAGCTCGACGCAAAAGCGCCGTGGATGAGCCCGGAAGTGGAAGAGTTGACGCTATTGATCAGCCACCAGGACCAAGTGACCAGCTTGCCGGAAAACGCCACCGTCATCGCCTCCAGCGCTTTTTGCCCGTTCGCCGCGTACCACATCGGCGACCAGGTGCTGTGTTTCCAGGGCCACCCGGAATTCATCCACGACTATTCCCGCGAGCTGCTGGAGATTCTTCAGACAACTCTGGGCGAAAAAGTCTACACCAACGGCGTCGCGAGCCTTGAGCGCGACCACCACGGCGTCACCGTGGCGGAATGGATGATGCGCTTTGTCGCACACAAGCCAGAGGCTGCGGCTTAAAGCCAACCCGAACGCTTGAAGCTGGCCCACAAACTGGTGCAGCCCACCGCAATAAACCCGAGCACCGCAAAATAGCCGTAATGCCATTGCAGCTCGGGCATGTTCTGGAAGTTCATCCCATAAATCCCCGCCACCGCCGTGGGGAACGCCAGGATCGCCGCCCACGCGGCGAACTTGCGCTGTACCACGCTCTGGCGCGAAGCCTCCAGCAGCACACCGATCTCGATGGTCTGGCTGGCAATATCACGCAAGGTGGTGAGGTCTTCCATCTGCCGCGTCACATGGATCTGCACATCACGGAAGTAGGGGCGCATGTTCTTGTCGATAAACGGGAAGCTCAGCTTCTGCAATTCCTGGCTGATCTCCACCATCGGCGCCACGTAGCGCTTGAGCCGCAGCACATCGCGACGCAGGCCGTGGAGGTTCTGGATATCGCGCTCGCTCAGTGAACTGCACAGCACGTTGCGCTCCAGCTCATCAATCTCGGCGTGGATCGCTTCGCTCACCGGCTGGTAGTTTTCGGTGACGAAATCCAGCAACGCATAGAGTACGAAATCTTCCCCATGCTCCAGCAATAACGGCCGCGCCTCACAGCGTTGGCGCACATAGCCGTAGGACGCCGAATGCCCGTTGCGTGCGGTGATGATGTAGCCGTTGCCGGCGAAAATATGGGTTTCGATAAACTCCAGCTTGCCGTTCTCGCGCACCGGTGAATAGGTGACGATAAACAGCGCATCGCCGAAGGTTTCCAGCTTCGGGCGGCTGTGCTTTTCCAGGGCGTCTTCGATGGCCAGTTCATGCAGGTTGAACTGGCGTTGCAGGTTGGCCAGCTCGTGGGCGTTGGGCTCTTCCAGGCCGATCCACACAAAGTGGTCGGGTTTGGCGGCCCATGCTGCGCCTTCGTCGAGGGTGATATCAGTGACTTTCTTACCGGCGCTGTAAACGGCCGCCGCAACAACTCTACCCATGGTGCTGATCGCTTCTTATTAGGAGGACAGGTGTTGGGCAGCTTAGCTGGAAGCGAGTTCGATTGTTACGGCGCTTTGCAGTTCGCGGTCCATCGCTGCAATGCATTCATCCATCTGTTTCTGGCACGCCTGCATTAACTGCGGGATGTCATCCGAAGTCAGCCCCTCAGTAGGAATCGGCGGCAGCGAACGTATGAGCACATCACCACTGTTCCAGCGATTAAGCTGCATGTGCGTGACGTAATTACTCACGCACACCTGCACGATCGGCACGCCGGCCGCAATTGCCATATGAAACGCGCCTTTCTTGAACGGCAACAACCCTTTGCCCAGGTTGCGCGTGCCCTCCGGAAACACCCAGATCGAGGTGTCTTCGTGTTGCAAGGTATGCGTGGTGGTGAGCATCGCGCGCCGCGCTTTGTGCGCGTTGCCACGGTCGATCAGCACATTGCCCGCCAGCCAGAACAACTGACCAAACAGCGGCACCCATTTCAGGCTTTTCTTGGCGATACACACCGTGCGATGCGGCACCACAGTGCCCAGCACAAACAGGTCGTAGTTGGACTGGTGGTTGGCGATGATCACGCACGTGCCGGGCTTGTTGCGCAGCGAGTCGACATCCGCCTTCACCTTCAGGCGCAACAGCCACATCGCAGGCACCCCATAGAGGCGAGCACACAGGCGGCTGTTGTCCGGGTTGAACGGCCGACAAATACCCAGCAGCACGCCCAGCACACCGGCGAGCATAAAGTGCAGGCCCATCAACAACATACGTAACAGAAAAAGCATCGACACGGCCCATCGGGACAAAAGGTGGCGCAGTGTACGGATGTGCACTGTATTCGGCAATTGCCCCTACAGACGTAGGAGATAGGCGATGTTTAAGCACATGTTTCAGCGTGTGCCGATATCGCCCGGCTAGAGCGGTTTAGGTTATTTCGGATTGGTTTGTAAGAAAAAGCCCGACTCAAGGTCGGGCTTCATAACAGCAGCTTGTAAGCATCATCCCAGGTTATGGCCCTGATCCTGAATGATTGCATCATCCAAGGCTTCCAGCAGTGCCTTACGCACCTTCAGCTTGGTGTGCTTGTGGGCGTTCATGTTGATCTTCTTCAACTGACGCGCCGCTTCCAGCGCCGCCGCGTGCAGCTCCTCCGGTGCTACCACCTTATCGAGGAAGCCAGCGCCCAAGGCGCCCTGCGGGTCAAACATCTCGGCATTGATCACTGAACGATGAAACGCCGACTTGCGCAGACGATCCCGCGCCAACTCGATACCGGCGTGGTGCATGGTCATACCGATTGCCACTTCATTCAGGCCAATGCTGAACGGGCCTTCCACGCCAATCCGATAATCCGCCGACAACAGCAGGAACGCGCCCTTGGCCACCGCATGCCCAGGGCACGCCACAATCACCGGGAAGGGGTGCGACAACAGGCGACGCGCCAACGTCGAGCCCGACGTTACCAGGCTGATCGCCTCTTTAGGCCCGGCCGTCATCACCTTCAGATCATAACCACCCGACAGAATCCCCGGCGTGCCGGTGATGATCACCACTGCCCGATCCTTCTCGGCCTGATCCAGTGCCGCATTAAACTCACTGACCACCGCCGGAGAAATGGCATTCACCTTGCCGTTGCTCAAGGTCAGGGTCGCGATACCGTCTTCGAGGTGGTAGGCAATCAACTCACTCATGACGCGGTTCCTTGTAGGATTTGTTATAGATAGGCTGTTTATAGAAGCGCATGCGCAGACGTTACCCACCACGCCCGCCCCGGTAAAGCGCCGTGACTGACTACCCAGTCAGACTTTTCCCGCATTCCCAAGGTTGGACGGCCCGAAGCAGGGCGCGGCGGCCATCCCAAACACACACCGCCGATGCCCGAGAATGGCACAATCACCGCCCCTTGCCGGGCGGGCTACGGCATAACCGTCTAACCGCATGAAAATTCTGAAAAAAACCTTTGCCATCAGAAAGGCTTTCGACTACATTAGCGCGCCTCGACAGACTGAACTGGTTTGACGAGATACGGTGAAGTGTCCGAGTGGCTTAAGGAGCACGCCTGGAAAGTGTGTATACAAGAAATTGTATCGAGAGTTCGAATCTCTCCTTCACCGCCACATTCTACAAACGCAAACCCCCGGTTTTCCTAGAGAAAGCCGGGGGTTTGTGGTTTTTGGCGTGTGGAAAAAGGGCGATATGGGAACATTCATGGGAACGCCACCGGCGATTCCGAATTGATGCGCCCGCCGGGGAAGCATCCAGAATCTTATTGCGTCTGGGATAACAGATGCCGTGCCGCTATTTAAGTTGCTCCGCAGCATCATCGACGGAGAGACCAAAGAAAACATGCTTGCGAATCCGCGATGAGCACTTCAGCAACTCTGCCAGCATTATTTGTTTTTTGAAATCACACCCACCATGTATTGATTTAAGTCGCGCAGATCATTAATCGTCCAAGCGTGCGGCGGTACTTTCACACCATTCTCTCGCAACGTTCTTGGAATCAAGTCTCCATTGGGGCGAAGTATGACCGACGATACGATAACGCCTGGATAATCATTGAGGCGCTTCTTGAAGGCAGGTGTTGTGAGATTAGGTGTCGGCGGGTTGCTCTTGTTCGCTAATGGTCCTGTTCCCTTGATATCAGCTCCGTGGCACATGACGCATCGCTGTAAGAACAGGTTTTTTCCATTGGTTTTTTCCGCGAAGGACAGGGGTGTTTGGATGAGCGTTAACATTCCCAGCGTTGCGATGAACACTATTTTCATTTTTATAGGGGCTTGTTGTTTGAGTCAGGGCTGAATCGAGGGGAATCCCGCAGGTTCCATTACACCTCAGTGTATAGGCGAGCCCTTGAATTCTAAAGCGAGGGACGTGGCGTCAAATACGAGACAAACAAAACCCCAGGTTTCGGCAGAGACCTGGGGGTTGTGGCGTTTGAAAACGGAGCGTTCTTAGATCATACGCGCGGCATGTCCATCCGCCGCGCTATGACATCCAGTAGGTCACAGCCGTCGCGCAACGGGATTGAGCAGAGCAGGGCAAAGTCGCTGAGTACAACTGCATCACTACTTATTTCACTACGTAGTGCAAGGTTCTCAAGAACTTGGGTGACAGCCCGAAGCCGACAACTTGCGGCGTCGAGGAGTATTTCCAGTGGCACGGTGGTATCGATAAAAAGGGCTGGGGTGGCGCTGTCGTTGCTGGTAAGTGCTATGTATTGGTTCATGTGTGGAACTCCGGTTGTCAGAGGATAGCAACCACACATTTGTCGCCAAACAAAAGGGTGGCAGCTGTACGCAGGTTGGCGAACCGGGACAATCGGAAAAACCGGCAGACCCGAAGGTCTCCCGCGCACAGCTACCGTTGAGCAGCTTATTGCGCGCAGAAGCATCCCGCAAATACGCGTGGACGTTTCTTTCGATTTATCGTCGAGTCGCCAAACCCGTTCGCCATATTGGCGACCGCGTGACTATAGGCTTGGCGATTTTGAAGCGGCAGGCCGAAGCTTCTGAATGAGATGTAGGACGTTGCTCAAACTGATTTGTCTAGCGCACGATCCCCCAGCCTCAATGCCGATGCCCATGTTCCGTTGCCTCATACAGATGCTCATGCGCATGCCGTCGGATTACGCCTGCACGTACACCCATGCAGTCAGGCCCGAAGCCAGCGCCACGGACACGCGTTTGTAGTCCGACACTTCATAGGCATCCGCCGCTGCCAGTTCCTGCTCGTTGATCTGAAAGACCATGCCTTCAACGCTGGCGGCCTTTTCCTCGGTCGGCGCAACGATCGGGTGGTGGGTCTTGCCGCTGGTGGCCAGTACTTCGGGGTCGGTGATTTCTACCCAGCCTTGCGAATAGCCGAGCATGGCGTCGTGCTGCCCGACTAACTCTCGGCCGAAGTTGGCCAGTTGCACGGCCTTGTCCTGCAAGGTGCCGTAGGAAAACAGCAGCACGGGAAATTGGGTGGAGGGTTGCATGGGTATTCCTTAAGCGAGTAAGTCTTCGTAAAAAGCGCCGTAGGGCTTGCTCGGGTGGGCAATCTGGATTTCCAGAGTCCACAGCCCGGCATTCGGGCAGTGCTTGAAATCGCCATGCGGTGGCCCTTGATGTCGAGGTTGAGTCGCCAGCCATGGCCTGTTTCTCGGCGTAGCGGTACAGCTCGGGCTTCTTTGGGTTATGCGGTTACCGGGATGTCCTCGGGTTGAACGGCGTTGTGCGTTTTACTATATAGCGAGGTGACGGAGAGCCCAATCCTGAAAACACTGGAGAATGAAGGTGGGAGCTGGCTTGCCTGCGATAGCGGTGGCACAGCAGACATTAATGCTGCTTGACCCGCCGCCATCGCAGGCAAGCCAGCTCCTACATTTTTAATCGTGTTCCGTTTGTTAGAGGTGTAGCCAGGCCAGGGTGCCCAGTACTACGGCTACGCCGCCGGCGGTGTAGGACATGCGTTTTAGCCATTCCTTGCGCGTGAGCAACGTAATCGCCGCTAACGAAATCGCGATCTGAATCGCGGTCATCGCCTGGGCCCAGCGGTGGTGCTGGTGCAGGGCTTCTTCGGATTTTTGATCCCATTCCTTGGAGGTGGCCTCAAGCTTTTCGGCCTGCTTGCGTACTTCTTCCTTCTGGCCTTTGTAGCGTTCGATCTCATCCTTGTAATGCGCGGCATCCACGCCGGGAATGTGCGTGGCCAGTTCCGCCAGGTTCTGGCGGCTGGATTTGGCCTGGTAGTAGTTCCACTGGTTGGCGGCTTCGGTCTTGATGATGGCGGCGTTGTTTTTGTCCATCGCCGCTTCGCTTTCGGTGGAACCGGCCTGGTAGCTGAGCATGGCGCCGAGGGTGGCCATCAGTGCGGTCATCACGGCGATGCGGCTGGCGAAATTGTCACCGCGGCCGTGGGCATGTTCGGTGGTGTGTTCGATGTGTTTTTCGTGGGGGCTGGGGACTTCGAAGGCTTCGGACATGGGGGCGTCTACGAACGGAATGAGGGAGACTGATTCTTTACCAGTGAAGCTGTCTCAAGCCTGTACGTAACGCTGCAAACCCACGACCAACGCATCAAAGGTCACCCGGCAGCGCGGGCTGTTGCGCAGGTCTTCGTGCATGGTCACCCAGGTGTCCATCTTGAACGCGAAACCTTCAGGCAGCACCCGCCGCAGGCGTGGGTCCTGCTTGGCCAGTTGCACCTGGCAGCCGCCGATACCGGCACCCGCGCGGATCAGCGCCAATTGCGCCAAGTCGCTGTCGCTGCTGATGGCAAAGGCGCTGCGTTCAAAGCCCTTGATGGCCAGGCTGCGGATAAACGCGTTTTCCTGGTCGAAGCCGATCACTGAGTGGCTGACCAAGTCCTGCATTTGAAGTGGGATGCCGTGTGCTTGCAGGTAGTCGTCATGGGCATGCAGGCCCACCTCAATCAAGCCGACGCGTCGCGCCAGCAGTTGTTCCTGGCTGGGGCGCACCATGCGCACGGCGATGTCGGCTTCCAGTTGCAGCAGGTCGCTCAGGCGGTTGGTCAGGATCAATTCAACGCGCAGGTGCGGGTGCTGGCGGCGCAGTTCGGTGATGATCGGCGGCAACACCTCCACGCCGACCACTTCACTGACGGAGACCCGCACCACGCCGCGCACTTCATCGCCCTGTGAGGACGCCGCGCGTTCGAGGGCGGCGGCGGTGCGTTCCATGGTTTCGGCGTGGGCGCGCAACGTATGAGCGACGGCAGTGGGCAACAGCCCGGTAGGTGAGCGGGTGAACAGCACCACGCCCAGCGCCGTTTCCAGCGCAGCAATGTGCCGGCCGACCGTGGGCTGTGTGATGCCGAGCTGCCGTGCGGCCCCCGACAACGAGCCTTCCTTCAGTACGCCGAGGAATGACCGGTAAAGCTCCCAACCAATATTCGCTGCCATGCATAAATGTATAGCGGCTGGATGCTCTTCGGCAATTTATCTATAGCGATGCCGCCCACAAAATGGCTTCACCAACACAGTAGGAGAAGGTCATGGGCAAGGTTCTGGTATTGGGTGCTACGGGCGGGATTGGTGGCGAAGTGGCGCGGCAGATGAGCGCGTCGGGCTGGGAGGTGTGTGCGTTGACCCGGGATGTGGACAAGGCCCGGCGTGAGAACTCGACCTTGTCCTGGCTTAAGGGCGACGCGCTCAATCGTCAAGATGTGCTCGCTGCTGCCCGTGGCTGCGCGGTGATCGTGCATGCGGTCAACCCGCCGGGTTATCGCAACTGGGCTGAGCTGGTATTGCCGATGATCGACAACAGCATTGCGGCGGCCATCGCCGAGGGCGCGACCATCGTGTTGCCCGGTACGGTCTACAACTTCGGGCCGGACGCCTTTCCTGTGCTGCACGAAGACTCGCCGCAGCACCCGCAAACGCGCAAAGGTGCGATCCGCGTGCAGCTGGAGCAGCGTTTGGAGCAGGCTTCCCGCCAGGGCGCGCGGGTGTTGATCGTGCGCGCCGGGGACTTTTTCGGTGCTCGGGTGGCTAACAACTGGTTTGCCCAAGGGCTGGTCAAGCCCGGCAAGCCGGTAAGCGCCGTGAGTTATCCGGGCGTTCCCGGTGTGGCACATCAATGGGCGTACCTGCCGGATGTGGCGCGCACTCTGCTTGAGTTGATTGAGCGGCGGGCAAACCTTGATGCGTTCGCGCGCTTTCATATGGCGGGGCACGTGGACACCGATGGCAGGCAGATGACCCAGGCGATCCAGCGTGTGGTAATGCGTAGGACGGGCCATCAACCCCGCGTAGGTCGCTTCCCGTGGTGGTTGATGAAATTGATGGCGCCCTTTGTCGTCACTATCCGCGAGATGCAGGAGATGCGTTACCTGTGGCAAACACCGCTGTTACTCGATAACAGGCGACTGGTTGCGACGTTGGGGCGGGAACCGCACACGCCGCTGGAACAAGCGGTGGAAGCCACATTGGCCGACCTGGGCTGCCTGCCTACGACCGCCTGATCAGGCGTACATACACCGCGAGATTGATCAGCAACACCAGCGCCCCGAGCACCAATTGAATGTTTGGGGTCAGCCCGGCCGGGTAGATCAGTGTGAGGATGTAGTGCTCGATAAACCCACCGCCATAACCGTCCTGCCCGGCGAGGTGGCGTAGCAGGTTTTCCCATTGGGTCAGCGGGCAGGGCAGGTGGAACACTTCCACGGCCACACCCCAGGCTGCAGCGGGCAGGTGCAGCCACATCACCGGCCGCCATTTGAGCGCCAGCAGCCCGCCGAACAGCACGAACAGGATGAAACACAGGTGAAACAGCACCAGGCTGTCGGCGGCGACGCGATAGAGCATGTGTGGGTTCGCTTTTAAGGTTGGCCGGCTTCAGGCGCCGTGGTTTTCCAGCTGATTTTAACGTGTGGCTGAGGTAAATGAGGGCGCGGATTTTCCTGAGTAACGCTATAGCTCCAGTTGAGTGGCCTTAATGCCAAACGCCTTGGCTATCTTTTCCCGCGTTGCCCGGCGAGGTTTGTTCACCGCTTCTTGTTGGGCGAAAGCGGATTGTGAAATTCCCAGGCGGTTGGCGACTTCTATCTGGGTCAAGTTCAGGTGCTCGCGCCAGGCGCGGATGGGGCTGACCCCATCGATAATCAGGCTTACGACTTGATACGGAATAAGGTGGTTTCTGCCTTGCTGTGCGAGGTATTGCCCATAAGGGATAACCACAAATGCAGGCTTGCCTTCCAGGTCATTGATGACTTGTATGTGGGGGGACGCACTGATCATGTTTTTCCTGCTTAAGCCTTATTTAAGGCTTATGTTTTGATAAGGCTTTAACAAGTTTTTACGGCCTTTTTTGCAAATACACTAAGCCGGGTGCCTTCCAACGTTAGCCTGTCTCCCGAGGCCAACTGATCGAAGCTGTTGCTGCATGTAAGCCTTACTTCGCAAACGTTACGACGCGCGCGTTTGCCCACCACTGACTTGGCGTAGTTGATCCGTGTGGTTATCAATACCGAGCCGCAAAGGTTGCTTGCAGGCAACCTGGGCCGCTATTGTGCTGAATCCTTTTAGTCCTTCTCCCAAGGTTCTGTTGTGATGAATGCACCGCGTACTGCAGTCGGTCCAATCAAGGCCGTGATTTTCGATATGGACGGCTTGTTGCTGGACACTGAAGGCATCTACACCGAAGTTACGCAGATCATCGCCGAACGTTACGGCCGCACTTATGACTGGGGCATCAAGCAACACATCATTGGCCGTGGCGCCCAGGACCTGGCCGACTACGTGGTCAAGGCACTGGACTTGCCGATTACACCGGCTGAATTTCTCGAAATTCGTGAACCGCTGATGAGCGAGCGGTTCCCCAAGGCCCTGGGCATGCCCGGCGCCGAAGCGCTGGTGCGGCACTTGAAGGCGCACAACATTCCAATCGCGGTGGGCACCAGTTCGTCGCGCAATTCGTTTGGCCACAAGACCACCTTGCACCGCGAATGGTTTAGCCTGTTCGGCACCATCGTGACGGCTGATGACCCGGAAGTCGGTGCCGCCAAGCCTGCGCCGGACATCTTCCTCACCGCCGCACGCCGCCTGGGCGTGGCGCCAGGAGACTGCCTGGTGTTCGAAGATTCGCCGTTCGGCGTAACCGCCGCGAAGGCCGCCCACATGACCGCCATCGCCGTGCCGGATGAAGCCATGGCCGACAGCAAGTACGCGCACGCCGACCAGATCATCCGCAAACTCGCAGACTTCGACCTGGCCGCCTACGGCCTACCCCCTTTTCCCTGAATAAACAGGGACAAAAAAGGTAGGAGCTGGCTTGCCTGCGATAGCGTCCTCAAGAGCGCCATCGCAGGCAAGCCAGCTCCCACAGTGAGTTTTGCTGTTCTCCAGAACCCTTAGGCGCTGAAAACACCATCAATGGTCAAGCTTGCACCAGTGATATACCCAGCCTCAGGCCCCGCCAGATACGCCACAAAACTCGCAATCTCCTCCACCTGCCCATAACGCCCCACCGCCATCAACCCAATCAACGTCTCGGCAAATTCACTGTTCGCCGGGTTCATATCCGTGTCCACCGGCCCAGGTTGCACGTTGTTTATCGTAATGCCCCGTGGCCCAAGGTCCCGCGCCAAACCCTTGGTCAACCCCACCAGTGCCGCCTTGCTCATCGCATACGGCCCACCACCGCCGAACGGCATGCGCTCGGCATTGGTGCTGCCGATGTTGATCACACGGCCGCCTTTACTCATATGTTTTGCCGCTTCCTGGCTGGCGATAAACACGCTGCGCACATTGATCGCCAAGGTCTGGTCAAAATCTTCCAGCTTGAAATCTTCCAGCGGCGCGATAGCCAATACACCGGCGTTGTTCACCAGGATATCCAGGCGCCCAAAGGCTTCGACGGTGGCGTTGACCGCATTGCGAATCGCCGTGGCATCCGCGCTGTCGGCTTGAATGGCCAAGGCTTTGCCGCCTGCGTCGATCACGCTGTTTTGCAATTCTTCGGCTTTTGCCGACGAGCTGACGTAGGTAAAGGCGACGGCTGCGCCTTCTGCGGCCAGGCGCTTGACGATGGCGGCGCCTATGCCGCGGGAACCGCCTTGAATCAAGGCAACTTTGCCAGTGAGGTTGTGTGTGGTCATGTCGATCTCCAGGTAGTTGATGAGTCGAGTATCGACCCCACCCCGCCAGCCCGGTAGACCGTGATTGCTATAGTCTGTGTAAACCAAAAGTTAAGAGTGGGGCGATATGGAAAGCTTTGGCAGTATCGAATGCTTTGTGCGCAGCGCCGAAGGCGGCAGCTTTGCCGAGGCAGCCCGGCACTTCAGCCTGACCCCGGCGGCGGTAGGTAAAAGCGTTGCCAAGCTGGAAGCGCGCCTGGGTGTGCGGCTGTTCCAGCGCAGCACGCGCCGGCTGACCCTGACCGAGGCCGGCAAGCTGTTCCTCGACGAAGTCAGCGGTAGCCTCACCACCATCCAGAACGCCGTGGCCAACCTTGCCAGCGCCGAAGGGCGGCCGGTTGGCACGCTCAAGGTCAGCATGGGCACGGTGTTCGGCAATCGTTATGTGGTGCCGCTGCTGGGGGAGTTTATGCGGCGCTTTCCGGATATCAGCCCGGACTGGCATTTCGATAACCGCCAGGTCGACTTGATTGGCCAGGGCTTCGATGCGGCTATCGGCGGTGGTTTTGAACTGCCGCCGGGGGTGGTAGCGCGCAAGCTGACGCCGGCGCACCGGGTGCTGGTGGCGTCCCCTGAATACCTGGCGCGACGCCTGCCGGTGCAGGCGCCCGAAGATTTATCGCGGTGTCTGGGCATCCTGATCCGCTCTCCGCAAACCGGCCGCGTGCGCTCTTGGCAGCTTACCGGCCCGGAGCGTGAGCAACGCCCGTTGGTGCTCAAGCCCGGCATGACCATGAGCGACTCCGAAGCCGCCTGTTGCGCCAGCGCCCAAGGCCTGGGTATTGCGCTGGTGAGCATGCCGATGGCGCTGCCGTTTCTCGACAGTGGCGCGGTAGTCAGGGTGTTGCCGGAGTGGTACGTCGACGATGGCAACATCTCTATCTACTACGCCGAACACAAACTACTGCCCGGCAAAACCCGGGCGTTTGTGGATTTCATCATCGAGCAGTTCGCCGAGCAGCGGTGGGGCCAGCGATTCAGCGCGGTTCAGGCACGGCTGTAGACCGCGGCCAGCCAATAACCTTCTTCGGCCGCGGCGTCGCATAAGTCCTGATCTTCGACGTCGACAACCCCAGCCGCACCAGCGACTCAGCAATTGTCACCGCCGCCGTCACCCCATCCACCACCGGGACACCCGTACGCTGGCGAATCTGCTCATCCAGCCCGGCCATGCCGCCGCAGCCGAGGCAGATCACCTCGGCCTTGTCCTCGCGGATGGCCAGTTCCGCCTGGCGCACGATCGCTTCCATGGCGGCCAGCGGATCCTCTTCCAGCTCCAGCACGGCCATGCCACTGGCGCGCACCGAGGCACAGCGCTGGTAGAGGCCAGCAAGTTTCAACCGGTCTTCGATCAGCGGCATGGTACGATCCAGCGTAGTCACCACCGAATAGGCATGCCCCAAAAACATCGCTGTGCTGGCTGCCGCTTCGGTGATGTCCACTACCGGCACGTTCAACAATTCCTGCAAGCCTTCACGGCCATGCTCGCCATAACCAGCCTGGATTACCGCATCAAACGGCTGGTCGTAAGCCATCACTCGGTCCATCACCGCAATGGCCGCCAGGTAGCTCTCAAAATTGCCCTCCACCGACTCGGCGCCAAAGTACGGGGTGAGCCCGACGATCTCGGTGCCGGGTGCGGCCACGGCCCGCGCTTGTTGGGCGATGGTTTCGGTGATGGATTCGGTAGTGTTGACGTTGACCACGAGGATGCGCATGGAATGTCCTTGGTTAGTGACTGACGTTATCGACTGCAATGCTTTCGCCGCTGATATCGGCGTAGAACGGCTGACGCTTGGCGATCAACAGGTACAGCAGCCCTGCAATACCGGCGCCAAACAGCCAGGAAAACGGTGCGACGCTGGCAAAGCCGGGCAGCAGCGCCAACAGAATCGCGATCACCGCCGCAGGAATGAACGCCGCGACCGCGCGTAAATTAACCCCACGGCTGTAGTAATAAACGCCATTGGGGTCTTCGCTATACAGCTGCAAGACATCCACCTGGCTTTTACGAATCAGCCAGTAATCGACCATGATTACCCCGTACAGCGGCCCCAGCAGTGCGCCCAGGCCGGAGAGGAAATACACAATCACCAGCGGGCTGTTGTAGAGGTTCCACGGCAGGATCAGCACCGCCAGGGTGGCGCTGATCAATCCGGCGCGGCGAAAATTCAGGTACTTGGGCGCCAGGTTACTCAGCACAAACGCGGGTGCGACGAAGTTGGCCATGATGTTCACCGCCACGGTGACGATCAGGAACGCCAGGCAGCCCAGCACGAGGAAGAAGGTATTGGGGATGGCCGCGATGATTTCGGTCGGGCTTTCGATCACCCGGCCATTGAGCTGGAACTGCCCGCCACAGAGCAGCACGGTGATGGCGGCAAACACCAGGATGTTCACCGGCAAGCCCCAGAAGTTGCCGACCAGGATGGTCTTGCGGCAGGGCGAGGAACGAGCAAAGTCGCAGAAATTGAGGATCAGCGTGCCGTAGATGGTCAGCCACAGCGCGCCACCGGCAAAGATATTGCGCCACATCTCACCGCCACTCAGCGGCTCGCGGATCGACCAGGCAATATTGCCGCCAACCTGGAAGTACATCCAGCCGGCCAGCGACGCCACCGTTACCAGGATCACCGGCCCGGCGAATGCTTCATAGCGGCGCACCATTTCCATGCCGTACGCTAGGATCACCAGTTGCACAAACCATATCGCCACAAAACACGCCCAGCCCAGGGTCGACAGGCCGAGGATTGAGTTGTGGTCATAGTCGCCAAAGCCCGGGTGAATCGCCGACAACAGCACGCAAAAAACCACCGAAGCCAAGTAGGTCTGGATCCCAAACCAGGCAATCGCAATCACCGCGCGAATCAACGCCGGAATCTGCGCACCGTGAATGCCGAAACTGATGCGGCTGATAACAGGGAACGGCACACCGGTCTTCTGGCCCATAAACCCCGACAAGTTCATGAAGAAGTACACCAGCGCCGCGCCGATGCCCAGCGACATCAAAATCTGCCAGCCGCCAAGTCCCAGCGCATACAAGCCGATGGCAAATGAATAGTTGGCGATGTTGTGCACGTCATTGGTCCACAGCGCAAAGATGCTGTAGCGGCCCCAACGTCGGCCTTCGACCTTGGTGGGCGCCAGGTCTCTGTTATGCAGGCGCGGGCTGAGTACCAGCGGGCCGGGGCCTGGCGCCTCGGGGTTCAGGGCGGAGGAGGGCAGATCCAGTGCGATGTTATTCGAGAGGCTTGTACGCATTCCGGCAGGCTCCGGCGCATCCGCAAGAGCGTTGCAGATGGCAAAGTGTATGTATGTTTTGTATTTATTGTATACAAAGCGTAATTCACCTTAAGCCACATGCGTGCCAGTTTTCGATCTATAAAAACTGTGGGTAATTTCGTTTTTTCTGATGAATAAAATAACTAGCTGAATTTAAAGCAATATAAATTGACCGTTTGAACAGGTATTTATTTTTGGACGGGGAGGCGCTCTATCGGAAAGGCAAACAGCACACGAGGATGGGTGTTACGTTTTGGTGCGTAAAAATATGAATTGCACACATAAATGGCACCGATAGTTACATAGGTGTGTACAAAATTTGTGCCCCCCCACAAATCAAAATGTGGGAGCGGGCTTGCTCGCGAATGCGGTCTATCAGCCAACCATTCATTGACTGACACACCCTCATCGCGGGCAAGCCCGCTCCCACATTTTTACTGCAACAGACCTCAGGCCTTGCTGATGATATTCCCAGCATGCAGCCCACATTCCTTCTGCGTGGCTTCCTCCCACCACCAGCGGCCTTCACGCTCATGCTGGTTCGGCAATACCGGGCGGGTGCACGGCTCGCAGCCGATGCTGATAAACCCGCGCTCATGCAGGCTGTTATACGGCAGCTCGAGCATGCGGATGTAACCCCAGACTTCCTCGCTGGTCATCTGCGCCAGCGGGTTGAATTTGTACAGGGTGCGTTCCGGCGTGGAGAACGCCGTATCGATTTCCAACGCCGCCACCTGGCTGCGGGTGCCGGGGCTCTGGTCACGGCGTTGGCCGGTAGCCCAGGCACTTACGCCGGACAGCTTGCGACGCAGCGGTTCGATCTTGCGCACGCCGCAGCATTCGCCATGGCCATCCTTGTAGAAACTGAACAGGCCCTTTTGCTTGACGAAGGGCTCCAGCTTGCTCTGGTCCGGCGAGATCAGTTCGATGTCGATCTTGTAGAACTCGCGCACCTGCTCGATAAACCGGTAGGTCTCCGGGTGCAGGCGGCCGGTGTCGAGGCTGAACACCTTGACGTTCTTGTTCAGCTTCCAGGCCATGTCGACCAGTACCACGTCCTCGGCACCGCTGAAGGAAATCCACAGATCATCACCGAACTGGCTGAACGCCAGCTTGAGAATGTCCTGGGCGGATTTGTTGGCATAAGTCGTGGCGAGTTCAACGACGTCGAAGGCTTGGTTCATCAGGACGGTTCCTACAGGTCAGTGGCGCTGAGCGCTCTATAGGGAAGCGATGGTATCAAATCCGCCCTGCGTTGCGGCGGCCAGCTTGAGTCGCTAGAGTTCGGCAGTCCTTTTGCTCGCTCAACTAACAACATCTAATGGGAGTGTCTTGTGGAAATTGCCTGTCTCGACCTGGAAGGGGTGCTGGTTCCGGAAATCTGGATCGCCTTCGCCGAAAAAACCGGTATTGAATCCCTGCGCGCCACCACCCGCGACATTCCCGACTACGACGTGCTGATGAAGCAGCGCCTGCGCATCCTCGATGAACACGGGCTCAAGCTTGCCGACATCCAGGAAGTGATCGCCACCCTCAAGCCACTGGTCGGCGCCGTCGAGTTCGTCAACTGGCTGCGCGAGCGTTTCCAGGTGGTGATCCTGTCAGACACCTTCTACGAGTTTTCCCAACCGCTGATGCGCCAGCTGGGCTTCCCGACCTTGCTCTGCCACCGCCTGATTACCGACGAAAATGACCGCGTGGTGAGCTATCAGCTGCGTCAGAAAGACCCCAAGCGCCAATCGGTGCTGGCGTTCAAAACCCTCTACTACCGCGTGATCGCCGCCGGCGATTCCTACAACGACACCACCATGCTCGGTGAAGCTGACCGTGGGATTCTGTTCCATGCGCCGGAGAATGTGATCCGTGAATTCCCGCAGTTCCCGGCGGTGCATACGTTTGAGGATTTGAAAAAAGAGTTCATCAAGGCGTCGAATCGGGCGTTGAGCCTGTAAGTTTCTCAGCGCTGTTGTTGGCCCCATCGCAGGCAAGCCAGCTCCCACATTCGATCGGGTTCACACCGTTCAACCTGTGGGAGCTGGCTTGCCTGCGATGGGGCCAGTACAGCCACTGCAATTTCCCGTCAGGCCCCAGCCAGCAACCGCTCATAAGGAATACTCAACCCTTCATGCAGACGCTTGATCATCGCCAGGCTCAGCTTGCGCTTGTGATTCAGCACTTCAGAAACCCGCCCGCTCGTGCCTATAAACGGCTCAAGGTCACGGGCGGTCATGCCTAACTGCTCCATGCGAAATTTAATCGCTTCCACCGGGTCCGAAGGCGGCATTGGATAATGTTCCGCCTCATACTTCTCAATAAGTACGGCGAGGATTTCCAGCTCGTCACCTTCTGGTGAGCCAATCTCCGCGCCCCATAGCTGCTCGACGCGTGCGAGCGCCGCAGTCAGGTCTTCCTGGGAATGAATAGGTCTTATGTTCATTACACGGTCTCCGCGTTGATCCGGTCGTAGTGCGCGTGGGTTCCCACGAAACGTATGAACCCCAGCTGTCGCTGATAATCGATCGCCATGATCACTCGATACTTGTTGCCGCCCACGTTGAATACAACCCTGCCGCCTTTGAGAATGCTCGCTGTTCTGAGCGCTGCCTTGAGTGCTTGTGGCGTTGAATACGTGGTCTTTTCCATATGCCGATACAGCTCGACCAGCGGCGTTTTTGCATCGCAATAAGCGGGATGGCTTTCCCAGAATATTCGGAAGGTGGAGAGCGCGATTATCCGCATTGCTGCCACCTCCCATTTCGGGAGATATTAGGTGCGGCTCGATGGATATGCAATCGCGGAAATAATTTCTGACGAGTTGGCAGTCGTTTCATGTGATCCTTCACAGTCGGCGGTGGACGGTCAGCCGGACGCTATCGCCCAGCCGGTAGTCCGTCCACGACCGTTCTGATTCAGGCTTTTTCTGACCGGGGCTTTAACGTCCGAAAGCCACGCAGCGCCAGGCGCTACAGGCTTTCCAGGGTTTGTAACAACACCCGCACTTTGGTCAGCGACTCCTGATACTCCGCCTCCCACTGCGAATCCGCCACGATCCCGCCGCCGCCCCAGCAGCACACCTGCCCGTCCTTCACCAACAAGCTGCGAATCGCGATGGAACTGTCCATCTCGCCGCGCACGTCCAGGTACATCAGCGAGCCGCAGTACAGCCCGCGACGGGTCGGCTCCAGCTCATCGATGATCTGCATCGCACGAATCTTCGGCGCGCCAGTAATGGAGCCGCCAGGGAAGCTGCCGGCGATCAGGTCGAGGGCGTCTTTGTCGTCGGCCAACTCACCGGTGACGCTGCTCACCAGATGGTGCACGTTGGGGTAGCTTTCGAGGCTGAACAACTCCGGCACTTTTACCGAACCGGTGCGGCAGGTGCGGCCAAGGTCGTTGCGCAACAGGTCGACGATCATCAGGTTTTCGGCGCGATCCTTGGCGCTGGCCAGCAGTTCGGCGGCGTTGGCTGCATCTTCTGCGGGCGTCAAACCCCGCGGGCGGGTGCCTTTGATGGGGCGGGTTTCGACGCGGCGCTGGCTGATGTGTACAAAGCGCTCCGGCGACAGGCTCAGCACCGCGCCTTCATTCGGCAGGCTCTGGAACCCGGAAAACGGCGTCGGGCAGGCCTCGCGCAGGGCGCAGTAGGCCACCCATGGATCACCGATGCACGGCGCGCGAAAGCGCTGGGCAAAGTTGACCTGGTAGCAGTCACCGGCCTGGATGTAGTCCTGGATGCGCAAGATGGCCTGGCGGTAAGCCTCGGCGCTGAGGTCCGGCGCCATTGGGCCGCGAAGCGCGAAGCTAGCCGATGCTTCAGAGGCAGGCAGGCTGAACAGGTCGATCAGGCGTTGCCGTTCGCTGGCGGCCAGCGCCGGATGAAAAACCAACTGACTGGTGCGCGCCTGATGATCGCTGATCAGCGCCCAGGCATACAGCCCGAAGCGTGCATCCGGCAGGTGCAGGTCATCCACCGCCAAATGCGGCATGCGTTCCAGATGCCGGCCGAAATCGTAGCTCAGGTAACCGATCAAGCCGCCGGCAAAGGGCAGTTCCAAACCGGCGGGTAATGCCGCCTCACCCAGCTGCGTCAGGTTTTCGCGCAAGCGCTGCAGGAAATCACCACCGCTTTCGTCAGGCCGTACCGTCAGCGTTTCCAGCGGCCAGGCACTGAGCAGGTCATAACGCCCACGCTCGGCAGCCGGGCGGCCGCTGTCGAGCAGCACCGCGCCGGGGGCATGGCGAATCGCTGCGAAATAGTCGGCGGGGTTGGCCCGGTAGGGCAGCGGGTGTACGGAACAGGTCGACATGCGGGGTGGATCAGCTAATGGCGCGGGGGAGGGGATTGTAGTCCCCTGTAGGATTTGCTCCTAGAGGGGATGTTCGGTGATTAGTCGCTACTGATCGTTCCCACGCTCCGCGTGGGAATGCATACCGTGACGCTCTGCGTCACAGGCGGACTGATATCAACCTTCCACCGCAGGAATATGCCCAAACATCTCCTGCACAAACTTCACCCGCTCTTCCGGCGTTTCCGTCACGCCCGCAGCCTTCAGCTCCTCCAACCGCGCTTCCACCGCATGGGTACGCAACGTCAGGCCGCAGTCGTTGGCAATCTGAATATTCAGCCCCGGCCGCGCGTTCAGCTCGAGGATCAACGGGCCTTTTTCCTGGTCCAGCACCATGTCCACGCCGATGTAACCCAGCCCGCACAGCTCATAACAGCTGGCGGCCAACGTCATGAAACCGTCCCAGTTGGGCAGTTGCACGCCGTCTACCGCGTTGGTGGTGTCGGGGTGTTTGGTGATGATGTTGTTCAGCCAAGTGCCGCGCAATGTCAGGCCGGTAGCCAGGTCGACACCCACGCCAATCGCGCCCTGGTGCAGGTTGGCCTTGCCGCCGGACTGGCGCGTCGGCAAGCGCAGCATGGCCATCACCGGGTAGCCCATCAGCACGATGATGCGAATATCCGGCACGCCTTCGTAACTGATGCTCTTGAAGATCTGGTCGGGCACCACGCGGTATTCGATCAG
Organism: Pseudomonas sp. MONT-RG-20F-20-E-7-02; assembly: GCF_022662395.1. NCBI lineage: Bacteria > Pseudomonadati > Pseudomonadota > Gammaproteobacteria > Pseudomonadales > Pseudomonadaceae > Pseudomonas > Pseudomonas sp. MONT-RG-20F-20-E-7-02. Next base: position 135,935 of record NZ_JAKNQN010000001.1, read on the forward strand.
CGCGCGGTCGCGGTGGCCGCCCAGGGAATACAGGCCAGTGAGGATGCTGGAGATCTGGTGCTCGATTTCTTCATGGCTGATGATCTTGCCGGACACCGTGCGATAGCGCCCTTCAAACCGGTCGGCGACCACCAGGATGCCGTCGCCGCCGGCGCCCTGGGCCGGCTTGATCACGAAGTCGCTGCGCCCACCGATGATGTCGTCGAGCTTGTCGATTTCCTTCTCGGTGGAAATGATCCCGTACATTTCCGGCACGTGAATGCCGGCCGCCATCGCCCGCTCCTTGGTGATGATCTTGTCATCCACAATCGGGTACAGGCTGCGCTTGTTGTACTTGAGCACGTAGTCGGCGTTACGCCGGTTGATGCCCATGATCCCCCGCGCTTCGAGGGCCTTCCAGGTTTTCCAGAAGCCGAACATTACGAATCAGCCTTGAGGAAAGCCTTGAAACGCACCAGCTCGGTCAGGCGGTAGCCGCGATAACGCCCCATGGCCAGCATGAAGCCCACCAGGATCAGCAGGATCGCCGGGAAGGTGAACACAAAGTAGATCAGCTCCGGCACGCTCATGATGATGTGCGCCAGCGAAGCGGCGAACAGCGTACCAATCGCCACTTTCAGCGCGTGGTTGGCGCCGCGTTCTTCCCAGGTGATCGACAGGCGTTCGATGGTCATGGTCAGGATCACCATCGGGAACAGCGCCACCGACAGCCCGCGCTCCAGGCCCAGCTTGTGGCTGAACAGGCTGATGGCCGCAATCAGCACCACCACGAAGGTCAGCACCACCGAGAGCCTCGGTAGCATCTGCAGCTTCAAGTGTTCCAGGTAGGACCTGAGCGACAAGCCCAGCGCGGTAATAATGGTGAACAGCACAATCCCGAAGCCCAGCTGCGTCTCGCGGAAGGCCAGGGCGATCAGCACCGGGGTGAAGGTGCCCAAGGTTTGCAGGCCGATCAGGTTGCGCAGGATCAGGATCACCAGCACGCCAATCGGGATCATCACCATGATCATGAAGGTCTGCTGGGTTTGCAGTGGCAGGCCGTACAACGAATATTCGAGAAAGTTGGCGTCGGTGTTTTCGTCGGTCAGCTTGGCCAGGCGAATCGCGTTCATTTCGCTGTTGTTCAGGCTGAACGTCACCATGGCTTTTTTGCCGCCATCCACCGTGATCAGGTTTTCATCGCCGGTCCACCACAGCAGGCGGTCGGCCGGCAGGCCTTGCTCGCCGGTTTCCGGGTTGAAGTACAACCAGTCATTGCCATTGAAGCTGCGCAGCCACAGCTCCGGAGTTTGCGGCTGATCGGCCACCAGGCGGATGGTGTGGACTTTTTCCACCGGCACATGGGCGATGGACAGCAATAACTCAACGATTTTGGCCTTGTGCGGCGTCGACGGGTCGCCCGCCAGCAGCAGCTTCACATTGTCGTCGTTGAGGTTATTGGTGCGCTTGATCGCTTCGGTAATAAACGTCTCGACGTCCGCCGAGTGCTGGCGGATCGGCGCCAGCAAGGCTTCGGCGGCGATTTTTTCCGGGCCTTCCACGGCGATGCTGTCGCGGAAGGTCGGGCCTTTGACCTTGACCTTTTCGCCGCTGTAACGCTTGGTCAGCACCAGGCGGTAATACAGTGTCTGGTTACCCTTGGCGCGGCGGGCCGACCAGGTGACCTTGCGGTTGCCATCGGTGCGGTTGACGCTCACGCCGTAGTTATTGGAGATGAAACTTTCATTGAGGCTGACGAAGTCGCGGCTCAGGGGCGGCACGAACATCGAAATTTTCACCGGGTCCTTGGGGTTGGCGACGAACTCGACCTTGGCGTCGATGTTCCACAGGTCGTCGGTGGCGTCCTCGGTGACGGGAATCCCCAGCACGAAAATCTGGTAGGCGGTGACCGAAATACCCAACACCACCAGGATGGTGATCAGGATTTTCAGGTGCAGGGTCAAAGAGCGCATTCGGTTTACTCGGCGGTAGGAGCGTCAGCGGCGCAGGCAGGTTTGCCCGCTGCGTATTTAAGACTGGGGTCGACCAGCGCATCAAAGCGTTTCAGCGCTTCGGAGCCGATCAGCAGCGGGTATTGGAATGCGCTGCGGTCAGTCAAGTTCACTTCGATGCTGCGTAAAGCGGTGCCCATGCAGATGTCCAGTGCAATCACTGGGCGGGCGGTGTAGTTCTTGTCCTCATCGGGGTCGTAGTCACCGGCGCGGCGCTTGATCTTGCTGACGCGGGCCAGAGGGCGTTCGATGGGGTGGGAATGGGCGGTGTCGATGGCCAGGTAAAAGCGTACCCAGGATTCACCGTTGCGCTTGAAGCGCTTGATGTCGCGGGCGCTCAACGAGGCGGTCTTGGCGCCAGTGTCGAGTTTGGCTGCCACTTCCAGGTCAATGCCGGCAAGTTTTGCGTATTCATTCAGGCCATACACGGTCTTCTCGGCGGCAACGCCAAGGCCCGGTAAGCACATAAGGCAACACATTAAAAGGAAGGGCTTGAGTCTCATAGATCCTGAGGCGGTGCAGTGCGATGTTTAATTCAAGGCGACTGGCATTGCTGCGCAAGCTCCCTCGTGCGCCGTTTCATCAAATGATGTCAGGCAAATGCGGCGGGCATTCTAACATGATGCTTTTTTGGCGCCAGCGCTGGCAGGCGGCCATGCCCCGAGAACGTGCAGAAGGGGTTATTAGAAGATTGTCGACAATGTGGATTTATTCTTTGACTATTAAGGGCTGATTGGCTAGTTTTTGCGGCATTGCTTTTAAAGGTGTCGACAATATGCTCGATCAAGCGGAAGCCTCCCTGGCGCCGTCAGACGATTCCCAGACAATGTCGGAGAACGTCTTCCGGCGTATCCAGGCCGCCATCGTCAAGGGCGAGATCGCCCCCGGCAGCAAGATTTCCGAGCCGGAACTGGCGCGCACCTATGGCATCAGCCGTGGCCCGCTGCGCGAAGCGATCCACCGCCTCGAAGGCCAGCGCCTGCTGGTGCGCGTGCCCCACGTTGGCGCTCGGGTCGTGTCCTTGAGCCATGCCGAGCTGATTGAACTCTATGAAATCCGCGAGTCTCTTGAAGGCATGGCCTGCCGTTTGGCCGCCGAGCGCATGACCGACGCCGAAATCGAAGAACTGCGCCAGGTGTTGCACACCCATGAACGTGACGAAGCGTTCCAGGCCGGCCTCGGCTACTACCAGCAGGAAGGCGACTTCGATTTTCATTACCGGATAATTCAAGGCGCCGGTAATCGCACCCTGACCCAAATGCTCTGCGGCGAGCTGTACCAATTGGTGCGCATGTACCGCATCCAGTTCTCCGCGACCCCCAATCGTCCACGCCAGGCCTTTGCCGAGCATCACCGCATTCTTGACGCGATCGCCGAGCGTGACGGTGAACTGGCCGAATTGTTGATGCGCCGGCATATCGGCGCGTCCAAACGCAACATTGCCCGTCACTTCCCGGACGGCGCTCCCCAATCACGAGGTGAGTCATGAGTTCGAACAATAAAACGACACCCGGCCAGCGTTTCCGTGACGCCGTCGCCAGCGAACACCCGTTGCAGGTGGTCGGTGCGATCAACGCCAACCACGCACTGCTGGCCAAGCGCGCCGGGTTCAAGGCGATCTACCTGTCGGGTGGCGGCGTCGCGGCGGGCTCTCTGGGCGTGCCGGACCTGGGCATCACCGGCCTGGATGACGTGTTGACCGACGTGCGCCGCATCACCGACGTGTGCGACCTGCCGCTGCTGGTGGACGTCGACACCGGTTTCGGTTCCTCGGCCTTCAACGTGGCGCGCACGGTCAAGTCGATGATCAAGTTCGGCGCCGCCGCCATCCATATCGAAGACCAGGTCGGCGCCAAGCGCTGCGGCCATCGCCCGAACAAGGAAATCGTGTCCCAGCAGGAAATGGTCGACCGCATCAAGGCCGCCGTGGATGCACGCACCGATGACAGCTTTGTGATCATGGCGCGCACCGACGCCCTGGCGGTCGAAGGGTTGGAGTCGGCGCTGGAACGCGCCGCCGCCTGTATCGAAGCCGGCGCCGACATGGTCTTCCCGGAAGCCATCACTGAGCTGGAGATGTACAAGCTGTTTGCCTCCCGTGTGAAAGCGCCGATCCTGGCCAACATCACTGAATTCGGCGCGACGCCGCTGTACACCACCGAACAGTTGAAATCTGCCGATGTTTCCATCGTGCTGTACCCGCTCTCGGCCTTCCGCGCCATGAACAAGGCCGCCGAGAACGTCTACACCGCGATTCGTCGCGACGGCACCCAGCAGAACGTGATCGACACCATGCAAACCCGCATGGAGCTTTACGATCGCATCGACTACCACACCTTCGAGCAGAAGCTCGACGCGCTGTTTGCCGCCAAAAAGTAACCCTGTGGCTCCCTAATAAATTCAAGATTGGAGAACGAACATGGCTGAAGCAAAAGTACTCAGTGGCGCCGGCCTGCGTGGCCAGGTGGCCGGGCAGACCGCACTGTCCACCGTGGGCCAGGCCGGTGCCGGCTTGACCTACCGCGGCTACGACGTGCGCGAACTGGCCGCCGATGCGCAATTTGAAGAAGTCGCCTACCTGCTGCTGTACGGCGAGCTGCCAACCCAAGCCGAACTGGCCGCCTACACCGCCAAACTCGGCAAGCTGCGCGACCTGCCCCAGGCGCTGAAAGAAGTGCTGGAGCGCATCCCTGCCGACGCCCACCCGATGGACGTGATGCGCACCGGTTGCTCGTTTCTGGGCAACATCGAGCCGGAGAAAGACTTCTCCGTGCAGCGCGACGTGACCGACCGCCTGCTCGCCGCGTTCCCGGCGATCATGTGCTACTGGTATCGCTTCAGCCACGACGGCAAGCGCATCGACTGCGTGACCGACGAGCCAAGCATCGGCGGCCACTTCCTGCACCTGCTGCATGGCAAAAAGCCGAGCGCGCTGCACGAAAAAGTCATGAACGTGTCGCTGATCCTCTACGCCGAGCACGAATTCAACGCGTCGACCTTCACCGCCCGCGTGTGCGCCTCGACCCTGTCGGATCTGTATTCCTGCGTCACCGCTGCCATCGGCTCCCTGCGCGGCCCGCTGCACGGCGGTGCCAACGAAGCGGCGATGGAAATGATCGAGCGTTTCGGCTCGGCCGAGGAAGCCGTCGAAGGCACCCTTGGCATGCTGGCGCGCAAAGACAAGATCATGGGCTTCGGCCACGCGATCTACAAAGACAGCGACCCGCGTAATGAAGTGATCAAGGGCTGGTCGAAAAAACTCGCTGATGAAGTGGGCGACAAGGTGCTGTTCCCGGTCTCGGAAGCCATCGACAAGACCATGTGGGAACAGAAGAAGCTGTTCCCCAACGCCGACTTCTACCATGCCTCGGCGTACCACTTCATGGGTATTCCGACCAAATTGTTCACGCCAATCTTCGTTTGCTCGCGGCTTACAGGCTGGGCCGCGCATGTGTTCGAGCAGCGCGCCAACAACCGCATCATCCGTCCAAGCGCCGAGTACATCGGCGTAGAACAGCGCAAGTTCGTGCCAATCGAACGTCGCTGAGTGGGATGAGCTGAGCACACTGGCCAATGTGCTTTCCTGTGGGAGCCGGGCCAGTGCCGACAGTTCGCCCTGTGAACCTACCGTGACCGAGTCCTGACGATGAACACTGAATTTCGCAAATCGCTCCCCGGCAGCCGCCTGGATTTCTTCGACGCCCGTGCGGCTGTCGATGCAATCACTCCCGGCGCCTACGCCACCTTGCCGTACACCTCGCGCGTGCTCGCGGAAAACCTCGTGCGCCGTTGCGACCCGGCCACCCTCAACGCGTCCCTGAGCCAACTGATCGAACGCAAGCGCGACCTCGACTTCCCGTGGTTCCCGGCGCGCGTGGTGTGCCACGACATCCTCGGCCAGACCGCGCTGGTCGACCTCGCCGGCCTGCGCGACGCCATCGCCCTGCAAGGCGGTGACCCGGCCCAGGTCAACCCGGTGGTGCCGACCCAACTGATCGTCGACCACTCCCTGGCCGTCGAAGCCGGTGGTTTTGATCCGGACGCGTTCGAGAAAAACCGCGCCATTGAAGACCGTCGCAACGAAGACCGTTTCCACTTTATCGAGTGGACCAAAAAGGCCTTCAAAAACGTCGACGTGATCCCGCCCGGCAACGGCATCATGCACCAGATCAACCTGGAGAAAATGTCCCCGGTGATTCAGGTGCGCGACGGCGTGGCCTTCCCTGACACCTGCGTCGGCACCGACAGCCATACGCCACACGTGGACGCCCTGGGCGTGATCGCCATCGGCGTCGGCGGCCTCGAAGCCGAGAGTGTGATGCTCGGCCGCGCCTCGTGGATGCGCCTGCCGGAAATCATCGGCGTGGAGCTCACCGGCAAGTTGCTGCCCGGCATCACCGCCACCGACATGGTGCTGGCGCTCACCGAGTTCCTGCGTAAACAAAAAGTGGTCGGCGCGTGGCTGGAGTTCTTCGGCGAAGGCGCCTCCAGGCTGACCTTGGGCGACCGCGCGACCATTTCCAACATGGCCCCGGAATACGGCGCCACGGCGGCGATGTTCTACATCGACCAGCAGACCATCGCCTACCTGAAACTCACCGGCCGCGAAGACGAACAAGTCACCTTGGTCGAACAGTACGCACGCCACACCGGCCTGTGGGCGGATGACCTGAAAGGCGCGCAATACGAGCGCGGCCTGACCTTCGACCTGTCCAGCGTGGTGCGCAACATGGCGGGGCCGAGCAACCCGCACGCCCGCGTGGCCACCAGCGACCTGGCGGCCAAGGGCATCTCCGGCCAGTGGGACGAAGTGCCGGGGCAAATGCCCGACGGCGCGGTGATCATCGCCGCCATCACCAGTTGCACCAACACCAGCAACCCGCGCAACGTGATTGCTGCCGGCCTGCTGGCGCGTAACGCCAACAAGTTGGGGCTGACGCGCAAACCGTGGGTCAAATCCTCGCTGGCACCGGGTTCGAAAACCGTGGCCATGTACCTGGAAGACGCGGGCCTGGGCCATGAGTTGGAAAAACTCGGCTTCGGCGTGGTGGCGTTCGCCTGCACCACCTGCAATGGCATGTCCGGCGCACTCGACCCGGTGATCCAACAAGAAATCATCGACCGCGACCTGTACGCCACCGCCGTGTTGTCGGGTAACCGCAACTTCGACGGGCGCATTCACCCGTACGCCAAGCAAGCGTTCCTGGCTTCGCCGCCGTTGGTGGTGGCTTACGCGATTGCGGGCACCATCCGTTTCGACATTGAAAAGGACGTGCTCGGCCTCGACGCCAATGGCAAGGAAATCCGCCTGCAAGACATCTGGCCGAGCGACGAAGAAATCGACGCGGTGGTCAAGGCCTCGGTCAAGCCGGAGCAGTTCCGCGCCGTCTATATCCCGATGTTCGCGATCCACGAGGACACCGGCCCGAAAGTCGCGCCGCTGTACGACTGGCGCCCGCAAAGCACCTACATTCGTCGCCCGCCGTATTGGGAAGGCGCGCTGGCCGGTGCGCGGCCGCTCAAGGGCATGCGCCCGCTGGCCGTGCTGCCGGACAACATCACCACCGACCACTTGTCGCCGTCCAACGCAATCATGCTCGACAGCGCTGCGGGTGAATACCTGGCGAAAATGGGCTTGCCGGAAGTCGACTTCAACTCCTACGCGACTCACCGCGGCGACCACCTGACCGCGCAGCGCGCGACCTTTGCCAACCCGAAACTGTTCAACGAAATGGTCCAGGAAAACGGCAAGGTCAAGCAGGGCTCCCTGGCGCGTATCGAGCCGGAAGGCCAGGTCACGCGGATGTGGGAAGCCATTGAAACCTACATGGAGCGCAAGCAGCCGCTGATCATCATTGCCGGCGCCGACTATGGCCAGGGTTCGTCCCGCGACTGGGCGGCCAAAGGCGTGCGCCTGGCGGGTGTGGAAGCGATTGCCGCCGAAGGCTTCGAGCGTATCCACCGCACCAACCTGGTGGGCATGGGCGTGTTGCCGCTGGAGTTCCTGCCGGGCACCGACCGCCACACCCTGAACATCGATGGCAGCGAAACCTATGACGTGGTCGGCCAGCGCACCCCGCGCGCGCAGCTGACCTTGGTGATCAACCGCAAAAATGGCGAACGTGTCGACGTGCCGGTGACCTGCCGCCTGGACACCGCCGAAGAAGTGTCGATCTACGAGGCCGGCGGCGTGTTGCAACGTTTTGCCCAGGACTTCCTGGAATCGGCGGCGACGGCTTAAGGGGAAAACCATGGCACACGCAGCGCAAATCAAGATCCCCGCCACCTACATGCGTGGCGGCACCAGCAAGGGCGTGTTTTTCAGCCTCAAGGACCTGCCCGCAGCGGCGCAGGTGCCGGGGGCCGTGCGCGATGCCTTGCTGTTGCGGGTGATCGGCAGCCCCGATCCCTACGACAAGCAAATCGACGGCATGGGCGGCGCCACTTCGAGCACCAGCAAAACGGTGATCCTGGCCAAGAGCACCCGCGCCGACCACGACGTGGACTATCTGTTTGGCCAGGTGTCCATCGACAAGCCTTTTGTCGACTGGAGCGGCAACTGCGGCAACTTGTCGGCGGCGGTCGGTTCGTTCGCCATCAGCTCCGGGCTGGTCGACCCCGCCCGCGTGCCCCACAACGGCGTGGCCGTGGTGCGGGTGTGGCAGGCCAATATCGGCAAGACCATCATTGCCCACGTGCCGATCACTGACGGCGCGGTGCAGGAAACCGGTGACTTCGAACTCGACGGCGTGACCTTCCCGGCCGCCGAAGTGCAACTGGAGTTCATGGACCCGGCGGCGGAGGAAGAGGGCGGCGGCGGTTCGATGTTCCCCACCGGCAACCTGGTTGACGACCTCGAAGTGCCCGGTGTCGGCACCTTCAAGGCGACGCTGATCAACGCCGGCATCCCGACGATTTTCATCAACGCCGAAGACCTCGGCTACACCGGCACCGAGCTGCAAGGCGCGATCAACAGCGACCCGAAAGCCCTGGCAATGTTTGAAACCGTGCGCGCTTACGGCGCCTTGCGCATGGGCTTGATCAAACATCTGGACGAAGCCGCCCAGCGCCAGCACACGCCGAAGGTGGCGTTTGTGGCCAAGCCTGCGGATTACGTGGCGTCCAGCGGCAAGGCGATCAAGGCCGCTGATGTGGACTTGCTCGTGCGCGCGCTGTCCATGGGCAAGCTGCACCACGCGATGATGGGCACGGCGGCGGTGGCGATTGGCACGGCGGCGGCGATTTCCGGCACCTTGGTCAACCTGGCGGCGGGTGGTGTTGAGCGTAATGCCGTGCGATTCGGGCACCCGTCCGGCACCTTGCGTGTGGGCGCCGAGGCGACCCAGGTGAACGGCGAATGGGTCGTTAAGAAAGCCATCATGAGCCGCAGCGCGCGAGTGTTGATGGAAGGTTTCGTGCGCGTGCCCGGCGACGCTTTCTAACACCTTGCACCCAACCCCTGTGGGAGCCCGCTCCCACAGGTGGTCTTCTATTTCAAGGCAGGCGTCCAAGATCTGCTCTCTAACAACCGTAAGCCCGAGGACTAACCCCAACCCTTTTTGGAGAACTGCCATGAGCGCCAACGTCGACCAGAACAATCGCCCGGACTACGATCAGATCCTGCAGGACATTGCCGATTACGTCCTCAATTACCGCATCGAGTCCCAGGCCGCCTTGGACACCGCGCGCAACTGCCTGATGGACACCCTCGGCTGTGGCCTGTTGGCCCTGCGCTTCCCCGAGTGCACCAAGCACCTGGGGCCAATCGTGGAGGGCACTGTCGTCCCGTTCGGCGCGCGAGTGCCTGGCACGTCGTTCCGCCTGGACCCGGTCAAAGCCGCCTGGGACATTGGCTGCATTGTGCGTTGGCTCGACTACAACGACACCTGGCTCGCCGCCGAATGGGGCCACCCTTCAGACAACCTCGGCGGCATCCTCGCCGTGGCTGACCATCTTTCGCAAAAACGCTTGGCCAATGGCGACGCGCCGCTGACCGTGCGCGCCGTGCTCGAAGCGATGATCATGGCCCATGAAATCCAGGGTGTGATTGCCTTGGAAAACTCTTTCAACCGTGTCGGCCTTGACCATGTGCTGCTGGTGAAAGTCGCCTCCACGGCGGTGACCGCCAAACTGATGGGCGCCAACCGTGAGCAACTGCTCGCAGCCTTGTCCCACGCGTTTGTCGATGGCCAGGCACTGCGCACGTATCGCCACGCACCGAACGCCGGCTCGCGCAAATCCTGGGCGGCGGGCGATGCGTCAAGTCGGGGCGTGCGTCTGGCCGATATCGCTATGCGCGGCGAGATGGGCATTCCGGGTGTGTTGAGCGCGCCGCAGTGGGGGTTTTATGACGTACTGTTCAGCCACACCAACAAGGACCTGGCGCTCAAGCCTGAAGACAAACGCGCGTTCAGCCTGTCCCAGCCCTACGGCACCTACGTGATGGAAAACGTGCTGTTCAAGATCAGTTTCCCGGCCGAGTTCCATGCGCAAACCGCCTGCGAAGCGGCGGTGACGTTACACCCGCAGGTCAAGGAGCGCCTGGATGAAATCGAGCGCATCGTGATCACCACCCACGAGTCGGCGATCCGCATCATTTCCAAAGTCGGCCCGCTGGCCAACGCCGCCGACCGCGACCACTGCCTGCAGTACATGACCGCCGTGCCGCTGGCTTTTGGCAATTTGGTGGCCGAGCAGTATGAGGATGAGTTTCACGCGGCTCACCCGATTATTGATGAGCTGCGCCAGAAGATGGTCATCGTCGAAGACCCACGCTACAGCCGCGAATACCTGGAGGCCGACAAGCGCTCCATCGCCAACGCGGTGCAGGTGTTTTTCAAGGATGGCACCAGCACCGAGCAGGTGGCGGTGGAATACCCGATTGGGCATCGCCGTCGCCGGGTGGATGGCATTCCCTTGCTGGAAGACAAGTTCAAGGCCAACCTGGCGACGCGGTTTACCGCGCAGCGCAGTGGGGAGATTTTTGCGCTGTGCAAGGATCAGGAAAGACTTGAGGCCACGCCGGTTAACCGGTTTGTAGACTTATTTGTAATCTGACAAACACCACCGGCCAATGTGGGAGCGGCGTTTGTGGGAGCCGGGCTTGCCCGCGATGCAGGCGTCTCGGTTTTGCAGTTAAACCGAGGTGATGTCATCGCAGGCAAGCCAGCTCCCACACAAGCCAGCTCCCACACTTTTTTGTGCTGTTCAGTCGGGCTTACATACTGCCTTCCACATCATCCAGGCTGAACGTTTCGGTGTGGTCGTCATAGGAGAAAATCTCCGCATAGCGCCCCCACGCCACCACGCTTTCCAGGGTTTTTTCGACAAAGGCTTCGGTCATCGAGTCTTCCAGCTCCTGCTCGAAACGCACCCGTGGCGCCCGGTGCCCGCTGCGTTCCAGCAACACCTGGTGGATGCGCGCGGCCAGCGGCACGTGGCGGATCAAATGCTCGGCAAACAGCGTTTTACGTTCCTGGGTGCCATAGTCGGCAAACAGTTTGCCGGCGTCGGTGAGGGTGATGTCGGCGCCCTTGAGTTCGGCGAAACCCAGATGCTCAAGCATCTCCGCCACCGGGAACAGGTCGTCGACTTCCAGCAAGCGTCGCTCGGCCACGGTCGGCAAACCGGCGTGGCCGTTGTACGGCTCGGCGGCCAGGGTTTCGATCAGGCCGGCCATCAAGTTGGTGGACACTTCCGGCAACAGGCTGCCCATTTTCAGTTCGGGTATGCCTTTGGCATCGGCGCTGCGCCGGTCGGTCATCAGCGCGTAGATGTCATCGACCATTTGCCGGAAAGTCGGGTCCAGGCGGTTGCGCGGGTGCGCAAACGGCACTTTGATTTCGGCGACCACGCGGCCAGGGTTGGACGACAACACCAGGATGCGGTCGCACATCAATACCGCTTCTTCGATGTTGTGGGTCACGATCAGGATCGACTTGATCGGCAGCTGTTTGCCGCTCCACAAGTCCAGCAAGTCGGTACGCAGGGTTTCGGCGGTGAGCACGTCGAGGGCCGAGAAGGGCTCGTCCATCAGCAGCAAGGTCGGGTTGACCACCAGGCCACGGGCAAAGCCCACGCGCTGGCGCATGCCGCCGGACAACTCGCGCGGGTAGGCGTTTTCAAAGCCGTCCAGGCCGATCAGGTCGATGGCGGCCAGGGCGCGGCGGCGGCTTTCCTTGCGCTCGACCTGCAAGGCTTGCAGGCCGGCTTCAACGTTTTCCAGCACGGTCAGCCAGGGGAACAGCGCAAAGGTCTGGAACACCATGGCCACGCCTTCCGCCGGGCCGTTGAGCGGCGCGCCGTTGTAGCGCACTTCGCCCGACGACGGCTGGATCAGCCCGGCGATGATGCGCAGCAGCGTGGACTTGCCTGAGCCTGAGCGGCCGAGCATGCCGACGATCTCGCCTTCATGCAGGCTCAGGTCTACGCCGCTGAGCACTTGCAGCTCGTCTTTGCCTTTGCCGAAAACCCGGTTGACGTTTTTCAGCGAGTAGATTTCCGGGGTGTCGGCAGCGTGTTCGGTAGAGGTATTCATCACAGCGAATCCCATCAATTCAGACGAAGTTTGTTTTCAGCGATGGCGTACATAGGTCGCCAGACCGCGCGGTTGAAGGCCACCACGAAGATCGACATCACCACCACGCCCAAGGCGATTTTCGGGAAGTCGCCGGCGGCGGTGGTCTGGGCGATGTAGGCGCCCAGCCCGTGGGCGACCACGTTGTCCTGGCCCCAGGACACGTACTCGGACACGATACTGGCGTTCCACGCGCCGCCCGAAGCGGTAATGGCGCCGGTGACGTAGTACGGGAAAATCCCCGGCAGCATCACCTTGCGCCACCACAGCCAGCCGCGAATGCGGAAGTTGGCGGCGGCTTCCTTGAAGTCATTGGGAAAGGCGCTGGCCCCGGCGATCACGTTGAACAGGATGTACCACTGGGTGCCCAGCACGATCAACGGGCTCAGCCAGATATCCGGGTTGAGCTTGTAGTGCAGGATCACGATGACGAATACCGGGAACAGCAGGTTCGCCGGGAACGCCGCAAGGAACTGCGCCAGCGGCTGGATTTTTTCCGCCAGGGCGGGGCGCAAGCCGATCATCACGCCCAGCGGCACCCAGATCAGCGAAGCGATCAAGATCAGCCCGGTTACCCGCAGCAGCGTAATCAGGCCCAGCACAAACACGTGGCCGACTTCGGCAAAGGTCACTTCGGTGCCGACGTACTGCACGATGTGATACAGCGCATACGCGGCCAGCAGCGCGATGAGCGTGCCCCACACCCAGTCGATCACTTTTGATGCCTTGGGTGTTTCTGCCGGCAAGGCCTTGAGCGCACCGCCCGCGAGGCTGAAACGCTTGTTGCCGATACGGCTGAAGGAACGGGTAATCGGGCGCAGGATGCGCTGGACCACGCGGGTGCGCTGGATCAGGTTGAGCACCCAGGATTGCGGCGCGGCGCCCTGGGAGGCGGTGGTTTCCATGCGGAACTTGTCGGCCCAGGCCACCAGTGGGCGGAACAGGAGCTGGTCGTACATAAGGATGACCACAATCATCGCCAGGATCACGTAGCCCACGGCGTGCAGGTCTTTCTGGGCAATCGCCAGGGCCAGGTACGAACCCACGCCCGGCAGGGTGATGGTCTTGTCGCCGACGGTGATGGCTTCGGAGGCGACCACAAAAAACCAGCCGCCGGACATGCTCATCATCATGTTCCACACCAGCCCGGGCATGGCGAAGGGCACGTCGAGCTTCCAGAACTTCTGCCAGCCGGACAGCCGCAGGTTGGTCGACACCTCCACCAGGTCATGGGGCAGCATGCGCAGCGACTGGTAGAAGCTGAACGTCATGTTCCAGGCCTGGCTGGTGAAGATCGCAAAGATCGCCGCGAACTCTGCACCCAGCACGCGCCCCGGGAACAGCAACAGGAAAAACGTCACGGTAAAAGAGATGTAACCGAGCACCGGCACCGATTGCAGGATATCGAGCACCGGCACCAGCAGTTTCTCGGCGCGCCGGCTTTTGGCCGCCAGGGTGCCGTACAACAGGGTGAACACCAGCGCTGCGACCATCGCAGCGAGCATGCGCAGGGTGGTGCGCATCGCGTACTCCGGCAGGTTGGCCGGGTCGAGGGAGATCACTTCACTCTGTAGCGTGGCGATGGGCGCCCAGGTTTCACGGGCGGTGATCGAGAAAAACAGTAGAAAGCCAATCACCAAAGGCAGGGCGACCAAGTCCCAACGGTTGGGCAGCAAGCGCAACGTGGATGCTGGCAGGTAATCGCGGAACACTTTGTTCATAGGCAGTCAGTCCTGCAGCGTTCAGGTTCAGGGGCGTGATGGGAGTGAGCTTAGCTGCTGCACGAATGACCCACCGAGAAGGACAGGCGCTGTTTTCGTGAGTCAGGGGCAACGAGGCGTTGCTGGCGGGATTGTACGTTTCTGAATGTTACAAGCACATAAATTTGCTGTCAGTTTCCTGTACGAAACGTCGCTTGGGCATCGACGCGTTTTGACCTGGCTACAAGCAGCCCCTCAAATTTCTGACTCCCGTGGAACAGCTATTTGAGCAGCAGACGTCGGAACTCACCGCGCAGTTGACCGCCTTGACTCAGCAAGCCGGCGAGCAAGAACAATAAAGCCGGACAGCGGATTGGCTAGTGTGAGTTAACCCCCACACTAGCCCGCAATAGCATCAATCAATTACTCAAACCGCAGAATCACGCGGCGGTTGTGCTTGCTCTTCTTCTCGATTTTCTCGCAGAACACCCGGCCGATTTCTTCCGTATTGATCACGTGGGTGCCGCCGCACGGCTGGATATCGATACCGGCGATGTCGATCACGCGTACCGAACCTTGAATCACCGGCGGCGCAACCGCCTGGGTGCGGGTGATCTGCAGCAGGGTTGAGTACTCCGAGGCGGGCATCGACAAGGTTTTCACCGCATGGGCTTGTTCGATCAGCGCGTTGAGGTCGCGGGTGATGCTGTCTTTGTCGAGGGTCATTTCCGGCAGGTCGAAATCCAGGCGGCCCTTGTCCGCGCTGATGCTGCAGCCGGTCACGGGCGCATCGATGATCGAGCACAGCAAGTGCAGGCAGGTGTGCATTTTCATGTGCTGGTAGCGCCGTTCCCAATCCAGGCCCGCGTCCACCTGCACGCCTGCGGTCAACTGCTCAGGGCAATGTTCCACTTGGTGCCAGATGATCGAGCGCAACACCGGGTCGCGCACGGTGCCGATGACCTCTACCCGCGTGCCATCGGCCAGGGTGAGGTGCCCGGTGTCTCCCGGTTGCCCGCCGCCCGTGGGGTAGAACAACGTGTGCTCCAGGGCGATGCCGTGTTCGCTGACGGCAATCACCCGGGCGCTGAAGGCATTCTGGTAGGGCGCGCTGTCGAACAGCGCCAGGGTTTCCATGGTGTGCACAGACATGTTCAACCTCCGACAATCAGTGGGCTGGCTTGCAACAGGTGACGCACCATTGCACTCAAGCCAGGGGGGGAAAGCAGGGTGATTTCAAATTCCGGCCCGCAGACTTTCAGGTTCAACGGCAGGCGCGGTAGCTGCTCGCCGATGTCGAGACGGCGCAGGCGAAATTGCAGGTGATGACGCTCTTTCACCGTGGGTTCCAGCATCAACCCCTGCAACGGGTGAAAGTCGGCGTCGAGCACCGTGACCTTGTGACTGGCGCTGACTTCGCCGACCACGTGCAAACGCTCATCCAGGGCGAAGGCGCCCAGATAATTGCCGTGGTCAGACTCCGCGTTCTTCTGCAACTGAACCTGGTTGACCACCTTGACCTTGGTGCCGGCCGGCACATCCTGGGTGATCACACACGAGGGGCTGATAAATACGTTGTCGCCGATCAGTACATAACCCAGCACGCGGGCGCCGGCGCCGACCTCTACATTGTTGCCCAGGCGCGGGTGGCGTTTGCCGTCCGGGTTGTTGGCAATGCCGCGGGCGCCCAGGGTGACGCCGCAAAGAATGTAGCAGTCGTTGCCGATCTCGCAGGTTTCGCCGATGACGGTGCCGTAGCCGTGGTCGAGCACGAAGCGTCGGCCGATTTTGGCCGCCGGGTGAATCTCCGCGCCGGAGAGGATTTTGCCCTGGTTGCTGAGCTTGAGAGCCATACGCGAAAACACGCCGTTGGTCTGGTCGGGAAAATTCCACACCAGGTGAGCAAGGCGGTAAAACAGCACCGCCTTGAACGAGGCGTAAGACTCCAGGATCAACTCGCCGCGACCACGGGATGCCGGGTCGCGATAGGCATACGCGATCAAGTCTTCGGCCACCGCCTGGGCGGCGTTCTGGATCAGCGGCGCCAGGTGCGGTTCCAGCTGCTTGATCTGCGCAGGCGTCAGGGTCTTGATGAGGTGGGTGAGCAGCTCATCGTGCAGCTGTTGCATGTCGATAAAGCCTCCCATGGAGGCACCCCCGCATTCTGGATGGTTGGGAAACCGGTTATTCGAAACTGGGCAGGTAGCTGTCAGCATTGTCGTAGACCATGGTCAACACCACCGTTTCGGGCGGCAGTTCAGGGGCGAGCTGCGCGATGGCAACCATGTTGGCGGCAGAGGACAAGCCGAGGCTGATGGCGTCGGTGCGCATGATGCGTTTCATCATGTCGATGCACGCCTGGCGCGACACCTTGAGCATGCCGTCGATCACGTCCACGTTGAGAATGCTCGGGATCAAGCCTATCGACAGGCCCTGGATATGGTGGGGCGCGTGCTGGTCCTTGAGCAGGTCGCACTCTTCGGGCTCCACGCCCATCACGCGCATGGCCGGCCACGCAGCTTTGAGGGTTTCGCCGATGCCGGTGATGTGGCCACCCGTGCCGATGCCGCTGACGAAGTAGTCCACGCGCCGCTCACCGAAGGCGCGGAGGATTTCCGGTGCGGTAGTGTCGCGGTGGGTTTGCGGGTTGGCGCCGTTGCGCTGCTGATTGAGCATCACGTAGCTGGGGTTTTCCAGCTGCAGTTCCATGCACTTTTCGCCGTGGGAATTATTTCCCAGGCGGCTGTCTGACAGCACTACTTTGGCGCCGTAGAGCCGCAGCAGTTTCTGTTTTTCGGGGCTGTAGTTGTCGGGGATCACCAGCACCACTTTGTAGCCCAGTACATTACCGGCCATGACCAGGCCGATGCCGGTATTGCCGCCGCTGGGCTCGATGATGGTCTGCCCGGAATCACGCATCAGCACGCCGCGGCGCTCGGCGTCGAGAATCATGCCCAGGGCGATGCGCGCCTTGTGGCTGCCACCGGGGTTGAGGGATTCGAGCTTGGCGTAGACCTCGATGCCGAGGTCTTCGGAAAACTGCGCCAGACGCACAATCGGCGTGTGGCCGATGACGTCGAGAATGGAGTTATGCAACATCAGTCAGCCCTCGGCTCAGTACAACGGCATGTCGGGTTCGACGTCGCGAACCCAATGTTTCATGCCGCCCTGCAGGACTTTGGTGTTGGCGAAACCGGCGGCCAGCAAGGTACTGGCGGCTTGCTCGGCGCGGGTGCCGGCGTAGCAGATCAGGTAGTGGGTGTTGTCGCGGCTGAGGCTGTCGAGCTGCCCGTCCAGTTCGGCCAACGGGATATGCACCACGCCGGGTAATTTGCACACCTCCAGCTCGCTGGCATCGCGCACATCCAGCAGCACGTCGGCGCTGCGGTGGTGTTCAAGCACTTGCTTGAGTACGCGCGGCTTGATGTAGCGTTCCTCGGCGAGGGAGGGTTGGCTTGGGATGGCATCGGCGCAGACCGCCGGCGCTACGCTTTCGCTGTGGCGCAGTTCCGAGCAGCACGGGCAATCGGCGCGGCGTTTGAAGCGAATTTCGCTGAACTTCATCGCCAGTGCATCAAAGCGCATCAAGCGGCCGGACAACGGCTCGCCAATGCCGATCAGCAACTTGATGGCCTCGGTGGCTTGAATCATCCCCACCACACCCGGCAGCACGCCGATCACGCCACCGGCGCTGCAGTTGGGCGCAAGTTCCGCTGGTGGTGCGCTGGGGAACAGGCAGCGATAGCACGGCCCACCTTTATAGTTGAGCACGCTGATCTGCCCGTCGAAGCGGTAGATGGCGCCGTACACCAAGGGCTTGCCGAGTTGTACGCAGGCGTCGTTGACCAGGTAGCGCGTGTCGAAATTATCGGTACCGTCGATCACCAGATCGTAGGCGCCGACCAGCTCCAGTGCGTTGTCGACGTTCAGCGCAGAGTTGTGCGCGTTGATCTGGATATGCGCGTTGAGGTCTTGCAGGCGTCTCTTGGCAGACTCGACCTTGGGCATGCCCAGGGTGCTGTTGCCGTGGACGACCTGGCGTTGCAGGTTGCTGCTTTCCACCACGTCGAAATCCACCAGGCCCAGGGTGCCGATCCCGGCTGCCGCCAGGTAGAGGCTGATGGGCGAGCCCAGGCCACCGGTGCCGATGATCAGCACCTTGGCTTTTTTCAGGTTCAATTGGCCTTCGCGACCGACGCCCGGCAGGGTGATGTGGCGCACGTAGCGCTGTACTTCCTCATTACTAAGGGCAGGTTCATCTATGTCCATGCCGCCGGAAGTGGCGAGCAGTACTTCGATGTTGGCTTTTTCCGGCAACGGGTCGTCGGCACCGATCAGTTCTTCCTCGGCGGTAAACAGGAAGTGTTCCTTGAGCTGGTTGTTCTTCTCATGAAACAGATGCGGGCGCAGCTGCGGGTGGCTGCTGCAGAGGTTTTCAATGACTTCGCGCAATGTCGATCCGGTGCCCTCAAGAGTCGATTCCGGCAGCTTGGCCACGCGAACCAGAATATCGGGGAAAGAGACAGCGTTCATGGACAACTCCGTGTGCAGGTCGTTGAAGGGTTGAAGAGCGAAATGCTTGCCATCCCAGGCAAACAGCTTTGAGCCCAGGGCATGGCCCTGACGAACGTCCACCACCAAGTAGCTGACGGGGTAGATCGGCTCACCCAGGAACAGTGCCTTGTCCTGGTCTTCGTCACTGAAATAAGCGCCGACATCCGGGTGGGAGTGATAGATCACCACCACCGGGTTGTCGCTGCGAAACGCTTTGTTCATCAGCAGGGTGTCGGCCACTGAAAAGGTGTAGCCGTTGGCCGCGCTGCGCGGGTACATCTCGGGGTTCTTGCGGTGCAACTCATTCTGGATATTGCTGCCCAGATACACGGTGCCATCGGCGAAGACAAAACCACAGCATTCCTCGGGGTAACTGCGGCTAGCGTGGGCGTAGATCTGTTCCAGGGCGGTGGGGCGGAGGACTTCCATGTTTCTCTCGCGTTGCTGGTATTGGAGGGTCAATTTTTCTTGGCCAGGAGTTTTTCAACCGGCAACTTGGTGATCGCAAAACCGGCCAGCAGGATGGCCGAGTACAGCATCAGGTCTCGGGAGATTTCCACGCCTTCGTACCAGGCGCCGATGATCACCGCGAACACCGGGAAGATGATGAACACAAACGACAAAATGATCGGGCTCAAGCGTTTTAGCAGCATGAAGTACACGATAAAACCGCCCACCGATGCCACCAACCCCAGGTAAAACAGCGCGCTCCAGGAGCGCAGGGTGATGTTTTCGAAGGTCGGTGTTTCAAACCACAGGCCCGCCACGAACAGCATCAACCCGGCAATGCCGATGGGCAGGGTGTTGTAGGTGATCACACTGATGGCGCTGCCTTTTTGCTTGGTAATGACGTAGCACAAGGCATGCATGATCGCGGCGGTCAGAATCGCCAGTACCCCGAAGAACTCGGCGTGGTCCAAGTGCAGGCCCTGGCTCTTGATGATCATGTAGAGGCTGCCGAAACCGATGCCGATGCCGACCACCTGGGAAAAATAGATGCGCTCACGCAGAAACAGCGCGGAGAAGATCAGGATAAACACCGGCATGCAGCTGAACAGCAGGGCGGTCAGGCCGGAGGAAACATGCATCTCGCCGTAGTTGAGCAGGTAATAGGGAACGCTGAAGTAGGACAAGGTCACAAATACGAAGAACCAGCGGCTTTCGCGCGGGAACAGGATCGGCTCGCGGCGCACCAGGGCAAAACACAGGAACAGCGGGAACGCGATCAGGAAGCGCAGGCCCGCCGAGGTCAGCGGTGGCACGCTTTCGACGGCGATCTTGATCCCCAGCCACGTGGTGCCCCAACTCAGGCATACGATAAGAAACATCACGCTGGTGACCAGGCCGGCCAACCACTGTTTCTGAGTTTTTGTTTTTGTTGTGTTTTCAAGAACGGCGGACATTGGCATCGTTTATTGCTTCCCTGAGCCGGAATTGAACTCTATATTGACTGTGTATTAAGTTGTTTCATCCGGTGATTGAACCCGTAAAAGCACACTATTAGGGCGAATGATGGCTGTCAAAACAAATATTGACATGGTGTCAATTATGCGTGAGGGGTTGTCCAGCGGTCAGGGCGTGAAGTACAAACGCCTGTCCGATGTGATGGAGCGCGGCATCCTCGAAGGCTTGATTGAACCCGGACGAAAACTGCCGCCCCATCGGGTGCTTTCCGACAATCTGGGTGTGACCATCGGCACCATCAGCCGCGCCTACGGCGAGCTGGAACGCCTGGGGTTGGTGGTGGCGCGAGTGGGTGACGGCACATTCGTGCGCAAGCGTGGGATGGAGCGCCAGCGTGACGAAGGCTTTCGCAACGTCAGCGAGGAGCCGCGTCATTACTTCGACATGAGCCGCAACATGCATATACCGGGGCAGGAAACCGTGTTTCTGGCCCAGAGCTTCCAAACCCTGTCGACCAACGCCAAGTTCCTCCAGGACATCAGCGCCTACACCCCGGATGCAGGGTTGCCGCGCTATCGTGAAGCGGGGGCGCAGTGGCTGGTGCAGCGAGATTTTCACCCGATTCCCGAGCAGGTCATTTGCGTGAATGGCGGCCAGCATGGCTTGCTCTGCGCGATGATGGCGCTGTTGCGGGCGGGCGATACGGTGGTCACTGAACAGCTTACCTACCCTGGGCTGATCACGGCCGCGCGCATGCTCGGCGTACGGCTGATCGGCCTGGAGATGGACGAAGAAGGTGTGCTGCCGGGCGCGCTGGATGAAGTCTGTCGTAATCACCGGGTTTCGGCGTTGTATTGCACGCCCACTATCCAGAACCCGACGACGGCGGTGTTATCGGTGGCGCGCCGGGAAGCCTTGGTCAAAGTCTGTCGTGAACACAACCTGCTGATTCTTGAAGACGAAGCCCACGGCGTACTGGTAGAAGACCGGCCGCCGCCCCTCAGCCATTTCGCGCCTGAACGTACGATTTTGATCAGCAGCCTGAGCAAGGCCGTCTCCGCCGGATTACGGGTGGGCTATGTGCACGCGCCACCGGCGCTGGTCAGCCGTATTTCGGCGGCCCTGCGCTCAACCTGCTGGATGGCCACGCCGGTGACGTTGGAACTGGCAACGCAGTGGATCGAGAACGGCACGGCGGAATACCTGCTACGCCAGCAGATCAACGAGATCAGCCGCCGCAAAGCCCTGGTGGGCGACCTGTTGGCCGGCCTTGAATACCGCACTCACCTCAACAGCCCGCACTTCTGGATTGAAGTACCGGAGCCATGGCGTGCGTCGGAAATTGAGGCAGAGCTTAAGCAGAATAATTACCTGATCGCCACGGCCGAAGCCTTTGCCGTAGGGCAAACGGCGGTGCCGCAGTTTATTCGGGCGAGCATCTGTAACACGTCGGGGGATGATCAGTTGTTGCGGGCGGGGTTTGATGCGCTGGCGACGGCGTTGGGGCAGGGCGGTGGCAGGTTTCACCTGTAGGACCGCGTTATCGTTCATCGCAGGCAAGCCAGCTCCCACATTTGAATGCATTCCAGTGTTGGAACTCAGTCAAATGTGGGAGCTGGCTTGCCTGCGATGGGGCTAGGTCAGGCAATACAACTATTTGAACCTGCGCTCCACACCCTTCTCCACCAAAATCTTCGCCGATATCTCTTCCACCGAGAAATGCGTGGAATTGATGTGCGCAATATTCTCGCGACGGAACAGATTTTCCACTTCGCGTACTTCGAACTCGCACTGTGCATAGCTCGAATAGCGGCTGTTGGGCTTGCGCTCATTGCGGATCGCCGTCAGCCGATCCGGGTCAATCGTCAGACCGAACAGCTTGTGTTGGTGCGCGCGCAAGGCGGCCGGCAATGTCAGGTGCTCCATGTCGTCTTCGGTCAGCGGATAGTTGGCCGCGCGGATGCCGAACTGCATGGCCATATACAAGCACGTCGGCGTCTTGCCGCAGCGGGACACGCCCACCAGGATCAAATCGGCCTTGTCGTAATAGTGCGTGCGGGCGCCGTCATCGTTGTCCAGGGCGAAGTTCACCGCCTCGATACGCTCCATATAATTGGAGTTGTGCCCTATGGAATGGGACTTTCCTACAGAATAGGAGGAGTGTTCACTCAACTCCTGTTCCAGCGGCGCCAGGAACGTGGAGAAGATGTCGATCATGAAACCATTGGAGGTTGCGAGGATCTCACGGATGTCTTGATTGACGATGGTGTCGAAAATGATCGGCCGAAAACCGTCTTTTTCAGCCGCCAGATTGATTTGTTGTACCATGGCCCGCGCTTTATCCACGCTGTCGATATAGGGCCGCGTGAATTTGGCGAAGGTAATGTTTTCGAACTGCGCGAGCAGGCTCTGGCCCAATGTTTCGGCTGTGATGCCGGTGCCGTCGGAGATAAAGAAAGCAGATCGTTTCATTTGAGCCCTGGGCCTTAAGCTGATGGCGAATCTTGGATATGATAGGCGCGATTTTGCCGTCCCGCAGTGGGCCGCATTCTCACTTATTTTCCAGGTCCAGGCCACAAGCGCTGGCGTTTGCTCCTACTGAGCAGCCGGCGTCCTGAGCTTTTCCAACACAGAAAGTGGAGAGATCACCTTGGTAGAGTACGTAGTTTCCCTCGATAAGCTCGGCGTCCATGATGTAGAGCATGTGGGGGGCAAGAACGCATCCCTCGGCGAGATGATCAGTAATCTTGCAGGCGCTGGTGTCTCGGTGCCCGGTGGTTTTGCCACCACGGCCCAGGCTTACCGCGATTTCCTCGAACTGAGCGGCCTCAATGCTCAGATCCACGCCGCGCTGGACGCCCTGGACGTCGATGACGTCAACGCCCTGGCCAAGACCGGTGCCCAGATTCGTCAATGGATCATGGAAGCCGAGTTCCCCGAGAAGCTCAACGAAGAAATCCGCACCGCCTTCGCCACCCTGTCGGCCGGCAACCCGGACATGGCCGTTGCCGTGCGCTCCTCGGCCACCGCCGAAGACTTGCCGGACGCCTCCTTTGCCGGCCAGCAGGAAACCTTCCTGAACATCCGCGGCGTCGAAAACGTGATCCGCGCCGCCAAGGAAGTGTTCGCTTCGCTGTTCAACGACCGCGCCATTTCCTACCGCGTACACCAGGGTTTCGACCACAAGCTGGTGGCTCTGTCTGCCGGCGTGCAGCGCATGGTGCGTTCGGAAACCGGCACGGCCGGCGTGATGTTCACCCTGGACACCGAATCCGGTTTCCGTGACGTGGTGTTTATCACCGGCGCCTACGGTCTGGGTGAAACCGTCGTACAAGGCGCAGTGAACCCGGACGAATTCTACGTCCACAAACACACGCTTGAGGCAGGCCGTCCGGCCATCTTGCGCCGCAACCTGGGCAGCAAGGCCATCAAGATGATCTACGGCGACGAGGCCAAGGCCGGTCGTTCGGTAAAAACCGTTGAAGTCGACAAGGCCGAGCGCGCGCGTTTCTGCCTGACCGACGCTGAAGTCAGCGAATTGGCCAAACAAGCGATGATCATCGAAAAGCACTACAAGTGCCCGATGGACATCGAGTGGGCCAAAGACGGTGACGACGGCAAGCTGTACATCGTGCAGGCGCGCCCTGAAACCGTGAAAAGCCGCACCTCGGCCAACGTCATGGAGCGCTACCTGCTCAAGGAAACCGGCACCGTGCTGGTAGAGGGCCGTGCCATCGGCCAGCGCATCGGCGCCGGCAAGGTGCGGATCATCAAGGACGTGTCCGAAATGGACAAAGTCCAGCCCGGCGACGTGCTGGTTTCCGACATGACCGACCCGGACTGGGAACCGGTTATGAAGCGCGCCAGCGCCATCGTCACCAACCGTGGCGGGCGTACCTGCCACGCGGCGATCATCGCGCGTGAGCTGGGGATTCCAGCGGTTGTCGGTTGCGGCAACGCTACCCAACTGTTGAAAGACGGCCAGGGCGTGACCGTGTCCTGCGCCGAAGGCGACACCGGTTTCATCTTTGAAGGTGAACTGGGCTTCGACATCAAGCAAAACTCCATCGACGCCATGCCCGACCTGCCGTTCAAGATCATGATGAACGTCGGCAACCCGGACCGTGCCTTCGATTTCGCGCAGTTGCCGAACGCCGGTGTGGGCCTGGCCCGCCTGGAATTCATCATCAACCGCATGATCGGTGTGCACCCCAAGGCCCTGCTGAACTACGACGGCCTGCCAGCGGACATCAAGGAAAGCGTCGACAAGCGCATCGCCGGCTACAACGACCCGGTCGGCTTCTATGTCGAGAAACTGGTGGAAGGCATCAGCACCCTGGCGGCGGCGTTCTATCCGAAAAAGGTCATCGTGCGTTTGTCGGACTTCAAGTCCAACGAATACGCCAACCTGATCGGCGGCAAGCTCTACGAGCCGGAAGAAGAAAACCCGATGCTGGGCTTCCGTGGCGCCTCGCGTTACATCAGCGAAGCCTTCCGCGACTGCTTCGAGCTGGAATGCCGTGCCCTCAAGCGCGTGCGCAATGAGATGGGCCTGACCAACGTCGAGATCATGGTGCCGTTCGTGCGCACCCTGGGCGAAGCGAGCCAGGTGGTCGACTTGCTGGCAGAAAACGGCCTGAGCCGTGGTGAAAACGGCCTGCGCGTGATCATGATGTGCGAGCTGCCGTCCAACGCCATCCTGGCCGAGGAGTTCCTGGAGTTCTTCGACGGTTTCTCCATCGGCTCCAACGACTTGACCCAGCTGACCCTGGGCCTGGACCGTGACTCGGGGATCATCGCGCACCTGTTCGATGAACGTAACCCTGCGGTGAAGAAGCTGCTGGCCAACGCCATCCAGGCCTGCAACAAGGCCGGCAAGTACATCGGCATCTGCGGCCAAGGCCCTTCCGACCACCCGGACCTGGCCAAATGGCTGATGGAACAGGGTATCGAGAGCGTCTCGCTGAACCCTGACTCCGTGTTGGAAACCTGGTTCTTCCTCGCGGAAGGCCAAGCGTCCGCTTAAGGTCGATACGTCAAAAGTGCCGGTCACTCGCCAAGGGTGACCGGCATTCTTATCTGTGCAGGGCGGAACTCCTTCCGGACGCCGCCCTTTTTTGTGCAAGAGCATTATGCAAAGCAGCAGCAACCTGTTTCCCGTCGCCCTGATCAGCGCTGAACGTCGTGGCGACTTGAGTGAAGATGTGTACCGCCTCAAACCCGGCAACAGCCCCGACGGCACCGTCGAGCTGGCCGTGACGCGTTTGGGCCTGGCCGATGTCCCGGAAAACCGGGGCACGCCGGTTATTTTGTTGCACGGCAGTTTTTCCAACCGGCGTTTCTGGTACTCGCCCAAAGGCATCGGCCTGGGCGCTTACCTGGCGCGCCAGGGTTTTGATGTGTGGATCCCGGAAATGCGCGGGCACGGTTTGTCCAAACGCAATCACGACTATGCCAGGAACCGTGTCGCCGACTATGCGCGTTACGATTTACCGGCCATTGGCGCGTTTGTGCGTGAGCAAAGTGCGCAAATTCCGCACTGGGTCGGGCATTCCCTGGGCGGCACGGCACTGGCGGCGGCATTGGGCGGCCAGCATCTGGGCGCGCCGGCAGTGGCCTCGGTGGCGCTGTTTGGCTGTCAGGTCAGCCGTACCCACTGGCCGTTGAAGATTCCACCGTTGGAGTGGACCGGTCGTTTGCTCCTGAAACGCTTTGGTGAAGTGTCCGGTTCGCGGCTCAAGCGCGGCCCGGAGGACGAGCCGGCAGGCGTGATGATCGAAGCCATGCGCTGGAACGGCCTGTTCGGTCGTTTTGGCGATGGCAAGCAGGACTGGTGGAAAGGTCTGGCAGACGTTGACGTGCCGCTGTTGGCGGTGAGCGCGGCGGGCGACCGTCAGGATCCGGATTGGGCGTGCCGCAAGCTGTTCGAGCAAGTCGGTTCCGAGCATCGTCAATACCTGTGCCTGGGGCGCCAGCAAGGTTTTACCGGGGATTTCGGGCACGTTGAGATGCTGGTCAGCAAAGCCGCGCAGGCTGAGGTATGGCCGTTGGTAGAGCGCTGGTTGAAAGATCCGCTGTCACCGTTAGCCGGGGCAGAGTCCCAGGCACTGGAAGCGGTTTGACCCGGCGCTCTGCCAAGGGCGTTTCACTCGTGTGTGGTTGCGGCTAATATATGACGGATTAAACGCTTCTGGTCATATTCAGTCGCGCAGTGGTTATTGCGTTGCGATGAGATGGGTCTGATCATGGCCGCCGCCGACGGGCAACGGCCTAAAGAATGCCTGTTGCGATGCGTTTTTCTGATGTACACCGTGGGATGTTCGACCTCTTCTTTAACCACAGGAGTTTCTCGATGAACCATTACGTGACGCCCGACTTGTGCGACACCTACCCGGACCTGGTGCAGGTGGTTGAGCCGATGTTCAGCAATTTCGGTGGCCGAGACTCCTTTGGCGGCGAAATCGTCACCATCAAGTGCTTCGAAGACAACTCCCTGGTCAAGGAACAGGCCGACCAGCCTGGCGCCGGCAAAGTGTTGGTGGTTGACGGTGGCGGCTCCCTGCGTCGCGCATTGCTGGGCGACATGATCGCCGAGAAAGCCGCGAAGAACGGATGGGAAGGGCTGGTGATCTACGGCTGCATCCGTGATGTCGATGTCATCGCCCAGACTGATCTTGGGGTGCAGGCGTTGGCAACCCACCCGATGAAAACCGACAAGCGCGGCATTGGCGACCTGAATGTGATCGTGACTTTCGCCGGCGTGACCTTCCGCCCAGGCGAATACATCTATGCGGACAATAATGGCGTGATCGTCTCGCCAAGCCCGCTGAAAATGCCTGAATAAACCGCAGTAGCCGATAGGGGTGAGGATGTTCGAGGAAGAAAACGCGCAATGGGGGCTGGTGCACGCCCTGGTGCTGGACGGTAAAGGCGGTGCGCGTTCGATTGCCCGGACTGAGCTTGACGACTTGCAGCTTCAGCCACAGGAAAGCCTGTGGCTGCATTGGGATCGCAGCCACCCGCAGACCCAGACGTGGCTGCGTAAAGCCAGCGGCTTGAGCGAGTTCGCCTGTGACCTGCTGTTGGAGGAAAACACCCGTCCGCGCTTGCTGCCGCTGCCCGACGCAGAATTGCTGCTGTTTCTGCGCGGGGTCAACCTTAACCCCGGCGCCGAGCCGGAAGACATGGTATCGGTGCGCATTTTCGCTGCGGCCAGTCGCGTGATTTCCCTGCGCCTGCGCCCGCTGCGCGCAACCGATGAGCTACTGGTGCAACTGGCGGAAGGAAAAGGGCCGAAGACCGCGTCCGAGCTCATCCTTTATATGGCGCAATACCTGACCAATAAAGTGCAGGATCTGGTCACCGACCTGTCTGAAGTCGTCGATATCGAGGAAGAAAAACTGGATGCCGACGAACGGTATACTCCGGAGCATGGCAACGTTTTGCAGATACGTCGTCGAGCCGCTGGGCTCAAACGTTTTCTTGCGCCGCAGCGGGATATTTTCGCCCAGCTCACGCGCATCAAATTGCCTTGGTTCTGTGACGACGATGCCGACTATTGGAACGAATTACACAACAGCCTGACGCGTTACCTTGAAGAGCTCGAATTGGCTCGGGAGCGCGTGGGGCTTGTGCTTGAGACCGAAGACCGGCGTTTGAGCCTGCGCATGAATCGCACCATGTATCGCTTCGGGATCATTACCGGGATCTTCCTGCCGATGAGTTTTCTCACCGGTTTGCTGGGTATAAATGTGGGCGGCATTCCGTTCTCTGGCAGCCCTTATGGATTCGTGATTGCGTGCCTGATGATGGTGGCCGTCGCACTGGGACAATGGTGGCTATTTCGACGATTGCGCTGGGTTTGACCTGAATATGACCTGAACGTACGAAGGGGCCATGTGACCCCAGGAATTTAACCCTCGTCTTTTAAAACACTTGCGAGAGGTCTTTATGCACGATCCGTTCGAACAGTCTTTGCGTGACATGCTCAATGCGTCGCCGTCCAACCGTGACGACGATGCTTGCCTTGGCCGCGTGCTGAAAACCGCCAACCGTCAGGTAGGGGCGGGTGACTTGTTCGGTCTGCTCGGTCGTTGGCTGCCGGCGTTGATGATGGCCCTGAACAATGGTTCGGCCCATGTATCGCCGGTATCCCGTCGTAAACCTCTTGCTCGCACTGCTGATAAGGCTGATTGAATATGGAACTTGATCTCTGGACCCAGAGTCTGGTCACTGCGATGACCGCATTGTGGACCAAAGTGGCGAATTTCATTCCCAACCTGTTTGGGGCGCTGGTCCTGGTACTGCTCGGGTTTGTCGTGGCCAAGCTGCTCGACACCTTGCTGTCCAAATTGCTCGCCAAACTGGGCCTGGACCGCTTGATGGCAGGCACCGGCCTGACCAAGCTGTTGGGGCGTGCCGGCTTGCAAGTCCCGATCTCTACCCTGATCGGGAAGATCGTCTACTGGTTCGTTTTACTTATTTTTCTGGTTTCTGCTGCTCAATCCCTTGGACTTGAGCGAGTTTCAGCTACGCTCGACATGCTGGCGCTGTATTTGCCGAAGGTTTTCGGCGGCGCGCTGGTGCTGCTGGTAGGCGTTTTACTGGCGCAACTGGCCAATGGGCTGGTGCGTGGGGCTGCCGAAGGCGTGGGGTTGGACTATGCTGCGGGCCTGGGTCGAATTGCCCAAGGCCTGGTGATCATCATCAGTATTTCGGTCGCGATCAGCCAGTTGGAGGTCAAAACTGACCTGCTTAACCACGTGATTGTGATTGTTTTGATTACCGTTGGTCTGGCCGTTGCGCTGGCCATGGGGTTGGGAAGCCGGGAAATTGCCGGTCAGATTCTTGCGGGAATCTATGTGCGTGAGTTGTATCAGGTAGGGCAGCAGGTGCGTGTGGGCGAGGTCGAAGGGCAAATCGAGGAGATCGGTACCGTGAAAACAACGGTGCTGACCGATGAGGGTGAACTGGTGTCACTGTCCAATCGGATTCTCCTGGAGCAGCAGGTCAGTAGCCGCTAACCCGGCAAACCCTGCTAATGTACGCCGCCGCGAACCCGGGTGACCGGGCTGCAGCGGACATTGACCTGACTGTCGGCACGACTTGTTTTGAATAAAGCCCAAACGCTGTCCACGCGCTATGACCCCCGTGAGCTCTCTGATGAGGAGTTGGTCGCGCGCTCGCACACGGAGCTGTTTCACGTAACACGCGCGTACGAAGAATTGATGCGCAGATATCAACGCACTCTGTTCAACGTTTGTTCAAGGTATTTAGGGAACGATAGAGATGCGGATGATGTCTGTCAGGAAGTGATGCTCAAGGTGCTGTACGGCCTCAAGAACTTCGAGGGCAAATCGAAGTTCAAGACCTGGCTCTACAGCATCACGTACAACGAGTGCATCACGCAGTATCGTAAGGAACGGCGAAAGCGTCGCTTGATGGACGCTTTGAGTCTGGACCCCCTTGAGGAAGCGTCTGAAGAAAAGGCGCCGGCACCCGAGGAGAAGGGCGGACTCGATCGCTGGTTGGTGCATGTGAATCCGATTGACCGAGAAATTCTGGTGCTTCGATTTGTCGCAGAGCTAGAGTTTCAGGAAATTGCTGACATCATGCACATGGGTTTGAGTGCTACAAAAATGCGTTACAAACGCGCTCTTGATAAATTACGTGAGAAATTTGCGGGCGAGACTGAAACTTAGTGCGTGGCAAATATCTCTTACGTGTAGGCAAGTTCTGTTAGACTTGTCGCCGAGTTGTCCCCCGGTTTGTGGGACTGCTTTACAATCACCAGATGGGGATTTAACGGATGAAACTGAAAAACACCTTGGGCTTGGCCATTGGTACTCTTATTGCCGCTACTTCTTTCGGCGCACTGGCACAAGGCCAAGGCGCAGTTGAAGGCCAGCTGTTCTACAAAAAGCAGTTCAACGATAGCGTTAAGCATATCGAAGACGGCTACAACCCTGGCGCCAGCATCGGTTACTTCTTGACCGACGACGTGTCGATCAACCTGAACTACGACACCACCAACCACACCCGTTCGAACGACGGTACTGGTTCCCAGAAGATCAAAGGTGACACTGGCAGCGTGACTGCTCAGTACCACTTCGGTCAGGCTGGTGTTGATTCCCTGCGTCCATACGTAGAAGGTGGTTTCGGTCACCAGAGCCGTACCAACGTTGAAGCTGACGGCCACAAAGGTCGCGACCAGTCCACCCTGGCTATCGCTGGCGCTGGCGTGAAGTACTACTTCACCAACAACCTGTTCGCACGTGCTGGTGTTGAGTCCGACTACAACCTGGACAACGGCAAGTGGGATTACTCCGCACTGGTCGGCCTGGGCGTAAACTTCGGCGGCAACGCTGGCGCAGTTGCTCCAGCTCCTACCCCAGCACCAGCTCCAGAGCCAACTCCAGAGCCAGAAGCTCCAGTTGCTCAGGTTGTTCGTGTTGAGCTGGACGTGAAGTTCGACTTCGACAAGTCGGTTGTTAAGCCTAACAGCTACGGCGACGTGAAAAACCTCGCTGACTTCATGAAACAGTACCCACAAACCACCACCGTTGTTGAAGGTCACACTGACTCCGTCGGTCCTGACGCTTACAACCAGAAGCTGTCCCAGCGTCGTGCTGACGCGGTCAAGCAAGTTCTGGTCAAAGACGGTATCGCTCCTAACCGTGTAAGCTCGGTTGGTTATGGCAAATCCCGCCCAGTTGCTGACAACGCAACTGAAGCTGGCCGCGCTATCAACCGTCGCGTAGAAGCCTCGGTAGAAGCTCAAGCTGCTCAGTAATTACTGAGTGGTAAAAAAAAGCCCGGCTTAGGCCGGGCTTTTTTTCGCCTCAAATTTACCTCAGCCGTTGGCTGAAACCGCAACGCAAGCGGCCTGATCCGTGGCGGCAACACTGCCGATCACCAGGATCGCCGGGCTCTTCAGGGCGAATGACAGGGCATCCGCGTGCATACGCGCAAGATTACTGCGGCATTCCCGTTGCTGGGGCAGCGATGCATTTTCGATCATCGCTACCGGCATATCCGCTGCCATTCCGCCCTCCAGAAGTTGCTGACGAATCTCCTCCAGCTTCGCCACGCCCATGTACACCACCAATGTCGTCCCGCCCTCGGCCAGCGCGCGCCAGTTCAGGCTGCTGTCGTCCTGGGTATGTGCCGTGACCAGCGTTACGCCTCGGCTGACACCGCGCAAGGTCAGCGGAATGTTGCATTGGGTTGCCCCCGCCAGGCCTGCCGTAATGCCATTGACCAGTTCCACCATCACCCCGCGCGCGCGCAGCCACATCGCTTCTTCGCCGCCCCGGCCGAAAATGCACGGGTCGCCGCCTTTAAGCCGCACCACGCACTTGCCCTGGCGTGCATAACGCAGCATCAAGCGGTGGATAAAATCCTGGGGCGTCGAACGGCACCCGCCGCGCTTGCCAACGGTGATCACCCGCGCATCAACGCAGTGTTCCAGCACCGCCGGGTTGACCAAATCGTCGATCAACACCACATCGGCCTCGTGCAGGGCCCGCACCGCCTTGAGGGTCAACAGCTCCGGATCCCCGGGCCCAGCGCCCACCAGCCAGACTTTTGCGCTCATGATTTCCCCTCACACACTGATTGCGATTGGCTGCGAGTTGCTGGCCAAAAGACGTTTGATTTCCGGCACACAGGAGCCGCATTGCGTGCCGCAGCCCAATTCTTGTTTAAGCCCGTCCAGGTCCAGGCCACGGGCAATACCGGCGCACACCGCGTTTTCACTGACGTTCCTGCAATTGCACAACGTCTTGCTGCTGGCCGCCGCACCGCCTGGTGGTGCGCTGAGCGGCGCCAACAGCCAGCGGCGCAGTTGATCGTCGGTCCGTCCTTCCAGCCACAAGCTTTGCAGCCAATGCCGGGCCAGGGTTTCGCCCGCCAGGCGCAACGCGGTAATACGGCCTTTTTCGATTTTTACCCGCTTGCCGATCGAGCGGCGCGGGTCGTCATAGGCCATGACAGGGCCGTCATTGAGGCCCAGCAGTTCGTCGATGCGGGTCAATAGTTGCAGGTCGGGCGCCTCGGTATGTGCCGCCCGCACCAGCAGCGCCGGGCGCTCGCGCCCTGCCAGGCTCAGGCTGACGTAGGCAAAGTCCTCGCACAGCGGGCGCAGTGCCTCGAAGTGTTTCTGCACATCGCCCTCGATCAGCGCGAACAATTGCCATGGCAGTTGCACTGCCTCAAGCCGCACGCCGCTGTGCTTGAGTTCCGGCTGTTTCGACAACGGGTCAAACGCCGGTTGGGTCAGCGCATTGACGCCGCCCTTGAGAAAGCGATCCCCCCAATGCATCGGCAGGAATGCCTGACCTGGGCGCACGCTGTCGTCACTGTTGACGGCGACGATCACGTTGCCGCGACGGCTTTTCAGGTTGACCAGATCACCTTCTTTGAAACGATGACGGCGCAATTCATCCGGGTGCAGGCTCAGCAACGCCTCGCTGACATGGCCGAACAGCTGCGCTGCCGTGCCCGTTCGGCTCATGCCATGCCATTGATCACGCAGGCGCCCGGTAATCAGGGTCAAAGGGAAGCGCGCATCGCGCTGCTCCTTGGCGGCGCGGTAAGGGTCGGCGACAAAGTGCGCCCGGCCGCTGTCAGTCGGGAATACGCCATCGGCATACAGACGCGGCGTTCCCGTTTGCGCGCCCGCGGGAAACGGCCATTGCTGCGGCCCGATCTGATAGAGCAGGGCATGGCTGATGCCCGACAGGTCAAGGTCGCGGTCGCGGGTGAGTAGCTTGTATTCATCAAAAATCTGCGCCGGTTGCTCAAAGGCAAACAGGCTGGCCAGCCCCGGCCGCAAGCGACGCTCCAGCCGCTGTGCAAAATCAACGGTAATCGCCCAATCCGGCCGTGCTTCGCCAGGTGGGGTAATAGCGCGGCGCACGTGGGAAATACGCCGTTCGGAGTTGGTCACGGTGCCTTCCTTTTCGCCCCAACTGGCGGCGGGGAGCAACAAGTCGGCATAGGCGGCCGTTTCGGTGGTACGAAACGCCTCCTGCAATACCACGAAAGGGCACGCCGCTAATGCCGCACGCACGCGGTTCTGGTCCGGCAGCGATTGCGCGGGGTTGGTGCAGGCGATCCACACGGCCTTGATCTTGCCGGCCTGGATTTGCTCGAACAGCTCAATCGCGGTCAACCCGGTAGGCGCCGGCAGCGATTCAACGCCCCAATAGGCGGCGACCTCTGCACGGTGTTCAGGGTTGGCGGCTTCGCGATGGCCCGGCAGCAAGTTCGACAAACTACCGGTTTCGCGCCCGCCCATGGCATTCGGCTGCCCCGTCAGGGAAAACGGCCCACAGCCCGGCCGGCCAATCGTCCCAGTGGCCAGGTGCAAGTTGATCAGCGCGCTGTTTTTTGCACTGCCAGCGGTGGATTGGTTGAGGCCCATGCACCACAGCGACAGAAAGCTGCTGGAGGTGCCGATCCATTCAGCACACAGGCGCAGCTGTTCGACGCTGATCCCGCACAGTTGCGTGACCATTTGCGGCGTGTAGTCATGCACCAGTCGCTTCAACTCGACCAGTCCATCGGTATGCGCCTGGATGAACTCACGGTCGATCCAGTCTTCCCACAGCAATACATGCAAAATCCCATGAAACAGGGCCACATCCGTTCCCGGCAGGATGGCCAGGTGCAGGTCAGCCAAATCGCAGGTGTCTGTACGCCGTGGGTCGATCACCAGCACTTTCATCTGCGGGCGCCGCGCTTTGGCTTCCTCCAGGCGTCGGAACAATACCGGATGGGCGTAGGCCATGTTGCTGCCGACGATCATCACGCAGTCGCTGGATTCCAGGTCTTCATAGCTGCACGGCGGCGCGTCGGCGCCCAGGCTGCGCTTGTAGCCCACCACCGCCGAGGACATGCACAGCCGCGAGTTGCTGTCGATGTTGTTGGTGCCGACCAGCGCGCGCGCCAGTTTGTTGAAGCTGTAATAGTCCTCGGTCAGCAACTGCCCGGAGATGTAGAACGCCACGCTGTCCGGCCCGTGTTCGCTGATGGTCTCGGCGAACACGTTGGCCGCGTGTTCCAGGGCGGTCTCCCAATCGGTGCGCGCGCGCGCCAAGCCTTTGCCCAGGCGCAGCTCCGGGTACAAGGCGCGGGCGGCCAAGTCGCCGGTCAGGTGCAGGCTTGAGCCTTTGCTGCACAACTTGCCAAAATTCGCCGGGTGGTCTGGGTCGCCCTGCACACCGAGGATCTGCGCGCCGTCATGCTCGATCAGCACGCCGCAACCCACCCCGCAATAACAGCAGGTGGACGCGGTGACCTGGCGGTCCATCAACCTGCGTCCCGCAGGGCCAACATGACCCGGCCGTTTTCCACGCGGGCAGGGTGATGGTGGGCGCAGCCGATATCCGGCGCCTGGGCTTCGCCGGAGGCCAGATCAATTTGCCAGTTGTGCAGCGGGCAGGCCACGCGCTTGCCGTAGATCAAGCCTTGGGACAGAGGGCCGCCCTTGTGCGGGCAGCGGTCGTCGAGGGCGAACACTTCGTCGTCACTGGTGCGGAAAATCGCGATGTCACCCTTTGGGCCATTGATGATGCGCGAGCCCAGGGCGTTGATTTCTTCCAGGGCGCAGATATCCAGCCAGTTCATGCCGGCACCTCCAGCTGTTTGACGGGTATGACTTCAAATTCCTTTTTCAGCAGCGGCTGCTCCAGGCGCTCTTTCCACGGGTCCTGCTCGAACGACAGTGAGAATTGCAGGCGCTCGTTGAGAGCCTGGCGCCGGGCCGGGTCTTCCAGCACGGCTTTCTTGATGTGCTCCATGCCCACCCGTTGCAGGTAGTGCACGGTGCGCTCGAGATAGAAAGCTTCTTCGCGATAGAGCTGCAGGAAGGCGCCGTTGTATTCGCGCACTTCTTCGGCGGTTTTGAGTTTGACGAAGAACTCTGCGACTTCCGTCTTGATCCCGCCGTTGCCGCCGATGTACATCTCCCAGCCGGAGTCGACGCCGATTATTCCCACGTCCTTGATGCCGGCCTCCGAGCAGTTGCGTGGGCAGCCGGACACCGCCAGCTTGACCTTGTGCGGTGACCACATATTGAACAGGTCATGTTCCAGCTCGATACCCAACTGCGTCGAGTTTTGCGTGCCGAAGCGGCAGAACTCGCTGCCGACACAGGTCTTCACGGTGCGGATGGATTTGCCATAGGCATGACCCGACGGCATGTCGAGGTCTTTCCACACGCCGGGCAAGTCCTGCTTCTTGATGCCCAGCAAGTCAATGCGCTGGCCGCCGGTGACCTTGACCATCGGCACGTTGTACTTGTCAGCCACGTCGGCGATGCGCCGCAACTCTGAGGGATTGGTCACACCGCCCCACATCCGTGGGACGACGGAGTAGGTGCCGTCTTTCTGAATATTGGCGTGGGCGCGTTCGTTGATCAGGCGCGATTGCGGGTCGTCCTTGGCTTCACCCGGCCAGGTGGAGATCAGGTAATAGTTGAGGGCCGGGCGGCAGGTGGCGCAGCCATTGGGCGTGCGCCAGTTCAGGTAGCTCATGGTGCCGGCGATGGTCAGCAGATGCTGGTCGCGGATGGCTTGGCGGATTTGCCCATGGTTGAGGTCGCTGCAACCGCAAATGGCCTTTTCGCTTTTCGGTTTGACGTCGGCGGCACCGCCCACGGTGTTGATCAGGATCTGTTCCACCAGCCCGGCACAGGAACCGCAGGAGCTGGCGGCCTTGGTGTGCTTCTTGACCTCGTCGACGCTGAACAGCCCGTGTTCCTGGATCGCCTTGACGATGGTGCCTTTGCACACGCCGTTACAACCGCAGACTTCGGCGTTGTCGGCCATGCTCATGGCTTTGTCCTGGCCTTGATGGCCTACATCGCCTAAAGCGTTCTCGCCGAACATCAAGTGATCGCGGATCTCACCAATCGCGTGGTTCTCACGGATCTGGCGGAAATACCAACCGCCATCGGCGGTGTCGCCGTACAGGCAGGCGCCGACCAGGATGTCGTCCTTGATCACCAGTTTTTTATACACGCCGCCAATCGGGTCGGAGAGGGTGATGGTCTCGGTGCCTTCGCCGCCCATGAAGTCGCCGGCGGAGAACAGGTCGATACCGGTCACCTTCAATTTGGTCGAAGTCACCGAGCCTTTGTAAGTGGCAAAGCCCAACTGCGCCAAGTGGTTGGCGCAGACCTTGGCCTGTTCGAACAGCGGCGCGACCAAGCCATAAGCGATGCCACGGTGGCTGGCGCACTCGCCAATCGCATAGATGCGCGGGTCGTAGGTTTGCAGGGTGTCGTTGACCAGAATCCCACGGTTGCACGGGATGCCGGATTTTTCCGCGAGCTCGGTGTTAGGGCGGATGCCGGCCGCCATCACCACCAGGTCGGCGGGGATGATGTCGCCGTTCTTGAACTGCACCGAACCGACGCGGCCATTGCCGGCATCATGCAGCGCCTGGGTCTGTTCGCACAGGCGGAACACCAGGCCACGGCTTTCCAGTTCGGTTTGCAGCAACTGGCCGCTGGTCTTGTCCAGTTGCCGCTCCAGCAGCCACTCGCCGATATGCACCACGGTCACGTGCATACCGCGCAGCATCAGGCCGTTGGCGGCTTCCAGGCCGAGCAGGCCGCCGCCAATAACCACGGCGTGCTTGTGGGTCTTGGCGGTGTCGATCATGGCTTGGGTGTCGGCGATGTCGCGGTAGCCGATTACGCCCTGCAAGGTGTTGCCGGGGATCGGCAAGATAAAAGGAGTCGACCCGGTGGCAATCAGCAGGCGGTCGTATTCGGCTTCGGTGCCGTCTTCGGCAATCACCATGCGTTTGACCCGGTCGATCTGCACCACTTTGCGGTTGAGCAACAATTTGATGTGGTTATCCAGGTACCAACTCAGGTCGTTGAGCACGATCTCTTCGAAGGTCTGCTCACCGGCCAGCACCGGCGACAGCAGGATGCGGTTGTAGTTGGTGTGGGGCTCGGCGCCGAACACGGTGATGTCGTACAGGTCGCTGCTCAGCTTGAGCAATTCTTCAAGGGTGCGAACCCCGGCCATGCCGTTGCCGATCATCACCAATTTGAGTTTTTTCATGTCGTTCTCCGCAATGGCTCGACAAATCGCGTGCAAACAAAAAAAGGCGTCCCCGCCAGTTACCTGGCGAGGACACCTTTGTCCGGTCCCGTTCTCTCGGGAAGCTCGACCCTTCGACGTTGAAGGGGCGGCTATGTGTGTGTTGTTGATGAGAGTAATGCAGCCGTTGTGCCAAGTCGCCAGGCGCCCGGTTTAGTGGGATTGCCATCGAAATCGTGTAGGAAATCGCCCTTTAGTGGTGCAGCAGCCAATACACCAGCACCAGATTGATCAGCAGCGAAACCATCGCCAGGGTTTGCCATACCTTGAGTGGCTCGCGCTCCAGCAGTGGCCGTGGTCGCACGCTTAATTCCCGGCGGTCAGCCTGCTCCAGCGCCAGCAGCCACTCTTCGGCGGTTTCATAACGTTGCGCCGGTTGCGCCGCCACGGCGCGCTCCAGACTCAGCGGCACCCCTTCCGGCAAGTCGGGGCGGTAGCGACTGGCGCTGACTGGCTGGGCGAAACGCGGCCGTTGGAAGGCTTCGATTTCACCGTAGGGATAATGCCCGGTCAGCAGGTAATAGAGCGTGACGCCGACACTGTACAAATCCTGTTGCGGCGTAGGCGGCTCACCACTGAAAGCCTCCGGCGCAATAAAACTCGGTGTGCCGGGCAGCAGATGGGCGCGGTCTTCGGAAAGCCCCGGGCAGTAGGCCAAGCCGAAATCCAGCACGCGCAGTTCGCCATCGTCGCCCAGCAGCAGGTTTTCCGGCTTGATGTCACGGTGCAGGATCTGTCGTCGATGCAGCAGGCCCACCGCCCGCAGCAACCGCTCGGCGATGGACTGCCATTGCGCCAGGGGCAATGGCCCTTGCTGTTGAAACAGTTGCGCGAGGGTTTGCCCCGGATATTCACGCATCACGTAGTACAAATGCTGACGCCCACTGGCGGCGTGGACTTCCGGAAACGCGCGCCCGGCCACCCGGCGCAGGAACCACTCTTCAGATAACAAGGCTTGGCCGGCATCGCTGTCATCGTCGCGGCTGAGCGGCAAGGTTTTCAGCAGCCACGGCTGCTGCTGGGCATCGCGTACCCGATACAGCAAGGACTGCCGGCTCTGCGCTACAACGCTTTCAACCTGCCAGCCTTCAAAACGTTGCCCGGGCTTCAGCGGCGGTGGCAGCGGCCATTGCTGCAGCTGCACCAATGCATCGCCGAGGGTGGCGGCGCCCAACTGGTCGATGCGCACCAGCAGCGCGCTGGCATTGTCCTGGCTGGCGGCCAGGTGCGCGGCGTTGACCAGGGTGCTCACCGCCACATCGAGATCGGTTTGCTCGCGCAGGATCGCGCTGATGCTGTGATCACCCAAGGTCGCCCACACGCCATCGCTGAGCATCAGGAAACACTCGCCGGCACGCAGTTCGCCGTCGAGAAAATCCAGCACCAGGTGTTGGTCCAGGCCGAGGGCGCGCTTGAGCACATGCTGCATGCCCGGCTGCTCCCACACGTGGTCTTCAGTGATGCGCTGCAATTCGCCGTCGAGCCAGCGATACACCCGGCAATCACCGACATGTGCGAGGGTGAAACGTTGGCCGCGGAACACCAGGGCGCTGAGGGTGGTCAGCAACGGCTGGCCACCGCCGTTGGCTTGCAACCAGCGGTTCTGCGCCAGCAACAAACGTTCAAGCGCCTGCGCCACGCCCCAGGTTTGCGGCGTGGCGTAGTAGTCCAGCGCCAGCGCCTGCAAGGTCGAGCGCGCGGCCAGGCCGCCATCGGCGCATTGGCTGACGCCATCGGCGATGGCGCACAAGTAACCCTTGCTCGCCGCCAGTTCGGCCACGGGTGTGACCACGCGCAGCGCATCCTGGTTTTCCGCCCGAGGGCCGATGGCGCTGGCGTGGGCGACGCTCAGTTGCAGGCCCATCAGACGCGCGCGGCGGTCACGGCGGCCGAACCCCAGGTGGTTCTCCAGCGACGTTTGACGCCGTGCAGGCCAAACCAGGCCAGTACGCCCAGGCTGGCGAACAACCACAGCGCCATCTGATAACTGCCGGTACTTTGTTTGATCGCGCCCATGCCGGCTGCGAGGGCGAAGCCGCCGATACCGCCGGCCATGCCGATCAGGCCGGTCATCACGCCGATCTCACGGCGAAAACGCTGGGGCACCAGTTGGAACACGGCGCCATTGCCTGCGCCGAGGCCGAGCATGGTGCAGACGAAAAGTGCCAGGGCCGCGTAAGAGCTGGGCAGATTGAAACCCACTGCCGCGATGCAGATCGCCGCCACGCTGTACATGCCGAGCAGGGTGCGAATCCCGCCGAAACGGTCCGCCAGGGCGCCACCCAATGGGCGCATCAAACTGCCGCCAAACACACAGGCGGCGGTGTAGTAGCCGGCCGTCACCGGGCTCAGGCCGTACTGGTCGTTGAAGTAGCCGGGCAGGGCGCTGGCCAGGCCGATAAAGCCGCCGAACGTCACGCTGTAGAAGAACATGAACCACCAGCTGTCGCGGTCGCCCAGCGCCTTGAAGTAGTTGGCCACGGATTTGGCTTTCGGGCGTTCAGGGGCATTGCGCGCCAGCCATGCGAAGACGACCAGGGTGATCACCAAGGGAATCAGCGCGAAGCCGAACACATTGCTCCAGCCAAACGCGGCCGCCAGCACCGGTGCGAGCAAGGCCGCAAACACTGTCCCGGAGTTGCCGGCACCGGCGATGCCCATGGCCTTGCCTTGGTGTTCAGCCGGATACCACTGGGACGCCAGGGGCAGGGCGACCGCAAACGACGCGCCGGCCATGCCCAGGAACATGCCCAGGAGCAAGGCTTGCTCGTAGCTGTGGATGCCAAGTTTCCAAGCGCCGAACAGCGCGGCAATCACAATCACCTGGCCAATCAGCCCGGCGGTCTTGGGCGACAGTTTGTCGGCCAGCATGCCCATCAGAAAGCGCAACACGGCGCCGGCCAGGATCGGCGTGGCCACCACCAGGCCGCGCTGTTGAGTGGTCAGGTGCAGGTCGGCGGCGATCTGCACCGCCAGTGGTCCCAACAAGTACCAGACCATGAAACTCAGGTCGAAATACAGGAACGCGGCAAACAGGGTCGGGGTGTGCCCGGATTTCCAGAAGCTTGATTTCATCACGCACCTCAACGGTTGGGGTCTTGTAAGAAGGCCAAGTGATGGGGCCGCCGGTTGAAGGCCACCCCACCGGCCCCAGGCTCTGGGGCCAAAACGAAAAAACGCCGCCACCGGGTTCGCGAGGGCAAACCGGATGGGCGACGTCTTTGTCGTAGAAGGGGCAACCGCCGTTGGCTACCTGTGATGAATGCTTAGCAAGAGCTGCGCCAAAACGCGTTGATGGTGATCGTTCCCACGCTCCGCGTGGGAATGCACCCTGTGACGCTCCGCGTCGCCTATGCAAAACGTGCGTCGGATCAGCCGAGCAACTCGCTCATGGCGATGATCTGCTCCGCCACCTGGATCAGCTTCTGCTGGCGGCTCATGGCCTGGCGGCGCATCAGGGTGTAGGCCTCTTCTTCATTGCAGTGCTTCATTTTCATCAGCATGCCCTTGGCCAGTTC
Source organism: Pseudomonas sp. MONT-RG-20F-20-E-7-02 (assembly GCF_022662395.1). Taxonomy (NCBI): domain Bacteria; kingdom Pseudomonadati; phylum Pseudomonadota; class Gammaproteobacteria; order Pseudomonadales; family Pseudomonadaceae; genus Pseudomonas; species Pseudomonas sp. MONT-RG-20F-20-E-7-02. Next base: position 176,798 of record NZ_JAKNQN010000001.1, read on the forward strand.
GATGCGTTTACGCTCGGCCAACTGCTGATCGCGCGCCTGGAGCTGGGCGCGCAGGGCCTGGTCGCTTTCAAAACGGGCCATGGCTACGTCCAGGATCGGCTGCAGGCGCTGGGCCTGGATGCCTTCGACGATGTAGGCGCTGACCCCGGACTTGATCGCCTGACGCATCACATTCGGGTCGTGCTCGTCGGTAAACATCACAATCGGCCGCGGCTGGTCGCGGCTGACCAGCACCACTTGCTCCATCACGTCGCGCCCGGGTGACTCGGTATCGATCAGGATCACGTCCGGGCGCACCGTTTCGACGCGCGCGGGCAAGTCGATGGTCAGGCCGGACTCATCGATGACCTCGAATCCGGCCTCGATCAATGCAGCTTTGAGGCGCCCGACTTTGCGCGGGGTGTCGTTGATCAACAGGATTCGCAACATAGTCGTCGTCCTGTCAGCGCAACGCCTGGCGGCTGGTAGCGTCCGCCATGGCGTGCAAGCGGAAGCTGCGGGCGTAGGCGGCGGGGTCGGAGCCGTCCCAGATTTTGCCGTCGATCAACTGGCTGCTGCGCATGTCCTGCATGGTTGCCGGCACGCCGACGGCAGCGGCGGCCTGGCGATACAGCTCCAGTTGCTGCACCTGGCGCGCGATGCCGAGGTAGTCCGGGTCTTCGCGCAGCAAGCCCCAGCGCCGAAACTGGGTCATGAACCACATGCCGTCGCAGAGATAAGGCAGGTTCACCTCGCCGTCGCCGAAAAACCGCAGGGCATGCGGGTCTTGCCACTGGTTGCCGAGGCCGTCGTCATAGGCGCCGAGCAGGCGTGGCTCGATGCAGTCCAGCGGTGCATCCAGGTAGTCACGGGCGCTGAGCAATTGCGCGGTGGAGCGGCGGTTCTCCTGGCTGGCTTCGATAAAGCGGCTGGCTTCGAGAATCGCCATGACCAGCACGCGGGCGGTGTTCGGGTATTGATCGACGAAGGCCTGGGTACAGCCCAGGACCTTTTCCGGATGGTTTGGCCAGATCGCCTGAGTGGTGGCCAATGTGAACCCCTGGTTCTGCTTGACCGCGCTGGCACACCAGGGCTCGCCGACACAAAACCCATCGATGCGCCCGGCTTGCAGGTGCGCGACCATCTGCGGCGGTGGCACCACCACACTGTCGACATCCTGCAACGGATGAATACCTTGGCTCGCCAGCCAGTAATACAGCCACATGGCGTGGGTGCCGGTGGGAAAGGTCTGGGCGAAGGTCAGTTTTGTTCGGCTTTGGTGCACGTGGCGATCCAATGCCTCAGGACTGGTCACGCCCAGCTGTTGCAGGCCATGGGACAGGTTGATGCTCTGGCCGTTCTGGTTGAGCCCCATCAACACGGCCATGTCGGTAGGTGCGACGCCGCCGATGCCCAGGTGCACGGCGTAGATCAACCCATACAGGCTATGGGCGGCGTCCAGCTCACCGCTGACCAGTTTGTCGCGCAGGCTGGCCCAGGACGTTTGGCGTTTGAGGTTCAGCGTGAGGCCGTAAGGCTGCGCGAAACCCTGGGTGGCGGCGACCACCAGCGAGGCGCAGTCGGTCAGTGCCATGAAACCCAGGTCGAGGCTGCTCTTTTCCGGGGCGTCACTGCCGTTAACCCAGGCCAGCGCCGTATTCACCGGGCTGTTGCCGACCGAATCGTTCATCAACACCTACCTTTTCTTTCAAAAAAAAAGCATCGCGCCCTCTTATGGCAATACAGGCCACTGCAGGGTCACGACGCCTTTGTCCGTAAGCGCGTTCCGACGTTGGCGCGCGCTCTGATGCAATGTCCATAGCAAGGCACATGCCACGGATGGGCATACGCAAGGCCCCGTCAACTTTCCATCAAGATTCAAACGCGCCGGTCTTTCAGTATGGCCACCTCTTTGCGCCAGACTGTCAGGAACACCTACGGTGACTATCGATTCGCCAGCCATGATGAGCCGCTTCGGGTTGCATCGCTGGCTGCTGTGCCTGGCACTGTTGCTGGCCATCGCACCTGTCATGGGCGAAACCTATCAAGCGCGGGATGAAAGCCTGCATACGTTTTTTACCGCCCTGTCGGTGCCTTTGGGCTTGCCGGTGGTGGTCAGCCGCGAGGTGGCGCGCCGAACCCTTTCCGGAGCCTTCGACCTGGAGGCTGCGCAGCACACTTTGGAGGCGGTCGCCGAGCAGCAGGGCCTGATCTGGTACAGCGACGGGCAGGTGATTTACCTCTATGACGCGGGGGAGGCAAAAAGCTCGGCGGTGGCGTTGCGGCATATTTCGGTCGACAGGTTGCGCGGCTTCATGCGCCGTTCTGGCCTTGATGAATCACGTTACCCGCTCAGGCAGAGCGCAGGGCGGACTTTCTATGTGTCCGGGCCGCCGAACTATGTAGACCAGGTGCTGCACCTGGCCCAACTGATGGACAGGCCACGCACCGAGGTGCGTGTGGGCGCCCAGACGTTCGGCGTGGTGCAGGTGTTCAACACCCATGTGGCAGACCGTCAGTACGTCATGGGCGGCGAAAAGGTGAATGTATCGGGCATGGCCTCGATGATCGAAGCCGTGCTGGCCAGCGAGCAAAAAAATGACACGCAGCGCCCCGCGAGTTTGCTGGCCGACAAGGGCCTGGTAGTGATTGCTTACCCCGACTCCAACAGCCTGCTGATCAAGGGTAAGCCTGAGCAAGTGAAGGCGATCGAGGAACTGGTGGTGCAGCTCGACAAACCCAAGCGGCCGATTGAAGTGTCGCTTTGGCAGGTCGATGTGGAACGCAGCGAATTCGAGAAGATGGGCGCGGCCTGGGCCGAGGAAACAGGCACCGGGGCCTCAGTGACACGCGTATTGGAGCCTTTGGAGGATAACCGCTTGATGGCGCAGCTCGGTGTGCTGGAGCGCCGGCGCAAAGCGCGGATGGTTACTTTTCCGGTGATCCTCACCCAAGAGAATGTTCCAGCGGTTTTCCAGGACAACCATACGTTCTACCTGTCCAGTCCCGGCAGCGACAGCCATGAATGGCAGCCCGTGCAGTATGGCACCGAGGCCAGTGTGCTTGCGCGTTTTGCCGAAGCGAACCAGATCGAAATGCAGCTGAACATCAAGGATGACCGTCAACTGGACAGCAAGCTCAAACCTGGCTCGGCGGGGGAGATGGGGCGAGTGGGAATCAGCACCGTGGTGCGTGTACCGCCGGGCAGGCGCCTTTGGCTGGGCGGTTTTCGACGCGACAGTGACATGACCGGCCGTGCTCGACGCACCGAGGTGCGGCTGTTTGTGGTCCAGGCGCGAGCCGTTGGAAGCGAACTCAAGCTGCTCGCCGGTGCCGTCGGACCGCCGCCATTGACGCAGCGCCAATATGAGCAAGTGCAACGTGCGTTTGTACGTGAACACCTTGAAGTGCCGGAATGACATAGCTCTTTAAGCACGCTTCTGAACGATTGCCCGAACGTGCGTTGCGCGCTGGAGAAAAGTCCTACGAGGTGCGTGCCTAAATCCTCGACTACAGGCGCTTTTTCTTAACGTTGTTTGCCGGTCAGGTTTTTATAGTCGTGGGGTTGCCGTGTTGGCCGTTTCTGGAAGCAAGTAATTAAATGTCATTAGTCGGATGCAGAGGTGCGTATGACCATCGCGAATGATGTGACTACCACCTCACGGGTGTTTGCTGGATGGACCTTGTATGGCGATGGCCAGTTGACGGGCGAAGGCGTGGATATCCAGTTGCCACCCAAGGAGTGGCATGTACTGCGGCTGCTGTTGGCCTCCGGTGGCGAGTTGATGACCAAGGACCGGTTGCTGGCGCTGGTCTGGCCCCGTGGCGAGGTGGCCGAGGAGTCACTCACGCGCTGCATCTATGCATTGCGCAAACACCTGAAAAAAGACAAAGACTTTATCAAGACGATCTATGGCAGAGGCTATCGCTTTACCTGTGCCGTGAAAGTTGAGCTGCACGCATCGCGTCAGGCTGGTCGGGGACGTGCGCAGTACATCTGTTCGGCGTGTGGCCAGGTGGCACATGATTAAGCGATTGGGCCAAGGCCTGCTGTTGAGCGTACTGATGAGTAGCCATCACGCCTGGGCCAGTTGCTGGGACGAGGTTGCCCGCCGCTACGATATCGAGCCGGAGCTGTTGCAGGCGATTGCTGCAGTTGAGTCGGGTTACCGGGTGCAGGCGCTGAACACTGACAACAGCGATGGCTCCCGGGATATCGGCCTGATGCAGATCAACAGCATGCACCTGCCTCGCCTGGCCAAGCAGGGGATTACCGAGGAAAGGTTGCTGACTGAGCCGTGTTTGTCGGTGGAAGTGGGCGCTTCGATCCTTGCCGAGTTTATCCAGCGTTTCGGCTATAACTGGACCGCCGTGGGCTCCTACAATGCCGGGGTGGCACCGGAGCGAGAGGCGTTGCGCCTGCGTTATGCCGAAAAAATCTGGGCGCAGTACGAGGCGTTGGTTGCACAACGCCACTGACGATTGAGCGGCGTACCTCGCACCTGGCGCGCCACCCCGGCTATAATCGGCGCCACCTTTCGCCGCCATCCGAGTCTAGCCCGCCCATGTATACCCTGGCCCGCCAGCTGTTGTTCAAACTCTCCCCGGAAACTTCCCACGATCTGTCCCTGGACCTGATCGGCGCCGGTGGCCGCCTGGGGCTCAATGGCCTGGTATGCAAAGCGCCGGCAAAAATGCCGGTATCGGTGATGGGGCTCGATTTCCCTAACCCGGTTGGGCTGGCGGCAGGCCTGGACAAGAACGGCGCGGCCATCGACGGTTTTGCACAACTGGGCTTCGGCTTTGTCGAAATTGGCACCGTGACGCCACGGCCGCAGCCGGGCAACCCCAAACCTCGGATCTTTCGCTTGCCGGAAGCCGAGGCGATCATCAACCGCATGGGCTTCAACAACCAGGGCGTTGATCACTTGTTGGCGCGGGTTCAAGCGGCGAAATACAAGGGCATCCTCGGCATCAATATCGGCAAGAACTTCGATACGCCGGTCGAGAATGCGGTGGATGATTACCTGATCTGCCTGGACAAGGTCTACGCCCACGCCAGCTACGTCACCGTCAACGTCAGTTCGCCCAATACGCCGGGCCTGCGCAGCCTGCAATTTGGCGATTCCCTCAAACAACTGCTCGAAGCCTTGCGCCAGCGCCAGGAAGACCTGGCCGTGCGCCATGGCAAACGCGTGCCGCTGGCCATCAAGATCGCCCCGGACATGAGTGATGAAGAAACCGTGCTGGTCGCCCAGGCCTTGGTGGAATCGGGCATGGACGCGGTGATCGCCACCAACACCACCCTCAGCCGTGTCGGCGTTGAAGGGCTGGCCCATGGTGATGAGGCAGGCGGGCTGTCGGGTGCACCGGTGCGGGACAAGAGCACTCACATCGTCAAGGTACTGGCGGCTGAGTTGGCGGGGCGCTTGCCAATCATCGCCGTGGGCGGCATCACCGAAGGCAGGCATGCGGCCGAGAAAATTGCCGCCGGCGCCAGCCTGGTGCAGTTGTACTCCGGCTTCATCTATAAAGGGCCGGCGTTGATTCGCGAGTCGGTGGATGCGATTGCAGCGTTGCCCAAGGCTTGAGGCAATAAAAAGGGCTCCCTAAAGGAGCCCCTGGGCCGAAGCCCGCCGCCCTGATGGGGCGTGCGTGGTTAAGTCGTTACATAATCTTCAAGGTGGTGTGTCGGATTAAGTGCCCTGTGTTAGCCGACGGCGTGAAGTTCGTTGAGTCTGTGGATTCCCGCAGTGCCAGTCATACCGTCCCAGTTGTCGCCGCGTCCTTCTCGCCAGCCGTTGATCCAGGCTTGGCGTACCGACGGTAGAGTAAATGGGCAAAGCTCACGGGATTTGCCATGAACGCCATATTGATATCCGCGTAAAAATGCTCTTTCCAACGGATCACGCTTAAGTCTTCTCATAGGGTGTTTCCCTCACTTGTTGACTGTCTTGATATCCTTCGGCCTCGTCCGAGGCCGGGCAGAGTTTTTCTGCCGTTGGTGGGCTCGCTGCCGGCGTGGCGAGCCAATGTGTCGACGCCGTTACGGCGTCAACCTGTGTTGAGTTCTAACCAATAGGTCACATGGATTCAATGATCGTTTTGTCATAAGCACGTAACGATAACGATGCTATAGCCATAAGCTGGGCTGGCTTTTCGCCCCATTTGTTGGGCAAACCCAGCTATGATGTGCCCTGCAAAGAGGATGGGTTTAATCCTTTAGTGAGAATGCCCGCCCGTTGCAGTCGGTTATTATTCGACGAAGGGTCGGAATATTTCTTTTTGTTGCGATCATTTATTTATCTGCCCCGGAAATTTTGGCCGAAAGGCCTGGCAGCCGGGGTGGAACGGCACATTCGTGCCACGCGAGCGCTCTTCAAGAAAAGTGCTTGATTGAAAACCGAGCCGGCGATGCGTCGCCCGTTCATTTATTGCTGAAAAGCCTGGAATGCCCCATGTCGGACCGTTTTGAACTCTTCCTCACTTGCCCCAAGGGCCTCGAAGGCCTGCTGATCGAGGAAGCCGTCGGGCTTGGCCTTGAGGAAGCCCGCGAGCACACCTCGGCCGTGCGCGGCATGGCCGACATGGAAACCGCCTACCGCCTGTGCCTCTGGTCGCGCCTGGCCAACCGCGTGTTGCTGGTGCTCAAGCGCTTCCCGATGAAGGACGCCGAAGACCTCTACCACGGCGTGCTGGACATCGAATGGGCTGACCACATGGTCCCGGATGGCACTTTGGCGGTGGAATTCAGCGGCCACGGCTCGGGCATCGATAACACCCACTTCGGCGCGCTGAAGGTCAAGGATGCGATTGTCGACAAGCTGCGCACCCCGACCGGCGAACGCCCGTCCATCGACAAAATCAACCCGGACCTGCGTATCCACCTGCGCCTGGACCGTGGCGAAGCGATTCTGTCCCTCGACCTGTCCGGCCACAGCCTGCACCAGCGCGGTTACCGCTTGCAGCAGGGCGCAGCACCGTTGAAGGAAAACCTGGCGGCGGCGATTTTGATTCGCGCCGGCTGGCCGCGCATTGCTGCCGAAGGCGGCGCGCTGACTGACCCGATGTGCGGTGTCGGCACCTTCCTGGTCGAAGGCGCAATGATTGCCGCCGACATGGCCCCCAACCTCAACCGCGAACTGTGGGGCTTCACCACCTGGCTCGGCCACGTCCCGGCGCTGTGGAAAAAGCTGCACACCGAAGCCACTGAGCGTGCGGCCATTGGCATGAACAAGCCGCCTTTGTGGGTGCGTGGCTACGAAGCCGATCCACGCCTGATTCAGCCCGCGCGCAACAACATCGAACGTGCAGGCCTGAGCCACTGGATCAAGGTGTACCAGGGCGAAGTGGGCACCTTCGAGCCGCGCCCGGACCAGAACCAGAAAGGTCTGGTGATCTGCAACCCACCGTACGGCGAGCGTCTGGGTGACGAAGCCAGCCTGTTGTACCTCTACCAGAACCTTGGCGAGCGCCTGCGTCAGGCGTGCATGGGTTGGGAAGCGGCGGTGTTCACCGGCGCGCCGGACCTGGGCAAGCGCATGGGCATTCGCAGCCACAAACAGTATTCGTTCTGGAACGGCGCGTTGCCGTGCAAACTGCTGCTGATCAAGGTCAACCCGGACCAGTTCGTGACGGGCGAGCGCCGCACCCCGGAACAGCGCCAGGCCGAACGTGAGCAAGCCGCTTACGATCAAGCCCCGACCGAGCCGGTTGAGCGCCAGTACAACAAGAACGGTAACCCGATCAAGCCGGCCCCGGCGCCGGTGGTTGAGCAGGCACGCCTGAGCGAAGGCGGGCAGATGTTCGCCAACCGCTTGCAGAAGAACCTCAAGCAACTGGGCAAGTGGGCCAAGCGCGAAGGCGTGGACTGCTACCGCGTGTACGACGCCGACATGCCGGAATACTCCATGGCCATCGACCTGTACCACGATTGGGTCCATGTGCAGGAATACGCTGCGCCGAAATCCATCGACCCGGAAAAAGCCTCCGCGCGCATGTTCGATGCCTTGGCCGCGATCCCCCAGGCGCTGAACGTCGACAAGAGCCGCGTGGTGGTCAAGCGTCGCGAGCGTCAGAGCGGCACCAAGCAATACGAGCGCCAGAGTGCCCAGGGCAAATTCACTGAGGTCAGCGAAGGCGGCGTGAAGCTGTTGGTCAACCTCACCGATTACCTGGACACCGGCCTGTTCCTCGACCACCGCCCGATGCGCATGCGCATTCAGAAAGAGGCAGCGGGAAAGCGTTTCCTTAACCTGTATTGCTACACCGCCACTGCCAGTGTGCACGCGGCCAAGGGCGGGGCGCGCAGTACCACCAGCGTCGACTTGTCCAAGACTTACCTGGACTGGGCGCGTCGCAACTTCTCGCTTAACGGTTTCTCCGACAAGAACCGCCTGGAGCAGGGTGATGTGATGGCGTGGCTGGAAGCCAGCCGCGATGAATTCGACCTGATCTTCATCGACCCGCCAACCTTCTCCAACTCCAAGCGCATGGAAGGCATCTTCGACGTGCAGCGTGACCACGTGCAATTGCTCGACCTGGCCATGGCGCGCCTGGCACCGGGCGGCGTGCTGTACTTCTCGAACAACTTCCGCAAGTTCGTGCTGGAAGACAACCTCAGCGAACGCTATGCGGTAGAAGAAATCAGCGACAAGACCCTCGACCCGGATTTCGCGCGCAATGCGAAGATTCACCGGGCCTGGAAAATCACCGCGCGCTGATCGCGGCACCGCGTTGCACCAAAAAGCCGCAAGCCCAGCATTTTCTGGGCTTGCGGCTTTTTTGCGCTGGTCAAACAGTGGCCTCATGGCTATAACTTAAGCCCTAGCCAAAGTGACAGCCCTGCACGCTGGCGTTGTGAGTGTTGCCTATGCCGATGCATGCCGTCCGCCCCAAGATCCTAGGCTTTATCAGTGAGCAGGCGTCGGCTTGGCTGGTGGCGTTGGTGGTGTTACTGGCAGGTTGCGCGCTGACGGTGATCGTTGCCTGGGCCGCCGCCGATCTTTATCAGCAACAGGTTCGCCAGCGCTTCCAGTTGCTGGTCAACGAGCGCTACACGCGCCTGCAGGAACGCTTTGAAGACCAGGAGCAACGCCTGGCCAGCCTTCAGCGTTTTTTCGTCAATTCCAGTGACGTGTCCCGTGCCGAGTTTGACGGCTTTGCCCAACCCTTGCTGCTGCGCGCCCGTGCGTATGCGTGGGCGCCGCGCATATTCCGCGATCAACGCAGCGCGTTTGAACACGAGATCTCGCTTCAACTCGGCGCAGCCTTTAGCATCCGCGAACTGAATTCCTCGGGTGAGCTGGCGCCGGCCCCCCAGCGCGATGAATACGTGCCGGTGCTGTACAGCCAGACCCAAAGCCTGCTGGGCTCACCCCTGGGTTTTGATCTGCTGGCCCAGCCGCTGCGGCGCTCGGCTCTTGAGCGTGCGCAACAAAGCGGTAAGCCGGCGGTGTCCCAGCCGATGCAACTGGTGGGTGTGGAGCCGGCCTATGCCGCCGGGGTTTTGTTGGTGGCGCCCGTGAGCAAGCTGCCCAACGCTGAACCCAGCGGTTTTGTGATGGCGGTGATCAGCATGCGTCAGTTAGTGGCCGATGGTCTGCCCAAGCCGAACCGCGACAACCTGGTGATGCAAATCGTCGACACCTCCGATGCCCAGCAGCGCGTGCTGTATGCCTCCAGCAATGCCGTCGGCGTCAGTGACCTAAGCGCCGCGCGGCGTCTGACCCTCGGCGACCATGTGTATGCCCTGACATTGCGCGCGAGCCAGGTCTTCGACCAGGCCAACCATTCCTCGATGAGTACGATTCTGACCATGGGCGGGCTGCTCAGCCTATTGCTCAGCGCTTTGCTGTACGTGCTGGTCAGCCAACGCCAGCGCGCACTCAAACTGGTGGAGCAGCGCACCGTGCAATTGCGCCTGCGTGAGCAGGAGTTGCGCGGGGCGCACGGGCAATTGCGCAGCGTGCTGAACGCGGCGACTCAAGTGGCGATCATCGCCACCGACCTGCGCGGTGTGATCAATACGTTTAATGCCGGTGCCGAGCAGATGCTGGGTTATAAGTCCGAGCACGTGCTGGGGCGCATGACCCTGGAAAGCCTGCACCTGGCCGCCGAACTCGAAGCGCGTTCGGCCGCCTTGAGTGTGGCCATGGGCAAGCGCATCCCGCCGAGCCAGGCGATGCTGGTGGAGAGCCCGGACAACCTGCACGAGGCCCGGGAGTGGACGCTGTTGCGTGAGAATGGCAGCCCGTTGACCGTGAACATGCTCGGTACCGTGCTGCTGGATGACCATGGTTTATGGGTCGGGCACTTGGCGATTTACCTGGATGTCACCGAACAGAAACGCGCCTACGAGGCGCTCGCGGCGCGGGACCGGTTGCTGAAAAAACTCAGTGCCCATGTACCCGGCGGGATCTTCCAATTCGTCCTGGAACACCAGGACAACGGACGTTTCATCTACGCCAGCGATGGCATGCGCGATATCTATGAAATCGAGCCCGGCGTGCTGCAGCAGGACGCGGGCCAGGTCTTCGAGCGTATTCATCCGCAGGATGTCGAGCGGGTACGCCTGTCGATTCGCTTGTCGGCGCTGCAATTGAGCCACTGGCGCGAAGAGTACCGCGTGCTGCTGCCGCAACGCGGCCTGCGCTGGATTCGCGGCGAAGCTACGCCAGAAGAATTACCGGGAGGCGGCACGCTGTGGCACGGTTACGTGTCGGATATCTCCGATCTCAAGCGCGTGGAGGAAGAACTGCGCGCGCTGTCGATTACCGACTCGCTGACGGGTATTCATAACCGCCGCTATTTCCACGATCGCCTCAAGGCCGAGATGCTCAGGCTTAACCGTACCTCGGGGGCGCTGTCGTTGATCATGCTCGACATCGACCACTTCAAGCGCATCAACGACCAGTACGGGCACGCGGTCGGCGATGGCGTGTTGCAGGAGGTGTGCACGCGCATCAGCCAGCGCCTGCGGCGTACCGATGTGTTCTGTCGCCTGGGCGGTGAAGAGTTCGTGGTGTTGTGCCCGCATACCGATCGCGATCAGGCGTACAGCCTGGCGATGGAATTGTGGCAGTCGCTGCGCAGTGCGCCGATGGACGCGGTGGGCATCGTGACCGCCAGTTTTGGTGTGGCGAGCTGGCGCATCGATGAAGGCATCGATGGTTTGCTGCTGCGCGCAGATTCGGCGGTGTATGTGGCCAAGCAGGCGGGCAGGGATCGGGTGGAAGCCGAAAATGTGGGAGCTGGCTTGCCTGCGATCGCATCACCGCAGTGTGACTGATACACCTCGGTGCCTGCATCGCAGGCAAGCCAGCTCCCACCTTGGATCTGTGTGGTTTTTAAAGTACCGGTGCCGCCGCCGTCAGCTTCGGCTGGCGATACAGGTCCAGCAGCACCTGATCCAGCACCGACGACGCGCCCCACGGTTTCGAGTCGTTGAGGATCGCCACCACCACCCAGGTATTGCCGTTGTTGTCGCGGCTGAAGCCGGCGATGGCGCGCACGGTGTTCAGGGTGCCGGTCTTGACGTGGGCTTCGCCGCGCATGGCCGTGGTTTTCAGGCGTTTACGCATGGTGCCGTCGGTGCCGGCAATCGGCAGCGAGCTGATGTATTCAGCTGCGTACGGGCCTTTCCAGGCGGCTTGCAGCATGGCTGCCATCTCGCGAGCGCTGACACGTTCGGCGCGCGACAGGCCGGAGCCGTTTTCCATCACCAGGTGCGGCGCGGTGATGCCTTTCTTTGCCAGCCACTGGCGCACTACGCGTTGTGCCGCCTTGGCATCGTCGCCGTCGGCATCGTTGCGAAACTGTGCGCCCAGGCTCAGGAACAACTGCTGGGCCATGGTGTTGTTACTGTATTTGTTGATGTCGCGGATGATTTCCGCCAGGTCCGGCGAAAAGGCGCGGGCGAGGACTTTGGCGTCCTTGGGCACAGGCGCCTGGATATCGCGGCCCTGGATGGTGCCGCCCAATTCCTGCCAGATCGCGCGCACGGCGCCGGCGGTGTAGGTGGCGTGGTCGAGCAGCGACAGGTAAGTCTGCGAGCTGCAGCCATCGCCCAACTGACCGCTGACGGTTACGGTAACGCTGCCATCGGCGGCTGTGACCGGGCTGTAGCGCACGTCGCCGGTGCACTGCTTGGCGTTGGAGACTTTGACCTGGTTGTCGATGCGAATGCTCGCAATCGGCGGCTCGACCGACACGATCACGCGGCCCGAGTCATTGCGGGTGACGAAGCGCAGCGCCTTGAGGTTGACCAGCAGGGCGTCGGGCTTGACCAGGAACGGCTTGTTCTCGTCGTTGCCGTCGTCATTGAACTCAGGCAATTGCGGCTGGTTGAAGAAGCTGCGGTCAAGCACCAGGTCGCCGGTGACTTGCTGCACGCCATTGGCGCGCAGGTCGCGCATCAGCAGCCAGAGTTTTTCCATGTTCAGCTTGGGGTCGCCGCCGCCCTTGAGGTACAGGTTGCCGTGCAACACGCCACCGCTGAGGGTGCCGTCGGTGTAGAACTCGGTTTTCCACTGGTGGTTGGGGCCGAGCATTTCCAGGGCCGCGTAGGTGGTGACCAGCTTCATGGTCGAGGCCGGGTTCACCGAAACGTCGGCGTTGAACACCGTCGGCGTGCCAAGGCCGGTGAGGGGCAGCATCACCAGAGACAGCGAGGTGTTGGGGATCTTGGCTTTCTGGAGGGCCTGCTGCACGTTAGGCGGCAAGGTGTTGTTGACGGGAGCGGCAGAGACGGAAAAGGCCAGTGGTAGAAAAAAACCGGCAATTAACACTGAACGGAAAGATTTGATCATAAAGAATAAAACCCTACTGCTGAGGAGGGTGAAAAAGGCGAGGGGTATGGAAGAAAATCCCTCATTGGTCACGAAAGTGTCGGCATTATGCCCCAAGGTGGATCCAGTTGTAGCTGAACGATAGCTGGTATTGCGCGTTTTTTTGCAGACAGATAGCCGCTTGTCCCAGAGAGTCGGGCAATTGCCGCCTTAAACTGCTAAAGTGCCGCCCGTTATTACTTATGAGGATTGTTCCAATGGCGACTAACCGTTCCCAGCGTCTGCGCAAAAAACTGTGCGTTGATGAATTTCAAGAGCTGGGTTTCGAACTGAACCTGGACTTCAAAGAAGGCCTGAGTGAAGAAGCTATCGACGCTTTCCTCGAAGCATTCATCAAAGAAGCCATGGAAGCCAACGGCCTGGGCTATGTCGGCGGCGATGACTACGGTCTGGTTTGCCTGCAGAAGCGTGGCTCGGTCTCCGAAGAGCAGCGCGCTGCTGTCGAAGCCTGGCTGAAAACCCGTTCCGAGCTGACCAAGGCTGAAGTCAGCCCGTTGCTGGACGTGTGGTATCCGGAAAAGCCGATCAACGCGGCTAAGTGATACTGAAAAAAACGGCAACCTGAGGGTCGCCGTTTTTTTATGCCTTGCGCCCGTTCAGAATCAGCAGCGTCAACACCCCCGCCACAATCCCCCAGAACGCCGAACCGATGGAAAACAACGTCAAGCCTGACGCGGTGACCATAAAGGTGATCAGCGCCGCTTCCCGTTCCTTCGGCTCATTCATGGCGATGCTCAAGCCATTGATGATCGAGCCAAACAGCGCCAACGCCGCAATCGACAGCACCAGCTCCTTTGGCAGCGCTGCGAACAACGCCGCCAATGTTGCGCCAAACACCCCGGCAATGCCGTAGAACACCCCGCACCACACCGCTGCGGTGTAGCGCTTGTTGCGGTCTTCATGGGCATGCGGCCCGGTGCAGATGGCTGCGCTGATTGCCGCCAGGTTGATGCCGTGGGAGCCGAACGGCGCCAGTACCAATGAAGCCAGGCCGGTGGCGGTGATCAAGGGCGAGGCGGGCACGTTGTAGCCGTCGGCCCGCAGCACGGCGACGCCGGGCATGTTCTGCGAGGTCATCGCCACCACGAACAGCGGGATGCCGATACTGATAGTCGCCGCCAGCGAGAAGTGCGGCGTGGTCCACACCGGTGTCGCCACTTCGAGGTGAAAAGCACTGAAATCCAGCAAGCCCATAAAACCCGACAGCAGTGTGCCGAGCACCAGCGCAGCCAGCACCGCATAGCGTGGCGACAGGCGCTTGATGATCAAGTAGGTGAAAAACATCCCCAGCACGAGGCCGGTGCGATGCTGCGCGGCGACGAAAATCTCGCTGCCGATCTTGAACAGAATCCCCGCCAGCAAGGCCGCCGCCAACGACGACGGGATGCGCTTGACCAGTTTTTCAAAACTGCCGGTCAACCCGCACAGCGTCACCAGCACCGCGCAGGTGATGTAGGCGCCGATGGCCTCGCCGTAACTCACGCCGCCCAGGCTGGTAATCAACAGCGCCGCGCCGGGTGTGGACCAGGCAATGGTGATTGGCGTGCGATAACGCAACGACAGGCCAATGCTGCACACCGCCATGCCGATGGAGATCGCCCAGATCCACGAAGAAATCTGCGCGGTGGTCAAGCCGGCGGCCTGGCCGGCCTGGAACATCAGGACCAGGGAGCTGGTGTAGCCGGTCATCATGGCGATGAAGCCGGCGACGACGGCCGACGCAGAAGTGTCGGCCAACGGGCGCAAAGGCGCTTGGGTGGCGTCGGTCATGGGGAGGTGTTCCTTTTACCTGGGTTTTGCCGGTGAAGGCACGGATTCAAGCCTAAACTCAAACGTAACCACTCATTGCAATACAGCCGCAACCGCAAACAGCCGTACAGTGTGTTGGCGCATTGGGTTGTGTACAATGTGCCGTGTTTTTAGGTGATACTTGCCAGCAACACGCGCTTGCCGTATTACCGTTAATTCGCCGCCGTTCTCCAAACCCGAGTGCCCATGAACGAACAGTTGCAACCTCTCAAGAAACAACCGCGAGCCGGTAAGGCCGGTCGCAGCGGAACCCAGGACGATATCGTCTACGCGCATATCTTCGAGGCGATCCTCGAACAACGCCTGGCACCCGGAACCAAATTGAGTGAAGAGGCACTGGGCGAAATCTTCGGCGTCAGCCGCACCATCATTCGCCGCGCGCTCTCGCGCCTGGCCCATGAAGGCGTGGTACTGCTGCGGCCCAATCGCGGCGCGGTGGTGGCGAGCCCAAGTGTAGAAGAAGCGCGTCAGGTATTCCTGGCCCGGCGTCTGGTCGAGCGGGCGATCACTGAATTGGCCGTGCAGCACGCCACGGCCGAACAGTTGGCCGAGCTGCGCCAGATGGTCAACGACGAGCGCGACAGCTTCTCACGCGGCGATCGCGGTGCCGGTATTCGCCTCTCCGGCGAATTCCACCTCAAGCTGGCCGAGGCGGCGAAGAACGCGCCGCTGATCAGTTTCCAGCGCAGCCTGGTGTCGCAGACCTCGTTGATCATCGCCCAGTACGAAAGCGGCAACCGCTCGCACTGTTCCTACGATGAACACACGCAGCTGATCGACGCGATCGAAGCACGCGACGCGGCGCTGGCGGTGAATTTGATGATGCACCACATGGATCACATCGACAGCAAGCTCAACCTCGATGAGGAAAGCGCGTCGGATGATTTGCATGCGGTGTTTTCGCATTTGTTGCAGACCAAGAAGCCTGGGCGTTCCTCAGTAAAACTGTAACCCCGATCAAAAATGTGGGAGCTGGCTTGTGTGGGAGCTGGCTTGCCTGCGATGGCATCACCGCGGTGTACCTGATACACCGCGGTGCCTGCATCGCGGGCAAGCCCGGCTCCCACACAATCCCGCTCCCACATTTGTTTCTCGGTGTGCTTTAGATCAGCGTTGGTGCACGAGTTGCCCAGCCGCATACGTCTGCAACACCGATCGGTCATCCCCCAGCGTCATCAACACAAACAACGTCTCGGCAATGTTATTCGCCTGCTTCAAGCGATAGCTCAGCAGCGGCGTGGCGTTGTAATCCAGTACCAAAAAGTCCGCGTCAGTACCGGGCTGCAGGGTGCCGATCTTGTCTTCCAGACGCAGCGCCCGCGCACCGCCCAAGGTGGCCAGGTACAGCGACTTGAACGGGCTCAACCGCGCGCCTTGCAACTGCATGACCTTGTAGGCTTCGTTCAGGGTTTGCAGCAGCGAGAAGCTGGTGCCGCCGCCCACGTCTGTGCCCAAACCGACATTCAATTTGTGCTTCTCGGCCATCGGCAAATTGAACAAGCCACTGCCGAGGAAGAAGTTCGAGGTCGGGCAGAACGCCACCGCCGAACCCGTTTCCGCCAGTCGCGCGCACTCGTCATCACACAGGTGTACGCCGTGGGCAAACACCGAGCGCTCACCGAGCAATTTGTAGTGGTCGTACACGTCCAGGTAGCCTTTGCGCTCTGGGAACAGCTCCTTCACCCACTCGACTTCCTGCTTGTTCTCACTGATGTGAGTCTGCATGTACAGGTCCGGGTATTCACCCAGCAGTTGCCCGGCCAAGGCCAATTGTTCCGGTGTGCTGGTCGGCGCAAAACGTGGCGTCACCGCATAGTGCAAACGGCCTTTGCCGTGCCAGCGCTCGATCAACGCCTTGCTTTCCTGGTAGCCGGTTTCGGCGGTGTCGGTCAGGTAGTCCGGCGCGTTGCGGTCCATCATCACCTTGCCGGCGATCATGCGCAGGTCGAGCTTTTCGGCCGCTTCAAAAAACGCATTGACGGACTGCGGGTGCACACTGCCGAACACCAGCGCGGTGGTGGTGCCGTTGCGCAGCAGTTCCTTGATGAAGATGTCCGCGACTTCTTCGGCATGGGCCTTGTCGGCGAACTGGCTTTCACACGGGAAGGTGTAGGTGTTGAGCCAATCCAGCAACTGCTCGCCATAGGCGCCGACCATGCCGGTTTGCGGCAGGTGGATGTGGGTGTCGATCAGGCCCGGTGTGATCAGCGCATCCTGATAATGGGTGACGTCAATATCGGCAGGCAGTGTCGGCAGCAAATCGCTGGCATGGCCCAAGGCGCTGATCTGGCCGTTATCGATCACCAGCAGTCCGTCTTCGAAATACTCATAGGAGGCTTCGATCCCCACTTCAGCAGGGTCGGCGATGCTGTGCAGGATGGCGGCACGGTAGGCTTTGCGAGTCAAAGGCATGATTATCTCAATTTAGAGTGCTTGGCTGCGACGCGAGGCCGGCAGCAGTTTGGCAATGGGTTCGGCGCTGGCGGTGTGCTGGCCGAAATTCGCGTTATAGGTGGCGATGATTTCGCCGGCGATGGAGATGGCGATTTCCACCGGTAGTTTGCCCTTCACCTCGGTGAGGCCCATGGGGCAGCGCATGCGTTGCAATTGCGCGGTGTCGAAGCCGCGATCACGCAGGCGGTGTTCGAACTTGACCCGTTTGGTTTTCGAGCCGATCAGGCCGAAGTAGGCAAAGTCATTGCGCTTGAGCAGCGCGGCGGTGAGTTCCAGGTCGAGTGCATGATTATGGGTCATGACGATGCAGTAACTGCCCACCGGCAGGTCGGCTATTTCGTCGACAGGCTCTTCGCTGACGATTTTACGCACGCCTTGTGGGATCTGTTGCGGAAACTCCTGGTCACGCGAGTCGATCCAGCGCACCCGGCACGGCAGGCTGGCCAGCAACGGCACCAGTGCACGGCCGACGTGGCCGGCGCCGAACACGGCAATCTGCGCCTGCACCTGGCCCATCGGTTCGAACAGCAGCACAGTCACGCCGCCGCAGCATTGGCCCAGGCTGGCGCCGAGGCTGAAGCGTTCCAGATGGGTGTTCTGCTGGCCGCGCACGAGCATGTCGCGGGCGATCTGCATCGCCTTGTATTCCAGGTGCCCGCCACCGATGGTGTCGAAGGTCTGTGCGGCGCTGATGACCATCTTCGAACCGGCATTGCGCGGCGTGGAGCCGAGCTCTTCGATGATGGTCACCAGCACGCAGGGTTCACCCTGATTTTGCAGGTCGGCGAGGGCGCTGATCCAGTTGTTCATAGTCACCTCCAGTCAGATCGTTCCCACGCTCCGCGTGGGAATGCATACCGTGACGCTCTGCGTCACAAGAGCGGACGCAGAGCGTCCATGCCGGCATTCCCACGCAGAGCGTGGGAACGATCAAGCCAACTCAGTTTCGACGGCTTTTGCAGCGGTCAACTGCCGCATCTGCTCGCAGCCCCACAACACCCGCTCCGGCGTCGCCGGCGCATCAATCTTGGGCTGATGGCGATAGTCACCCAAACTCGCCACCGCATCCTTGATCGCGCACCACGAGGCAATCCCGAGCATGAACGGCGGCTCACCCACGGCCTTGGAATGGAACACCGTGTCTTCCGGGTTCTTGCGGTTTTCCACCAGCTTCACGCGCAAATCCAGCGGCATGTCGGCCACGGCCGGGATCTTGTAGCTGGCCGGGCCGTTGGTCATCAGCTTGCCTTTGTTGTTCCACACCAGCTCTTCCATGGTCAGCCAGCCCATGCCCTGGATGAAACCGCCTTCTACCTGGCCAATGTCGATGGCCGGGTTCAGCGAAGCGCCCACATCGTGAAGGATGTCGGTGCGCAGCATCTTGTATTCACCGGTCAAGGTGTCGACGATCACTTCGCAGCAGGCCGCGCCGAACGCGAAGTAATAGAACGGCCGACCGCGTGCCTGGCTGCGGTCGTAAAAGATTTTCGGGGTCTTGTAGAAGCCGGTGCTCGACAGCGAGACCTGGGCGAAATACGCCTGTTGGATCAACGCTTCGAAGGTCAGGATCTGGTCACGCACGCGCACGTGACCGTTGTGGAATTCCACATCCGCTTCGCTCACGTCGTACTTGCGCGCGGCAAATTCCACCAGGCGTTGCTTGATGGTTTCGGCAGCGTTCTGCGCGGCTTTGCCATTCAGGTCGGCACCGCTGGACGCGGCGGTCGGTGAGGTGTTGGGCACCTTGTCGGTGTTGGTGGCGGTGATTTGCACGCGGTCGATTTCGACCTGGAACACTTCAGCCACCACCTGCGCGACCTTGGTGTTCAAGCCTTGGCCCATCTCGGTGCCGCCGTGGTTCAGGTGGATGCTGCCGTCGGTGTAGATGTGGATCAGTGCACCGGCCTGGTTAAGAAAGCTCGCCGTGAACGAGATGCCGAACTTCACCGGTGTCAGCGCCAGGCCTTTTTTCAGGATCGGGCTGTGGGCGTTGTACAGGCGAATCGCTTCGCGGCGCTCGGCGTATTGGCTGCTGGCCTCAAGTTCAGCGGTCATCTCTTCGAGCATGTTGTGCTCGACGGTCTGGTAGTAGTGGGTGACGTTGCGCTCGGTCTTGCCGTAGTAATTGGCCTTGCGCACGGCCAGCGGGTCGAGGGCCAGATGGCGGGCGATGGCGTCCATCACTTCTTCGATGGCGACCATGCCTTGCGGGCCGCCAAAGCCGCGATAGGCGGTGTTGGACGCGGTGTTGGTCTTGCAGCGATAGCCGTTGACCGTGGCGTCGCCGAGGTAATACGAGTTGTCGGCGTGGAACATGGCGCGGTCGACAATCGAATTGGACAGGTCTGGCGAGCAGCCGCAGTTACCCGCCAGCTCCAGGTTGATCCCGTGCAGGCGACCGCTGTCGTCGAAGCCCACGTCGTATTCGATATAGAAGGGGTGGCGCTTGCCGGTCATCAGCATGTCTTCGACGCGCGGCAGGCGCATCTTGGTCGGCTGGCCGGTCAGGCGCGCCACCACCGCACACAGGCACGCCGGGCTGGCGGCTTGGGTTTCCTTGCCGCCAAAACCACCGCCCATGCGGCGCATGTCGACCACGATTTTGTTCATCGACACGTCGAGCACTTCGGCCACCAGCTTCTGCACCTCGGTGGGGTTTTGCGTGGAGCAGTAGACGATCATGCCGCCGTCTTCGGTGGGCATTACCGAGGAAATCTGGGTTTCCAGGTAGAAGTGTTCCTGGCCGCCGATGTGCAGCGTGCCCTGGATACGGTTTTTCGCCGTGGCCAGCGCGCCCGCCGAATCACCGCGTTGGTGGGTGTGGCTGTCGAGCACGAAGTGTTTTTTACGAAACGCCTCGACCACGTCCAGCACCGGTTCGAGGTCTTCGTATTCGATCACCGCCGCCATGGCGGCCTTGCGCGCGGTTTCCAGGTCGCGCGCGGCCACGGCCAGCACCACCTGGCCGACGAACTGCACGGTATCGATGGCCAGCAGCGGGTCGCCCGGCATCAGCGGGCCGATGTCTTTCAGGCCCGGCACATCTTCGTGGGTGATGACAATGCGCACGCCGTCAAAGGCGTAACAGGGCGCGGTGTCAATGCTCAGGATTTTGGCGTGGGCGCGGTCGGACATGCGCGCATACAGGTGCAGCTGGTTGGGGAATTCCAGGCGGTCATCGATGTACTGCGCCTCGCCGCTGACGTGCTTGGCGGCGCTGTCATGCTTGACGCTGCGCCCGACTCCGGAAGTCAGGTCCTGGGCGAACAGCTCGGCGAGCTCAGCCTGGGTTTTAACGACGGCGTGATGGTTAGACATAAGCGGTCACCCGAGTCTCGATGTGCGGCGTTTGCAGTTCGATGAAGTATTTGCGCAGCAGGTTCTGTGCGCTGAGCAGGCGGTATTCCTTGCTGGCGCGGAAGTCCGACAGCGGGGTGAAATCCTCGGCCAGGGCGGCGCAGGCTTTTTCCACGGTGGCGGCATTCCAGGTGGCGCCGACCAGCACGGCTTCGCAGCTTTTTGCGCGTTTGGGCGTGGCGGCCATGCCCCCGAAGGCGACGCGGGCGTCGCTGATGACGCCGTTTTCGATCTTCAGGTTGAAGGCGGCGCACACCGCGGAAATGTCATCGTCCAGGCGCTTGGACACCTTGTAGGCGCGGAACAGCGTGTGGCCCTTGGGCACGATGATTTTCTCGATGAACTCGCTGTCCTGGCGCGCGGTGACGCGGTAGTCGATGAAGTAATCTTCCAGCGCCAGGGTGCGGCGGGTGTTGCCTTTGCACAGCACGATCTGCGCGCCGAGGGCGATCAATAGTGGCGGTGAATCACCAATCGGCGAGGCGTTGCCGATGTTGCCGCCCAAGGTGCCCTGGTTGCGGATTTGCAGCGAGGCGAAGCGGTGCAGCAAATCGCCGAAGTCCGGGTACTCGTGGTGCAGCGCGCCGTAGCAGTCGGACAGGGCAGTGGCGGCGCCGATTTCCAGGCGGTCGTCGAAGTCGTCGATGCGTTTCATTTCTTCAATGTTGCCGACGTAGATCATCACCGGCAGCGTGCGATGGAACTGCGTGACTTCCAGCGCCAGGTCGGTGCCGCCGGCCAGCAGCCGGGCTTGCGGGTAAGCGTCGTAAAGGTCGGCGAGGTCGGCGACGGTCAGCGGCACCAGGCAGCGTTTGTCGCCGCTGTTGAGTTCGCCGGTTTGCGTTGGCGCGATGGCGTTGAGGCGGGCGATGGTCTCGGCCTGGCGGCTGTCGAACTGGTCCACGGGTTTGTTGCAGCAAGCCTGTTCGGCAGCGGCGAGGATCGGGCGGTAGCCGGTGCAACGGCACAGGTTGCCGGCCAGGGCTTCATGGGCCTTTTGGCTGTCGGGGGCGTCGCTGTTCTTTTGCAGGGCGAACAACGACATGACAAAACCCGGTGTGCAAAAGCCGCATTGCGAGCCGTGGCACTCGACCATGGCTTTTTGCACGCTGTGCAGCTGGCCTTGATGCTTGAGGTCTTCGACGCTGATCAGTTGCTTGCCGTGCAGTGACGACACAAAGGTCAGGCACGAGTTGAGGCTGCGATAACGAATCTGCTGCGCGCCTTGATCGTTGGTGTGCAACTCGCCGACGACCACGGTGCACGCACCGCAGTCGCCGCTGGCGCAGCCTTCCTTGGTGCCGGATTTGCCCAGGTGCTCACGCAAATAGTTGAGCACGGTCAGGTTGGGGTCCAGGGCGTGCTCACTACGGAGTTCCTGGTTAAGTAAAAACTGGATCACGGAAGGCCTCGCAGACTCATTATTGTTGTTAACCGCTTTGCGCCGAATCTAGTCATGTCTGACTTTTCGGTCAACGATTTTCTGACCAGAAGGTCAAGAAATTGCGATTACAACACTTTCAATTATGGTCCAGTCTTCTGAGACCGGTGTTTTTCGGGGCTTCTGGCTTTTCATCGCTGCTTATTTCATGCCAAATTCGCGCTTGTGGGCGTAGCGCCATCAGCCAGCCAATGCGCTACACTGCCGCGCTTGTACCGATAGAAGATTTTGAAGGGAAAACATGACGTTCAAGGCGCCGGACAGTCTCGCCGAGCAAATCGCTCACCACCTCGCCGAACGTATCATTCGCGGCGATCTCAAGCCTGGGGAGCGGATCCAGGAACAGAAGGTCACGCTGGCGCTCAATGTCAGCCGTGGTTCCGTGCGTGAAGCCTTATTGATCCTCGAACGCCGCCACCTGATCGCGATCCTGCCGCGCCGTGGCGCCCACGTGACCGAACTCACCGCGCACAAGGTGCAGAGCCTGTGCACGCTGATGGGCGAGTTGTACATCCTGCTCGGTAATGCCGTGGCGGAAGGCTGGCAGGTGCAGGCTGATATGGCGCCGTTCCTGCAGATCCAGCAGCGTTTGGTCAACAGTTTCGAGCGCCAGGACATCCGCGCCTTCGTCGAAGAAAGCTTCAACGTGATGCGCGCCGCGTACCCGTTCGCCAACAACCCGTATTTGCAGGAAACCGTCGAGAACCTGCAACCGGCGATGAACCGCGCCTATTACCTGGCGCTGGATCAACGCAAGGCGTCCATGAGCGAGTACCTGGCGCTGTTCGAGCAACTGCTCGCCGCCGTGCTGGCGCGTGACCTGGCGCAGATTCGCCAGGTGCTCTCGGCTTACGGCCAGCGCAGTTGCTCGCTGGTCATCGCTGCGTTGGCGGACGCCTAAGCGTGCGGCTCAAGTGCATCAAACTGGCGGGGTTCAAATCCTTCGTCGACCCAACCACGGTGAACTTCCCCAGTAACATGGCGGCAGTGGTGGGGCCCAATGGCTGCGGCAAGTCGAACATCATCGACGCCGTACGCTGGGTGATGGGCGAGAGCTCGGCAAAAAACCTGCGCGGCGAGTCGATGACCGACGTCATCTTCAACGGCTCCACCAGCCGTAAGCCCGTGAGCCAGGCCAGCATCGAACTGGTGTTCGACAACTCCGACGGCACCCTGGTCGGCGAATACGCGGCCTATGCGGAAATTTCCATTCGCCGCAAGGTGACCCGCGACAGCCAGAACAGTTACTTCCTCAACGGCACCAAGTGCCGGCGTCGGGACATTACCGATATCTTCCTCGGCACCGGCCTGGGCCCGCGCAGCTATTCGATCATTGAACAGGGCATGATCTCCAAGCTGATCGAAGCCAAGCCCGAAGACCTGCGTAACTTTATCGAAGAAGCGGCCGGCATCTCCAAATACAAGGAGCGCCGCCGCGAGACCGAAAACCGTATCCGCCGCACCCACGAAAACCTCGCCCGCCTCACCGATCTGCGCGAAGAGCTGGAGCGCCAGTTGGAGCGCCTGCACCGCCAGGCCCAGGCGGCCGAGAAGTATCAGGAGTACAAGGGCGAAGAGCGCCAGCTCAAGGCGCAACTCTCGGCCTTGCGCTGGCAGGCGCTGAATGATCAGGTCGGCCAGCGCGAAGCGATCATCGGCACCCAGGAAATCAGTTTTGAAGCGCTGGTGGCCGAGCAGCGTAATGCCGATGCCAGCATCGAGCGCCTGCGTGACGGCCACCATGACCTGTCCGAACGCTTCAACTTGGTGCAGGGGCGCTTCTATTCGGTGGGCGGCGACATCGCCCGCGTCGAGCAGAGCATCCAGCACGGCCAGCAGCGCCTGCGCCAGTTGCAGGACGATTTGAAGGAAGCCGAACGCGCGCGCCTGGAAACCGAATCGCACCTGGGCCATGACCGCACCTTGCTGCTGACGTTGGGCGAAGAGCTGGACATGCTCACCCCCGAGCAGGAAATCACCAGTGCTGCCGCCGAAGAAGCCGCCGCCGCCCTGGAAGAAGCCGAAACCACCATGCACGGCTGGCAGGAGCAGTGGGACGCCTTCAACCTGCAATCTGCCGAGCCGCGCCGCCAGGCTGAGGTGCAGCAGTCGCGCATCCAGCAGCTGGAAACCAGCATGGAACGTCTGGCCGAGCGCCAGCGCCGCATGCAGGAGGAGCGGGCGTTGCTCGCCGCCGACCCGGAAGACGCGGCGATCATGGAGCTGAGCGAGCAACTGGCCGAAAGCGAGATGACGCTGGAAGAGCTGGAAGCCAGCGAAGAACAACAAGTGGAGCGCCTGGAGCAATTGCGTCAGCAACTGCAACAGGCGACCCAGGCGCAGCAGCAGGCCCAGGGTGATTTGCAGCGGCTGAACGGCCGATTGGCGTCCCTGGAAGCCTTGCAGCAAGCCGCGCTCGACCCGGGCACCGGCACCGCCGAGTGGCTGCGCGACCAGCATTTGGCCGAGCGCCCGCGCCTGGCGGAAGGGTTAAAAGTTGAAGCGGGTTGGGAGCTGGCGGTCGAGACTGTTTTAGGCGCCGACCTGCAGGCCGTGCTGGTGGATGATTTTGGCGGTTTCGACCTGGCCGGTTTCACCCAGGGCGATCTGCGTTTGCTCAGCCCTGCGGCTGACGGCACGCGAGTGCCGGGTAGTTTGCTGGATAAAGTTGAAGCGGCAATTGATCTTTCGCCATGGCTGGGCCAAGTCAAACCGGTGGAGTCGCTGGAGCAAGCCCTGGCCCAACGCGGTCAGCTGGCGGCCGGCGAAAGCCTGATCAGCCGTGATGGCTATTGGGTGGGTCGGCACTTCCTGCGCGTACGCCGTGCCAGCGAAGCGGAAAGCGGCGTATTGGCCCGTGGCCAGGAAATCGTCAACCTGACTGCCGAACGCGAAGAGCGCGAAGCCACCCTGGAAAGCCTGGAAACCGAACTGCAAACCCTGCGCGCCACCCAGCGCCAGCAAGAGACCGGCCGCGAACACCTGCGCCGTCTATTGCAGGACGAAGCGCGCCAGCAAGGCGAACTCAAGGCCCAGCTGTCGGCGAGCAAGGCCAAGGTCGAGCAACTGACCTTGCGCCGTACTCGTCTCGACGAGGAAGTGGCCGAGATGGGCGAACAACGCGCCCTCGAACACGAACAGATCGGCGAAGCGCGCCTGCAGTTGCAGGAAGCCCTCGACAGCATGGCGCTCGACACCGAGCAGCGCGAGCTGCTGCTGGCCCAGCGTGACAGCCTGCGCGAACGCCTCGACCGTGTGCGCCAGGAAGCCCGCCAGCACAAGGACCACGCCCACCAATTGGCGGTGCGCCTCGGTTCGCTGCAGGCTCAGCACACGTCCACGCGCCAGGCGCTTGAGCGCCTGGAAATGCAGTCCGAACGCCTGACCGAAAAACGCGAGCAATTGAGCCTCAATCTGGAGGAGGGCGAAGCGCCGCTGGAAGAGCTGCGCCTCAAGCTCGAAGAGTTGCTCGACAAGCGCATGACCGTCGATGAAGAACTCAAGACCGCGCAGATCGCCCTGGAAGACGCCGACCGCGAACTGCGTGATGCGGAAAAACGCCGCACCCAGGCCGAGCAGCAATCCCAGCTGATTCGCGGCCAGCTCGAACAACAACGCATGGAATGGCAGGCCCTGACCGTGCGCCGCAAGACCCTGCAAGACCAGTTGCTGGAAGACGGCTACGACCTGCACGGCGTGCTTAATACGCTGACCGCCCAGGCCAACGAGAAAGAAGCCGAAGAAGAACTTGAGCGCATTGCTGCCCGCATTCAACGACTCGGCGCGATCAACCTCGCGGCCATCGACGAGTACCAGCAGCAGTCCGAGCGCAAACGTTACCTGGACGCTCAGGACGCCGACCTGGTGGAAGCCCTGGACACGCTGGAAAACGTGATCCGCAAGATCGACAAGGAAACCCGTAATCGCTTCAAAGATACCTTTGATCAGATTAATGGCGGTTTACAGGCGTTATTCCCGAAAGTTTTCGGTGGAGGCAGCGCCTACTTGGAACTGACGGGCGAAGATCTACTCGATACAGGGGTGACGATCATGGCGCGGCCTCCGGGCAAGAAGAACAGCACCATCCATTTGTTGTCAGGTGGCGAGAAGGCACTGACGGCATTGGCCCTGGTATTTGCGATCTTCAAGTTGAACCCGGCGCCGTTTTGCATGCTCGACGAAGTTGACGCCCCGCTGGATGACGCTAACGTTGGACGCTACGCTCGGTTGGTTAAAGAGATGTCCCAGACCGTGCAGTTCATCTATATCACCCACAACAAGATCGCCATGGAAATGGCCGATCAACTGATGGGGGTGACGATGCACGAACCGGGCTGTTCGCGATTGGTGGCGGTGGATGTCGAAGAAGCGATGGCGATGGTGGAATCTTGAGTCGCGCCATTAGAGAAATTTTTTAGCACGCTGTAGGCGGGTTTACCGGTCTGGCGAAAGTGGCAAATGGACATATTTGTTCAAGCCATTTTGACAGACGGTGTAAAGTTATCTTTGGTCGTGCTAGTTTAATGTCAATTTTTCGTATGCGTGGGCAAAACGTCAGTCAGAACATAGAGTTGGCGCCACGTTTTAAAGCGGTTTGCACGGTGCTAAACCCCTTATTTTTCAGCATTTTTTATTAGAGGCACGGGATTACATGGAAATCGGTCTGCGCGAGTGGCTGATCGTCATCGGCATTATTGTCATTGCCGGTATTCTTTTTGATGGCTGGCGCCGCATGCGCGGTGGCAAGGGCAAGCTTAAATTCCGTCTGGACCGCAACCTGTCCAACTTGCCCGACGACGACGGCAGCGCCGAGCTGCTGGGGCCGCCTCGTGTGCTGGACACCCATAAAGAGCCGCAACTGGACGAACACGACTTGCCGTCGATGAGCGCGCCGGTGCGTGAAGCCCGTGAACCCTCTTCCAAACGCGGCAAACGCGGCAGCGCTGCCGTGGCCGAGCCGCACCAGGGCGACCTGAACCTCGACGTCGATGATGGCCCGAGCTTCAGCAGCCGTGATGATGACTTCCCTGACGAAACCCCGACCAAAAGCGCGCCACGCCAATCGGTCAACGATCAGCCGGCCGCCGAAGAAGTCCTGGTGATCAGCGTGATCTGCCGTGACGCTGCCGGCTTCAAAGGCCCGGCGCTGCTGCAGAACATCCTCGAAAGCGGCCTGCGCTTTGGCGAGATGGATATTTTCCACCGTCACGAAAGCATGGCGGGTAACGGCGAAGTGCTGTTCTCCATGGCCAACGCGGTCAAGCCGGGCACCTTTGATCTGGACGATATCGACCTGTTCAGCACCCCGGCGGTGAGCTTCTTCCTCGGCCTGCCAGGCCCGCGTCACCCGAAACAAGCGTTCGACGTGATGGTGGCCGCAGCCCGCAAGCTGTCGCAGGAACTCAACGGCGAGCTCAAGGACGACCAACGCAGCGTCCTGACTGCCCAGACCATCGAACACTACCGTCAGCGCATCGTCGAGTTCGAGCGTCGCGCCCTGACACAGAAACGCTGAGGATTGGTCTTCAGCGTTGTCAGTAGAATAAGCGCACTAACATATTGAGCAGCTTCGGCTGCTCTTTTGCTTTCTGAGAGAACACCCATGACCGCCGCCCACACCCGCATCCTCGAATTGCGCGCTGAACTGGATCAGCACAATTACCGTTACCACGTCCTCGACGAGCCGAGCATTCCGGACGCCGAGTACGACCGGTTGTTCCACGAGCTCAAGGCCCTGGAAGCCGAGCACCCGGAGCTGGTGACGCGTGATTCACCGACGCAGCGGGTCGGCAGTGCGGCGTTGTCGGCGTTCACTCAGGTGAAGCACGACATTCCGATGCTCAGCCTCGGCAACGCCTTTGATGAAACCACCATGCTCGAGTTTGATCGCCGGGTTACCGAAGGCCTCGACCTGCCGGTGGGCGATCTGTTTGGCGGTGGCGCGGCGGTGGAATACAGCTGCGAGCCCAAGCTCGATGGCCTGGCGGTCAGCCTGCTGTATCAGGACGGCGAGCTGGTGCGCGGCGCGACTCGTGGCGACGGCACCACCGGCGAAGACATCAGCGTCAATGTGCGCACCGTGCGCAATATTCCGCTGAAACTGCAGGGCAGCGGCTGGCCGGCGAGCCTGGAAGTACGCGGCGAAGTGTTTATGTCCAAGGCCGGTTTCGAGCGTTTAAATGCCTCGCAACTGGAAGTCGGCGGCAAGACCTTCGCCAACCCGCGCAACGCCGCGGCCGGCAGCTTGCGTCAGTTGGACTCGAAGATTACCGCCAGCCGCCCGCTGGAGTTCTGCTGCTACGGCGTGACCACCGACATCAGTGATACTCATATCGGCAACCTGCAACAACTGAAGAAATGGGGCATGCCCATTAGCCATGAGCTGAAACTGGCCAAGGGTATTCAGGATTGCCTGGATTACTACCGCGATATCGGCGAGCGGCGTAACAGCCTGCCGTATGAAATCGACGGCGTGGTGTTCAAGGTCAACAGCATTGCCTCGCAGCGTGAACTGGGCTTCCGCGCCCGTGAGCCGCGCTGGGCCATTGCGCATAAATTCCCGGCCATGGAAGAGCTGACCGAACTGCTCGACGTGGAATTCCAGGTCGGCCGCACCGGCGCCGTCACGCCAGTGGCGCGTTTGAAACCGGTCAAGGTGGCGGGCGTTACCGTGTCCAATGCCACGCTGCATAACATGGACGAAGTCGCGCGCCTGGGCCTGATGATCGGCGACACCGTGACCATCCGCCGCGCCGGTGATGTGATCCCGCAAGTCGTGTCGGTGGTCACCGAGCGGCGCCCGGAACATGCCCGCGCTGTGCAAATCCCTGAAAGCTGCCCGGTGTGCGGCTCGCATGTCGAGCGCACGCAACTGGTCAAGCGCAGCAAGGGCAAGGAAACCGTCAGCGAAGGCGCGGTGTACCGCTGCGTCGGGCGCCTGGCGTGCGGCGCGCAGCTCAAGCAGGCGATTATTCACTTCGTCTCGCGCCGCGCCATGGACATCGACGGCCTGGGCGACAAGACCATCGAGCAACTGGTGGATGAAAAACTCATCGGTTCGCCGGCCGACCTCTACAAGCTCAAGTACGAGCAGGTTATCGACCTGGAAGGCTTTGCCGATATTTCCAGCAAGAAGCTGATCACCGCCATCGAAAACAGCAAGACGCCGACCCTGGCGCGCTTCATCTATGCGCTGGGTATTCCTGACGTGGGCGAGGAGACCGCCAAGGTACTGGCGCGCTCGCTGGCGTCCCTGGAGCGCGTGCAGAAGGCCTTGCCGGAAGTGCTGACGTACTTGCCGGATGTCGGCCTGGAAGTGGCGCACGAGATTCACAGCTTCTTTGAGGACAGCCATAACAAGGACGTGATTGATGATCTTCTGTCCAAGAACAAATGTGGCCTCGAAATACAAGAACAAGGTGATTTGAGTGCCGAGTTTGCTGCCAGCACTACCTTAGGTGGCTTTTTGGACAAACTACACATTCCTTCGGTTGGGCCAGGCGCTGCGCAAAAGCTTGCCGATAAATTCAAGTCTCTTGATCTGTTGATAGAAGCTCAATGGTTTGATATCCGCCAAGTACTGCCTGAGAAGCAAACCAAGACAGTTATAGAATTTTTTAATAACAGAGAAAATGCTACCCGTGCCCTCGACATTGAGCAGCAGCTCAAGGACTTCGGCATGCACTGGCAGAGCGAGAAGAAGGTGGTCGAAGGCTTGCCGGAGGCCGGGCACACCTGGGTGCTGACGGGCTCCCTGGAGCTGATGAGCCGCGATGTGGCCAAGGAGAAGCTCGAAAGCCTGGGCGCCAAGGTGGCGGGTTCGGTGTCGGCAAAAACCCATTGCGTGGTGGCGGGGCCGGGCGCCGGTTCGAAATTGGCCAAGGCGACCGAGCTCGGCTTAGAGGTGCTGGACGAAGAAGCCTTCGTCGCCTTCCTCGCCAAGCACAACATCACCGTCTAACTGATCGTTCCCACGCTCAGCGTGGGAATGCCGCACTGGACGCTCTGCGTCCGCTCTTGAACGTCGTGACGCGGAGCGTCACAGGGTGCATTCCTTTGCTGCGCGTGGGAACGATCTTTAGCGGGAGATGATCTAGTCTTGGTCATCCAGGGAGAGATCGCCATGTTTCGCTACTTCGAGCAACTGAGTTCGCGCATCGCCGCACCGTTCATGGCCGAAACCTCGCGTAACAGCAAGGTGTGGCAATGCCGTTGCGGCCAATCGCTGTTCTTTCGCAACAGCCAGTGCCTGGCGTGCCAGGCGCTGCTGGGCTATCAGCCGCAGCAAAGCCGCCTGTCCTCCCTTCAGCCTGGGCCTGTCGCCGATACCTGGCTGGCAGACGACAACCTCGCCGCCGGCGCCTTCCGTCGCTGTGCCAACCTCGACACCCCGGCAGCCTGCAACTGGCTGATTCCTGCCCATAGCACCGCACCGTTGTGCGTGGCCTGCAGCCTCAATCGCACCATTCCCGACCTGTCCGTGCCGGAAAACCCCGAGCGCTGGCGCAAAGTGGAAACCGCCAAGCGTCGCCTGGTGGCGCAACTGATCAGCCTGGGCTTGCAAGTGGTGCCCAAAAGCGTCGATGAAGACACCGGCCTGGCCTTTGATTTCGTCGGCATCGACCTGGAGGGCAACGCGCCCACCACCGGCCACGCCAATGGCCTGATCACCCTGGACATCAAGGAAGCCGACGACGCCCATCGCGAAAAGATCCGCGTACAGATGCGCGAGCCTTATCGCACCTTGCTCGGCCACTTTCGCCATGAAGTCGGTCATTACTATTGGGACCGGTTGATCGCCAACAGCCATTGGCTCGAACCCTTTCGCACCCTGTTCGGCGACGAACGCGCCAGCTATGCCGATGCGCTTGAGCAGCACTACCAGAACGGCCCGCGACCCGACTGGCAGCAAACCTGCGTCAGTGCCTACGCGACCATGCACCCTTGGGAAGACTGGGCCGAAACCTGGGCTCACTACCTGCACATGATGGACGCCGTCGACACCGCCCTGGGTTTTGGCATGAGCGCCCGCGAGATGGACCTGGATTATCAGCCGTTTCCGCTCACCACGCTCTACGACCCCGAACACCCTGGCGGTGCGGCGTTCCTGTCATTCGTCAACGCCTGGATCGAGCTGGCCGGCATGCTCAACGAGCTGTCGCGCAGCATGGGCCAGCCGGATTTCTATCCCTTCGTGTTGCCGCCGGCGGTGATTGCCAAGCTGCACTTCATCCACCTGGTGATTCAGGAAGAGGGCGGCAGGGCCGATGAGGTATTACAGGCCCAGTGATCAAAATGTGGGAGCCGGGCTTGCCCGCGATGCAAGCGCTTCGGTGTGACAGGTACACCTCGGTGACGCAATCGCAGGCAAGCCAGCTCCCACATTTGAAAGAGGGTGAATCCGACACTATGGCAAGTACTTGAACCCCTTGGCTTTTTAATCCGGCACCAACGGTTGTAACTTCCGATGAGATCGGTACAATGGCCCCGCTTGCCGAGAGGCCAGCGTCGTTATGGTGACCCCATCGGTCCCCCCGCAACGATTACCCGTGAACCTGGTCAGAGCCGGAAGGCAGCAGCCACAGCGGGAACATTGTGTGCCGGGGTGTGGCTGGTGGGGTTGCCTCCATAACGCTCTTCCGAAGTAACCCTCAAATCCCAAATTTTTTACGTTTTTGCCGACAATCAATGTCTGCGAAGCGATTTCTGCTGCGCGCTCAACCGCATTACGGGCGGTACTTGGGAAATGCCTTTATCACCGGCACGATTTCATGGCCTATTTCCGTGGTGCTTTCCCAGCGCTCCTCCGGTGTCTGTGACTTGGCCGCTACGTTTCTGGCGAAGTGAAAAATGATGATCTGGCCCGTGCCGCTGTCGCGGTAATACTTGAAGAAGCTGTACTCGGAGAAATGCCCGTCTTTGCGCAGCGACGAGGGGAAGAACAGCATCAGATACAGGATCCCGGTCTTGTTGTCCGTCGTCAGGACCGCCGGCATGTCCGGGTTTTCCTGCTGGTGCAACTGGACAGTGCGTTGACCCAGGTCCAGCGGTTCGATGCGTTTATCGCCCAAAGGGACGACAGTGAAGTCCAGCATTTCAGTCCATGCATCGACGCTTTCGTGTTCCGGGAAATATTCCCACAAGCCATTTTTCTGGTATTTCAGGACAAATGTCTTGCCGTTAAACACCACCGACTTGGTTTCGGCGATGGAGGCGCGTGAAAGGTCTGGGGCGACAGCAGTCGAAGACGAGGCGCAGCCGGACAACAGGGCCACGACCGACAAAATAAGTAGAGAGGCTTTCATTTCAATCCTTGAGGGTTTTAGAGGCTCCTTGCGCAGCAACAATAGAGCAATTGGCGGCTGAATACTCGCAAAGTGTTGGCAGCACGCGTCCTGCAACGCTACCGGGTCGTGAGCGCCCTTGAGCGTTTCACAACGCCCCGTCTCGTGGCTGGACAAAACCGGGCAGGCTGCTAGCTTCATTGGTACGTGTGAACCGGTGCTGGAGTAGTGAAGAAGTGATGGCACTCCTTTGATCAACAAGGATGATTGCCATGACCAGCCATCAAGCGATACCCAGTGTTATCAGTGCCTCTGTCGGCACCGCAGACAAGGCCCGCAATGTGCCTGCCGATGTTCAACACATTCAACGCCTGTTTAATCTGATTGCGCCCAAATCTGTTTCACCCTTGGTGGTGGACGGCAAGTGCGGCCCGTTGTTGGTCCAGCGCATCCTCGACTATCAGTTGAACCGTCTGAAGGTGGTCAAGCCGGACGGGGTAATTGACCCGGCAGGGCGGACGTTCAACAGCTTGGTTGAGGAAGCGCGCAAGGCCGTTGCTCAAGTCAATAACGCGACCGGTGTAAAAGTCGAGCAGACCCCAGAGCGCGCTCCGGCACCGATCCAGGCAGCAGTGGACAAACAGAAGTTGGTCACCCAGGCCACTTGCGACGGTAACGTCACGTTGACCGAAGCGGACTTTCAGAATGCCGCCACCCAATTGGGCGGTGCTGTTGCGATGAATATCATCAAGGCTTTCGCCATCGTCGAGTCCGGTGGGCGTTCCGGGTTCGGGCCGGCAAAAATGCCGGTGATTGCTTACGAAGGGCACATTTTCCGCAAGCACACTCAACGAAAGTACGACGCGGCCTATCCCTTATTGTCTTACCCCTACAAAGAAAAGGCCGGCCCGCAGTGGCGGGCCAATAACAAGGACCAGGCGAAGGCGTGGCAGACGCTGGTCGCCGCGTTTAACCTCAACCCGGAGGCGGCGTTGCTGTCGGCGTCCTACGGCATGTTTCAAATCATGGGCTTCAATTTCGCCAACTGCGGCTACAAGACCGTGTACGAGTTCGTCGCCGCGATGAAGCTCAATGCCGGCCAGCAATTGATGGCGTTCGTCGGTTTTTGCCGCAAGAACCCGACCCTGCTCAATGCCATGAAGAAAAAGGATTATGTGGGCATGGCCAGCATCTATAACGGCAGCGACTATGGTGATTACGACAAGCGCATCCAGAAAGCCTTCGAGGCGCTGGAAAAGAAAAAATAGCCGCGCATGACGGCTATTTCACAACATTCCAAACGCCCTCTGGACAACCCAAAACCATATTGTTAGTTTCCGCCGGCCACTTGTTTCAATTTGTGACAAGTGTGCCGGCTTGATACTGAAGTGCTATCACTTCTTTAACTAACAAGGATGTCTGTGATGAAAAGCCTGCCAGGGTTGCCCCGTCTTATCAGTGCTTCGGTCGGCGCGCCAGGTAAAGCGCGCAACTTGCCTGCCGATGTTCAGTGCATCCAGTATCTTTTCAATTTGATCATTCCCAAGATGGGGTTTGCGCTGGCCGAAAACGGCAAGTGTGACGGACAGTTGGTGCAGTGCATCAGCCAGTATCAGTTTCGCCATCTCAAGTATGCGCACCCCGATGGCGTGATCGACCCAACTGGTCGGACCTTCAATAGCCTGATCGAAGAAGCGCTGAAGGTGCCCGTAAAGGCCTTCCCGACCATGCGCATTCCCAGTTTTCTGAATGTCTTTGGCAATAACAACGGCGACGCGGTGCAGGCCACGGTCAATGTGTACCTGGACCGCATGCGTGCGATGGTCGAGGCCGAGCGGCGTAACCGGCAATTAATGCTCCAGGCCACGTGTGACGGTGGCATGACGCTCACCGACAGCGACTTCCAGAACGCCGCTACCCAGCTGGGCAGCGGTATCTCAGTGAATATCATCAAGGCCTTCGCCACTGTCGAGTCCGGCGGGCGTTCCGGGTTCGGGCCGGCCAAGTTGCCAGTGATCGCCTTTGAAGGGCACTTGTTTCGCAAATACACCAAGCACATTTATGACCAGGCGCATCCACTGCTGTCGTATGTCTATGTGCGAAAAGCCGGGCCGCAGTGGCAGGTCAACAACAAGGACCAGGCCAAGGCCTGGGAAACCATGGCCACCGCGTTTGCGCTGGACCAGGAAGCGGCGTTGAAGTCGGCGTCCTGGGGTATGTTTCAGATCATGGGGTTCAACTTCACCTCCTGTGGTTACAAGACCGTGTTTGAATTCGCGGCGGCATTAAAGATTAATACCGGCAACCAACTAAAGGCCTTTATCGGCTTCTGCAGCCAGAGCCCGGCGTTGATCAAAGCCATGAAAAATAAAGATTATGTCGCCATGGCGCGCAACTATAACGGCGAGGATTACGGCGACTATGACCGCCGTATCAAGAAGGCCTACGAAGCATTGGAAGGGAAAAAATAAGATGACGCGTTTTCTAGCAGCAGGTGTCTTGTCGTTGTGCGCTATCGCGCCTGCATTTGCGGGCGAAACAGCCTTGCATTCAGGCCAATACGAAGGGCTGATGCTGGCGGTCACGCCTGAGCATCAGGTCGAAGGTTATTACGCGGAAGAATTGGGCGAGGGCGTGACGCGCAGCTGTGCGTTCTACCTGCAAGGCAAGCCCGAAGCCCTTGTCACCTGGCTTGACGAGGCCTACCCCGGCAGCGTGGCGGCTGCGTCCGATGGCGTGACGCTGACCGTAGAAAAGGGCCGCCAGCATCCTGGCTGCCTGAGCGTGCTGATGCCGGAAATCGCCACGGGCCTGGAGCTGACCCAGACTGCCAACACGCAGTGGATCGGCCTGGTGACGGTGTCGGCCGACAAGGCTTACTTGCTTGAAGAGCCCGGCGCCGATGCAGCCAAGCGCCCGTATATCGTCAAGGATGATGTGGTGGGCGTACTGGCATTCAAGGAGGGTTGGGCCCACGTTGAGTTCACCAACGCCAAGGACCATACGTACACCGGCTGGATCAGCCAGGACGAATACAGCCGGCTGTCTGCGCCGAAAAACTGAGCCGCGACAGCTGCCCGTCGGCCCTGATCACTGCGCAGATCCGAACCCATTCGCTACGCCGCAACGTGTCATGCACGCTGCGGCGTTTTTTATGCCTGGGTTCAGGCTTTATCGCGATTGAACAACTTACGGATCAGGGCGAGCAGCCCCACCACACCGACCACCAGAAACTTTTTCGCTGCCAGCAGGAATATGCCGATCTTGGCAAACAACCCGGCCTTGGCGGCTATCCCGCCGGCAACCAGGGCTGCCAGGCCGTAAGTGGCCAGTTTGTCGGTCTTTGGGTTGAAGTCCGTGTACAGGTTGCCGTCGGTAAAGTTGGTAAAGGCCAGGACCTTGGGCATTTCCTGCTTGATGGTGGCGAGGTCGGCCATCGCGGCGACGGCGTTGAGTTCCAGCACGCCTTCGCGGCCCAGCACGCGGATGCTGTAGTTGAGGGTGGTCTGCTGGGCGTCGTCGGCTTTGAGTTCGCGTGCCCAATACATCTTGTGCGTGGTGTCGTCGTAGTGCGGCGGCTCGGCCCAGCCCAGCAGGTGCAGGCCGGCGTAGCCTTGTTTCTGGCGCTGTTTGTTGTCTTCTTCGTCTTCTTCCTGCATCTGCTTGAGCAGTTCGGCGTAGTCGATTTTCGCCGCATCCTCGTCGGAAACATGCCCGTCAGCCTTGTAGCTGACAATCACACCCCAGCCGCTTTGCGACAACGGGCTCACCGCTTTCGGCACGATCATGCCCAAGGTCTTGAAGCCGGGAGGGTTGCCCCAGCCATCGGTCAGCAAGCGCTCGGTGTCCGACGGGTCGAGGTAGTAGAACTCATCGTTGAGCTTGAGCGTGGCGATGCCGCTCGGCAGGGTGACCGTGCCGGTCTTCTGCTTGAGTGAGGCGAGGAAGTGTTCAGCCGTTTCGGCGGGGGCGCTGGCTTCAGCAGGAGCCGGTGCGGGTGCAGCAAAAGCGGGTGCAGCAGACAGGCTCAGGGCGGCCGCCGCCATCAACGCGCGGATGTAATTCATGGTAGTCCCTTACATTTTGAATTAATTTCGCGGGAGAATATCTGAAATTTGCCCAACGAGTTAGCCAAAAGTCTCCCGCAGCAGCCCGGCAAACGCATCCCGCGCCAGGTGCCGTTGGGTGTCCTTGTGCCAGAACAGCAGGTTGTCCACCGCCTGCAGTTCCTCAAACCGGTAAGACGCCAGCTGATTGGCCTGCTCATAGCGGGCCAGAATGCCTTCCGGCGCCAACGCCACGCCAATGCCCGCGCTGACACAGCCGATGATCGTGCCCCAGCTGGCATAGCTGGCGATGCTTGGCTTGAAGTCGTGGGGCTTGACCCAGTTTTCCAGCGCGGCGCGATACGGGCAGCCGGGTGGCCACACCAGCAAGGTGCGCCCGGCCAGGTCTTCGGCGCTGTTGATTGGGGCGCTGGAGGCGCTGGCGATCAGCACCAGGCGTTCGCTGTAGACCACGCTGTGTTCGAGCTTGGCGCGTTTGCCTCCGGCCGCCACCAGTGCCACGTCGAGACGATGGTGTTGCAAGTCATCGAGCAGCTCGGCCCAGGCGCCGGTGACCAGTTCCAGGCTGACATCGGGGTAGCGCCGGTGATATTCCGCCAGCAGCGGCGGCAGACGGCCGCTGGCGCTGGATTCCACGGCGCCGATGCGCAAGGTGCCGCGGGGAATCGCATTGGCATCCACTGCGCGTTTGGATTCGTCGACCAGCGCCAGGATGCGCTCGCAGTAATCCAGGAAAATCTCACCGGCGGCGCTGATCGCCAGCCCGCGCCCGGCACGAATAAACAGCGGCGTGCCCAACTCGCTTTCCAACTGCTTGATACGCGTGGTGATGTTGGACGGCACGCAGTGCAATTGCAGGGCGGCCTGGGCCACGCTGCCGGTTTGCGCCACGGCTCGCACCATTTTCAGTTGGGCCAGTTCCATTGCTCAGTTCCAGTGATTTCAGAAGTCAGAAACGCTTAATTGTCCTGCGCCTTGCCTGGGCCAAGACTGACGGTATTCCTTCAATTGCCGGACGCCGTCGATGAATACCCCGTCACCCGTAAAGATTACGCTAGTCATCGCCGGCGTCATCCTCTGTTGGGCCTATTCGCCGATTGGCGTGCACATCGGGCTGCACAGCTACAGCCCCGGCCAGTTGGCGCTGCTGCGGTTTCTGATTGCGTCGGTATTCATGGGCGGCGTGGCGCTGATGGTGGGCATTGCTCGGCCGCGTTGGCGCGATCTGCCGTGGCTGCTGGTGCTGGGTTTTTTCGGCGTGTTCCTGCACCACACCAGCCTCAATTACGGGCAGCAATGGGTGACGGCGGCGGCGTCGAGTGTGCTGGCGCAGTCGGCGCCGCTGTTCAGTGTGTTGATCGCGTTTTTCTGCTTGAAGGAGCGCGTCAGTGCCTGGCGCTGGAGTTGCGTGTTACTGGGGTTGCTCGGCGTGCTGGTGGTGATCTGGGGCGATCATGGCGTGGGCGACATCGACCCGCGCGGTTTGCTGATCCTGGTGGCGGCGGTGTCGTGGAGCATTTATTTCGCGATCCAGAAACACTACGCCCATCGTTACAGCCCGCTGACCATGGCGTGCTACATGGTGTGGGCGGGCACTTTGATGCTGTGCGTGAACTTGCCAGGCCTGGCCGATGCCGTCGGGCAGGCGCCGCTGGCGGAAAACCTGGCGGTGCTGATCCTCGGCATTTTCCCCAGCGCCTTGGCGTACCTCGCCTGGGCCTATGTGTTGAAACATGTCGAGGTCAGCCGCGCGTCGGTGGCGATGTACCTGATTCCGCCGGTCGCCATGTTGCTGGCGGCGACGCTGCTGGGCGAGCACATTGCCGTGCAGGTGATGCTGGGCGGTGTGATCGTGCTGGCCAGCGTGGCGGCGATCAGCCTGGAGGGGCGCTGGCGGTCAGTCGCTCAGGCTGAAGGCGCGCAGCCGGTGGCCATCGAGGTCCTCGGCGACAAAGGTGTAGCCGAAGTCCAGGGTGGTCGGTGACTGGATGATGGTGGCGCCGCGCGCGACCCACTGATCATGCAGGGCATCGACCGCAGCCTGGTCGGGCAACGAAAACCCGACCTCGCCACCGCCGCCGGTGAGGCGCGCCGCCGGTTCCACGGTGTGCCGCGACCACAAGCCCAGCTTCACGCCGTTGTCGAGGATGAACAGCGCAAAGGTCGGGTTCAGCTCCACCGGGGGCGCGTCCAGCAGGCGGCTATAGAAGTTGGCGCTGGTGGCCGGGCTGTCGACGTAGAGCAGGAAATAATGGGCAACGGTGTGCATGGTGGCTCCTTGAGAGCGGGCGGTTAAGTGGGCCCAGTCTATAAGGCAGTCCTGTCAGTTCTTGTCAGGAGTGTGCAGGGTTTGCGCCTCCTCACCGGTGTACAGCTTGATGATGTCGTTGATCTCCCCCGACATCTTCATCCGCAGCAGCGTGCGCAAGATCTGCTGCACCGGCACGTTCGGGTCGTTGCGCACGATGCAGCCCAGGCTTTGCTCGTCGATGACAGCAACCTTCTGCAAGCGCTGGTTGGGTGGCAGGTTCAGGTTGAAGCGGTCCAGTATCCATTCGTTGATGACCGCATATTTAAAGCGCCCGGCCACCAGCTTGAGCAGCACCAACTCTTCGCTGCGTGAGTCGTCGCGGGTCAGTTGGCCATTGGCGAACAGTGGATCGAGGGCCGCATAGCGGTAATTGAGTACGGTGCCGATCGACTGGGCCGGCAGGGTGCCCACTTGCACGGTGTACGGCGCGGTGTGGGTGCTGGCCAGCACGTTACGCTGCACCATCAGCGGCACGCTCCAGCTGTAGTCGCCGGACAGGTTGTCGACCCAGGCCTGGGCCACATAGCAACGCACATCAATGTCGCCGTGCTCCATGGCATGTGCGATGCGCGCCCGTGCCAGCACGTGGAACTCGGCGGGGCGCCCGACCTGGGTGGCCAGGCTCAGCATCAAGTCATACAGAATGCCCTGGGTGGGTCGGTTGCCCTCGAGCTGGGCCATGGGCATGCCCCAGCTGTCGGAAACCGAGAAGCGCAACGGCGCGGGTGCCGCGAGGCTGGCAAGCGAAATCATCCACAAGGCGCCCAAGACTACGCGCATACATTCTCCGGATTCAGGCCTTTGCGGGGCCATTGCGCAGAGCTTAGTCAGATTAGACGAGCGTGCCGGATGCAATTTCCCCCTTGCTCCGCTAGCATTACCGGCTTCCGCTTCCCAGTTGCGACGGTTTTCGATGAGTTATCAGGTTCTTGCACGTAAATGGCGTCCGCGCTCGTTCCGCGAAATGGTCGGCCAGACCCATGTGCTCAAGGCTCTGATCAATGCCTTGGACAGCCAACGGCTGCACCACGCCTACCTGTTCACCGGTACACGCGGGGTGGGCAAGACCACCATTGCGCGCATCATCGCCAAATGCCTGAACTGTGAAACAGGTATCACCTCGACGCCTTGCGGCACCTGCTCGGTGTGCAAGGAAATCGACGAAGGGCGTTTCGTCGACCTGATCGAGATTGACGCCGCGAGCCGCACCAAGGTCGAAGACACCCGCGAACTGCTCGATAACGTGCAGTACGCGCCGAGCCGTGGGCGCTTCAAGGTCTACCTGATCGACGAAGTGCACATGCTGTCCAGCCATTCCTTCAACGCCTTGTTGAAAACCCTGGAAGAGCCGCCGCCCTACGTCAAATTCATCCTGGCCACCACCGATCCGCAGAAACTTCCTGCAACGATTTTGTCGCGGTGCCTGCAGTTTTCCCTGAAGAACATGACCCCTGAGCGCGTGGTCGAGCATTTGACCCATGTGCTGGGTGTCGAGAACGTGCCGTTCGAAGACGACGCCCTGTGGCTGCTTGGCCGCGCTGCCGATGGTTCGATGCGCGATGCCATGAGCCTCACCGACCAGGCCATCGCCTTTGGTGAAGGCAAGGTCATGGCCGCCGACGTGCGCGCCATGCTCGGCACCCTCGACCACGGCCAGGTATTTGATGTGCTGCACGCGCTGATCGAAGGCGACGCCAAGGCGTTGCTCGAAGCCGTGCGCCACTTGTCGGAGCAAGGCCCGGACTGGAACGGCGTGCTCTCGGAAATCCTTAACGTATTGCACCGCGTTGCCATCGCCCAGGCCTTGCCTGAAGGCGTCGACAACGGCCATGGCGACCGCGACCGCGTGTTGGCGCTGGCCCAGGCATTGCCGGCCGAAGATGTGCAGTTCTACTACCAGATGGGCCTGATCGGGCGCCGGGACCTGCCCCTCGCACCGGACCCGCGCGGCGGCTTTGAAATGGTCCTGCTGCGGATGCTGGCCTTCCGGCCCGCCGACTCGGCAGACGCGCCGAGACAGCCGCTAAAGCCAGTGGGGATCAGCCAGGCCACAGTTGATTCCGCCAAACCAGTGGCTGGCGCGGCCGTCGTCGCGCCAGTGGTGGCTGCGCCTGCGCCGGTTGCCCCGGCGCCCGCGCCTGTGGTCGCCGCGCCGGTGGTTGAACCTGAGCCTGCGCCTGCGCCTGCGCCGGTGGTCGACCTGCCCTGGAACGACCCGGTGGACGCCGAGCCTGAAGTCGAACTGCAGCCTGCCGTAGAGCCCGTCCTGGAAACCAGTGGCGAGCAGCCTGAACTGACGCCGATGCCTACGCCGACGCCCGACAGCGCGGTGCCGGACGCGCCCGAGTGGGTCTCAGCACCGGTGCCGGAACCGACCGTTGCCCAGGTCGAAGCCGCCACGCCGGGCATCGACCTCGACGACGAACCGCCGTTGGACGAAGACTATATCGAGCCGGACATGGATTCGGCCTACAGCTACCTGGACGAGCTGGCCAGCGAACACACCGCCGAGCCGGCACCCGAGCCTGAAGCGGAACCCGCCGCGGCCCCGGCCACCGGATTGGCATTGCAATGGCTGGAATTGTTTCCGAAGTTGCCGATCTCCGGCATGACCGGCAGCATCGCCGCCAACTGCACGCTGATTTCTATCGAGGGCGACCACTGGCTGTTGCACCTGGACCCGGCCCACAGCGCCTTGTTCAACGCGACCCAGCAACGCCGGCTCAACGATGCGCTGAACCAGTACCATGAGCGCACGCTGACCATCGCCATCGAGTTGATCAAGCCCGAGCAGGAAACCCCGGCCCAGGCCGCCACCCGTCGGCGCCTGAACCGCCAGCGTGACGCAGAAAGCTCGATTCACGCAGATCCGCTCATCCAGCAAATGATGCAACAGTTCGGCGCCGTCGTGCGCCACGATACTATTGAACCTGTCGACGCCCCGGT
Source organism: Pseudomonas sp. MONT-RG-20F-20-E-7-02 (assembly GCF_022662395.1). Classification (NCBI taxonomy): domain Bacteria; kingdom Pseudomonadati; phylum Pseudomonadota; class Gammaproteobacteria; order Pseudomonadales; family Pseudomonadaceae; genus Pseudomonas; species Pseudomonas sp. MONT-RG-20F-20-E-7-02. The sequence continues at coordinate 218,293 of NZ_JAKNQN010000001.1, forward strand.
GCCCCAAGCGTCATAACACCGGGCTACTAATTGATCCACGTACTTTGAGGTGATTCCCATGATGAAAGGTGGCATGGCCGGCCTGATGAAGCAGGCGCAGCAGATGCAGGAAAAAATGGCCAAGATGCAGGAAGAACTGGCCAACGCCGAAGTCACCGGTAAAGCCGGTGGCGATATGGTCAGCGTGGTGATGACCGGTCGTCACGACATCAAGCGCGTGAGCATCGACCCAAGCGTCTTGCCAGGTGTTGGCGAAGATGACCTGGAAATGCTCGAAGCCTTGTTCGCCGCGGCCGTCAACGACGCCGTGCGCAAGATCGAAGCCAACAGCCAGGAAAAGATGGGCGGTGTAACCGCCGGCATGCAACTGCCACCGGGCATGAAGCTGCCGTTCTGATCCGCTAGCCTTGGCTAGACTCAAATGCCAGGCCTTGTGCCTGGCATTTTTTTTGCCGTGATGGAGCCAATGTGGGCGCTGGCTTGCCTGCGATGCAGACGAATCGGTGCCACAGACGAAACATCGAACCCCAAGCGCTTTGTCATGGTCTGCACCCTATACCGATGAATTCGATAAAGGAGCCTCCTGATGCCTCAAGAACCTATTCTGAACCAGCGCATTGTCCTGGTTTCACGCCCACAGGGCGCGCCGACCCCGGAAAACTTCCGCCTGGAACGTGTGAACTTGCCGGAGCTGGCAGACGGCCAAGTGCTGCTGAAAACGCTGTATCTGTCCCTCGACCCCTACATGCGTGGCCGTATGAGCGACGCGCCGTCCTACGCAGCACCGGTTGAAATCGATGAGGTGATGACCGGTGGCGCTGTCAGCCGTGTCGAGCAGTCGCGTAATCCGAAATTCGAAGTGGGCGATTTGGTCGTCGGTTCCACCGGCTGGCAGAGCCACAGCATTTCCGATGGTCGCAACCTGATCCCGGTGCCAAAAGGGCTGGCCAGCCCGTCGATGGCCCTGGGTGTGCTGGGCATGCCGGGCATGACCGCCTACATGGGGCTGATGGACATCGGCCAGCCGAAGGAGGGGGAAACCCTGGTCGTGGCAGCGGCGTCCGGCGCGGTCGGGTCGGTGGTGGGGCAGGTGGCCAAGCTCAAGGGCTTGCGCGTTATCGGGATCGCAGGAGGGGCGGACAAGTGCCGCTACGTGGTGGACGAATTGGGCTTTGATGCCTGCATCGACCATAAGGGCGCGGACTTTGCCAACGAATTGGCGCAGGCGTGCGACAAGGGCGTGGACATCTATTTCGAGAACGTCGGCGGCAAGGTCTTCGACGCCGTGGTGCCCTTGCTCAACCCCAAGGCCCGCATTCCGCTGTGCGGCCTGATCGCCGGCTACAACGCCCATGAAGCCCCCAGCGGGCCTGACCGCCTGCCGGCGTTGCAACGCACCTTGCTGACCAAGCGCGTGCGCATTCAGGGCTTTATCGTGTTCGACGACTATGGCGATCGCCAGCCCGAATTCCTCAGCGCCATGGCGCCCTGGGTGCGTGACGGCAAGATCAAGTTCCGCGAAGACGTGGTCGAGGGCCTGGAACAGGCGCCCGAAGCCTTTATCGGTTTGCTCGAGGGGCGCAACTTCGGCAAGTTGGTGGTGCGGGTCGCGCAGGATTGACCATTTGACGCTAATCCGAGGCGCGGGTATAAACCGCGTCTCGTTGTTTTGTCGGACCATTCGCTCATGAGCTTCAGCCCCCTGATTCGCCAACTGATCGACGCGCTGCGCACCTTGCCGGGCGTGGGTCAGAAAACCGCCCAGCGTATGGCGCTGCAACTGCTGGAGCGTGATCGCAGCGGCGGCACCCGGTTGGCCCAGGCCTTGAGCCAGGCCATGACCGGCGTGGGCCATTGCCGACAGTGCCGCACCCTCACCGAAGAAGACCTGTGCCCGCAATGCGCCGACCCGCGTCGCGATGACACGCTGCTGTGCGTGGTGGAAGGGCCGATGGACGTGTACGCGGTGGAGCAAACCGGCTATCGCGGGCGCTACTTTGTGCTCAAGGGGCACCTGTCGCCGCTCGATGGCCTGGGGCCGGAAGCCATCGGCATTCCGCAGCTGGTGGCGCGCATTGAAGAGCAGGGCACTTTCACCGAAGTGATTCTGGCGACCAACCCGACCGTGGAAGGTGAAGCAACCGCGCATTACATCGCCCAGTTGCTGACCAACAAAGGCTTGATCACCTCGCGCATCGCCCATGGCGTGCCGCTGGGTGGCGAGCTGGAGCTGGTGGACGGTGGGACATTGGCGCATTCGTTTGCGGGTCGTAAGCCGATCGCGCTCTAAGCCACACCGCTATCTAAAAAATGTGGGAGCTGGCTTGCCTGCGATGGCGGCGTTTCAGTCGACATCACTGTCACTGATCCACCGCTATCGCAGGCAAGCCAGCTCCCACAGAGTTTTGTGTGACCCCCGCGTCTTGAAAACCAAGCAAGCGCTTGGTAAGTTCGCTCCACCTCACCGTGGAGCTTGCCGATGTCTGCCTACCAGGACTACTTCGACCCCAGCCACCAATTGGTCCGCGACAGCGTGCGCCGTTTTGTCGAGCGCGAGATGTTGCCGGGCATCGAGCAATGGGAGGAAGCGCAGAGCTTTCCCCGCGAGCTGTACCTCAAGGCCGGCGCGGCGGGGATCCTCGGCATCGGTTATCCCGAAGCCTTGGGCGGCAGCCATGAAGGCGATCTGTTTGCCAAGGTTGCTGCCAGCGAAGAGTTGATGCGCTGCGGTTCCGGTGGGGTGGTGGCGGGCTTGGGTTCGCTGGATATCGGCTTGCCGCCGGTCGTTAAATGGGCGCGGCCCGAGGTGCGTGAGCGCGTCGCGCCTCAGGTATTGGCCGGCGAGAAGATCATCGCGCTGGCTGTCACCGAACCCGGTGGTGGCTCCGATGTGGCCAACCTGCAAACCCGCGCGATTCGTGACGGCGACCATTACCGCGTGAGCGGCAGCAAAACCTTTATCACCAGTGGCATCCGTGCCGACTTCTATACCGTCGCCGTGCGCACGGGCGGGCCGGGCTTTGGCGGCATCAGTTTATTGCTTATCGAAAAACACACGCCCGGTTTCACCGTCGGTCAGCCGCTGAAGAAAATGGGCTGGTGGGCGTCGGACACGGCTGAGTTGTTCTTCGACGATTGCCGCGTGCCGGTGGGCAACCTGATCGGCGTCGAGAACATGGGCTTTGCCTGCATCATGGGCAACTTCCAGAGCGAGCGCCTGGCCTTGGCATTGATGGCCAATATGACCGCGCAGTTGGCACTCGAGGAAAGCCTGAAATGGGCCGGCCAGCGCGAGGCTTTCGGCAAACCCATCGGCAAATTCCAGGTACTCAAGCATCGGCTGGCGGAAATGGCCACGGCGGTGGAAGTCTCGCGCGAATTCACCTATCGCCAGGCGGCGAAGATGGCGGCCGGCAAGAGTGTGATCAAGGAGATTTCCATGGCCAAGAACATCGCCACCGACACGGCAGACCGTGTGACTTATGACGCGGTGCAGATCCTTGGCGGCCAAGGTTACATGCGTGGCAATCTGGTGGAGCGGCTGTATCGCGATAACCGCATCCTGTCGATTGGCGGCGGCACGCGCGAAGTGATGAATGAAATCATCAGTAAGCAGATGGGGCTTTGATGGGGGGTGTTCTTTCGGGCGCTATCGCAGGCAAGCCAGCTCCCACATCACCTGTGGGAGCCGGGCTTGCCCGCGATGAGGCCCTGACAGGCGCCTCTTAACGCTCAGTCAACGCAAACTGCGTCAGGCAAAACGTCGGAATGCCCATGTCTTCCAGGCGCTGCGAACCCCCCAGCTCCGGCAGGTCGATAATCGCCGCCGCTTCGAAAATCTTCGCGCCCATGCGTCGCACCAAATTCGCCGCTGCGATCAAGGTGCCGCCCGTGGCGATCAGGTCATCGAACATCAATACCGAGTCGCCTTCACACAGGCTGTCGGCGTGCACTTCGAGGAAGGCTTCGCCGTATTCAGTCTGGTAACCCTCGGCCAGCACGTCAGCCGGCAGCTTGCCCTGCTTGCGGAACAGGATCAGCGGTTTGTTCAGTTGGTAGGCGATGATCGAGCCGATCAAAAAGCCCCGCGCATCCATCGCGCCGATGTGGCTGAAGTCGGCTTCGACATAGCGCTGGGCAAAGCTGTCGGCAACCAGGCGAAGGGCGCGGGGCGATTGGAACAGCGGCGTGATGTCACGAAAGATCACCCCAGGCTTGGGGAAGTCGATGACGGGGCGGATCAGGGATTTGATGTCGAACGAATCGAAGGTCATCGTCGAAGAGTCCTGAGGGTTGAAAACGGACTCGAAGTATACCTGCGGCCTCACCGATTGGCGCGGCCGCAGCGGCTGAATCAGCCTTCCAGCGAACCCCCGGCCAGTGCGCACAGCTGGATCGGGTCGAGGATATGCACTTCCTTGCCTTCGGCGGCAATCAACTCGTTCTGCTGGAAACGCGTGAACACGCGGGACACGGTTTCCACTGCCAGGCCCAGGTAGTTGCCGATTTCATTGCGCGACATGCTCAGGCGGAACTGGTTGGCCGAGAACCCACGGGCACGGAAGCGCGCCGACAGGTTGACCAGGAACGTGGCGATGCGCTCGTCGGCGGTTTTCTTCGACAGCAGCAGCATCATCTGTTGGTCGTCACGAATTTCGCGACTCATGACCCGCATCAATTGGCGACGCAGTTGCGGCAGTTGCAGGGCCAGTTCATCCAGGCGTTCGAAGGGGATTTCGCACACCGACGTCGTTTCCAGGGCCTGGGCCGACACCGGGTGAATCTCGGTGTCCATGCCGGACAACCCGACCAGCTCGCTGGGCAGGTGGAAACCGGTGATCTGCTCTTCGCCGCTGTCGCTCAGGCTGAACGTCTTCAACGCGCCTGAACGTACTGCATAAACGGAATCGAATTTGTCGCCCTGGCGAAACAGAAACTCGCCTTTTTTCAGCGGGCGACCGCGTTTAACGATTTCGTCCAGCGCTTCCATGTCTTCCAAATTCAACGAAAGTGGCAGGCAGAGGGGGGCCAGGCTGCAATCCTTGCAGTGAGCCTGGCTGTGAGCGCGCAGTTTAACTGGCTCGGACATTTCTTAAATCCTTGTGGGAAAACACACATAAGACGTAAGGGTAACGCACCGAGGGTGGATGAGGCCAGCGTGTACAAAAAAGCCGCACATGGATAAAGGTTTATGTATCGATGCCGATACAAAGGTGAATCCCTATGAGCTGGAGCTCAGGTCATGTCGGTAATCCCAGTCAATAACCCAGTCATTACTACCAAGGCACCTCAGGTACTGACGGCCGCAGAGGCGCTCGCGGGCAAAAAAGTCGATGACAAACCCGCCCCGCCACCCACCCCCGGTGAAGGCGTGGTGGTGACGATATCCGGTGCCGGGCTCAAAGCCTCCCAGGCCGGTAGCAACCCCAACAAAGACATCGACGACAGCAATCTGAAAGACAACATCAAGCAGTTGCTGAAAATGATCCGCGAACTGAGAAAACAGCTTGCCGAGAAAATGGCGCAGCTGTCGGCGGCCATGAATGACACCACCATGAGCCCCGAAGCACGCCAAGCCAAGGTCGCTGGATTGCAGGGCGATATCGCTAACATTCAGGCCGGTTTGATGACGGCCCAGGCACAACTGGCCAAATCGCTCAAAGACGAGCCGCCTGAGGCTCAAATGGAAGCAATGAAGCTGCTGTCGAAATAATTCAGGCTTAGATCACCCGCGAGAATCGTTGCCTGTTCTGGTGCTCCAGGTAGGCATCGAACACCATGCACACCGAGCGCACCAGCAGGCGCCCGGCGGGCAGCACGTGGATGCCCTGCGCATTCAGCTCGATCAAACCGTCTGCGGCCATTGTCTCCAGCTGTGGCCATAGCTCGTCGAAATACCCGCGAAAATCGATATTGAAGGCCTGTTCGATCTGCTCGAAGCCCAGGCTGAAGGTGCAGATCAACTGCTGAATCACTTCGCGCCGTAACCGATCATCCGTGGTGCACACCAGGCCACGGCTGGTGGCCAGTTGCGCGCCGGCCAGGGCGTTCTGGTAGTGATTGAGGTCACTGCTGTTCTGGCAATACAGGTCGCCGATCTGGCTGATCGCCGATACCCCCAACCCAATCAAATCGCAATGCCCATGGGTGGTGTAGCCCTGGAAATTGCGTTGCAACGTGCCTTCTTCCTGGGCGATGGCCAGTTCATCATCCGGCAGGGCAAAGTGGTCCATGCCGATGTAGCAATAGCCCGCGCGGGTCAATTGCTCGATGGTGGTTTGCAGCATCAGCAGTTTTTCCGCCGGCGAGGGCAGCTCGTCGGTGTTGATCCGCCGCTGCGGCATGAAGCGTTCCGGCAGGTGCGCGTAATTGAACACCGACAGGCGATCCGGTTGCAGGCTGATCACTTCCTCCACGGTGCGCGCGAAGTTGATCGTTGTCTGCTTGGGCAGGCCGTAGATCAGGTCGATATTGATCGAGCGAAATTGCAGGGTGCGCGCCGCGTCGATCACCGCGCGGGTTTCTTCCAGGCTCTGCAGGCGGTTGACCGCGCGTTGCACCTCGGGGTCGAGGTCTTGCACGCCGATGCTCACACGGTTGAAGCCCAGTTCACGCAGCAGGCCCATGGTCGCCCAGTCGGCTTCGCGCGGGTCGATCTCGATGCCGTAGTCGCCGGAATCATCATCCAGCAAATTGAAGTGCTGGCGCAGGCGCGTCATCACTTGGCGCAGTTCGTCGTGGCTGAGAAAGGTCGGCGTGCCGCCGCCGAAGTGCAACTGCTCCACCGGCTGTTTCGGGTCGAGGTGGCAGGCCACCAGTTGGATTTCCTGTTCCAGGCGTTGCAAATAAGCCTGGGCGCGGCCACGGTCTTTGGTGATGACTTTGTTGCAGGCGCAGTAGTAGCAAATGTTCGCGCAGAACGGCACGTGCACATACAGCGACAGTGGCCGTGCGGCCTTGCGGCTCTCGCGCAGGGCGTGGAGCAGGTCGAAGGTGCCGACCTGGCTGTCGAATTGTACGGCGGTGGGGTAGGACGTGTAGCGCGGCCCCGCCAAGTCGTAGCGGTGAATCAGATCTGTGTCCCAACGAATGGCGTCGAGCATGCGGGCGGTCCCCCGGATTGGCTAGTGGGCCGAGTCTAGGGGCAGGGCTGCGATGGCATCTTGATTTGCATCAACGGGGAGCGGCGCTATGCCACATGGCCTTTTAATGGCCCATCAACCAGTGCTGGTGCGGGCCTGGCAACGTCCACATGCCGAACAGAATCACCAGCAGCCCGCCGGCCATGCGCACGCTGCGTTTGCGCAATATCGCCGTCACCCGTTCAGCCGCCAGGCCCGTCGCCAGCAACACCGGCCAGGTTCCGAGCCCAAACGCCAGCATCAGCAATGCGCTGTCTGCCGCATTGCCCTGGCTCGCCGCCCACAACAACGTGCTGTAGACCAATCCGCACGGCAGCCAGCCCCACAGCGCACCCAGCAGCAACGCGCGCGGCAGGCTGGACACCGGCAGCAAACGGTTGGCGACCGGCTGTATATAGCGCCACAGGCCGCGCCCGAGGCTTTCGATACGGGTGAGGCCGCTCCACCAACCGGCCAGGTACAGGCCCATGCTGATCAGCAGCAAACCGGCGAGCACGCGCATGAACATCGCCGCCGGGCTGTTGGCCACGGCCCAGCCGGCCAGGCCGATCAGTAAGCCGGCGGTGGCATAGCTGAGAATGCGCCCCAGGTTGTACGCCAGCAGCAGGCGAAAGCGGCGGCTGCGTTGCTCTTTGGGGATCGCCAGGGTCAGTGCGCCCATCAGCCCGCCGCACATGCCCAGGCAATGGCCGCCGCCCAGCAGGCCGAGGATCAGCGCCGAGACCAGCAGGGGCGCCAGTTCAAGCATGGGGCGGGTCTTTGGGCGGTTGCTCGGGGCCGTTGGCTTCGTCGACGGCGGCCAGGTGGTTCGGGTCCTGATCGTCGAACAGCACGCTGTGGGCCGGGCCGTCGAGGTCGTCGTACTGGCCGCTGTCCACCGCCCAGAAGAAGATGTAAATGGCCACGCCGACTAACAGCAGCGCCGCCGGAATCATCACGTAGAGAGCTGGCATCTGTACTCCATGCCCGCGCGGCTCAAGCCGGCAACGGGCGGGTTACTAAAGTGGCGCTGTCAGCCGGCGCGCTCGGTTGGCGAGTCAGGCGCAAGGCGTTGAGCACCACGGTCAACGAACTGAGGGACATGCCGATCGCCGCCCAGATGGGCGTGATCCAACCGAGGGCGGCAAACGGCAGCATAAGGCCATTGTACAGCCCGGCCCATAGCAGGTTTTCGATGATCACCCGCCGCGTGCGCCGCGCCAGCGTAAACGCCTGCACCAGCGCGTCGAGGCGGTTGGACAGCAGCACGGCGTCGGCACTGGTTTTTGCCAGGTCCGTGGCCGAGCCCATCGCCACGCTGATATCGGCAGCGGCGAGCACCGGCACATCGTTGACGCCGTCGCCGAGCATCAGCACCTTGCGGCCTTCCTTGTGCAATTGTTGCAGCACTTGCAGTTTGTCGTCGGGGCGCAGGCCGCCGTGGGCTTCGTCGATGCCCAGCTCGACAGCGACACTGGCCACCATCGGCGAGCTGTCGCCGGACAGCAGCAATGTGCGCCAGCCCCGCGCCTTGCACGCCGCCAGCAAGGCGGGTGCGTCGCTGCGCAGGCGGTCATCCAGCACGAACCAGGCGAGTGCGCCGTCGCGGTCGCCGAGCAGCAGCCATTGCCCGGCTTCGTCCGGCGAAGCGGGGATCGGGCAGCCACTCAGCTCACAGGCAAACCTCGGCTGGCCGATGCGCAATTGATGCTTGCCCACACGGCCTTCCAGGCCCAGGCCAGGGAAGCTCAAGACTTCATCGGCGGCCAGCGGTGCACGCCCAAAGGCCCGCGCAATGGGGTGTTCGGAACGGTTTTCCAGGGCGGCGGCAAGGCTCAGGCATTCATCGCTGTTCAGCGTGCTCAGTGGGCGGATCGCACGCAGTGCCAGGCGGCCTTCGGTCAGGGTGCCGGTCTTGTCGAAAATCACCGTGTCGATCTGGTTCAAGCCTTCCAGCACATGGCCACGGGTCAGCAGCAAGCCGAGTGTGTGCAGTGTGCCGGTGGCGGCGGTGAGGGCGGTGGGTGTGGCCAGGGACAACGCGCACGGGCAGGTTGCGACCAGCATGGCCAGCACAATCCAGAACGCCCGCGATGGGTCCAGCTCCCACCACAGCAAGCCGATCAAGGCCGCCGCGATCAGCGAACACAGCAGGAACCATTGCGCCGCGCGGTCGGCGATTTGCGCCAGGCGCGGTTTTTCCGCCTGGGCGCGTTCCAGCAGGCGCACGATGGCCGACAAGCGCGTGTCATGGCCCAGCGCGCGGACCTCGACGGTCAGCGCGCCTTCGACATTGAGCGTGCCGGCGGTGACCGCGTCGCCCACGTGGCGAGGCTGCGGCAGGTATTCGCCGGTGAGCAGGGATTCATCGATGCTCGACTGGCCGTCGAGAATCACCCCGTCGGCCGGCAGCACCGCGCCGGGATGCACGGATACGCGGTCACCCACGGCCAGTTCACTGAGCAGGATGCGTTCGCTCTGGCCATCGTCTTTGAGGCGCAGGCACGAGGCGGGTAGCAGGTTGACCAACTGCGCGGTGGCGGCGGCTGTGCGTTCCCGCGCACGTCGCTCCAGATAGCGCCCGGCCAGCAGGAACAGCGCGAACATGCCCACCGCATCGAAATACAACTCGCCGACGCCGGTGATGGCCGTCCAGATGCCGGCCAAATATGCACCGCCAATCGCCAGGGACACCGACACGTCCATGGTCAGGTGGCGCGTGCGCAAATCGCGCAAGGCCCCTTTCAAGAAGGGCGCGCAGCTGTAGAACACAATCGGTGTAGTCAGAAACATCGCCACCCAGCGCAGGATCACGTGCAGCTCCGGGCTCAGGTCGATATTGAATTCCGGCCAGGTGGCCATCGTTGCCATCATCGCCTGGAACCACAGCAACCCCGCCACACCGAGTTGGCGCAGGGCCAGGCGATTTTCGCCGGCCAGTTGCTCGGCGGCGCGATCCGCCTGGTACGGATGGGCGGCGTAGCCGATGTGGCGCAGCTCGCTGAGCAGTTGGCTCAACGGCAATTGCCCGTCGGCCCAGCGCACCTGCAGGCGGTGGTTGGAGAGGTTCAGCCGCGCCTCGGCCACGGCGGGCAGGCTGTGCAGGTGTTTTTCGATCAGCCAGCCACAGGCGGCGCAGCTGATGCCTTCCATCAATAGGGTGGTTTCGGCGAGTTCGCCGTCATGGCGCACAAAGGGTTTTTGCACGTCGGCGCGGTCGTACAGCGCCAGTTCGTCGACCAGTTGCACCGGCAGCGCCTCGGGGTTGGCCGAGGCTTCGCTGCGGTGCTGGTAATAGCTTTCCAGCCCGCCGGCCACGATGGCTTCGGCCACCGCCTGGCAGCCCGGGCAGCACAGCTCGCGGCGCTCGCCGAGGATCACGGCGGTGAACCGGTTGCCGGGCGGGACGGGCAGGGCGCAGTGGTAGCAGGGGGTTGGGGTGTTCATGGCTCAGTTCCGATGATCGTTCCCACGCTCTGCGTGGTAACGCCTCGCTGGACGCTTCGCGTCCGCTGTGGTGACGCGGAGCGTCATGGGCTGCATTCCCACGCGGAGCGTGGGAACGATCTACGATCTAGGCGCAGGTTTTTTACTTCTTCAGGTCTTCAGCACCCTGCAACGGCTCATCGCCCAGCAGCAGGTCTTTGTCATGGCTGACCTGTTCTTCTTCGAACAGGCGCCAGGTCCTGTCGCCTTCCACACCAAGCAATTCCACGAAGCGCCGGCCTTCGACCTTGTCGGTGACCTGGCCGAGGTAGCGGCCTGGTTCACTCTCGCTGCGGGCCAGGTTGATCTTGCGATCCTTCTCCGGCTGGGTCGGCGAAATCAGGTTCAGTTCCAGGGTGGTCGGGTTGCTGTTGCCGGTCAGGTGCACGTCGACTTCACCGGTCAGTTCGTCCAGGTGCACGGTGGCGCGCAGTTGCAGGGTCTGGGCCAGCAGTTCGCGGTCGAGGGAGCGGTTGATGCCTTTGCCGGCTTCGTAGTAGTTGTCGTTGACCAGGTTGTCCGGGTTCTTCACCGCAATGGTCACCATGGACAAGGTCAAGGTCACCGAGCAGGTCAGGATCCCGATGATGATCCAGGGCCAGAGGTGCTTGTACCAAGGGCTTGCGGCAGTGGCTACGGGCATTGTTTTGCTCTCTGATTATTAACGGACTTGTGGGCCGATGAATCGGCTCTTGGCTTCAATGTTGACACTGTCGTCATCGGCATCCCGGAGGATGAATTTCACTTCGTTGGTGCTCGACGGCAGTTGCTCGGGTGCGCTGGACAGCTCCACCGGCATGCTGACGATATCCCCCGCAGCGACTTTGATCTCGCGCCGGCCTTGCAGCTTGAGGTCCGGCAGGCCCGAGGCGTCGAGCACGTAGGTGTGGTCGCGCTGGTCCTTGTTCATGATCTTCAGGCTGTAGACGTTTTCGATGCGGCCTTCGGCGTTTTCGCGGAACAGCACACGGTCTTTGCTGACGTCGAAACCGACCAGCGAACGCATGAAAAATGCGCCGACCAGCAGGCTGATCATCGCCAGTAACACCAGCGCGTAACCAATCAGGCGCGGGCGCAGCTTGTGGGTCTTTTGCCCCGACAGGTTATGTTCGGTGGTGTAGCTGATCAGGCCGCGTGGGTACTCCATTTTGTCCATGATGTTGTCGCAGGCGTCGATGCACGCCGCGCAGCCGATGCACTCGATTTGCAGGCCGTCGCGGATGTCGATACCGGTGGGGCACACCTGCACGCACATCGTGCAATCGATGCAATCGCCCAGGCCCTGGGCCTTGTAGTCGACACCTTTTTTGCGCGGGCCACGCACTTCGCCACGGCGTGGGTCGTAGGAGACGATCAAGGTGTCCTTGTCGAACATCACGCTTTGGAAGCGCGCATACGGGCACATGTAGATGCACACCTGTTCACGCAGCCAGCCGGCATTGCCATAGGTGGCGAGGGTGAAGAACCCGACCCAGAAATACGACCAGCCATCGGCCTGGCCGGTGAAGAAGTCGAACACCAGTTCGCGGATCGGCGAGAAGTAGCCGACGAAGGTCATGCCGGTGACAAACCCGATCAGCAGCCACAGCGTGTGCTTGCTGAATTTGCGCAGGAATTTGTTGGCGCCCATCGGCGCTTTGTCGAGCTTGATGCGCTGGTTGCGGTCGCCTTCAGTGACCTTTTCACACCACATGAAAATCCACGTCCACACGCTTTGCGGGCAGGTATAGCCACACCACACACGCCCGGCGTACACGGTGATAAAGAACAGGCCAAAGGCCGCAACAATGAGAATGCCTGACAGCAGAATGAAATCCTGCGGCCAGAAGGTCGCGCCAAAAATGAAGAATTTACGCTCCGGCAAGTTCCACCACACCGCCTGGTGACCACCCCAGTTCAGCCACACCGTGCCGAAGTAGAGCAGGAACAGACCGGCGCCGCCGAGCATGCGCAAATTGCGGAACAGACCGGTGAAAGCGCGGGTGTAGATTTTCTCGCGCGACGCATAAAGGTCGACGGATTGACTGGCGTTTTTGGCAGGCGGGGTAACGTCATGTACCGGTATTTGGTTGCTCATCATTGCATCCCACGGCGGTGGAGATTTGCCTCGGCCAGTACGTGCCAACCGGGGTCAAAAATAGGGTCTTGCAGTGGCGTAATGATACGCCTCTGGTACGTCTGAACGGGTGCGACCTTTGGTCGCGTTGGGGGAAATCAATTGATGGTGTACGTGATCTGGATCAATTGACTTGTGAAGTATGGACGGTTTTCAGACGCAGAGGGCATTCGTCCCAGGGTCATAGTCAGCACGGGCACAGGCAGGTGGACACCACGATGCGCCCTGGTGAGCCAAGTCAGCCACGCGGTCGGTTTGTATGGAATTGATATCCACGCCGTAGGAGCCCTACGTTTCGATAGGTCGGAAATGACTTTTAACAGACTCGAATTTACACGAAGGAACTGTTCTTTTTAATTCTCCACTTAATGGGACCTTGCTTAATTCCAGGCAGAGGATATTTGAAGGAACAAATATATGGACGTAGGACGCCATTCATGTGTACCCAATTTTTCAGTGGGTCAACTTGCTAATGCGCTTAAAGCCGGCGAGCCCATTGATTACCCCCCGCCTTGTACTAACCCATTACCTGGACAGACAAATAGCCAATTTTGCTGAGGCCAGAAAAGAGGCACCGAAACAAGATGTTTTCAGCGATGCATTAGTGGCAGGTGCCACGTCGCCCAGCGGTACGAAAGAACTGAGATGGCACACTTCTGATGAAGAATCGTTATGTTGAACATGGTGATTTTGGTGGGGCCTCTTGGGAATCGGATTTTCTCTAACAACGTTAAGTCAATCATGCGGTATCTATTTTTAAACTAAAGGTGATCTATGAATGTAAACGCTCCGGTTGTAAATTCAACTAATAGCACTTTGCCTGTGGAAGCCCCCAAGCTCACACCCGCACAATTCGCTCAGTCTGCGAGTAACTTTTCGTTAGGTCTTTACTTGTTTTATAATTTCGAAACATTCGCCGACCCGAAAAGCGGGTATATCACGCCCGAGTCGCTCAGAAAAGTCGCTAATTCGGGTTCGCATGCTCCAATAGATCGCGCCTTCGCTGCAGAGATTCCGAAGCGGCACGACTTCATGTATGCGTTGGACAAAGATGGCAAGGGTCTGTTGGACAGTAAGATTGATCGGCAGAATATATTCAACGCAATCGCACCCAGCAGCGATGAAAAAAACTTCGGTGGCTGGAGTGATAAAGCCATGAGTAAGTACCTTGTCATGAACTTCAAAAAATTTACTGATCCGAATGATCCTAACTTTGTCACTCGAAGTTCTCTTGAGCGGGCGGCGCACTCAAAGGGCGAGGATGGGCTTACAGCAGAAGACTCATCGTTTGCAAGTGAACTGTTGCGCCGGCTGGACCTGTTCAAGAGGATGGATGCGGCGCCGAACGGCTCTCTTGATGACAAGATTGGTATAGATACGCTAAAAGAAATAGTCGGGTACTCAAGTGTAGAAACTTATGGTTCTCGATATCCTCAGAAGACTGAGTATGATGAAAGAGGGCAGGAGATAGCGAGTTATTACAAGGGGGATTATGCCGATTTCTGGACACGGTCGTCATGATCACCCTATAGAAGCCCGAGACTGTCTGTACAGTCTACCCTCGTAAGTAACAAAGCCCCGTCGGCGTTTGCTGCACGGGGCTTTGTGGTCTCTGAAGCCTTACTGCTCTGCGATGATTGTTCAGTGAGGTATTAACTATTAGAACGATTCCGTAAGAATACATGTGTGTGACGCTATATGTATTTCAGGAACGGCTGTTGGTTTATTCGCTACTCATGAGTACACCGTTCACTCTCAATCGGTGCAACGTAGAGGAGTACTTAAAGATGGAAATTGGAACATTCGTCACCCAGAAGCCCGCAGCTGAGCCAGCCGTGTACGAAAGGCCGACAGGTGCACGATATAGGCCGAGTGGCCAGGATGCCAAACAGGCGCAGCAGGTAGTGGAAAACTTTTCCAGGTTGGAAGACCCTCATAAAAAAGGGTATATCACCCTGGACTCGCTCAAGAAGATAGCCAATGGCAACGGTGACCCAGCCATCAAGCAGTTGGCGCTTGAGTTGCTGAATAATGAAGCGTTAAGGGACTTTGTCGGTAGCCATACGCAGAGCTATCCATTTGAACGTTTCGTCGGGGTGGTAGACCACTATCTGCCAAGTGATGTAAACGGGGCGCGTCCCTACGTTCGTGATTTCACTCCACAACCACTTGGGCCTATTCGAGTGGGCGCTCAACCTCGTCAATAGTCGCTGGTGCGTACTCATAAAACGTTTCGCCGATAGTAATCGGTGGGGCGTTTTACGCGCCCGGGAGGCGTAAGTTCATTCACTCCAGGGGTTTATCAGTGGGACACCGCTCGATTGAAAGTCGCTGACGTTGCGAGTAACCACGGTAAGCCCGTGAACCAGAGCGGTCGCGGCGATCAGTGCGTCACTTTCGTTCGCCAGGTCCGGCACATGCAAATGGGCACAACGCAGCGCAACGGCGGCATCAACCGGCAATATCCTGGCATCGAACGCTGGCATTACGTGACGTTTGAGCCACGTACGGAGCACTTTCCCCTGAGCCGGGTCTCGGCGCTCCATCCGCAGTACGCCGGTTTCCAATTCTTTCAGCGTAATGGCTGAGATATACATACGCAGCGCGATGACGCTTTTGGCCCAGGCGACGACGTTGGCGTCGGCCTGAGGTTTACGAAGTTCAGAGATTACGTTGGTATCGAGCAGGTACATTCAAGAGAGATCCACGGGGCGGTGAGTGATCACGGCACGTTCGGTTTCAAAGTCGATTTCGGCCGCTTCCGGCATCACCAACAGGTCGACGATGTCGACATTCAGACCTGTCAGTTTCTGGTAGTCCTCAATGCTTAGCAGTACATGGGCGGGCTTGCCGCGATCAGTGATAAAAACCGGCCCCTGACGGGCAGCTTTTTTGGCACCACTTGTGTCTTGATTGAATTCACGGCTGGAAATGGTGGTGATGGTCATGGGGTATCCCCCTTCGGCAGATTTAATGTAGTTACGTTACTACTTCGCCGCGGCGGTCGACAAGTTTGATGTTACGAGCGGTTGAGGGGCCAGTCGTTGAAATGGCAGGCGCCAGAAACGACAAAGCCCCGCAATCCGGGGCTTTGTCATGACTGAGGCTTACTGCTCCTCAGCCGGTTTATCCCCATGGGACAAGCTGTAAACATAGGCTGCCAGCAAGTGCACCTTGTCATTGCCTTGCAGCAACTCCTGCGCCGGCATCTGGCCCTGACGGCCATAACGAATGGTTTGCTGCAGTTGCGCGAAGCTCGACCCGTAGATGAATGCCCCCGGATGTGTCAGGTCGGGCGCGCCCATTGCTGGGGTGCCTTTACCGGCCGGGCCGTGGCAGGCCACGCAGTTGGCGGCGAAGAGTTTTGCGCCGTTGGCCACGTCGGCCTTGGCGCCTTCGGGCAGTTTGCGGCCGTCGAGGTTGGTCACCACGAAACCCGCCACGTCGGCCACACCTTGTTCGCCGATCACGTCAGCCCAGGCCGGCATCACCGCGTGGCGGCCTTTCATGATGGTTTCCTTGATGGTCGCCGGCTCGCCGCCCCAGCGCCAGTCGGCGTCGGTCAGGTTGGGGAAACCGTAGGCGCCCTTGGCATCGGAGCCGTGGCACACCGAGCAGTTGGACGCGAACAAACGGCCGCCCATCTTCAAGGCTTGCGGGTCCTTGGCGACTTCTTCAATCGGCATGGCGGCGAATTTGGCGAAGATCGGCCCGAACTTGGCCTCCGACTTGGCCATTTCCTTTTCCCATTCGTGCACGCCGGTCCAGCCGGTCTGGCCGTTGGCGAAGGGGGTTTGCTTATCGTTGTCGAGGTAGTTGTAGCCCGGCAACAGGCCTTTCCAGTTGCCCAGGCCAGGGTACAGCGCCAGGTAACCGAGGGCGAAAATGATGGTGCCGACAAACAGCATGAACCACCACTTCGGCAGCGGGTTGTCGTATTCCTCGATGCCATCGAACGAGTGGCCGACGGTCTCGTCCGTCTGCTCGGTGCGCTGGCCCTTGCGGGTCGACAGCAGCAGCCAGGTCAGGGCGAAGATGGTACCCAGACTGAGGACTGTGACGTACAGACTCCAGAACGTAGTCATTCTTTGTTACTCCTAGACGCTTGCTCGACGTGCTTGATGGCTTCGGGGTCATCCGCGAAGGGCAACATGGTTGCGTCGTCAAACTCCGACTTTCGTTTGGGGCTGAACACCCACAGTGCCAGGCCGATAAAGGCCACCATCACCACAACGGTGCCCAGGCCACGAATCATCCCGATATCCATGCAGGTCACCGTTTGCTTTTGATGAGGGTGCCAAGGCCCTGCAGGTAGGCCACCAGTGCGTCCATTTCGGTCTTGCCCTTAACGGCTGCGGCGGCACCGGCGATGTCTTCATCGGTGTAGGGCACGCCCAGGGTGCGCAAGACTTCCATCTTCTTCGCGGTGTCCTTGCCGTCGAGCTTGTTTTCCACGAGGAACGGGTACGCCGGCATTTTCGACTCAGGCACGACGTTGCGCGGGTTGTACAAGTGCGCGCGGTGCCAGTCGTCGGAGTAACGTGCGCCGACGCGGGCCAGGTCCGGGCCGGTACGCTTTGAGCCCCACAGGAACGGGTGGTCCCACACGCTTTCGCCGGCCACCGAGTAGTGGCCGTAGCGTTCGGTTTCGGCGCGGAACGGGCGGATCATCTGCGAGTGGCAGCCCACGCAACCGTTGGCGATGTAGACGTCGCGGCCTTCCAGCTCAAGCGCGGTGCGCGGCTTCATGCCTTCGACCGGCTTGTTGGTCACGTCCTGGAAAAACAGCGGAACGATCTGGGTCAGGCCGCCGATACTCACGGCGATGACCATGAAGAAGGCCAGCAGGCCGATATTCTTCTCGACTACTTCATGCTTCATCAGTGAGCTCCCACAACGGCGATCTTGGCGGCGGCTTCGGCTTCTACCGGGTCGGAGGCACTCACGGTGCGCCAGACGTTGTAGGCCATCAACAGCATGCCGCTGGCAAAGAACGCACCGCCCAGGGCGCGGACGATGTAGCCCGGATGGCTGGCTTGCAGCGCTTCGACGAAGGAGTAGGTGAGGGTGCCGTCATCGTTGATCGCACGCCACATCAGGCCTTGGGTGATGCCGTTGACCCACATCGAGGCGATATAGAGCACGGTGCCGATGGTGGCCAGCCAGAAGTGCGCATTGATCAGCCCGACGCTGTGCATCTGCGCACGGCCGAACAGTTTGGGGATCATGTGGTACAGCGCGCCGATGGAGATCATCGCCACCCAACCCAGGGCGCCGGCGTGCACGTGGCCGATGGTCCAGTCGGTGTAGTGGGACAGCGAGTTGACCGTCTTGATGGCCATCATCGGCCCTTCGAAGGTCGACATGCCGTAGAACGCCAGCGATACCACGAGGAAGCGCAGGATCGGGTCGGTGCGCAATTTATGCCAGGCGCCCGACAAGGTCATCATGCCGTTGATCATGCCGCCCCAGCTTGGTGCCAGCAGAATGATCGACATCGCCATGCCCAAAGACTGCGCCCAATCGGGCAGTGCGGTGTAGTGCAAGTGGTGTGGGCCAGCCCAGATGTACAGGGTGATCAGCGCCCAGAAGTGCACGATGGACAGGCGATAGGAGTAGATGGGGCGTTCGGCCTGTTTCGGCACGAAGTAATACATCATCCCCAGAAAGCCCGTGGTGAGGAAGAAGCCCACGGCGTTGTGGCCGTACCACCACTGGATCATCGCGTCCGTTGCCCCGGCGTAGGCCGAATAGGACTTGAACAGGCTCACCGGCAGGGACGCGTGGTTGACGATGTGCAGCATCGCCGTGACCAGGATGAAGGCACCGTAGAACCAGTTGCCCACATAGATGTGCTTGGTCTTGCGCTTGACGATAGTGCCGAAAAACACCACGGCGTAGGTCACCCAGACGATGGCCAGCAAAATGGCGATCGGCCATTCCAGCTCGGCGTATTCCTTGGTGGTGGTGTAGCCCAGCGGCAGGGTGATGATGGCGCCGAGGATCACGGCTTGCCAGCCCCAGAAGGTGAACGCGGCGAGGCCGTCGGAGATCAGTCGCGTCTGGCAGGTTCGCTGCACGACATAGTAGGAGGTGGCAAACAATGCACAGCCACCGAAGGCGAAAATCACCAGGTTGGTGTGCAGCGGGCGCAGGCGGCCAAAGGTTGTCCATGGCAAACCGAAATTCAATTCCGGCCAAACCAATTGCGAGGCGATGAACACCCCGAGCCCCATGCCAAGGATCCCCCAGACCACCGTCATGATGGCGAACTGGCGGACTACCTTATAGTTATAAGCAGTCGGACTGATTGCTGTGCTCATTCTAAGGTTCCACGGTTTAGGTTTTTTTATAGGTAAAATCGGCCGCAAGTATGTAGAAACCGAGGGGCCATTGCAACGCAATGACTGACCTGTATCAATGCGTTCCACGCCAGATTCTGCGCCCTTTCCATGTTTGGTGTAAGGACAAAATCCAAAATCGAAAGCTGATCGAGTGGACAAGAATTTTTTAGCGGGCAACAGCTGTTGCTGCGTACGCCGGAATCGGTCCACTGTGCAAGCAAGCGTAGACCCGATTAGCAGGAGGGGAAAGTTGGTCTCGGGAAGGGTGCGACACTTGGTCGCGTCATTTCAAGAACGAACACTGAACCTGTGGCGAGGGAGCAAGCTCCCTCGCCACAGGTCAGCGGTTACTCAGGTTGGCTTTCTGGCGTTGCGCCGTCAGCGGTGTGGGACAGGCTGTAAACATAGGCGGCGAGCAAGTGCACCTTGTCATTGCCTTGCAGCACTTCCTGCGCCGGCATCTGGCCTTGGCGGCCGTGGCGGATGGTCTGCTGCAACTGCGCCAGGCTGGTGCCGTAAATGAACCCGGCAGGCTCGGTCAGGTTCGGCGCGCCCATGGCTTCCACGCCGTGGCCTTGTGGGCCGTGACAGGCCACGCAGGTGGTGCTGAACGCGGCTTGCCCGGCGGCAAGGTCGGCGGTGCTGTTGGCCGGTAACGGCAGCTTGGCCAGGTCGTGACGCACATAGGCGGCGACGTTTTTCACACCGTCCTCGCCCAGCACTTCACCCCAGGCCGGCATCGCCGCGTGGCGCCCGTTGAGGATGGTGGCCTTGATCGCTTCAGCCGAACCGCCCCAGCGCCAGTTATTGTCTGCCAGGTTCGGGAAGCCATACGCGCCCTTGGCATCCGAGCCGTGGCACACCGCGCAGTTGGAGGCGAACAGGCGACCGCCCATCTTCAGCGCTTGCGGGTCCCTGGCGACTTCTTCTACCGGCATGGCTGAGAATTTGGCGAAGATCGGCCCGAATTTGGCGTCGGCCCTGGCCATTTCCTTGTCCCATTCCTTGGTCTGGGTCCAGCCGTCTTCATAGCCCGGCAACACGCCTTTCCAGTTGCCCAGGCCCGGGTAGAGAATCAGGTAGCCGACGGCAAACACCAAGGTGCCGGCGAACAGCATGAACCACCACTGGGGCAGTGGGTTGTCGTATTCCTCGATGCCGTCGAAGGCGTGGCCCATGGTCTGGTCGACGCTGCCTTTGGTCTCGCCCTTGCGGGTGCCGACCAACAGCCAGGTCAGGCCGATCAGGCTGCCGAGGGTCAATACGCAGATCCATGTACTCCAGAACGTCGTCATGGGCGTGTGCTCCTTGTTGCAGGCTCTTCTTGAGCGTCGGATGGAAGAGGTTCATCGGCGAAAGGCAGCAGGCGGGCCTGCTCGAATTCCGCATTGCGCCGGTTGTTGAACACCCACAGCGACAGGCCGATAAACGCGATGGCGACCACCAGCGTGCCAAGGCCGCGGATGGTGCCCGCATCGAATTCAAATCCCATGGCTCACCTCTTGCTCTTGATGGCAGTGCCGAGCACTTGCAGGTACGAAACCAGCGCGTCCATCTCGGTCTTGCCCTTGAGGCTGGCGACCGCGCCACTGATGTCGTCGTCGGTGTACGGCACGCCGAGGGTGCGCATCACTTTCAACTTGGTCTCGGTGTGGCTGCTGTCGACCGGGGCCGTGACCAGCCACGGGTAGGCCGGCATTTTCGACTCCGGCACCACGTTGCGCGGGTTGTACAAGTGCGCGCGGTGCCAGTCGTCCGAGTAGCGCGCGCCGACGCGGGCCAGGTCCGGGCCGGTGCGTTTGGAGCCCCACAGGAACGGGTGGTCCCACACGCTTTCGCCCGCCACCGAGTAGTGGCCGTAGCGTTCGGTCTCGGCGCGGAACGGGCGGATCATCTGCGAGTGGCACTGCACACAGCCTTCGCGGATGTAAATGTCGCGGCCTTCCAGTTGCAGCGCGGTGTAGGGCTTCATGCCCTCGACCGGCTTGTTGGTCACGTCCTGGAAGAACAGCGGGACGATCTGGGTCAGGCCGCCGATGCTCACAGCCAGCACCATCAGCAGCATCAGCAGGCCGACGTTCTTTTCAATCGTTTCGTGTTTCATCACGGACTCCTCAGGCCATCTGCGCGGCGGTGGCGGGTTCGGCGGCTTGCAGCGATGGCGCCGAGCGCACGGTGCGCCAGGTGTTGTAAGCCATCAGGAACATGCCGCTGAGGAACACCGCACCGCCCACCAGCCGCACGATGAAGCCAGGGTGGCTGGCCACCAGGGTTTCGACGAAGGAGTAGGTCAAGGTGCCGTCTTCGTTGACCGCACGCCACATCAGGCCCTGGGCGATGCCGTTGACCCACATCGAGGCGATGTAGAGCACGGTGCCGATGGTGGCCAGCCAGAAGTGCGCGTTGATCAGGCCAAGGCTGTACATCTGCTCGCGGCCGAAGATTTTCGGGATCATGTGGTACAGCGCGCCGATGGAGATCATCGCCACCCAGCCCAGCGCCCCGGCGTGCACGTGGCCGATGGTCCAGTCGGTGTAGTGGGAGAGGGCGTTGACGGTCTTGATCGCCATCATCGGGCCTTCGAAGGTCGACATGCCGTAGAACGCCAGCGACACCACCAGGAAGCGCAGGATCGGGTCACTGCGCAACTTATGCCAGGCGCCCGACAGCGTCATCATGCCGTTGATCATGCCGCCCCAGCTGGGGGCCAGCAGCACCAGTGACATCACCATGCCCAGCGACTGCGCCCAGTCCGGCAACGCGGTGTAGTGCAAGTGGTGCGGGCCGGCCCAGATGTACAGGGTGATCAACGCCCAGAAGTGCACGATGGACAGGCGATAGGAATACACCGGGCGTTCGGCTTGTTTCGGCACGAAGTAATACATCATCCCGAGGAAGCCGGCAGTGAGGAAAAAGCCTACGGCGTTATGCCCATACCACCACTGCACCATGGCATCCGTCGCACCGCCGTAGGCTGAGTAAGACTTGGTCCAGCTCACCGGCAGCGACGCGTGGTTGACGATATGCAGGATGGCCACGGTGATGATGAACGCACCGAAGAACCAGTTACCAACGTAGATGTGCTTGGTCTTGCGCTTCATGATCGTGCCAAAGAACACGACCCCGTAGGCGACCCAGACGACCGCGATCAGGATAGCAATCGGCCATTCCAGCTCGGCATATTCCTTGGACGTGGTGTAACCCAGCGGCAAGCTGATGGCAGCCAGGACGATCACCAACTGCCAGCCCCAGAAGCAGAACGCGGCGATTTTCGGCGCGAACAGCTGCGTCTGGCAGGTGCGCTGCACCGAGTAGAAGGAGCTGGCGAACAGCGCGCAGCCACCGAAGGCAAAAATCACCGCGTTGGTGTGCAGTGGGCGCAAGCGGCCAAAGCTGGTCCACGGCAAATCGAAGTTGAGTGCAGGCCAAACCAATTGGGCGGCGAGAAAAACCCCGAGCCCCATGCCGACGATGCCCCACACCACCGTCATAATGGCGAATTGGCGGACCACCTTGTAGTTATAGGCGGTACTTAAAGTAGTGTTCATGGTTCCCCATCCACGGTTCAACCCAAGCAAATGCGGCACTTGGGCTGGAGTTATAGGCAGACTAAAAAGCGAGGCAAGCATGGGCAAAGAGCACAAGGCCAGTATTGACGGGGATCAATGGGCGCAGTGTGTGCGTGAGCGCGGCTGGTTGTGGGATGCAGCGCAAGGGTCTATCGCGCGTACGCCGGTGACGTTGATCCTGGCCCACGGCGCAGGCGCGCCCATGGACTCGGGGTTTATGAACGACATGGCTGCACGCCTTGCCGGGCATGGCGTCAACGTGGTGCGCTTCGAGTTTCCCTACATGGCCCAGCGCCGTGTGGATGGCGGTAAACGCCCGCCGAACCCGGCGCCCAAACTGCTGGAAACCTGGCGTGAGGTGTACGCCGAGGTGCGACGTCATGTCGCTGGGAAACTGGCCGTTGGCGGCAAGTCCATGGGCGGGCGCATGGCAAGTATTCTGGCGGATGAGTTGGGTGCCGATGGACTGGTGTGCCTGGGCTATCCGTTTTATGCGGTGGGCAAGCCGGAAAAACCTCGCACCGAACATTTGGCCGGGTTGAAGACGCCGACGTTGATTGTGCAGGGCGAGCGCGATGCGCTGGGCAATCGGGCGGCGGTGGAAGGGTATGCGTTGTCGCCGAGCATCGAGGTGATGTGGCTGGTGGCGGGGGATCATGATTTGAAGCCGTTGAAGGCTTCGGGGTTTAGTCATGAGCAGCATTTGGAGGCTGCGGCGGTGAAAGTGGCTGGGTTTCTCCACTGATCATTCCCACGCTCCGCGTGGGAATGCAGCCCTGGACGCTCTGCGTCCGCTCTTGAAGCAGTGACGCAGAGCGTCACAGGAGGCGTTCCCACGCAGAGCGTGGGAACGATCTGTATCAGCGGTTGAAGCGCTCCACCAGCGAGTACTGGGTATTCGCGGTATGGGTAAGCTCTTCACTCAACTGCGCCGAGTTCATCGCCTGTTCCGACGTCTGATCCGCCAACAGCGCAATCGTGCTGATGTTGCGGCTGATCTCTTCGGCCACAGCGCTTTGCTCTTCGGTGGCGGCGGCGATCTGCGTAGTCATGTCGGTGATATTGGCCACCGCTTCACTGATGCCCACCAATGCCTGGTCCGCCTCCATCACCCGCGCCACGCCTTCTTCGGCCTGGCGATGCCCGGCGTCCATGGTTTGCACGGCGGCGGCAGCGGTGTGCTGCAGCTTGGCGATCAGGGCATGGATCTGCCCGGTGGACTCGGCGGTGCGCTGCGCCAGTTGACGGACCTCGTCGGCGACCACCGCAAAACCACGGCCCATCTCACCGGCGCGGGCCGCTTCGATCGCGGCGTTCAAGGCCAGCAGGTTGGTCTGGTCGGCGATGCCCTTGATCACGTCAACCACGCCGCCGATTTCATCGCTGTCCTTGGCCAACTGAGTGACGGTCACACCGGTTTCACCCACGGCGACCGACAGGCGCTGGATCGCCTCGCGAGTTTCCCCGGCGATATCGCGACCGCGACCGGTCAGGCGATTGGCTTCCTGGGTGGCGTCAGCCGTGCGCTGCACGTGGCTGGCGACTTCCTGGGTGGTCGCTGCCATTTGGTTGACTGCGGTGGCCACCTGCTCGGTTTCCACGCGCTGGCGTTCCAGGCCGCTGGAGCTGTTGTGCGCCAGGGTGTTGGACTGCGCGGCCTGGTCGTTGAGGTGCTCGGCCGTATCCTGCAAGCGCGTAAGGCAGGTCTTCAGACGCGCTTCCTGGCTGAGAATCGACATCTCCAGCCGCGCTTGTGCGCCACGGCTGTCGGTATACATCTGTGCGATCAACGGGTCGGACGTGGTCTGCTCCGCCAGGCGCAGCAAACGCTTGAGCCCGCGCTGTTGCCAGCTCAGGCCCAACAGGCCCAGCGGCACCGACAACCCCGCCGCCAGAGCAAAGCCCCAGTGGGAGTTGAGCGACGCGCCGATCATGAAACTCAACTGGCTGACCAGGATAAACGGCAGCCAGTCCTGCAACACCGGCAGCCACTTGTCCCGCTGAGGAACGGCCGACTTGCCCTGGTTGATCCGTTGATAGAGCGCTTCGGCCCGGCGGATCTGCTCGGCGGTGGGCTTGATGCGCACCGATTCGTAGCCGATCACCTGGTTGCCATCGAAGACCGGTGTCACGTAGGCGTTAACCCAATAGTGATCGCCGGTCTTGCAGCGGTTCTTAACGATGCCCATCCATGGCAAGCCTTGTTTGAGCGTGGACCACATGTGCGCGAACACGGCCGACGGCACATCCGGGTGACGCACTAAATTGTGCGGAGCGCGGATAAGTTCGTCACGGGTGAACCCACTGATCTCGACAAAGGCGTCGTTGCAGTAGGTGATCACGCCTTTGGCGTCTGTGGTGGAGATCAACCGTTGCTGAGCGGGGAAGGTACGTTCGCGCTGGGTAACGGGTTGGTTATTACGCATGGTTGTTCAATCCGCAAGGCTTTCAGGGGGTATCGGCAGGTGTGGGCAATTGTTGAGGAAATTTCTGAAGGTTATTTGCTTCAGCGATCTATCCCGCAGTGTCGGCAGTATTACTGGGCAGCTTAGATCATGAAGTCGGTATGTGTAGGAAATATCTGAAGGGTGCGAGATTAGTTGAAGTAAGAAATGGATGTATTTCGTGTGTCATGTTGTTTTTTTGAAGATGAAGAATACCTTTGAGTTGTAGGTGTGCGGCCTTTTAAAGATTGGGTGCACTTAACTAACAGTCAATAAGCGCACTTGATTAATCTTCAAAAAGCGCGTCAGAGACTTCATCTTAATGAAAGACACTACGCTTGTTTATCGTTGCCACATTTGTGCGCGTAATAATATTGTGCCCGGCGCGGAGGGGCGCGGATGATTCCGGTCTATCAGCCCTTTCTGGGCGGGCGCGAAAAGGAATACGTCAACCAGTGCCTCGACTCGACATGGATATCTTCTCGAGGAGAATTCATTCCCCGCTTTGAAAACGAGTTCGCCCGCTACATTGGCGCTGCGCACGCCACCACGGTGAGTAACGGCACGGTTGCCTTGCATCTGGCAATGGCTGCCCTGGGGCTTGGGCCTGGCGATGAAGTCATTGTTCCTACACTGACGTACGTGGCATCGGTCAACACGATCATGCAGACCGGGGCCAAGGTGGTCTACGCCGAGTCCCACGCCGATACCTGGAATATCAGTGTCGAGGACGTTCGCCGTCGAATTACGCCACACACCAAAGCCATCATGATTGTGCATTTGTATGGCCTGGCCTGTGACATGGATGGGCTGGTTGCGCTCTGTCGGGCGCATAACCTGCTGTTGATCGAAGACTGCGCCGAAGCCTTCGGCTCCTTGTATAAAGGCCGGCATATCGGCACCTTCGGTGATGTCGCCACCTTCAGCTTTTTTGGCAACAAGACCATCACCACCGGCGAAGGCGGGATGGTGGTGTGCAAAAGCCGCTTTGTGCACGAAAGGGCCTGCCACCTTAAAAGCCAGGGCGTTTCCAAGACGCGTGAGTATTGGCACGATGAGTTGGCGTTCAACTACCGAATGACCAACATTTGTGCGGCCATTGGCCTTGCTCAATTGGAACGTGCGGACGAGATTCTCGCACTTAAGCGCCAAATTGCCGGTTGGTATCATCAAACGCTTGAAGGGCTGCCGTTGCGCATGCACGCGGAGCAGCCAGGCACCCGCCACTCCTATTGGATGTGCTCAGTGCTATTGGACGATCCGAGCCGGCGTCAGGCGTTACGTGATCACCTCAAAAGCCAAGGCATAGAGACGCGCCCGCTGTTTGCGCCTGCTCACACCATGCCGCATTGCAAGACCAATGAAGACTTCCCGATCGCACAAGACCTCAGTGCGCGCGGAATGAACCTTCCCAGTTATCCGACGCTGAGCCGTGAGCAAGTCGTGCACGTGGCTGATGCGATTCGCCGTTTCTTTGCCGACTGATACGCAGGGGCAGGTTGATAAGTTGACTTGGGCCACCTTCAAACTTCAAGCAGCCAATGGCCGATGAATGTTTGGACTCACTCTATTTGCTCAGGTGACGTGATGTTTTTGTACTTTTCCCGTGTGTGGGATGCCCGTTACTTTTGGGTTCACCTTTCGCTGGCTGATCTTCGATCCCGATGGCGGCGTTCTTTTTTTGGCATTGTATGGTCAGTTATCCAGCCGTTAGGCCTGACGCTGTTACTGACGTTAGTGTTCAGCAAACTGTTTAATGCGGACATTGTCACGTACGCGCCTTATATTCTTTCCGGGATCATCGTGTGGGAGTGTATATCGGCGAACACCGTGGCGGGTTCATTGTCATTTGTTCAGGCAGACGCCTACATCAAGCAATGCAATCATCCCCTGGCGATATATACCTTGCGCACGGTGTTGAGCAGTAACATCGTTTTACTGCTGGCCAGTATCTCGCTCTATGGCTGGGTAGTCGTGGTACTTCCACAGAATATTGGCTGGAGCTGGTTGGCCTCATTGACGCTGTTTCCGGTGCTGGCGTTGATTGCGTGGCCTGTCTCTACCCTGTTGTCCTACGTGAGTACGCGTTTTAGAGATGTTCCCCACGCCCTTGGGCTGATCATGCAGTCGTTATGGTTTATTTCACCGGTGTATTTTGAAGCCAAGATGTTCAAGAACGGCGGGCTTCATGCACTGGTCGATTACAACCCTATTTACCACCTGCTGCAATTGATACGTGCGCCCTTGCTTCAGGGCGAATGGCCGACGTGGCAAAACTACGCATTCAGCATCGGGCTTGCGGTTTTTTTTGCTGTGTTGGCAATTGTCGTTGGTAGCAGGGTTGAGCGCAAAGTGATCTTTTACCTATGAAAAATAATCGGATTCTGCTTCAGGGCGTTAATCTTCATTATGCCTCGGTGGCTTATAAAGAACGTTCGTTGAAGTCCCTGATGGCCGGTGCGTTTGGTAATAATCACGCCCGCTCAAACGTGGCTGACATCCATGCGCTGAAAAATATCAGTGTCGAAATAAACAGCGGGGAACGTGTCGGTTTGCTTGGGCACAACGGGGCAGGCAAAAGTACCTTTTTGAAAACGGTCGCCGGGCTCTACCCCGTTTCAAGTGGCCTGCTGAAGGTTGAAGGGCAAGTGCGCTCCCTCTTTGATTTGAGCCTGGGTTTCGAGCCTGATGCGACCGGCCGCGAAAATGTTCTATACCGAGGACTGTTGCTGGGCCTGTCGCCTAAGTTCATGCGTGAGAAAGCCGACGAAATAGTCGAGTTTGCCGGGCTTGGGGAGTTTATCGACTACCCGATAAAGACCTATTCGGCCGGCATGCAAGTCAGGCTGGCGTTTGCCATTTCCACGACAGTGGGCGGCGATATATTGCTGCTTGACGAAGTGATCGGGGCCGGCGATGCGAACTTCATGGCCAAGGCCAGGGATCGAATTACCGGGTTAATCGAGCAAGCAGAAATTCTGGTCCTGGCCACCCATGATTTCAGTGCATTACGTTCGATATGCAATCGGGGCCTGGTCTTTCATCACGGTGAACTGGTGTTTGACGGTGGCTGTGACGAGGCAGTGGCTGAATATAAAGTTATCAATGGGCTGGCCCAATCTTGAAAACACTCAGAGTCCTTTGGCTGCTCAATCACACGACATTGCGAACCTTCGAAGTTGAACAGCTGAGCGCCTTGGGTGTGAATGAAGTGTTTATGCCCAAACGCTTTCCCTATGATGAGGGGAATTTGTCAGCCGATGTCGATTTCAGCTTTGATGCGGCGTTAACAATCCCCCAGTCAGACGTGGATATTCTTAATTCGCAGGATTGGTATGCCAACCCCAGCGAAGAAGCCTGGCGAATTGCCAATGCTTACTTTGATATTGCCGTGGTCGGCTTCTTCGTGCCGCAGATCACAAGTGCTGTTCGCCATTTTCGCGGCGCTATCGTATTGCGGGTATTTGGGTTGTCCAAGGGCTTCAGCTATTCGCAATTATTGTATGAAGCAGCGGGTGAGGCGCTCGTGCGGGATATCAAAGCCATAGGCTCACGTTTCTGGTTGGGTACTGGCTATCAGCATTTGAAGGAGGCAGAGCAGCATTTTTTGGCGAGCAGGGACTGTTTTCTACCCGTCGGTTTGAAAGGCGACGCCACGCCCGAACAATGGGAAGGGAATTTGAACAAGGTGATGTTCGTTTGCCCAAGGATTGGATCATCTGCCTATTTTGAAAATATCTATAAAAACTTTATTCACGATTTTTCTGATATCGAATACACCATTGGCGGTGCGCAGCCTATCGCGGTCCAGGATAAACATGTCATAGGCTTTGTGTCCCGTGAACAGCATGAATACAACATGCGGCAGCACAAGGTGATGTTCTATCACTCCCGTGAGCCCAATCATATTCATTATCATCCCTTTGAAGCCATTCGTGCGGGCATGCCTTTATTATTCATGGCCGGTGGAATGCTCGATAAAATGGGCGGGGCTGCATTACCAGGGCGCTGCAAAACCGTGGCAGAGGCCAAGGCTAAAGCCAAACGACTGATGCGTGATGACCAAGGTTTTATTCAGCGTATCCGCGACACCCAGAGGGTGTTGCTTGAGCCGATGAAAGCCAAGAACTGTGAGCAGGCTTGGCAGCGTGGATTCACGCAAATAATCAACAGGCTTGAGTCCTCAAGAAAGGACAGCCTGGATCTTCCTGTTCGCCGCAAGCGAATTGCGGTGATTGTGCCGGTGGAGTACAGAGGTGGCAGCCTGCGGGGCGCCAAACTTGTCGCCAACGCCTTGTACCAGGGCAGCCGTCAAGCGGGCGAACCGGCCGATATCGTCTTCCTGCATCTGGACAACTCGCAGAGCTATCCGCCTGACGCGTTCAGAGACCTTGAAAAGGGCATTACGATTCGCGCCTATCAATGGGGCGTTCTAGACGCCATGCCGGCCCGTCGGGCGATGCGCTATGCCGGGCATGAGGGCTGGGAGCCGAAAAGCCCGCGCTACCTGATTGTTGATGATGGGATAAACAATCTTCAGGAGTGTGATGCCTGGCTGGTCATATCCGATCGTTTGAGTGCACCGCTCTTACCCCTGCGGCCGTCGGTGCTGATGGTGTATGACTATCTTCAACGGTATACGCCGATACTTCCCTTTGGCGCTGATCAGCCATTTCTAGAAGCAGCAAGAGCCGCGTCACAAGTATGGGTGACCACTGAATTTACCCAACAGGATGCCTTGAACTACGCCGGTGTGCCCGCCAATAAAGTCTTCAAGTTGCCGATGCTCGCGCCCGATTTTTCCAGCACACAGGCGTGTGCCATCGACCACTCGGACTATTTTGTATGGACGACGAATTCGGCATTGCACAAGAACCATTTGAATGCAGTGGAGGCCTTAAAGATTTATTACGAAACACTGGGCGGAACACTCGAATGCAGAATGACCGGCGTAGACACGAAGGGGTTATTTAAAAGCTCATTGCCCCATCTCAAGCAGGTAGCGAACAGGCTTGTTAAGCATTCACAGGTACGCGCGCGTATCAAAATTTTGGGTGAGTTGCCGGAGCGCGATTATCAGGCTGTGCTTTCCCGTGCTGCCTTTTTGTGGCACGCCGGTTCAATAGACAATGGAACGTTCAGTGTCATCGAAGCGGCCACTCTGGGTGTGCCTTCATTAAGCAGTGATTACCCGGCGATGAGGGAGATCGATCAACAGTTTTCCCTGGCGTTGAGTTGGATGCGGTCGGACGACCCCGCGCACATGGCCAGCCAGCTTAAAGACATGGAACTTACCTATTTGGATCGTCGCAAGACGCTACCGTCGTCTGAGGTATTGCATGAGCAACGTGTAGAAAAGTCAGCAGGTGCCTATTGGCAAGTTGTCAGGGGGTGCTTATGAAACAGTTCGGGATTTACTTGGCCTACGCGCCAGGTGTGGACCTGCGACATGAAGGGTTGGGCCGCTACCTTGCCGCGTTCCTTAAAGGGGCAGCCGAGCGTGATGATGTAAAGTTTACGTTGGTCTGCCCGAGCTGGACAAAAAAAGCACTGCATGACTTGTTTCAGAGCGAAGGTGTTCAGGACGGCGTGTTCGAGATTGTATGTCCGCCGAATATTCCGTTGATCTTGCGCGGTTATGAACACTATATCGCTGGAAAGACACGGCTTAAAAAACCGTCGCTGAAGCAACGTATCGTGAAAACGCTGTCTTCCTGGAAGGCGATGTTCCTGAGTCACGTTGAAGAACGCTTGATTGCGGTTGACTCTTATCGGGGTGTGGTCCGCCTGGGCCTCGAAGCGGCGCCCTTGTGTTTACTGCTCTTGTTGATAAGCCCCTTACTGATCCTTGTTCCGCTGTATAGGCTTCAATTGAAGCTCAACGGTGTTGCGCAGAAGTGTTTTCGGCCGGTGAAACGCTTGATCAACCCCTTGCTGGTTTCTGCGAAGGCTCCAAAGGAGGATACGTTTGTCCTGCGCCTGTACCGTCGAATGGAGCAGGTTGAGTCAGACCGTATGTTACAACTGATCAACACCCTGACAGAGGTGAAGGCGTGGTACGGCCCTACGGCTTTTTGGCCGGCGTTCAATAAGATTCAAGCGCCCCGTCTGATGTGTGTGCCGGATGTTGTGCTAGCGGATTTTCCGGTTGGGTTCTCGCAGGTGGGCGGGGAACGATTTCTACAGGTTTACGAACGCGTAGAGGCTGCCATTCAGGGCGGACAACACTTCGTCACCTACAGTCAGCAGGTGAAATGGCAAACGCTTGTTGAGCGATACGCGCTGAAGTCGTCAGCTGTTTCGGTGGTTCATCATGCGCCCAATGACCTCAGCGGGCATATCGCCGTTAAAGGTTGCGTAGACGCAGAGGCGGCGTCCAAAAACTATTGTGTGATGCTCTTTAAAAGGGCACTGAGAAAAACCTCAAACCCGGCGTATTCGTCCTCGTTTGCCAACGGCGATGTAAAGTTCATTTTTTATGCGAGTCAGTTTCGCCCGAACAAGAATTTAATGTCTCTGTTGAAAGCCTATAAGCACCTCCTTCATAACCGCTTTATTCGGCACAAGTTGATACTCACCGGTAACGCTGAGTGGTTTGCGCCGGTGAAGGCCTTTATCCGCGACCATCACTTGGAAAATGACGTGCTGTGTATGCATGGGTTGTCAGTGGGCGAATTGGCTGCGTGTTACTCGTTGGCAGATTTGGCGGTGAATCCGAGCCTGAGTGAAGGCGGGTGTCCGTTTACGTTTACTGAAGCCTTATCCGTCGCAACCCCCGTGGTCATGGCGCGCATACCGGTCACGGAAGAGATCCTGGTGGATGCCGAACTGCAAAAGGTGACGTTTTTTGATCCCTATGATTGGAGGGATATCGCCTACCGCATTCAGTGGGGCGTGCAGAACCGTGATGAGTTGCTGGGTATTCAACTGCGTGCCTACGCGTCGCTCGCCAGGCGCAGTTGGGCGGATGTTGTAAACGAGCACATCGAAATATTGGAGGCTATCTCCAGAACCGACTCCGCCGCACAGGAGCACGCCCTATGAGCCCATTAGAGGGTTTGTTGATCCTTGGCTGTGGTGGTCATGCTCGCGCTGTGGCGGATGTCGCATTGGCGTTGGGCGTGAAACACCTGTGTTTCGTAGACCACCATGCGCGGCCTGATGAAACCTGTGGGGCGTTTCCGGTGCGTCGCAGTTGGGATGAGGATCTACCGCAGGGATGGTCTGTCATGCCTGCCTCGGGAGACGGCGCCCGCCGACAAGCGCAGTGCGATTGGGTGGATCAGCGTGGTTGGCCTTTAGCCACGCTCGTGTCCCCAACCGCCACAATCGGCTTCTGTTCGACATTAGGCATGGGTACGTTTGTAGGGCATCACGCGCATGTCGGCCCTCTGGCCTCCGTGGGAATGGGGTGTGTGGTCAATACCGGAGCGATCGTTGAACATGAATGCACGATCGGTGATTTCACGCATATCTCCATCAATGCTGCAGTCGCGGGAAGGTGCCATGTTGGACAGTTTTGTTTTATTGGTGCGGGGTCGACCGTTATTGACGGCGTGAAGATCGCGGATGGCGTGACGTTGGGCGCAGGGGCGTGCGCGCACCGTGATTTAGGGGAGCCTGGCGTCTATGTGGGCGTGCCGACGCGCAAGCTGATCAAGTGCACCTTGGCATGTTAATCGCGCACCTTGCGCCTCTTTCCAAGCGCCGAATTGATCGTCGTTTACTGCACCGCTCGCCTGCATCCGGATGTAAGGCCAAGTTCGGCACAACACACCCACTTGCCCATGCGTTTCGTCACCAGTACTTCACACTAAAAAGCGACAGCCCTCGGCAGGGCTCTAGACCGTGGCAGGCAGCGGTTTAGACGCCTTCTGAGCGGGTGCTCAGAGCTACCCACTGAAAAGTGACATGTTTTATCCAGAGGCCAGTTTTCCAAAGATGAAAAACAGATTTGGCGATAGGAATATTCCGTATTTTCCTAGACATAAATAGTCATTTAAATAAGAATGTTGGCGCTAGTTTGTAAGAAAACCCACTATGTTTTTCCCCCTGGACGCTTCGGCGATTTCACTTTATTTAGCTGAAAGACTCTACGTCACTTTGTTTTCGGGTCTGCCGCATCGAGGGGGCGAACGCTGCAGCCGAAATCAAGTGGCAGTACGTAAAGGAGTTACATTGTGACACTTGTTCCAGTCATTATCTGCGGCGGTGCAGGCAGTCGTCTGTGGCCTGTCTCTCGTTCAGCACATCCCAAGCCGTTTATCGAACTGCCTGGTGGCGGTAATCTGATTCGCAAAACCTATGGTCGCGCATTGGCTCTGGACGCAGTCAGCGAAGTGTTGACAATCACTAATCGTGATCTCTATTTCAAAACCTTAGATGAATACAGCGCACAAGCGCCTCAGTTCACTAACCTGAGTTTCGTGCTTGAGCCCTTTGGGCGTAATACTGCAGCAGCTGTCGCACTGGCGGCTCAAGAAGTTGCGCGCACTCATGGGCAAGATGCCATCATGCTGGTGCTCCCAGCTGATCACCTGATCGATAATCATGCGGCATTTGCCGACGCTGTTTCGGCGGCATCCGAGTTGGCCAAAGAGGGCTGGCTGGTAACTTTTGGCGTTAAGCCTGAGTATCCGGAAACCGGTTACGGCTATATCCAGAAAGACAATGAAACCCCACTCGGTAATGGCTTCAAGGTTAAGCGCTTCGTCGAGAAGCCCGACCTTGAAACCGCTCAAG
Organism: Pseudomonas sp. MONT-RG-20F-20-E-7-02; assembly: GCF_022662395.1. Lineage (NCBI taxonomy): Bacteria > Pseudomonadati > Pseudomonadota > Gammaproteobacteria > Pseudomonadales > Pseudomonadaceae > Pseudomonas > Pseudomonas sp. MONT-RG-20F-20-E-7-02. Next base: position 252,115 of record NZ_JAKNQN010000001.1, read on the forward strand.
GTTACTTGGCGTCAGGTGAATATTTCTGGAATTCCGGCATGTTCTGTTTCCGCGCCGGTACGTTAATTGAAGAAATGGCACTCTGCGCACCGGATGTTTCCAGTGCTGTTGACCAATGCCTGGCAGGTTCCGGCACGATGACTGGCAATAGCCATCGCAGCCTGCATCTGGAGCCGGAAAGCTTTGCCAAGGTCCCTGATATTTCCATCGACTTCGCGCTGATGGAGCGCTCAAGCAAGGTGGCAACAGTGCCTTGTGATATCGGTTGGAGTGATATCGGCTCGTGGAATGCCATGAGCGAGCTGTCGCCTTCGGACGAGCAGGGCAACCGTGTCGAAGGGGAAGCCATTTTTCATGGTGCCAACAACAACTACGTGCGCAGCCCGCGACGTCTGACAGCTTTGGTCGGGGTCGAGGATCTCATCATCGTCGATACGCCAGACGCCTTGCTGGTCGCCCACAAAGACCATGCACAAGACATTAAGGCAATCACGGCGCAGTTGAAGAAGAGTGGTCACTGTTCGCACCTTGATCACACCACGGTTCGCCGTCCTTGGGGTGCCTACACCACCCTGGAAGAAGGCCAGCGTTTCAAGATCAAGCGCATAGTGGTCAAGCCGCAGGGTTCACTCTCACTGCAAATGCACCATCACCGAAGCGAACACTGGATTGTGGTGAGCGGCATGGCGCGCGTGTTTAACAACGATCGTGAATTCCTGCTCAACACCAACGAGTCGACGTTTATTCCCGCCGGCCACACTCATCGGCTGGAAAACCCAGGGGTTATCGATCTGGTGTTGATTGAAGTGCAGAGTGGCGATTACTTGGGCGAAGACGACATCGTTCGGTTTGAGGACATTTACGGTCGCGCCGAAAACGGCAAGTAAGGTATTAATGACCTGCCCGAATGAGTATTCGGGCAGATGTCATCCTTGCTTGTTCATCAGGTCCTGATAAACCTTTATATATCCGCGCAACATTTGATCACCGGTGAATAGCTCGGTGTATCGCGTCTCTGCCTTTTCGCCCATGATTGCGGCTTCTTGCGGGTTGTCCCACAGGTAACGCATGGCTTCGCGGAAGGCCGTTGGGTCTTCTGGGGGAACCGCCAAGCCTGTTTCATTGGCAATGTTGATGTAAGTGGTGCCTGTGCCGATTTCACATGAAATCATTGGCTTGCCATACATTGCTCCTTTCAGCAATGCCACCCCAAACGCTTCGGAGCGAAGATGCGAAGGGAACACGATTGCCGTTGAAAGTTGAATCAACGCGACCTTGTCTTCGTCGCTCACTTTTCCCAAAAAGTGCACATTCTGAAGCCCAAGCTGTTCTGCCTGCGCCATGAGCTCTTGTTTCTTTGGCCCATCGCCAACAATAACCAGCGGGTAACCTGTGCCCTGGACAGCCTCGAGCAGTGTGTGCAGGCCTTTGTAGTAACGCAGCACACCGACAAACAGGAAGAACCGCTCAGGCAGTTGCGTCGCCCAGCGAGCTTTCAGCGAGGGAGAAGGAACGGGGTAGCTTTCCTTGTTTAGACCAATCGGAATGATGCTGATCTTTTCACGAAACGCGGGCAGTACCTTGCTCGACTCCAAATAGTTGGGCGAGGCAATAACAATCCGATCGACGCTGTTCAAAAATTTGTTCTGAAGTGGGCGATAGAGCTTTAACAGGTTCTTTTGATCAACGATGTCTGAGTGGTAGGAGACAACGCTGGGCTTCTTGATGCGGCTGGCGAAATGGATGACATCCATGAACGGCCACGGGAAATGATAGTGGATAATGTCAGCCTGCTGCGCGAGCTCTTTGAACTTCGAGAACGCCTGGATCGAAAACCCGGTTGAAGCGATTTTAATATTTTCTTTAACTTGGTGAGTCTTGTAACCGTCCAACTCTATCACTGTTGGGCTCGGGTGAGGGGACAGTGCAAGGACTTCGCAGGTCGCACCAAAACGATGCGACTGTTGGCATATCTGATGTATGACTTGCTCTACACCACCCATGGTGTCCGGGAACGCGGTCTTATAGAAATGCAAAATACGCATGGCGAGTTCCGGTTAGGGGAAGATGGATTTTAGCCAGACGGCGTAGGGCTGAAAAAGCCACCATTTCAAGGGAACGCTACCGTGATGTCTGCGCACTACCGCTATAGCTTCCGAGTAATGGCGACGGCGTAGGGTTTTTGTTTTGGTCTCTTCATGTTCCCGATTAACGGCCACGAACGCATCAACATAGGTGAGGGGACCTACTTCTTTAAAAAGTCGCCACCAAAGGTCATAGTCCATCGCCATGTGTAACGTGGCGTCTACGCCCTTTACGGTTTCCCAGGCGGATCGACGAATCAAGGTAGCGGGTTGTGAAATGATGCAGCGCAGAGAGAGCCGGCGTTCGCTGAAGGGCTCAACCCAGACCGGCTTACGCGTGGAAGTGTTTTGAATAAAGTTCCAGCACTTACCGTAGACCGCCGAGGCCTGCGGCGCGGCGTTAATCGCTTCGATCAAGCGTTTCAACCCATCGGGTTCGAACCAGTCGTCGCTGTTAAGCCAGCACACAAATGGGGCTGTGCCTCGAAGGATACCTTCATTGATAGCCGCTGCCTGACCCTCATCCCGGTGGCTGCGCCATCCGGCTAACTTGTGCTCCCATTTGCGGATAACGTCCACCGAGTTATCGGTGGAACCGCCGTCCAGGACGAATACCTCTACAGGAACGTCCTGTTCGAATATGGACCTCAAAGCATCGTCAAGATAACGGCCTTGGTTGAATGAAGGTACTGCGATCGTGACCAAGGGTTGAGACATTCAGAGGTGATCCGCGCGGCTGAGAAAATCTTTGTAGGTGAGAGCTATGCCTTCACGCAATTGCGTTTTGGCAGTCCATCCAAGGCCTTTCAAGCGATTGATGTCGAGCAGTTTGCGGGGGGTGCCATCGGGTTGGTTGCGGTCGTAAACGATCTGACCGTTGTACCCGACAACTTCCATAACCAACTCGGCGAGTTCGCTGATGGGCAGGTCGCTGCCCATGCCTACGTTGAAAAGCCCGCTTTCAATGTCGGACTCCATCAGGTGCACGCAAGCATCGGCCATGTCTTCAACGAAAAGAAACTCGCGTCTCGGCTTGCCCGAACCCCAGACCACCAGCTCTGAAGCGCCGCTCATTTTTGCCGCATGGGCTTTGCTGATCAGAGCAGGCAGCACGTGGCAGTTCTCAAGGTCATAGCTGTCATTAGGCCCATAGAGATTGGACGGCATGACGGCAATGAACTGGGCACCGTATTGACGATGGTAGTTTTCGCACAGTTTGACGCCAAGAATCTTGGCGACTGCATAAGGTTCGTTGGTTTGTTCCAACGGCCCTGTCAGCAGGTAATCTTCGTGAATCGGCTGAGCGCAATCTCGCGGATAAATGCAGCTTGAACCTAAAAACAGAAGGCGCTGGACCCCGTGCTTCCAGGCGCTGTGGATCACATTCGCCTCGATCATCAGGTTTTGATATATAAACTCAGCTCTGAAATTATTGTTGGCTTTGATCCCGCCAACCCTGCCCGCAGCCAGGAAAACGATCTCAGGTTTTTCTGCGGCGAAAAAAGCATCCACCGCAGCCTGTTGGGTCAGATCGAGTTCAGCGTGCGAGCGAGTAACGAAATTGCTGAATCCAGCGGCGGATAGCCGCCGCTGGATCGCAGAACCCGCCATGCCGGCGTGCCCTGCGATATATATTTTGGCGCTTTTATCCACCTAGCTATTACTCGTGGTAGTCGTAGACGGAGTAACCGTGTTTTTTCACCAACTCATCACGAGTCGCTGACTTCAAGTCTTCGGTCATCATCTCGGTGACCAGTTCCTCAAAGCTGATTTTAGGTGTCCAGCCCAGTTTCTGCTTGGCCTTGGTTGGGTCGCCCAGCAGTGTTTCCACTTCGGTAGGGCGGAAGTAGCGTGGGTCAACCGAAACGATGCACTTGCCATCGGCGTCGTAGCCTTTCTCATCAACGCCTTCACCTTTCCAGGTGATGTTGATTTCGGCGTGTTTGGCTGCGGCGTTGACGAAATCGCGCACGCTGTATTGCTTGCCGGTGGCGATAACGAAGTCTTCCGGGTGTTCCTGTTGGAGCATCAGCCACTGCATTTCGACGTAGTCTTTTGCATGACCCCAGTCGCGCAGTGCGTCAAGGTTGCCCAGGTACAGGCAATCCTGCAGACCCAGCTTGATGCGCGCGAGCGCACGGGTAATCTTGCGGGTTACAAACGTCTCACCACGCACCGGGCTTTCGTGGTTGAAGAGGATGCCGTTGCAGGCATAGATGCCATACGCTTCGCGGTAGTTAACGGTGATCCAGTAAGCGTAAAGCTTGGCCACTGCATACGGGGAGCGCGGGTAGAACGGTGTGGTTTCTTTCTGCGGGGTTTCCTGCACCAGGCCGTACAGCTCGGAGGTGGACGCTTGATAGAAACGGGTTTTCTTTTCCAGGCCCAGGATCCGGATCGCTTCAAGGATACGCAGCGCGCCCAGTGCGTCGGAGTTGGCCGTGTATTCAGGCTCCTCGAACGACACCGCAACGTGAGACTGTGCCGCCAGGTTGTAGATTTCGTCGGGCTGCACTTGCTTGATGACGCGGATCAGGCCGGTCGAATCGGTCATGTCGCCATAATGCAGGACAAGGCGACGATCGGAGTCGTGCGGGTCCTGGTACAGGTGATCGATTCGATCGGTGTTGAACGAAGAGGCTCGACGCTTGATCCCGTGTACTTCGTAGCCTTTTTCGAGAAGCAACTCGGCCAGGTAGGATCCGTCTTGACCTGTTACTCCAGTAATAAGCGCAACTTTTTTCATATGCTTCTCTTAACGTGTTTTTTAAAAAATATATTTGACGCGAAAGTGAGGAATGCAATTTCTCGCGATTGATCTACACAGCCCAGGCCATACCTGGGCCGATAATTTCCTATACTGCCTCAATGAGGCTGAATTCTCAATGTGTGCCGATTAGCCTGCGACTTCGCAAACTTATCGGCACCGAACTCGAGCATTTATCGTGCGCAATCATGGGGCAGAGGAACAGCTGGCGTTCGGGAACCAGGCATTTCCATCTTGTACCAGTTCAAATTGCAATGAATTACCCGGGTTGGCCTTGTATTGATTGGCACCAGTATAGTCTTTCAGATCGAATACCAGCCGCTTTTTCTCGCCAGGCTTCACTACCAAGTTTTCCGCAAGGCGATAGCCCGAGTCCCATAGTAGCATCGCGCCATCTGGACCTTTTAAGTGTACCCCGACGCTAATCGGAAATGCACCCTGACCCAGGCTCAGGTTAAAAGTTCCATTATTGTTTAGGTCTATCGCCACGTGCTGTTGTTTATCAAGCTGAGTGCAGGTCAGCGTGGCGTTGAGGTCTGTTGCAGGCAAAATCGCGGAATCACCGCTGCCCCTAGTTAGCACCCTTACGTCCTTGAAAATTTCTGGATGCTGGGCGCGCTCTATGCGAAGAGGGAAGGGCGCACGATTGTCGTTCAGATAAAGTTCAAGTTTGTTCGCATCAATCAGTTCGGGGTAGGCGTTCTTATCAAAGGGGGCGGCCGTGTTTATCGTGATGCTGTCGATGGCCGTATAGTCTTTGGAGTAGGACACCTTGTAATTTGGCTGTGGCAGCAGTACGTGCGCAAACCGCCCCGATGGGTCTTCAATCACAACAAGGTTCAACGCATGCAATGCCGACTTGAGTGTTGCGAACTCATCATCTTTAACCACGGTCCTGTCAATCACCAGTGCCTTGAAGCCGACCGCTTGAATTTCATTGATCAAGGCGTCGATTGGTAACTTCGAAATGCGTCGATTCCAGTTGTCCGCGGGGCTGTTTTTAGAGGCGCCATTGCTCCAGTGAATGTGGTCAGAGAACAAGTACAGGCGAATATGGTTGAACGAACCCCAGCCATAGTATTTGTTGTTTGTCAGGTACTGCGAGTAAGGGAACTGATAAACCATCGCGTCCTTCGGCAGTTCCGACTCCAGCTGTTTGACGAATGCTGTTTCTTGCGCCACGCGAGGACGAATGTCGGGTGACCTGTTCGCAACATTGGCGGGGATCTGGTCGTAGATGCCCAGGGCGGTGATGATCACAAGGGCGGCGGTTATTAGTGCAGGGCGACGCAAGGTGTTCAAGGCGCGGCTGGCGATCAGCGCGCCCAGGAGTAAAAGGGCAAACTCCATGAATATTGGAAAACGGTTGTAAGCCCTGATAGTTGGGAAAACGAAAGCGATGAGCGTACCTAATCCGCCGGAGATGCTCGCCAGGAAAACAAAAAAGATAATAGCGAGAAGACTGTCTCCCAAGCCAATAAAACGCTTGTCGTGTTCCAGGATTGTAGCGTTGTCGGTAAATACGGTACGGCGTAACTGTGGCACCATCAGCAAGATGAAACTCAGGAACAGCAGCGCGGTTCCGAACACACCCAGTGTAATGGAGGCGGGTATAGCAATTCGCCGAGCGGCATTGCTGCTCTCAACCAAGCGATCGCCCACGTGGCCCATCACGGCAAGGTGATGTTGTTGGTTGGGCGTGATCAGTAACTTAAGGCTGCTGCTGTAAACTTCGGACTCGAGGGGGTACTTTAACAGCACGGGGTCGGCAACATTGTTCTGGTAGAACTCATCGTGATGGGATTTTTTGTACTGGTACAGTGGCAACTGAATCAGCAGTGAAACGACGACCAATACGATGATGTTCAGGATGGCGGGAATAAGGATCCTCGGTGTTTTCCAGCCGCCCACAATCAGTCGAATCGCACCGGCGCAGCCGAATAACAGCAATGAGAAAAAGGCGTAATAGCCGTCGGACAGGGCGATCAGAATAATAAAGAACAGGCCGAGTAAAAACGACTTGTTGGTGAGTAACGATTTTACTGCGGCGGGCAGTTTGGCCGATGTCAGAATCGCATCGAACTTGCCTTGAAAGGTCCAAATGATCGCGACCATCGCCAGTGGGATGCAGAAATAGTTGGGCAGGAACGAATAAATAAGAATGTTAAAGCGGTAGGTGCAAAAAGCAAACAGCAGCGCCGCACTGATCGCCGGCAAGCGAGCTATTGAAAGCAGGCGACATGCCCAATAGGCGGTGATCGCGATCAGTGGGAAGTTTAAAATAAAGTACGTTTGCTGCAGGGTGATGGCGCTGTCGAAAAACGGACTCATTGCCAGCATTATAATCGAGTGCAGGGCACTGGTCTGGGCGGCAGAGTGATAATGCCAACTGGCAACTTCAGGAGCACCGAGGTACGGGTTGTAAAGAATCCAGCCAGTTTCTTTGAGTACTTTAGTTAAGGTGAATTGCCAAATGTCATCGAGGTGTTCATAGATAAACGGCGAGTCGAGACCTGACTTATCCAGCCCCATCGCATAGTAGGCAATGACTAAAGGTACAATGCTCAAACATAATGCTGTCAGCACGGTGTGCGTTGGGTTCTTAAACGTCATGCCTCGGTGATCCTTACTCATGTGTGCGCTGAAATTTTCCACGCGGCCGTTCGGCGGTGTCGTCGGCAAAGACAAAAGACTGCAGCGTTCTGGCGCAGCTTTACTGTTCTTCGCGGTTCACCGTATGTGTATGCCACCGCCCCTGTGCGAATGGCGAGCGTTCCAGTATTGCTCGGGCCAGTGCTGATTCAGAGGTGGCGCGCATCTTCGTTCACGGTGGTGTTGCTCAGTACACATTCAAAATGTTTGCCAGCTGTCGTCGGGCGTCAGCCAGAAATCATCATTGATCGCAGAAAATATCGCGTGCGAATCGAATGCTGACTTGGGTGACAAGGCCGCCAACTTGCCTTCGGCAACGTCTTCACGTACGAAAAAGGCGTTGAAGCAGCAGGTCCCGACCGCACACAGTCTGTAGCCTTTGGGCGCCAGCAGACTCGTCCATGCAGTGAGGCTGGCCGCCCCCGATTGCTGCCATTTGAGGCTGAAGTGTTCGCGGTCCCGTTGTACGACGCTGTAACGTTCGCGAAAACGCTTTTCAAATTCGACGACAATCACGCGGGGTTTGATCGCGCTCAGGTTTTCCATGACCGCGAAGTCACCGCCATCAATATCAATGATAAACAGGTCGGGTTCCGGCTCCGGATTGGCAGCCAGCAGCAGCTCGTTAATGTTGTCTGGGCTGATGGCCTGTTGAACGATGGCCGGCGAGTAATACTCGGTCAAGCCGTCGTGGGTCCAATGATAGTGACGGGTGGACGCAGTGCGCGCGAAGAAGTAGCGCATCTTGTTGCACTCGGTTTCATCGAGTTCGAAAATGGTGCCGTGCCAGCCGTGATTGACCAACAGGTTGGTCGACAGATTTTCAGGAATGCCTACGTCGGAGTCACTGCAATTGCTGCCAATTTCGACGACATAACGGTTGGTGCAGCCGATATGGGTAAACAGGCGAAGTAAAAGTCCGTCTTCATCATTTTGCGAAAAAGCGCGAAAGCCACTGTCCGTCAGGTCCGCCGGTTCCAGCACCGCTGGAGAGTGGTGCTTCCAGCTATGCATCAAGTGCTTTTGCTGTGCGGCATCACCGTTGCTAATGAAGTTTCGACGCAGTAGCGGGCTAAAACCGGCCACATCCACCGTCGACAGGCCTTTGTTCAGCAAAATAGTCTCAAAGTGCAACTGGCGCTCGGTCAGGGCCTTCAGTTCTTTCAAGGCTTCTTCTAACTGCTGGGACAGCGTTGTGAGGTCAGACATTAGACTTTTCTTCCAGTAAATCCACCGATACGACTGGGTGCATGTTGAAAATTCCACCGTAAAAAGCTGCCAGTGGTGATTCGGTGACTTGTAGCTGCTCTACGTCATGCATCAGCAAGCTGTATTCTTCAAATTCGCTTCTGGAAAACCCTTTGTTGGCCACGCCGACTGAAAAGGAATACTGACCGGCTTTCAAGTTCAAGTTGAGGTTGAACCGCACCAGAACCTGGGTGCCTCGCGCGCATGGGGCGTCGGGCATTTGCAATGCGAAGGTGCTGGTTTCAAACAAGGAGCGCCCCAGGCGATCTCTGACAATGAGCCCATACGCAGGGCGCTCGAAGTCCTTGTTCAGCTTTATGACATAGCGCACGGTCAGCTGTGTTTCGCTTTCAATGTGCGTAACGGGGCGGTTCTCCGCATCCAGCAATGAAAAGTCGATCAGCTCCGCATCACCATTGGTCGTGATGGTCGTGGCTTTTGTCCACGCCGTCGGATGCTCGATCAGTTCAAGGCTTTCAGTAGAAGGCGCGATGCTCTGGTCAACCGATACCTGGCTGCCACTCATATCGGTTTTTTTCGCCACCAGGCCTTGATACAGGTCGATCACGTCGCGGGGCGCGCCAAAGCTCAGTGTTTGCCCATGACTTAATAGCAGAGCTTTGTTGCAAATGTGTTTTACCGTGTTGGCGTCGTGGGACACGAACAACAGGGTGCCGCCGCGCTCACGAAAGCTTTCCAGGCGCTGGAAGCACTTTTGTTGGAAGTAGGCGTCGCCTACGGCCAGCGCTTCATCGATGATCAGGATATCGGGCTCGAACGCCGTAGAAACGGCGAAGGCAACGCGCATTTGCATGCCGCTCGAATAGGATGAAAGTGCCTGATCAAAATGCTCGCCAATGTCGGCGAATGCTTCAATGTCTGGGATCTTTGCATCGATTTCTTTGCGGTTGAACCCCAGCAGTGCGCCGTTCATGTAGACGTTTTCACGCCCACTGAACTCCGGGTTGAACCCCGAACCCAACTCCAGCAGGGCTGCCACACGACCATTAATGCTGACTTTGCCGGTAGTGGGGGTCAGGGTGCCGGTGATGATCTGCAGCAGGGTACTTTTGCCGCTGCCGTTGAGCCCGACAATGGCGCAAGACTCACCTTTGCGCACCTCAAGAAAAATCTCGCGAAGAGCCCAGAATTCCTTGAAGTAATTGCGCTGTTGCCTGCCTAACAAACGGCGCAGTCTTGGGTAAATAAATTGCTTGAGCTGGTCACGCGGGTGTTCGAATATTTCGAATCGCTTGGAAACGGCTTCCACACGAATCGCGAATTCATTAGAGGACATTCGCAAAGCCTTTTCTAGTCTTCTGGAACCAGCTGTATCCCGCCCATGCAACGCTTACTGCAACCGCCGCATAAATCGCCAGGCCCGTAAAGTCGGGGACTGATCCGCTGATCAGTACCCCGCGAGCTTGCTCGATAATGAAGGTCAGGGGGTTAAGCATTAACCACGGTTGAATCTCTATCGGCAGGGCCGATATGGGATAAAACACGGGCGAGGCAAACAGCAGTAAGGTCATCAGCAAGCCGATTGGGTGGGCAACGTCGCGTAAATACACCCCGAGGGAGGCAAGTATCCAGGCGAGCCCCAAAGACAGAACAATCAGCGGTGCTATGACCAAGGGTAAAAACACCACGGTCCATGGGATAGCGCCATTAACCAGCAGTTGCGCAACCAACAGCACGCCGATACTGACCAGGGCGTGAAAGAAAGAGGTGCCCATGGCGATAATCGGAAGAATCTCCAGGGGGAACACCACTTTTTTCACGTAGCTGATATTGCTCAGTATCAGCGTCGGCGCTCTTGTCAGGGTCTCGGCAAACAAACTGTGAACGATCATCCCGGTGAACAGCAGAATCGCGAACTCACTTTTGCTCCCCGGCTCGTCCGTTCCCCAACGAGCCTTGAATACGACTGAAAACACCAGCGTATAAATGACCAATAGCAGTATCGGGTTCGCAAAGGACCACAGAATGCCCATCATCGAACCTTTGTAGCGTCCGATAACATCCCGTTTGGTCATTTGCTGGATCAGATTCCAATTCGCCCAAACGCTCTTGAGCAATGAAAGCAACGAAATGGGAGCGGGTGCGTGTGGGTTCATCCTAGTTTTCGCTTCAATACGGCGAGGCGCGCGCTGAGACCTTGGGTCCTGATTGCATTGATCTGGGCCTTGACCCAGGTCTTGTTGAGAAACAGCTTGGCAATGGACCGCTTCGGCGACTCGATGAAGACAGGCGCGGGTGCATTCGAGAGGTAGAAGCCAGCTGACACTTTGAGCGCGTCAGGATTGAAATCCTTGATCAGTTCGGTTTCAGCAGCTTCGTCCCACGTTCTTTCCGGGAACGACTGGCGCAGATCCAAAGTGACCGTCGCCGGCAGAAGATGTTTGATGCTGCCGTTGACCATGGCAGCCAACGGTCTTCCATCAAGATAAGGCAGCGCAATATCCAGGTCGGCAGGAAGTGCCGCGGTACGGAAGATGAAGCGGCCGTACCCGGGCGGGCCTGCTGCGTCCACGTGACCAAAGTCGACCAGTTCATGCACGGTATGCACCGGGGAGTGCCCGTCGTCCATGATGACTGCCGTGGCTGCGCAGTTCGTCTCTGGGTTGCTCTGCAGCGCGCCGGCCAGGACGGTCAAATGGTTGGCGAGCAATTTCTCATTGGGTGCGACAAAGATGATCGCATCGGACTGCGCTGCATCGGCGACCAGTTCATTGAGGGTTTCGCCCAACCGACGTTTTGCCTTGATCTCAGGATGAATCCCGTATTTGTAGCCGTCTACTTCCTTGATGTGAATAGGCGTAGGGCTGGTACTCAGGATTCGCGAAATTTCTGATCTAAGATTGCTGGCGGCGACTGTGTCGATCACCAGTGTGGCCGTGAAGTTGGTGTAATTTTGACGGGCGACACTTTCCACGTGCTTTTTAAGCGCGGCGGTGGAGTAGTCCAGCATCAGCAAATTGAGGCTGATGTGGGTTTTCTCACCGTCTGCGCCCAGGTGGCGGGCGGTCAGTTGGCGCTTGCGCTCATTAAGGCCGGTGTACAGGTCCTTCAGGTTGCCAATCAGCGAGTAATGCTCATTGAAGATGGCCTGTGCCTTTTGGATCTTGGCCAGTGCCTCTTCGGGGTTGTCCTTGATCCAGCTCAGGTGCTTGGTAATGTCGCCGTAGATTTGCTCCATTGGCGAGCGGCTGTCGATATAGAGCAGCGAGTCGCCGAAGAACTTGCGGGCGAACGGGTTTTCGTCGCAGATGACGAGCGTACCGGCTGCGATGGTCTCGAACAGTCGGTTGGACATCATTTCGGAGTCGCGGTGGGCCTGCGAAGACAGCACCAGTGCAGCCCCGGCCTTGGCGATCTCGTCGATCATGGAGAATCCGTCGAATGGAATCTCCCGGACATAACTCTGATAACCCTCCCAGACGCGCACGCCCTGGAAAATGGTCGGGCCATAAATTTTCAACAGGCCGGTAGGGTCCAGGCGCTTGAGTACTTCTTGCTGGCGCGACTGGCGGCTACTGACGATGGCTTCCCAGTTGATCCCGGCATAAAACAGCTTGCCGTCGCCCAGGGATGGTTCATGGACGATCTTGGGCGTGGAGTGGTAAAGCTTGAAATGCGCCGGCAAGTGCGTTGTAGAGCCGCGCACCATACGCGCGACATGGTCGTCGGCGGCAATGGAGCTGCAGCTGAGGAAGTCATCGTGAGTGGTCAGGTTGCGCGAACAGCGTTGATAGCCCCATTCATGGTAGAACTTCAACGGGTTCCACAGTGCCACGAAGGAAAATGCGTCGTAGCGCTTGGGGGTGTCGTAATGCAGATGGATCACAAAATCGACGGTTGTCTTGGACACTTTTATGTCAGGTGCGGAGACGAGACCTCCATCGGCATGCACTTCTACGCATTCAACGCCGATGGCTTTGGCCGCCAGTTTCAGGCGTGCGATACATTCATCTTCTGCGGTTTTGATATCTGGCCAAAGCTTAACTACACCGAAGCGCCCAAATACGCCCTCGGGCAGAGGGAAATCATTACTCATTACACAGCATCCAACTGTAGGGTGAAAAAAGAAGACGTCTTGTCTTCGCCTTGATCAGAGATCGATGCGCGCGTCGGGTGTCGGCGACTCAAGGAGCCCCAGGAAGTCTTTGTAGGCGCTTTCCAGCCCTGCTTTTTCAGTGATGTTGGGCTTCCAGCCGAGTGCCCGGACCTTGCTGCTGTCCAGCAGTTTGCGCATCGTGCCATTAGGCTTGTCAGTGTCGTAGACAATTTTGCCTTGATAGCCGACGACTTCCGCAATCATCGCCGCCAGGTCGGCAATGGCGATGTCATGGTTGCAGCCAATGTTGTAGAGGTCGTCGGTGGTCGGGGCGAGCATGATGCACTTCATGGCATCAGCCAGGTCGTCAACATGCAGAAGTTCGCGCCGCGGAGTACCGTCACCCCATACGACAAACTCGCTCTTCTCAAGCACTTTGGCTTCATGCGTGCGACGAAGAATGCCGGCCACTACATGGCTGTGCTGGGAGTGGTAATTGTCGCCGGGGCCATACAGGTTCGGTGGGATAATTGACACGAAGTCGCAACCGTATTGTTTGCGGTACGCGCGGCACATTTCGATCCCGGCGATCTTGCTGACGGCATAGGCACGAATGCTGTCGTCCAGCGGGCCGGTGAGCAGCGCGGACTCGCGAATCGGTTGCTCTGCGTTCTTGGGATAGGTGCAGTTTGTTGCCACGAAGAGCAACTTTTTGGTACCGAACTTATGTGCCCCGGAAATGACATTTGTTTGAATCATTAAATTGTCATAAATGAATGACGCGGGCAACGTTGCATTAGCGTGAATGCCGCCGACTTTGGCGCCGACGTGGAAGATATAATCGGGGCGGTTTGTTTCCATCCAATCGTATACAGCCGCTTGGTTGGTAAGGTCCAGATCAGCCCGCGACGTCAGAAGCAGCTGGGCATCCTCATCTTGGAAGTTTCGCACTACAGCTGAACCGAGCATGCCTCTGTGGCCCGTAATCCAAACTTTTTTCCCAGCGAAGCGTGAGGTAGAGCCCTGTAGCGATGCAGTGACGTTTGTTGCAGACATTTTATCATCCTAATTGTTTAGAAAGCTTCGCAAAATCACCTTCACCTCATATCCCTTTGTCGTGCTCAACCTAACAGTGCGCAGTACCAAAACGAGCTTCCTGTTTCAGGGGGAGTGTTCGGTTACTGTAGGTCGTGCAATCAACGTGGCGCCTGTGTTGCCCAAGTACAATACACCCGCATAGGGAGATGAATTTCAGCTGAAGGTCGACCTCATGAGTCCTCGAAAGCCAACGCCTTCTTGTGGCTCGCAAGCCCTATCAAGCTTCTTTTATGGTCCGTATGGCTAAGCTCGCGTACCTGCTGAAGTATTAAGAGGTAGCGTCGGTTAAAAGGTTGCACCTTCGTTCAGAAATTTCTGACAAACAGTGCGTCATGGATTTTAACCTTGACGCTCAGGAGCGCCTTGACGACGAGCGGTCAACTGACCAGGCCCCTCTATACCGCCCTTCTTCAGGGCATGCATGCGGACGATACTACCACGTGGTAGGATTTTTTCCTCTCCGCCAATCGGAGCGTTGAATTAATTTTTGTACATAGGCGCCACGTTCACCGTGTGCGAAAAACACGTCTAAATCAAGCCTCTCAGCCGCCCGGCGCGTAAACGTTTGTTTTCGCCCGTGGCAGGGCGGCGCTCACGACTGCCCAGTGTTCGCCCCGCCACAGAGCGGCTCGCAGTTATCGAGTGCGGATGTTCTGTCAGGGGTTTCCATGAGTGGCACGCTCGTTGAAAACATAACGCTTGTTCAATATGTAGAAGAGGACCGTGTAGGTCGCCATCGCCACGATTTGAGCAATTTCAGCTCGAACCCCCAAAAACCTGTGAAGCCCGATCAGAACGACCTGGTTGATAAGGAACGCGGCCAGAAAAGCGACAATGAACCTTGGGATCATGCCGTGATGAAAGGTTGACTGGTTGAATACAAATACTTTGTTGAGCCCGAAGGCGAAGATAAGCGCAATGCCATAGCCGATGGCATTTGCGTATTCGGCCTTCAGGTTGAACTGGGTGAACAGTATCCAGAAAACACCATAGCCAACGAGTGTGTTGATGACGCCCGTGAGCGCATATTTTATAAGCTGAATCATGCTTCACCCGTGGTGAGTTTAGTCTGCAAGTGAAGTTAAAAGCGCTGCGTGATCGGCATGATTGAAAGTGCTGTTCAACGCGTCCCAGTACGTCAGCGTGTTGAGCAATTGCTCTTTGTTGCGTGGGCCGATAATCACGCCACTCAGCGCCGGGTTGGCAAAGATGAACGCCAGGGCCAGGTCATTCAAGCTGCTGGGGCGCGGCACTATGGAAGTCGTTGACGCGATGAAACCCGTCAGCTTTTCGATAAGGGTTTTAGAGTGAACTATCTTTCTCAACTCGGCGGAGCTGTTCTTTTCCACCGGGCTGGCTTTTATTCCGCCCAGGTTAATACCGTAAGCGAGGTACTTCGCATTGGGAAAGTGCGGGTGATAGCTTTCGCGCGCACTGCGCGTCGAGAAGTTTTCCTTGACCTGTATCAGCCAATGTTCAGACAAGTCGGGCCTGGCGTTGTAGTACAGCTCGGGGAACTTTATGCCCGACAAGCCAATGCCCAGGCCGGAACGATGCAGCGTCGCCATGGCTTCCAGCGTTTGTTCGATGTCGACAAAATCGTGCTGTTCAGCGCCACGGTTGTCCCAGTGCACGGACACGCAGGACAGTGCGTCTCCCAACCGATCAGCCAGTTCGCTGGCGGACGACAAAATGTTGGCGGCGGACAAGTCCGTCTCGGGAGAGCCGGTGTTATCAGTGGCGCCAATTTTGGCGATGACGGACACACCCGCATTGGGGTTGGATTTCACCCAGCGTTCAATCCAGCGTATTGCCAGGCCGAAGTCTTCTGGCCGCTTGTTTATCGGGTAGTTCGACGCGGTGTCGATCGTGCGACCGCCCTTGGCGACGAAGGTGTCAATCAGCTGGTGTGCGCTGCTTTCGTCAATGCCCCAGCCCCACAGTGCCGTGCCGAGAACCAGGGTTTTGTTGTCAGCTGACAAATTGATCATGAGTGGGGCGCGCTCTTGGCATTGTGGAGTCGTTGGCGCAGTGCAAACATTGCCTTCAGGTACTCAAGCGAAAGCTTGATGATTTTAACTTTGGAGTTGGGATCATCGGTCCAAGTGACGGGGAGGTCCAACACCCTGTAGTTCAGGTGTTCGGCGGTAACCAGGATTTCGGTGGCAAAAAACCAACCGTCACTTTGCGCGCCCTCGACCATCAGCGGGGCAAGTTTGCTACGTTGCAGGAACTTGAAACCGCACATGCCATCGCTGAAAGACGTTCTGAAGATGACCTTCACGATACGGTTAAAACACGCGCTGGTGAAATTTCGCAACGGCGTGCGCCCGATAACCTTCGCGCCTTTGGCCAGTCGCGAGCCGGTCACTACATCGGCTTGATTGGACAGCAGGCTGCTGAGTGCTGGCCGCAGGTGGCTGAGGTCCGTGGCGAGGTCAAGGTCCATGTAACCCACGATGTCGGCGGTGGACGCGGTCCATGACGATTTCAAGGCCAGGCCGACACCGCGCTTTTCAAGACGCAGGTAGTTGACGTTGGGCAGCTCTTGGGAGAGTGCTTCGCCGATGGCTTGAGTGCTGTCCGTCGAACCGTTGTCCGCGAGGGTAATGGTAATGATGCCGAGGTCTTTAAGGTTTTCCTGGATGTAGGAATGGGCTGTCTTGACCTGCTGGGCGAGGGTCGCTTCTTCGTTCAGAATCGGGATAGTGATTTCGATAGTGTTAGTCATTATGTGCTCAAGAGTCCGGTTCTGTTTCGCTGAAAACTTCGAGGTCCAGTTTTTCCAGGACGTCATAGATGTTGTCGATCTTACCGCCCAGGATGGAGTAGCAGCCAGGCAGTGAGGCGTGCTTTTCGAACAGGATGGGTCGCCCGTCGTCCCCTTCGCTTTTTGTCAGTACCGTCTTGACTTCAAATAACGAGTCGACGTGGCTGGCGTTCAAGACGGCCGGGATGTACCTGCCTACATCTCTGACCATGCGATCAACTCGGCTTGCCTTGTCGTACGTACCCAATTTTTCATAGGGGTTGACGCCTTTTTCATCGTCCCAGTGCAAGTGAGGCGTGTAGCGGACGTGGGACAAGGTATGAAGCCCGCGTGCAGGAAACGGCATCATCGAGAAAAACGGGCCGTCCATGACCGTGACGCCTAAACCCTCCAGCGAAGCGGGCATGCACATCAGCGGCATCTCAGTGATTTCGTGCTTGAGGCCGGTTTGAACGCCGGTGAAATCGCCGGTGAAATGATTGATACCGCTATAGGTGCAGTTGAAGAGGTAGTCGCAACTGATCAGTTGTTGTTGACCACCTTTTCCCTCGATGACGACCCGCACTGAAGGGTCAGAGGCTCTGTTTATTTCCACCACTCGGGTTTCATAGAGGACCTGCACACCGTGTTCTTTAAGTTCGCGTTCAGCCCAGTCGGCAAGCTTTGTTGTGTCGAAGGCGTACTCTTGAACGAGGAACACATCTTCGATCAAGCGAGGCTCAAACAACGCCTTCAGCTCGGGCGCGGCCGGTTCGATAGCTGAACCAATATCCCTGCAAAAGCGTTCGAATTGCCTGGCCGTGACCTTTGAATTGCGCCGGGCGATGGCGTAGAGCTTTGTGAAGTCCTGCTTGATCGCTTGTGGCCAGTCTTTCACAAACTTCGGCAGGTTGACCCGGCTGCGATAAGCCGTGGTGAAGCTGCGAGGGTAGTGGTAGCCGTTGTGCACGCGCGCCTGGTTATTGTAAGAGGCGCGCCTGAGCAATGCCGGCTCACGTTCAATCAAAAGAACACGCTTCAGGCCGCGTTGCTTGGCGAGATAAACGGCGATGGCGGCGCCGTAAAAACCCCCACCAATCACAACGGCAGTCTGCTGATGGTTGAGATTTTCCATCAGGAAACGAGGTCGTCAGTCTTGGCGGGGGCGGCACTGACTTCTTCGATATTGAGTTTCTCCAGGCGCGTCATCCGCGCGCTGGTGAACTCTTGGCCTACATGATAAAGCGGCCCCTCGTTCGACAGGCTGGCCATATTCAGGATGTATTCGCCAAGTACCAGCAGCACCAGTGAAATCAGGAAAAACATCCCCGATTGCTGCAGCGAAAAACTCACCCAACCGGGAGCGACGTCAGGCTTCAGGGCGGCCACGGCAAGCACATAGATGGAGTACACAACGTTCGCGAGTGCGCCGAACAAGGACAAATACGTCACCAGGCGCATCGGCGCACGCGTCGTCGATACCAGCAGCCGCATACCGCGATCGATACTCTCTCCCAGGCGCTTGGGTGGCGAGGCCTTGGGCGCTGCACTGTAAGCGAGGTAGGCACGCGCGAACCCGCCGGTTGCCGGCAGATGGCGATAAGTCAGTGCCGGTTGCGGGTGCTGGAGGATAAAGTTGATGACGCGTTTGCTGAGCATGCGATATTGCGGCGCCTCCTTGGCCAGGTTCACGCCGTTGAGTTTGTTATATAACCCGTGAAAAATGGCGTTTGCGCCGCGGTACGCCAGGCTTTGTGATGGCTTTTGCTCATTGTTGGCAAACACCACATCCGCACCGTTGGCTGCCTCTTTGAGGATGTGCGGAATAAAGCTGATGTCATCCAGCAATGGATTAATGACAGCCACGAAGTCACCGAGCGCATTTTCCAGGCCTACCCAGGACGCGGTGTCGGTATCCACTTCCTTCGTCAGTGCGTACACCTGCAGGTTGGCCAGCCCCGTTTCCGCAGTGAGGCGCTTGAGTGTCGCAATACTGTCGTCATCGGAGGCGTTATCGACAATGATTAATTCGTAATCGCTGACGATGGTAGAAATGATAGCTGCGGCGTCGGCGAGGTACCTTTCAATATTGTTTGATTGGTTGCGAACAACAAATACGACGGAAAGGAAGCAGGGAAAAAAGTCCATTTATTGGCGCTCATTCAATTCATTGAAAGGAAAATGATGAAGGGTGGAAGTTGTCGGGCAGGGCAGGCCGGCCGATACGGTAAATGCGAAGTGCCACCCTCTATCATTCAGAGGAACACTCAAGGTGGCGGGGGAGGTGGTACTCACACAGACGCTTCCTTACAAGGCAGATGCACCAACGATGTATCCAGGATGCAAGTCTCGAAAATAACCATCGACAACGTCACGTTGACCATAAATGGGGGCTGATTGTTCAGGTGCACGGGAAATTATCACAAACCCGACGTCATCGGGTAGTTGTCCCGGGTTGCCGGGGCTGGCGCTTAATGGGTTACCCGCAATAGGCGCAGGGCCGCTCCGCGAGTACGTGTGCCCACCCATTGACGCTTATGGCTTAAGGCCATCGCGGCGGTGTCCCTTCAGCCGTTTATGCGCATCTTGGCCTGCTCTGGAAAGAGGCGCGCCTGTGGCGATTCTGCAATTTTTGCATTTATGGTCGTTGGGTATCGAAGAACAGTTTTATATATTCTTCCCCCTGATTATTTTGGCCTGTTCAAAAGTTTCACGACGGTTTTTGCCTGTCTCGCTTGTTTCCATGCTGGTTATTTCGTTGTTTTTCTCGCAGCGACTACTGTCCGCCAACCCTCTTGAGTTGTTCTACCTTCTGCCCTTTCGTGCATTCGAGCTTTTGATCGGCAGTCTTATTGCGCTCCCGGCAATGCACATTAAAAAGTCCGCGCTCACGTCGCCGTGTTTATTTGTGCTGGGCCTGGCGGCCGCAATTCCTTGCTTGGGCGCCGCGTTGATCATCATGGCGGGTGAGCAGAGCGGACGTATTTGACTGTTCATAAGCGGGTGGGTGTTCAAGCCAGCATCGGATAAACAAACAAGCCGAAATGCACCAGATTCACCCCGAAATGCGTGACAACCGCCGCCCCCAGCCCACCAAACCGATACGCCAGCCCATACCCAACCCCCGCAATGCCCGCCAGCAGCGTCCACTGCCACCCCGCACCTAAATGCACCAGGCCAAACAACAGCGATGCCAACAATAACGCCAGGTTTTCTCCGTAGGGCAGATGTTTGAACCGCTGGCTCAAGCCACCCTGTATGTAGCCTCGAAACAACGCTTCTTCCACCAGCGTCACCAGCAACAAATTATTCAGCACCCAGATCCAGGCCTGTTCCGGCCATTTCGGTGCCCAACTGGTGACCCCTAACAACACCGCGCCACCCAGTGCTGCAACGGCGGTCAGGACCAAGGCCAGCGCCGCGACGCAAATCGTCAGGCGCAGTGAACGCCGCGCCACGATCCAGGGGCAGGCCAGCAACAGCCAGAAGCCTATCAACGGTTTGTCCTGGTTCAGGTACATCGAGAACGGCACGGCGTCAGGGGTAAAACGCTGCGGGTCAATGCCGCGGCCATTGTAGAAACCGGGCAGCCAGTGCATCGCCAAGCCCAGGGCCAAGACGATGAACAACCCATGGCCGAGGTAGCGCGCCCACGGTGTGCGTTGCTGGCGCACGGCGTACCCGGCAATCAGCAGCAGGGCGACCGAGACCGCCGCCAGCACGCCGAGTTGCCCGTAGGACAAGGCCAGTACATAGCCAATCGAGAGAAGTGCCAGGTACAGCCAGGGCAGAGCGAGCATATGAAATCCTTGGATAAAAACTGGTCGGCATTATAGCGACCGTGCCTGGCCCTCAAAGTGAAAACTCATCCACGCGGGTGGGACTTGGCGAGGCTCGTTGCAAAGTATGTCGACGAGTGTTTATAGTCATCGCTCGTTTACCTTTCACACAAGATCAGCCCATGCCTGCTTCCCAACGCATAGCGGTAGTCGATTCAGCGCTCAACGCTGTGGTCGTGCCGTGCGGAAATCAGCAGCCTGCGCAGATCGGTCAATACCCCCCACCTGTCAGTAGCACGCCGGTGTACGCACTCGTATCACCGCCGGGTGTTGGCATTTCGGGCTGATCAGCGAAACGCTGTTCCCCTGTGCCCGCCTGAAAAAAACCTACTGAGCTAAAACCTTCGAGCTTTAGCGTTTGCTGAATCGGCTTTTTGCCTGATGACAGGTGGTATCCATGTCTGTTTTTTCGAAACAATCCGTGGCCGCGGCGGCCTCGACGAGCCTGTTTGTCCTGTTGTGGAGCAGCGGGGCGATTTTCTCCAAGTTGGGCCTGGCCCATGCTTCGCCCTTTGCTTTTCTGTTGATCCGTTTTGCCATTGCCCTGGCGGGCCTGGTGATCCTGGTGCCGATCCTCAGACTGAAACTGCCACGTCCCGGCAAGCCCATGCTGTATGCAGCGGCGACCGGGCTGGTGTTATTGGGGGCTTACCAGATTTTCTATCTGCTGGCCCTGAACCTCAAAGTGACGCCGGGTGTGATGGCAACCATCATGGGTGTGCAGCCGATCCTCACGGTGGTGCTGATGGAGCGCCAGCGTTCCTGGGGCCGGATGTTCGGCCTGGGGCTGGGGCTGGCCGGGTTGATCATGGTGGTCTACCAAGGCATCGGCCTGTCGGGTATGTCGCTTGCGGGGATGGTGTTCGGGTTGCTGGCGCTGGTGAGCATGACCGTCGGTTCCATCATGCAGAAGCGCATCACCGACAACCCTCTGGGCACGCTGCCGGTGCAGTATTTCGCCGGGCTGCTGCTGTGCTCGGTGTTTGTGCCGTTCCAACCCTTTGCCTTTGAGCACAGTGCCGGTTTTTACCTGCCGGTGCTGTGGATGGGGCTGGTGGTGTCATTGCTGGCGACACTGTTGCTGTACCGCCTGATCGCCCGAGGCAATCTGGTGAATGTCACCAGCTTGTTCTACCTGGTGCCGGCAGTGACGGCGGTGATGGACTATCTGATCTTTGGCAATCGGCTCGCGGTATTGAGCCTGCTGGGGATGGTCTTGATCATCATCGGGTTGGTGTTTGTGTTCCGCAAACGCTAAAAGCGCGTTCGTGAGCGCCGAGGGGGAGAGGCATTGAAATTCCTCCTCGGTGTGCCTGGGGTCGTGTTGTACCTGTAGGGCAATGCTGTAATAATTCCGGTCTTTATTGTGTAAGTTATTATTTTAAAAGAAGTAATAAGCACCTTTGCAGGTGGCGGCGGGCTTAGCGAAGCCGCCGGTTTCAGTCGAGGGTTTTTCGCGAGTGGCAACGTGCTGGTGCGTGCCTGTTAATCGTGCGAGCGGTTTTATCAGACGAGTGCTAGGGTTTCGGTTGGCCGGTTTGAATCGGCGGACGTTGATGGGACACTTCTGGCTCATCCTTGCGACATTACTGAAAAGATTTAACTCAATGACTATTTTGGTAACCGGCAGTGCAGGTTTTATCGGTGCAAACGTGGCATTGGGCCGGGTAGCGAAGCTCTACGTCGAGCGCTCTGTATGAGAATCCTGCTGCTTGGTAAAAATGGCCAGGTCGGCTGGGAACTCCAGCGCAGCCTGGCGCCCTTGGGGCACGTCCTGGCGTTGGACGCCAAAAGCCGCGACTACTGCGGTGACTTGAACGACCTGCAAGGGCTGGCCGCTACCGTGCAACGGTTTGCGCCTGAGGTCATCGTCAACGCAGCGGCTTACACGGCCGTCGACAAAGCCGAAAGTGAGCCTGATCAAGCGTTGCGTATTAACGCTGAGGCCCCGGCGGTGCTGGCAACAGAAGCCCGCAAGCTGAATGCCTTGCTGGTGCACTATTCCACGGACTACGTATTCGACGGCACAGGTGATGCGCCTTGGCAGGAAAGCGACCCGGTGGGCCCGCTGAGCGTGTATGGCGCGACCAAGCTGCAAGGTGAGCAGGCGATTCAGGACGCGGGCTGCGCGCACCTGATCCTGCGCACCAGTTGGGTGTACGCGGCGCGCGGTAATAACTTCGCCAAAACCATGCTGCGCCTGGCCGCCGAACGTGACAGCCTGAATGTGATCGACGACCAGTTCGGCGCGCCCACGGGGGCGGACCTGCTGGCGGACGTCACCGCACATGCCATCCGTGCGGTGCGTTTGAACCCTCAATTGCACGGCATCTACCATCTCGCGGCAGCCGGCGAAACCACCTGGCACCGCTACGCCCGCTTCGTACTCGAGCAGGCGCAGGCGGCAGGCGTGGTGCTCAAAGTCCCTTCGGCCGCCGTCGGCGCGATAACCACGGCCGCTTATCCCACACCGGCCAAACGTCCTGGCAACTCCAGACTCAATACTCAAAAACTGCAGAATGCCTTCTCACTGCGCTTGCCTGACTGGCAAGACGGTGTGGCACGGATGCTTAAAGAAATTCTAGAGAAATGACTATGCAAAAACGCAAAGGAATTATTTTGGCCGGTGGTTCAGGCACGCGCCTGCACCCTGCAACCTTGGCTATTTCCAAACAGTTGCTGCCGGTTTACGACAAACCGATGATCTACTACCCGCTGACCACGCTGATGCTGGCGGGTATTCGCGACATTCTGATCATTTCCACGCCGCAGGACACCCCGCGCTTCGAGCAACTCCTGGGCGATGGCAGCAACTGGGGCTTGAACATTTCCTACGCGGTACAGGCGTCTCCGGATGGTCTGGCCCAGGCGTTCATCATCGGCGAGGACTTCATCGGTAATGACCTCTCTGCCCTGGTGCTGGGCGACAACATCTACCACGGCCATGATTTTAATGAGCTGCTCAAGAACGCCATGCAGCGTGAGGACGGCGCCAGTGTCTTCGCCTACCACG
Source organism: Pseudomonas sp. MONT-RG-20F-20-E-7-02 (assembly GCF_022662395.1). Classification (NCBI taxonomy): domain Bacteria; kingdom Pseudomonadati; phylum Pseudomonadota; class Gammaproteobacteria; order Pseudomonadales; family Pseudomonadaceae; genus Pseudomonas; species Pseudomonas sp. MONT-RG-20F-20-E-7-02. Next base: position 275,622 of record NZ_JAKNQN010000001.1, read on the forward strand.
TGACCGATCCGGAGCGTTATGGCGTGGTGGAATTCGATGCCCAGGGCAAGGCGATCAGCCTGGAAGAGAAGCCGCTGCAACCCAAGTCGAACTACGCGGTCACCGGCCTGTATTTCTATGACCAGGACGTGGTTGAAATGGCCAAGAGCATCAAGCCTTCACCGCGTGGCGAACTGGAGATCACCGATCTCAACCGTCTGTATATGGAGCGCGGCAAGCTGTCGGTTGAAATTATGGGGCGTGGCTACGCATGGCTGGACACCGGCACCCATGACTCGCTGCTGCAGGCCAGCCACTTCATTGCAACGCTTGAGCATCGTCAGGGGCTTAAAGTGGCGTGCCCTGAAGAAATTGCGTTTCGCCAGAAGTGGATTGATGCCGAACAGTTGGAGAGGCTAGCGGTGCCGCTTTCCAAAAATGGTTATGGCCAATACCTCAAGCGTTTGCTGCATGACAAGATTTTTTGATGGCCTGGGTGGAACGCGGCGCCCCGTGTTGCTGCCTTAAGGTTCAGGCGACCCGTAGCGCCGCCAAGCTGGCCCGATAACCTGTTGGAGACACCCTAAAGATGAGAGCCACTTCCCTCGCTATCCCGGACGTTATTCTGTTTGAGCCGAAAATTTTCGGGGACGAGCGCGGGTTTTTTTTCGAAAGTTTCAATCAGCGGGTTTTCGAGGAGTCGGTTGGAAGGCCAGTCCAGTTCGTACAGGACAACCACTCCAAATCGGCCAAAGGCGTGCTGCGCGGCCTGCATTATCAGATCAAACAGCCCCAGGGAAAGCTGGTGCGCGTGATACAGGGCGAAGTCTTTGACGTGGCGGTGGACCTGCGTAAAAGCTCGCCCACCTACGGCCAGTGGGCGGGTACGTACCTCAGTGAAAGCAACCGCGCCCAGCTTTGGATACCCGAGGGGTTTGCCCACGGCTTCGTCGTGCTGTCTGACAGTGCTGAGTTCCTGTACAAAACCACCGATTACTGGGCGCCTGAGCATGAGCGCAGCCTTGCCTGGAATGACCCTGACGTGGCCGTCGAGTGGCCGATTTCCGGGCCGCCTACGCTGTCGGCCAAAGATACCAATGCCGTCCGTTTTGCCCAGGCTGAAACCTTCGACTGATTGACCTGGCTGTCAGGCATTACAGCGTGCCCACACCGGTCGGGGTGTGGGCGTTATCGCCTACAGCGCCTTGGCCAGTTTCCCCGGCCGCAACACCAGCCACAACGCCCCCGCGATCAACACCCCGCCATACACATGCGCCATCGACAACGGCTCATCCAGCAGCAACGCGCCCCACAACACGCCGAACGGCGGGATCATAAATGTCACTGTCATCGACTTGACCGGCCCGATGGACGACAGCAGCCGGAAGTACAGGATGTAGGCAAACGCCGTGCACAGCAGCCCCAGCCCGAGCAATGACGCCCACACCTGCCAGCCACCCCAGCTCGCCGGCGGATGGCTGATCGCGCTGTAGGCAAAAAACGGCAGCAGAATCAGCGTGGCGCCAAGCATGCTGCCCAGCGCAGCGAGCCGGCTGTCCAGCCCGCCGCGTTGATCCAGCCAACGCCGCGCGAGAAAACCGGCGAAGCCATAACAGGTGGTGGCCAACAGGCAGGCCAGCGCGCCCATCAGCAATTCCAGATCAAACGCCACCGGCCCGGCGCGGGTCAGTACACCCACGCCGAACAAGCCCAGGCTGACCCCGGCGATTTTCGACGGCGTCAGGCGCTCGTTGAAAAACAACCCGCCAATCAGCACGCCCATCAACGGCGTGGTGGCGTTGAAGATCGCCGAGTAGCCCGCCGGCAGCACTTGGGCCGCCACTGAATACATGGTCGCGGGAATCCCGGAGTTGATCACCCCCAGCAGCAGGACGGTCTTGAATTTGCCCTGGAAATCCCAATTCACGCGCATCAGCGTGAGGATCACCAGCAAACCGGCGGCGGCAATCGACACGCGAAAAAACGCGGTCGGCACCGTGCCGATTTCCGGCGCGATAATGCGCATGAACAGGAAGCTCGCGCCCCAGATGGCAGCCAGCCCCAACAGGTACAGGGTGTCGACAGGTCTCACAAAACACGCCTCCATCAATAAGGCGGCGAGTGTTGCCCAGGGGCCTGCTCGACACAATCGCTAATTACAGGACAAACCGCGTCACCAGGCCGTTAAGGTCCACCGCCAGGCGGGACAGCTCCTGGCTGGCCGCCGAGGTTTGCGTGGCACCGGCGGCGGTTTGGGTCGACAGGTCGCGAATGTTCACCAGGCTGCGGTCAACGTCACGGGCGACCAGCGCCTGTTGCTCGGCAGCGCTGGCGATCACCAGGTTGCGCTCGCTGATCTGCGAAATAGCCGCGGTGATTTTCTCCAGCGCGCTGCCGGCGCTGTTGGCCCGTTGCAAGGTCTGGCCGGCGTGTTCGGCGCTGCTGTTGAGGGCGTCTACGGTGTCCTGGGTGCCTTGCTGGATGCCGGTGATCATCTGCTCGATTTCTTCGGTGGAGTCCTGGGTGCGCTGCGCCAGTGAACGCACCTCATCGGCGACCACCGCAAAGCCACGCCCGGCTTCGCCTGCGCGGGCAGCTTCGATGGCCGCGTTGAGTGCCAGCAGGTTGGTTTGCCCGGCGATGCCGCGGATCACTTCCAGCACTTTGCTGATGTCCTGGGCCTGCACCGCCAGGCCTTCGGCCTTGTTCGAGGCACCGAGCACCTCGTCCACCAGGTTCTGGATGGAGCTGATGGTTTCGCTGATCTGGTAGTGGCCGTGCTTGCTGTCTTCGTCGGACGCCTTGGAGGCTTCGGCGCTGGACACCGCATTGCCCGCGACTTCATCCACCGCCGCGCTCATTTCGTTCACGGCGGTCGCGGCTTGTTCGATTTCATCGTTCTGCGCCTGCAGGCCACGGGTGCTCTGTTCCATCACCGAGCTCATCTCTTCGGCGGCGGAGGCCAGTTGCTGCGACGATTCGCTGATGCCGCGAATGGTGGTTTGCAGCTGTTCCTGCATGGCGGCCAGGGCGGTCAGCAACTGCGCCGGCTCATCATGCCCGCTGACCACAATCGGCTGGCTCAAGTCGCCAGCAGCAATGCTGCGCGCCACGGCCAACGCCTGGCCAATCGGCGTGGTGATGCTGCGGGTCAGCAACCAGGCCAGCAATAACGTGGCGATCAGTGCACTGACGATGATCAGGCCGACCACCCATTGCGCGTTGGAGTACATCTTTGCGGCCGCATCTGCCGCGTCCTGGACGCCTTTCTGGTTGAAGGTGATGATGTCTTCCAGGCTCTGATTCAGCACCGAGCCCTGGGGCGCGAGGCGGCTGGTGAGCAGGTCGATGGCGTCTTGTTGCTGGTCCTTGTCCACCAGTGCAACCATCTGGCCGACGATGGTCAGGTAGGTCGCCACGTTGCCTTTAAGTTTTTTCAACAGCTCGGCTTCGTCATCGCCACTGGTCAGGCCTTCGTGGTTTTTCAGCAGGCTTTGCAGCTCTGTGCTCTGGCGGGTGATCAGGCTTTTGCTGTTGTCGCGAATGCGTGACTCATCGGTGGTTGCCAGGCGTAACGCTTCCAAGCGAATGCTGGCGACGTAAGCGGCGGCGTCGTGGATATTCTCGATGCTCGGCATCCACGATTCTTCGATGATCAGCGCGCTTTCCCGCAGCTTGGCCATCTGGCCGAGGCCAAACATCCCGACGATCACCAGCATGCTGGCCAAAACCCCAAAACTCAGACTGGCGCGCAGACCGATTCGCATATTCCTCAATGACATCTTAATGCTCCTTAGGCGATTAGAACCTGTTCCCGGATCGGTCTTCAGACCTTGTTAGGGTGGGAGAGGGCGCGCTATATATCAAAGTGCCACTAAGGTGGTAATCGGGGTTTCCCTTACGGTGTATCAATTCGGTTACATAAGCTGTGAATTCACACGAAGCCGGGTTTTTCCTGGTGGTAGCGTCAGGCCACGACATTGCGGGCCTTCGGCGAGTGTCGGTGCGACTTCGGGGTGTGTTTACTGACCGATTGGTCGAATTGTGAAAATTGAAAGTAAATGTACGATTTGAACAAAGTTGTACAACGCAGCCCGAAAAATCGTCCTTCTCCTGCCTGCGTTCACTGGCTAAGCTCAGGGCTTCCAGCCAACCGTTCGAGGTTTCCGCATGTCGCAGTCCGCCCTTGCTATCGCTCGCATGATCCTCGACGGCTTCGACGATTACCGTGAGCATTTTCGCCAGATCACCATGGGCGCTCGCGAACGGTTTGAGCAGGCGCAGTGGCAACAGGGGCAAGCGGCATCGGCCGCGCGTATCAACTTGTATGAGGAAAAAGTCGCGCAAGTGACGGCGCGCCTGCGGGCTGGCATTGACGAGGCGGCGTTGCTGGACGTCGACGTGTGGCCCTTGGTCAAGAGCGCGTACATCGGCTTGATCGACGTGCGCCTCGATGATGAATTGTCTGAGACCTGGTACAACTCGATTTTCTGCGGCCTGTTCAGCCATGACCTGATCAGCGATGGCTGCATGTTCATCCACACCACGCGGCCGAGCCTGCGCCGCGCGCGTGCGGCGCAAACCCGTGTGTATAAGCCGGCGGGCGAGCTGGCGGCGATGCTTGCGCAGATCTTTGCCGATTACGCCTTCAGTGAGCCCTACGCGGACCTGGCGGCCGACTTGCGCCGCCTCGAAGCCCAGTTGCGCGAGAACCTGCCCGATTGGGTGTGCAAAGACCCGGACCTTAACGTCGAGCTGTTTTCCTCGGTGCTCTACCGCAATAAAGGCGCTTATCTGGTCGGGCGCATCTACACCCGCGACGAACAATGGCCCCTGGTGATCCCGCTGCTGCACCGCGAAGGGCGTGGCATTCAGATCGACGCGCTGATCACCGACGAAGCCGATGTGTCGATCATCTTCTCGTTCACCCGTTCCTACTTTATGGTCGATGTGCCGGTGCCGGCGGAGTTCATCGGCTTTCTGCGGCGCATCTTGCCCGGCAAGCACATCGCCGAGCTGTACACCTCCATCGGCTTCTACAAGCACGGCAAGTCGGAGTTCTACCGCGCGCTGATCAACCACCTGGCCACTACCGATGATCAGTTCATCATGGCGCCCGGCGTACGCGGCATGGTCATGAGCGTGTTCACGCTGCCGGGCTTCAACACCGTGTTCAAGATCATCAAGGATCGCTTTTCACCGTCGAAAAACGTCAACCGCGCCACCGTGATCGAGAAGTATCGCCTGGTCAAAAGCGTTGACCGCGTCGGGCGCATGGCCGACACCCAGGAGTTCGCTGATTTCCGCTTTCCCTTGAGCAAGTTCGAACCCGAATGCCTGGCTGAACTGTTGGAAGTCGCTGCCGGCACAGTAGAAGTGGAGGGCGACACCGTGCTGATCCGCCACTGCTGGACCGAACGGCGCATGACCCCGCTCAACCTCTACCTCGACAACGCCAACCCCGCCCAAGTGCGCGAAGCCCTGGAGGATTACGGTTTGGCGATCAAGCAACTGGCGGCGGCGAATATCTTCCCCGGCGACATGCTGCTGAAGAACTTCGGCGTCACCCGCCACGGTCGTGTGGTGTTCTATGACTACGACGAAATCTGCTTTCTCACCGAGGCCAACTTCCGCCACATCCCCGCACCGCGCACGCCCGAGGATGAAATGGCCTCGGAGCCCTGGTACTCGATCGGACCGCTGGATGTGTTCCCCGAAGAATTCCCGCCGTTCCTGTTCGCCGACGCCGGCCAGCGCAAGCTGTTCGATGAGCTGCATGGCGAGTTGTACAACGCCGACTACTGGAAGGGCCTGCAGGAGGCGATTCGCGCCGGCAAGGTCATCGACGTATTCCCTTACCGGCGCAAAGATCCGCTGTAAACGCGCTTCCACATTTATATCGCCGTCTGCCAGATAAGCTGCTTTTCTGCCACACTTGCAGGCCGTGCATAAATAGACGCCCTCGTAAGTACCTGATGACCGACCAAGCGCCCACCATCGACCAACTGCTGAAAAACCTCGATCACGCCATGCTCGCCGACCGCCACCGCTTGCGGCGCCAGTTGCTCGAGCTGCGCAAGAAACCCGACGAGGAGAAGCTGGCGCAGTGGGTCACGCGCATGCAGGCGTCCTGCGCCCAGGTCACGGCGCGGCGGGCCAGCCTGCCGGTGATTCGCTACGACGACAGCCTGCCGATTGCCGCCAAGCGCGACGAAATCAAGGACGCGCTGCTCAAGCACCAGGTGCTGATCATCGCCGGCGAAACCGGTTCGGGTAAAACCACCCAGCTGCCGAAAATCTGCCTGGAAATCGGTCGCGGCCAACACGGCCTGATCGGTCACACCCAGCCACGCCGGATCGCCGCGCGCAGCGTTGCCAGCCGTGTCGCCGAAGAACTGGCTACGCCGTTGGGAGCGCTGGTCGGCTATCAGGTGCGCTTCGAAGACCAGAGTGATTCCAATACCCTGATCAAGCTGATGACCGACGGCATCCTGCTGGCGGAAACCCAGAACGACCGTTACCTGGAACGCTACGACACGATCATCGTCGACGAAGCCCACGAACGCAGCCTGAACATCGACTTCCTGCTCGGCTACCTGAAAACCCTGCTGCCGCGTCGCCCCGACCTGAAAGTCATCATCACCTCGGCGACCATCGACCTGGAGCGTTTTTCCAAGCACTTCGACGACGCGCCGATTGTCGAGGTTTCGGGCCGCACCTTCCCGGTGGACACCTGGTATCGCCCGCTGACCCTGGAACAGGACGAAGAGGGCAACCGCGTCGAGGACGACCTGACAGTCGACCAGGCGATCCTTGCCACCCTCGATGAAATTGCCGCCTATGAGCGCAGCGAACGCCGCAGCCCCGGCGATGTGCTGGTGTTCCTGCCGGGCGAGCGCGAGATTCGCGACGCTGCTGACATGTTGCGCAAGGCCCAACTCAAGCACACCGAAATTCTGCCGCTGTACGCGCGCCTGTCACCTGCCGAACAGCAGCGTATTTTCCAGTCCCACCCAGGCCGCCGCGTGGTGCTGGCGACCAACGTCGCCGAAACCTCGCTGACCGTGCCGGGCATTCGTTATGTGATCGACAGCGGCACCGCGCGCATCAGCCGCTACAGCTACCGCGCCAAGGTGCAGCGCCTGCCGATCGAAGCGATTTCCCAGGCCAGCGCCAACCAGCGTAAAGGCCGGTGTGGGCGGGTCGAGCCGGGCATTTGCATCCGCTTGTACAGCGAAGAAGACTTTATCGGTCGCCCGGAATTTACCGACCCGGAAATCCTGCGTACCAACCTCGCCGCCGTGATCCTGCAGATGCTGCACCTGCGCCTTGGCGAAATTACCGACTTCCCGTTTATCGAACCGCCGGATGGCAAGGCCATCAGCGACGGTTTCAACCTGCTGCAAGAGCTCTCGGCGGTGGACCGCAACAGCCAGCTTACGCCGCTGGGCCGCCAGCTGGCGCGCCTGCCGGTGGACCCGCGCATGGGGCGCATGCTGCTCGAAGCCGCCAAACTCGGCAGTTTGCAGGAAGTGCTGATTGTCGCCAGCGCGATGTCGATCCAGGACCCGCGCGAACGCCCACCGGAGCGCCAGCAGGCCGCCGACCAGGCCCACGCGCAGTGGAAAGATGCCGACTCCGACTTCGCCGGGCTGGTGAATCTGTGGCGCGGGTTTGAAGAACAACGCCAGGAACTGACCGCCAGCCCGTTGCGCAACTGGTGCAGCAAGAACTTCCTGAATTACCTGCGCCTGCGTGAGTGGCGTGATTCCCATCGCCAACTCAGCCTGATCTGCCGCGACATGCAGTTGACGGTGAATAAAGAACCGGCGGATTTTGCCAAGTTGCACAAGGCGGTGTTGTCCGGCCTGTTGAGCCAGATCGGCCAGAAAACCGAAGACGGCGATTACCTCGGCGCGCGTCAGCGGCGCTTCTGGATTCACCCGTCCTCGGGCATCGGCAAAAAACGCCCGCAATGGCTGATGACCGCTGAGCTGGTGGAAACCACCAAGCTGTATGCGCGCATGGTCGCCAAGATCGATGCCGATTGGATCGAGCCGCTGGCGGGCCACCTGATCAAGAAAAACCACTTCGAACCGCACTGGGAGAAAAAGCGCGGCCAAGTGGTGGCGTTTGAGCAGATCACCCTGTTCGGGCTGATTGTGGTGGGGCGCCGCCCTGTGCATTACGGGCCGATTGACCCAGTGGTGTCGCGCGAGCTGTTTATCCGTGAAGGCCTGGTGCGTGGCGAGATTCAGTCCCGGGCCAAGTGCCTGACGGCCAACCAGCAACTGCTGGAACAACTCGATGAGCTGGAAGCCAAGGCGCGCCGGCGGGACATCCTGGCGGACGAAGAAACCCTCTACGCCTTCTACGACGCGCGCTTGCCGGCGGAGATCCACCAGACCGCCACCTTCGACAGCTGGTACAAGGTCAACAGCCAGAAAGACCCGCAACTGCTGATCATGCGCGAGGAAGACGTGCTGGCCCGCGAGGCCAGCGAAGTCACGGCCCTGCATTACCCGGACACCTTGCACCTGGGCGACCTGGAATTGGCGCTGAGCTACCACTTCGAGCCCAACCACCCGCGCGACGGTGTGACCCTGCGCGTGCCGGCGCCGCTGTTGCCGGCGTTGCCGCCGGAGCGCCTGGAGTGGCTGGTGCCGGGTGTGATCGAAGCCAAGTGCATCGCGCTGGTGCGCAACTTGCCCAAGGCGCTGCGCAAAAACTTTGTGCCGGTGCCGGATTTCGTCAAGGCGGCGCTGCAACGTATTGAGTTCGGCCAGGGTTCGTTGCCCCAGGCGCTGGGGCGCGAACTGCTGCGCATGACTGGTGCACGGGTCAGCGATGAAGCCTGGGCCGAGGCGGCGCAGCAGGTGGAAAACCACCTGAAGATGAACCTGGAAGTGGTCGACGGCCAGGGCAAGTTCCTTGGCGAAGGCCGTGACTTGGCTGAACTGACCGCACGCTTTGCCGAAGCCAGCCAGGCAGCGTTGGCCGTGCCGCAAACCGCCAAAAGTCAGCAGCCGGTGGAGGCCAAGGTGTTTGCGGCGGTGGCCGAGAAAACCCAGCAAAAGATCGCCGGCCTGTCGATGACGGTTTACCCGGCGCTGGTTGAGGAAAACGGCACGGTCAAGGAAGGGCGGTTCTCGACCGCCGCCGAGGCCGAGTTCCAGCACCGCCGCGCCTTGCAACGCCTGCTGATGCAGCAATTGGCGGAGCCGGCGAAATTCCTGCGTGGCAAATTGCCGGGGTTGACCGAGTTGGGCCTGATGTACCGCGAGTTGGGGCGCATCGACGCGCTGGTGGAAGACATTCTGCTGGCCAGCCTCGACAGCTGCGTACTGGAAGGCGAGGCCAGCCTGCCGCGCGACGGTGCTGGCTTGGCCGCATTAGCCGAACGCAAGCGTGGCAGCTGGACCGAACACGCCGAGCGCCTGGCGCGCCTGACCCTGGACGTGCTGAAGCTATGGCATGGCTTGCAGAAGCGCTTCAAGGGCAAGATCGACCTGGCCCAAGCGGTCGCCTTGAACGATATCAAGCAGCAGCTCAGCAACCTGGTGTATCCCGGTTTTGTGCGGGAAACCCCGGCGCAGTGGTTCAAGGAACTGCCGCGCTTCCTCAAGGCCATTGAGTTGCGCCTGGAAAAACTGCCAAGCCAGGTGCAGAAAGACCGCGTGTGGAGCACCGAACTGGGCGGCCTCTGGGCGCAGTACCAGAATCGCTTGAACAAACACACCCAGGAAGGCAAGCGCGACCCGCAATTGGAGCTGTATCGCTGGTGGCTGGAAGAGTATCGGGTGTCGTTGTTTGCGCAGCAGTTGGGCACCAAGGTGCCGATTTCCGACAAGCGCTTGAGCAAGCAATGGAGCCAGGTGGAGGCCTGAAGCCCTCGCGGCTACCCCGGTATGTGGGAGCTGGCTTGCCTGCGATGGCATCCCAGTGGTTTGACTGATGCAGCGCGGTATCTGCATCGCAGGCAAGCCAGCTCCCACATTCGGTATGGGGTTTATCCGGGAAGTGGCGCGAAAACTCCGAGGTTGTGGCAAACTTCGCGGTTATAAATGCCGGGATCGTCGTAATGGGCTGTTGCTCAGCCACGGCGCGATGGAATAAAGCGTTGCCAGTTTGATGACCGCTGGACGGAATCGAACGACTTAAAGTTTGGTACGACGGTACCAATATCTTCTGCCTGACAGATTTAGAGGAACGACCGTGCATAACGTCGTCATCAGCGGCACTGGCCTGTACACCCCGGCCAACAGCATCTCCAACGAAGAGCTGGTGCAGTCTTTCAATACCTATGTGCAGCAGTTCAATACGGATAACGCGGCCGCTATCGAACGTGGCGAAGTGCAGGCACTGACCGAGTCCAGTGCGGCCTTTATCGAGAAGGCGTCGGGCATCAAGAGCCGTTTTGTCATGGACAAGGACGGTATCCTCGACCCGCAGCGCATGGCCCCGCGCCTGCCTGAGCGCAGCAATGACGAGTGGTCGGTGCTCTGCCAGATGGCCGTCGGCGCTGCCGAACAGGCCCTGCAGCGCGCCGGCAAGACCGCCGCCGACATCGATGGCGTGATCGTCGCCTGCTCCAACCTGCAGCGCGCCTACCCGGCCATCGCTATCGAAGTGCAGGAAGCCCTGGGCATTGAAGGCTTCGGCTTTGACATGAACGTGGCCTGCTCGTCGGCAACCTTCGGTATTCAGAACGCTGCCAACAGCATTCAGCTGGGCCAGGCGCGGGCGATCCTGATGGTCAACCCGGAAGTCTGCACCGGGCACCTGAATTTCCGTGACCGTGACAGCCACTTCATCTTCGGTGACGCGGCCACTGCAGTGGTTCTGGAACGCGCCGACCTGGCGACCTCCGAGCACCAGTTCGACGTGGTGAGCACCAAACTGCTGACCAAGTTCTCCAACAACATCCGCAACAACTTCGGCTTCCTCAACCGCACCGCGGAAGAGGGCATCGGCGCGCCCGACAAGCTGTTCGTGCAGGAAGGCCGCAAGGTATTCCGGGACGTCTGCCCGATGGTTGCCGAACTGATCGGCGTGCACCTGGAAGAAAACCAGCTGAACGTCGCTGACGTGAAGCGCTTCTGGCTGCACCAGGCCAACCTGAGCATGAACCACCTGATCGTGAAAAAGCTGCTGGGCCGCGAAGCCTCGGTGGAAGAAGCACCGGTGATTCTCGACACCTACGCCAACACCAGCTCGGCGGGCTCGGTGATTGCATTCCACACCTATCAGGATGATTTGCCAAAAGGTTCTGTGGCAGTGCTCAGCTCGTTCGGCGCGGGTTATTCGATCGGCAGCGTGATCCTGCGCAAACGCTAATATTGCGGTCAATGTGGGAGCTGGCTTGCCTGCGATGACGATAGTGCAGCCACCGCCGCTATCGCCGGCAAGCCAGCTCCCACAGGTAGCGGATTTCCACAGCAGGATTGAGGTAAACGATGGCAGCAGCGGACGACACGCACCTGCTTGAACGGTTGCTCAAGGGCGAGCAGCGGGCCTACAAGGAATTGGTCACCACCTACCAGAGCGCCATGCGCGCAGTGGCTTATGCCATCGTCGGCCAGCGTCACGCCGATGAAGTGGTGCAGGACGCCTGGCTGTCGGTGGTGCGCAACCTCGCCAAGTTCGAAGGGCGCTCCAGCCTAAAAACCTGGCTGCTGACCATCACTGCCAACTCCGCCAAAGGCCGCTACAAACAGAATCGCCGGGAAGTGTTGCTCGACGATTTGCCTTCGCCCCACGGCACCATTGGTGATGACCGCTTCGTCCCCGACGATGGCCACTGGGCCGTTGCACCTTACGCCTGGCACCAGGACACCCCGGAAGCGCTGCTGACCGAGGATGAATTGCGCCAATGCCTGGAACATACGTTGCTGAGTTTGTCAGAGCTGCAAAGCAGCGTGCTGGTGCTGCGCGAACGCCAGGGATTGGAGTTGGAAGAAATCTGTAATCTTCTGACGTTGTCGCTCTCCAATGTCCGTGTGCTGTTGCATCGAGCACGGCTTAAAGTCTTCGCCACGGTGGAGCATTTTGAGGAAACGGGCGAATGTTGACCTGTAAAGAACAAGTGGCACGTTCCAGTGACTATCTCGATGGGCAATTGACCTTTCGCGAGCGTCTGCTGGTGCGTCATCACTTGATGTTTTGCCCTAACTGCCGGCGATTTATCCGGCAGATGCGCCTGATGCAGGCGACGTTGAAGATCATGCCGGAAGAACCGGTAAAGGATGCTGAGGCGTTGGCTGATCGGCTGGTGGCCGAGCGGCTCAAAGATCAGTAAAAGCGGGAATATTGCAGGCTCGTGTGGGTGAGTCGAACGGATGATGGGGGGCGACCCACCCACGCAAGGCTGTTGAAACCACCTCGGGCCGTCCTGGCCCAAGGTTTATTGCACACACATTAGAACTTGGCTTCAGCATCCAATTGCAGGGTGTTGGTGTTGGCGTCACGCTGCGTGCGGCTGGCGTAGTCTGCCTTGGTCAGGAAGTACGTGGCACCGAGGGCGAAGTTCTTGTCGATGTCGTAGCTGACCTTCATCTTGTGACCGCGCGAACCGGTGGTGCCGTTGGCGAAGTCCGAATCGGTGAAAGCGCCGACCACGGCGTTACGCTGGATGTCGCGGTAGTTGTAGTCCAGGTTGAAGCCGAACACTTTGGACTTGGCGCCGATCAGCCAGGCGGTGTCCTGGTCGGTCACGGCATCGTTGTTTTTCACGTATTGGCCGTAGAACGCCAGCGGCACTGCCAAGCCACCGATGTCAGCCTGGGCGAACCCTTCATACAGGCGGAATTGGTTGTCGGCCGAGTTGCCATTGACCGCCAGTGCGCAAGGCGTGGTGGTCGTTGTGCAACGGCTGTCCTTGTCGTTCTGGTAGGCGTAGACGCTGCCGCCCAAGGTCATTTTCAGGTTGTCGGTGACCGAGAAACGCGTGCCCAGCTGGCCGGACGTCAGGCGCAGGTCGTGGCGAAATTGCACGCCGTCGCCGTCGACGTTGTCCTTGAGGTTGTAGTTACCCAGGCTGCCGAACAGCTCGGCGCTGCTGCCCAATGGGTATTTGTAGGTCAGGGCCAGGCCTTCCGGGTTGATGTCGCTATCCCAGATCACGTCGCCCATGTTCACCCACGGCTGCAGCATCTTGCCGCCGATCACGTGCAGGTTCTTGATCTGGTCCGGGTGGTAGTCGATGTAGCCGAGGTCCAGCCAGATCGACTTCTTGTCGAAATAGTTGTCCTGGTCCTGATTGGTGGAGCGCGCGTCGTCGCTGCTGCCGGTGGCGATACGAATGCCGGTGTCGACCTGCGAGTTGATCTCGGTGTAGGCGCCCAGGCGGGCACGGATGCGCTGACGGTCCTTGTCGCGGCCACCGTTGTTGGATTCGCCCTGGATCTTCACGGTTTCCTGACGGAAGCGCACGTCACCCTTGAACTGGGTCTTGGCGGCCCAGGCCAGCTTCTGGTCGAAGCTGCTCAACTCGTTGGTTTTTTTCGCGGTGGCCGCGATCTGCTCGTTGGTCTCTTGTTGAGCTTGCTGTGCGATCTGCTTTTCTTTCTGGTCCTTGGCCAATTCCGCTTGCAGTTCGGTGTACTGCGCAGCGGTGATTTGGCCGTTGGCCTTGAGCATGTCGAGCAATTTAGCGTCGACTGCAGCGCTGGCCGGACCGCTCAGGGCCAGTAACAGGCCGCCGCACAGGACCGCCGCAGTTTTAGTGGAAGCAAGACGCATATCAATCTCCGAAAGTGAGGAGGGATGGCAAACCATCCAGGACACAACCGACCGATGACGGACGGAAAATAGCCGCCTGCTAGAACCAGGCGCTCTAAAAACAGGCGTCAGTATCACGATCACTTATGACGGTGAAGTGGCTAAGTGATGTCATGTAGATGACAAAATATTTAGAAATGGAACTATTGGTTTTGGGGCTTGTCCCGCGATTTGAAGATGTGCATTGCCTGCCGATAAGCGATACTCGCGAGGCTTTCACGCCCCGATGTAGTGAGGATGCCGATGCCGTTGCAACGCCTGGACAGCCTGTCCGAAATCGCCCCAGAGGCTTGGGATGCCCTTGTGCCGCAGGCCCAGCCGTTTGTGCGGCATGCGTTCCTGAGTGCGCTGGAAGACAGCGCCAGCCTGGGCCCGCATTCGGGCTGGCAGCCTGAACATTTGCTGCATTGGGAGGGCGATCGCCTGGTGGCGGCATTGCCCGGTTATCGCAAATGGCATTCATACGGCGAGTACGTGTTTGATCACGGGTGGGCGGACGCCTGCGAGCGCGCCGGTATCGACTACTACCCCAAGTTGCTCACGGCGGTGCCGTTCAGCCCGGTCAGTGGGCCGCGCTTATTGGCGAGGAACGCCGAGGACGGTTTTGAGCTGCTGAACAGCCTGCCCGGCTACCTGGAAATCGAAGGGCTTTCCAGTGCCCATATCAACTTCACCGACCCGTTGGCCGACACAGCACTGGCGGCGCAGCCGGGCTGGCTGCAGCGGTTGGGCTGCCAGTTCCATTGGCAGAATCGTGGCTATCGCGATTTCCAGGACTTCCTCGACGCCTTGAGTTCGCGCAAGCGCAAACAGATGCGCAAAGAGCGCGAACAAGTCGCCGGGCAGGGCATCGAATTCGAATGGCTGCAAGGCCATGAGCTGAGTGAAGCGCAGTGGGATTTCGTCTACGCCTGCTACGCCAACACCTACGCCGTGCGCCGCCAGTCGCCGTACCTGACCCGCGCGTTTTTCAGCGTGCTGGCCGAGCGCATGCCCGAGGCGATTCGAGTGGTCCTGGCCAAACAAGGCACACGCCCGGTAGCCATGGCCTTCAGCCTGATCGGTGGCGACAGCTTCTATGGGCGCTATTGGGGTTGCCTGGCGGAATTCGACCGCCTGCATTTCGAAACCTGCTTCTACCAGGGCATGGACTACGCCATCGCCCACGGCCTGCAACGCTTCGACGCCGGCGCCCAAGGCGAGCACAAGTTGATTCGCGGGTTTGAGCCGGTGATCACGCGTTCATGGCACTACCTGCGCCATCCGGGCTTGAAACATGCCGTCGAGGATTTCCTCGAGCGCGAGCGCGTGGGGATTCTGGCGTATGCCGAAGAGGCGAGGGCAGCCCTGCCTTATCGACAGGGCTGAACCATCGGTCCGGTGAGCACGCCGAGAAGTGATTAAATCTCTATTCTGTATGTACAAAAGTACATACAGGATGTGCCATGCTTTTTGAGTGGGATGAGTCCAAAAATAGAGCCAATATTGCCAAGCACGGCATCGATTTCAATGACGTTCCAGATATCTTTCGGCATCCAATGCTGGCCTTACGCGATGATCGGGCAGATTATGACGAAGAGCGTTGGATCAGTATTGGCTGGATAAAATTGTTAATGGGTGTGGTCGTATACACCGAACGGTGTGGTGATGTGATCCGTATCATCTCCGCCCGCAAAGCTACCAAGAAGGAGGCCAAATACTATGACGCAAACATCGAAAACTGATTGGGAGCGCCTGGCCAAGATGAGTGATGAAAAAATCGATACCAGTGATATTCCTGAGCTGGACGCCGACTTTTTTCGGCGTGCCGAGTTGCGTGTGCCGGTGAAGCAGGCGGTAACTATCAGGCTGGATGCAGATGTTCTGGAGTGGTTCAAAGGCCAGGGGACTGGCTACCAGACGCGCATTAATCAGCTGTTGCGCCAGTACATGCAGGCCCATCAAGGCTGATTAACCGCAGATTTACTTCAGCGCCCGTCTGGGCACTGCTTTTATTGAAGCAGGTTTGTGGGCAAGTCCAGGCCATAAAAAAGCGCCAGGGCCTAATGAATAAGCTGCCTGACGCTGTTAAGTGTGGGAGCTGGCTTGCCTGCGATTGCAGTGTGCCAGGCAGCCAATTGGGTACTGACACTGCGCTATCGCAGGCAAGCCAGCTCCCACAGGGTCCAGCGGTTTCAGCCTCAGTCGATGCCGACAAACCCGCCGGTCTGGTGCTGCCACAACCGCGCATACAACCCGCCATGGGCGAGCAGCTCGGCATGGCTGCCGGTCTCGGCAATCTGGCCTTTTTCCAGCACCACCAGCCTGTCCATCCGCGCGATGGTCGACAATCGGTGCGCAATCGCAATCACGGTCTTGCCTTGCATCAGGGTTTCCAGGCTTTCCTGGATCGCCGCTTCGACTTCCGAGTCCAGCGCCGAGGTGGCCTCGTCCATGATCAGGATCGGCGCGTCCTTGAGCAGTACCCGAGCGATGGCGATGCGCTGGCGTTGCCCGCCGGAGAGTTTCACCCCGCGCTCACCCACATGGGCATCCAGCCCGGTGCGGCCTTCGGCGTCCGACAGCAGCGGGATGAACTCGTCGGCGCGGGCCTTGTGGATGGCGGCGTTGAGTTCCTCATCGGTGGCGTCCGGCTTGCCGTACAGCAGGTTGTCGCGGATCGAACGGTGCAGCAGCGAAGTGTCCTGGGTGATCATGCCGATCTGTGCGCGCAGGCTTTCCTGGGCGACCTCGGCGATGTTCTGGCCGTCGATCAGGATGCGTCCGCCTTGCAGGTCGTACAGGCGCAGCAGCAGGTTGACCAGAGTCGACTTGCCTGCGCCGGACGGGCCGATCAGGCCGATCTTTTCCCCGGCTTTGATGTTCAGGTTCAAGCCACCAATGATTCCGCTTTTCTTGCCATAGTGAAAATCCACCTGCTCGAAACGCACGTCGCCATGGGGCACGTTCAGGCGCGGCGCGTTCTCACGGTCGGTCACCGCCAGCGGCGCAGCGATGGTTTTCAGGCCGTCCTGCACCATGCCGATATTTTCGAAGATGCCGTTGACCACCCACATGATCCAGCCGGACATGTTGACGATACGGATTACGAGGCCGGTGGCCAGGGCAATCGCACCGACCGAGATCAACGATTGCGTCCATAGCCACAACGCCAGGCCGGTGGTGGTAACGATCAGCAGGCCGTTGAGGATGGCAATGGTCACGTCCATGCTGGTCAGCACGCGGGCGGCCAACTGGGTTTTTTCGGTCTGCTCGATGATCGCTTCCTTGGCGTATTCCTGCTCATTCTGCGTATGAGCAAACAGCTTCAAGGTGGTGATGTTGGTGTAGCCGTCAACGATACGCCCCATCAACTTGGAGCGCGCCTCGGAGGAAATCACCGAGCGCTCTTTCACGCGCGGCACAAAGTAACGCAAGGCCAGGCTGTAGCAGATGATCCAGGTGATCAGCGGAATCATCAGCCGCCAGTCGGCCTCGGCAAACAGCACCAGGGCACTGATCGCGTAGATCGACACATGCCAGATGGCTTCCGCCGTCGCCACCGCCGAGTCACGCAGTGAGTTGCCGGTTTGCATGATGCGCTGGGCGATGCGCCCGGCGAAATCGTTCTGGAAGAAATTCAGGCTCTGCTTGAGCACGTAGCTGTGGTTCTGCCAGCGGATCAGGCTGGTCATGCCGGGGTTGATGGTCTGGTGCACCAGCAAGTCATGCAGGCCGTTGAAGATCGGGCGCAGCAGCAGGGCGACCACGGCCATCCAGATCAGCTCGGCGCTGTGAATCTGGAAGAAGTCGGCGGGCGGCGTGCCTTGGGCCAGGTCGATGATGCGGCTCAGGTAGCTGAACAACGCCACTTCGATCAGCGCGCCGATCAGGCCGACCACCAGCAAGGCGGCAAAGCTCGGCCACACTTGGCGCAGGTAGTAGAGGTAGAAGGGCAGGACTTTGTCGGGCGGGGCGTCGCTGGGCGCGGCGCGGAAGATGTCGATCAGTTGTTCAAAACGACGATAGAGCATTAGGTTGACGCCCGCCTGGCGGGCTCTCCTGTTCAAATGCGCGCGTGGCCTTGTGGGCCACGCGCGGAGCTACCTGCAGACCTCAGTCGATGCGCTTGGCCGACTTGATCACAACAGGATCGATAGGCACGTTCTGCATGCCCTGCTTGGTGGTGGTTTGCGAGTTGACGATCACGTCGACCACATCCATGCCTTTGACCACTTTGGCGAACACGGCATAACCGGCGTCGCGGCCTGGGTCGAGGAACGCATTGTCGGCCACGTTGATGAAGAATTGGCTGGTGGCCGAGTTCGGGTCATTGGTGCGCGCCATCGACAGGGTGCCGCGCACGTTATGCAGGCCGTTGCTGGCTTCGTTCTTGATCGGCGCTTCGGTTGGCTTTTGCGACATTTGCGCGGTGAACCCGCCGCCCTGGACCATGAAGCCCGGGATCACACGGTGGAAAATGGTGTTGGTGTAGAAGCCCTTGTCGACGTAGGCGAGGAAGTTTTTGGTGCTGATCGGCGCCTTGATCGGGTCCAGTTCGATTTCGATGTCGCCGTTGGTGGTGGTGATCAGAACGTGGGGTGCCTTGGCGGGCTCGGCAGCCATCAGGTTGGCAGCGAACAGTACGGAACCGGCAAAGAAGGCGATTTTTTTCAGCATGGGTCAGTGATCCTGGGTAGTGGTTTCGACTGTCTTTAGAAAATCGAGCAAGGTAGCGTTAAAGACTTCGGGTTGGTCCAAGGGCGTGGCGTGGCGGGAATCTTCGATCACCACCAGCCGCGCATCGGGCAGCAGTTTTACATAGATTTCTTTCTGCGCCACGGGCGTGTAGTCATGGTCGGCGCTAATGACCAGGGTTGGACAGGAAATCTTCGAAAGTTGTTCCTGTACGCCCCAGCCCACAATCGCGTCGAAGCTGGCGAGATAAGCACGTTTGTCGTTTTTTGCCCAGCGTTCGGCCATTTTGCGGCGCAGGTCGCCCTGGTGCGGTTTGGGGAACAGTCGGTCGCCGAGCGCCTTGCCGATGGTGGCCAGGCTGAGTACGCGCGCCAGGCTCCAGCGCTTGGCCCACTGCCAATAGTCATCGGCGCTGCGCACCTTGACCTCGGGCGCGCTGTTGACGATGCACAGGCTCTTGAGCAGCTGAGGTTCGTCCACCGCCAATTGGAAGGCGATCATGCCGCCCATGGACAAGCCCACCACATGGGCGGGCGGCAGGTTCAGGTGTTCGATCAAAGCCAGCAGGTCAAAGGTGAAACCCTTGATGCTGTAGCGTTCTCGCGGTTTGTCGGAGCGACCATGACCGCGCACATCCACCACAATCAGGCGGTAGTGGCGGGCCAGCACGGGAATCTGCAACTCCCAATCCTGGCAGCTGGAGCCCAGGCCGTGGATCAGGATCAGCGGGCTGCCGTGGCCGTATTCCTCGTAATGCAGATTGCAGCCTTCATGGTCGAACCAGGCCATGGGTGAACTCCGTTTCAGGCTTGCTCAGGCGCGGCGAAAGGCGCGTCCAGGGGAGCGGTGTCGAAGGTGCGCAGCAATTCCACGAGAATCTGCGTGGCTGGGCCCAGGGGTTTGTCCTTGTTCGCGTACAGGTAAAACGTCGGGTTGCGGCTGCCGCCCTTTTCCAAGGGTAGCTGCTTGAGCAGGCCTTCGTTGAGCTCACGCTCGATCATGTGCCGAGGCAACCAGGCAAAGCCCAGGCCGCTGCTGACAAAGGCGGCGGCGGTGGCCAGGCTGCCGACGGTCCAGCGCTGTTCGGCACCGAGCCAGCCCACGTCCCGTGGCTGCTGGCGGCCGGAGTCGCGAATCACCACCTGCATCTGGCTCTCCAGGTCCTGGAAACTCAACTCGCGGCTCAGGCGATGCAACGAGTGATCGGGGTGGGCCACGGCGATAAATTCCACATCGCTCAATTCCGTCCCCAGGTAGCCAGGGATGATGAACCCGCTGATCGCGAGGTCAGCCATGCCGTCCATCAACAACTCTTCCACGCCCGACAATACTTCTTCGCGCAGGCGCACGCGGCAGCCTCGGCTTTGCGGCATAAAGGCGGTGAGGGCACGCACCAGGCGTGCATTCGGATACGCGGCATCCACCACCAGGCGTACTTCGGCCTCCCAGCCCTGTTCCATGTGGTGGGCAAGGTCTTCCAGTTGGCTGGCGTTTTTCACCAGTTGGCGCGAGCGGCGCAGCAGCACTTCACCGGCTTCGGTGAGTACCGCTTTGCGCCCGTCGATGCGCAGCAGCGGCACGCCCAACTGGTCTTGCATGCGCGCCACGGTGTAACTCACTGAGGATTGCGAGCGGTGCAGCGCTTCAGCCGCCTGGGCGAAGCCGCCATGGTCGACCACGGCTTGCAACGTGCGCCATTGATCGAGGGTAACGCGGGGCGCTTTCAAGATGAGCTCCTCTTGTCCTAAGCTGGCGGTCCTTATTGGAGACTGCCGAATGAGAAAATTCTGTTGTGTATTGCTGGCGCTGCTGCCGATGAGCGCGTTTGCATTCAGCACCGATGTGACGAAAGACATTCAGGGCGTGAAGATCGATTACAGTGCGTCGGACGTCGACAGCAATATCAGTTCGATCCAACTGACCAACTACGGCTCCAATGATGCGGAGTGCAAGGTGCGCTTTACCAACGGCCCGGAAGCGCCGCGCACTCGCAAAGTCACGGTTGCGGCGGGGAAAACCACCAACACCACGGTCAATTTCAGCCGCGCCATTATCAAAATGCGTATCGCACTGACCTGCACCCCTAAATAAACCGGCAGCGGAGCATGCCCACAGCAATACTCCGCTTATAAACAAATTTCTAGATGGGTTGTAGCAGTTTTTTGCGCTTTTTTATCGAATTGGCTCTGTTTAATCTTCACTCCATCGCCTTACAGCATTTACAGATGGAGCCTACCTAGCCATGTCCAATGTTCTGATCATCGAAAGCAGCGCCCGCCAGCAGGATTCAATTTCCCGCCAGCTTACCCAACAGTTCATCGGCCAATGGCAGGTCGCTCATCCGGCGGATCAGATCACCGTGCGCGACGTGGCCCTTGACCCGGTCCCGCACTTGGACGCCAACCTGCTCGGCGGCTGGATGAAGCCCGCCGACCAGCGCAGCG
Organism: Pseudomonas sp. MONT-RG-20F-20-E-7-02; assembly: GCF_022662395.1. Taxonomy (NCBI): domain Bacteria; kingdom Pseudomonadati; phylum Pseudomonadota; class Gammaproteobacteria; order Pseudomonadales; family Pseudomonadaceae; genus Pseudomonas; species Pseudomonas sp. MONT-RG-20F-20-E-7-02. Next base: position 296,501 of record NZ_JAKNQN010000001.1, read on the forward strand.
ACATCGAACAGGCGTCCCTGGACCGCTCCAACGAATTGACTGACGAATTACTCGCTGCCGACGTGCTGGTGATGGCCGCACCGATGTACAACTTCGCCATCCCCAGCACCCTCAAAGCCTGGCTGGATCACGTGTTGCGTGCTGGTGTGACCTTCAAGTACACCGCCACCGGCCCTCAGGGTTTGTTGACCGGCAAGCGCGCCATTGTGTTGACCGCTCGCGGCGGTATTCACACCGGCGCCAGCTCCGATCACCAGGAACCGTACCTGCGTCAGGTCATGGCGTTTATCGGCATTCACGACGTCACCTTCATTCACGCCGAAGGCGTGAACCTGAGCGGCGACTTCCAGGAGAAGGGCATCAACCACGCCAAAGCACTGCTGGCACAGGTCGCGTGATCGTTTAATCGTCACATAATCGCGTGGTGTTTATATCGCCCCACGCAAACCCTTCAAGTACGCGTATCGAACCTCCCTTTGCACTTGTTGCTCCTGAGTGCTCCTACCCGACTGCCGCTATAGCGAGGTCGGGTTTTTTTTGCCCCGAGTTTCAGTAAACGCCGAAAACCCTTAAAGTCGCGCCCATTCGAAACGAGGCGCGCATGGGCTATTTACTGGTTGTCACCCTGATTCAGGCATTTTCCTTCAGCTTGATCGGCGAATACCTCGCCGGCCACGTCGACAGCTACTTCGCCGTACTGGTGCGCGTGGTGTTGGCTGGCCTGGTATTTATCCCGCTGACCCGCTGGCGTTCGGTAGAACCAAGGTTTATGCGCGGCATGCTGGCGATCGGCGCGCTGCAGTTTGGTGTGACCTACGTGTGCCTGTACTTGAGCTTTCGTGTGCTCACCGTGCCGGAAGTGCTGCTGTTCACCATCCTTACACCGCTACATGTGACCCTGATCGAAGACGCCCTCAACCGGCGCTTCAACCCTTGGGCGCTGATTGCTGCGCTGGTGGCGGTGTCCGGCGCGGCAGTGATCCGCTTCGACCAGATCACCCCGCACTTCCTCGGCGGCTTTTTGCTGCTGCAACTGGCCAACTTCACCTACGCCGCCGGGCAGGTGATGTACAAGCATCTGGTGGCGCGCTATCCGAGTGATTTGCCGCACTACCGGCGCTTCGGCTACTTCTACGTGGGCGCCTTGATCGTGGTGTTGCCGGCATTCCTGCTGTTCGGCAAGGCCAATTACCTGCCCGACGCACCGTTGCAATGGGGCGTGCTGGTGTTCCTCGGGTTGGTCAGCACCGCGCTCGGCATGTATTGGTGGAACAAGGGCGCGTGCCTGGTCAATGGCGGCACCCTTGCGGTGATGAACAACCTGCATGTGCCGGTGGGGCTGTTGCTGAACTTGCTGATCTGGAATCAGCATGAGCCGCTGGGGAGGCTGGCGTTGGGTGGGTTGGTGATTCTGGGGGCGGTGTGGATCAGCCGGTTGGGTGTGCGCAAGGAGGCGATCCACCGCTGAACCTATGTGGGAGCGGGCTTGCCCGCGATGGCGTAGTGTCAGTTTGCACATTTATGGACTGATACACCGCTATCGCGGGCAAGCCCGCTTCCACAAGGGGAATGGCGGTATTATGCAGAGGTGTGTTCCAACGTCGGCAGGTGACTGGCACCCAACACCGCCGGCACCATCCCCGCGCGCAAGTCATTGCCACTCGGCTGCTGATACAGGCTCAAGCCGAACTCCGGCAACACCGCCAGCAAATAATCAAAGATATCGCCCTGAATGCGCTCGTAATCCGCCCACGCTGTGGTGCGGGTGAAGCAGTAGATTTCCAGCGGCACGCCTTGGGCGGTGGTTTGCATCTGGCGCACCATGCAGGTCATGTTCGGCTGGATGTCCGGGTGGCTTTTCAGGTAGGCCAGGGCGTAGGCGCGGAAGGTGCCGAGGTTGGTCATGCGGCGGCGGTTGGCGGACAGCTGCGCGCTGTGGCCCTGGGCTTCGTTCCAGGCTTTGAGTTCGGCCTGCTTGCGGCTGATGTAATCGGTGAGCAGGTGCACCTGGGTCATGCGCACTTCTTCGTCGTCGCGCAGGAAGCGCACGCCGCTGGCGTCGATATACAGGCTGCGCTTGATGCGACGCCCTCCGGAGGCTTGCATGCCGCGCCAGTTCTTGAACGACTCGGACATCAGGCGCCAGGTCGGAATGGAGACGATGGTCTTGTCGAAGTTCTGCACCTTGACCGTGTGCAAGGTGATGTCGACCACATCGCCGTCGGCGCCGACTTGAGGCATTTCGATCCAGTCACCGACCCGCAGCATGTCGTTGCTGGTCAGCTGTACGCTGGCGACGAACGACAGCAGCGTGTCCTTGTAGACCAACAGGATCACGGCCGACATTGCACCCAAACCGGAGAGCAGCAATAGCGGCGAACGGTCGATCAGGGTGGCGACGATAATGATCGCGGCAAACACGAACAGCACCATCTTGGCCAGTTGCACGTAGCCCTTGATCGAGCGGGTGCGCGCATGTTCAGTGCGCGCGTAGATATCCAGCAGGGCGTTGAGCAGGGCGCTCACAGCCAGCGTCATGAACAGGATGGTGAACGCCAGGGCCACATTGCCGATAAACAAGGTGGCGGTCTTGCTCAGGTCCGGCACCAGGTACAGGCCGAACTGGATCACCAATGACGGCGTCATCTGCGCCAGGCGGTGGAAGACTTTGTTGTGCCGCAGGTCATTGAGCCAGTGCAGCGCCGGTTGCCGGCCGAGCAATTTGACGGCGTGAAGGATGAGGTAGCGCGCGACCCGCCCAACGAGCAGGGCCACCACCAGCAACACCAGCAAACCCAAGCTCGCATGCAGCATCGGGTGTTGATCGAGGGCGCCCCAAAGGTCTTGGACGTTGAGCCAGAACTGTTTGATATCCATGGGTGAAACCGATTCTTCTGTAAGACAACACGGGGCGATTAGAGCATTTAAGTGCTTCAAAGTTGACGTTGTAGACAAATATCCTGACAAAAAAGCAGCTGATTCGCCCTGTTCGCGTAAAGAAACTCGGTTTGGACGCCCGAAACCGTTACCCTATGCAGCTGATATTTTGTATTTCTTCGAGGTAGCACCCGTGTTTTCCCAATTCGCCCTGCACGAACGCCTGCTCAAAGCCGTGGCCGAGCTAAAATTTGTCGAGCCTACGCCTGTGCAAGCAGCGGCCATCCCGCTCGCGCTCGAAGGGCGTGACCTGCGGGTGACGGCTCAAACCGGGAGTGGCAAGACCGCCGCTTTCGTCCTGCCGATTTTGCACCGCCTGATCGGCCCGGCCAAAGTCCGCGTCAGCATCAAAACCCTGATCCTGCTGCCGACCCGCGAGCTGGCCCAGCAGACGTTGAAGGAAGTCGAGCGCTTCTCGCAGTTCACCTTCATCAAGTCCGGCCTGATCACCGGCGGTGAAGACTTCAAAGTCCAGGCCGCCATGCTGCGCAAGGTGCCGGATATTCTGATCGGCACGCCAGGGCGCATGATTGAACAACTCAACGCCGGCAACCTCGACCTCAAGGAAGTCGAAGTGCTGGTGCTCGACGAAGCCGACCGCATGCTCGACATGGGCTTTGCCGATGACGTGCAGCGCCTGGTGGCTGAATGCGTGAATCGCCAGCAAACCATGCTGTTCTCCGCCACCACCGGTGGGTCGACGTTGCGCGACATGGTTGCCAAGGTCCTGAACAACCCTGAGCACTTGCAGGTCAACAACGTCAGCGACCTGAACGCGACCACGCGTCAGCAGATCGTCACCGCCGACCACAACGTGCACAAAGAGCAGATCCTCAACTGGCTGTTGGCCAACGAGACCTATCAGAAGGCCATCGTGTTCACCAACACCCGCGCGGCGGCTGACCGTATTTACGGCCGCCTGGTGGCGCAGGACTACAAAGCGTTCGTCCTGCACGGTGAGAAAGACCAGAAGGACCGCAAACTGGCCATCGACCGCCTCAAGGCTGGCGGCGTGAAAATCCTGGTGGCCACCGACGTCGCCGCGCGCGGCCTGGACGTGGATGGCCTGGACATGGTCATCAACTTCGACATGCCACGCAGCGGCGACGAATACGTGCACCGTATCGGCCGTACCGGGCGTGCCGGCAACGATGGCCTGGCGATCTCGCTGATCTGCCACGGCGACTGGAACCTGATGTCGAGCATCGAGCGCTACCTCAAGCAGTCGTTCGAGCGCCGCACCATCAAGGAAGTCAAAGGCACCTACACCGGGCCGAAGAAGGTCAAGGCGTCGGGCAAGGCAGTTGGCGTGAAGAAGAAAAAGGTCGACGCCAAGGGCGACAAGAAAAAGGCCGGTGCCAAGTCGCCGACCAAGCGCAAGATTGCCAACCGGCCGAAGACTGACAACCTGTCGCTCGTCAGCAAGGATGGCATGGCGCCGCTCAAGCGCCGCAAGCCAGAAGCACCGGCTGCCGAGTAAGGCAGGGTGATGTGAAAAAACCGGACAATGTCCGGTTTTTTTATGCCTTCAGTTTTTGCTTTCAGCGGCGGCTTTTTCGAGGTCTTTGAGGCGCTGATCGATCAATTGGCATTTGTCAGGCAAGTCCGCAGCCGTCGTGTCCATGTCCATTTTCTGCAGTTCTGCATTCATTTCTTTGGCCTTGGTCGGGTTCTGCTTAGTAAGCTTGGTCACTTCCTGAGCCAGTTGTTCGCGTTTCGCCGTGGCTTCTTCAGGCGTACACGCCCAGGCTGGCAGGGCAGTCAGCAGCGTGGCGGCGATGGCCAGGTTTATCAGGGTTTTCATGGTCGGACCTCCTTGGCAGTGGTGTTCAGTTGAGGTGGCGAACGTCTGGAAAGTTCAGAGAAATGACGGCTGTCTATTCAGCTGAACGGCCAGTGACGAGACATGTCACACCTTTAGACGGGCTACTTTCCACCGGCCTGCAGGAGGAATCAGGATGACGACTTACAACTGGGATTTGATCGAACGTCTGCTGCATGAAGTGCAGAACGGCGAAGGCAGCTTTGCCCCACGTAAATACGCTGAGCAGGAGGCGGCTGAGAAGGCCACGGCGGGTGAATCCACCGGTAATCTGGATACGCTGAAAAAGACCGCTGCGGATTATGAAGCGCTGCTGTTCAAGCGTGGGTTTATTGAATCGCGCCCGGAAGAAGAGGGCGGTAATGGTGAGAATTTCATCCTGACCGCTCGCGGCGCACAGCTCCTGGCGCTGATTGATAGCTCCATTCCGGGCAATGATCACCCGCGCCAGGTGCTGGATGACCAGGCGGACGCGCTGGAGCCGGCGACGTTTGATGAAGTGGCTTCGAAGGCGCAGATTGCCTGAAAGATAGACCACAGACCTCATGTGGGAGCGGGCTTGCTCGCGAATGCGGAGTTTCAGTCGATACGTCTTGTGACTGATTCACTGCATTCGCGAGCAAGCCCGCTCCCACATTTTAAATGGCGGCGCCTTTAAGGCATTTGAGCGCCTTGAAATCGCTGCGCACGCTGTCGATTTTCTGAGTCAGCTTCAACCGTTGCTGCACGGTACTTTCCGCCATCAAGTCGACAATCAGGCTGCGTGCCGCCGCTTCCGTCTGGGCATAGGCAACCTTGTAATCCGGCGTCCACAGGCTTTCACGGTCCACCAGCAATTGTTGGATTTTCTGCGGGAAGTCGGCGTTTTTGCGCTGCTGCACGGCGGCGATGAACTGCGTCTGCCAGCGGGCGCGGTTGCCGATCCACTGCTCGTTTTGTTCACCCAGGGCAATAGACCAGGCGGTGACGCGGTTTTGCTGGCTGGCACTGAGCGGGCCAATCCAGGCGTCCAGGCGTTTGCTCATGCGCTGGGCACGTTCCTTGATCTGCTGCTCCAGAGGCGGCTTGAGGTATTCGTCCTGACGCTTGCGTAAGTCCTTGGCCAGAGCGTCGCTCATCTCCTTGACCTGCTGATCATCCAAACCTTGCAGCAGTTGAATGGCCGACGGTGTGATCTCGCGGGCCACCTCGGCAATCGCCTGCTTGGCTTCGACGGTACGGGCCTGCAACGCGGCGTCGGTGACCTGATTGTTGTCGACCATCTGTTGCAGGCGATCGAGCCAATCGAGATAGCCTGGCAATTGCGTGGTGCAGTGCCAGGCCAGGTGCTCCTTGAGTTTGTCGTTGAACCAGCTCTTCTGCCCGGCGTTCATGTCCAGGTAGTCGTTGAGTGTCCAGGGGATAATGACATCCAGATTGCGGTAGGCCAGGCCCACGCGATTGCAGCCGGCGAGCACCAGGCTCAGGGTCAGCAATACCACCATTAGTTTGAGCCGACGCAGCATGGGCGATTCCTTGCGCAGAGGGGGTTAATGCATGTGAGCCTGCGCGGGGTGCGACAGTTCAGCCCGTCAATAAAACGACCGAGCGGCCTTCAACGTCAACAGGCCATCGCATTGCGAGTTGTGTCCAGAGTAGGCCGAGCAGTCGCCGCCGCTGAGGCTGGAGTCGCTGTAGATCAGGTCCAGGTCGATGCCCTTCCATGCGCGGGAGAACTGTACCGACCAGTCACTGAACGAACTGATGGCGCCGCCCTCTACGGAGGCCGGGGTGCCCAGTTGGTGGGTGGTGTACTTCATGCTGACGCCGATGCCGAAGGGCTGCGTACCCCCCAGGTCGGCGAACAGGGTGCTGTCGTGGCGGTCGGGGTCGTTGCTGAAAGAGACGCCGAAGCGATTGCCCAGCAGATTCAGACCGCCGTAGAACTCCTGGCTGTCCAGCGGGCTGAGCTTGGGATAGCTGTAGTGGATCAATCCGACTTCATAGCCCAAGGTCTGGTCGAAAGGGCGCTTGAAGCCCATATAGGAGTCGACTTCGAGGTTATTGGCAGAGGATAGCCCTATGTTCGGTGAGAACTGGCCAAAATACAGGCCGCTGTCATGGCTCAGGTCCAGGCCACCGTGGAACGAGTCGCTGCCGGGGGACGTGGGCTTTACCAGGCCCTGGGCCATGCTGCGGCTTGGCGTAGTGCCCAACTTCAGGTCGAAATCGCCCAGCTCACGCTGAAAAATCTGCGCTTCGGCAACGGGGCTTGCCGCAAGGGCAGCTATGAGAAAAAAGCAGGGCTTGAGCATGCTTCACTCCATGAAAAGCGAGGAGCAGTAACAGGAAGAATCGGGCAGATGCCCGTGCTAGACGTGTGCAAGCATACCGGCGTAAGCCTGGAGGTGAGGCCCGTTCGTCGATTAGCACACTACTGGATGATGCAGAGAGGGGTTTTGGTCTCTAGTCCTAGCGCCTTGAGGACAAGACGCTTAGGGACCAGAAGTACTGCGCGAGTTTTACTTTTTGCCCAGGCTGATCTGCTTGGACGGGCCGAAAGTCTGGCCGCTCACGCCCTTGGCAATTTGCTGGATTTCGCCGCCGGACTTGAGGAAAGCAGCAATCTGGCTGTTGATCGATTCGCTGGTTTCAACGGCTGGAGCTGGCTTTGCTTTGCTGTTGGATGCTTTTACGCGCATGGCGGCCACTAACCTGTAGAAAATTAACTTGGCCAGGCATCGTACAGGAAATACTTGACAATTGCTTGGCAAATATCCCTCAGGAATAATTGAGCGCGCTCAAATCAGCCAAAGTTTGTCAGTGAAATAACGCCCTAACTTACTGTTTTAACTCGAAAGCGTTTGAGTAAACGGCCAGCCTCCTCAGGAAAAATTCAGTGCTCTGATCAGACGAGCGGGGCGGTGCCATTGGATCGCCACGCCACGCCACGATTTTTCAGGCGCGCGCGCGTGCGCGGCGCAACTCGGGTAGAATGCGCCCCACGTAACGAGGGTATTTGGAAATGGCTTTAGTCGGGCGCTACAACAGCTTGCAAGTGGTTAAACACACTAACTTTGGTTTGTACCTGGACGGTGCGCAAGATGGCGAAATCCTCTTGCCGAATCGGTATATCCCCAAAGATATTCCCAGTGAAGATGAAGACTGGCTGAACGTGTTCATTTACTTGGACAGCGATGACAAACTTATCGCAACGACTGAAAAGCCGAAAGTTCAAGTCGGCGAATTCGCCAGTTTGAAAGTCGTCGAGGTTAACAGCATTGGCGTATTCCTCGACTGGGGTTTGCCAAAGGATTTATTGCTGCCGTATTCGGAAGAAAAACGTCAGCTGACCGCCGGTGAGTACTGCGTGGTGCACGTCTATCTCGACAAGCACACCAAGCGCATCACCGCCACCGCGCGGCTGGACCGCTACCTGGACAAGACGCCTGCCAACTACCAGGTGGGCCAGGAAGTTGACCTGCTGGTGGCCGAAGCTACGGACATGGGCTTCAAGGCGATCATCAACAACAAGCATTGGGGCCTGATCCACAAGAACGAAGTGTTCAAGTTCCTGCGCCCGGGCAAGGAAGAGAAAGGCTTCATCAAAGAGATCCGCGCCGATGGCAACATCAGCCTGAGCCTGCAGCCGGTCGGCCAGGAAGCGGCCTCCAGCCTGAACTCGAAGATCCTCGCCAAGTTGCGCGAAAACAACGGCAGCCTGCCCGTCAGCGATAAGAGCGACCCGGCGGTGATCAGCAACTTGTTCGGCGTCAGCAAAGGCAACTTCAAAAAGGCCATTGGTGCGCTCTACAAGCAAGGTCAGATTGTGATTCACGCGGATCGCATTGAACTAAGCTGAGTGCGATTTGCTCTTCTGTAGGAGCAATTGGGCTCCTGCAGAGGCTGCGTGAATGACCAAAAAAACACTGTTCGCTTACCTCGGCACCTTGCTCGCCTTTTTGGTGCTCGACGGCCTCTGGCTCGGCGTCCTCATGGGGCCGACCTACAAATCCCTGCTCGGCTCGCTGATGCTTGATCAGACTCGGCTGCTGCCTGCCGTACTGTTCTACCTCCTGTATGTCATCGGTTGTGTGGTGTTCGTGGTCCTGCCAAGCGGCAGTTGGCAACGGGCCGCGCGCCTGGGTGCGCTGCTTGGCTTGGTGGCCTATGGCACCTATGACTTGAGCAACTGGGCCACGCTGCAAGGCTGGTCTGCTGGCTTGGCGGTCATGGACATGGCCTGGGGCACGTTCCTGACGGCCGCGTGTTGTACCGTCGGTTATCTGTGTGCACATCGGGTGCAACGCTGATTGTGTACAGGATTAATGTGCACCGTTGCTGAGCGTAGCGCCCGGCTATAAGCCCTTATCAATCCCTTTGGAGCGCCGTTCCAGAGGGATTGTGTGCCATTGGCACGTATTCTGCTGAACGCCTCGTATACAAACCATGCCGCCTCCCGTATGCATTCTGTTACGGCAGCGCAGGCCGGTATTTCGAGGAGCCAAGCGATGACCGAACAATTGCCCAAAGGCTACAGCCCGCGCCTGTACAACCAGGACCTGGGCCCACTGCCGCAAAAGTGGACCTGGTACAACATCTTCGCCTTCTGGATGAGCGACGTGCACAGCGTCGGCGGTTACGTCTTCGCCGCCAGCCTGTTTGCGCTCGGGCTGGCCAGCTGGCAGGTGCTGATTGCGTTGCTCGCGGGCATTTGCATCGTGCAATTGATCGCCAATCTGGTGGCCAAACCGAGTCAGCAAGCGGCGGTGCCATATCCGGTTATCTGCCGGCTGGCCTTTGGCGTATTCGGGGCGAATATTCCGGCAGTGATACGCGGCTTGATCGCGGTGGCCTGGTATGGGATTCAGACGTACCTGGCCTCGAGTGCCTTGATCATCGTGGTGCTGCGCTTTTTCCCACAAATGGCGGTATATGCAGAACCGCATTTTGCCGGTCTGTCTTACTTGGGCTGGTTTGGTTTCCTTAGCTTGTGGGTGTTGCAGGCTGCGGTGTTCTGGGCGGGTATGGAATCCATCCGACGCTTTATCGACTGGGCGGGTCCGGTGGTCTACGCGGTGATGTTCGCCCTGGCAGGCTGGATTGTGTGGAAGGCCGGCTGGGCCAATATCAGCTTTACCCTGGCGGAAAAATCCCTGTCGGGCTGGCAGGCTGTTGGTCAGGTGATTGTGGCAACGGCGCTGGTGGTCTCGTATTTCTCCGGGCCGACGCTGAATTTCGGCGATTTCAGCCGCTACTGCCGCAGCATGCGCGACGTGCGTCGCGGCAATTTCTGGGGCCTTCCGGTAAATTTCCTGGCGTTCTCGCTGGTGACCGTCGTCATCGTGTCGGGCACCTTGCCGGTGTTTGGCGAAATGCTGCACGACCCGATTGCCACCGTTTCGCGTATCGACAACAGCATGGCCGTATTGCTTGGCGCCTTTGCCTTCGTGACGGCTACCATCGGCATCAACATTGTCGCCAACTTCGTGTCCCCTGCGTTTGACTTCGCCAACGTCGCGCCGAGCAAAATCAGTTGGCGTGCCGGTGGGATGATCGCGGCAGTCGCGTCGATCTTTATTACCCCATGGAACCTGTTCAACAATCCGCTGATGATTCACTACACCCTGGATATTCTCGCCGCCTTTATCGGGCCGCTGTTCGGGATCCTGTTGGTGGACTTCTACCTGATCAAAAAACAGAAAATCGACGTGGATGCCCTGTTCGATGACAGCCCGAGCGGGCGCTATTACTTCGACGGCGGCGTGAACTGGACGGCCGTCAAAGCCTTGGTGCCGGCAACGCTGGTGGGCGTTGCGATCACCTTCACGCCGGCATTGCAGGGCATGGCCAACTTTGCCTGGTTTACCGGCTGCTTCCTGGGTGGGCTGTTTTTCCTGGTCCTGGCGCGGCGAGAGCAGGTTCGCATCCCAACGCCGATGGTTGCCGGTTGAACAACACTGCACTTGCGAGTAACAAGCCGGCACCTGCGATGATCAGTGCCGGTTGCAGGCCATCGCTGAGATGGCTGCTCACCGACGCCAGCAGCGGGCCGCTCAATTGGCCGATGGCAAAGCTGGCGGTCAGCAAGCCGGTACTGCGCTGGTAGCCGTGGGGCGCCACCTCACGCAAGCGCGCCATCACCAGTTGCATGCAGGCCAGGAATGGCGCGCCGCACAGCAACACGCCCAGCGCCAGGCCCCAGCCATTGCCCAGCAAGCAGGCAAATACTCCGCCCGCTTGCAGCCACAAGGTTGTCATCAGCCAGCGGCGGGTGGTGTTCGGGTCTTTGCGGCGCAGGCTCGCCACCACCACACCCAGTGCTGCGGCGAGCCCGAAGCAGGGCCAGAACAGGTCGGCCTGCCAGGCACCCTTGAATTGCGCACTGGCCATCTGCGACAAAAAGGTCGCCGGGATGATGTAGCCCAGGCCATACAGGAAGTAAATCCAGCACAGGTGCGCAATGCTGCCGTTGCTGCCCGCACTGGTGGTGTGGGTGACGGTGGAGGTCGGTTTCGGTAAAAACGGCAGGATCGCCAGCAGCATCACCAGCGCCACCACGCCATACACCAGCCACAAGGTGGCAGAGTCCTGGCCCAGCAAGTTGGAGCCCAGCGCCAGCAAGCCAGTCAACAGAATCCCCAGCCCCGGGCCGGCAAACACCAACGCGCCCAAGCGTGGGCGCCCGGCAGCGATTGCCAGCGGCTGGCTCAAGCTGGTGATCATCACCAGTGCCCAGGCACTCGCGACGCCGGTTCCAAAGCGCAACAGCAAATGCGCCCAGAACCCATGCGCCCAATACGACGCCAGAGTCAGCAGTACGCACAGCCATAGCCCGCCATACAGGCGCCCCCGCACGTGATGGTGGCTGCGCGCAAAAATCGAATCCACTGCACCGACGAAGTAACCGAGGTAGTTGGCGGCGGCGATGATCCCGGCACCGGTCAGGTCGATCTGCCCCTCGCTGAGCAAATGCGGCATTTGCGGGGTGAGGGCGAAGCGGCCTATGCCCATGGCCATCATTAGCGCGATAAAGCTAGCGAGTAAGCGAATCAGCGGTGACATGTTCAGGTTTCCTGCAAGCAAGCGAAGACCTTCAGGCTAAAGTGAATTGACTTTCTGTAAAAATGAATAATAGTGAGTAACTTGTTCAGTTTTGGAGAAAGGTATGGAGTTCAGTCAATTGCGGATCTTCCAGGCTGTGGCGGAAGAGGGCTCCATCACCCGTGCTGCCGAGCGCCTGCACCGCGTGCCGTCCAACCTGTCGACCCGGCTCAAGCAAATGGAAGAGCAGCTCGGGGTCGAGCTGTTCGTTCGCGAGCGCCAGCGTTTGCAGCTTTCTCCTGCGGGCAAAGTGTTGCTGGACTACAGCACGCGTCTGATCGCACTGCACGACGAAGCCCACGGCGCCGTGCAGGGTGGGCAGCCAGCCGGTGACTTCGTGCTTGGCAGCATGTACAGCACCGCCGCGATTCATTTGCCCCAACTTCTGGCGCGTTATCACAAGGCCTATCCGATGGTGAACCTGCAAGTGCAGTCGGCGCCCAGCGGTGAACTGCTGGAAGGGTTGATCACCGGCCGTTTGGACGCGGCGCTGGTGGACGGCCCGCTGACCATCGCCACGTTGGACGGCGTGCCGCTGTGCGAAGAACGCCTGGTGCTGATTTGCGAGGCTGATCACCCGCCTGTGCGTGGGCCGCAGGATGTTGCCGGTCGCGCGGTCTTCACTTTTCGCCGCAGTTGCGCCTACCGCACACGGTTGGAGACCTGGTTTTCTCACGAGCGGGTGGCGATGGGCCGAGCGATTGAGATTGAGTCCTATCAGGGCATGCTTGCCTGCGTCATTGCCGGATCCGGCGTGGCATTGATGTCCGAATCGATGCTCGACAGCTTGCCAGGCAAGGGCAGTGTGTCCGTTCATCCGCTGACAGGGCCTTTTGCTACTGCAACGACCTGGCTGATGTGGCGAAAGGGTATGCTCGGCGCTAACCTCAACGCATGGATCGACCTGCAGCAGGAAGGTAAAGCCAAGTTCTTGCAGGACGCCCGCGCGATTGCTTGAACGATCTGTCTGGATTTGGATCAATTCAGTAATAGTTCGTTGTGTTTTCGTTCAAGCATTACGTAGGGCTTAGGGCTACTATCACTGTAGGAAAAGGCGAAAAACTCTCGCCGACTCGCATTACCCGCAAAGGGGACAACCATGAAAGAGAAAATTCAAAACTGGCTCCACGACGTTGGCGTCGCGCTCGGTTTGATCGAGCCACCGCTGCAACCTGTGCCGATTCGCACAGATGATGAGCAGCGTCGTCCACGTCGGCGCTAATCGTTCGGCCGACCACAGTTTAAATGTGGGAGCGGGCTTGCTCGCGAAGGCGATGTATCAGTCAATAAAAAGTTGACTGGCACATCGCCTTCGCGAGCAAGCCCGCTCCCACTTTTTTTGCGCAAGGTGAAAAAGCGCCCACGACATTTAGCGCTGCATCTGCCGAAGCAAAACCGCTGTAAATCCTGACCTCTTTCAAATCACACGAGCTTCCGCGCGTCACTAAGATTTCGCAAGTGTCGGAATTGGACTACCAGTTTGTCGGAACTGACTGGCTTATAAAATTAAAAATATGAGCGTAGGTTTAGCGCCATTAAGGTTTGTAACATTTTTAATGTGAAGAACCAGATGTCCGAGCAACTAAGTCAGCTGTGCTGGAGATAAGCCATGATGCTCTCTTCCATTCCGCCAGTCGTCGCGTCACTCATTGCTACAACAGGACATATTTTACATATTGCACCTGTGTCCAGAGGCTGGAAGGCCGATGCACCCAGCAATGTCGTATTTCTTCCCCCAACCCTAACCAAGCACGCTCTGCTCATGCAGATCGCGCTGCTGCGCCCATCAACGATCATTGTCGGCGATCAATCAATTGATGGCGATATCATTGATCAATGGCGTATCTCTCATCCTTTTGGAGAACTCTATTTAATCCGTAGAGGCACAAGTCTGGATAAGGTCCAACGAGACCTGTGTGACAACAACAATATCCGCGTCATCAATACGCCTGGCGTCAATGCACCGCATGTGGCTGACTATATCGCGCACTGGCTGACGCTGGCGGATGGCTCGATCCCCCGGAATGTTTGTGTGCTGGGCTACGGTAATGTTGGAAAAGATTTAGTTAGGATATTGCTTGATCGGGATCCGGATGTCCGGATCAACGTGTTAGTTCGAAAAGGCCGAGGACCAGACACCACCGGGAATGCACTTCACAACGCTAGAGTGTCATTTTTCGAAAACTGGCTTGAAGCGCTGGAAGGCACTTGCGCTCTCGCCCTATGTTTGGCGCTAAATGATGAAACCGCTCATTGTATTGATCAAACCTTCATTCAGTGCCTGCGCAGAAAAGCCCGCCTGGTTTGTGTCGCCAAACCGGATGTCTTTAGCGATGATGCTTTGCAGGCGCTGGCAACGGCTGAAAACATACAGCTTATTCTGGATTACGGGCCTGCAACACTTAATGCGTTTCGGGCTCGCACTCAAGCGCTCGGGTGTAGTGTCTCAGCGTGGCGAAATCCGGCGACGCTGACTACGCAAGCGGCAACCACCGAAGCCTGCCATTGCGACCTCGACTATGCGGTCTCGGTTCAGCTGAGTTTGATGGCCATGCGCGGCCTTGTCGGCCGCAAAATTGCCCACAGCCTGACGATCCCCTCACATCACGCGGATAGAGTCGCGCCGCGCGTTTCCATCATTGGCAGAGGAATAAACGGCCTGCTTCAAGCCGTGATGTTTCGACTGGCGAATTATCAGGTCACGGTGTACGGAACCAATCAGCAAAGCGATGGCGCCAGCCATAAGCCTGTGAACATGCGCCATCTGTCGGCAACGGAGACGACCGCAAAGCCGCTGCATAACGATTACCTGACGCCCGGAAATCAGTTTCTGGCCGTTGAGTGCAATCGTGCGGGCATTGAGTTATTTGAAAAGCTCCTGGCGGATAACCCATCGCTGAAACAATTCGCGCGCTCTAGGATCGTACGAGCCTATTTGGGCGACAGCGGTGGCGTAGATGCCGCGATCCGCGATCAACGCGATATTGAAAACAGGCCTTGGCCAAGTGGTAAACCGGGATGTGAATGTGCAGAGATGAGTCAACTGCAACTCCAGGCAAATTATGCAATCCCCGGGATCAGTCGGGCGATTGAAGTATCGGGCTACGACCTGGAATTTACCTATCTAATGGAAGAGATAGTGAGGCTTTTGCAACGCTCTGGGGTTAACTTCCTGGCCCAGCAACTGAGTCCGGTTCAAATTTCTGATCTGAGCAGAGAGCACTTCGTCGTCACTGCAATGGGGGTAGAGGAACCGGAAGCGGTTGCGATCATTGGTTGGTTTTTCAAATTACGCGCTATGGGTAGTGAAGGAAGGGAAATGCGCGGGCTCAAGCTGCAGTACGATCTGCCAATCGGTGTGATGAATTGTCGCTTGGACGGCGACCACATTCTCGTTTCGGGTGGACAGGTTCCACCCGGTTCGGCATCGGAACACAAGGAACAAATATTGGCGGATTGTCTGGCTGCTGTTTGTCGGCACTTTCCAACGTCTTACCGTACTGCACTCGAACGTGGTGACTTGCAGGTAATCGAATGTGCCAGACCCGGTACTTCAGATGGACTCTCAATCGTTTACTGGTCCGCGTACAACCGAATTGTCGCTGGGGCAACTTATGCTGCAGGCACAACCCAGGGATTGTTGTGGGCTTCTTTAGTCCAGGAGATTATCCAGGCAAGAGCGCCTGCGACTTCGACGCTGTGGGATGATTGAAAGTGAAGCAAAAAAAACGGGCGCGACATCCGACGTCGCACCCGCTGAAGAAACCGCTTTAACTTCTTTTATAGCTCAAATCGCCCGCGCCACCACCGCCTCCGGCCGGCGCGACAACAGACTCACCACTACAAAACTCACCAGCCCGACCGCCAGGCTGTAGTAGATCGGCGTGTTGGCGTCCAAACCATCCTTGAACATAAACACCAGCGCGGTTACGAAGCCCAAGGTCATGGACGCAATCGCCCCCGATGTGGTCGCGCGCTTCCAGAAAATCGCGCCCATCAGTGGGATCAGCATGCCGCCCACCAACAGGTTGTAGGCCAGGGTCAGGGCGCTGATCACATCATTCACCACCAGCGCGATACCCAGTACGGCAATGCCGGTCAGCAGGGTAAACAGGCGGTTGATGTTCAGGCTCGATTGTTTGCCGCCACGCAGACGCGGCAGCAGGTCTTCGGTCAATACGGTGGAGGCGGCGAGCAAACCGGCGCTGGCGGTGGACATCATCGCTGCCAGGGCAGCGGCAATCACCAGGCCGCGAATGCCGTCCGGCAGCGAGGCTTTGACGATGGCGGCGAAGGCGTTGTTGACGTTGTCCAGGTTCGGCAGCAGTACGTGCGCCGCCATGCCGATCAACGCGCAGGCCAGGCCGTAGAGGATGCAGTAGAAACCGGCGAATGTGCCTGCGTACTGGGCGACCTTTTCGTCACGGGCGGTGAACACCCGTTGCCAGATGTCCTGGCCGATCAGGATGCCGAAAAAGTAAATCATGAAGTAGGTGATGATCGTGTCCCAGCCGATTTCGGTGAAGCTGAAATTCGACGCCGGCAGCTTGGCCACCAGTTGATCCCAGCCGCCGACGCGGTACAGGCAGATCGGCAGCAGGATAAACATCAGGCCGACGGTCTTGATCACGAACTGCACGATGTCGGTCAGCGTCAGCGACCACATGCCGCCGATGGTTGAATACACCACCACCACGCCACCGCCCAGCAACACCGAGACCCAGAACGGCAGGCCGAACAGCACTTGCAGCACGGTGCCGATGGCCAGGATCGAGGTCACGCCGATCATCAGCGCGTAGGCCAGCATGATCACCGCGCTCGCTTGACGGGCCATGGGGTTGTAGCGTTTTTCCAGGACCTGGGTGACGGTGAAGATCTTCAGCTTCAGCAGCGGCTTGGCCAGGAACAGGTTCAGCGCGATGATCCCGGCACCCAGTGCGGCGCACAGCCAGAAGCCGGAAATGCCGTGGACATAACCCAGGCGCACGGTGCCGACGGTGGACGCACCGCCCAGCACGGTGGCAGCCATGGTGCCCATGTACAGCGACGGGCCCAGGTTACGACCGGCGACGAGGTAGTCTTCGTGGGTCTTGGCGCGGCGCATGCCGTAATAGCCGAGCACGAGCATGCCGGCGGCGTAGATGAGTACGACGAATAAATCCAAAGCCATGACGGCGGGTCTCCGATTATTTTTTTAGGCTATTGAGGCGCTTTTTGTGGCGAGGGAACTTGCTCCCGCTGGGCTGCGAAGCGGCCCCTGGGGGCCATAAACAGACGGCGGTTCCGGGAACAGGCGAAGCAAACTCAGGTACACCACCGACGCCAGTCCCAGCGTCACCGGCAAGCTGATATCGATGCCATCGGCCAGGTTGCCCAGCGGCCCGACAAACTGCCCCGGCAGGTTGACGAAGCACAGGCCCACCAACGCACTCGGGATCCAGGCCCCCAGCCCGCGCCAGTTCCAGCCATGGCTGAACCAGTAGCGCCCACCGGTCTCACCGCGGGTGAACACCTGCAAGTCATCCGGGCAATAGAAGCCGCGGCGCACGATCAGGCCGATGATCATCATCACCATCCACGGCGTGGTGCAGGTGATGATCAGCACGGCGAAGGTCGACACGCTCTGCACCAGGTTGGCGGCGAAACGTCCGATAAAGATGAAGGCAATCGACATCACCCCGATCAGCAGCGTGGCCTTGACCCGCGACAGCAGGCGCGGAAACACGCTGGACATGTCCAGCCCCGTGCCATACAGCGAGGTGGTGCCTGTGGACATGCCGCCGATCACCGCAATCAGGCACACCGGCAGGAAGAACCAGCTCGGTGCCACGGCCAGCAAGCCGCCGACGTAGTTGTTCGCGGCGATGTAGTCCGGTGCCTTGATCGCCACGATGGTCGCGGTGGCCAGGCCGAACAGGAACGGAATCAAGGTGGCGATCTGGGCCAGGACTACCGCCAGCATGATGCGCATTTTCGGCGTCTCACGCGGGATATAGCGCGACCAGTCACCGAGAAATGCCCCGAAGGAAATCGGGTTGCTCATGGCCACCAGCGCAGCGCCGATGAAGGCAGCCCAGAAGCCGGTCTGGCCAAGCGCGACAGTGCCGGCGAAGTGGCTGTCAAAGGCCGGTGCAAAGGCGAAGATACCCAGCAGGAACAGCAGGCTCGCTGCCCACACCGCGATGCGGTTGACCCACAGCATGAAGCGAAAACCATAGATGCACACGGTCAGCACCAGCAGGGCGAACAGACCGTAGGCCAGGCCCAGGGTCAGGTCGGTTTCCGGCAGGCCGATCAGCCGTTTCGCACCGCCGACCAGTGCATCACCTGAACTCCACACCGACAGTGAGAAGAAGGCAATCGCCGTCAGCAGCGACAGAAACGAGCCGACAATCCGCCCGTGGACACCAAAGTGCGCACCGGAAGATACGGCGTTGTTGGTGCCATTGATCGGCCCGAACAGGCCCATCGGCGCCAGGATCACCGCGCCCACCAGCACGCCCAGCACAATCGCCCAGACACCGGCCTGAAACGACAAGCCGAACAGCACGGGGAATGAGCCCAGCACGGCGGTGGCAAAGGTATTGGCACCGCCGAAGATCAGACGAAACAGATCCTTGGGCCCGGCGGTGCGTTCGTGGTCCGGGATCTGTTCGACCCCGTTGGTTTCTATCTTTCGAATACTTTTATCGTTGTTTTTATTATTCATGATCAGCTCCGATCACATTGGCTAATGGGGCGGCAGCCCTTCCGGCATAGCGGACAAATGTTCGTGACAGGCCAGCCACAGGCCTTGTTCTTGTTGTGCGTCTGCCCCTTGCCGTTTAAAGACAATGGTCTCGCGCTCCTGGCTAAAAGATTGCTCCCCGTTCATGCGCAGCTCGGTGGCCACGTCATGAATAAAAATCGCCACGTCACCTTGCAGGCTGACAACGGCGTTGCTTGAGGTGCACGACAGCACCTCAAACCCCTCGTCCCGGCGCCAGCCGTCCCACACTGCCTGGTAGGCATCGCGGCTGAGCAACGGCTGGGGGAGGGTGTAGAACACGAAGCTGGCATCCGCCGTGAACGCGCCGAAGTAGGCGGCGCGGTCATTGCGGGCGAAGGCCGAGACCAGGTCGGCCGCGGCTTGCAGCACCTCGTGCGCGCTCATCAGCGGTGCGCCACGCCGGGCAGTACGCAGAGCATCTCGTACAGCAGGTTGGCGCCGAGCAGCGAGGTGTTGCCGGTGGTGTCGTACGGCGGCGAAACTTCTACCAGATCGCAACCAATCAGGTCGAGACCCTGGCAACCACGGATGATTTCGATGGCCTGGATGGTGGTCAGCCCGCCGATTTCCGGCGTGCCGGTGCCGGGTGCCCAGGCCGGGTCGATGCCGTCGATATCAAAGCTCAGGTACACCGGGCCGCCGCCGACTTTCTCCCGCACTTCGGCCATCAGTGGCGCGAGGGAGTGGTGCCAGCATTCTTCGGCCTGGACCACACGGAACCCCTGTTTGCGGCTCCAGTTGAAGTCTTCGGCGGTATAGCCCTGGGCGCGCAGGCCGATTTGCACCACGCGGTCGCAATCGAGCAAGCCTTCTTCCACCGCGCGGCGGAAGGTGGTGCCGTGGGCGATTTTCTCGCCGAACATATGGTCGTTGACGTCGGCGTGGGCATCGATGTGCACCAGCCCGACCTTGCCGTGTTTCTTGTGGATCGCCCGCAGGATCGGCAGAGTGATGGTGTGGTCGCCGCCCAGCGTCATCGGGATCACGTTGTGCTCGAGGATCTCATCGTAGGCTTCTTCGATGATGCGCACGGCGTCGAGCAGGTTGAAGGTGTTGATCGCCACATCGCCGATGTCGGCAACCGACAACGAGTCGAACGGCGCGGCGCCGGTGGCCATGTTGTAAGGGCGGATCATCACCGATTCGGCGCGGATTTCACGCGGCCCGAAGCGGGTGCCGGCGCGCAGCGAGGTGCCGATGTCCAGGGGCACGCCGACAAAGGCGGCATCCAGGCCTTTGGCTGACTGCAAGTGGGGGAGTCGCATCATGGTGGCGATGCCGGCGAAGCGCGGCATTTCGTTGCCGCCCAGTGGTTGGTGAAAAATCTTGTCCACGGGATTGCCTCATCGTTGTTTTGTTTATTAGGGGCCGATTCTGCGAAAAGCCCCGGGTGGGAAGAATCGGCAGAGGCAAATACTTAGTTCAGATTTTTCTAAACTAATGGCTGAGGTAAACTCGCTCGTCTGTGTTGGGGTTGACCGATCCTTCTGTCGAGTGCCGTCCAACGGTGGGAGCTGGCTTGCCTGCGATTGCGGTGGGTCAGCCACATAGCTTTGTTTGACACACCGCCATCGCAGTCAAGCCAGCTCCCACCATGGGATCGCGGCGCATTAGCTGAATCTGGAGACCCCATGGCCAACGCCTTGCCCGACCTGAAACTCTTGCGCATCTTCGTCAGCGTCGTGCGGCACCAGGGGTTCGCCAACGCCCAGCATGAACTCAACCTGTCGACCTCGGCGATCAGCACCTACATGAGCCAGCTCGAATCGGCCTTGGGCCTGGTGTTGTGCCATCGCGGGCGTGGCGGGTTCAGCCTGACCAGCAAAGGCGAGCTGTTCCATCAGGAAACTTTGCGCCTGCTGGGCGAGCTGGAAGGTTTCGAGCAATACGCCGCCGCGCTGAAAGGCGAGTTACGCGGCACGCTGAAGCTCGGCGTGCTCGACTCCACCGTCAGCGACAAGGCGCTGCCCTTTGCCGAGGTGATCGGCGCGTACAGCCTGGAACACCCGGCGGTGCACTTGAATTTGTCGGTGATGAGCCCTTATGAGCTGCAACTGGGCGTGCAGGACAACCGCCTGGATTTGGCCATCGGCGCTTTTTCCAACCGCATGAGCGGGCTGATCTACATGCCGCTGTACCGTGAGCAGCACTGGCTGTATTGCAGCACCCGGCACCCGTTGTTCAGCGAGCGGCGCATTCCCGAACAAGTGATCACCCAGCAACGCATGGTCGGGCGCGGCTACTGGAGCCAGGCCGAGCTGGCGCGCCACGGCTTCAAACACAGCGCGGCAACCGTGGAAAGTATGGAGGCGCAGCTGATTCTGGTGCTGTCCGGCGCCTATATTGGCTACCTGCCCGAGCATTACGCCCAGGCGTGGGCCGACAAGGGCGACCTGCGCGTGCTGCTGCCGGCAACCTTCGGCTATCAGGCGCCGTTCTCGATGATCATGCGCCGTGGCCGTAGCCGTGAACCGCTGATCCAAACCTTTCGCGACTTACTCAAAGCCCAGCTCAATCAGGCCTGAAAACCATGCCCAGACCCCAGTGTTCCCGTTGCCTCAGGCCTGCCACTCACTGCCTGTGCGCGCTGATTCCCAGCCTCGACAGCCGCACTCGCGTGTTGCTGTTGCAGCACCCGAGTGAAGTCAACCACGCACTCAACACCGCGCGATTGGCGGCGTTGGGGTTGAACAATGCGCAGTTGGTGGTGGGCGAGGTGTTCGACGACCTGGAGACGTTATTGAACCCGCCCGGTTATCAGGCGCGCCTGCTGTTTCCTGCTGACGACGCCCAGCCTCTGCAAGCCTATGCGCCTGACGACGCACCGCTGTTGTTGGTCGTGCCTGATGGCACCTGGCGCAAGGCGCGCAAATTGCTGCACCTCAATCCTTTGCTGGCCGCATTGCCACGGGTGACGCTGGCGGGCGACAGCGTGTCGCGCTATCGACTGCGCAAGGCGCCAGGGCCGGGCGCCTTGTCCACCGTGGAGGCTATCGCGCAAGCATTGCAGGTGCTGGAAGCACCGGCTTCATTCGAGCCGTTGCTCAAGCCTTTCGACGCGTTGATCGAAGGCCAGATAGCGGCAATGGGGCCTGCGGTTTTCGAAAAAAACCACGGCTGATGCCGAGTGCTACATAACTACCCGAATAGACGCAGGGCGCGCGATAGGCTGACCTTTTCAGGAACAGAGAAATGGTCGAGCCGATTACCAGCAGTACGCCGCAGGACCCGCTGCACGAATACATAGCGGCGCAACAAACCGTGTTGATGGCTGCCCCCGAGTGGTCGGCTTTGCAAGGCCTGAACGCCATGCGGGAAAAGTTCGGCAGTTTTTTTGCCATGCTCAATGAACAGGAAACATTCGAGTACGTGCGCCTGCAGAAGGCTTGGGTCGATGCCCAGCACACCCTGGAGCAGGCCGTCCAGCAACTGACCGAGGCATTCGAGCAACACGCAGGGAGCGAACTGCGCGCTGAGTTGAAGAAGCTGACCGGTCAGGATATCGACCCCACCGTCACGCGCATTTACACCCGTTATAAAGCATCGGGCGGCGACCAGCACGGCGCTGCTGAGGGGGCGATAAAGGTCGCCAGCCTGACCTTGTGGGATGCGGCCTGCTTGAACTACGACGGCCTGACCGGTTGGACCTTTCCTGGCCGTACGGGCCTTGCCGGTGCCAGTTACCTGGACGACGGCGTCAGCGCCACTGCCGGCCAGTTCATCGCACTGGTGCGCAAGCTCGATATTGGCGCGCAGCTCAACACGCAACTGCAACGAGCACTGCAGGCCAACGGTTCGTTGGGGCGGGGCATCATGGCGTTGGCGACGGCCGAACTCGAATTTGCCTTGATCGAAGCGCTTAGAGACACGGCGGCCAGTCGGGTCGACCGGCACCAGTATCAGCAAGTGAAGCGCGCGTTAGCGGGGGAGGTGCGCTGGGGGAGAGTGGAGGAAATGCGGCTGTTCATCCCCCACGGGGTGGATAACACCAGTTGGATACCTCAACACATCGGCCTGACCGGTCAATACGTGAGTGAGCCTGCGGGTGATTGCCTGAGCATCCCGCATCTGGTTTTTGCCGTCAGTGATTGCCCGGGGGCTTTCAGTTTTTTCCCTAACCGCCCCGGCGGCTCTCTGCGCCACCATGACAGTCACCGCGAGGCGTGCGAAGAGTTTTACGTTGCGTTCCACGGCTTTTACCGCAAGGGCAAGGTCGACTGGCTTTATCAAGCCATGTCGCTGCGTGACAGCGCGCGGCTGATCAATATCGTCAAGGTCGGGCCGCTGCCTGACTTCACGGGCGCTACGGAGGCATTCGCCAAACTGCTCTATCGGTTGGCGCAAGCCATTCCCACGCTCGGCACGGTCCAGAAAATCGGCTATGTGCGTGTAACGGTACAACAGGTGCCCCTGGTCAGCTTGAGCAACTTCTACGTCCAGCGCTGTGCAGACAACCTCAAAGAGCTGGCCAACGAAACACCCGGTTTTATGCCGACCATGATCGAGCTTGCCCAGACGCTGATCAGTGAAATTATCACGCTGCTCTTGACCCCGGTGCCAGGGGCGTTGAAAGGCTTGGGGCGGGTACGAGCGTTTGCGCTGTTTGTGGCGATGGAGCGCGCCTTGATCGACGGTGGGCACCAGGCGCTGCAAGGTCAGCCAGATGAGTTGCTCCAGGGGTTTGTCGACCTGGCCGATTTACTCATCAGTGCGCGCCTGCATACCCGCCTGGCCCTGAGCGTGCAGCGTCGCCATCAACGGTTGTACCGCCAGCTGTCCCAGCGGCGTCATGCCGCCCCGGATGCTCAGCAACTGACGAGCCCTCAACTGCTCGAAAGAATGCTTGGCAGCCAGCACGCGGCGGCGCGGGATATTCAGGCTGTGCTTGACGCGAGTGGCACGTCGCGGGACGCCTTGCAGCGGGTCTGGGAAGGCGCGCCGCCGTCAGCGTCGCTGGTCGAGGCCGTGCACCGCTTCAACGCCGACAGGCTGATCGACTGGGTGATTGACGGGGAGGATGCCCGTGGTCCCGGCCCCGTCGGTGCCGTTCAGGTTCTGGCACCTTTGCTGACCCAGTTGGACGCCTGGCCCGTTGGCACCGCCTTGAGCATTGAAAACCACCAAGGCCAGGAAGTTCGACGTTATAGCAAAGACGCCACCCGCCCAACGACGCAGGTGGTGACCGTGACACAGTTGGAAAACTATCAATTTGCCTACGCCACGCCGCGCCGCATTGCGCTGCAGTTACCCCAGGCGATAGTGGACATGTTGCCGACTATTTTTTCCGCAGGCGAACAACCGATTCGCCAGCAGCTCGCGGCATTGGCCAACACCTTGAAATTCGATTTGTTCGACGCACTCACTCGCTTCGCCGATGCCAGCCGGACAATGCCGAGTGGCGCCGGCGCGTCGGTGCACAACCTGTTGCCTGACCGTATCGGCCAAGCGCATCCCGCCCCCGCCGGGATTACACAGCTACAGGCTTTGCACCCGCAATTGAGCCTGGCGCGGTTACTGGAAGTGTTGCGTGAACACCCGCTGTCGGCGCACCAGCAGACGCAACTGTTGCATTCGCAACTGCAACCCGAAGCACTTTACAGCGCGTTGCGTGCCGCCCATCAAGTGGGGCGCCGCGAGGCCATCGTCGATGGGCTCCTCCATCCGCGGCGGTTCGACCGACAGACGCAGCACTGGGCCGCAGAGTTCGCCGCTGGCGTATTGCGCGGCTTTACCGGCCAGGCTTTGGTTGTCAGCCCCAAGGGACAAGCCGTGCCTTATAGTTTGCGGGGGCCAAAGGACCGGACGCTGGTGGTCATCGATCAGGATCAAGGTCAATTTGCACCTTACGACCCCACAGAGCGCCGGGTGGGTGCCACAGTGACCGGCGCCGACAGTTTTTACGCGGCGATCGTCAGCCAGATATCCGAGCTGGATCTGTCTGTACTGCGATGGAATCAGCAACAGGCAATCACTGAGTTCCGCTACCAGGTGGCCCAGGCCCTGTTGCGTAATCGTGCAGCCGATGGCTCGTTTTATCCTCGCCAGCGCGAGATTGCGCAATACGCCAGCACCGCCGTTATGCCGATTAGGCTGCCCGAGCCAGACGCTCTGGGCCTCTACAGCCTGGGGCCGGATCGCTACCTGTTCCTGGATAGCCAGTATTTCAAAGTCGACCGGGCGAGCACACTTGAGCCGTGGCGAACTCTTCATCCCTCTTTGGAAGATGCTTACGCACCGGTATTGGTCAGCAACGGCGCCGGCGCCTGGCGCCACGAGTGGGAAAACCCGCTGACGTGGGATGGGCAGAAACCGTTTTGGCGCCTAGGGCCGGTGACGCGCTCGTTGTCGCCGGATGCCATTGAGCAGATCCAAACCATCAGCGCGGTGACGCCGGGCATTTTGCGGCGGGTGCATGTGCGTAATGAGCGCCCCCCGGTGCTGCTGTTAGAGACGATTGAGCGGTTCACGATTCAGCAGCGGGTCGAGGCGGGCGTGGCGCAAGGGCAGGGTTTTTACGCTGAGCTGCTGGGTGAGCTTGGGCCTGAGGCCGCCGACGCGCTGGTCGGGGTGGCGGGAGCGTCGCGCGTCGATCAAGTCACGGTGCTGGAGGCCAAGGTAGAAATAGACCCGTCGCAGATGGAACGGAATTTTTTCGACGCGCTGTGTCATAAACCTTCTTCAGACCCACTGGCGCAGGTGTTGCAGCATAACTTTATCGGTTTGACGGCGACGGTCGCCGAGAGCCTGGTACGTCAGGCCTCGGCGGATGAGGTGCAGAGCCTGGAGGCTGGCCGCGTGCCCTTGACCCTCACCCCTTATATCCGTTGGTGGCTCAAGCAGTTGCGCAAGGCCCGGGCTTTAGAGGGGCTGTTCCTTCCCGCAGCAGCAAGCCACGACAGTGCGAAGTTGATCCTGCACACCTTGCCGGATATCGACGGCTGGCCACGGCACTTGCGGGTTGAAGTACGGGCGCAGGCGCGACTGCTCGACAGCATCGGCCCCGTCGATGCAGCGCTCAAACGCGTGCTGGAGCCGGTGGCCGGTCATTATCAGGCGTACATCCCTCAAACGGACGGCACTCGGCAATCGGTGGGAAACCCTGGGGCTTTCCTGCCTGTTTTGTTAGCCGCGCTGCCGCCTCGGGAACGCCAGGCGTTGGGCTACACCCACGCGGGCGGAGTCGAAGAGTTGTTGCAGGAGATCGGTCATCGTCAGGAACCCAAAGGGGCGTCGGTCGACGCGCTGCTGGGGATAGGCTGGCCCGCCTGGTACAACCCGCCGCGCCGTATGGCTGACGGGCGGATGGGTTACCCGTTGAGCGGTGGTGATGGATGGGGCCCGGTGGATCGCCAGCAAGTGGCGCGTATGCGTGAGTTGTTTCCGTCTAAAACCGATAAGGAGGTGTTTGAAATACTGGAAAACCTGAGTGATTCCGTACGGGAGCGAGACGAGGCGATTGATGCCTTGTTCAAGGAACGTGAGGCCTTGGAGGGTGTGCTTGAACGCTGGTCTGCCGCAGAAAAAGGCGAGACGAGCCAGGCCGCCGCGCGCCGTGAAGCCGCCGAGCGAATTCGGCGTTGCTGGCGCAAAGAGGATTCCACGCGAGGCGTGATGTTCGAGCTGTCTCTGGATGACCTGAACCTGAATGAGCTGCCTGAGATAAATGCCCACTTTGGTCATGTGATGCAATTGAGCCTCAGCAATAACCAACTACAAGCATTGCCGAGGCATTTTCTCCGACGCTTTCCCGCGCTGCGCGCGCTTTATCTCGACGGTAATCGTCTGGTCCAAATCCCTCACGAGGTGTCGCAGCTTTGGTACTTGAAGCGGCTGTATCTATCGAACAACCTGATTCGGCCAAATCTTTGGGATGTCAGTAACCTGCAGAGCATGACGCGCCTGATCAAGCTGGACCTGTCCCATAACCCTTTGGGGCGGGGGCAACGATTGAACCTGTATGGCCTGGAGCAATTGCGGGTCCTCAAACTGCGGAATACACAAATCAATGTTTTGCCGCTGGGCGCGGTGACACTGGAAAATCTGCGCACCTTCGATTTGCGCGACAACGCTATCAGCGTGCTTACGCAGACCGATCTCTTCTTGCATGAAACAGTGCACCGCGCCATGAATCTTCGTGGCAACGATCTTTCCCCGGAAACGGTGCAACGGCTGAGCAATTACCGTAGACGACCGGGTTATCAAGACATCTATTTTGGCTTGTGGGGCAATGGCGCATTCCCGCTTCCTTCGGTTGAGCGTTGGCTGGTGGCGGTCCCGCTCAATGAAATGGCGCAATGGCGCGGTGAATGGGAGCTGTTGGCGGGCGAGAGAATGGCCGATCGGTTTTTTAACCTGTTGTGGCACCTGTCGTCTTATCCCCCGTTGATTGCCCCGCAGCATCAAGCCTTGCGCCAGAACCTTACACAGCGCGTCTGGAATCTGATTGAAGGAGCCAATCATAATGGTCGGCTGCGCCGAATCCTTTTTGAGGAGCCCCTGGTTGATATGAGCGGAGGGATCGATGGGTGGCTGTTGAGCCTCAATGACCTCGAACTGGCGATGTGGCCGGTGCAGATGCTCTCGGGAAACGTAGCCAATGCGGGCCCTGACTTCATTAATTATTACCGGGCGCTGCGGCGCTTGGCTGCCATCCGCTATTACGTGCAGAGTACGTTGAAGCTGCCGACCGATCGCGAAGTCTGTGTGCACATTCTGGTCTATCGACTTGCCCTGGCAGTCAGCCTCGACTTGCCCCTTGCGCTGCCCGGGCGATTTGACGCAGCGACTGCCGTGCCAGACGCCGATTCCGTGAATGAATTACGTCGACGTATTCTGCGTGATGAATCGCAGTTCAACTGGCCGGCAAAACTTGAGGGTAAGGAATATTGGGTGGCGTTCCTGGAGCGCAAGTATTCGCAGCGCTTTGAGGCAGCGCTCAAGCAATTCCATCGCGCGCTGGAACTGGCCACGGACAAAGTGGGGAAGGGCGAAATGAATGAAGCCGAATACAAAAACTATATCGAGACCCTGGCTGTGCCTATGAACCACGCCAAGACCGGCCTGGTGCGTGAGTTGACCCGCAACGAATGGATGGCTTTCGTGAACAGCTGACTGTCTGCTTATGCCTTTAAGCCATAAGCACCACACTTTGCGTGATATGGCCCGCCAGCCTTTCCCGGTATGATGTTCGCCCCCGCAGTCTGGATTGCGAATACGCCATGACCTTGCAGTACCCTACAATCGCCGATTGCGTCGGCAACACGCCCCTGGTCCGCTTGCAACGCATGGCGGGTGACACCAGCAATACCCTGTTGCTCAAGCTCGAAGGCAACAACCCGGCCGGCTCCGTCAAGGATCGCCCGGCGCTGTCGATGATCACCCGCGCCGAACTGCGCGGGCAGATCAAGCCCGGCGACACCCTGATCGAAGCCACCTCGGGTAACACCGGCATCGCCCTGGCCATGGCCGCGGCGATCAAGGGTTACAAGATGGTGTTGATCATGCCCGACAACGGCAGCGCCGAGCGCAAGGCGGCAATGACCGCCTATGGCGCCCAACTGATCCTGGTCACCCAGGAAGAAGGCATGGAAGGCGCCCGCGACCTCGCCGAGCGTATGGCGGCCGAAGGCCGTGGCGTGGTGCTGGACCAGTTCGCCAACGGTGACAACCCCGAAGCGCACTACACCAGCACCGGCCCGGAGATCTGGCGCCAGACCCATGGCACCATCACCCATTTCGTCAGCTCGATGGGCACCACCGGCACCATCATGGGCAACTCGCGCTACCTCAAGGAGCAGAACCCGGCGATCCAGATCGTCGGCCTGCAACCGATGGAAGGCGCGGCCATCCCCGGCATTCGCCGCTGGCCCGAAGAGTATTTGCCGAAGATCTACAACGCGACGCGCGTGGACCGCATCATCGACATGGCCCAACGTGAAGCCGAAGACACCACCCGCCGTCTGGCGCGCGAAGAAGGCATCTTCTGTGGCGTGTCCTCCGGTGGCGCCGTGGCCGGTATGTTGCGTTTGTCCAAAGAAGTTGAAAACGCGGTGATCGTCGCGATCATCTGTGACCGAGGCGACCGTTACCTGTCGACCGGCATCTTCGACGAACCCAACTGATGGCCAAGCACGAGAGAGGCCTGCGCTTCCAACCGACGGGCGGCAGCCGGGCCCCGCAGATTCCGGTAGGCAAGAAACAACGCCTGACCATTGAGCGCCTGGCCAACGACGGCCGTGGCATTGTGTTTTTCGAAGGCCGCACCTGGTTTGTGAGTGGCGCGCTGGCCGGCGAAGAGGTCGAAGCGCGGGTATTGGGCGCCCACGGCAAAGTGGTCGAGGCGCGCACCGAGCGTGTGTTCAAGGCCAGCGAATTGCGCCGCCCGGCACCCTGTGCCCACTTTGGCCGCTGCGGCGGTTGCAGCGTGCAGCATTTGCCCCATGACGAACAACTTGCCCTGAAACAGCGCATGCTCGCCGAGCAACTGTCGCGTGTGGCCGGTGTCGAACCGCAAGAGTGGGCTGCACCTTTGAGTGGTCCGCAGTTCGCTTACCGACGCCGCGCCCGCGTGGCCGTGCGCTGGGATGCCAAAGCGAAAAAACTGGAGGTCGGTTTTCGCGCCGTGGCCAGCCAGGACATCGTCGCCATCGATGATTGCCCGGTGCTGGTACAGGCCTTGCAACCGATCATGCAGCGTTTGCCGAACATGTTGCGCCGCCTGAGCAAACCTCAGGCGCTGGGGCACGTGGAGCTGTTCAGCGGCTCGTCGATTGCGGTGTTGCTGCGGCATATGGCGCCGCTGTCCGAGGCGGACCTGCAGGTATTGAAAGAATTTTGCACCTTCCATGAAGCCCAGTTGTGGCTGCATGGCGAGGGCCAGCCGGAGCCGGTCGACGCGGATTTGACCTTGGGTTATCGGTTGGCGCAGTGGGATTTGGAATTGGCTTATCGGCCGGGCGATTTTGTGCAGGTCAACGCCGGAGTCAACGCGGCGATGGTTGACCAGGCCCTGGAATGGCTGGCGCCACAGCCCGAGGAGCGGGTGCTGGACCTGTTTTGCGGGCTGGGCAACTTTGCCCTGCCGCTGGCGCGCCGGGTGCGCGAAGTGGTCGCGGTAGAAGGCGTGCAGACCATGGTGGACCGGGCGGCGCAGAACGCCGTCAGCAACAATTTGCATAATGTGCAGTTTTTTCAGGCCGATTTGTCCCAGCCTTTGACCGACGCGGAATGGGCCAAACAGGGCTTTTCTGCGGTACTCTTGGACCCACCCCGTGACGGTGCCCTGGAGGTTGTGCGCAAGCTCGCCACCCTGGGCGCGAAGCGCTTGGTGTATGTGTCCTGCAACCCGGCCACGCTGGCGCGGGACACGGTTGAGTTGGTCAAGCAAGGCTACCGGCTAAAACGTGCCGGCATCCTCGACATGTTTCCACAGACAGCTCATGTCGAGGCCATGGCGTTATTTGAAGCGGGCTAGGATGCCCGTTTAATCCGACTGGCCTGTAGTCTCCTGGGCCGTGACCTGTCAGGGAGTTGTACGTAGCCTAAGGTTATGAAGCAGGTCAGCGATGATTTTTGGCGCATCAAAGGTGCGTCGTAGGGAAGGTAAGCAAGATGGTACAGGTGAGAGCACACCAGCCGATCAACACCGACGGCAGTATCAATCTCGAGGCATGGCTGGATCATGCCGTCAGTGTCGACCCGGCACTGGACCGTGAAGCCTTGAAGGCCGCTTGCGAGTTCGCTCGTGAGTCCGAGCAACAGAACAATGCGGCCAAGAACCTGTGGGCGGAAGGCACTTCAAGCTTTCGCACCGGGTTGGAAATCGCCGAGATCCTCGCCGATCTCAAGCTGGACCAGGATTCGCTGATCGCCGCCGTGCTCTATCGCGGCGTACGCGAAGGGCATATCCCGTTGCCGCTGGTCAGCCAGCGTTTCGGCGCAGTGGTCGCCAAGCTGATCGACGGCGTGCTGCGCATGGCCGCCATCAGCGCCAGCCTCAGCCCGCGCCAATCCATGGTGCTGGGCACCCAGGGCCAGGTCGAGAACCTGCGCAAAATGCTCGTGGCCATGGTCGACGACGTGCGCGTCGCGCTGATCAAGCTGGCCGAGCGCACCTGTGCGATCCGTGCGGTCAAGACCGCCGACGACGAAAAGCGCAACCGTGTCGCCCGCGAAGTCTTCGATATCTACGCGCCGCTGGCGCACCGCCTGGGCATCGGCCATATCAAGTGGGAGCTGGAGGACTTGTCCTTCCGTTACCTCGAACCCGATCAATACAAACAGATTGCCACGCTGCTGCACGAGCGGCGGCTCGACCGTGAGCGCTTTATCACCGACGTGATGGGCCAGCTGCGTTCCGAGTTGCAGGCCACCGGCGTCGACGCCGACATCAGCGGCCGGGCCAAACACATCTATTCGATCTGGCGCAAAATGCAGCGCAAGGGCCTGGCGTTCAGCCAGATCTACGACGTGCGCGCCGTGCGCGTGCTGGTGCCGGAAATGCGCGACTGCTACACCGCGCTGGGTATCGTGCACACCTTGTGGCGGCACATTCCCAAGGAGTTCGACGACTACATTGCCAACCCCAAGGAAAATGGCTATCGCTCGCTGCACACCGCGGTGATCGGCCCTGAGGGCAAGGTGCTGGAAGTGCAGATTCGCACCCACGCCATGCACGAAGAGGCTGAGCTTGGGGTGTGCGCGCACTGGCGCTACAAGGGCACCGACGTCAAGGCCGGGTCCAACCAGTACGAAGAGAAAATCTCCTGGCTGCGCCAAGTGCTGGAATGGCACGAAGAACTCGGCGACATCGGCGGCCTGGCCGAACAGCTGCGCGTGGATATCGAGCCGGATCGCGTCTATATCTTCACCCCCGACGGGCACGCCATCGACTTGCCCAAGGGCGCTACGCCGCTGGATTTTGCTTACCGCGTGCACACCGAAATCGGCCACAACTGCCGGGGCGCCAAGATCAACGGGCGCATCGTGCCGCTCAACTACAGCCTGCAGACCGGTGAACAGGTCGAGATCATCACCAGTAAACACGGCACGCCGAGCCGCGACTGGCTGAACCCGAACCTGGGCTACATCACCACGTCGCGGGCACGGGCGAAGATCGTCCACTGGTTCAAATTGCAGGCGCGCGACCAGAACGTCGCCGCCGGTAAAACCCTGCTCGAACGTGAATTGGCACGCCTGGGCTTGCCACAGGTGGACTTCGACAAGCTGGCCGAAAAGGCCAATATGAAGATCGCCGAAGACATGTTCGCCGCCCTCGGCGCCGGCGATTTGCGCCTGGCGCAGCTGGTCAACCTGGCGCAACAGCTGGTCGAGCCGGAGCGCGGCAGCGAGCAACTGGAGCTGATCCCACGCAAAGCCACCGGCTACAAACCGGGCAAGCGTGGCGATATCCAGATCCAGGGCGTGGGCAACCTGATGACGCAAATGGCCGGTTGCTGCCAGCCGTTGCCGGGGGATGCCATCGTCGGTTACATCACTCAAGGCCGTGGCGTGAGCATTCACCGCCAGGATTGCGCCTCGGTGCTGCAACTGGGCGGGCGCGAGCCGGAGCGCATCATCCAGGTCAGCTGGGGCCCGGTGCCGGTGCTCACCTACCCGGTGGACATCATCATTCGCGCCTACGACCGTTCCGGTTTGCTGCGTGACGTGTCGCAAGTGCTGCTCAATGAGCGGATCAACGTGCTGACGGTCAACACCCGTTCGAACAAAGAGGACAACACCGCGTTGATGTCCCTGACCATCGAGATTCCGGGGCTGGACGCACTGGGGCGGTTGCTGGGGCGGATTTCCCAGTTGCCGAACATCATTGAGACGCGGCGTAATCGCACACCTTGATGCGCTCTGAAAATGTGTGTTGGCTGCTTTATGTGAGAGCTGGCTTGCCTGCGATGGGATCGCCTCGGTCTGCCCGCTAGACCGAGTCGTTTGCATCGCAGGCAAGCCAGCTCCCACACAAGCCAGCTTCCACAGGAAGCGGACAGAGATTGACTGATGTATTCACTTGAAGACCTGCTGCACCTGATGAACCGCCTGCGCGACCCCCAATACGGGTGCCCGTGGGACATCAAGCAAACCTACGCGACCATCGTCCCGCACACCCTGGAAGAAGCCTACGAAGTCGCCGACGCCATCGAGCGCGGTGACTTCGATCACCTGCAAGGTGAGCTCGGCGACCTGCTGTTTCAGGTGGTGTATTACAGCCAGCTGGCGCGGGAAGAAGGGCGCTTCGAATTTGCCGGGGTGGTCGACAGCATCACCCGCAAGCTGATCCGTCGCCATCCCCACGTGTTCCCTACCGGCGATCTTTACGCGCCATTGGATATTCCGCAGTTGAGCGAAGAGCAGGTCAAGGCGCGCTGGGAGCAGATCAAGGCTGAAGAGCGCGCGGAAAAGTCCGACGCGCCGCAGCAATTATCCCTGCTGGATGATGTGCCCATGGCCTTGCCATCGCTGTCTCGCGCCGCCAAATTGCAAAAGCGCGCCAGCCAGGTCGGCTTCGACTGGCCGGCCGCCTTGCCGGTCGTGGATAACGTGCGCGAAGAGTTGGATGAAGTGCTCGAAGCCATGGCCGATAACGACTCGGTGGCCATCGCCGATGAAGTCGGTGACCTGCTGTTTGCGGCGGTCAACCTGGCCCGTCATCTCAAGGTTGACCCGGAAGCCGCGCTGCGTGGCGCCAATGCCAAGTTCGAACGACGTTTCCGATTTATCGAACAGGCATTGCGCGACACGCACCAATCCATAGAAGATTGCACCCTCGAAACGTTGGACGCCCTGTGGGGCGAAGCCAAACGTCAGGAAAAGAATGTGTCCAGCTGCGGTTGAGCAGTTGCCTAAGTGAGTAAGCACCATGAGCCTTTCCCTTCGCGACCAGTTGCTCAAAGCAGGTCTGGTTAACCAAAAGCAGGCCAAGCAGGTCGGCAAAGAGAAGCAGAAGCAGCAGCGCCTGGTCCATAAAGGCCAGGCCGAAGTTGATGACACCCAGGCGCGTTTGGCTGCCGAGGCACACGCCGAGAAGGTCAAGCGCGATCAGGAGCTGAACCGCCAGCAGCAGGAAAAAGCCGAGGCCAAGGCCCGTACGGCCCAGGTCAAACAATTGATCGAGACCTCGCGCCTGCCCAAGCTGACGACCGAGGACTACTACAACTTTGTCGACGACAAGAAGGTCAAGCGCCTGTCGGTCAACACCTTGATGCGCAACAAACTGAGCAACGGCTCCCTGGCGATCGTGCATCACGGTGGCAGCTACGAGGTGATCCCGCGTGAAGCGGCGCTGAAGATCCAGGAACGTGCGCCGGAGCGTATCGTGCAGCTCAACATCCTCACCGAAAGCCAAGTGCCGGATGAGGATGATCCGTACGCCGCCTACCAGATCCCGGATGATCTGATGTGGTAAGGCTGTAGAAACAACCTGTGGTGAAGGGCTTGCCCTGTGCCAATAAACACAAACCCCGCTCAAAAGGCGGGGTTTGTGTTTTAACCAGTAGCGTCAGCCGATCACCAATCCACTGCGTAACTCAGGCTGAAGGTACGACCTTCGGCATTCGGGTACGGCGCACGCGCGTTGGCCTGGGCGAACATGTTCTGGTAGTTGCGGTTGGTGAGGTTGTACACCGCACCTTCGAGGCGACCTACCGGCAACCTTACCGAACCCAACAGGTCGGCCAGCGTGTAGCCTTTGATGTCGCGGCCGTTGTTGTCTTTGAACGCGGCGTCATAGTCAGCCAGGCGCATGCCTTGCAGGCGCAGGCTGTAGTCGCCACGGTCGTAGCCGATAAAGGCGGTGGTCTTGGCAGGTGAGATACGTGTGGCCGGCAGGTCGATCCATTTGCCGTTCTGCTGGGTCTCGCCTTTGGCGTACGCGTAAGTACCGCCGACCGACCATTGATCGGTGAAGTTGTACGTCAGGCTGGTTTCAATGCCGCGCACACGCTCTTTCTGATTGATCAGGCGCAGTACCCGGTCATTGGCGTCATAGAACTGGGTGACGTCCGAAGTGTTTTCATACGCCGTGACGTTGGCCAGCCACTTGTCCCAATTGCCACGCCAGCCCAGCTCGTAGCTGTCGACCTTCAGCGCCTGGGCATTCAGGTTTTGAATGTCGTACTTGCTGTTCACGTCACGCAGGAAGCGCTGGATATCCGGCAGGGAAAAGCCCTGGCTGAAATTGACGAACACATCCTGGTTTTCGCTCAGGTGATACACAGCACCGAGGTTATAGAGGGTGTCATCGTACTTGAGCGTGCCGCCCGGCAGTGTCGCGCGATTGCCGGTCTGGACGATCTCGCCATACGCGATGCTGTCGGAAACCTCGCTCTCGATCCACTCGCGGCGTACGCCGCCACGCAGGGTCCAGTCACCGATGTCGTAGGACAGTTGACCAAAGATGGCCTTGGTGGCGGTGGCGATGTCCGGGCCCATTTCGAACGTGGTGCCGGTCTTGGTGTAGGTCAGGCCGTTGACGCGGTATTGGTCGCCGCGCTGGCGTGAGGTTTCATGGTCATAGTCGGCACCCCAGACCAGGTTGCCGGTGGCCGGGCCGATATCCGGCATTTGCGTATCGATCGCCGCGCGCAGGCCGTAGACATCCTGCACGCTGTTGTTGTCGGATATCCCGGCGCGGCCACGCGACAGGTCCGGGAAGAACAACGCGTCGGCACGCCGCCAGTAACTTTCCACCTGCAGGCCCTGACCGTAGAAATCCTTGTCGGTGTAGTTAAGGTTGACCGCCTGGTTGTGGGTGAAGGGTTGGTCGTCCAGGTCCAGGCCTTTGACTGCGACGGCGGTACCGGCGTTACGTGGGTTCTTGGTGTAGCGCGTGTCTTGTTCGTCTTTGTAGTCTTGCAGCGACAGGCTGATCTTCTTGTCGTCATCCAGCTCGTAGCCGAAGCGACCTTGCAGGTCATAGGTGTCGGTGTCCATGTTGCTGCCCTGGGACGTGTCCTGGGGAATGCGTTTTCCGTTGCCGTCGAACTGATCGTTGCGTTGCACGTAGTTGCCCGAAAGGTACCAGTCCACAGGGCCTTGACGGCCCGTTGCGCTCTGGAAGCCCTCGTAGGAGAACCCTTTGTGGCTGAAGTTGTTGCCGGCGGTCATGCCGATTTTGCTGCTGAAGGCCAGGTCTTCACCTTTGTTGCGCTTGGTGATGATGTTGATGATGCCGCCTGACGCACCTGCACCGTAGACACTGCTCGCGCCGGAGATAACCTCGATACGCTCGATGCTTTCCGGTGCCACGCTGTTGAGCTGGCGGAAGTTATCGCGCGTGGCGTTCTGGGACACGCCATCGATCAGGATCAACGTGTTGCGCCCGCGAAGCGTCTGGCCGAAGTTGCTCATGCCACCACTGGACGGCGCAATACCCGGCACCAATTGCCCGAGGATATCCGCAACCCGGCGTCCCGCGCCTGCCTGCTGGCGGATCTGGTCTTCGCTGATGACCTGCACAGAGCCTGGAATCCCCGCAATGCTGGTTTCATTGCGCGTGGCCGAGACCACGGTCGCCTGCAGTTGCAGGTTGGTCGGCGCTGCCTGGGTTTCTTCAACCTGATCGGCCCAGGCTGGGCCGCTCATGGATCCGAGCAGGGGCAGCAGGACTGCCAGTTGCGATTTGTTCATGACCTTGCCTTTCAGTTATTAGAAGTATTGACAGAAAAACCGGATGTCTCGGGTGTTCGGGTGAACGAACGGATGGCACGGATACCCACGGCGGCCAAGGCATACGTGAGTGCCACCAGCCAGAAGCTGTGCGCCAGGCCCACCATTGCCATGCCGATACCGCCCATCAAGGCGCCGCACAGCGCGCCGGCCTTGGCGGCGCTGTTGCCCATGCCCAGGGCAAAACCTTGCTGGCTGGGCGCAACGGTATTGGCGATCAACGTGTAGGCGACGGGCAGCAAGGCGCCTTGCCACACGCCCCACAGCAACCGGCTGGCAAGGAAACCCAGCCATTCGTTGGCCATCGCCGTGAACGCAAGCGTCAAGGCGCAGGCCCACGTGACCCATTCGATGATGCGCAGCGTGTGTGCCGGTTGATGTCGGTCAAACAGCCGGCCCCAAAGCGGCGCGGACAGTGCCAGCGTGAGTGCGCTGGCGGCATAGCTGGCGCCGATCAACCAGGCGGGTGCCTTTAGCACATCGGCGACGTACAAGGCGTAAAACGGCTGGGGCATCATCTTGGCGGCCTGAATCAATACGATGATCCCCAGCATTGCGCCCAGCCAGCCTTTGGGCAGCGCGGCAGGCGCGGATGTGCGGGTTGGCCGCGAGCGCGGTGCATCGCTGGGCAGGAACACGCTGAGCACTGCGCAGCCCAGGCACACGGCGGTGGCGCTGTAGCACAGCAGGGCGAAGCCCGAGACATCCATCAGCCAGCCGCCCAACACCGGCCCCGCCAGTGACCCCACGGCGGTTGCCGATTGCAGCCGAGCCAGAATATGCCCGCGCCCGTCATCACCACAGCAGGCGAGCGCATAGGCTTGGGCCGCCGCGATGAAGCCGGCCAGCGCACCTTGCGCCACTCGGATCACCACCAGCAGCCACGGATCGAAGGTGACAGCGGCCAGCGCCTGGCATACCGCCAACGCCAGCAGCGCGCGAATGATCATCGGCTTGTGACCGGTACGGTCGCCCAGGCGCCCCCACATTGGCGTCAGGATCATCGCTGCCATCATCGGCCCGGCGTACACCAGCGAAGACAGCAGGCCGGTGTACTGGGCGTTGGCCGCGCCCAGCAACTTCTGGATCTGCAACGGCCAGAAGGGGCCGCTCATTTCCATGGCTCCCATCGACACCAGTTGAATCACCACCAGCAGCCGCAGCGCGGTGGGGTTAGCTGCCATCGGCGGCGGCACTCAGCGGGTTGGGCAGGCGCCCGACGATATCGGCATGGCTTTCCAGCAGGCGCATGCGCATGAACGACTTGGCGGGCCAGTCCTGCTCCAGCAGCGCTTCGCGCTCGGTTGCCCAACGCTGGGGTTCGACCTGGGTGCGCAAGTCGTCGAAACACTGGCTGACCTGGGCCGACAGTTCATCCCAAAGCAACGCCTGGGGGATGTCGAAGTGGCGGGCACTGAGCAATACCAGTTCGCCCAGGTGGCACATGAATACCGTGTGCAGCAACTTGTCACGTACAAAACCCGCGTCGTCGTACAGGGTCATCCTGGGGTCGTGCAGTTCGATGTCCAGGCCATGGGCGTGCAAGGTTTTGCGGTCGATGCGGATATCACCGAAGTCACGCAACAGCAGGCGGCTCAGGTGCCCGTCTGCGGCCATGACCATGAAGGAGTTCTGCTGGTGGGCCTCGAAGGCAACGCCATAGCGCAGGTACATGCCCAGCAGTGCCGGAACGGCGATCGCGGCATAGTCGCGAAAGAACGCCAGCATGGCATCGGCGTCGTCCTGGCCTTTGCTCAGGCGCACCCATTGCCTCAGCAGCGGCTGGCCGTGCTGGTCGATGGCAAACAGACTGCCGACGGGCACCGCCATTTCGCCCGGTTGGAGCAGGCTCTGGGGATTGTCGCGGTAGAGAACCGCCAAGTGGCGGGCGTGTTCATCGTTGGCCGGTTGAGGCTTGAAGTGCACGCCGATCCGCTCGGGGACGATGCTGAGGATTTGCGCAATGGCAGGCTCGCGCTCAAGGATCGTCAGCAGCAAGTGGCTGATCCGCGGGCCCATGCGCGCCGAGCGCGGCGAAACCGTGCGCTGCACACTGGTCAGGCGCAGTGAGACCGGGAGTTTGACCATCGGCGCGTCGCAGCTGCCTTCAGGCAGGACAGTCCTGAATGACATGGTCGGGTGGGCGGTAAATGCGACGATATCGGTCAGCACCAGCAGCTTGTCACCGATTTCGTTGGCGAACAGTTGGGGTAATTCCTGACGGGCCTGCCAAGGGTGCGTTGGCAGCGGCAGGTAGTCATCCGCTTCAAGACCCTGTGCTGCAAGCGTTGCAGTCAATTGCCGGGCAGCCTGTGGAAAGTGCTGTTGCCACCACTGCCAGTAATCCGCGGTATCGGCCAATACTTCCACATGCGCGTATTGGCGATGCAGCGCGCAAAGCAATACCGGGAAGCGTGCTTCGAACTCCGGTGAAAAGTCGATCACCTGGTCGGTGGCCAAGCCCAGCTTGGTTTTGTAGTTGGGGTGCCATGGGTGGCCCAGCGTGCCCCATTGTTCAAGCACGGACGTGGCGTTGGTCACGCTTGCATCGTGCTTGAGATGGCTCAGCAGATTGTGTTGGTGGGCCGGGTCCATGGCCGCGTGCAGCTTGAGCGTCCACTGCTCGTGAAAGGCCAGGCACAGCGTGTCGTTGACAAAGCTGTCATCGATTTCGGTGTTGAGGCGGCTCAGCACCTCAATATCGGCTGATGATTCGAGGCTGCTGTTAAGCAGGGTCAGCAGTTGCGATGGGAATTGAATCTTCTGCTCGGGCTGGCCATCACGCACCAGCATGACCTGGCCACGCAGGTCCCAACTGGCCATACGGCCGGGGCGCAAGTGATCGAAGCGCAGGCGGGTGTGGTCAGGCAGCGCCAGCCAGCAGTGGCCGCGTTCGTCATAGGTGCGCGTGTTGGGGTTCAGCAGGCCTTCACGAAACAGTGCCTGGATCAGGCGCTGGAAACTGCGCTCGGCGGCGGGCGCCAGGGTGTTGATCAGTGAATCAAGGGTGATGTGATTGGCCACGAATTGCGGCGTGGCAAGTGCTTCACCCCAGCGCTCAAGCAGTGATTTTTCCGGCGTGCTGTTGTGTCCATGCATCAAGTCGAATTCCTTATCCGTGGTCCTGGGTGAAGGGCGCGCGAATGGTATCGAGAACTATTACCAAATGTCTATTTTTTGTTACGCTTTTTGCACAAGGATTCTTCGGACGGGGTGGGAGGCGTGACTTACGTACGAGTATTGTGATCAATCAGGCGCGCAGACACCGCCTGGAAGCGTCTGGAACAGGCTAGTTCAGGGGGCTGGGAATGGCTTGTAGTACGCGGACGGGTGCTTTGTAAGATGTGTCTTCTTTGGTACGAGGGCGCAAATGCAAAGGACAATCGCTGCTGATGAAACGCAAAGAACCCGCTCAATGGGCGGGTTCTTTGTGTAGGCGGCCCGGCTGCGTGGGGCCGGGCGTCTAGGCGATATCAGAGTTTCAGGAGCTTTGTGCCTGGCGTTTCATCTCTAGAGATTCGAGCTCGTTTTTATAATTGTGGGCTTCGCTCTCGTCGTGAAACATGCCGACCAGTTGGTCTTGTTGATGGACATCCCAGATGTGAATCCCATGGCCCAGTGCTTCGTGAGACATGTGTGCATCGTCGCGTTCAGTTACTTTTACAGTCATCTGCTTGCTCCAATCTCTGGTTGATCTGCGGCAAGTCGTCGCAGGCCTCTTTTATATGTTTTGTTAGCTTGCTAAGTAAACTGGTTTTGCACGCAACAATTCATTGCGCAAAACGCAACATTGCTGCAGGCCACGTAAACCGAGACATTGCGTCGCAGGGTGCTGAGTTTTATGACAAAAGTTTCATGTTCGGATGGGGTTTAAAGCCATGAGTTGTCTGGGCTGACGTCATCGCAGGCAAGCCAGCTCCCACAATTGAAATGCATGCCAGGGTGGGAGCTGGTTTTGTCTGGGCTGACGTCATTGCAGGCAAGCCGCTCCCACAGTTGAAATGCATGCCAAGGTGGGAGCTGGCTTGCCTGCGATAGCAGTCGAACGTTCAACGCAAAAACAGCAGGCGAAAAAAAGCCCCGCATTCAGCGAGGCTCATTTTTCAGCTCATCAGCCTATCAGCTACCTTTGACAGCCTTGCCGTCAACGGTGCCGTCCAGCAGCATGATGTTGTATTCCTTGCCGTCGGTTTCTACCTGGCGCAGGGCAACCAGGATGCCGCCCCAGTCCTTGGCGAACCACATTTGGGTGATGCGCTTGCTCTGCGACGGGTCGCGCACGCGCTCAACCTTGATCGCGTCAATGGTGCCGGCTTTGGTCTGGACCTTTTCCGGGCCGATCACGCGAAAATCGTAGGTGTCGACGTCGGTGCCTTCGACTACGCGGTAGCTCATGCTTTTCTTGCCGGCGGCAACGTCGCGCTGCAGGGCAAGCTGGTAAGTCGACTTGTCGAGCATGCCGCTTTCAAGGGTGACGTTGACCGGGTCCTTGTTTTCGAAGCCGGTGACCTTGTTGGTCGCGTGGTCGAAATCGAGGTTGATCTTCTTAGCCTTGCCCAGGCCACCGCGCTCGAAGGTGTAGCTTTTCGGTTGCAGGGCGTCCTTGTCGAAACTGATCACGCTGGTTTCGGTGAGGCTGGCGATCATCATGGACGCCTTGAAATTCAGGGTCCAGGAGCCATTGTCATTCTTGGTCAGGCTGCGTTCGGCCGAACCACTCATGGGCAACTGTTTCCAGTCGGCGGTGTAGCTGGCGGAGAAAGGGTGAAGGTCTGCTGCTTGCACGGCTGGCAAGGCGAACAGCGCAAAAGCGAAGAGCAAGGCGCGACGCATAAAATCTCCTAGGTTCGAATCAAGTGGCCGCTGGCCGCGAGTAACTGACCGTCCAATAATGCACCCTGTTCACCAAGAATCAATCGCCCCTCGGCAAACCAGCGAACAGCCAGCGGGTAAATCCTGTGTTCCTGGGTATGAACCCGTTGCGCAAGCGTCTGCGCTGAGTCCGCAGACTCTACCGGAACTACTGCCTGTACGACCAGAGGCCCGCCATCGAGTTCCTCGGTGACGAAGTGCACGCTGCAGCCGTGCTCTGTGTCGCCGGCCTCGAGGGCGCGTTGGTGCGTATGTAACCCTTTGTATTTTGGCAGCAGGGAAGGGTGGATATTGAGCAGGCGCCCCTGGTAATGCCGAACGAAATCAGCGCTGAGAATGCGCATGAAACCGGCGAGGACCACGAGTTTGGGGTTGAAGGCGTCGATCAGTTCGATCAAGGCGCTATCGAAGGCCTCTCGGCCCTCGAAAGCCTTGTGATCCAGGGAGCGGGTATCGATACCTGCGTCCCTGGCGCGTTGCAGGCCGTAGGCGTCGCTGCGGTTGGAGATCACCGCAGCGATGCGCACCGGGCTGTCGCCGGTACGCGTGCTGTCGATCAGGGCCTGCAAGTTACTGCCGGTGCCGGAGAGCAGCACCACGACATCACAGGTCTGAGGCATCAGTGAGCCTTGAGGTTCTTCAGTTCAACCTGAGCCGCGCCTTCTGGAGCGGTGGCGATCTGGCCGATGACCCAAGGCTGCTCGCCGGCTTCACGCAGTACGTTCAGCGCAGTTTCAACGTGCTCTTGCGCCACGCAGATGACCATGCCCACGCCGCAGTTCAGCACGCGGTGCATTTCGGTCTCGTTGACGTTGCCTTTCTCTTGCAGCCAATCGAACACGGCAGGGCGAGTCCAGCTGGCCACGTCGACAATCGCCTGGGCGCCTTTAGGCAGCACGCGCGGGATGTTGTCCAGCAGGCCGCCGCCAGTGATGTGGGCCATGGCTTTGACGGCGCCGGTGTCCTTGATCAGCTTGAGCAGTGGCTTGACGTAGATGCGCGTCGGGGCCATCAGCAGGTCGGTCAGCGGCTTGCCGTCGAGTTGGGTGTTCTCGATGTCGGCGCCGGACACTTCGATGATCTTGCGGATCAGCGAGTAACCGTTGGAGTGCGGGCCGGACGATGGCAGGGCGAGCAGGGCGTCACCGGCAGCGACTTTGGAGCCGTCGATGATTTCGGATTTTTCGACAACACCGACGCAGAAACCGGCCAGGTCGTAGTCTTCGCCTTCGTACATGCCTGGCATTTCAGCGGTTTCGCCGCCGACCAGGGAGCAACCCGACAGTTCGCAGCCGGCGCCAATGCCGGTCACGACTTGGGTCGCGGTCTCGACGTTGAGCTTGCCGGTGGCGTAGTAGTCGAGGAAGAACAGCGGCTCGGCACCGCAGACCACCAGGTCGTTGACGCACATGGCGACCAGGTCGATGCCGATGCTGTCGTGCTTGTTCAGGTTCAAGGCCAGGCGCAGCTTGGTGCCCACGCCATCGGTGCCGGAAACCAGCACAGGCTGTTTGTAGCCGGCCGGGATTTCGCAGAGGGCGCCAAAACCGCCCAGGCCGCCCATGACTTCGGGGCGCGCAGTGCGCTTGGCGACGCTCTTGATGCGTTCGACCAATGCTTCACCGGCGTCGATGTCTACACCGGCGTCCTTGTAGC
Organism: Pseudomonas sp. MONT-RG-20F-20-E-7-02; assembly: GCF_022662395.1. NCBI lineage: Bacteria > Pseudomonadati > Pseudomonadota > Gammaproteobacteria > Pseudomonadales > Pseudomonadaceae > Pseudomonas > Pseudomonas sp. MONT-RG-20F-20-E-7-02. The sequence goes on from NZ_JAKNQN010000001.1 coordinate 339,316, forward strand.
TCAGGGAGGGTTGCTTGCTCATGATCCAGGCCTTTAGGGGGGATTTCTGGGTAACGACCGAGCGGCAGGCGCTTTGGATAAAAGGCCCAGCCGTTGACGGTCTGCGAAGGCGCGCGATTTTATCAGGCTTGAGAGGCAGCGGCCATCCTCGGGCCGACGGGCAGGGCTATATAGGTTAAAAAAGCCGGTTAAAAAAATGCTAATCGGCTCTGCCTTGGTGCGTATTAAGGTATAGCCTTTAACCCGCTATCGTTATGACAGTACAAAAACTTGCCGAGACCCGTGAATGTTTTACCGGCCGCTGTGGTCACAGCCATGCCAAGCCGAGTTCGCGCGGTCTGTTCCAGCCGCTAAATTTGTCGTTCGGGAATCTTTCATGCGTCTGTGTAAATTCTTCTTTGTAGGCTGCTTGTCGTTGGTCAGCCTGGCGAGTCATGCCGAAACCCTCAATGGCCTCTATCAAGTGCTTGAGCCGGTCAGCAGCCAGTCGCCCCAGGAGCGCGACCAGGCCACCCAGCGCGCGGTGCAAACCCTGGTGATTCGCCTGACCGGTGACGCCAAGGCCGCCGACGGCCCGGGCCTGGCGGCGATTCGCAAAGACCCGCAGCAAATCATCAGCCAGTACGGCTACGACGCCGGCCCGCCGGAAAGCCTGCAAGTGGACTTCGACCCGGTCAGCACCGATCGCGCCCTGCGTGAAGCGGGCCTGTCGATCTGGGGCAGCAATCGGCCGTCGATTCTCGGCTGGTGGCTGAATGACTCAACCGAAGGCAGCAGCCTGGTCGGTGATGGTCAGGCAATTGCCGGTGCCCTGCGTCGCGCGGCGCAACACCGTGGCTTGCCATTGCGCTTGCCGCTGGGCGACCTGGATGAACAAGTCGTCGCCACTGCACCGAATCTCGAAAGCGCCGACGCCACGCCGTTGCGCGCAGCCTCCGAGCGCTACGGCGCCGACGCGTTGCTCGCCGTACACGCGCGTCAGGAAGGGAATCAATGGCAGGCCAAATGGCGCCTCTGGCTGGGCGACAAAAGTGAGCAGGGCACTGCCCAAGGTGCCGACACCGCCGCCGTGGCCGATGCCGTGTTGCTGGCCGTCAGCCAAAAGCTGGCGCCACGCTTCGCCGTCAAGCCGGGCGTGAGCAGCGAGCAATTGCTTGAAGTGCAGGGCATGACCCTGGAGCGCTATGCCGCGCTGGGTCATTTGCTCGAACCGTTTGGTGGCCAGCCGCAGCTTGTGGATGGCAACCGCATTGTGTATCGCGTCAACGGCAGTGCCGATCAGTTGCGTACCCAGTTGAGCCTGGCCAAGTTGCAGGAAGTGCCGGCAGGTGAAGCACCTGTCCAGCAGCCAGTGGTGGACGGTACGCAGCCGGCCGCCGCACCTGAGCCGCAGGCGCAACTGCGTTTTCGTTGGTAAAAGTTCTTCCTATATAGATAGAAGCAAATAATGGAGTGGTTTATGGCGGATACGCGTCGTTGGGTGTGGCTTGGCGGGATTGTCCTGCTGTGCGTTTTTGTGTTCTTGCTGCATTCGATCCTCACGCCGTTCCTGGTTGCGTTACTGCTGGCCTATCTGTTTGATCCCGTGGTGGATCGCCTGGAGAAAGCCGGCCTGTCGCGCACCCTGGGCGTGGTGGCGGTGTTTGCGCTGTTCACGTTGATCATCACCGCGCTGGTGCTGGTGTTGGTGCCGATGCTCGCCAAGCAGTTGGTTCGCTTGTATGAGCTGGCGCCGCAGATGCTTGACTGGTTGCAGCACACGGCAATGCCGTGGGCCCAGGCCAAGTTGGGGCTGGCGGACGGTTTCTGGAAGTTCGACAAGGTCAAGGCGGCCATCAGTGAACATATGGGGCAGACCACCGATATCGTCGGTGTTGTGCTCAGCCAGGCCACGGCCTCCAGCCTGGCGCTGATCGGCTGGTTGACCAATCTGGTGCTGATCCCGGTAGTGGCGTTCTACCTGCTGCGTGACTGGGACATCATGATGGCCAAAATCCGTAGCCTGCTGCCGCGCAACAGTGAAGAGCGCATCGTTTCCCTGGCGGAAGAGTGCCACGAGGTGCTCGGCGCGTTTGTTCGCGGTCAGCTGCTGGTGATGTTGGCGCTGGGTATCATCTACGCGGCCGGCCTGATGGCGATCGGCCTGGAACTGGGCCTGTTGATCGGTTTGATCGCAGGTCTGGCCGCAATCGTGCCGTACATGGGCTTCGTGATCGGGATTGGTGCCGCACTGGTCGCCGGGCTGTTTCAGTTCGGTGGCGACCTGTACCCGATGCTGGGGATTGTTGCGGTGTTTATGGTCGGCCAGGCCCTGGAAGGCATGGTGCTGACGCCGTTGCTGGTGGGGGACCGGATTGGTCTGCACCCGGTCGCGGTAATCTTCGCGATCCTGGCAGGCGGCGAGCTGTTTGGTTTTACGGGCATCCTGCTGGCCCTGCCGGTCGCGGCGGTGATCATGGTGCTGGTGCGCCATGTGCACGATCTGTACAAGGATTCCGATGTGTATACCGGGGTTGAAGACCCCGACCTGTAACCGCTTCGTCACAAACCCGGCCCTGGCCGGGTTTGTTGTTTCTGGGGGAGTGGTGTCAAACAATTTGCGCAAATCGACCCGAGTTAACGCAAACCTTTGATTTTGCTTGTGGTCTGCTGCATTGTGCGCCCGGCGTCACGGGTATAAACTTTGCAAACTTTACACAGAGGCCACTAACGGTTCGTTTGGAGCCGTTCAGTCAGCATGAAACCGATTCAGCTGCCCTTGGGTGTGCGTCTGCGTGACGACGCCACCTTTATCAATTACTACCCAGGCGCCAATGCCGCTGCACTCGGCTATGTCGAGCGGCTCTGCGAAGCCGACGCCGGGTGGACTGAAAGCCTGATCTATCTGTGGGGCAAGCACGGCGTGGGGCGCACCCACCTGTTACAGGCCGCGTGCCTGCGCTTCGAACAGATGGGTGAACCGGCGGTTTACCTGCCGCTGGCTGAATTGATGGACCGTGGCATCGGCATCTTCGACCACCTTGAGCAATACGAGCTGGTCTGCCTGGACGATCTGCAGGCAATTGCCGGCAAGGCTGATTGGGAAGAAGCGCTGTTTCACCTGTTCAACCGTCTGCGCGACAGCGGCCGACGCTTGCTGATAGCCGCGTCTACCTCGCCGCGTGAGTTGCCGGTGAAGCTGGCCGACCTCAAGTCGCGCCTGACCCTGGCGCTGATCTTCCAGATGCGCCCATTGTCCGATGAAGACAAACTGCGCGCCCTGCAACTGCGTGCATCCCGTCGCGGCCTGCACCTCACCGATGAAGTCGGGCACTTTATTCTCACCCGTGGCACCCGCAGCATGAGCGCGTTGTTCGACTTGCTCGAACAGCTCGATCAGGCCTCGTTGCAGGCTCAGCGCAAGCTGACCATCCCGTTTCTCAAGGAAACCCTCGGCTGGTAGCCAGGCCTTGTATTGCGTGGCTTTCGGCAAATTTCAGGCGCCAGAAAACCTGCGTTTGGGCCGGTTTGGCCACGCAAAAGACAGGTATTGGGTGTTAAGGGCTTAGATGTCATCGTTCAAACAAGAAGTCACATAGATCACGATTGAATTTGCAAATCGATGTGATAGTGGGCATAGTCTCGACTTCTTTACATATCAGCCACGGTCGTGCCCATGCTAAATCGCTTCGCACCCCTCGTGCCTCTCGCACTCGTTACCCTGTTGTTTGGTTGCGCCACCCACACTCAAAACGTGGCTGAGCAGCAAAAACCGGCACAACAGTCCCAGGCAAAATTCGTTGCATCACAGTCTTCCACTGTTTATGAGGAAGAGGTGGCAACCGAGAAGGAACTGGCCGCCTTCGCCGGCAGCAAGCCTTACCAGCTTCCAGTTCTGGCCGACAGCATCCTTGAACGCGGCATGTCCCTGATCGGTACGCGTTACCGTTTCGGCGGCACTTCTGAGGCCGGTTTCGACTGCAGCGGCTTCATCGGCTACCTGTTTCGCGAAGAAGCCGGCATGAATTTGCCTCGCTCGACCCGCGAAATGATCAACGTGGATGCACCGTTGGTCGCACGCAACAACCTCAAGCCCGGTGATCTGCTTTTCTTTAGTACGGCTGGCCGTGGTCGCGTAAGCCACGCAGGTATCTACTTGGGCGATAACCAGTTTATCCACTCCAGCAGCCGCCGCAGTGGTGGTGTTCGAGTCGACAACCTGGGCGACAGCTACTGGAGCAAAACCTTCATCGAAGCCAAGCGCGCACTCGCCATGGCCCCGACTACGGTTACCGCCAGTAAGTAAAGTTAAAGTGATACTTGAAGTTTGACGTGTAAGCGCTAGAATCCCTGGACATTGTTGTAATCCGTTCGCGCGAGCTTTGCTTGCGCGTTCTGGTTTTCAGCGTTCGGCAGCGAAAGCCGCATCCAGACCAGGATTGTTCTGCCCATGTCGACCTCAGCCCGCCTCATTCTGCTTGTTTGTGCCGCGCTCCTCAGCGCCTGCGCAAGCCGTCCACCGCCGCCTGCGCCCGTCGCCGTCAAGCCTAAGCCGGTGTTCAATTATTCCACCCAAAGCTTCTCGCCTGCGGCAGAAGACGTGCTATTCCGTGCGCTGGGCTTGGTCGGCACGCCTTATCGCTGGGGCGGCAACACGCCGGACTCGGGCTTTGACTGCAGTGGCTTGATTGGTTTTGTCTACCGTGACGCGGCGGGCATCTCTTTGCCGCGCACCACCCGTGAACTGATCGTGATGCGTGCCCAGGACGTCAGCGAAGCGAACCTGCAGACCGGTGACTTGCTGTTCTTCGCTACCGGCGGCGGTTCACAGGTCAGCCACGCGGGGATCTATGTCGGCGAAGGCCGCTTTGTGCATGCGCCGCAAACCGGCGGCACCGTGAAGCTGGATACGCTGTCCAAGGCCTATTGGCAGAATGCCTATTTGAGCGCCAAGCGCGTGCTGCCAGCGAATCTGGCGCGCAACCCTTAAGGCTCAGCAGAAATAAGAATGTGGGAGCTGGGCCTTTGTGGGAGCCGGGCTTGCCCGCGATGCAGGCACCTCAGTCTTCAAATTGGACCTAGGTGATGCAATCGCAGGCAAGCCAGCTCCCACAAAAGCCAGCTCCCACATTGGTTTGTGGTGTATTCGAGATCGGCTATTTGGCGGCCGACACCCGCCACACCTTATTCCCCACATCATCGGCCACCAGCAAATCCCCCTGCTGATCAATCACCACGCCCACTGGCCGGCCCATGGCTTTCTCGTCTTTGTCGAGGAACCCGGTCAGCACATCCACCGGCTGGCCTTTAGGCTGGCCACCCTCGAACGGCACGAAGATCACCTTGTAGCCACTGTGCGGCTTGCGGTTCCACGAACCGTGCTGACCGATAAATGCGCCATTGCTGAACTGCGCCGGGAGTTTGCTGCCTTCGGCAAAGGTCAGGCCCAGTGATGCTGTGTGCGGCCCCACCGCGTAGTCCGGCGCAATCGCCTTGGCGACCAGGTCCGGGTTTTGCGGAGAAACGCGTACATCCACGTGCTGCCCGTAGTAACTGAACGGCCAGCCATAGAAGGCCCCATCCTTGACCGAGGTAATGTAGTCCGGCACCAGGTCGCTGCCGATCTCGTCGCGTTCATTCACCGCCGTCCACAGCTTGCCACTCTGCGGTTCCCAGGCCATGCCGTTCGGGTTGCGCAGGCCTGAGGCAAAAATGCGGTGCTTGCCGGTAGTGCGGTCGACTTCCCAGATCGCCGCGCGACCTTCTTCCGCCGCCAGGCCGTTCTCGCCGACGTTGCTGTTGGAGCCGACGCTCACATACAACTTGCTGCCGTCCTTGCTGGCCACCACGTTTTTGGTCCAGTGGTGGTTGATGCTACCGCCCGGCAAGTCGACCACCGTGGTGCCGGCTGCCTTGATCGCGGTTTCGCCCGGCTGATAGGGGAAGCGCAACAGCTTGTCCGAGTCGGCCACATACAGGTCGTTACCGACCAGCGTCATGCCGAACGGAGAGTTGAGGTTCTCCAGGAACACGGTACGGGTTTCGGCTACACCATCGTGATCGGCATCACGCAGCAGGGTGATACGGTTCGGGCTCGGCACAGCGGCGCCGGCGCGGCCCATGACTTTCTCCATGACCCAGCCACGAACGCCCTTGGCATCATCCGGCTTGGGCGGCGCGTTGGTTTCCGCCACCAGCACATCACCGTTGGGCAATACATACAGCCAGCGCGGGTGGTCCAGGCCTTCAGCAAACGCCGCGACCTGAGTGCCGGAGGCCGCTGTCGGCTTCGCGCCGTCGGGCCAGCCAATTGCCGGGGCGATGTTCACCGTGGGGATCAGGGTTTTATTCGGCTCCGGCAGCTTGGGCGAAGGCCCGGTGCCGTCGGAGACCTGCAAGGTAGAGCTTTCGCCGCAGGCGGCGAGGGTGCCGGCGAGCATGATCAGTAAGGCGAGTCTGGTTTTGTGCATGGTTTTCTCCTTAATACCTGTAAGGGTAGAGAAGCGCGGCAGTCGGATGGTTCAAGTGCAAGGCCAGCTTTAATTGACGCTCCACCCCCAACCCACTAACCTTCGCGGCTTGTTCCAGGTGCTCTGTGGCCGTGTGCCGACAGAGTGAAACAGGGAAGCCGGTGAGCGAGCGCACTTGTACACAGTGCTGCCGCGATTCCGGCGCTGCCCCCGCAACGGTAAATGAGTCAAGACGGTGCCTTTTGCCACTGTATCCACGCGATATGGGAAGGCGCGCCGTTGGCCTGTTTTCTATCAAGAGAACGCCACTCATGAGTCCGGAGACCGGCCTGGATCATCCAACAGCATCACGGTGGGCGATGCTTGGCTGTCTGTTTTTTCTTTTTCCTGCCCGCCGTTTTTGTCCAGCCCCAACGGAGAGCTGCCATGACTGATTCCCCCGACCGCGACGAACGCCACCTGGCGCGCATGCTGCGCAAAAAAGCCGTGATCGACGAGCGCATCGCCAACTCCCCGAACGAATGCGGCTTGCTGCTGGTATTGACCGGCAACGGCAAAGGCAAAAGCAGCTCGGCGTTTGGCATGCTTGCTCGCGCCATGGGCCACGGCATGCAATGCGGCGTGGTGCAGTTCATCAAGGGGCGTAACAGCACCGGCGAGGAGTTGTTCTTCCGCCGCTTTCCCGAGCAAGTGCGCTTCCATGTGATGGGCGAAGGCTTTACCTGGGAAACCCAGGACCGCCAGCGCGACATCGCCGCCGCCGAAGCCGCCTGGGCGGTGTCCCGCGCAATGCTGCAAGACCCCTCCATTGGCCTGGTGGTCCTGGATGAGCTGAACATCGCCCTCAAGCACGGTTACCTCGACCTCGACCAAGTACTCAGCGACCTGCAAGCCCGTCCGCCGATGCAGCACGTGGTGGTCACCGGCCGTGGCGCCAAGCCCGAGCTGATCGAAATGGGCGACACCGTCACCGAAATGGGCATGCTCAAGCACGCATTCCAGGCCGGTATCAAGGCACAGAAGGGCGTCGAACTTTGAATCAGCCCCGTCATTGCCCGGCCGTACTGATCGCCGCTCCGGCGTCCGGCCAGGGCAAAACCACCGTCACCGCCGCGTTGGCGCGTTTGCACCGCAACCTGGGGCGCAAGGTGCGCGTGTTCAAATGCGGGCCGGACTTTCTCGACCCGATGATTCACGAACGCGCCAGCGGTGCGCCGGTGTATCAGTTGGACATGTGGATGGTCGGCGAGCAGGAGAGTCGGCGTTTGCTCTGGGAAGCGGCGGGCGAGGCCGACCTGATCCTGATCGAGGGCGTGATGGGCCTGTTCGACGGCACGCCCTCCAGCGCCGACCTGGCGCGGCACTTCGGCGTGCCGGTACTCGGCGTCATCGATGGCACCGCCATGGCCCAGACCTTTGGTGCACTGGCGTTGGGCCTGGCGCGCTACCAGCCGGACCTGCCGTTCGCCGGCGTGCTGGCCAACCGTGTCGGCACCCTGCGCCATGCGCAACTGCTGGAAGGCAGCCTCACCGAAGGCCTGCGCTGGTATGGCGCGCTGTCGCGTGAAACCGGAATCGAGCTGCCCAGCCGCCATCTGGGCCTGGTGCAAGCCAGCGAACTGAATGACCTCGACGTGCGCCTGGATGCCGCCGCCCAAGCCTTGGGCAGCAGTTGCGAAGTCGCCTTGCCGCCGCCGGTAACCTTCGCCGCGCCTGAGGTAATCGAAGCCGAGCCGCTGTTGGCAGGCGTGCGCATCGCCGTGGCCCGCGACGAAGCCTTCGCCTTCACCTATGGCGCCAGCCTCGACCTGCTGCGCGCGATGGGCGCCGAGTTGCACTTCTTCTCGCCGATCCATGATCACGAATTGCCTGACGCCGACAGCCTCTATTTGCCCGGTGGTTACCCGGAACTGCATCACCAGGCGCTGTCGGAAAATACCCCGATGCTCAACGCTATCCGCGCGCACCACGCCGCCGGTAAACCGCTGCTCGCCGAATGTGGCGGCATGCTCTACCTGCTGGACTCGCTCACCGATGTTGACGGCACCCGCGCCGAGCTGGTTGGCCTGCTGCAGGGCGATGCGGTGATGCAAAAGAAACTCGCGGCGCTGGCCCTGCAAAGCGTAGAGTTGCCGGAAGGCGTGCTGCGCGGGCATACCTATCACCATTCCCTGACCAGCACCGAGTGGCAGCCGATTGCCCGTGGCCTGAGCCCGAATGGCGGGCGCGGTGCCGAGGCGGTTTACCGGCAGGGGCGGATGACGGCCTCCTACGTGCACTTTTACTTCCCCTCCAACCCGGCGGCGGTGGCTGCATTGTTTGCGCCTAGCCTTGAGAGTGCTATCGCAGGCAAGCCAGCTCCCACATCGACAGCGTTCGCAAATCAAAATGTGGGAGCGGCGGTGCGACGATTCGACTTGCCCGCCAACAAGCCATGACAGACAACGCCTTCCCCCAAGCCGACCGCCAGGCCGTCTACCGCGCCATCGCCGAACGCCGCGACATGCGCCACTTCACCGGCGGCAGCGTCGCCCCCGAACTGCTGCAACGCCTGCTCCAGGCCGCGCACCAGGCGCCCAGCGTCGGCTTGATGCAGCCCTGGCGATTCATCCGCATCAGCGACCGTGCCCTGCGCGGCCAAATCCAGCAATTGGTGGAAGAAGAGCGCGTACGCACCGCCGAAGCCCTGGGGGAGCGCTCCGATGAGTTCATGAAGCTCAAGGTCGAAGGCATCCACGACTGCGCCGAGGTGCTGGTCGCCGCGCTGATGGATGATCGCGAGCGCCATATTTTTGGCCGCCGCACCTTGCCGGAAATGGACATGGCGTCGCTGTCCTGTGCGATTCAGAATCTGTGGCTGGCCGCCCGCGTCGAGGGCGTTGGGATGGGCTGGGTTTCGCTGTTCGAACCGCAAGCCCTGGCCGACCTGCTGGGCTTGCCGCCCGGCGCAAAACCCCTGGCGGTGTTATGCCTCGGGCCGGTGGCGGAGTTCTACTCGGCACCGATGTTGCAACTCGAAGGCTGGACCGAACCACGGCCGCTGAGTGACATGTTGTATGAGAATGTGTGGGGAGTGAGTCAATGAGTGTGGCCTTGCTGTGTGTCGCTGCGGTGGCGCTGGATGCGCTGCTGGGCGAGCCCAGGCGCTGGCATCCGCTGGTGGCGTTCGGCAATTTTGCCGGGCGCATCGAGCAACGCTTCAACACGGGCGGGCGCGGTTGGCGCAGCCACGGCGTGACCGCGTGGTTTATCGCGGTGGTGCCGCTGACCCTGCTGGCGACTGCACTGTCATGGGCGCCGTATATCGGCTGGGTCCTGGAGATTCTGGCGCTGTACCTGGCGTTGGGCATGCGCAGTCTCGGCGAGCATGTGATTCCGGTGGCCCAGGCCCTGCGTGGCGATGATCTGGATGAGGCACGCAAGCGCGTGAGTTATCTGGTCAGCCGCCAGACCAGCGAGCTGGACCGCACCGAAGTCGCGCGCGCGGCGACCGAGTCGGTATTGGAGAACGGCAGCGACGCCGTATTTGCCGCCATTTTCTGGTTTGTCGTCGCCGGTGTGCCGGGCGTGGTGCTTTACCGCCTGAGCAACACCCTCGACGCCATGTGGGGCTATCGCAACGAGCGCTTCGAGCGCTTTGGCTGGGCGGCGGCAAAAATCGACGATGTACTCAACTACATTCCTGCACGCCTGGTGGCATTGACCTACGCCGTGCTCGGCAAAACTCGCCTGGCGCTTAAATGCTGGCGCACCCAGGGCCCGACATGGGACAGCCCCAACGCCGGGCCGGTCATGGCGGCGGGTGCGGGCGCATTGGGCGTTGAACTGGGCGGCGCGGCGATCTATCACGGTGAGCTGCATCAGCGTCCGCAACTGGGCGAAGGCCCGGCGGCAGACGCCGACGCCATCGACCGTGGCTGGCAACTGGTGCAGCGCGGCGTATGGTTATGGCTGTTGATCCTCTGCGCGGGGGCGCAATTTTATGCTTGAGCACGGTGGCCGGCTGCGTAAGGCCGTGATTCAGTACGGGATTGCCGAGGCGGACTGGCTTGATTTGTCCAGTGGCCTCGCGCCCTGGCCGTGGCCGATCCCCGAGATCCCGCTGCGGGCCTGGGCGCGGTTGCCTGAAACCGATGACGGCCTGGAAAAGGCCGCCAGCGAGTACTACGGCGCCGCCCACGTATTGCCGGTGGCGGGTTCCCAGGCGGCAATTCAATTGCTGCCGCGCCTGCGCCGCTCCGGCAAGGTCGGCGTGTTGTCGCCGTGTTATGCCGAACACGCCGAAGCCTGGCGCCGCGCCGGTTACGTGGTGCGCGAAGTGCAGGAGCAGGAAGTCGACTTCTTTCTCGACGGCCTCGACGTGCTGGTGGTGGTCAATCCGAACAACCCCACCGGCCTCAGCCTGAGCCCGCAACGCCTGCTGGACTGGCACGCGCGGCTGGCCCAGCGCGGCGGCTGGCTGGTGGTGGACGAAGCGTTTATGGACGTGACGCCGCAATTGAGCCTGGCCAGCCAGGCCCATCAAGTCGGCCTGATTGTGTTGCGCTCGTTCGGCAAATTCTTTGGCCTGGCCGGCGTGCGCCTGGGCTTTGTGCTGGCGGAACGCAAGCTGCTCAAGTTGCTCGCCGAACAGCTCGGCCCTTGGGCCGTCAGTGGGCCGACGCGGGTGCTTGGCCAGGTGTGCCTGCGCGATACGGCGGGGCATGTGCAACAGCGAGAGCGTTGTATCGACGCCGGCCAGCGCTTGTTTGACCTGCTTGAGCGCCATGGCTTTCAGCCTCACGGTGGCTGCGCGTTGTTCCAGTGGCTGATCACGCCGCACGCCGAGCGCATGCACGAATTCATGGCCCAGCGCGGCATCCTGCTGCGCCTGTTTATTCACGACAGCAGCCTGCGTTTTGGCCTGCCCGACACGGAGGCGGATTGGTTGCGCCTCGATCAAGCCCTGGCCGCCTACAAGGACGCTGTATGAGTACGCTGATGGTGCAAGGCACCACCTCCGACGCGGGCAAAAGCACCCTGGTGACTGCGTTGTGCCGCTGGCTGGTGCGTCAGGGCATCGCCGTAGTGCCATTCAAACCGCAGAACATGGCGCTCAACAGCGCCGTCACCGCTGAAGGCGGCGAGATCGGCCGCGCCCAGGCGGTACAGGCCCAGGCCGCCAACCTGGCGCCGCACACCGACATGAACCCGGTGCTGCTCAAGCCCAACAGTGACACCGGTTCCCAGGTGATCATCCACGGCCGTGCCGTCACCAGCATGAACGCCGTGGCCTATCACGACTACAAAGCCATCGCGATGCAAGCGGTGCTGGCCTCCCACGCGCGGTTGAGCGCGGCCTACCCGGTGGTGATGGTGGAAGGCGCAGGCTCCCCGGCGGAGATCAACCTGCGCGCCAACGACATCGCCAATATGGGCTTCGCCGAGACGGTGGATTGCTCGGTGCTGCTGATCGCCGATATCAATCGTGGTGGTGTGTTTGCCCATCTGGTCGGCACCCTCGAATTGCTCTCGCCGACGGAGCAGGCGCGGGTCAAGGGGTTCATCATCAACCGGTTTCGCGGCGATATCGCCTTGCTGCAGCCAGGGCTCGATTGGCTGGAAGCGCGCACTGGCAAACCGGTGGTCGGCGTGTTGCCCTATGTGATGGACCTGCACCTGGAGGCCGAAGACGGCATCGACCAGCGCCAGATCGACAAGGCCGCGCAAGTGCTCAAGGTGGTGGTGCCGGTGTTGCCGCGCATCAGCAACCACACGGATTTCGACCCCCTGCGCCTGCATCCGCAGGTCGACCTGCAGTTTGTCGGGCCCGGCCAGGCGATTCCGGCCGCTGACCTGATCATTCTGCCCGGCTCGAAAAGTGTACGCAGTGATTTGGCCTACCTGCGCGCCAACGGCTGGGACACGGCAGTGGCCCGGCACTTGCGCTATGGCGGCAAGGTGCTGGGGATTTGCGGCGGGTTGCAGATGCTCGGTGAACACGTGCACGACCCGCTTGGGCTGGAAGGGCCTGCCGGGTCGAGTGAAGGCTTGGGCTTGCTGGCATTCAGTACGACGCTGGAACAAGAAAAGCAGTTGCGCAATGTGCGTGGGCGCTTGTTGCTCGAGGACGCGGAGGTCAGCGGCTATGAAATCCATGCGGGTGTGACCGCAGGCAATGCCTTGTCGCGCGCCGCCGTGCTGCTCGATGACGGCCGCACTGACGGCGCCCAGAGTGAAGACGGCCAGATTCTTGGCACCTATCTGCATGGCCTGTTCGAGACCCCGGCGGCGTGCAGTGCGTTGCTGCGTTGGGCTGGGTTGCAAGACGTGCAAGAGGTGGATTACCACGCCTTGCGCGAGCGCGATATCGAGCGGTTGGCGGACCTTGTGGAGAACCATCTGGACACCGATTTGCTGCGTAAGCTGTGCGGGATCTGACGGTGTATATCCGATTCCTCTGTGGGAGCTGGCTTGCCTGCGATGGCGGTGGGGCGGTGTATATATCCATTCCTTGGGTCACGGCCACCTATGGTTCCGCTCTTACAGCGGCTCACTTTTTGAGGGACCAAAAAGTAAGCAAAAAGTCCTCGCCCCACCACTCGGCACCTCGCTCAGGCTCGGTGTGCCCGAACGCAGGCTTGAATCCGTGGGCCGCCGCGATGGGCCATCCTTGGCCCAGCGCGGCTAACCCGGCGTCCTGCCGGGTTACCCACGGATTCAAGCCTGCGCTCGGCCAGCGTGGTTTAACGGGGCGCCTGAGATCAAAATCAAAAGCCAGATCTACAGCCAGATCAAAAGCTAGATCAAAAGCCAATCTGCCTTTCTGTGGGAGCTGGCTTGCCTGCGATGGCGGCCTGCCAGCCAACCCCTATTCATCTGATGCACCACACCTTAAATGTGGGAGCGGGCTTGCTCGCGAATGCGGTGGTTCAGTCAGCTCATTTGTAACTGACACACCGCATTCGCGAGCAAGCCCGCTCCCACACTGGACAGTGTTCGCCTCAAACTTTCGGCCGGCCGATAAAGGTGCCTTCCCATGTATCAACTGATCCTCGGCGGTGCCCGTTCCGGCAAGAGTCGGCTCGCCGAAAGGCTTGCCAGTGAGAGCGGCCTGGATGTCATCTACATTGCCACCAGCCAACCGCTGGACGGCGAGATGAACGAGCGCGTCGCGCTGCATCGTCAGCGCCGTCCCGAGCACTGGGGGCTGGTCGAAGAGCCGGTCGAGCTCGCGCGCGTGTTGCGCGAAAACGCATCCGCCGAGCGCTGCCTGCTGGTGGATTGCCTGACGCTGTGGCTGACCAATCTGCTGATGCTTGAAGACCCGGCGCGCCTGGCGTTTGAGCGCGATCAACTGCTGGAAACCCTGGCTTCGTTGCCAGGGGAAATCATGTTTGTCAGCAACGAGACCGGTCTGGGTGTCGTGCCGCTGGGCGAATTGACTCGCCGCTATGTGGATGAAGCCGGTTGGCTGCATCAAGCCTTGGCCGAGCGGTGTCAGCGCGTTGTCCTGACCGTCGCCGGCCTGCCCCTGACTTTGAAAGGTACTGCGTTATGACTGACACCTGGTGGCTCAACCCCTGTAAAGCCGTCGATGCTTCGGCACATGCACAAGCGCTGGCTCGCCAGCAGCAATTGACCAAACCGGCCGGTTCTCTCGGCCAGTTGGAGGCCGTGGCGGTGCAGCTGGCCGGGCTGCAAGGCCAGGTCAAGCCGCTGGTAGATCACGTATGGATCGCCATTTTCGCCGGTGACCACGGCGTGGTCGCAGAAGGCGTGTCGGCATTTCCCCAGGAAGTGACCGGGCAGATGCTGCACAACTTTGTCAGCGGTGGCGCGGCCATCAGTGTGTTGGCGCGGCAGCTGGATGCGCAGCTGGAAGTCGTCGACCTTGGCACGGTCACGCCGTCGCTGAATCTGCCCGGTGTGCGCCACCTGAACATCGGCGCGGGCACGGCCAACTTCGTCAACGGCCCGGCCATGACTGAGGCCCAGGGGCGCCTGGCCCTGCAAGCCGGTCGCGACAGCGCACGCCGTGCACTGGATAACGGCGCGCAGCTGTTTATCGGTGGCGAGATGGGCATCGGCAACACCACCGCCGCCAGCGCCCTGGCGTGCGCGTTGCTCGATTGCGCGGTGAGTGACCTGACTGGCCCGGGCACCGGTTTGAATGCCCAGGGCGTCAGCCACAAAGTGGCCGTCATTGAACGCGCGCTGGCGCTGCATGCCGGGCAACGGGGTGACGCACTGCACACGCTGTTCAACCTCGGCGGTTTTGAAATTGCCGCGCTGGTGGGGGCGTATCTGGCCTGCGCCCAGGAAGGCATCGTGGTGCTGGTGGACGGGTTTATCTGCACGGTCGCCGCCTTGGTTGCCACGCGCCTGAACCCGGCATGCCGTGAGTGGCTGGTGTTTGGTCATCGTGGTGCCGAGCCAGGCCATCGTCATGTGCTGCAAAGCCTCGACGCGCAACCGTTGCTGGAGCTGGGTCTGCGCCTGGGTGAAGGCAGCGGCGCGGCGCTGGCCGTGCCGATGTTGCGCCTGGCGTGTGCGCTGCACGGGCAGATGGCGACGTTCGCCGAAGCGGCCGTGGCAGATCGCCCGGCATGATCTTGCACCTGGACCTGCTGCGCCACGGCGAAACCGAGCTGGGCGGTGGCCTGCGCGGCAGCCTCGACGATGCGTTGACGGCCAGGGGCTGGGCGCAGATGCGCGCCGCCGTGCTGGAACAGGGCCCGTGGGACCGGTTGATCAGTTCGCCGCTGCAACGTTGCGCGCTGTTTGCCCATGAGCTGGGCGCGCGGTTGAATCTGCCGGTGAGCTTGGAAAAGGATCTGCAGGAGCTGCACTTCGGCGCCTGGGAAGGGCAGAGCGCCGCAGCGCTGATGGAGACCGACGCTGAAGGGCTGGGCCGGTTCTGGGCCGATCCGTACGCTTTTACGCCGCCCGAGGGCGAGCGCGTCAGCGACTTTTCCGAGCGTGTTCTCGGCGCCGTCTCACGTCTGCATCAGGCCTATGCCGGTGAGCGTGTTTTGCTGATCAGCCACGGTGGCGTGATGCGCCTGCTGCTGGCGCAGGCGCGTGGCTTGCCTCGGGAGCAATTGCTGAATGTCGAAGTCGGCCACGGCGGGCTGTTCAGCCTGCAAGTGGCGGCCGACGGCGTGTTAAAGGAAGGAATCTGACGATGTTGCCGTTCTGGATCGCCCTGCAATTTCTCAGCAGCCTGCCGATTCGGCTGCCAGGCATGCCGCAGCCTCAGGAGTTGGGGCGTTCGCTGCTGTTTTATCCGCTGGTGGGGTTGTTGTTCGGGTTGCTGTTATGGGTGCTGAATACAGCGCTGATGGGCGCGCCGTTGTTGCTGCACGCCGCGCTGTTGCTGACGGCCTGGGTGCTGCTCAGTGGCGGCCTGCACCTGGACGGCCTGGCGGACAGCGCCGATGCCTGGCTCGGCGGCTTTGGCGACCGCGAGCGCACGCTGACCATCATGAAAGACCCGCGCAGCGGGCCGATTGCCGTGGTCACCCTGGGCCTGGTGTTGTTGCTCAAGTTCACCGCGCTGGTGGCCTTGATCGAACAGCACAACGGCGCGGCGCTGATTCTGGCGCCGCTGATCGGGCGCGCTTCGATGCTGGCGCTGTTCCTCACCACACGCTATGTGCGTGCAGGCGGATTGGGGCAGGCACTGTCGGATCACTTGCCGCGAGTTGTAGGCCAACAGGTGCTGATCCTCAGCGGCCTGGCTTGTATCCTGATCGGCGGTTTCAGTGGCGGGATTGCCGTCTTACTCGCGGCGCTGTGTTTTATCGGGCTGCGCCAGTTGATGGTCAATCGACTTGGAGGCACCACTGGCGACACTGCAGGAGCCCTGCTGGAGCTGCTGGAAGTCGCGGTGTTGGTCGGCTTGGCGCTGTAACACTTTCTTGCATTTTCATAATCGCGGGTATATACACGGTCCATGCTTGCCTCCCAATGTTTATGCACCAACCTGCGACGTGCCGCCCGTGGCGTCAGCAGGCATTACGACGGCGCTCTCGACGGCTTCGGGATCAACGTCGCCCAGTATTCTTTGCTGTGTAACCTGCAGCGCCTCGACCAACCGAGCATTTCCAGCCTGGCCGAAGCCATGGGCCTGGATCGCAGCACGTTAGGGCGCAACCTGCGGGTGTTGGAAGGCGAAGGCCTGGTGCAGTTGGTTGAGGGTGACGACCTGCGCAACCGCCTGGTGCTGTTGACGGCGGCCGGTGAAGAACGCCTGGCTGCCGCCTTGCCGGCGTGGGAAGCGGCACAGCAGAAATTAATTGACCGGTTAGGCGCCGAAAAGCGCGAAACCCTGTTGGCCTTGCTGGATGAACTCGCCTGAAGGTGGGTTTGTTCGACTACAAGCGGGTATATACCCGCGAGCGGAGAATAAGAAATGACCTCGATGTGGCGCACCAGTGGCTGGGTTCTTGTAGGGAGTGCGCTGATCCTGGCGTTGTCGTTGGGCGTGCGGCATGGCTTCGGCCTGTTCCTGGCGCCGATGAGCATGGAGTTCGGCTGGGGCCGTGAGACCTTTGCCTTCGCCATCGCCCTGCAAAACCTGATCTGGGGCCTGGCACAGCCGTTTACCGGCGCCCTGGCCGACCGTTTCGGCGCCACCAAGGCGGTATTTGTCGGCGGGGTACTTTACGCCGTGGGCCTGGTGTTGATGGGCATGTCCGACTCGGCGTGGTCGTTGTCGCTTAGCGCGGGGTTACTGATTGGCATCGGCCTGTCGGGCACGTCGTTTTCGGTGATTCTCGGTGTTGTCGGCCGCGCCGTGCCGCCGGAAAAGCGCAGCATGGCCATGGGCATCGCCAGCGCCGCCGGTTCTTTCGGCCAATTCGCCATGGTGCCGGGCACCTTGGGCCTGATCGGCTGGTTGGGCTGGTCCGCCGCCTTGCTCGCACTGGGTTTGATGGTGGCGCTGATCCTGCCGCTGGTGGCGATGCTCAAGGACAAACCGCTGCCCGTGATGGTCGGCCAGCAAACGCTGCGTGAAGCGCTGAAAGAGGCCTGCTCCCATTCCGGGTTCTGGTTGCTGGCGTTCGGTTTTTTCGTCTGCGGGTTCCAGGTGGTGTTTATTGGTGTGCACCTGCCGGCGTATCTGGTGGACCAGCATCTGCCGGCCACGGTCGGCACCACGGTGCTGGCGTTGATCGGCCTGTTTAATGTGTTTGGTACGTACACGGCAGGTTGGCTTGGCGGGCGTATGTCCAAGCCGCGTTTGCTCACCGGCTTGTACCTGCTGCGCGCAGTGGTGATTGCGCTGTTCCTGTGGGCGCCGGTGACCGAAGTCACGGCCTACCTGTTCGGCATGGCCATGGGCTTTTTGTGGCTGTCCACCGTGCCGCTGACCAACGGCACCGTCGCGACTTTGTTTGGCGTGCGCAACCTGTCGATGCTCGGCGGTATTGTGTTCCTGTTCCATCAGCTCGGCTCGTTCCTCGGCGGCTGGTTGGGTGGGGTGGTCTATGATCGAACCGGTAACTACGATTTGATCTGGCAGGTGGCTATCCTGCTGAGCCTGCTCGCTGCCGCGCTGAACTGGCCGGTGCGCGAGCGGCCGGTGGCGCGTTTGCAGACGCAAATGGAGGCGGCATGAGTGTGACGGTGCGCTGGCTGGCCCTTTCGGCGGGCGTGGTTTTGTTGTTGCTGGCCTGGTGGGGCTGGCAGCACGGCGGGCTGGCGTTGATGCAACTGGGGATGTCGATCTGTTAAGTTCTGTTTCTGTACTGACTCAAGGACCTCCAAGATGCTGATGCGCTGGCTCGCTGTACCCGTCCTGATGGCTGTTGGCAGCGTGGCCATGGCCGCCAATTGCCCGCCGTTGCTGGAGGGCCAATTGCCCAAGTTGCGGGCCAAGGAATCCATCGATTTATGTCAGCGCTTTGCTGGCAAGCCCCTGGTGATCGTCAATACCGCCAGCTTTTGTGGCTTTGCGCCGCAGTTCAAAGGCCTTGAAGCCTTGTATCAGCGCTACAAGGGGCAAGGGCTGGAAGTGATCGGCGTGCCGTCCGATGACTTCAAGCAGGAAGCCAAGACTGGTGAAGAGACTGCCAAGGTCTGTTACGTGAATTACGGCGTGACCTTTACGATGACCGAACCGCAGAAGGTCAAGGGGCCGGATGCGGTGCATCTGTTCAAGGCTCTGGCGCAGCAGAGCAACGCGCCGAAGTGGAATTTCTACAAGTACGTGGTCGACCGCCAGGGCAAGGTGATTGCTGATTTCTCCAGCCTGACCAAACCGGACAGTCCGGAGCTGATCAAGGCGGTGGAACAGGCAATTGCGTCCAAACCCTGATTAGCGCCGACTAAAAAGCCCCGCCTCCTTTGCAGGAGAGCGGGGCTTTTTTATGCAGCGTCAGATCAGAACTTGTACGTTACGCCCAGGCCAAAACCGTTGGCGCTGTTTTCGTACTTGGCGTTGTAGGACTGGCCCAGTGCGTTGGAGCGCGCAACCTTGACTGGTTCTTCCTTGAGGTAGGAGTAAGCCAGGTCAACGGTCATGTTCGGCATTACGTCGTAGCCCAGGCCGAGACTGAAGATAGTCCGGTCACCGGTAGGGATACGTGGCGAACGATCGGTGTTGTTGGTCGGCGACTGGTCGAAGGTCAGGCCGGTACGCAACACCACTTGCTTGGTGACGCGGTACGACGTCCCGAGGGCATATGCCCAGGTATCGTGCCAGTTCTGATCTTCTTTGATGCTGCCGACAATTTGCGGAGCCAAAAGACCGCTACCGGCTGCGGCCGATACACCTTCGTTGTTGACGGTGATGTCTTTCAGGCGGCTCCAACGAGTCCAGGTGGCACCTGCGTAGAGTTTCCAGGCGTCGCTCATGTCTTGAGTAACGGACAGGTCCCAGGTTTCAGGGGTGTCGATTTTCAAGGAAGCGTCGTAGCGGCCATTGTTAAACAGCCCGGCCGGTACGTTGGTGCCCTTGCTCACTTCGGTGTGGCCTTCGAGCTTGTATTTCACCTTCGAGTGGTAGGTGAGGCCCACGCGGGTGGTGTCAGTGGCTTGAACCAACAGGCCGGCGTTGAAGCCGACGGCGGTGTCATCACCCTTGATCTTGATGTTGTTGGAGCCTGTGCCCGGGACTGGCAAGTTGATGTCGGACTCAAGCGTACCCGAGATACGGTTGATGGTCGGACCAAAACCGATGGAAACCCGGTCATTGAAGGCATAGCTGACAGTCGGCTGGAAAGTGATGACTTTCACTTCACTCTTACTGCCAAAGGCTTTGCCCTGGAAGCCATTTTCGTAGTCGGTCACCAAGCCAAACGGAGCATAAACGCCGAAACCGACAGCCCATTGCTCGTTGAGTTTATTGGTGTAGAAGCCGAAAGGCACAGCGGTGAAAGGCACCATATCGCCTTTGTTCGAACCGCTGGAGCGGCCGCTGACATCCTTGATATTGGTCGAAGCATCGATCGCTGCAACACCGCCGGTGATTTGCTGGCCTTCGAGGCGAGCCATACCGGCAGGGTTACCGTAGACAGTGCTGGCGTTTTCGGCAGAAGAAGAACGGCCTGCGAAACCCGTACCCATGCCCGCGACGTCTTGTTCGTTCAAGGCGAAGCCGCTTGCAAACAGTTGGGAGGAGGCCATGGTAACGGCGAGGCTAAGTGTGGTCTTGAGCATTACTTTTTTCATTATTAGAACTCCGTGGTGATCACCGCTGCGGAAAGTAACAATAAATTTACGTTAGCGCTATAGGGCGTAATGCAGGAGATAGAGCGGTTTTGTAGGACAATCCGACCAGATTCGCGGTTTTTTGCCGAATCTTGCAAAACGCCTGATCAACAAGTGACCTGATTCATGGGTGAAACACAGGTTTGCCACGCTTGGGTGAAGTCCCGGAGCCGACCTTGAGGGTGAAATATTTCTTTCCAGATACGCGCCATGGCCAGTACATCGCCCGCCGGCGGCAGGGCAGGGCGGTGTTGTTCTACCAGGAGCCAGGCGATGGCGGTGGCGTAACGCAGGTTGACGGTCAGTTCCAGCTGCGGCGCGCTGAGAAATGCATGCTGGCTGGCCAGGCCACGTACCAGGCTGGCACGTTCGGGATCTTGTGCGAGGTAGCCGTCCCACAGGGCGCGGTGACGAGGTTCGGTGATGCTGTAGAGGCCGTGGCCGCGCCGGTCATGCAGGGCCGAGCCGAGTTCCGACTGGCTGGCGGCAATGCCCAGCAGCAGGGCTTCGGCTGTCGGGTTATGGCGGCCGAGGTAAATCAACGTCGGCCTGATCACATAACGACACAATTCACTGGCGGCGATACCCATACAAGCCTCGATCCATGAAAGTGGTCGACGATGCCTGAGAGGGGGCTTGGCAGCTGTGAATCGGATCTCAGGCTCGTCGCAAGCGGATCATGCCGCTTGAGTTGAAGTGTAGTGTCATATTTACGATGTAAAGGATTGTTTTTAAAACATCTTCTTCATTTAGTTATAACGTTTATATCGTTTTGAACTTAATTCATCGCCTGTGCTTAAACGACAGGCAATAAAAAACCCTGCGTTTTAAGCAGGGTTTTTTGTGTTTCAGCGACTCGGGTCGATCAGGCAATCAATGCCTGACGGGTACGCTCGATCACGGCCTGCAGCGGCTCTGCGCTGGAGTATTGATCGGGGTACAGGCGTTCGCTGTGACGCGCGATGCCGTGTTCGTTGACCAGGGTGAAGCTGAAGCAGCCTTTGCGAGCGGCCATGATCAGGCAGTTCATTGGTGCAAAAGCGTTGGTGAGGGTGCGAATGGCATCCTGAGTGTGGATTTGAGTGGACATATTATTGGTGTTCCTACAAATGACACGGATAAGAACCGTGCAACGTTAAAACGTTCCAGTAACGTTGATCACCATTGATCAAACGAAGAACCCGACTGGAACAAAGCAGCCAGTTTGAAGCGCTAATAAGTTAGGCGCGCTTGGGCTGGCAGGTAGGTACTTAGGAGGGCAGGCAACACGACAAGGGCAAAGGTTCTGGGCCCGGGGTGAAGATCCTGATCAATTTGCAGGTTGGTTCGGTCAGAGTATTTAAACTTCGCGACACCCTTTGCTTGTTCAAAGGCAGTGTCGTCACAAGGAATACCTGGAAACCATCGAGGTGGTCGATCCCGTGTTGTTCAGGGGAGTTGTTCGACCAGAATTGACTTTCAGCTTGGTACTAACGCCGCGGATAGTAACGGATTGAAACACGGAAGGGAAGTGTGATAGCCAAAAAATCTTAATCAGTTGCCCAGCAACCCGCGATAGACCAGCACTGTAACCGCCGCCGCCAGTGAGCAACCCAGCCCATAGGCCGCCAGGGTCAGGCGCAAGGAGCGGCCGGTCTCGATCACTTTGATCACGTCGCGCATGTCATTGATCCGACCTTCACCCAGTTCGATGCACAGGCTCACGGCGGTAAACGCTGCCGACAGCAGGATGGCGATGGCAAACAAAGCACCGTCGGGCGAGGGCAGCGCTGCATTGATACCCAGCGAGGTCGCGCAGATAGCCAGCAACAACATGGCGAATACGAGAATTCCTTTCATCGAGCCTTTCGAGGTTGCGTGGAGGTAGGGCAGTGTGGCGAGCCGGGGCAGATTTGAAAAGTCCCCGGATTGGACCTCCGGTAACATTTTTCAGACATGTAGGCGCAAAAAATCTCGGCGATATAACCAGCGGATGGTTACTTGTGCACATTAGTTGCGAGGTGTGTAACCACTCTGATCCTGACGTGGAAGCAGCGCCATTTGCCTGTAATGAAAATTTAAGTCAATGAAAAATATCGCTTTTTTTTATTGGTGAAAAAATCGTCAGTTTGACTGCGGCCCCCGTTCCATGGGCCTTTGCGCGAGTTAAAGGCGGGTTGTCCACTGAGTTATCCACAGCTTCTGTGGATTGTCCCAAGCGCTTGCTCTAGAACGGGCGTGCACGGATTTTTCAGCTTTACCTGTAGGAAAAAAAGAGTAGAGTGGCGCGCCTTCCGTTCTGTCCCGCAGTGCTTTATGAAGTTTCGCTCAGTATCACCTTCTGTTACCGATACCCCTCAGACTGTTACCGCACCCAAGCGTTTCTCATTGAAAGTCGCCTTGTGGCTGCTCGACAGCCCGCGCCTGGGGCACAGCACCAACGTCAAGCACTTCGCCGGGCGCTTGCTCAAGCAGCCCGCCCGTGAAGGTGTGGTGGCTGCGCAGAGCCGCCTGGGCCAATTGATGTGCCGTGAGTGCGGCAACGCCCGCGACCGTCGCATCGGCCATGACCTGCTGCGCCTGGCCGCGCGTGCCGGCGACCGCCGCGCCCAGCGCGAACTGGGCCAGGTCGAAGACTGAGCTGTCCTCGAGCCCTGTGCTTGGTTAACCTTGGTCTTTTTCGGTGATGGCAGAAATGGCGATGGCTTTTGACTGGACCAGTATTGCCTTGGGCGTCGCTGGCGCTGCAGTGCCTTTATTGGCCGTGTGCTGGCAGATTCAACGGCGGCTGAGCGCGCGCATGACCGGCTGGGAGCTGCTCGAAGAGCGCCTGG
The DNA here is from genome assembly GCF_022662395.1 of Pseudomonas sp. MONT-RG-20F-20-E-7-02. Lineage (NCBI taxonomy): Bacteria > Pseudomonadati > Pseudomonadota > Gammaproteobacteria > Pseudomonadales > Pseudomonadaceae > Pseudomonas > Pseudomonas sp. MONT-RG-20F-20-E-7-02. The sequence continues at coordinate 362,276 of NZ_JAKNQN010000001.1, forward strand.
CCACCGCGCAGCTGGCCCAGGAAGGGCTGGCCGCGCAACTCGACGCCAGCCGCGACGAGATCAGCGACCTCAGCCAGGCCAACGCCGCCAAGCAAGCTGACTTGGCGGCCGTGCGCCGTGAAGTCGAACTGCTGCAGATCGACCGCGATAACGCCCGCGACGCCGCCCATGCCTGGAACCTCGACCGCAGCGCCAAGGACACCGAGCTGCGCCGTCTCGACGCGCTATCAGCCGCACTGCGCGCCGAACTGCGCGAACAACAGGACAGCCATCAACAACGCCTTGCCGACCTGCAAGGCTCGCGGGACGAGCTGCGAGCGCAGTTCGCCGAGCTGGCCGGGAAGATTTTCGACGAACGTGAACAACGCTTTGCCGAAACCAGCCAGGAACGCCTCGGCCAGTTGCTCGACCCGCTCAAGGAACGTATCCAGTCCTTCGAAAAGCGCGTGGAAGAAAGCTATCAGAATGAAGCGCGTGAGCGCTTTTCCCTGGCCAAAGAGCTTGAACGCCTGCAGCAACTGAACCTGCGCCTGTCGGACGAAGCCACCAACCTCACCCGTGCACTCAAGGGTCAGAAAACCCAGGGCAACTGGGGCGAGTTGATCCTTGAACGTGTACTGGAACATGCCGGGCTGGAGAAGGGCCGCGAGTACCAGACTCAAGTCAGCCTCAAAGGCCCGGACGGCGAGCGCTTCCAGCCGGACGTGCTGATCATGTTGCCCGGCGACAAACAGGTAGTAGTCGACTCCAAAGTCAGCCTGACGGCCTATCAGCAGTACGTGGCGGCAGACGATGACGTGATTGGCCAGGCGGCCCTGAAGCAGCACGTACTGTCCTTGCGTAATCATGTCAAAGGTTTGGCCGGCAAGGACTACAAGCGCCTGGAAGGCCTGCACAGCCTGGATTTCGTGTTGTTGTTCGTGCCGATAGAAGCCGCATTTTCCGCCGCGTTGCAGGCCGAACCGAATTTGTTCCAAGAGGCGTTCGACCGCCATATCGTCATCGTCAGCCCCACGACTTTGCTGGCCACCCTACGGGTGATCGACAGCCTGTGGAAGCAGGAACGCCAGAGCCAGAACGCGCGGGAAATTGCCGAGCGTGCCGGCTGGCTCTATGACAAGTTCGTGCTGTTTATCCAGGACCTGGATGAGGTGGGCAACCGCCTGCAACAGTTGGATAAGGCTTACAGCGCGGCGCGAAACAAACTGACGGATGGGCGCGGAAACCTGGTCAGCCGTACCGAGCAGTTAAGGTTGCTGGGCGCGCGGGCGAGTAAAAGCCTGCCGGCGGATTTGCTCGAGCGGGCGATGACCGATTCGGATGGCGTGGCGCACTTGCCCGAGTAGCACACCGTCGATGTGGGAGCTGGCTTGCCTGCGATGGCGAGGGTGACTGATCCACCGCTATCGCAGGCAAGCCAGCTCCCACAAGGCATTGAGTTCAGCCGAATTACAGTGGCAAATGCCGACTCAGCAACGCCCGCAACGCCGCCGGCTTCACCGGCTTGGCCAAATAATCCAACCCCGCCGCATGTACCTTGGCCACCATCTCCGGGCGCCCATCGGCGCTGATCACCACGCCGGGAATCGGCTCCGCCAATTGCGCGCGCAGCCAGCCCATCAACTCGGTGCCGGTTTCGCCATGGTCCAGGTGGTAATCCACCAGCGCCAATTGCGGGCGCACGCCCTCGGCCAGCAGTGCCGCGCATTGCGCCTGGTCGGTGGCGGTCCACACCTCGCAACCCCAGCGGGTGAGCAGGCTGCGCATGCCGATCAGGATGCTTTCTTCATTGTCCACGCACAACACCTGCGCCCCGCTCAGCGCCAGCCCGTTGTCTGGCGTCGGCTTGGCTTTCGGGCTGGCCTGGTTACGCGCCAAAGGCACGCGCACGCTGAACACGCTGCCTTTGCCCGGCCACGAACGCACGCTCAGGCGGTGGCCGAGTACCCGGCACAAGCCGTCGGCGATCGCCAGGCCCAGGCCCAGGCCTTTTTCGGCGCGGGTCTGGTGGCTGTCGAGGCGTTTGAACTCTTCGAAGATCACCTGCTGCTTATCCAGCGGGATGCCCGGGCCACGGTCCCAGACTTCCAGGCACAGTTCACCCTGGCGCCGGCGTACGCCAAGCAGCACTGGGCCGTCGGCATAGCGGAAGGCGTTGGTGAGAAAATTCTGCAGGATGCGCCGCAGCAACTTGATGTCACTGTCCACCCGCAAACGGCTACCACGCAGGCGGAAACGCAGGCCTTGCTCGTGGGCCAGGGCCTTGAATTCGGCGCCCAGGGTGTCGAACAGTTCGTTGAGCACAAAGGGTTGGCGCTGTGGGTTGATCTTGCCGTTTTCCAGGCGCGAGATATCCAACAGGTCGCTGATCAGGTCTTCGGCGGAACGCAGCGAGCTGTCCAAGTGCTGCACCAACTGCCGGGCTTCGCTGGACAGGCCGTCGTTCTGGTGGGAGAGGGCGGCTGAGAACAGCCGCGCCGCGTTCAGCGGTTGCATCAGGTCGTGGCTTACCGCAGCCAGGAAGCGCGTCTTCGACTGGCTGGCGGATTCGGCCACGCCTTTGGCGTCGGTGAGCGCCACATTCAGTTGCGACAGTTCATGGGTGCGCTCGGTGACCCGTTGTTCCAGGCCCTCGTTGGCCTCGGTCAGCGCCTGCTCGGCTTCACGGAAGGCGGTGATATCCGTGAAGCTCATGACAAACCCGCCACCGGGCATCGGGTTGCCGATCAGCTCAATCACGCGGCCATTCGGAAACAGCCGTTCGGAGGTGTGCGCGCGGCCCTGACGCATCCAATGCAGGCGTCGCGCCACGTGCACTTCGGCTTCACCCGGCCCGCAAAGGCCGCGCTCGGCGTTGTAGCGAATAATGTCGGCAATCGGCCGGCCCACGCTGATCAGGCCGTCGGGGTAGTTGAACAGCTCCAGGTAACGCCGGTTCCAGGCCACCAGCTTCAGCGACTGGTCGACCACGCTGATGCCCTGGGTGATGTTTTCAATCGCGCCTTGCAGCAACGCGCGGTTGAACTGCAGCACTTCAGAGGCTTCGTCGGCGATGCGTACGACGTCCTCCAGCTGCATTTCCCGCCCTTCAATCGCCGCTTTTACCACGGCACGCGTCGAAGAAGCGCCGAGCACGCCGGCGAGCAGGCGTTCGGTGTGGGCGATCCAGTCGTTATCGGCATTCTGGTTGGGGTTAAAGCCTTTGCCTTGACGATAGGCAAAGCGGATAAAGCTCTGCTGGGCACGTTCTTCGCCGACAAAACGCGCCGCCAGGCTGAGCAGGTCGCTGATCTGCACCGACAACATCGAGCGTGCGCTGGCGCGTTGGCTGATTTCCTGGCCAATAAAGCGTCCGGCCTGCCAGTGCTCGGACACACGTGTGCGCGACAGCATCGAGACCCACACGAACAGCGTGAAGTTACCCGCCAGCGAGAACACCGTGCCGAGTGTCAGCGAGGTGACGGCGAAGCCAAACGGGTGCGAATGCAGCCACGTCAGACCAGGGAAAAGGCTCAGCGACCAGCCCAGGCTTTTCGCCGTAACCGGTAGGACCAAGGTGTAGAACCACAAGAATGTGCCTGCCGCCAACCCGGCGAATACCCCGCGCCGGTTAGCCTGCTTCCAGTACAGCGCGCCGAGCATCGCCGGGGCCAGTTGAGTGACCGCCGCAAACGCAATCTGGCCGATGGTCGCCAGGCTTGCCGTGGAACCGAGCAGCCGGTAACTCACGTAGGCCAGCAGCAGGATGATCACGATGCTGACCCGGCGCACCGACAGCATCCAGTGACGGAACACTTCGAATGGCCGCTCGGCGCTGGAGCGCCGCAGCAGCCACGGCAGCAACATGTCGTTGGAGACCATGGTCGACAACGCGATGCTGGCGACAATCACCATGCCGGTCGCCGCCGATGCACCGCCGATAAACGCCAGCACCGCGAGGGCCGGATGCGCTTCGGCCATGGGCAGGCTGATCACGTAGGAATCCGGCAATACGGAGCCTGGCAAAAGCATTTTGCCGCCTAGGGCGATAGGAATCACAAACAGTGCCGCGAGGATCAAGTAGGCCGGGAACACCCACTTGGCCAGGCGCAAATCCTGCGGGTCGATGTTCTCCACCACGGTCACATGGAACTGCCGGGGCAGGCAGATAATCGCCATCATCGCCACGCCGGTTTGCACCACCATCGACGGCCAGTTGATGGTTTCTTTCCAGTATTCCTCAAGGCGCGGCGCCAGCATCGCCTGGCTGAACAAGTCACCGAAACCGTCGTACAAACCGTAGGTCACGAACGCACCGACGGCGAGAAAGGCGAACAGCTTGACCAGCGATTCAAACGCAATTGCCAGCACCATGCCACGGTGGTGTTCAGTGGCGTCGAGGTTGCGTGTGCCAAACACAATGGTGAACAGCGCGAGTACCAGCGACACGATGAGCGCGGTGTCCTGGGCGCGTGTGCCGGTGGTGTCGGGGCCGGAGCCGATCAACAGGTTCACGCCCAGCACGATGCCTTTGAGTTGCAGGGCGATGTAGGGCAGCACGCCGACCAGGCAGATCAGCGCCACCACCACTGCCAGGGATTGGGATTTGCCGTAGCGCGCGGCGATAAAGTCGGCGATGGAGGTGATGTTTTCCTGCTTGCTGATCAGAATCATCTTCTGCAGCACCCAAGGTGCCAACACCAGCAACAGTACCGGTCCGAGGTAAATCGGTAAAAAGGCCCACAGTTGTTCGGCGGCCTGGCCTACAGCGCCGAAGAAGGTCCAGCTGGTGCAGTAAACGGCCAGCGAGAGGCTATACACCCACGCACGCACCCGTGGCGGCAGCGGCGCGTGGCGGCGGTCACCGTAAAAGGCGATGGCAAACATAATGGCCATATAGGCCAGGGCAACGGCGGCGATCAGCCCGCTGGACAGCGTCATGGTAACTCCGAGCATAAGAACACCCAGGCTTCCGGGCCCGGTGGCACAGTCTCGCATGATGCTTGGGGTTAGTCAGTGTCGACCAAGGTCGTGTGCAGGATCTGGCGTGTTTGGCTACTGGCTTTTGTGGGGGCTGGCTTGCCTGCGATTCAGGCACCGCGGTGTGACAGTTGCACCGTGGCGATGCTATCGCGGGCAAGCCCGGCTCCCACACAAGCCAGCGCCCATGGTTATCGCGGTGGCAGGGTCTTCTGGCGCAGGATGTAGATCGTCACGAGCACCGCACTGGTCAGCATAAACCCACGTGCCCACGGCAGCGGCACCAGGTAGCAGGAGACGCCAATGCTCAGCCACATCAGGCCGATGGCATAGACCTTACCCTTGAGCGGGATGCCATTGCCATCCAGGTAATCTTTGATCCACGGGCCCAGGCGCGGGTGTTCCACCAGCCAGTGGTAGAAACGCGGGGAGCTTCGAGCGAAGCAGGCGGCGGCGAGTAGCAGAAAGGGGGTGGTTGGCAGCACCGGCAGGAAGATGCCGATGACGCCCAGCGCCACGCTCAGCCAGCCGATGGCCAGCAGTGCGTAACGCAGGAGCGGCGAGCGAGTGCCCATGGGTGTCACGGGCAAACGACTCAGTGGTGGCGTGGCTTGAGGATCGCCGGTTTTTCGTCAGGCGCGTTGCACAGCAGGTACAGCGCGGTCAGGGCTTCCGGAATCTGTACGATCATGTCGTCCATCAGGTTGGCGTCGGAGGCGATGTCGGAGAACTCCGGCTGGTCGTCGAACAGGCCCGAACCGACCATGATCGGCAGCAGCATTTCGCTGACTTCTTCCTCGGCGGTTTCAAACCAGGCGGCTTCGCGCAGGAACACGCCTTCCATGAAACCGATGCACCAGCCGCGCAGGTCGGAGTCGTCCGGGTCTTCGCCCAGGTCCAGCTCGCATGGCAGCTCGAATTCTTCGTCGGAAGCCAGTTGGCGACCGATGTGGGCCTTGAGGGCCAGCAGGGTGGATTCGATTTCTTCGCGCTGGGCGGCATCAGCGTAGTGCGGTTCTTCGGCAAACAAGGCGTCGATCCACTCACGGTCCGGCACGATGTCGGAAGAGATCGACAGGGCGGTCAGGTAGCCGTGGGCGGCCACGTAGTCCAGCGCCTCGTCATGCAGCTCATCGGCGTCGAGGAAGGCTTGCAGGCGGGTTAGTTGCTCAGCGAAGGACATTACGGGATACCTTGGGAATAAACGATGCGCAATTCTAGGCTTTCTTGAGCGCCCCGGCCAGCTGCAAGGCATATTTGCCGGGTTTTAGATAGCGGTCGCTATTCGTCAGTGGCGCCCTTTGCGGGCCGACGCTCGGGTATACTGCCGCGTTTTGTGATGCCCCTGCAGGCCAAGCGCCAACCCGCGAAAACTTCGCTTACGGATTATTTCCCGTGAAGCCCGGGTTTTTCGGCCAGCCTGTACAGAGGGATTTCGGCACCATTTTGGAGTTATACATGCTCGAGCAGGCTCAACGCGTCCTCAAGGACATCTTCGGCTACGACAGCTTTCGTGGCCGCCAGGGTGCGATCATTGAGCGCGTGGCCAGTGGCGGTGATGCCCTGGTATTGATGCCTACCGGCGGCGGCAAGTCGTTGTGCTTCCAGGTGCCGGCGCTGTTGCGTAATGGCTTGGCCGTGGTGGTGTCGCCGCTGATCGCGTTGATGGACGATCAGGTCGCCACCCTCGAAGAACTCGGCGTCGCCGCCGCGTCGTTGAACTCCACCCTCAGCGCCGAGCAGCAGCGCGACCTGGCCGCGCGAATCAAGCGCGGCGAAGTCAAGATGCTCTACCTGGCCCCTGAGCGCCTGGTGCAGCCGCGCATGCTGGCATTTTTGCAGAGCCTGGAAATCGCCCTGTTTGCCATCGACGAAGCCCACTGCGTGTCGCAATGGGGCCACGATTTCCGTCGCGAATATTTGCAGCTGGGCCAGTTGGCGGAATTGTTTCCCGACGTCCCGCGTATCGCCCTGACGGCCACCGCCGACAAGCGCACCCGCGAAGAAATCGTCGAGCGCCTGCATTTGCAGAACGCCGAGCGTTTCCTGTCGAGCTTCGACCGGCCGAATATTTTCTACCGCATCGTGCCCAAGGAGCAGCCACGCAAGCAGTTGCTGGCATTCCTGTCCGAGCGGCGCAGTGATGCGGGCATCGTCTATTGCCTGTCACGCAAGAAGGTCGACGAAGTGGCCGCGTTCCTCTGCGAGCAAGGCTACCCGGCGCTGCCGTACCACGCGGGCCTGCCCAATGAAACGCGCTCTGCGCACCAGAAACGCTTCCTCAACGAGGAAGGCCTGATCATGGTCGCGACCATCGCGTTCGGCATGGGCATCGACAAATCCAACGTGCGTTTTGTGGCGCACATGGACCTGCCCAAGTCCCTTGAGGCGTACTACCAGGAAACCGGTCGCGCCGGCCGTGATGGCCTGCCGGCGGATGCCTGGATGGTCTACGGCCTGCAAGACGTGGTGATGCTCAAGCAGATGCTGCAGAACTCCGAAGGCGACGAGCGCCACAAGCGCCTGGAGCAACACAAGCTCGACGCCATGCTGTCGCTGTGTGAAGAGACCCGCTGCCGCCGTCAAACCCTGCTGGCGTATTTCGACGAAGACATGCCCGAGCCGTGCGGCCACTGCGACAACTGCGTCGACGGCGTGCAGACCTGGGACGCCACCGAACCGGCGCGCCAGGCGTTGTCGACCATCTACCGCACGGGGCAGCGCTACGGCGTCGGCCACCTGGTGGATGTATTACTGGGCAAGGACAACGAAAAAGTGCGCAGCTTCGGCCACGAAAAACTCTCGGTCTATGGCGTCGGCAAGGCCCGCGCCGAGGGTGAATGGCGCTCGCTGTTCCGGCAGATGGTTGCACGCAACCTCGTGGACATTGACATTGAAGGCTATGGCGGCCTGCGCTTGAACGACAGTTGCCGGCCATTGCTCAAGGGCGAAGTGAGCCTGGAGCTGCGCCGCGACCTCAAGCCGCAAACCACCGCCAAAAGCAGCAGCACCAGCCCGGCCAGCCAGTTGGTACGTGGCGAAGAGCGCGAACAGTGGGAAGCCTTGCGCACCCTGCGGCGCAAGTTGGCGCAGGAGCACAGCGTGCCGCCTTACGTCATCTTCCCCGACTCCACGTTGCTGGAGATGCTGCGCGAGCAGCCCACCACCCTGGCCGAAATGGGCCGGGTCAGTGGTGTCGGCGCACGCAAGCTGGAGCGTTACGGGCAGGCCTTCCTCGAAGTGCTTGGCGGCCAGGCCGAAGCGCCGAAGGAAGTCGCCGATATTCGCCACGAACTGATCAGCCTGGCGCGTGCCGGCATGACCCCGATGCAGATTGCCGGCCAGCTGCAATGTTCGGAAAAGAACGTCTACACCTTGCTGGCTGAATCCATCGGCAAGCAGCAGCTGTCGTTGGAGCAGGCCCTTGATTTGCCGGAAGTTCTGCTCGGTGAAATCCAGGACGCCTTCCTCGACGGAGAAGGCGAATTGCCACCGGTTACGGAGATCGCGCCGCTGTTTACCGGGCGCGTTCCAGAGGGTGTTTTGTACTGCGTGCGGGCCGCGTTGCAGTCTGAATTCGAAATTTAGTGTGCCAATTGCGCCAATGTAACGAATCAGTACATAGCGGCGCTTGCCTCCTGGCATGGCTCATGCTTAGCTGACTAATAATTAGCCACACTTTATTTTCAGTCTAAACCATGAGTTTTTTATGCCTTTAACCGATCAACACCGCTTTGGCATGCAGTTGGCGCAAATGTCCCGAGGTTGGCGCGCCGAGCTGGACCGCCGTTTGGCGGGGCTGGGTTTGTCCCAGGCGCGTTGGCTGGTGCTGCTGCACCTGGCCCGTTTCACCGAGGCGCCGACCCAGCGTGAGTTGGCACAAAGTGTCGGGGTAGAAGGGCCGACCCTGGCACGCCTGCTCGACAGCCTCGAAGGCCAGGGCCTGGTGCAACGCCAGGCCGTGCTCGAAGACCGCCGCGCCAAGCGCATTTTGCTCTGCGACACCGCCCGCCCTTTGATCGAACAAATTGAAACCATCGCCACGGCGTTGCGCCATGAGCTGTTTGTGGGCGTGGACGAAGAAGATTTGCGCGTGTGCATGCGGGTGCATGGGCACATTCTGGCGAATCTGGAAAAGTCCTGATCTCAGATACACAGAGATAAAAAATGTGGGAGCTGGCTTGCCTGCGATAGCCGTAGTTCAGTCAGCTTATTCAGCGACTGATACACCGCTATCGCAGGCAAGCCAGCTCCCACACAAGCCCGCTCCCGCCGTTGTTTTTACTGCCTAGAAGGTCTGGCCCAGGTTCAGATACACCGCCTGCTGATTATCATCATTGAACCCATAGCTGAAATTCAGCGGCCCCAGCGGCGTATCAAAGCCCAGGAACACACTCGCGGCGTTGATGTAGCCACTGTCGAACTGATTGTCGTTGTTCCATGCCCGGCCGCGTTCCACGGAGGCCCCAAGGTACAGCGGGAAATCCAGCGGCAGGTACGAGCGCGGCGTCAGGCGGCGGTAGTACACCGCACGCATCAACGCGATGTTCTGCCCCGAAATCGAATCTTCGCGAAAGCCTGACAATTGCCGCGCACCGCCCAGCAGGAAGCTGGAAATCACTACGTCAGACTTATCCAGTGTGCGCCCGTAACGCCCGCCGAGTATCAGTGTGTCCGGGCCATGACTCATGGCCTTGTCCAGCTTGAACTCCCACTGCCGGTAGCGCTGGTCCGAGCCCAGGCCGGGTTCGAACTCGCGAAAGGCCAGGCCAATGTCTTCGCCGGTATGCGGGAAGTACACGTTATCCAGGGAGTCGAACGAGTACTTCAGCTCATAGAACCCTTCGCTGAAGCTCACGCTCGGCAAGTCGCGCTCGCCAATGCGCACGTCCGCCTTGCCCCAGGCTTCGCCGACGCCGAAGCGAATCTCGCCGCTGTTGCCGATCTGGCGCCCCACATTCAAGCCAAAGCCGTAGCGTTCCAGGCGGTATTCGGCGATAGGGTCGTTGTCCAGAACCAGGTCAACGTTCTGCGCCTGGGCACTGATATAGGGCGCGACGAAGTAGCGTGATCCGACATCCAGTGGCTGGTAGAACTCGCTGTACAGCTCTTGTCGGTCGCCAATCTGCACGCGCGTCAGCCATTCGGCGCCGAGGCGGTTGATGCCATTCATGCGGTAGCTGGCGCCGAGGTTGAAGGCGCTGTCGCCGCGCATGTCATCCGACAGGTTCAGGCCCAGGCGCAAATAGTCGGTGCCGCTGCGTTTGCCGCGTGCGCTGATCACCAGGGTGTTGTCCTGGCCCTTTTTCACCACGCGGTATTGCACCTGCTCGAAGTAATCCAGGCCGTACAGAGTGCCCATGTCGGTTTGCAGGCGGCCCAGGTTCAGCGGCTCGCCCAGGTTCTGGCGGATGTAGTAGCGGATCACGTCATCGCTGACTTTCGAGTCGTTCTCCACCTTGATTGCGGTGATCACCGGGGTGCGTTCGCCCGGCGTGCGCGCTGCGACCAGTTCCGGATCAATGGGCTCGGCAGGATGCAGATGCGCCAAGCGCACATCGAGGGCACGGGTGGCGCGGTAGCCGGCGTCGATCATGTCCTTGGCGCGGCCGAAGTCCGTGACACCGTAGGCCGCCAGCGGCGGTTGGATCAGTACATCCTTGGGGTGCAGGGCCTTGAGCTGTTCCTCGGAGTTGCGCCGGGTCATCAGCGTGATCGACTGGTTGAGCACGTCCACCACGGTAGCCAGCTGTTTGCGCGAGCGCAGCGGGGTGCCGATGTCGACCACGATGGCAATGTCGACGCCCATTTCGCGCGCCACATCCAGCGGGATGTTGTCGGTCATGCCACCGTCCACCAGCAGCCGGCCGTCGATTTCCACCGGGGCGAACACCGCCGGGATCGACATGCTGGCGCGGATCACCTGGGGCAAGTGGCCTTTGTTGAACACCACTTTTTCGCCCGTGGTGATGTCGGTGGCCACCGCGCGGAAGGGAATCGGCAGCTTGTCGAAATTACGCGTGTTGCTGCTATGGGCGAACATGCTCTCCAGCAGCAGTGCCAGGTTCTGGCCCTGGATCACCCCCAGCGGCAGGCCGAGGCTGCCATCGTCGCGAAAGCTGAGCTTCTGCTTGACCAGAAAATCGCGGTCATCCTGCTTGCGTCGAAACGGCACGTCTTCGCGGGGTGGCGCGTCGGACAGCGCCTGTTGCCAGTCAATACTCAGCGCGAGCTTTTCCAGCTCATCGATCTTGTAGCCGGAGGCGTAAAGCCCGCCAATCACGGCGCCCATGCTGGTGCCGGCGATGGCATCGATTTGAATGCCTTGCTCCTCCAGGGCTTTGAGCACACCAATATGCGCCAGGCCACGGGCCGCGCCACCGGACAGCACCAGGCCGATTTTCGGGCGTGGGCTTTCGACGGCGTCGGCGAGCAGGGGGAGCAGGCACAGAAACAGGCAGGACAGCAGGCGGCGCATCATGAATCTCGAGGCTGGGCGATAAAGGCCGGTATTATAGCCACTCGATCCGCCGAGCTCGTTATGCCAGGAACCTCTCAAATTATGTCTGCAACCAAACCCGAGATCGTCATCACCTATTGCACTCAATGTCAGTGGCTGCTGCGCGCCGCCTGGCTGGCCCAGGAACTGTTGAGTACGTTTGCCGATGATTTGGCGCGTGTGGCCCTGGAACCGGCTACCGGCGGCGCGTTTCGCATCACCTGCGACGGTGTGCAAATCTGGGAGCGCAAGGCCGATGGCGGCTTCCCGGAGGCCAAGGTGCTTAAACAGCGCGTGCGCGACCAGATCGACCCGCAGCGGGATCTGGGCCACAACGACCGCAACGCCTGAACATCAGGCCACCGCCGCAGGTGCCTTGGCTTGGCTGGTGCTGCCCATCAGCCCGGACAGCACGATGGCGACAATGATCAGCGCGCCGCCCAGCAACATGCGCAAGGTCGGGGTTTCGGCAAACAGCAGCCAGGCAGCGGTAATGCCGTAGACCGGCTCCATGGCAAATACCACCGAGGCGGTGCGCGCCTTGATTACCGCGAGGCTGGCGACAAACAGGCTGTGGGCGAGGCCGGTACAGAACACCCCGAGCAGCCCGATCCACAACCAGTCGATTGCGCGCACATCCGCCAGCCCCGATGCCGCTACCGGCAGCAGGCAGGCCGCGACCACCACGTTCTGGCACAGCGCCGCTTGTACCGCCGGGATGCGCCCGGAGCTGGCGCGGTTGTTCAGCGACAGCAGCGAGAACAGCAGGCCCGAGGCGATGCCCCACAGCAGGCCGCCTGTGGCGGCGCTGGCGAGGTTGAAGTCTGGCGTCACCAGAATCAAACCGACGCTGACCAGCACCACCAGCAGCACTTCATTGGCGCGAATGCGCTCGCGGAAGATCAGCCCTTCAAGGATCACGGTAAACGCCGGGAACGCGGTGAACCCGAGCGTGGCGACCGCAACCCCTGCGGTTTTGACGGCAATAAAGAAGGTCACCCAATGCGCCGCCAGCAGCACGCCGCTGAGCAGCAGGCGGCGCCAGTCGCGCATTTCGAGTTTTTTCCAGACGGTGTTGCTGGCGAATCGCGCAAAGACGGCGAGGGCGACCACGGCAAAGGCTGCGCGGCCGAACACGATGATGGCCGGCGAGGCAGCCGCCAGCTTGCCGAATACGCCGGTGAGGCCAAACATCAATGCGCCGATATGCAGGGCGCCGAGGGCTGAGCGGGGAGTCATTGCGATCCTTGAACCAACGGGGGGACAGCATCGCAGTCTAGAGGGTTGAAGGTCTGGTCGTCTGTCGCGCGACTCGCGTTTTTTATTGCCAGACTATGCTGAGCGTCGCAAGGCGCCAGGGGAGGCGCCGAACTTGCGCAACATGGCGGCGGCAAACGCACTTTGCGAGCTGTAGCCGACGCGCTCAGCGATCTCGCCGATGGGCAGCGGCGTTTCGCGCAACATGCCCAGGGCCATGTGCAGGCGACGACTGCGGATGTAGTCCATCGGCGTCTGCCCGCACTCGGCGATAAAGCGCGCATGCAAGCGCGCCACTGACAGGTCGGCGATGCGCGCCAGGTCTGCGACCTGCAAGGGGTGCTTAACGTGCCGCTCGATATGCGCATTGAACGCCGCATACGGCAGGCGTTTTCCCGGCGCCGGTTGGGCCAGCGGGTGATTGAGGCTGGCCAGCAACAGCACCGCACCTTGCTGCACGATCAGCGGGTCATCCACCGGGCTGTGCGCGAGCCATTGCACCAGCTGGCTTTGGCGCGAATCCAGGGTCAGGTGTGCCGATTGGTCGAGCAGGCGGCGGCTGGCATCGGCATGCTCGCCCAGCGATTGCACCACCCAATGGTCGGTGGGCACATCCAGCACCAGGCAGCGGCTGCCATCGCGACTGCCGCAGGCATGGTGGGCGCAGAAGGGCAGCACCATCACGCTGCTTTCATGCACCTGGCTGCCACGGCCATCGACTTCCAGGTCCAAATGCCCCGACAGGCCAAACACCAGCTGTGCGTGGTCATGGCTGTGGGCGAGGGGCTCTTCGAGGTAGTGGCGCAGCGTGAGGGTCGGTCTCATCGCGGTCTCCTGGTGGCGCAAGGCAGCAGTCTACAACGCTTCACGGGTGCCAGGCGCTGTCATTAGAGTGACGCAAATTTGTCATGGGCTATTAACCGCCAGGGCGCAAGCTCGCGAAAACACCGTTGAGGGAAGCCCATGACCCGTGCCGAGTTTGCCAAACCCAGCCGTAAACAACGGGTTCGCACCCTGTGGATTTCCGACGTGCACTTGGGCACGCGGGATTGCCAGGCCGAACACTTGTCGCAGTTCCTCAAGGGCTACCACGCCGACAAGGTGTACCTGGTCGGCGACATTATCGACGGTTGGAAAATGCGCGGCGGCATGTATTGGCCCCAGGCGCATACCAACGTGATCCGCCGCCTGCTGACCATGGCCAAGCGCGGCACCGAGGTGATCTACGTCACCGGCAACCACGACGAGTTTCTACGGCGCTATTCCAAGCTGATCCTGGGCAATATCCAGCTGGTGGACGAAGCCGTGCACGTCACCGCCGATGGCCGCCATTTGCTGGTGATTCACGGCGATCAGTTTGATGTGATCACCCGTTACCACCGTTGGCTGGCGTTCCTTGGCGACTCGGCCTATGAGTTCACCCTCACGCTGAATCGCTGGCTCAATCACTGGCGGGCGCGCTATGGCTACGGCTACTGGTCGCTGTCGGCGTACCTGAAGCACAAGGTAAAGACGGCGGTGAGCTTTATCAGCGATTTCGAAGAGGCCATCGCCCACGAAGTGACCAAGCGCGAGTTGCATGGCGTGGTCTGCGGGCATATTCACCACGCGGAAATTCGCAAGGTGGGCGAGGTGGATTACCTCAACTGCGGGGATTGGGTGGAGTCGTGCACGGCGTTGATCGAGCACTGGGATGGGCATATCGAGTTGTATCGGCTGGCGGACGCGCAGGCGAAGGAAGCGCAGATCAAAGCCGAGATGGTCGCGGGCTAAGGGTTCACACGGTCAAAAAATTTGGGAGCTGGCTTGCCTGCGATGGCGGTGTGTCAGCCAAAAAAGGCTAACTGATACACCGCCATCGCAGGCAAGCCAGCTCCCACAGTTTGATTCAGTTTCTTCAGTTGGAAACGTCGGCGATGGCTTGGGCCAGCAGGGTCAGGCGCGTCGCGTCAAACCCGGCAACGTTGGCCCGGCCCGAACTGACCATATACACGCTGTGCTTCTCGCGCAGTTGCTTGACCTGTTCGGCACTCAAGCCGGTATAGGAAAACATCCCGCGCTGCGCACCGATATGCGCAAAGCGTTCAGCCAGCCCGTGGGGCGCCAGTGCCTCCACCAAGCCTGCGCGCAGTTGAGCAATCCGCGAGCGCATGGCTTCGACTTCGTCGCTCCATACCTGCTTGAGCTCGGCATCGCCGAGGATGGTTGCCACCACGGCCGCGCCATGATCCGGCGGCGTCGACCACAAATTACGCGCCGTATTGGCCAGCTGGCTGCGTACATCCGTGAGCTTCTCGGCATCCGCTGCGCACACGATCAACGCGCCGACACGGTCGCTGTACAGGCCGAAGTTCTTCGAGCAGGAGCTGGTGATCAGTACTTCCGGCAGCTCGGCGGCAAACAACCGTACCGCCCAGGCGTCCTGCTCCAGGCCGTCGCCAAAGCCCTGGTAGGCGAAGTCGATCAGCGGCAGCAACTGGCGCTCGCGCACGATCTGCAGCACCTGGCGCCAGTCATCCTGGGCCAGGTCAAAACCGGTCGGGTTATGGCAGCAGGCGTGCAGCAGCACCACGTCGCCCTTGGGCACGGTGGCGAGTGTCGCCAGCATTGCGGCGACATCCAGGCGGTTATCAGCCCCCACGTACGGGTAATGGCTGACTTTGAGGCCGGCCTTGGCGAAGAGGGTTTCGTGGATCGGCCAGGTCGGGTTGCTCAGCCACACGCCACGGCCGGGCAAGTGTTGAGCAATAAAGTCGGCACTCAGACGCAGTGCGCCGGTGCCGCCCGGGGTTTGGGTCGCGCCGGCACGTCGTTCGCGAATCAGCGCTGAACCGCTGCCCAGCACCAGCTCGCTGATCAACGCACCGAATGCCGCATTGCCGTGGCCGCCGATGTAGGTCTTGGTGGGCTGGGTATCGACCAGGCGCTGTTCGGCCAGCTTCACTGCGTGAGGAATCGGCGTCAGGCCCTGGTCGTCTTTATAGACGCCCACGCCGAGGTCGAATTTGTTCGGGTTGGTGTCCTGGGCATACAGGTCCATCAGCCCGAGGATCGGGTCGCCGGGCACGCGGCCAATGGCATCGAAATGCATTACTTGCGGCCCTCGGCGTCCTTGGCCACTTCGTCGGTGCGCGCGGCCATGATGAAGTCGTTGCGGTGCAGGCCTTTGATCGAGTGGCTCCACCAGGTCACGGTGACTTTGCCCCACTCGGTCAGCAGGCCTGGGTGGTGGCCTTCGGCTTCGGAGATTTCACCCATGGCGTTGGTAAAGGCCAGGGCGAATTTGAAGTTCTTGAACAGGAAAACCTTTTCCAGCTGCATCACGCCGTCGCGTACTTCAATGTTCCAGTCGGGAATCTGCTTGATCAGTACCGGCAACTCTTCGTCGCTGACGTGTGGGGCATCGGCGCGGCAGGCTTCGCAGTGGGCTTGGTTCAAGGTGGTCATGTGGGTGTCCTGAATTCGAATGATTGAAGATCAGTGGGCGTTACCCTAAAGCAACGCGCGGCCAGGGAACAGACTCACCTGGCCTCAAAACGTAAGGCTCAAGCAGCCTTGGGCTTCGGAGGGAATTTCGGCGCGTGCAGACCCAGCTGCATACCGCGCTCGACCATGCCCATGATGTCTTCCTGCGCCACGTCAAACAGGCGCTTAAGCTCAGGCAGGACGAAGTACAGCGGCTGCAGGATGTCGATACGATACGGCGTGCGCATGGCTTCGAGCGGGTCGAAGGCCTGGTGCTCGGGCTCGTCCGACAGGCAGTACACACTCTCCTTGGGCGACGACAGAATGCCGCCACCGTAGATGCGCCGACCCTGCGGCGTATCCACCAAACCGAATTCGATGGTCATCCAGTACAGGCGCGCCAGGTACACCCGTTGCTCCTTGGTGGCCGCGAGGCCGAGCTTGCCGTAGGTGTGGGTGAATTCGGCAAACCAAGGGTTGGTCAGCAGTGGGCAGTGGCCGAAGATCTCGTGGAAAATATCCGGCTCTTGCAGGTAATCCAATTCTTCACGGGTGCGAATAAAGGTCGCCACCGGAAATTGTTTGCTGGCGAGCAATTCGAAGAAGGTCTGGAAAGGAATGAGTGCGGGGACACGGGCGACTTGCCAGCCGGTGGTCTCGGCCAGCACTTTGTTGATTTCGCCCAGTTGCGGAATGCGATCCAGCGGCAGGCCGAGCTTGTCGATGCCGTCCAGGTATTCCTGGCAGGCGCGACCTTCGATCACTTTCAGCTGACGGGTGATCAGGGTGTTCCACACCGCGTGTTCTTCCGGCGGGTAGTGGATAAAACCTTGCGCATCGGGCTCACGCGCCACGTATTGCGTCTGCTTCATACGGCTCTCCTGCTAGGCATTCGTTCTTGTTATGTCCTGCGATGAGCCTATTGATAACGCGCAAGGCGGGCGGATTCCATCCGGCTGATGGTCAGGGCTGTAGGAAAGTTTACCGATTATCGTAAAGTTTTCGTTACGATCGGCCTGCCTGTCGTTGTATTGGGCTGTGAAAAGCTCACGCGCTGTCACATAATCTTGACGACTATCTGCGCCCAGCGGCAAAAAGCCGCGGCGTCTTCCCACCTTTTGGGCCTCTTCATGCGTATCAAAGTGCATTGCCAGAACCGCATCGGCATCCTGCGGGACATTCTCAACCTGCTGGTGGAGTACGGCGTCAACGTCGCCAAGGGCGAGGTCGGCGGCGAACATGGCAACGCCATTTACCTGTTTTGCCCGAACCTGGTGAACATGCAATTCCAGGCGCTGCGCCCGCAATTCGAAGCGATTGCCGGGGTGTTTGGCGTCAAGCGGGTAGGGCTGATGCCCAGCGAGCGTCGGCACATGGAGCTCAATGCGCTGCTCGGCGCCCTGGAGTTCCCGGTACTGTCCATCGACATGGGCGGCTCCATCGTCGCCGCCAACCGTGCGGCGGCGCAGTTGCTCGGCGTGCGCGTGGACGAGGTGCCAGGCATTCCGCTGTCGCGCTATGCCGAAGATTTCGACTTGCCGGAGTTGGTGCGCGCGAGCAAGTCGCGGATCAACGGCTTGCGGGTCAAGGTCAAGGGCGACGTATTCCTGGCGGACATCGCGCCGCTGCAATCCTCTGAGCATGACGACAGCGAGGCCATGGCCGGCGCGGTGTTGACCCTGCACCGCGCCGACCGTGTGGGTGAGCGTATCTACAATGTGCGCAAGCAGGAGCTGCGCGGCTTCGACAGTATCTTCCAGAGTTCCAAGGTGATGGCGGCGGTGGTGCGTGAAGCGCGGCGCATGGCGCCGCTGGATGCGCCGCTATTAATAGAAGGCGAAACCGGCACCGGCAAAGAGCTGCTGGCGCGCGCCTGCCACCTGGCCAGCCCGCGTGGGCAGTCGCCGTTGATGGCGCTTAACTGCGCGGGCCTGCCGGAGTCGATGGCCGAGACCGAGCTGTTTGGCTATGGCCCCGGCGCCTTTGAAGGGGCGCGGGCCGAGGGCAAGTTGGGGCTGCTGGAGCTGACGGCGGGCGGTACGTTGTTTCTTGATGGCGTGGGCGAAATGAGCGCGCGCCTGCAGGTGAAGTTGCTGCGCTTTTTGCAGGACGGCTGCTTCCGCCGGGTGGGCAGTGATGAAGAGGTCTATTTGGATGTACGGGTTATCTGTGCGACCCAAGTGGATTTGTCGGAGCTTTGTGCGCGCGGGGAGTTTCGCCAAGACCTTTATCACCGCCTGAATGTGCTGTCGCTGCATATCCCGCCGTTGCGCGAATGCCTGGATGGGTTGGCGCCGTTGGTCGAGCATTTCCTTGACCAGGCCAGCCGGCAAATCGGCTGCCCGCTGCCCAAGCTGGCGCCGGCGGCGATGGATCGGCTCAGCCACTACCACTGGCCGGGCAACGTGCGCCAGCTGGAAAACGTGCTGTTTCAGGCGGTGTCGTTGTGCGAGGGCGGCACGGTCAAGGCTGAGCATATTCGCTTGCCGGATTACGGTGTGCGTCAGCCGCTTGGCGATTTTTCCCTGGAGGGCGGGCTGGAGGAGATCGTCGGGCGGTTTGAAAAGGCAGTGCTGGAGGCTTTATATGCCGAGCATTCCAGCAGCCGGCAGCTCGGCAAGCGCCTTGGCGTTTCCCATACCACCATCGCCAACAAGCTGCGCGATTACGAAATTCTCAAGGCTGATAAGTAAACACATCCCCTGTGGGAGCTGGCTTGCCTGCGATGGCGGTGGGTCAGTTAGCTGATGTATCCACTGATACACCGCTATCGCAGGCAAGCCAGCTCTCACATTTGTTATTTGTCATCTTCAAGACCTGTGCTTGCCGTAAGCGGCAGTAGTCCGCCGTTTTTTCGACTCTCGTCCAGCCTCATCATCTCCGCACCTCCCCGCAAACACCCGCTCCGCCTGGACTTTTCCTGGTTTTAAAAAGTTGGTTCGCAAATTGCTTAAGCCTCATCAGTACAGCGGTGGGCGGCAAGCGTCCGTCAGAAAGAGGATAGAGCGTGGATAAGTACCTTTACGTGGCAATGACCGGCGCCAGCCAGAATGCACTGGCGCAGAAGGCCCATGCCAACAATCTGGCGAACATCTCCACCAACGGCTTTCAGCGTGACCTGGAGCAGGCGCGTTCGATGCCGGTGTTCGGTGACAGCTTTCCGGCGCGGGCGTTTGCCATGACCGAGCGGCCGGCCACTGACTTCTCGCCGGGCGCCATGATCGAGACCGGTCGTGACCTGGATGTGGCGGTCAATGGCAATGGCTGGATCGCCGTGCAAACCCCGGATGGCAGCGAAGCCTATGTGCGCAGTGCCAGCATGAACGTCGATGCGCTGGGCGTATTGCGCGCCGGCAACGGCATGCCGGTGATGGGCAACGGTGGCCCGATTGCCGTGCCGCCCCAGCAGAAAATCGAAGTCGGCTCGGACGGCACCATCAGTATCCGTGCCATGGGCGAAGGCCCGCGAGTGATGGCGGAGGTGGACCGCATCAAGATGGTCCAGCCCGACCTCAAGAACATGAATAAAGGCCTCGACGGCACCATCCACACCAAGGATGGCCAACCGGCGCAGGCGGATGCGAACGTCACGCTGACCTCGGGTTTCCTGCAGGCGAGCAACGTCAACGCGGTGGAAGAAATGACTGCGGTGCTCTCGCTTTCCAAGCAGTTCGAGCTGCACATCAAGATGATGAACAGCGCTAAAGAAGACGACCAGGCCATGACTCGCGTACTGGCGATGAGCTGATCGCGGCCTCACTGAACGAACACTAATTTTGCAGCGCGGCGCCAACAAACAGGCGCACGAAGGAGAACAGCATGCTTCCGGCTCTATGGGTTGCCAAAACAGGTTTGTCCGCCCAGGACACCAACCTGACCACCATTTCCAACAACTTGGCAAACGTGTCGACCACGGGCTTCAAACGTGACCGCGCCGAGTTCCAGGACTTGCTCTATCAGATCAAGAAGCAGCCGGGCGCCCAGTCGACCCAGGACAGCGAACTGCCGTCGGGCCTGCAACTGGGTACCGGTGTGCAGATCGTTGGCACCCAGAAGAACTTCAGCGCCGGTAACCTGCAGCAAACCGGTCAGCCGTTGGACATGGCCATCAACGGCCGTGGCTTCTTCCAGATCCTGCAACCGGACGGCACTACGTCCTACACCCGTGACGGTACTTTCCACCTCGACTCCAATGGCCAGATCGTCACCGCCAACGGTTTCGCCCTGGAGCCGGCTGTCGTGGTGCCTGCGGACGCCAAGACCTTCACCGTCGGCAACGACGGCACCGTGTCGATCACCGTGGCCGGCAACCCGGCGTCGCAAGTGATCGGCAACCTGCAAACCGCCGACTTCATCAACCCGGCCGGTCTGCAGGCCATGGGTAACAACCTGTTCCTGGAAACCGCCTCCAGCGGCGCGCCGCAAATCGGCACCCCTGGCCTGAACGGTTTCGGCACCACCCTGCAAAGCACCCTGGAAACCTCCAACGTGAGCACGGTTGAGGAGATGGTCAACATGATCACCACCCAACGCGCCTACGAGATGAACTCCAAGGTGATTTCCACCGCCGACCAGATGCTTTCGTTCGTAACGCAGAATCTGTAATCAAGTCTATGGGGCGCCATTGACGGCGCCTGCAACACCGTGAGGTAAGGGTCATGAATCGCTATGTTTCTGTTCTGGCATTGAGTGGGATCGCCGTGCTCGCGGGCTGTGTCGCCCCGACGCCAAAGCCCAATGACCCGTACTACGCGCCGGTGTTGCCGCGCACGCCGTTGCCGGCGGCGGCCAACAATGGCTCGATCTACCAGGCCGGTTTCGAACAGAACCTGTACAGCGATCGCAAGGCGTTCCGCGTGGGTGACATCATCACCATCACCTTGAACGAGAAAACCCAGGCGAGCAAAAACGCCAACTCGCAGATCGGCAAGACCAGCAAGACCAGCATCGGCCTGACCTCGCTGTTCGGCGGCGTGCCCAACACCAACAACCCGCTGGGCAGTGGCGACTTGAGCCTGGACGCCGGCTACAGCGGCGACCGTGCCACCAACGGCAAGAGTGCGGCAGGGCAGGGCAATAGCCTGACCGGTTCGATCACCGTGACCGTGGCCGATGTGTTGCCCAACGGCATCATCGCCGTACGCGGTGAAAAGTGGATGACCCTCAACACCGGCGACGAGCTGGTGCGGATTGCGGGCATGGTCCGCGCCGATGATATTTCCACTGACAACACCGTGCCGTCGACACGGATTGCCGATGCGCGCATTACCTACTCGGGTACGGGTTCGTTTGCTGATGCGAGTCAGCCGGGCTGGTTCGACCGTTTCTTCCTTAGCCCGCTGTTCCCTTTCTAGGTGGCCACTTTGAAACTCAAACAGCTGATGGCTGCCGCGTTATTGCTGGCCTTGAGCGCAGGGGCACACGCCGAGCGGTTGAAAGACATCGCGAGTATTTCCGGCGTGCGTTCCAACCAACTGATCGGTTACGGCCTGGTGGTGGGGCTCAACGGTACGGGTGACCAGACTACTCAGACGCCGTTCACCCTGCAGACCTTCAACAACATGCTCTCGCAGTTCGGCATCAAGGTGCCGGCGGGCTCGGGCAACGTGCAGCTGAAAAACGTCGCGGCCGTATCGATCAGTGCCGACTTGCCGGCCTTCTCCAAGCCGGGCCAGGTGGTGGACATCACCGTGTCTTCCATCGGTAACTCGAAAAGCCTGCGCGGCGGCACCTTGCTGATGACGCCGCTCAAAGGTATCGACGGCAACGTCTACGCCATCGCCCAGGGCAACCTGGTGGTGGGCGGCTTCGACGCCGAGGGCCGTGACGGTTCGAAGATCACCGTCAACGTGCCATCGGCCGGTCGCATTCCGGGCGGCGCCACGGTTGAACGCACCGTGCCGAGCGGTTTCAACCAGGGCAACAGCCTGACCTTGAACCTCAACCGGTCAGACTTCACCACCGCCAAGCGCGTGGTCGACAAGATCAACGACATGCTCGGCCCTGGCGTCGCCCAGGCGATCGACGGCGGTTCGATCCGCGTCACCGCGCCGTTGGACCCAAGCCAGCGCGTCGACTACCTGTCGATCCTGGAAAACCTTGAGGTCGACCCAGGCCAGGCCGTCGCCAAAGTCATCATCAATTCGCGTACCGGCACCATCGTGATCGGCCAGAACGTCAAGGTGTCGCCGGCAGCGGTAACCCACGGCAGCCTGACGGTGACCATCACCGAAGACCCGATCGTCAGCCAGCCTGGGCCGTTGTCCAACGGCCAGACGGCGGTAGTGCCGCGTTCGCGTGTGAATGCTCAGCAAGAAGCCAAGCCGATGTTCAAGTTCGGCCCCGGCACCACGCTGGATGAGATTGTCCGCGCGGTGAACCAGGTGGGCGCAGCCCCTGGCGACTTGATGGCGATCCTCGAAGCTCTGAAACAGGCCGGCGCCTTGCAAGCCGACCTGATTGTGATCTGAGGCTATGGCCATGGATATGCGCAAGAGCGGGATCAGCAGCACGGCGGACTCGGGGTCTTACTCCGACCTCAACCGGCTTAACCAGCTCAAGGTCGGCGCCGACAAGAACAGCGAAGGCAACATGCGCAAGGTGGCGCAGGAGTTCGAGTCGCTGTTTTTGAGCGAAATGCTCAAGTCCATGCGCTCGGCCACCGAGGCGCTGGGCAAAGACAACCCGATGAACACCCCGGCTGCCAAGCAGTACCAGGAAATGTACGACCAGCAGCTGGCGGTGTCGATGTCCCGCGAAGGCGGCGGTATCGGCTTGGCCGACGTGCTGATGCGCCAGATGCAGAAGAACAAACCGGTGGACGCCCAGGCGGCCACCTTGCAAGGCCCGGAAGCCGCGCAGGCGCCAGCGAAGAAGGTTGATGTGCCGACGGAAATCGCCGCCGGCACTAAAGCCGAAGGCCCATTGGGCCGCTCCAATGGCCAGCGCCCACTGTGGGCTTATCGCGTGGCCGTGCCGGAAGGCGCGAGTGCACACGCCAACGATGTGGAGCTGATGAACCAGCGCCGTATTGCCCTGCCGAGCAAACTGACCGACCGCCTGTTGGCCGGCATCGTGCCGAGCACCGACGCAACGACTGTCGCCCAAAGCGCGCCGCTGCGTAACAGCGCCGGCGCCGATAACGTGATCAACAGCACGGCGCGCAGCTTTGCCGTGCCGAGCGGGCGCATGCAGGTCTACGGCCGCGCCATCGCCCAGCCACCGCTGGCGCCGGCGAAAAAAGCCTTCAGCTCGCAGGATGAATTCGTCGCCACCATGCTGCCGATGGCCAAGGCGGCCGCCGCGCGCATTGGCGTGGATCCGAAGTACCTGGTAGCCCAGGCCGCGCTGGAAACCGGTTGGGGTAAATCGGTGATGCGCGCCGAAGACGGCAGCAGCAGCCACAACCTGTTCGGCATCAAGGCCGGGCAGAGCTGGCAGGGCGGCCAGGCGCGTGCAATCACCAGCGAGTTTCGTGATGGAGCGATGGTCAAGGAAACGGCGCAGTTCCGTTCCTATAACTCCTACCAGGACAGCTTCCACGACCTCGTGACATTGCTGCAAAGCAATGATCGCTATAAAGAAGTTGTGAAATCAGCCGACAACCCGGAACAGTTTGTACGCGAGTTGCAAAAAGCCGGATATGCAACCGACCCGGACTACGCCAGCAAGATTTCGCAGATCGCCAAAACGATGAACAGTTACCAGAACTACGCTGCCGCGGGCGCATCCACTCATTTATAAGGTCTGAATCATGAGTTTGCTCAATATCGGGATGTCGGGGCTCAACGCCGCTCAAGGATCGCTGTCGGTCCTGAGTAACAACATTGCCAACGTCAACACCCCGGGATACTCGCGTCAGCAGACCACCCAGAACGCCAGCGCCAACAACCAGTATGGCGGCGTGTACATCGGCAGCGGCACGACCCTGGCGGATGTGCGCCGCATTTATAACGACTTTTTGGGCGCCGCCTACCAGAGCAGCACCTCGCTCAACAGCGACGCCACCGCCTACGCGGGCCAGGCTGCAGCCATCGACAAGACCATGTCGGACAAGTCCACCGGCATGTCGGCGGTGCTCAGCGCGTTTTTCGCCTCGCTGCAAACCGCGGCGGCGACCCCAAGCGATGTGTCCGCGCGGCAATTGCTGGTGACCAGCGCCCAGACCCTGAGCAACCGCTTCAACGCGATTTCCACCCAGTTGACCCAGCAGAAAGAGACCATCAACGGCCAGCTGAAGACCATGAGCGATCAGGTCAACACGATCACCGCGTCGATTGCCTCGCTGAACAGTCAGATTGCGCAGGCCCAGGGCTCGTCGAACAGCGCGCCGAACAACCTGCTGGATGCGCGTAATGAAGCCGTGCGTTCGCTCAACGAATTGATTGGCGTGACCGCGACCGAGAAGAACGGCCAACTGAGCATCACCACCGGCACCGGCCAGTCGCTGGTCGAGGGCAGTATCTCCAATACGATTTCGGCCGTACCCAGCAGCACCGACAATAGCCAGTACACCCTCCAGCTCAAAATGGGCGACACGTCGATGGACATCGGCTCGGTGGTGACCGGCGGCAGCATCGGCGGCCTGCTGCGTTACCGCAGTGACGTGCTGATGCCGGCCATCAACGACTTGGGTCGCATCGCCATTGCCACCGCCGACAGCGTCAACAGCCAGTTGGGCCAGGGCCTGGACCTGAATGGCGATTTCGGTTCCTCGCTGTTCAGCGACATCAACAGCGCCGCGGCGATTGCCCAGCGCAGCCAGGCGGCGGCGGGTAACAGCGCAGGTTCGGGCAACTTGAATGTGACGATTGCCGACAGCAGCAAGCTGTCGACCTTCGACTACAAGGTCACCTTCACCAGCGGCAACCAGTACAACGTGGTGCGTTCCGATGGCAAGGCCATGGGTTCGTTCGACACTACCACCACGCCGCCGCCGGTGATTGATGGTTTCACCCTGGCGTTGAATACCGGCGGCACAGTGGCTGCCGGTGACAGCTTTAAAGTCAGCCCGACCGCCACGGGTGCCAGCAACATCGGTGTCGATTTGAAAGACCCGAATAAAATCGCGTTTGCCGGGCCATTGGCCGGCAATGCCAGCAAGACCAACACTGGCACCGGCACGTTCACGCCACCGGTGTTGACCGTGCCTATCGATATCAATGGCGGCGCGGCTACCGCTCAGCTGCGCACCGGGATCGAGAACTCGATGCCGGTGAAGATGGTGTTCGGCGACCCGGCAGCGGACGGCACCCAGCCTTACTCGCTCACCGACGCCCAGGGCAACTCGATCGGCACCGGCAGCATCATTCCGGGGCAGGGCAACAAGATCACCGTCAACGTGCCGATGCGCGATGCGAGCGGCACGTTGATCCCTGGCAAAAGCTTCAGCTTTGATACCACCGTGGCCGGTTCGCCGGTCAAAAACGACAGCACTACGTTTTCGTTCAACAGCGGCGCGGCGTCCGATGGCCGCAACGCCCAACAGTTGCTGGGCTTGCAAACCAAGGCGACGGTGGGTGCGGTGGACGGCAACGCGGGCGTAAGCCTGGTCAGCGCCAATAGCCGATTGGTCTCCCAGGTCGGCTCCAAGGCCGCCCAGGCCAATACCGACAGCACCGCCACCGGCGCCTTGCTGGCGGCGAACAAGGCGGCGAGCAACTCCGTGTCCCAGGTCAACCTGGACGAGGAGGCGGGCGACATGATCAAGTTCCAGCAGTACTACACGGCGTCGTCGCAGATCATCAAGGCCGCGCAAGAAACCTTCAGCACACTGATTAACGCCCTTTAAAGGAGTCTGGAACGATGCGTATCTCTACACAGCAGTATTTCGACACCAGCTCCAGCAAGTATCAGGATAACTATTCCGGTGTGGTGAAGGCCCAGGACCAGGCGAGCTCCGGTGTGCGCGTGCAAACCGCCGCCGATGATCCCGTGGCCGCCGCCCAATTGCTGATGCTGCAACAGCAGAAAGACATGCTGGGGCAATACAACGGCAACATCACCAGCCTGCAAAACTCGCTGACCAACGAAGAAAGCGTGCTCGGCAGCATCAACACTGCGCTGCAAACCGCCCAGGGCCTGGCGTTGCAGGCCGGTAACCTCAAGCTCAGCAATGATGACCGCCAGGCGATTGCCGCCCAGGTCGGCGCACTCGAGGACCAGGTATTGGGCTTGCTCAACACCAAGGACTCGAGCGGCAACTACATGTTCTCCGGGGCCAAGACCGATACGCCGCCTTACAGTCGCAACAACGATGGCACCTACACCTACCAGGGCGATGAGACGCCGCTGAGCCTGCAAGTGTCGAGCAACCTGACCATCGCTGCGGGCGACACCGGCAAGACGCTGCTGGAGAGTTCTTCCAATACTGGTCGCACCCAGGCCACGATTTTGCCGCCGGCGGTCAATGACGGCAAAGTCGCGATCTCGGCGGGCCTGGTCACTAACGGCACGGCGTACACCAAGAACTTTGCCGATGGTCAGCCGTACAAGGTGACCTTCGCCAGCAGCACTCAATACAGCGTGACCGACAAGGACGGTAACGACGTGACCGCCGAGATCACCGGTAACGGCACGTTTGACTCCACCAAGGAAGGCGCGCACAGCATCAACCTGCGCGGGGTCAAGTTCGATATCAGCCTGAACCTGGGTTCGGATGTGGCCTCGGGCCCGGACTCTGATGCCTTGGTGGCGGGCAAGGCGTTTACCCTGGAAAGCAAGCCGGACACGTTCAGCAGTTCGCGTACGGCGAGTAATGCATCCACCGCGCAGTTGACCGGTGGCCGGGTCACGGATCAGGCGGCCTACACCAGCACCTTTCCCAACTCGGGTGCGATTATCAAGTTCACCAGCGGCAATGCTTACGAGGTGTACGCCCAGCCGTACACGGCCAACAGCAAGTCGATTGCCACCGGCACCATGGCCACGGGCGCGACGTCGATCACTGCCGCCGGCGTGACCTTTGATGTGAGTGGCACGCCGGGTGCCGGTGACCAGTTTGCCGTCGGCGCCACCAGCAACAAGAACATGAACGCCCTGGACACCCTTGGCCAGTTGCGCAAGGCGCTGGAAACCCCGGCCGATGGCGACCCGGTGGCGATGAACACGCTCAAGGATGTGCTCAACACCACCATCGGCAACCTGGGCAACGCGACGGCGCAAATCGACCAGGTACGCGGCTCGATTGGTGCACGCCAGAATGCGTTGGATATTCAGGGCCAGGAAAACACCAGCCTGGGCCTGGCCAACACCTCCACCATGTCGTCGCTGGCCAACGTCGACATGGGCCAGGCCGCCATCGACCTGACGCTGCAGCAGACCATGCTGCAAGCCTCGCAGCTGGCGTTTGTGAAAATCTCTCAGTTGAGCCTGTTCAGCCGCATGTAATCATCGGCGGAACAGACGGCCCACCCTGGCAACAGGGTGGGCCGTTGTCATTTCTGCCGCCGTAAATGTTGCAGGGTTTTGCACAAAGCGCACAAAATTGAGTGACCTGTGAGTCATAAAGCGCATCTTCACTGTATCGTGTGAAAAGGATAAGTCGACTGCGGGTCTTTGCGCGGCGGCTTTCAGCGATATTTTTACGGGGTTATCCCCTTTATTGTCAGCACTCCCGGCGTCGTTCGAGGGGTGTTATCCAGCTATTTAGTATTGGGAAGCCACAATGATTGGCATAAAAAGCATCGCCAGTTACGTGCCGGCAGACGGGGTCGATAACTACGCCCAGGGCGCCAAATTCGCCAAGGATGAAGATTTCATCATCGGCAAGATCGGTTCGGCGTTCCTGCCGCGCAAGGATGCTGCGCAGGAAACCTCCGACCTGTGTGTCGAGGCGGTGAATGCCTTGTTTGCTGCCAACCCGCAACTGTCGCGCGAGTCCATCGATGCGGTCATCGTCGTGACCCAGAACGGCGACGAAGAGGGCTTGCCCCACACGGCCGCCATCGTTCAGGACAAGTTGGGCTTGCCGACCCACGTGGCCGCCTTTGATATCTCCCTGGGCTGCTCCGGTTACGTCTACGGCATTTATGCGATGAAGGGCTTCATGGAAGCCACTGGCCTGAAAAACGGCCTGCTGATCACCGCTGACCCGTATTCGAAGATTGTCGACCCGGAAGACCGCAACACCACCATGCTGTTCGGCGATGCCGCCACCGCGACCTGGATGGGCGAAGACGCCCCGTGGCTGCTGGGCAAGTCGAAGTTCGGCACCGACGGTTCCGGCGCGCCGCACCTGAAGGTCAGCGACGGTGTGTTTTTCATGAATGGCCGCCAGGTGTTCAACTTCGCCCTGCTCA
This sequence comes from Pseudomonas sp. MONT-RG-20F-20-E-7-02, assembly GCF_022662395.1. Lineage (NCBI taxonomy): Bacteria > Pseudomonadati > Pseudomonadota > Gammaproteobacteria > Pseudomonadales > Pseudomonadaceae > Pseudomonas > Pseudomonas sp. MONT-RG-20F-20-E-7-02. Next base: position 390,755 of record NZ_JAKNQN010000001.1, read on the forward strand.
AAGTACCGGCGCATTTGCACGAGCTGCTCAACGAGTCTGAGCTTAAGGCTGACGAGATTGATGCGTTCTGCATTCACCAGGGAAGTGCGGCGATCGTCGACGCCGTGGCGCGACGGTTTGAAGACGCCCCGGTAGAGAAATTCATCAAGGACATGGTCGAGACGGGCAATACCGTGTCGTCGAGCATTCCGCTGCTGCTGGAAAAGCACATGATGGATGGCGACTGGAAGCGGGTGGCGATCAGTGGCTTTGGTGTGGGTTTGTCGTGGGGTTCGGCGATTCTCTATCGTCCGTGACCTGCTGATAGCGCCGCACACAAAAACGCCCAGGCTTGAAAAAGCCTGGGCGTTTTTTATTTGGCGCCAGAAAACCCAGCAAATGCGAGGCTTTGGGCTATCGTAAATGCTTGAATTGCAAAGGGTGGCCACGTGCTAGTAAAAAAAATCAAAAAAATCCTCAAGAGACCTGCATTCACGACGATAACTATTACGAAGGTTCTCTAGGCCACACCCGGCGGTTGCCAGGGCCGGAAGCCGCAGTACACCACCCACGAGGATTTCGTCATGGCTTTAACAGTAAACACTAACCTTGCTTCGTTGAACGTTCAGAACAACCTGAACAAGGCTTCCGGCGCTCTGCAAACTTCCATGCAGCGTCTGTCCTCCGGCCTGCGTATCAACAGCGCCAAAGACGATGCGGCCGGCCTGCAAATCTCCAACCGTCTGACCAGCCAAATCAACGGCCTGGGCGTTGCAATCAAGAACGCCAACGACGGCAGCTCGATTGCTCAGACCGCTGAAGGCGCCATGCAGCAGTCCACCAACATCCTGCAAAGCATGCGTACCCTGGCTCTGCAATCCGCCAACGGCTCGCCAAGCGCTGACGACCGTAAGTCGAACCAGGCTCAATACGCAGCACTGACTGCTGAATTGACCCGTATCGCTACCACCACTACTTTCGGTGGCAAGAACCTGCTGGACGGTTCTTTCGGTACCACTTCGTTCCAGGTCGGCGCCAACGCCAACCAGACCATCGACATGAGCATCGGTAACGTTGCAGCCAACAACATTGGTTCGCAGCAGCTGAAATCCCAAGGCGTTGCTCCAAGCGCAACAGGCGTTGCCGGCGGCGCACTCACCGTTACCGGTGGCGGCCAGTCCAAGAGCCTGACCATCGCTGCCGGTGCTTCGGCCGGGCAGATCGCTGCGCAAATGAACGGCGCTGTAGGCGGCCTGGCTGCTACTGCCAGCACTGTTGCCCAGTTCACCGTTGACTCCACTGCCATCGCTGCTGCATCTCCAGCCAGCGCCAACTTCACCTTGAAAGTCGGTAGCGGTGCTGCGGTCCAGTTCACTGGCGTGACCAGCGCTTCTGACCTGGCTGACCAACTGAAGTCCAACGCTGCCAAACTGGGCATCACCGTTAACTACGATTCGACCACTCAAGCGCTGTCGGTCAAGTCCGATACCGGTGAGAACCTGACCTTCAACGGTGGCGACGCCGGTGCTATCGCAGGCGTCAAGGTTGCCACCCTGGATGGTACCGGTACTGCCGGCACTGCCGTTGCCCTGGCTGCCACCGCGATCATCGCCACGGGTGCAGTTTCCCTGAACTCCTCCAGCAGCTACTCGCTGAGCGGCGCTGGCGTGACAGGTCTGTTCGCAGCTACCGGTACAGCTGCCAACTCCACCAAAACCACCGTCAACAACACCGACATCACCACTGCTGCTAACGCACAGAACTCGATCGACGTGATCACTCAGGCGATCTCGGACATCGACTCCCAGCGTGCCGGTCTCGGTGCTGTACAAAACCGTTTCGACAACACCGTTGCCAACCTGCAGAGCATCTCCGACAACTCCAGCGCCGCTCGCGGTCAGATCCAGGACGTTGACTACGCTGCTGAAACTGCTCAGTTGACCAAGCAACAAACCCTGCAACAGGCTTCCACTGCGATCCTGTCCCAGGCCAACCAACTGCCATCCGCTGTACTGAAGCTGCTTCAGTAATAGCCATCGGTAGATGACTGACGGAAGGGCGCGTTTACGTGCCCTTTTGTCTTTTGCGTGATGAGGAGATTGGACATGGACATGAGCGTCAAGTTGAACCTGTCTTATCCAGCAGCGGCGCCGCAGAGCGCGCCTGCCCCTGTGACAGCCGACCCGCAGAAAACCAAGGTAGACCCCACGGTTGCCACGGGCGAACCCAAGCAGGACTCGAAATCCTCCGACCTTGAACAGGCGGTAACGGATATTCGCAAATTCGTCCAGGCTGCCCAGCGCAACCTGGACTTTTCCATTGATGACTCCACCCATCAGGTGGTGGTCAAGGTCATTGCGACCGACAGTGGCGAGGTCATTCGTCAAATCCCTTCGGAAACGGCATTGAAACTCGCACAAAGCCTTCACGACGCCAGCAGTGTGTTGTTTGACGCCAAAGTCTGAGCTGGCATGAATTTTGTTGCTGTAGCTGCTTGAGGCGTCGTCCGTCAATAAAGCGCCAGCCCCGATCAGGAGAAGAGTCATGGGTGATATCACGGTAAGCGGCCCGGTTACGGGGATTAATACCGAGTCGATCGTTACGGCCTTGGTCAACGCTGAACAAGCGCCAAAGCAGTCGCAGATCAACAAGCAGACGCAAACGTCGACTGCCCAGCTGTCCTCGATCGGCAAGATTCAAGCAGCGCTGGATGCCTTCCGCGGGGCCTTGGACAATATGGCCAAGGACGCCAGTATCGGCGGCCTGACGGCGACAACGTCGGATTCAAACGTGTCCACCATTACCTTGGGGGCTGGTGCCTCTGCAGGCAACTATTCGCTGGTGGTCAACCAGTTGGCGACCTCCTCGAAGGTTGCGACCCAGACGTATGCAAAGGGGCCGAGTACGGTCGTCAATGCCGGTACGACGTCGACGAAACTGGAGATTTCCCAGTCTGGGCAGAGTTATGGGGTCACTGTTCCACCGGGCGCGACGTTGCAACAAGTACGTGACTCGATCAACGCGCAATACAGCAGCGTAGGCCTGAGTGCGAACATCCTGACTGACGCCACGGGTTCTCGACTGGTCATGACGTCAACCAATACCGGTGTCGGCACCGACATTACCCTGGGTGGTAACTCCGGCCTGGAAGCGGGGACATCAGTGGTGACCGAGCCGAAGAATGCGAAGTACACCATTGACGGTACTGCGCAGGAATCCAAGAGCAATACCCTGACTGACGCAATCAGCGGCGTGAGTATCAAGTTGACGGCGCTGTCGCCTCTTCCGTCTGGCGTCACAGATCAGAACAGTCCAAATCGAATCGCCTCGACCATCACGGTCAGCCGCAGCAACGACACCCTCAAAAGCTCGGTAAAGGGCTTTGTCGACACCTATAACGCCTTGATGACGGCGATCAATACTGAAACCAAAATCACCACCAACGCCGATGGTTCGACCACGCCGTCTGCGCTGACCGGTGATGCCACCATGCGTACTTTGCAGTCGTCCCTGCGTGCGCAGATGAACGCACTGGCTGGCACGGGCACGTTGAAGTCCCTGGCGCAATTTGGTGTGAACACTGACTCCGGCACCGGCAAGCTGAGTATTGACGATAAAATATTCGGTGCGGCGATCTTGACCAACCCTACCGACATCGGCGGTATTTTCAACGGCGACAATGGCCTGCTGGCGCGCATGAAAACCGCGACCGACAGCTACGCGCTGAGCAACACCGGTGTTCTCGCCACGCGCTCCTCGACCCTGTCGAGCAACCTCAAGGACCTGCAAAACCAGCAGGACACCCTGACCGCGCGCATGGCCGCCCTGAAGACCAGCCTCACCGCTAAATATACGACGATGAACAACCTGGTGGCCCAGCTCACCAGTCAGCGTTCCAGCGTCATGACCACGCTCAACGCGCTGAACAAGTCGTCCTCGGACAGCTGATCCCGATGAAGTCGCCCGGTGGTAAATACCGCCATCGGGCGCCGCCTTCGACCGACTTGGGGGTTAAAGTTTTTTGCGACCCAGTCGACATATTAGTCAGAGCCCATCCAATTTAGCTGTCGCCTGTCACGAGGTAGAAACATGAATCCCATGAGAGCCCTTCGCCAATACCAGAAGGTCAATTCCCATGCCCAGGTCTCCGAAGCCAGCCCGCACCGTCTGGTCCAGATGCTGATGGAAGGCGCACTGGATCGCATGGCCCAGGCCAAGGGCGCCATGGCTCGTGGTGATATCGCGCAAAAAGGCCTGCTGCTCGGTAAGGCGATCGACATCCTGATCGGCTTGCGTGACGGCCTGAACCCGGAAAAAACCGATGATCCGGCCGCCTTGCAACAGTTGGACAACCTGTACGCCTACATGACTGCGCGCCTGCTGGAAGCCAACAGCAAGAACGATGTCACCATGATCGACGAAGTAGCCGGCCTGATGATTACGCTCAAGGAAGGCTGGGACGGTATTGCAACACTGTAGGCCTTTCGGCCTGAGGATGATGTCATGAGCCACGCCCTGCAACGGATTGACGAAACCCGCGAAGCCTTGGTCGACGCCTTGGCGGCACGTAACTGGGACGCTATCGGCGAACTGGATATGGGCTGCCGTGCGGTGATCGATGAGGCACTCAATAACGCGCCGGTGGATGAGGATGCCCTGCGGGAAAAGCTGGAGAGCTTGTTGGCGGTGTATCAGCAGTTGCTGGAGGTGACGACGGGCGAGCGCCAGGCGATTTTCGAAGAGATGTCGCAGATCAACCGAGCGGAAAACGCGTCAAAGGTTTACCATCTGTTCGGCTGAATGGGCTCAGTTAGTCCGAACGGTGCGTCATATATTTGACTGTGCCAGCATTTTTGACTTAACTAGTGCTGTTTTCAGATTTCAGACGTCTACCAAGTAAGAAATCTTACAGACGTCTAGATTGCCCTCACTCTGGGGCAGGAAGTTTTACTAGGGAAGTTGCTATTGCATGTGGCGTGAAACCAAAATTCTGCTGATCGATGACGATAGCGTCCGCCGCCGCGACTTGGCGGTGATTTTAAATTTTCTTGGTGAAGAAAATTTACCCTGCGGTAGCCATGATTGGCAGCAGGCGGTCAGCTCTTTGTCGTCGAGCCGTGAAGTCATTTGTGTGCTGATCGGGACGGTAAACGCTCCTGGTGCAGTACTGGGCTTGTTAAAGACACTGTCGACCTGGGATGAGTTCCTTCCGGTACTGCTAATGGGCGATGTTTCTTCTGTCGACCTGCCGGAAGACCAACGCCGCCGCGTGCTTTCGACCCTGGAAATGCCGCCCAGCTACAGCAAATTGCTCGACTCCCTGCACCGCGCCCAGGTTTACCGTGAGATGTACGACCAGGCCCGCGAGCGCGGCCGTCATCGCGAACCCAACTTGTTCCGCAGCCTCGTCGGCACCAGCCGTGCGATCCAGCACGTGCGCCAGATGATGCAGCAAGTGGCCGACACCGACGCCAGCGTGCTGATCCTCGGCGAGTCCGGCACCGGCAAGGAAGTGGTCGCGCGCAACCTGCACTATCACTCCAAGCGCCGCGACGGGCCGTTCGTGCCGGTCAACTGCGGGGCGATCCCGGCAGAGCTGCTTGAAAGCGAATTGTTCGGCCACGAGAAGGGCGCCTTTACCGGGGCGATCACCAGCCGTGCCGGGCGTTTCGAGCTGGCCAACGGCGGCACCCTGTTCCTTGACGAAATCGGCGACATGCCGCTGCCGATGCAGGTCAAGCTGCTGCGCGTACTGCAGGAACGCACCTTCGAACGCGTGGGCAGCAACAAGACCCAGAGCGTCGACGTGCGCATCATCGCGGCCACGCACAAGAACCTCGAAAGCATGATCGAGGTCGGCAGCTTCCGCGAAGACTTGTACTACCGCCTCAATGTATTCCCTATCGAAATGGCCCCGCTGCGTGAGCGCGTCGAAGACATCCCGCTGCTGATGAACGAACTGATCTCGCGCATGGAACACGAAAAGCGCGGCTCGATTCGCTTCAACTCCGCCGCGATCATGTCCCTGTGCCGCCACGGCTGGCCGGGCAACGTCCGCGAGCTGGCCAACCTGGTGGAGCGCATGGCGATCATGCACCCGTACGGGGTGATCGGCGTGGTCGAGCTGCCGAAGAAATTCCGCTACGTCGACGACGAAGACGAGCAATTGGTCGACAGCCTGCGCAGCGACCTGGAAGAGCGCGTGGCCATCAACGGCCATACGCCGGACTTCGGTTCCACCGCCATGCTGCCGCCCGAAGGCCTGGACTTGAAGGACTACCTCGGTAGCCTTGAACAAGGCCTGATCCAGCAGGCGCTGGACGATGCCAACGGCATTGTCGCGCGCGCCGCCGAACGCTTGCGTATCCGCCGAACCACCCTGGTTGAGAAGATGCGCAAGTACGGCATGAGCCGCCGGGAAGGCGATGAGCAGACAGATGATTGACGCCTGAAATATAAACCGCTGATTAGTCAGCGGTTTTTTTTCGGCACGGGTATTGCTACAGCCCTCGCAACGTTCCGTTTAACTGACGGTCAGCCAAGCGAGAGAGCATGATGCCCCACGCCGCCCAACATTCTTCGGCCCCCGACATCCAGGGGCTTCTCCCCTCTGTAGAGCAGCAAAGCCGGCAGGGCCTGGAACAGGCCTTTTCGCTGTTCAACCAGATGTCGAGCCAACTGACTGACTCCTACAGCTTGCTGGAGGCCCGGGTTTCCGAGCTTAAGGGCGAGCTGGCGGTGGTCAGTGCCCAGCGCATGGAAGAGCTGGCCGAGAAAGAGCGCCTGGCCAACCGTCTGCAAAACCTCCTCGACCTGTTGCCCGGTGGCGTGATCGTCATCGACGAGATGGGCCGCGTGCGCGAAGCCAACCCGGCCGCGCGCGACTTGCTCGGCGAACCGCTTGAAGGCGAACTGTGGCGCCACGTGATTACGCGCTGCTTTGCGCCTCGCGAAGACGATGGCCATGAAATCTCCCTTAAGGACGGCCGCCGCCTGTCCATCGCCACCCGTTCTCTCGACGCCGAGCCCGGCCAACTGGTGCTGCTCAACGACCTGACTGAAACCCGTCACCTGCAAGACCAACTGGCGCGCCACGAGCGCTTGTCGTCGCTGGGGCGGATGGTCGCTTCTTTGGCGCATCAGATCCGTACGCCGCTGTCGGCGGCGCTGATCTACGCCAGTCATTTGACTGATGAGCAATTGCCCGCCGCCACCCACCAGCGATTTGCCGGCCGCCTCAAGGAGCGCCTGCATGAATTGGAGCACCAGGTGCGCGACATGCTGGTGTTTGCCCGCGGCGAATTGCCGCTGACCGACCGCCTCACGCCGGCTGTGCTGATGCAATCGCTGCAGGCGGCAGCGGCGACGCATATTCAAGAGGCCAACGTGCGCTGGCAGTGCGACAGCCATCTCGGCGAGTTGCTGTGCAACCGCGACACGCTGGTCGGCGCCTTGCTCAACCTGATCGAAAACGCCACCCAGGCCAGCGGCCCCGGTGCGCGCCTCAAAGTGCACCTGTACAACCGCGGGCAAACCCTGCGCCTGTGCATCAGCGACAGCGGAAGCGGCATCGACCCGGTGGTGCTGCAGCGCCTGGGCGAACCCTTTTTCACCACCAAAACCAACGGCACGGGCCTGGGCCTGACCGTGGTCAAGGCAGTGGCGCGTGCGCATCAGGGAGAATTGCAGCTGCACTCCCGGTTGGGGCGTGGCACCTGTGCATTGATGACCTTGCCGTTGTTTTCCAGCGCGGCAAGCGCGGAGTAAAAGGACTATGGCTATCAAGGTTTTATTGGTTGAAGACGATCGCGCCCTGCGTGAAGCATTGGCTGACACGCTGCTGTTGGCGGGCCATGACTACCGGGCGGTCGGTTCGGCCGAGGACGCCTTGGAGGCCGTTGAGCAAGAGTCCTTCAGCCTGGTGGTCAGCGACGTGAACATGCCCGGCATGGACGGCCACCAGTTGCTCGGCCTGCTGCGCGCACGCCAGCCGCAACTGCCGGTCTTGCTGATGACCGCCCACGGCGCGGTAGAGCGGGCGGTGGACGCCATGCGCCAAGGCGCGGCGGATTACCTGGTCAAGCCGTTCGAGCCCAAAGCCTTGATCGAGCTGGTCGCCCGGCATGCGCTTGGCGTGGTCCCGGCCAGCGACGGTGAAGGCCCGATTGCCTTCGAGCCGGCCAGCGCGCAGTTGCTGGAACTGGCGGCCCGTGTGGCGCGCAGCGATTCCACCGTGTTGATCTCCGGCGAGTCCGGCACCGGTAAAGAAGTGCTGGCGCGGTATATCCACCAGCAATCCAGCCGCGCCAAACAACCGTTTATCGCGATCAACTGCGCGGCGATCCCTGACAACATGCTCGAAGCCACGCTGTTCGGCCATGAAAAGGGCTCGTTCACCGGCGCCATCGCCGCCCAGGCGGGCAAGTTCGAACAGGCGGACGGCGGCACCATTCTGCTCGATGAAATCTCGGAAATGCCCCTGGGTCTGCAAGCCAAGTTGCTGCGGGTGCTGCAGGAGCGCGAAGTGGAGCGCGTCGGCGCACGTAAGCCGATCCAGCTGGACATTCGCGTGGTCGCCACCACCAACCGTGATCTCGCGGGCGAAGTGGCGGCGGGGCGCTTCCGTGAAGACTTGTTCTACCGCCTTTCGGTATTCCCGCTGGCCTGGCGCCCACTGCGCGAGCGCCCGGCAGACATCATCCCGCTGGCCGAGCGCCTGCTGAACAACCACGTCAAAAAAATGAAGCACGCCCAGGCGCGGTTGTCGGCCGATGCCCAGGCCTGCCTGATCAGCTACCCATGGCCCGGCAATGTGCGCGAATTGGACAACGCGATCCAGCGCGCGCTGATTTTGCAGCAGGGCGGGCTGATCCAGCCGCAGGACTTCTGCCTGGCCATGGGCACTGGCGCGGCACCGTTGCCGAGCCTGGCGCCGGCGCCTGTGGTGGCGGTCGAAGCCGAATCCGCCGGCGGTTTGGGCGACGACCTGCGTCGCCGCGAATTCCAGATGATCATCGACACCCTGCGTGCCGAGCGCGGCCGCCGCAAAGAAGCAGCCGAGCGCTTGGGGATAAGCCCGCGCACCTTGCGCTACAAGCTGGCGCAGATGCGTGACGCGGGAATGGACGTGGAAGCCTACCTCTTCGCCACCTGAAAAAGCATCGGGCCGACAGGGTTTGTCGCCTTTTCTTACGAATCGCCACGGAGCTGGCACCCTTGTTGCTACCACCCCTAGTAACCGCTACGTAGTGTCAAAAAATTGCGGGTCGTCGGAGAGAGAAGGTCATGAGCCAGGGTATTGAGTTCAATCGGTTGATGTTGGATATGCGCTCCATGCAAATGGATGCCATGGCTCAACCGAAATCCGTCGCGCCAGCGCCGGAATTGGGCCAAAGCAGTTTTGCCGACATGCTCGGTCAGGCAATCAATAAAGTCAGTGATACCCAGCAAGCCTCGAATCAGTTGGCCACCGCCTTCGAAATCGGCAAAAGCGGCGTAGACCTCACCGACGTGATGGTGGCCTCGCAGAAGGCCAGCGTTTCCTTTCAAGCCTTGACCCAAGTGCGTAACAAGTTGGTCCAGGCTTATCAAGACATCATGCAGATGCCGGTTTAAGGACGAGATTTAAGTCATGGCAGAAGCAGTCGTGGACAACGTACCCGCCAAGGCAGACGGCAAGCCGCCGCTGTTTGGCCTGTCGTTCCTGGAAAACCTTTCCGAAATGACCATGTTGCGTCAGGTGGGCCTGATGGTCGGCCTGGCTGCCAGCGTGGCGATTGGTTTTGCCGTGGTGCTGTGGTCGCAGCAACCTGATTACCGCCCGTTGTACGGCAGCCTGGGCGGCATGGATTCCAAGCAGATCATGGAAACCCTGGCCGCCGCCGACATCGCTTACACCGTGGAGCCCAACTCTGGCGCGCTGCTGGTCAAGGCCGACGACGTGGCCCGTGCGCGGATGAAATTGGCCGCGGCTGGCGTTACGCCGTCCGACAGCAATATCGGTTTTGAAATTCTCGACAAGGACCAGGGCCTGGGCACCAGCCAGTTCATGGAAGCCACGCGCTATCGTCGTGGTCTGGAAGGCGAACTGGCGCGCACCATCTCCAGCTTGAATAACGTCAAGGGCGCCCGTGTGCACCTGGCGATTCCGAAAAGCTCGGTGTTTGTACGTGACGAACGCAAGCCAAGTGCCTCGGTATTGGTCGAACTGTTTTCCGGCCGCTCCCTGGAGCCTGGCCAGGTGCTGGCGATTATCAATCTGGTGGCCACCAGCGTTCCCGAATTGAGCAAGTCGCAAATCACCGTGGTCGACCAGAAGGGCAACCTGCTCTCCGACCTGGCCGAGAACTCCGCGCTGACCCAGGCCGGCAAGCAGTTCGACTACAGCCGCCGCATGGAAAGCATGCTCACCCAGCGTGTGCACAACATTCTGCAACCAGTGCTGGGCAACGACCGCTACAAGGCTGAAGTGTCCGCCGATGTGGATTTCAGCGCCGTCGAGTCGACCTCCGAGCAGTTCAATCCGGATCAGCCGGCCCTGCGCAGCGAGCAGTCCACCAGCGAACAACGCACCGCCAGCAATGGCCCGCAAGGTGTGCCGGGTGCCCTGAGCAACCAGCCGCCAGCTCCCGCTTCGGCACCGCAAACCACCGGTGGCGCTGCCGCAACCGCGGGTGCGATTCAGCCTGGCCAGCCACTGCTGGACGCCAACGGCCAGCAGATCATGGACCCGGCCACCGGCCAGCCGATGCTCGCGCCGTACCCGGCCGACAAGCGTAACCAGTCGACCAAGAACTTCGAACTCGACCGTTCCATCAGCCACACCAAGCAGCAACAGGGCAAAATCAATCGCCTGTCGGTGTCGGTGGTGGTCGATGACCAGGTCAAGGTCAATGCCGCTGACGGTGCTGTGACCCGTGCGCCCTGGAGCGCCGATGAATTGGCGCGCTTCACCCGCCTGGTGCAGGACGCGGTCGGTTTCGACGCCAGCCGTGGCGACAGCGTCAGCGTGATCAACATGCCGTTCTCCGCCGAGCGTGGCGAAGTGATCGCCGACCCGTCGTTCTACACGCAGCCGTGGTTCTGGGACATCGTCAAGCAAGTGCTGGGTGTGTTGTTCATCCTGGTGCTGGTGTTCGGCGTGCTGCGCCCGGTGCTCAACAACATCACCGGTCATGGCAAGAAACAGCTGGCCCTGGCTGGCGGCGACGTCGAGTTGGGTGGCATGGGCGGCCTTGACGGCGAACTGGCCAACGACCGCGTCAGCCTTGGCGGCCCGCAAAGCATTCTGTTGCCAAGCCCGAGCGAAGGCTACGACGCTCAGTTGAACGCAATCAAGAGTTTGGTGGCAGAAGACCCGGGCCGTGTGGCCCAGGTCGTGAAAGAGTGGATTAACGCAGATGAATGATCGAGCCGCTGTTGCCAAGCTCACCAAAGTCGACAAAGCCGCAGTGCTGCTGCTGTCCCTGGGTGAGACCGACGCCGCACAAGTGCTGCGCCACATGGGCCCCAAAGAGGTTCAACGCGTGGGCGTGGCCATGGCGCAAATGCGCAATGTGCACCGCGAGCAAGTCGAGCAGGTGATGAGCGAGTTCGTCGAGATCGTCGGCGACCAGACCAGCCTGGGCGTCGGCTCCGACAGCTATATCCGCAAAATGCTCACCTCGGCGTTGGGCGAAGACAAGGCCAACGGCCTGATCGACCGTATCCTGCTGGGCGGCAACACGAGTGGCCTGGACAGCCTTAAATGGATGGAGCCGCGTGCCGTCGCCGACGTGATCCGCTACGAGCACCCGCAGATCCAGGCCATCGTCGTCGCCTATCTCGACCCCGACCAGGCCGGTGAAGTGCTCGGCCACTTCGACCATAAAGTGCGCCTGGACATCATCCTGCGCGTATCGTCGCTGAACACCGTGCAGCCGGCCGCCCTGAAAGAACTCAACACGATTCTCGAGAAGCAGTTCTCGGGCAACTCGAACGCCTCGCGTACCACCTTGGGTGGCATCAAGCGCGCGGCCGACATCATGAACTTCCTCGACAGCTCGGTCGAAGGCCAGTTGATGGACTCGATCCGCGAGATCGACGACACCCTGTCCGGCCAGATCGAAGACCTCATGTTCGTGTTCAACAACCTCTCCGATGTCGACGACCGTGGCATCCAGGCGCTGCTGCGCGAGGTGTCTTCCGACGTGTTGGTGCTGGCCCTCAAAGGCTCGGACGAAGGCGTCAAAGAGAAGATCTTCAAGAACATGTCCAAGCGTGCTTCCGAACTGTTGCGCGACGACCTGGAAGCCAAGGGCCCGGTGCGCGTCAGCGACGTGGAAACCGCCCAGAAGGAAATCCTCACCATTGCCCGCCGTATGGCCGAAGCCGGAGAAATCGTTCTCGGCGGGAAGGGCGGCGAAGAAATGATCTAAGGCGCCATCCATGTCGAACAAAGATGAGACGCCCAGCGATCTGATTCGCGCGCGGGATGTCGGCGGGTTCGACATCTGGTCGTTGCCCAGCTTCGACCCGCATGTGCCGGAGCCCGAGCCTGAGCCGGTGGTGGAAACACCGGCGGAAATGGAAGAAGTGCCGCTGGATGAAGTCCAGCCACTGACCCTCGAAGAATTGGAAGCCATCCGCCAGGAGGCCTACAACGAGGGCTTCGCGGCGGGTGAAAAAGACGGTTTTCGCAGCACCACCCTGAAAGTTCGCCAAGAGGCCGAGGAGGCGCTGAGCGTCAAGCTGGCCAGCCTGGAACGCTTGATGGGCAGCCTGTTCGACCCGATCGCCGAACAGGATTCGCAGCTGGAAAAATCCATGGTCGGCCTGGTCGAGCACATTGCCCGCCAGGTGATCCAGCGTGAACTGGTGCTTGATTCCAGCCACATCGAAAGCGTGATGCGCGAAGCCCTCAAGCTGCTGCCGTTGGGCGTCGGCAATGTGCGGCTGTACATCAACCCGCAGGATTTCGAGCAGGTCAAAGCCCTGCGCGAGCGCCATGAAGAAACCTGGCGCATCGTCGAAGACGCGGCGCTGCTGCCCGGTGGTTGCCGCGTCGAAACCGAACACAGCCGTATCGATGCCACGGTGGAAACCCGTATCACCCAGATCATGGCCAAGCTCTTCGACCAGTTGCACGAACAAGCCTTGCACCCGGCCGAGCCTGACCTGAGCGTCGACCTGGACGCCGCCGATGCGCCTTGATCGCACCAGCTTCGCCAAGCGCCTGAGCGGTTACGCCGAGGCCACGGTGTTGCCCGGCCAGCCGATCCTCGAAGGGCGCCTGTTGCGCATGGTCGGCCTGACCCTTGAAGCCGAAGGCCTGCGCGCCGCCATGGGCAGCCGTTGCCTGGTGATCAACGACGACAGCTACCACCCGGTGCAGGTCGAAGCTGAAGTGATGGGCTTTTCCGGCAGCAAGATTTTCCTCATGCCAGTGGGCAGCCTGGCGGGCATTGCCCCCGGCGCACGCGTGGTGCCACTTGCCGACACCGGCCGCCTGCCGATGGGCATGAGCATGCTCGGCCGCGTACTCGACGGCGCCGGTCGTGCGTTGGACGGCAAGGGCGGCATGAAGGCCGAAGATTGGGTGCCGATGGACGGCCCGACGATCAACCCGCTCAACCGCAACCCCATCAGCGTGCCGCTGGACGTGGGCATTCGCAGCATCAACGGTTTATTGACGGTCGGTCGCGGCCAGCGTCTGGGCCTGTTCGCCGGTACGGGTGTGGGTAAATCGGTGTTGCTGGGCATGATGACGCGCTTCACCGAAGCCGACATTATCGTGGTCGGGCTGATCGGCGAGCGGGGCCGTGAGGTGAAGGAGTTCATCGAGCACAGCCTCGGTGAAGAAGGCCTCAAGCGCTCGGTGGTGGTGGCTTCGCCAGCGGACGATGCGCCGCTGATGCGTTTGCGCGCCGCCATGTACTGCACGCGCATCGCTGAATATTTTCGCGACAAGGGCAAGAACGTCCTGTTGCTGATGGACTCGCTTACGCGTTTCGCCCAGGCCCAGCGGGAAATCGCCCTGGCCATCGGCGAACCGCCCGCCACCAAAGGCTACCCGCCGTCGGTGTTCGCCAAACTGCCCAAGCTGGTCGAGCGCGCCGGTAATGCCGAGGCCGGTGGCGGTTCGATCACCGCGTTCTACACCGTGCTGTCCGAAGGCGATGACCAGCAAGATCCAATTGCCGACTCGGCGCGGGGCGTGCTCGACGGCCACATCGTACTGTCGCGGCGCCTGGCCGAAGAAGGGCACTACCCGGCCATCGACATCGAAGCCTCGATCAGCCGGGTGATGCCGGCGGTGGTCACGCCGGAACACATGGCCCGTGCGCAACATTTCAAGCAACTGTGGTCGCGTTATCAGCAGAGCCGCGACCTGATTAGCGTCGGCGCCTATGTAGCCGGTGGCGATCGTGAAACCGACTTGGCAATTGCCCTGCAACCGCAACTGGTGACCTATCTGCGCCAGGGCCTCAACGACAAGATCAGCATGGGCGAAAGCGAAGCCCACCTGGGCTCGATCTTCGCCCCGGCGCCAGGCGGTTAAGCCATGGCCAGCACGCGCTCTTCACGCCTGGCCCCAGTGGTGGACATGGCCGAAAAGGCCGAAAAAGCCGCAGTGCAGCGCCTGGGTTATTTCCAGGGCCAGGTGCGCCTGGCCGAAAGCAAGCTCGGCGACCTGGAGCGCTTTCGCGGCGAGTACCAGCAGCAGTGGATCGAACGCGGCAGCAAGGGCGTGTCCGGCCAATGGCTGATGGGCTACCAGGGCTTTCTCAACCAGCTTGAGACGGCCGTCGGCCAACAGCGCCAAAGCCTGGCCTGGCACCAGAACAACCTCGATAAAGCCCGCGAGGCCTGGCAGGCGGCGTTCGCCCGGGTCGAAGGTTTGCGCAAGTTGGTGCAGCGTTATATCGACGAAGCGCGGGCGATTGAAGACAAGCGCGAGCAGAAGCTGCTGGATGAGCTGTCACAACGCCTTCCGCGCCAATCACAGTATTAAGTGTGGGAGCGCGCCCGCTCCCACATTTCATTTGCTGTGTTGCCCATACCTCAATCAGCTGCTAAACCTTGTTGCATATTGCCAATGACAAGGAAGCAGTCACATGTCAGTTGTGTCAGAAGTATCCCTGGATGGGACGAAGTTGACGATTACAGTCAAGGGGCGATTCGATTTCGGTAGCCACCAAGCCTTTCGTGATGCCTACGAGCGGTTCTACAAGGTGCCCGAGATCTACGTGGTGGACTTGAAGGAAACCACCTACATGGACAGCTCGGCCCTGGGCATGCTCCTGCTGTTACGCGACCATGCCGGTGGTGATAACGCCGAAGTGCAGGTGATCAACAGCAACTCCGATGTGCGCAAGATCCTCGCCATTTCCAACTTCGACAAACTGTTCGATCTCAGTTGAGCAGCCTGGCCCCGGTCCTTGAGCCGCTGACGGTGCTGATCGCCGAAGACAGCGCGGCGGATTTACTGCTGTTGTCCACGATCATTCGGCGCCAGGGGCATCAGGTGCTCACCGCCACCAACGGCGCGCAAGCCGTCGAGGTGTTCACGCGCGAGCGTCCGCAACTGGTGTTGATGGACGCCTTGATGCCGGTGATGGACGGCTTTGAAGCGGCGCGTCAGATCAAGCAGCTGGCGGGCGAAGCGCTGGTGCCGATTATCTTTCTGACGTCCCTGCGTGAGAGCGAAGCCCTCGCCCAGTGCCTGGATGCGGGAGGCGATGACTTCCTGCCCAAGCCTTACAATCAGCTGATCCTGGCGGCGAAAATCAACGCCATGGATCGCCTGCGCCGCCTGCAGGCCACGGTGTTGCAGCAGCGTGACCTGATCGCACGGCACCACGATTACCTGTTGCATGAGCAGCGCGCGGCCAAGGCGGTGTTCGACAAGGTCGCGCATTCTGGCTGTATCAACGCGGCGCCGAACATTCGCTATCTGCAATCGCCCTATGCGCTGTTCAATGGCGACCTGCTGCTGGCGGCCTATACACCCTCGGGTGACATGCACGTGCTGCTCGGCGATTTCACCGGCCACGGGCTGCCGGCCGCCGTCGGCGCGATGCCGCTGGCGGAAGTGTTTTATGGCATGACGGCCAAGGGCTACGGCCTGGCGCAAACCCTGCGGGAGATGAATGCCAAGCTCAAACGCATCCTGCCGGTGGACATGTTCTGCTGCGCCACCCTGATGTGCCTGAGTGGCCAGCGGCGCGTGGTGGAAGTGTGGAACGGCGGCATGCCCGAGGGTTATGTGCATGAAGTCGCCACGGGCAAGCGCACGCCGTTGGTGTCGCGGCATCTGCCGTTAGGCGTGCTCTCGGCCGAGACGTTTGATGACAGCACCGAGGTCTGGCCCATGGCCCTCGGTGATCGTGTCTTTTTGCTTTCCGATGGCGTGCTGGACACCGCCGATGCCAATGACCAGTTGTTCGGCGCCGAGCGTTTGCAGCAGGTGTTCGCGGCCAACCGTGAACCTGATCGCCTGTTCGAAGACATCGAAAAGGCCCTGGCAGCGTTTCGTGGCCAGGCGCGGGACGACGTCAGCATGGTTGAGATCACCTTGCAGGACGGCCAGCCGTTGCGCGCAGCCGAGGCACTGTATGCCGACAGTGGGCAGTCGTGCCCGCTGGACTGGTCGGTGAGTTTTGAGTTCCGCGCGCAGACCCTCAAAAGCTACAACCCGCTGCCGTATCTGCTGCAATTGCTGCTGGAGATCCACGGCCTGCGCAAGCAGAGCGGGGCGCTTTACAGTGTGATGGCCGAGTTGTATTCGAATGCGCTGGAGCATGGCGTGTTGGGCCTGGATTCGAAGCTCAAGCGTGATGCGCAGGGGTTTGCCCACTATTACCGCCTGCGCAATGAGCGACTGGCGCAGTTGAACAGCGGCTATGTGCGTGTGCATGTGCAAGTGGTGCCGACGGCCACGGGCGGCAAAATGACGTTGCGCGTTGAAGACAGCGGCCCTGGGTTTGACGTGGAACAGGTGCTGGCGCGGCCGCTGGATGTCGACCGTCTGTCTGGCCGCGGCTTGAGCCTGGTGCGGCAACTGAGCAGCGATGTACGCTGGTCCGATGGCGGGCGCAGTGTGTGCGTGGAGTTTTGCTGGGGGGCTCTGGCATAATCCGCCGATTCTTGATCAAGGAGCGAGCAAGTGGCTGAGATTCATCTGGACCCCGACGTGTTGTCGGGTTTGCAGGAAGTAATGGAGGGCGAGTATCCCAAGTTGCTCGATACCTTCCTTGAGGATTCAAAGAAACGCATCGATGCGTTGCGCGGTGCGCGTAATGATGCCAAGGCGTTGGGGCGGATTGCGCATAGCTTTAAAGGCAGCAGTGGCAACCTTGGGGCGGTGCAATTGGCGCAGTTGTGCCAGCGCCTGGAGGTGGAGTCGGTTAAATCGACAGCGGACCTTGGGGCGTTGGTTGATCAGATTGATCGTGAGTTTGCTTTGGTTCGGCCATTGTATGAGTCGGAAAGGCAGCGGTTCAGCCTCTGAGTCGCCTGTGTAATACCTATATGACAACCCAACTGTGGGAGCTGGCTTGCCTGCGATGCGGTGAGTCAGTCAACTCATTCGTCACTGTTACACCGCTATCGCAGGCAAGCCAGCTCCCACATTGAGCGGGTGATTTGCCCGCAAAATACAAACCTGGCCCAACTCTTGCTCTACCTCCCAATACTGCATCCCCGATCCCCAATGCAGTGGAGACCTTTACCTATGCCAGTCGCCCCGAATTCGCTCCTTCAGGCTGCCCCCGCGGCCAAGCCTCAAGCGCCGGCCGCCACCCCTGCGGTAGCGGCTGCGGACCCGCGGGACAAGGCCCAGGGCTTTGCTCAGGTGTTCGCCAGCCAGGGCTCGAAACCCACGGTAAAAACCGACGACACTCCGGCTAAACCCGCGAATAACAAGCCTTCCGACGCCAGCGCCAAGCCTGCAAACAGCAACGACAAGCCTGCCGCCAGCACGCCAGCGGTTGCCGATAGCGGCAATCCCTTGCCTGCCAAGCCACCGGCCACGTCCGACGACAGCACCAGCAGTGACGACGACAAACCCACTGACCCGTCCCTGGTGCAGCAACCGCCGGTTGACCCGGTGGTCGACCCGGCCTTGATTGCCACCGTCACCCCGGTTGCCGTTCCGGTGCCCGTCGAAACCCCGGCCCCGGTTGCCGCGACCCAGGACGACAAGGCCCAGCCGGTCGTCGCCGCACCGGTCGCTGCCACCGATGAAGCCAAACAGCCCGCCTTCGACCCGGCAGCCGACCCGCTGGATTCGATGCCGGCCGTGCGCCTGGCGATGGAGCAGGGCGGTCACGTCTCGGCCAGCAGCCAGGCGCCGCAGAAAGCTGCACCCGCGCCGACCCAGGATCAGCCGACCGCTGCGCAGAACTTTGCCGCCGGCCTGGCCAATATGGTCGACCAGCAAGCCACCAAAGACAGCACTGACCAGGGCGGCGACAAAGCCTTCAGTGGCTTGATCGAAGGCGGCCTCAAAGATTTGAAAGACGCCAGCAGCGACACCCGCGTCGATGACTTCGCCAACCGCCTGGCCGCGCTGACCCAGGCCGCCACGCCGAAAACCGCGAATGCCTTGCCACCCGTTGCGAATGCCCCGTTGGCCATGCATCAGAGCGGTTGGACCGAGGAAGTGGTCAACCGCGTGATGTACCTGTCCAGCGCCAACCTCAAGTCGGCCGAGATCCAGTTGCAGCCGGCCGAGCTGGGGCGCCTGGATATCAAGGTCAACATGACCGCGGACCAACAAGCCCAGGTCACTTTCATGAGTGGTCACGCGGTGGTGCGTGAAGCGCTGGAAACCCAGTCCGGCCGTTTGCGCGAGATGTTTGCCCAGCAGGGCATGGGGCAGGTCGACGTTAACGTCTCCGACCAGTCCCGTGGCTGGCAGGGGCAGGGCCAGGAGCAACAACAGCAGAACCAGGCGCGCGGCGTGAGTGGCAGCGGCGGGCGCGGAGAGGGCGGTGATGCTGGTGATCACGCTGAAGTGGCGGCGGCGGTCGCGCCGGTGAGCCAGACGGTGATCGGCTCCAGCGCTGTTGATTACTACGCCTGACCTGAGCCTTATGAAGATCAAAATGTGGGAGCTGGCTTGCCTGCGATAGCGGTGTATCAGTGACAGAAATGCCAACTGACCCACCGCCATCGCAGGCAAGCCAGCTCCCACATTTGATTTGGGGTGTTCGCTCTTACCTGATTACCAGACAACTCTGGCATAACACTTGCTCTTGCCTTTCCGTAGATCTATGAATCCCAGAATAGTGACGGATTATTGGCATGGCGAAGAGCGACGACGCAGCAGCAACTCCCCCCGCAGGCAAAGGCAAGCTCAAGCTAATCCTGTTGATCGTGCTGGGCCTGCTCCTGGCCATTGGTGCCTCCGTGGGCGGCACTTGGTACATCATGCACAGCAGTGCAAGCAAACCGGCACCCGCCGCCGAAACCGCCAGTAACGTCAAGCAACCGGCAATCTTCGAACCGATGCTTCCGGCCTTTGTCGCCAACTTCAATCAGAACGGCCGTCAACGCTACCTGCAGGTGAGCATCACCTTGCTGGCGCGTAACCAGGCGGACCTGGATGCGCTCAAAGTGCATATGCCAGTGATCCGCAACAACCTGGTGATGCTGTTCTCCGGGCAGAGCTTCGACAGCCTGGCCAGCCCGGTCGGCCAGGAAATGTTGCGCCAGAAGGTCACTGCCAGCGTGCAGGAAGTGGCCCAGAAAGAGCTCGGCAAAGTCGTGGT
Organism: Pseudomonas sp. MONT-RG-20F-20-E-7-02; assembly: GCF_022662395.1. NCBI lineage: Bacteria > Pseudomonadati > Pseudomonadota > Gammaproteobacteria > Pseudomonadales > Pseudomonadaceae > Pseudomonas > Pseudomonas sp. MONT-RG-20F-20-E-7-02. The sequence goes on from NZ_JAKNQN010000001.1 coordinate 410,488, forward strand.
CGAGCAGGCGCTCTTCACTAACTTCGTATTGCAGTAGGATCACGACATGGCCGTGCAAGACCTGCTGTCCCAGGATGAAATCGACGCGCTGTTGCATGGCGTCGACGATGGTCTGGTACAGACCGAAATGGCTGCCGAACCCGGCAGCGTCAAAAGTTATGACCTGACCAGCCAGGATCGCATCGTCCGTGGACGCATGCCGACGCTGGAAATGATCAACGAACGTTTCGCCCGCTACACCCGTATCAGCATGTTCAACATGCTGCGCCGTTCGGCGGACGTGGCGGTGGGCGGCGTGCAGGTGATGAAGTTCGGCGAATACGTGCACTCGCTGTACGTGCCCACCAGCCTCAATCTGGTCAAGATCAAGCCGTTGCGCGGCACCGCGCTGTTCATCCTCGACGCCAAACTGGTGTTCAAACTGGTGGACAACTTCTTCGGCGGCGACGGCCGTCACGCCAAGATCGAAGGCCGCGAATTCACCCCGACCGAACTGCGCGTGGTGCGCATGGTGCTGGAGCAGGCCTTCATCGACTTGAAGGAAGCCTGGCAGGCGATCATGGAAGTCAATTTCGAGTACATCAACTCGGAAGTGAACCCGGCCATGGCCAATATCGTCGGCCCCAGCGAAGCCATTGTGGTCTCCACCTTCCACATCGAACTCGATGGCGGTGGCGGCGACCTGCACGTGACCATGCCGTACTCGATGATCGAGCCGGTGCGCGAGATGCTCGACGCCGGTTTCCAGTCCGACCTGGACGACCAGGACGAGCGCTGGGTCAAGGCCTTGCGCGAAGACCTGCTCGACGTCGACGTACCTTTGAGCGCCACTGTGGCCCGTCGCCAGTTGCGTTTGCGCGATATTTTGCACATGCAGCCCGGCGATGTGATTCCCGTGGAATTGCCGGAAGAAATGATCATGCGTGCCAACGGCGTGCCGTCGTTCAAGGTCAAGCTGGGTTCGCACAAAGGCAACCTGGCGTTGCAAGTGATCGAACCGATCAACCGTCGCTGATCAACAATAATTTTTGCTTCGCCGAGGACATGTAATGGCTACCGAACACGAAAACACTTCCGCCGAAGACCAGGCCCTGGCTGACGAGTGGGCTGCGGCCCTGGAAGAAACCGGCGATGTTGGCCAGGACGACATCGACGCGCTGCTGGCCGCCGACGCCGCCACCGCGCCGGCCGGCAACCGCCTGCCGATGGAAGAATTCGGCAGCGTGCCGAAGAACAACGACCCGGTGACCCTCGACGGCCCGAACCTGGATGTGATCCTCGACATCCCGGTGTCGATTTCCATGGAAGTGGGCAGCACCGAAATCAACATCCGCAACCTGCTGCAGCTCAACCAGGGTTCGGTGATCGAGCTCGACCGCCTGGCCGGTGAGCCGCTGGACGTGCTGGTCAACGGCACGCTGATCGCCCATGGCGAAGTGGTGGTGGTCAACGAGAAGTTCGGCATCCGCCTGACCGACGTGATCAGCCCGAGCGAACGCATCAAGAAGTTGCGCTGATATGAAGTATTCGATGGCGGGACTGTTTCTGGCGCTGCCATTGAGCGCCCTGGCGGCTGAGCCGGTCGCACAAGCGGCGGCTGCGGCGCCCGTAGTCAGCAGTGGCATCGGCGGGCAACTGACCCAGTTGGTGCTGGGCCTGTTGCTGGTGGTGGGTTTGATTTTTGTGCTGGCCTGGTTGATGCGCCGCGTGCAGCGCATTGGCCCGGGCAATGGCCAGGTCATCGAGATGATCGGCTCGCGCGCCCTCGGCCCGCGTGATCGTCTGGTGCTGGTGCAAGTCGGCGAGGAACAGATTCTGCTGGGTATTACGCCCGGCCGCATCACTCCGCTGCACGTGCTCAAGTCGCCGGTAGAAGTGGCCAGGACCGAGGCCGCCACGCCAGAATTCGCCCAGCGCCTGATGGAGTTGCTGGGCAAGGATCAGAAGGATAAGAAGTAATGCGCGTTTTATTGACGCTCATGCTGTTGCTGGCCGCGCCGTTGGCGTTGGCGGCCGACCCGTTGTCGATCCCGGCGATCACGCTGGGCACCAACGCTGCCGGCGCCCAGGAATATTCGGTCAGCCTGCAGATCCTGCTGATCATGACCGCGCTGAGTTTTATCCCGGCGTTCGTGATGCTGATGACCAGCTTCACGCGGATCATCATCGTGTTCTCGATTCTGCGTCAGGCCCTGGGCCTGCAACAGACACCGTCGAACCAGATCCTCACCGGCATGGCGCTGTTTTTGACGCTGTTCATCATGGCGCCGGTGTTCGACAAGGTGAACCAGCAAGCCCTGCAACCGTACCTGGCGGAAAAACTCACGGCCCAGGACGCGATCGACAAGGCCCAAGGCCCGATCAAGGACTTCATGCTGTCGCAAACCCGCTCCAGCGACCTTGAGCTGTTTATGCGTTTGTCCAAGCGCACCGACATTGCCACGCCGGATCAGGCGCCACTGACCATCCTGGTGCCGGCGTTCGTCACCTCAGAATTGAAAACCGCGTTCCAGATCGGCTTCATGATTTTCATCCCGTTCCTGATCATCGACCTGGTGGTGGCGAGCGTGCTGATGGCCATGGGGATGATGATGCTGTCGCCGCTGATTATTTCGCTGCCGTTCAAGATCATGCTGTTTGTGCTGGTGGATGGCTGGGCGCTGATTATCGGCACGCTGGCCAGCAGTTTCGGCGGAGTGTAGCGCCATGACCCCAGAAGTAGCGGTCGACCTGTTTCGTGAAGCGCTGTGGCTGACCACCATGATGGTCGCCGTGCTGGTGGTGCCGAGCCTGTTGGTCGGCCTGCTGGTGGCGATGTTCCAGGCCGCGACCCAGATCAACGAACAAACCTTGAGCTTCCTCCCGCGTTTGCTGGTGATGCTGATCACCTTGATCGTCGCCGGCCCGTGGCTGGTGCAAACCTTTATGGAATACATCCTGCAGCTGTACGGCAGTATTCCGCAGTTGATCGGCTGACCGCATGCAATCTGTGCTGGCCTTGACCGACACCCAGATCAGCACCTGGGTGGCGTCGTTCATCCTGCCGATGTTCCGCGTCACGGCGGTGCTGATGACCATGCCGGTGTTCGGCACCACCTTGGTTCCGCGGCGCATTCGCCTGTATTTCGCCTTCGCCATCACTGTGGTCATCGTGCCCGGTTTGCCGCCGATGCCGCCTGTGAATGCCCTGGACTTGAGTGCGTTGCTGCTGATTGCCGAGCAGATTTTGATCGGCGCGCTGCTGGGCTTCTCGCTGACGTTGTTCTTCCAGGCGTTTGTGATCGCCGGGCAAATCATCTCGATTCAGATGGGCATGGGCTTCGCATCCATGGTCGACCCCACCAACGGCGTGTCGGTGGCGGTGATCGGGCAGTTCCTGACCATGTTGGTGACCTTGCTGTTCCTGGCCATGAACGGCCACTTGGTGGTGTTCGAGGTGATGACCGAAAGTTTCACCACCTTGCCGGTGGGCTCGGGGCTGGTGGTCAATCACTTCTGGGAACTGGTGGGGCGCCTGAGCTGGGTGCTGGGCGCGTCGCTGTTGCTGGTGTTGCCGGCAATCACCGCGCTGCTGGTGGTCAACATCGCCTTTGGCGTGATGACCCGCGCGGCGCCGCAGCTGAACATTTTCTCGATTGGTTTCCCGTTGACCTTGGTGTTGGGCATGGGGATTTTCTGGATCGGCATGGCCGACATTCTCAATCAGTATCAACCGCTGGCGACCGACGCCTTGCAGTTCTTACGTGATCTGGCACGGGCGCGTTGAGCCATGGCCGAGAGCGAGAGTGGTCAGGACAAAACAGAAGACCCCACGGAGAAACGTAAAAAGGACTCCAGGGAAAAGGGCGAGATTGCGCGCTCCAAAGAGCTCAACACCCTCGCCGTGATGCTCGCCGGCTCCGGTGGCCTGTTGATTTACGGCGGTGGTTTGGCGCTGGACATGATGGAGTTGATGAAACTCAACTTCTCCTTGCCCCGCGAAGTGCTGCTCAGCCCCGGCGCCATGGGCCAGTACCTGCTGCACTCGGGCAAGATCGCAATTCTGGCGGTGCAGCCGGTGCTGATCACCCTGCTGTTGGCGGCCTTGATCGGGCCTGTGTCCCTTGGCGGCTGGCTGTTCGCCGCCGGCAGCATGGCGCCCAAGTTCAGCCGCATGAACCCCGGGCCTGGGCTCAAGCGCATGTTTTCCACCAAGGCGTTGGTGGAGCTGCTCAAGGCGCTGGCGAAATTTATCCTGATTCTGTTTGTGGCGCTGACGGTGTTGTCGTCCGACATCGACGACTTGCTGCGCATCGCCCATGAGCCGCTCGAGTCGGCGATCATCCATAGCGTGCAAGTGGTGGGCTGGAGTGCGCTGTGGATGGCCTGCGGGCTGATCATCATCGCCGCCGTGGACGCGCCGATCCAGCTGTGGGAGAGCCACAAGAAGCTGCTGATGACCAAGCAGGAAGTGCGCGACGAACACAAAGACCAAGAGGGCCGCCCTGAGGTCAAACAGCGCATTCGCCAACTGCAGCGCGAAATGTCCCAGCGCAAGATGATGGCGGCGGTGCCGGATGCCGACGTGGTCATCACCAACCCGACCCACTACGCCGTGGCGCTCAAGTACGACCCGGAGAAGGGCGGCGCGCCGATGCTGCTGGCCAAGGGCAGCGACTTTACCGCGCTCAAAATCCGCGAAATCGCCGTGGCCAACGACATCCTGTTGCTGGAGTCGCCGGAGCTGGCGCGCTCGATTTTCTACTCCACGGATCTGGATCAGGAGATTCCTGCAGGGCTGTATTTGGCGGTGGCGCAGGTGTTGGCCTACGTCTATCAGATCCGCCAATACCGTGCGGGCAAGGGCAAGCGGCCTGATCCGCTTAAAGACCTGCCGATTCCACCGGACTTGCGCCGCGACTCCTGAGCCATCCTGCAGCGACGCCATCTGTCTAAAACCCGGCCTTACCTGTCAACTTTGACAGTACCCATTACACCGCCTTCACTGTTTGATAGAGCGGCGAGGCGCGCCTTTATGCGCGGCTCGGGAGAGCGGTGATGGACAGGGGCACGGTCAGGTGGTTCGACACGGTCAAGGGCATTGGTTTTATTGCCAGGGACCGCGATGGCAATGCGGTGCCCGTGCAGCCTGTGGGCGATCAATGCAGTGCAGTCGATGTGTTGCCGGCGCCGCCCAAGGCGCGAACATCTCGCCAGCGAAAAAAATAAAACCGGCCCCGGTCCGGGAGCAGCGCTTGTTGTGACAAGCCGCTCAGCACGTCCCTCGGTTTTCACCCGCCCTCTACCACCCGTCCGCAACCCCCGTCTACCTGTCAACATTGACAGTAGCCAGCCTCGCCTTCCTGCGGTTCCATGACGGCACACACTGCACACAAGTAGTTGCGAGATGCAGGGGGAGTGGTGATGGAAGCGGTGACGGGCACGATCAAATCGTACAACCAAAAAACCGGTGAAGGCTGGATTGCAGTGGATGGCGGCGAAGAGCCCGTGCGCGTGGATCGCAGGAGTCTGGGTGCGCGCCGGTTGAAAAATGGGCAGCGGGTGCAGCTCGCGAGGATTCATCGGCCCACGGGCGTTTTTGCGCTCTACATCAAGATTATCTAGCGACATGCGTGCAGGGTTTCGAGCGCGATGTCAGGAGGGCGGCAATGGCAACAGGTAAAGTGAAATGGTTTAACGCGGAAAAGGGTTTTGGGTTTATTACTCAGGATGGTGATGGGCCTGACGTTTTCGTTCACTACTCGGCAATAGAGACCGCCGGATTCAAGACGCTTGATGAGGGCGTGGAAGTGGAATTCGAGGTTTCCCAAGGTCCAAAAGGGCTACAGGCTGAACGCGTCAAGGTCCTGTAGGCACGCAGTGATTGATCGTTCCCACGCTCCCGCGTGGGAATGCTCCCCGTGACGCTCCGCGTCACCGTTGCGCAGGGCTCAAATCGGGACGCGGAGCGTCCCAGTCTGCATTCCCACGCAGAACGTGGGAACGATCACTTCAACCCCTCGGGTTAAGGAGCGGAATATGGCTACGGTAACGACTAAAAGCGGTCTTCAGTATGAGGACATAAAACAGGGCGATGGCGCAGAAGCAGTGGCAGGCAATGCCGCCTACGTTCACTACGTCGGCACACTGACGGACGGTAAGAAGTTCGACTCGAGTAGGGACCGTGACCAGCCGTTCATCATCGTGCTGGGTCGCAATAAGGCCGTCAAAGGGTTGGAGGAGGGAGTGCTGGGGATGAGGGTCGGAGGCATCCGCAAACTGACGATTCCGCCCCAGCTTGGCTATGGCGACGAGGGATGGAGTGGGGGCGTTCCGCCCGGCGCAACACTTGTTTATGAGGTGGAGTTAATAAGTGTTTGATGATCGTTCCCACGCTCCCGCGTGGGAATGCATCCCGTGACGCTCCGCGTCACCGTTGCGCAGGGCTTAAATCGGGACGCAGAGCGTCCCAGGCGTCATTCCCACGCAGAGCGCGGGAACGATCACTTGAACCCCTCTTTAAGGAGCGGAATATGGCTATGGTTACGACTGAAAGCGGTCTCCAATATGGAGATAAAAAAGAGGGCGATGGTGCAGAAGCAGTGGCTGGCCAGACCGTCACCGTTCACTACACCGGCTGGCTGACGGAAGGCAGCAAGTTCGACTCGAGTAAGGACCGTAATGACCCGTTCGAATTTGTGCTGGGTGGCGGTTCGGTTATCAAGGGATGGGACGAAGGGGTGCAGGGGATGAAGGTTGGGGGCGTCCGCGAGCTGACAGTTCCGCCCGCGCTTGGGTATGGCGCAAGGGGGGCGGGTGGGGTGATTCCGCCGAATGCAACACTTGTTTTTGAGGTGGAGTTACTGAGTATTCGATGATCGTTCCCACGCTCCCGCGTGGGAATGCATCCCGTGACGCTCCGCGTCACCGTTGCGCAGGGCTCAAATCGGGACGCGGAGCGTCCTAGGCGGCATTCCCACGCAGAGCGTGGGAACGATCGGTGTTGGCTTTTGGGTCTAGGGGTTGCCCTGCGTTGCTGCGCATGACGGTTCTCGCTCATCCAGCAGTCGATCAGCCAGTAACTTCGCTACCTCAATCAACTGCGCTATGCCCAGCGCGCCTTCTCGCTGTGAACCTTTTAGATCAAAGGCGAAATCGCAGGTCAGTGCGTGGGTGGAAGCCAGGGTTTCGGTGAGGTTGACCAGCAGGTCTTCGGTGCTGATGCCGTCGATGAGGGTGAAGAGCACGGTGGGCGGGGGATTTGGGGTGGGTTTGATCATTGTGAGGTTCCTAAAAGGTGGAGCCGCCACTGATCGCCGCGACGCGATGGGGGGTGGCAGCTGTACGCAGGTTCGCGGACCGGTCTAGGAACAACAACCCGGCATACCCGAAGGTATCCCGCGCACAGCCGCCATAGCGCCGCACAGTAGACGATAAAAAACCGCTCACTGAAAGGGATATGGTGCTTCTGTTCCGTAGTAAACCGGGCCGCGACGCCCGACCACTGCATTTGCAGCGGTGTGCGGAGACTAGGGAGCCCGGTTCCTAGGGGCAACCCGAAAACCGTGTCGGAAATTTCCTCAATGGCAGCAGATGTACACAGTTCCAACTGTGAAGATCGTTCCCACGCTCCCGCGTGGGAATGCCTCCCGTGACGCTCTGCGTCACCGTTGCGCAGGGCTCAAGTTGGGACGCGGAGCGTCCCTGGCTGCATTCCCACGCAGAGCGTGGGAACGATCATTCAAAACAGTTCTAACTGAACCACCGCCTTCGCGAGCAAGCCCCCTCCCACATTTGAATGGATTTACACCCGGTAGGCGCGGTCGCTTGTGCGGTCATCTGAGTCTCAGAGCAAAAGTTGGAAGGCTTCTTGCAATACCGCCTCCAGGACGCCTCTCAGCGTCAAAACTTTGCTTCAAGGAACACGAGGAATACCGGTGGTAGATCGCTCTCAAATGCTCAACACGGCCCGTGGCACCCTGACTGACTTGTCGCGGGGCAACCTGGGTGTGCCGTTGTTGTTGCTGGTGATGCTGGCAATGATGATGTTGCCGATGCCGCCGTTCCTGCTCGATGTGTTCTTCACCTTCAACATCGCCCTGTCGGTGGTGGTGCTGCTGGTCTGCGTGTACGCCCTGCGCCCACTGGATTTCGCCGTCTTCCCCACCATCCTGCTGATTGCAACGCTGCTGCGCCTGGCGCTCAACGTGGCGTCCACGCGGGTGGTGATGCTCCACGGCCAGGACGGCCACGCCGCCGCCGGTAAGGTGATCCAGGCCTTCGGTGAGGTGGTGATCGGCGGTAACTACGTGGTCGGTATCGTGGTGTTCGCGATCCTGATGATCATCAACTTCGTGGTGGTGACAAAGGGCGCCGGGCGGATTTCCGAGGTGAGCGCGCGGTTTACCCTCGACGCCATGCCCGGCAAACAAATGGCCATCGACGCCGACCTCAACGCCGGCCTGATCGACCAGAACCAGGCCAAGTCCCGCCGTCTGGAAGTGGCACAGGAAGCCGAGTTCTACGGTTCCATGGACGGCGCGAGCAAATTCGTACGCGGTGACGCCATCGCCGGCCTGTTGATTCTGTTCATCAACCTGATCGGCGGCATGGCGGTCGGTATCTTCCAGCACGGCATGACCTTCGGCGATGCGGGCAAGGTGTACGCCTTGCTGACCATCGGTGACGGTTTAGTGGCGCAATTGCCATCACTGTTGTTATCCACAGCGGCGGCGATCATGGTGACTCGTGCTTCGGGCTCCGAAGACATGGGCAAGCAGATCAGCCGGCAGATGTTCGCCTCGCCCAAAGCGCTGGCCGTGGCGGCGGGCATCATGGCGATCATGGGCATCGTGCCGGGCATGCCGCATGTCTCGTTCCTGAGCATGGCAGCCATGGCGGCCGGTGGTGCTTACCTGTTCTGGCGCAAGCAAAACCAGGTCAAGGTCCTGGCTCAGCAGGAGATCGCCCGCCAACAAGACCTGTTGCCGTCTCCGGCCCGCGCCCAGGAAACCAAGGAGCTTGGCTGGGATGACGTGACGCCGATCGACATGATCGGCCTGGAAGTCGGCTACCGCCTGATTCCGTTGGTGGACCGCAACCAGGGCGGCCAATTGCTGGCGCGGATCAAGGGCGTGCGCAAGAAGCTGTCCCAGGACCTGGGCTTCCTGATGCCCACCGTGCATATCCGCGACAACCTCGACCTGGCGCCCAGCGCCTACCGGTTGACCCTGATGGGCGTGATCCTCGCCGAAGCCGAGATTTACCCCGACCGCGAACTGGCGATCAACCCCGGCCAGGTGTTCGGTACGCTTAACGGCATCACCGCCAAAGATCCGGCTTTTGGCCTGGAAGCGGTGTGGATCGAAGTCAGCCAGCGCAGCCAGGCGCAATCCCTCGGTTACACCGTGGTGGACGCCAGCACCGTAGTCGCCACGCACCTCAACCAGATCCTGTACAAACACTCCCACGAGCTGATCGGCCACGAGGAAGTCCAGCAATTGATGGGTTTGCTGGCCAAAGCCTCGCCAAAATTGGCCGAAGAGCTGGTGCCGGGCGTGCTGTCGCTGTCGCAGTTGCTCAAAGTGCTGCAAGCCTTGCTTGCCGAACAGGTGCCGGTACGCGACATTCGCAGCATCGCCGAGGCCATCGCCAACAATGCCGCCAAGAGTCAAGATACTGCCGCTCTGGTGGCGGCGGTGCGCGTCGGATTGTCCCGTGCAATCGTGCAAAGCATTGTAGGCATTGAGTCTGAGCTGCCTGTTATTACCTTGGAGCCAAGGTTGGAACAAATATTGCTCAATAGTATTCAGAAGGCAGGACAAGGCCAGGAAGAGGGCGTTCTGCTGGAGCCAAGCATGGCGGAAAAACTGCAGCGCTCGTTGATCGAAGCCGCGCAGCGCCAGGAAATGGCGGGTCACCCGGTGATTCTGCTGGTGGCAGGCCCGGTCCGCGCGATGTTGTCGCGGTTTGGACGCCTGGCAGTACCGAATTTGCACGTTTTGGCTTATCAGGAAATTCCTGACAACAAGCAAGTGACTATCGTCGCGACAGTAGGGCCCAACGGCTGAGGTAGTGGGTTATGCAAGTTAAGCGTTTTTTCGCCGCCGATATGCGTCAGGCCATGAAACTGGTACGTGATGAGCTGGGCGCCGATGCCGCGATTATCGGCAACCGTCGCATTGCCGGCGGTGTCGAGCTGACGGCTGCGCTGGATTACACGCCGCAGGCCTTGGCGCCGCGCGTGCCGAACATGGAGCTCGAAGACGAGCTGCGCAAGACCGCTTCGCGCATTGTCTCGGCCCAGGCTGAGCTGAGCATGCGTGGCGACAGCGATACCACCACCAATCGCCAGTTGTTCGCCGGCCTGCCGCTGACCGCCGCCGAGCCGCTGGTTGAACCGACTTTCAAAGAACCGCCACGTCCTGCAGCGCCAGCCCCGGCCGCCGCAGTCGACCAGCGCGTGTTCGATTCGATGCGCTTTGAACTCAATGGCCTGCGTGAACTGCTCGAAGTGCAGCTCGGGTCGCTTGCCTGGAACCAGTTGCAAGGCAGCAAGCCGCAACAGGCCAACCTGTGGCGCCGCCTGCAACGCATCGGCCTGTCCGGCCCGTTGTCCCGCGACCTGCTGGCGCTGACCGCCGAAGTTGAAGAACCACGCCAAGCCTGGCGCATGTTGCTGGCGCACCTGGCGCGCATGATCGTCACCCCGGAAATCGAACCGCTGGAAGAGGGCGGTGTGATTGCCATGGTCGGCCCTGCCGGCATGGGCAAGACCACCACCCTGGCCAAGCTGGCTGCGCGTTATGTGCTCAAGTACGGCGCGCAGAATATCGCGCTGGTGAGCATGGACAGCTACCGCATCGGCGCTCAGGAACAGCTCAAGACGTTGGGCCGCATTCTCAATGTGTCGGTGACCCACGTTGACCCGGGCCAGTCCCTGGCCAACGCCCTCGACCCGCTGCTGCGCAAACGCGTAGTGCTGATCGACACCGCCGGCCTGCAAGCCAGTGACCCGGCGCTGCGCATGCAGCTGGAAAGCCTGGCCGGGCGTGGCATCAAGTCGAAAAATTACCTGGTGCTTGCAACCACCAGCCAGAAACAGGTTCTTACCGCTGCCTACCACAGCTACAAACGCTGCGGCCTGGCCGGTTGCATCCTCACCAAGCTCGACGAAACCGCGAGCCTGGGCGAAGTGCTGAGCCTGGCTATCAGTCATGAATTACCGGTCGCCTACCTGACCGACGGGCCGCGGATCCCGGATGATCTTCATCTGCCGCGCCGTCATCAGTTGGTCAGCCGTGCTGTCAGTGTGCAAATGCAAGAAGAGCCTAGCGAGGAAGCGATGGCCGATATGTTCGCCGACCTTTACCACAACCCCGCCAAGCGGGTGGGTTGAGGGTCAGGATGAACACCGTGAAATGTATCTACATCGATGGTCTGCAAGCGATTCACGCGGCCAAGCCATGTAGCCTGCGTCTAAGCAAGACAAGGTAAAGAAATAAAATGGGCAGCATGCATCCCGTACAGGTGATCGCGGTGACCGGCGGCAAAGGTGGCGTCGGGAAAACTAACGTGTCAGTGAATTTGTCCCTGGCCCTGGCAGAGCTTGGCCGTCGCGTCATGCTGCTGGATGCTGACCTGGGCCTGGCGAACGTCGACGTGTTGCTGGGGCTGACACCCAAACACACCCTTGCCGATGTGATTGAAGGCCGCTGCGAGCTGCGCGATGTGCTGCTGCAAGGCCCCGGTGGCATTCGCATCGTGCCGGCCGCTTCGGGCACCCAGAGCATGGTGCACCTGAGCCCGGCGCAGCATGCCGGCCTGATCCAGGCGTTCAGCGACATCGGCGACAACCTCGACGTGCTGGTGATCGACACCGCCGCCGGCATCGGCGAGTCCGTGGTCAGCTTCGTGCGCGCCGCGCAAGAGGTGCTGCTGGTGGTCTGCGACGAACCCACCTCGATCACCGACGCCTATGCCCTGATCAAACTGCTCAACCGTGACTACGGCATGAACCGCTTCCGCGTGCTGGCCAACATGGCCCAAAGCCCGCAGGAAGGGCGAAACCTGTTCGCCAAGTTGACCAAGGTCACGGATCGCTTCCTCGATGTCGCCTTACAATACGTTGGCGCAGTTCCTTATGACGAGTGTGTGCGCAAGGCTGTGCAAAAGCAGCGTGCAGTCTACGAAGCGTTCCCTCGTTCGAAGTGCGCACTGGCGTTCAAGGCTATTGCCCAGAAGGTCGATACTTGGCCGTTGCCCGCCAACCCTCGGGGGCATCTGGAGTTTTTCGTCGAGCGATTGGTGCATCAGACGAGCGCGGGACCTGTGCTATGACATCCAGCGGCTACAACCTTTACAAAAAGTCGGCACGTGACAGCCAGGGCGAACTGATCGAGCGCTATGCGCCCCTGGTCAAGCGCATTGCCTACCACCTGCTGGCACGCCTGCCCGCCAGCGTGCAGGTCGAAGACCTGATCCAGGCCGGCATGATCGGTTTGCTCGAAGTGTCGACCAAATACGACGCGAGCAAAGGGGCGAGTTTCGAGACGTATGCGGGCATCCGTATCCGTGGCGCGATGCTCGATGAGGTGCGTAAAGGGGATTGGGCGCCGCGCTCGGTACACCGCAACACGCGAATGGTCAGTGACGCAATTCGCGCAATTGAAGCAAAAACCGGTCGTGACGCTAAAGATCATGAAGTTGCGGCCGAACTCCAATTGAGTCTCGACGATTACTACGGGATTTTGAACGATACCTTGGGCAGCCGCCTGTTCAGTTTCGACGACCTGTTGCAGGACGGCGAACACGAAGGGCTGCACGAGGACGGCGCGAGTGCTCATCTCGAACCGTCGCGCGACCTGGAAGACGAACGTTTCCAGGGCGCATTGGCGGATGCGATTGCCAATTTGCCGGAGCGTGAGCGACTGGTGTTGGCGCTGTACTACGACGAAGAGCTGAACCTCAAGGAAATCGGTGAGGTCCTGGGGGTCAGCGAATCGCGTGTCAGCCAGTTGCACAGCCAGTGCGCAGCCCGCTTGCGGGGGCGATTGGGAGAGTGGCGCGCGCGCTGACAGGCAGTGTGGGGACACTGCAGACGCTACCGCGAAGGCTTCAAGCCTTCGCGGGTTCGTTCCGTGGTGCCCTGGGCAGTCCTTTTTGTGTAACGCCTGTTGATTGAAATGGCGCGTCCAGGTGCTGGGCGCGTTTAAGACTGCTTGGAGGTCGAATTGGACAAGAACATGAAAATCCTCATCGTTGATGACTTCTCAACGATGCGGCGGATCATAAAAAACCTGTTGCGTGACCTTGGGTTCACCAACACGGTCGAGGCGGATGACGGCATTACGGCGATTCCGATCCTCAACAGCGGGAGCATCGACTTTCTGGTAACCGACTGGAACATGCCGGGCATGACCGGCATCGACTTGCTGCGTCACGTGCGCGCCGATGAAAAACTGCGCAGCTTGCCTGTGTTGATGGTGACCGCCGAAGCCAAGCGTGAACAGATCATCGAAGCCGCCCAAGCCGGGGTTAACGGTTACGTGGTCAAACCATTCACTGCGCTGGCCTTGAAAGAGAAGATCGAAAAAATCTTCGAACGCATCGGTCATTGATGCTGCCACGGGGGAGCTATGGAGCATAAAGAAACGTCACAGGGCGATTTTGAGTCGACCCTGAAAAAGCATGCTCACCAGTTGGTCGACAGCCTTGAAAGAGGCCAGTTCGGCGACGCGGTGCAGTTAATCCATGAGCTCAACCAGACCCGTGACCGCGGCCTGTACCAGGAAGTGGGCAAGCTCACACGCGAGCTGCACAGTGCGATCGTCAATTTCCAGATTGACCCGCATATGCCCCAGGCCGAAGAGATTTCGCAAATCACCGATGCTACCGAACGCCTGTCCTACGTGGTCAGGCTGACTGAGGCAGCGGCCAACCGCACCATGGACCTGGTGGAAAACGCCACGCCCCTGGTCAACGGCATGGCCACCGAAGCGCAGGCCCTCAGCGTTGACTGGGGCCGCTTCATGCGTCGGGAAGTGGGTGCGGAAGAGTTTCGTGAATTGGCGCGTCGGGTCGACGGCTTTTTGTCGCGCAGCGAGCAGGAAAACCGCACGGTTGCCAGCAACCTCAATGACATTCTGCTCGCCCAGGATTACCAGGACCTCACCGGTCAAGTGATCAAGCGCGTGACCCAATTGGTCACCGAAGTGGAAAGCAACCTGCTCAAATTGGTGCTCATGGCCGGCCAGGTTGATCGTTTTGCCGGCATCGAACATGACCGCGAAGCGATCCTCTCGGAAAAAGATCCACAAAAACATCTCGCCAAGGGTGAAGGTCCGCAGATTCATGCCGATAAACGTGAAGACGTTATGTCAGGTCAGGATGACGTAGATGACCTGTTATCCAGTTTAGGCTTCTAAGGAGCACCCACATGAGCTTCGGCGCCGATGAAGAAATCCTTCAGGATTTCCTTGTAGAGGCCGGCGAAATTTTAGAGCAACTGTCCGAACAACTGGTCGAGCTGGAAAGCCGCCCGGATGATGCGAACCTGCTCAATGCAATTTTTCGCGGTTTTCACACTGTAAAAGGGGGCGCCGGCTTCCTCCAGCTCCATGAGCTGGTGGAGTGCTGTCACATCGCCGAGAACGTGTTCGACATCCTGCGCAAGGGTGAGCGACACGTCGACTCGGAACTGATGGACGTAATTCTCGAAGCATTGGATGCGGTCAACGGCATGTTCAGCGAAGTGCGCGAACGTGCCCCGATCACGGCTGCCACCCCGGAACTGCTGGCCGCCCTGGCGCGCCTGGCCGAACCTGCCGACACCACGGCTGCGCCGGTGGTGGAAGCGGCGCCGGTGGCCGAGCCTGAAGCGGATGTGACCGACAGCGAGTTCGAACAGCTGCTCAACTCCCTCAGCGCCGTGAAGGCCGAGGCGGAAGCGCCGCAAGCACCCGCTGCGCCCGCAGCCCCGCCTGCCACGCCGACCAGCGAAGACATTACCGACGCTGAGTTCGAGTCCTTGCTCGACCAGTTGCATGGCAAAGGCCAGTTCGCCGCCGACGCAGTGGCGCCTGCTGCCGCCGAACCGCAAGCACCGGCTGCGCCTGCCAGCACCGACATTACCGACGACGAATTCGAAGCATTGCTCGACCAACTGCACGGCAAAGGCACGTTTGTGGCCGAAGCCTTGCCGGAAGTCGCCGCGACCGCCGCGACCGCCGCAGCGCCAGCCGCCAAGGCTGAACCTGCCGGCGACGGGCTGATCTCCGATCACGAATTCGAAGCCCTGCTCGACGAATTGCACGGCAAAGGCAAGTTCACCGAAGTGGCCCCGGCCGCTGCGGCTGCAACTGCCGCACCAGTGGCAGAGAAACCTGCACCGGCCAAAGCTGCCGCCAAACCTGCTCCGGCTCCAGCCCCCGCAGCTGCTCCGGCACCTGCGCGTGCCGCAGCGGCGCCGGTGGCCGAAAAGCCTGCCAGTGAAGCCGAAACCACGGTGCGCGTTGATACTGCGCGCCTGGACGACATCATGAACATGGTCGGCGAACTGGTGCTGGTGCGTAACCGCCTCGTGCGCCTGGGCCTGAACAGCGGCGACGAAGCCATGCAAAAGGCCGTGTCGAACCTCGACGTGGTCACGGCAGACTTGCAGACCGCCGTGATGAAAACGCGGATGCAGCCGATCAAGAAAGTCTTCGGCCGCTTCCCGCGCCTGGTTCGCGACCTGGCGCGCCAGCTCAAGAAAGAAATCAACCTGGAACTGGTGGGTGAAGAAACCGACCTCGACAAAAACCTTGTCGAGGCCCTGGCCGACCCGCTGGTCCACTTGGTGCGCAACGCCGTCGACCATGGCGTCGAAACCCCGGAAGAACGCGAAGCCTCGGGCAAGTCCCGCAACGGCAAAGTGATTCTGGCGGCGGAACAGGAAGGCGACCATATCCTGCTGTCGATCACCGATGACGGCAAAGGCATGGACCCGGCGATTCTGCGCAATATCGCGGTCAAGCGTGGTGTGATGGACAAGGACGCCGCCGACCGCCTGACCGACACCGAGTGCTACAACCTGATCTTCGCCCCGGGCTTCTCGACCAAGACCGAGATCTCCGATGTGTCCGGCCGTGGCGTGGGCATGGACGTGGTGAAAACCAAGATCAGCCAGCTCAACGGCTCGATCAACATTTACTCGACCAAGGGCCAGGGCTCCAAGATCGTCATCAAGGTGCCGTTGACCCTGGCGATCATGCCGACCCTGATGGTGATGCTGGGCAACCAGGCGTTCGCCTTCCCGCTGGTCAACGTCAATGAGATCTTCCACCTCGACCTGTCGCGCACCAACGTGGTGGACGGCCAGGAAGTGGTGATCGTGCGCGACAAGGCGCTTCCACTGTTCTACCTCAAGCGCTGGCTGGTGGCTTCGGCCAAGCATGAAGAGCAGCGCGAAGGCCATGTGGTGATTCTCTCCGTGGGCACTCAGCGGATCGGCTTTGTCGTCGACCAGTTGGTGGGCCAGGAAGAAGTGGTCATCAAGCCTTTGGGCAAAATGCTGCAGGGAACCCCGGGCATGTCGGGTGCGACCATCACCGGTGACGGTCGGATCGCGCTGATTCTCGATGTTCCGAGCATGCTCAAGCGTTACGCCGCACGGCGTATTTGATTCTGGTGGGGCTTGGGCGGTAATGCCCGCCCCGCCTAACGGAGTGTTTATGGCAGTCAAGGTCCTGGTGGTGGACGATTCGGGTTTCTTCCGCCGCCGCGTCTCGGAAATTCTTTCCGCCGATCCAACGATTCAGGTGGTCGGTACGGCCACCAACGGCAAAGAAGCGATTGATCAAGCCATTGCGTTGAAGCCTGACGTGATCACCATGGACTACGAGATGCCGATGATGGATGGCATCACCGCAGTTCGGCACATCATGCAGCGCTGCCCGACTCCGGTGTTGATGTTCTCCTCGCTGACGCACGAAGGCGCCCGGGTCACCCTGGATGCGCTGGATGCCGGTGCAGTGGACTTCCTGCCGAAGAATTTCGAAGACATCTCGCGCAACCCCGAGAAGGTCAAGCAGATGCTGTGCGAGAAGGTGCACAGCATTTCGCGCAGTAACCGTCGCAGCCTGTTCAGTGCGCCAGCGCCTGCACCGGCGGCAGCGCCTGCTGCGCCGACGTCGTCATTTGCACGCCCGGCGCCTGCGCCCGTGGCACGCCCTGCGGCGCCACCCGTACGTGCCGCTGCACCGAGCGCCCATTCGCCTGCGCCCAAGCGCAAAGCCTACAAGCTGGTCGCTATCGGCACGTCTACCGGCGGCCCGGTGGCCCTGCAGCGCGTGTTGACGCAATTGCCGGCCAACTTTCCCGCACCGATCGTGCTGATCCAGCACATGCCGGCGGCCTTCACCAAGGCCTTCGCCGAGCGTTTGGACAAGCTGTGCCGCATCACTGTCAAGGAAGCCGAGGATGGCGACATCCTGCGTCCTGGCCTGGCGCTGCTGGCGCCGGGTGGCAAGCAGATGATGGTGGATGGCCGTGGCACGATCAAAATTCTGCCGGGTGACGAACGTTTGAATTACAAGCCGTGCGTGGACATCACCTTCGGCTCGGCAGCCAAGTCCTACGGCGACAAAGTTCTGGCGGTGGTGCTCACCGGCATGGGCGCCGACGGCCGTGAAGGCGCGCGCCTGCTCAAGCAAGGCGGCAGCGCGATCTGGGCGCAGGACGAAGCCAGCTGCGTGATCTATGGCATGCCCATGGCCATCGTCAAGGCGGACCTGGCTGACGCTGTCTACAGCCTGGACGACATCGGCAAGCATCTGGTGGAGGCCTGCCTCTGATGGATGTCTTGAGCCTGATTGGCATCACCATGGCGTTTGTCGCGATTATCGGCGGCAACTACCTTGAAGGCGGCCACCTTGGCGCCTTGGCCAACGGCCCGGCAGCGCTGATTGTGATTGGCGGCACCGTGGGTGCCGCGTTGTTGCAGTCGCCGCTGAGTTCGTTCAAGCGTGCCATGCAGATTCTGGTGTGGATTATTTTCCCGCCGCGCGTCGACCTGCCAGGCGGCATCGACCGCGTGGTCAACTGGAGCCTAACCGCCCGCAAGGAAGGCCTGCTGGGCCTGGAAGGCGTGGCCGATGCCGAGCCCGACAGCTACGCGCGCAAAGGCCTGCAATTGCTGGTGGACGGTGCCGAACCGGAAGCGATCCGCAGCATCCTCGAAGTGGACTTCTACACCCAGGAAAGCCGCGACATCAACGCCGCCAAAGTGTTTGAAAGCATGGGCGGCTACGCGCCGACCATCGGCATCATCGGTGCGGTGATGGGCTTGATCCACGTGATGGGCAACCTGGCCGACCCGTCGCAGTTGGGCAGCGGCATTGCCGTGGCGTTTGTCGCCACCATCTACGGCGTGGCGAGTGCCAACCTGGTGTTGCTGCCGGTGGCCAGCAAGCTCAAGTCGATCGCCATGCGCCAATCCCGTTACCGCGAAATGTTGCTGGAAGGCCTCTTGTCGATTGCCGAGGGTGAGAACCCGCGCTCCATCGAATTGAAGCTCCAGGGCTTCATGGATTGATGCGCATGCTTTGTGTAGGAGGGAGTTTGTGAGCCGTCGCCGCCGCGAGCCTGAAGAGCACGTCAACCATGAACGCTGGCTGGTGTCCTACGCCGACTTCATTACCTTGCTGTTCGCGTTTTTCGTGGTCATGTACTCCATCTCGTCGATCAACGAAGGCAAGTACAAGGTGATTTCCCAGGCACTGATCGGTGTGTTCAACGACGCCGACCGCGCCCTCAAGCCGATTCCTATCGGCGAAGAGCGGCCCAAGACCGTCACCCCGGCCAAGCCGCTGGTCAACGACAGCGACGAAACCGCCGCCGGCGTGGGCGGCACCAGCGACCCACTGAAAAGCATTGCCGATGACATCAGTGCCGCGTTTGGCGACCTGATTAAATCCAACCAGATGACCGTGCGCGGCAATGAGCTGTGGGTGGAGATCGAGCTGAACTCCAGCCTGCTGTTCGCCAGCGCCGACGCGATGCCGAGCGACCAGGCCTTCACCATCATCGACAAGGTGGCGGCGATCCTCAAGCCGTTTGAAAACCCGATCCACGTGGAAGGCTTTACCGACAATTTCCCGATTGCCACCGCGCAGTACCCGACCAACTGGGAACTGTCCTCGGCGCGTGCCGCGAGCATCGTGCGCATGCTCGCCATGCAGGGCGTGAACCCTGGCCGGCTGGCGTCGGTGGGCTATGGTGAATTCCAGCCGGTGGCCAATAACGCCACCGCCGAAGGCCGCGCGCGCAACCGCCGTGTGGTGCTGGTGGTGTCGCGCAACCTGGATGTACGCCGTAGCCTCACCGGCACCGGCACGGCCAATGCCACACCGGATGCGGCACTCAAGCGGGCTGGCACACAAACTGCACCGCCAACCGTTAAGCCGCCGGTTCGTCAGAGCGCCGTCAATTCTCCGTCACCGGCTCACTAATTTTATGCACTGTCTCGGTCGCGCCAACGCCTGCCGGGAGGAACCAACCGAATGAGAGTCTGGGCAGTTGCCAATCAAAAAGGTGGAGTCGGCAAGACCACCACCTCCATCGCCTTAGCCGGCTTGCTGGCCGAGGCGGGCAAGCGTGTGGTCGTGGTCGACCTGGACCCGCATGGCTCGATGACCAGCTATTTCGGCTACGACCCGGATGCGCTGGAGCACAGCTGCTACGACTTGTTCCTGCACAAAGGCAGCGTGCCTGCCGACTTGCCTGGGCAACTGTTGCTGCCCACCAGTAACGAAAGCATCTCACTGCTGCCGTCCAGCACCGCCCTGGCCACCCTTGAGCGCCAGTCGCCGGGGCAGAGCGGCCTGGGCCTGGTGATCGCCAAGACCCTGGCGCAACTGTGGCAGGACTTCGACTACGCCATTATCGACAGCCCGCCGCTGCTGGGCGTGCTGATGGTCAACGCCTTGGCGGCCAGCCAGCAACTGGTGATCCCGGTGCAGACCGAGCACCTGGCGGTCAAAGGTCTGGAACGCATGGTCAGCACCTTGGCGATGATCAATCGCTCGCGCAAGCAAGCGCTGCCGTTCAGCATTGTGCCGACCTTGTTCGACCGCCGTACCCAGGCGTCCCTCGGTACTTTGCGGGTATTGCGCGATGCCTACCCGGACACCATTTGGAACGGCTATATCCCGGTGGACACGCGCCTGCGTGACGCCAGCCGTGCCGGGCTGACGCCGTCGCAGTTCGACGGCAAAAGCCGTGGCGTGCTGGCCTACCGCGCGTTGCTTAAGCACCTGCTGTCGCAGCAACTTGTGGCGCAGGTGGCGTGATGAACCGTCCCGTTGAACTCAAGACCCGGCCGCAACTGGCACTGGAATCCTACCTGGATGCCTTGCTGCAGGAAGCGACGGAAGAAGAACTGCCGGAACCGCTGCTGGTACTTGAACCGGCCGTTGTAGAACCCGACAGCACGTTGGATGAATTCCAGCTGGCGGTGCTTGAAGAACAAGCCCGCGACGCGCATGTTGCGCCTGTGGTTGTGCCGATTGCACCGGTCGTGGTCGCGCCGGTGGTGGTCGAGCCCGTGGTGCAAGTGCACCTGCCGCCCAGCATCACGCCGCCGCCGGTCACCGGTGATGGCCGCCCGTCATGGGCCGCCGAGCCGTTCGAATGCCTGTTGTTCGACGTCGCCGGGTTGACCCTGGCGGTGCCGCTGGTGTGCCTGGGCTCGATTTATTCGCTGGAAGGCCAGGAGCTGACGCCACTGTTCGGGCAACCGGAATGGTTCCTCGGCATCCTGCCCAGCCAGGCCGGCAACCTCAAGGTGCTGGACACTGCGCGTTGGGTGATGCCCGACCGTTACCGCGATGATTTCCGCCAGGGTTTGCAGTACGTGATCTCGGTGCAGGGCTACGAGTGGGGGCTGGCGGTGCATCAAGTCAGCCGCTCGTTGCGCCTGGACCCGAATGAAATCAAATGGCGCAGCCACCGGGGTCAACGGCCATGGTTGGCAGGCACCGTGATTGAACACATGTGCGCGTTGCTCGACGTCGCCGAACTGGCTGAGTTGATCGCCAGCGGTGCCGTAAAAGCGATGCCACAGAACAAACGCAGTTGATTGAACAATAAGGCCCGCATGCAAGTGCGGTCAGCGAAGTACATACGCCGTGTTGAGCGGCAATTGAAGGGGTCCGAGAAATGAACAAGTCAGCATCCGCACAAGGTTTGGTCGATGATCCAATCCTGCAATGGGTAACCTTCAAGCTGGACAATGAGTCCTACGGCATCAACGTGATGCGCGTGCAGGAAGTGCTGCGCTACACCGAGATCGCCCCGGTGCCAGGTGCGCCAAGCTACGTGCTGGGCATCATCAACCTGCGCGGCAACGTGGTGACGGTGATCGATACCCGCCAGCGTTTTGGCCTGGTGCCGACCGAAGTCAACGACAACACCCGTATCGTCATCATCGAAGCCGACAAGCAAGTGGTCGGGATCATGGTCGACAGCGTGGCTGAAGTGGTTTACCTGCGCCAATCGGAAGTGGAAACCGCGCCGAACGTCGGCAACGAAGAATCCGCCAAGTTCATCCAGGGCGTGTGCAACAAGAACGGCGAGCTGCTGATTCTGGTTGAGCTGGACAAGATGATGAGCGAAGAAGAATGGCAGGACCTGGAGAACATCTGATTGTTTCTTGAAGCGGCGGTGATTGTCCTGGCCCTGTTGTGGGCTGGGACGGTGGCATTCCTGCTGCGCTATATGCGCCAGCAACGGGAATTGGCCCAGCAACAGGCTGAGCGTGATGCCGTGCGTGACCGGCGCATTCTCGACCTGGTCAAGCGCGTGGATCACTTCCAGCAGAGTGCGGTGAAGGTCGGGGACGAGGTGCATGAACTGCGCGCGATCCTCGGGCCATTGCCGGACAAGTTGGCGCAGATCGAACAGCGGGACCCGTCGAGCCTGTCATTTGCCCAGGCGGCAAAGCTGGTGGGCATGGGCGCGACCGTCGATGAGCTCACGCAGTCGTGTGGGCTGACCCAGGCTGAAGCGCAGCTGATGAGCAAGTTGCACAAGAGCTGACGTGCTGATTTTGATCGTGCCCACGCTCCGCGTGGGCATGCACCCTGTGACGCTCCGCGTCACGACTTAAGAGGCAAGACGCGGAGCGTCCAATGCTGCATTCCCACGCAGAGCGTGTGAACGATCATGCTGGCGGCCATGGGATGGTTAATTTCTCGCCTGCCAAATAATTTACGACTTCGATGGCTTTTTTCTCCTCCCCAAAGGTCCACATCCTTCAAGCACCTTTGAACCAGGAGATTTCCCCCGATGAGCACCCACAAGGCACTGTTGATCCTGCATGGCAAGCAAGCCCTCAACGAGGACGTGCGCGCGGCCGTGCAGGCCCGGCGTGAACAAGGCTGGGAGCTGGCGGTGCGGGTGACGTGGGAGGGCGGCGACGCCCGGCGCCTGGTCGACGAGGCCTTGGCCGACGGTTACACCCACCTGATCGCCGGTGGCGGCGACGGCACCTTGCGCGATGTGGCCGAAGCCATGGCCTTGGCCAAGACCGACGCCAGCCTGGTGCTGATGCCACTGGGTACCGCCAATGACTTCGCCCGCGCCGCCGGCGTGCCGCTGGAGCCGGCCAAGGCACTGGCGTTGCTGGATGTGCCGCCCAAGGCTATCGACCTCGGCCAGGCGGGTGGGCAAATGTTCCTCAATATGGCCACCGGCGGTTTTGGCAGCCAGGTCACGGCCAACACTTCCGAAGACCTGAAAAAAGTGCTCGGTGGCGCTGCTTACCTGTTCACCGGCCTGACGCGCTTCAGCGAATTGAAGGCGGCCTATGGCGAGCTGGAAGGCCCAGGTTTCCATTGGAAGGGCGATTTGCTTGCGCTGGGCATCGGCAACGGTCGCCAGGCGGGCGGTGGGCATGTGCTGTGCCCCGGCGCGCTGGCCGATGATGGCTTGCTCGATATCAGCATCCTGCCCGCGCCCCAGGAAGTGGTCGGCACGCTGATGACGCTGATGAGCGACGGCTGGGGCCTGGACAATATGTTTGTGCGCGCGCGCCTGCCATGGGTAGAAATCAAGGTGGCCGAAGGGCTGTACATCAACCTCGATGGCGAGCCGTTGAAGGGCGATGACCTGCGTTTTTCCGCGCTGCCCAAGGCCCTGCGCGTGCACTTGCCGCTGGACTCGCCGTTAGTCGTCCAGGCTGATGATCTGCTCGCGAACGGCGAATAACACCAGGCCCGCCACGTCGAAAATCTGCAGGCGTTTCATGATTTGCGAGCGGTGGGCTTCCACGGTCTTGATGCTCAGGCCCAGGCCGTGGGCGATTTCGCGGGTGGACTTGCCGCGCACGATCAACCGCAGGATTTCCAATTGGCGCGCTGTGAGGTTGTGGCTGTGGGCGGCGGGAGAGGTCGGGCCCTGGCTGCGGATCAGCGCCTGATTGATCACCGTGTGGGCAATCGCCGGGCTCAGGTAGCGCTCGTTGTTGCGCAAGGCCAGCAGGGCGTGTTCCAGCTCGTTGGCGGTGGTGTCCTTGAGCAGGTAGCCATGGGCGCCAGCTTCCAGCGCGCGCATGATCAGCTCCGGGTCGGTGTGCATCGACAGGATCAACACTTTGCTTTTTGGGTAGGCCGCTTTGAGTTGCTCTAATGCGTCCAGGCCGCCCAGTTGTTTCATCGACAGGTCCAGCAGCACGATATCCGGCTGCAGGGCGCTGAATTTTTCCAGCAACTGCGCGCCATCGCTGGCCTCGCCGATCACGGTGTAACCGGGCATGTCCTGGATCAGCGCGCGTACGCCGGCCCGTATCAGTGCGTGGTCATCCACCAAGAGTAAATTGCAGATCACTCGAGAACCTTAGGGGAACTGGCCCGTTCGAGGGCGCGCGGCGCCCAGGGAAAAAGCGCGTCGATCTTAGTACCTTTGCCTGGCTGGCTGTTGACGGACAGGGTGCCGCCCAACTGATCTATCCGCTCGGACATACCGGCCATGCCCCGTTGGCCTTCCAGGCCTGGGTTGATGGCAGGCGAGAAGCCCAGGCCGTCATCGCAGATCATCAGCGACAGGCCCTCGGGCAGGCGTTGCAGGCGTACCAGCAAGTTGTGCGCCTGGGCATGACGAAGCATGTTGGTCACCGCTTCCTGGGTGATGCGAAAGGCCGCCACGGCCATTTCTTCCGGGATACCGGTCAGCCGCTGCTGGCATTCCAGGCTCCAGTGGATCGGGGTGTTTTCCAGGGTCTTGAGCAGGTGCGCGCGCAGGCTGGCCTCCAGGCCCAGGCTGGCCAGCTGCCTTGGGTTGAGAATGGCCGACACATCGCGCACCTTGGCCAGGGTTTCATTCAGCGTGTTGCACAGCACCGTGCATTGGCTTTGCAGGTCGTCCGGCAGACGGCGCTTGAGCCATTCGCTCTGCAGTTTGGCGGCGGTAAGCAGCTGGCCGATGTCGTCATGCAATTCGCGGCTGAGGCGATGGCGTTCGTTTTCCTGGACTTGCAGCAGGCGATCGGCCAATTCCTGTGGCTGGAATTTGATCGATTTGCGCGAACTCCACTGCTGCAGGCCCACCACCAGCAAGGTGGCCAGGTTGAGCAGCAGGATCAGTAATGGCAACGGTGCCGAACGGGTGTAGGCCCACACGCTGACCAGCAAAGAGCAAAGGCACAGGGCGAGAACCATCCGACGGGCATTGCTGCGGGACACGGATCTTGCGATGAGTGACTTCAGGCTGGCGTACATAGCGGATGGAGCCAATCAAGGTTCGCTGCGGGAAGACCGGTCATGGCGGCTGACAGGGCTCTGTTTGGAATGCGGTGCCGAAACATTTTTTTGTACATAGTGAAGTTGAGTCACTTCGAGCGGGGCATAGTACCACCACTATTACCGTTGGTCGCCTGGCGCCTCACTCCACTGCTTATTAGACACGCACAAACGCCCTGGGCCCTAATCCTGACATTAAGGAGTCCCAGAGTTCAAAGAGGTGGCAGTTGTATTAATTAAGTGGGTTTGTAGAGTTATAGCGTTGATGGCTAATTGATATATCGGTGTCGTTTTTAGATAACTCACCGATTGAATACGACCTGCTCAACACTCAAGACGTGTGATGCACACGCTGCTGCGGTTTATAACCGAAGTCTTTTTGTGGGATCTGCAAGGTGACCGTCGCAATCAATTTAGTTTGTTCGCTTTCATCCAGCGCCAACTCCCCGGTGCGGGCGTCAATCAGCTCCAGTTGCCAAGCCAGTAATGTCAGGCAGTCATGCAGGGCATTCAAGGCCTGGTCATGCAGTTCCATGGGGCTTGCGGCATTCGCAATCAGGTATTGAATGTGCCGGGAGAATTCGCTGATCGCCTGCAGGGCCAGGCCTTCGGCCTTTTCAGCCAGTTTGCTCAGGCTGATTTTCATGCAGTCGATGGCATCGCTGTCGTTGCGAATCAAGTGCAAGTGGTTCAAGCACTCTTCGGACTTGGCCAGGAGCGTCTCGGCTTCAAGCAAGAACTCGGGAAGAGCGGTTTGCCATTCGTTTGCGTTATTCATCATGCAAGTCTCCGCACATAAGGTCGGGTTGATGAGATGCCGCACCGGGTGAATGGCGTAAAACTACCGCTGAAATATGACTGAAATCTGTAGCCCCGTTCTGAAATTTCGGTAGGACCGATACTTGAATGATCGCAAATGCCGCGCATACGCCGCACTATCCTGGGCGATTGCACAACTTCAGTTGCCGCCACGAGTGTCTCTGGAAGACCCGTGGGCCGAGGGCTTGGGATGGCAAACAAAAGCCTGACTCCATTCATGCAATGAGAATGGCGTCACATTAATGGCTATTAGATATCGCGAATATCAGGTTGGGCCTGATTGTTCATAGGGGAATCCCTTACACAGCGGAACCTCGCGTCGATTTGAATGTCGCGCGACGTTGCTGTAGTGCCATTTGGAGAGGCCGTTGCAGTAAAGCATGATGTCAGTGTGACATCAATGAATTTACGTGGCATTTTACGGGGGTCAAGGTCTGGCGCTTGCCGCCGATAACTAGCCTTAAGTGAACAGCACAATCCCACATCAGGAGCTTTTAATGGCCGGCATTCTCGACACGGTAGATCAACGCACGCAACTGGTGGGTGAGAATCGCCTGGAGATTCTTATGTTTCGCCTGGCCGGGCGGCAGTTGTTCGCGATCAACGTGTTCAAGGTGCAGGA
Source organism: Pseudomonas sp. MONT-RG-20F-20-E-7-02 (assembly GCF_022662395.1). Taxonomy (NCBI): domain Bacteria; kingdom Pseudomonadati; phylum Pseudomonadota; class Gammaproteobacteria; order Pseudomonadales; family Pseudomonadaceae; genus Pseudomonas; species Pseudomonas sp. MONT-RG-20F-20-E-7-02. The sequence goes on from NZ_JAKNQN010000001.1 coordinate 436,684, forward strand.
GGTCCTGCAACTGCCCAAGCTGACGCTGATGCCCCAGCGCCACCCGTTCGTGTGCGGCGTGGTCAACCTGCGCGGCCAGACCCTGCCGGTGATCGACCTGTCCCAGGCCATCGGCATGCGCCCGCTGGTGCCAGGCCCCAACAGCACGATTATCGTCACCGAGTACAACCGCTCGGTGCAGGCGTTTCTGGTCGGCGGCGTAGACCGCATCGTCAACATGAACTGGGAAGCCATCCTGCCGCCACCGGCCAGCGCCGGGCGCCAGCATTACCTCACGGCGATCAGCAAGGTCGATGACCAGTTGGTGGAAATCATCGACGTGGAAAAAGTCCTCGCCGAAATCGTGCCGTACAACGCCAAGGTCTCCCGGGAAAAACTCGAAGACCCGGTGCTGGAACGCGCCCGTGGTCGCGAAGTGCTGCTGGTGGACGACTCCAATGTGGCGCTGTCGCAGCTGCGCGACACCCTGGGGCAGCTCGGCGTGAAGATGCACATCGCCAGCGACGGCCTCAAGGCACTGAACATGCTCAAGGCCTGGGCCGACAGCGGCCAGGTGATGACCGACAAACTGCTGATGATTTTCACCGACGCCGAAATGCCCGAGATGGACGGCTACCGCCTGACCACCGAAATCCGCAACGACCCGCGCCTGCGTGGGCTGTACGTGGTGCTGCACACCTCGCTGTCGGGCAGCTTCAACGACTCGATGGTGAAAAAGGTTGGCTGCGATAATTTCCTGTCCAAATTCCAGCCCGACAAGCTGGTGGACGTGGTGCGTCAACGCCTGATGCTGGACGAAGTGCCTGCCTGACTTTAGGGTGACACTTTGTTTCTCAGGAATGCAGGCCCATGCTTCGTCTCAGCGCGTTGTACCGTTACCCCTTGAAGTCCGGCAAGGCCGAGACCTTGCAGCACATCGGCCTGGATAAACTCGGGCTGGCGGGGGATCGACGCTGGATGTTGGTGGACGAAGCCAGCGGACGATTTCTGACGCAGCGCGCAGTGGCGAAGATGAGCCAGTTGTCGGCGTTATGGAACAGTGCCGGCGGCTTGACCCTGAGTTCGCCCGGCCACCCGACGCTGGACGTGCCCCTGCCCGGCGGCGACGCCGAGTTGCGCGGCGTGACCATCTGGCGTGACACCCTGCGTGTGCCGGATGCCGGCGATGCCGCCGCTGCCTGGGTCAGCGAGTTTATCGGCAAGCCCACGCGGCTGGTGCAGATGCCGCTTGCGCGCGCGCGTACCACCGAGGCCGGTTTCGGCAATGATGATGACCAAGTGGCGTTTGCCGACGGTTACCCGCTGTTGCTGATCGGCCAGGGCTCCCTGGACGATCTGTCCCGGCAGGTGGGCCGGCCCATGGAAATGTTGCGTTTTCGTCCCAATCTGGTGATCGAAGGCGCTGACGCATTCGCCGAAGACGGCTGGAAGCGCCTGCGTATTGGCGATGTCGAGTTCCGCGTGGTCAAGCCATGTTCACGCTGCATTCTCACCACCATTGACCCCGCCACCGGCGAGCGCAGTGCTGACCGCGAACCTTTCGCCACGCTCGATGCGTACCGCAAGACGGAGAACGGCGCGATGTTCGGCCAGAACCTGGTCAATGATGGCGTCGGGCGCCTGGAAGTCGGCATGCCGGTGACCATTCTTGAGTAATGTGCGCCACCCATAAAAAATGCCCGTCTCCTGCGAGACGGGCATTTTTTTGACCTTGGCTGAATCAGCCGCGGTATTCGCACAGGTAAGCGGTATCTACGGCGACCTTCAGCTGGAACTTGCTGTTGGCCGGCACGTTGAACTGGCTGCCGGCGGCGAAGGTTTCCCACTCGCTGGCGTCCGGCAGTTTCACGCTCAGCGCGCCAGACACCACGTGCATGATTTCACGCTGGGCGGTGCCGAATTCGTATTCACCCGGAGCCATTACGCCGATGGTCGCCGGACCTTCTGCGGTGCCGAAAGCGATCGACTTGACGGTGCCGTCAAAGTATTCGTTGACTTTAAACATGGGTGAATCCTCGGAAAAGGGTCTGGAAAGGCTGGCCAGTATGCCCAAGCCCAGGGGAGCTGCCTAGACCGGCAGAATCAATGGCAACAGGCGTGCGGTGTTGCGCGCATCTTCCAGCGCCCGGTGTTGCTGGCCATGGAACTGCATCCCCGCCAATTGCAGGGCGCCGTTGAGCCCCAGCGGCTTGTCCAGCCGCCGGGCCTTGGCGAAACGCTGCTTGAGGTTCACATGCGGCGTGTGCGCAAGCGCGCTGGCCAGGCCATGGCGTTGCCATTCAAGCTCAAGCTGCTGGCGGTCGTAGTCACCCCAGCTGGCCCAGCCTTCCAGGCGTGCGTGATGCTGGCCCAACCAGCGTTCGAACAACGGCCACACCTCGGTCATCGCTGCCGCGCCGTCGATGTTGGCCTGGGTGATATGCGTGAGTTGCCGGCAGAAGGGCGTCAGCAACGGCCGACGCAGCGGCCGCACAAAGCGCTGGAAGTGATCCAGCTCGCGGCCCTGGCGGTTGACCAGGCTCGCGCCGATCTCGATGACTTCCATCTCCGTCACGGGCCAGCCGCCTTCATCCGTTGTGGCTTCAAGGTCAATAATCAGCCAATGAGGCATCGCGCAGGTTCCCGTACTCTTCCCTTCCAGATGGGGATAGAGCGTAGCCAAGCCTCGTAGTTCCGCCTAGGCCTTTTCAATCTCCAGCAACACCTGGCGATTACGCACCTGATCGCCGGCGCTCACTTGCACGCCTGTGATCACGCCATCTATCCCGGCCGTCAACGGGTGTTCCATTTTCATCGCTTCGAGTACCAGCAGCAATTGACCTCTGGTGACGCGCTCACCGACGCTCACCCGTACATCGACAATCGCGCCGTCCATCGGCGCCTTGACGCTGCCGCTGGCAACCTCGGCCTGGCGGCTGGCGACTTGCTGGGTACGGTTGATGACCTTCACGCCGGGCAGCCAGAGCTGGGTGTCGTCGAGATGATAGGCGCAGCGGCGGCGGATCCCGTTGATGACCACGGTCGCCCAGCGGCCGTCGCTGCTGAAGTGGCTGATATCGATGCCGTTGGCCTGCAGATGGTCGTTTGCCGGAACGCTGACGGCAACCTCGTGGGCCTCTTCGTTGATTTCCAGGCGATAGCTCCACGCCGTGCTGGCGGAGTTGCGCCAGCCGACTAAACCCTGCCGGTGAGCGCTGGCGCTGTGGTGATAAAACAGCGCGGCGGCCAAGGCGATCTGTTCGTCCGTTGCTGCCTGGTGCGGGATTTCATTGAAGTGTTCGGCGATGAGTCCGGTGCTGAAATCGCCGGCGATAAAATCCGGGTGCTTGAGCAGGTCGGCCAGCAAGCGCTGGTTGGTCGTCACGCCCAGCAACACAGTATCTTCCACCGCCCGCAGCAGTTTGCGCCGCGCCTCTTCGCGGGTGGCGCCGTGGGCGATGATCTTGCCGAGCATGGCGTCGTAGAACGGGCTGATGCGCTGGCCTTCAAGTACGCCATGGTCAACCCGCACGCCAGCGGCGGGCTCCCAGCGCAGCACGTCACCGGTTTGCGGCAGAAAGCCCTGGGCCGGGTCCTCGGCGTACAGGCGCACTTCCATGGCGTGGCCACTCAGCGTTACGTCGGCCTGTGTCAGCGGCAGCGGTTGGCCGGCGGCGATGTGCAGTTGCCAGGCCACCAGGTCGAGGCCGGTAATCAGCTCGGTGACGGGATGTTCGACTTGCAGGCGGGTATTCATTTCCAGGAAATAGAAGCGGCCACTGCGGTCGAGCAAAAATTCCACGGTGCCGGCGCCGACATAGTTGACGGCGCGCCCGGCCTTGAGCGCGGCTTCGCCCATGGCCTGGCGCAGCTCGGCTGTCATCACCGGGCAGGGCGCTTCCTCGATGACTTTTTGATGGCGGCGCTGGAGTGAACAGTCGCGTTCGCCCAAGTAGATGAGGTTGCCGTGGCTGTCGCCAAACACTTGAATTTCGACATGGCGCGGCGCGATCAGCGCTTGTTCGAGGATCAGTTCGTCACTGCCGAAGGCGTTCATGGCCTCGGAACGCGCGGTGCGCAGTTGGTCGAGCAGTTGGCCGCTGCCGTGCACCAGGCGCATACCGCGACCGCCACCACCGGCACTGGCTTTGATCATCAGCGGGTAGCCGATGCGCTGGGCTTGCTGTTGCAAAGTAGCGTCGTCCTGGGCGCTGCCTTGGTAGCCGGCGATGCACGGCACGCCAGCGTCAAGCATGGCGAGTTTGGACAGGCGCTTGCTGCCCATCAGCTTGATCGCGTCGGGGCCAGGGCCGATGAAGGTGAGCCCCGCGTGTTGGCAGGCCAGGGCGAAGTCGGGGTTTTCGGAGAGAAAACCGTAGCCGGGGTGGATGGCGTCGGCGCCGGTTTTCAGCGCGGCTTCGAGGATGGCCGGGATGTTCAGGTACGACTGGTTGACGGGCGCCGGGCCGATGTTGACGGCCTCGTCGGCCATTTGCACGTGCAGGGCCTGGGCGTCGGTGTCGCTGTAGACCGCCACGGTGCGGTAGCCCAGGGCCTGGGCGGTGCGCTGGATACGGCAGGCGATTTCGCCGCGGTTGGCGATCAGGATTTTGCTGAAATTGGGCATGGGTTTATCCCTTGGCACACTGGGTGAATGTTCTGGCCCCATCGCAGGCAAGCCAGCTCCCACAGGGAGAATGTGGGAGCTGGCTTGCCTGCGATGGCATCACTTGCACCAACTCGGCTTACGCTTCTGCACAAACGCCTGAGTCCCCTCAATCCCTTCCACTCCCGTCACCGCCTCGGCAAACCACTGCGCCCCTCGATCCAATACCTGCTCGAGCGGTTCATCAACACTGGCGAGCAACAGCGCTTTAGTCCGCCCATTTGCCCCCGGTGCACAGCGCAATACTTGCCCCAGCACCTCATCCAAACGCTCCGCCAACGCTTGCGCATCGGCCTCGACAAAATGCACCACGCCCAGCCGCTGCGCCTCAACCCCATCAAACCGCGCCGCCGTCAGCGCCAGCCGCCGTGCCTGGGTCAAGCCGATCCGCTTGACCACAAACGGCGCAATCTGCGCCGGCAACAACCCCAGGCTGGTTTCCGGCAAACCGAACTTCGCCTGATGATCGGCAATCGCAATATCACTCACACACGCCAACCCGAACCCGCCGCCCAACACCGCGCCTTGCAGCACCACGATCACCACCTGCGGCACGGCCTCGACTTCTTGCAGCAAGGTGCCAAATGCGCGGTTCAAGGCCTGCAACTGGTCGCCCGCCGTGATCATGTCCTTCACATCCGCCCCGGCGCAGAAGTGCCCGCCAGCGCCGCTGATCACCAGCGCGCGCACCTGGCTGTCGAGCTGCGCCAAAACCGCCCGCAGTTCATTGACCATCTCCAGGCTCATGGCATTGCGGCTGGCCGGGCGGTTGAGGGTGATGTGCAGCACGCCGTTGTGCGGTTCGAGCAGCAAGGTGTTCATGACTTTTTCCCCGGCAGCGTGCCCATCAGTTTGCAGATGATGCCCAGCATGATTTCGTCGGCACCGCCGCCAATCGACACCAGCCGCACGTCGCGGTAGGCGCGGGCCACCGGGTTGTCCCACATGAAGCCCATGCCGCCCCAGTATTGCAGGCAACTGTCGCTGACTTCGCGGCCCAGGCGCCCGGCCTTGAGCTTGGCCATGGAGGCCAGGCGAGTCACGTCCTGGCCTTTGATGTATTGCTCGGTGGCCTGGTAGACCAGCGCGCGCAGGCATTCGATTTCAGTGGCCAGTTCGGCCAGGCGAAAGTGGATGACCTGGTTGTCGATCAGCGCCTTGCCGAAGGTCTGGCGCTCCTTGCAGTAGTCGATGGTGCTGTCGATGCAGTACTCCAGGCCCTTGATCATGTTGGCAGCGCCGAACAGGCGTTCTTCCTGGAACTGCAGCATCTGCATCATGAACCCCGCGCCTTCGTGGCCAATGCGGTTGCGCTGCGGCACGCGTACGCCGTCGAAGAACACCTGGGCGGTCTCGGAGCTGTGCATGCCGAGTTTTTCCAGCGGCGGGCTGACGCTGATGCCGGGCGTGTTCATCGGCACCATGATCAGCGACTTGTTGATGTGCGGCTTGTCGTCGGAGGTGTTGGCCAGCAAGCAGATGAAGTCGGCGCTGGGCGAGTTGGTGATCCACATTTTGCTGCCGTTGATCACATAGTCGTCGCCGTCCTTGCGCGCATGGGTTTTCAGCCCGGCCACGTCGGAGCCGGCGCCGGTTTCCGAGACGCCGATGCAGCCCACTTGCTCGCCGCTGATGGCCGGGCGCAGGAACTCGTCGCGCAGTTCATCGCTGCCGAAGCGGGCGAGGGCGGGGGTGCACATGTCGGTCTGTACGCCGATGGACATGGGGATGCCGCCACAGCGAATGCTGCCGAACTCTTCGGCGGCGACTACGGAATAGCTGTAGTCCAGGCCCATGCCGCCGAATTTCTCCGGCTTGGAAATGCCCAGCAGGCCGAGATCGCCGGCTTTGCGGAAGATCTCGTGGATGGGAAAGCGCCCGGCTTTTTCCCATTCATCGACGTGTGGGTTGATTTCGCGGTCGACGAAGGCGCGAACGGTACGGCGCAGTTCCTGGTGTTCCTGGGTGAAGATCATTGTTGTTGTTCTCCTTTTGGGACGCGGAGCGTCCTGGGCTGCATTACCACGCGGAGCGTGGGAACGATCAGCGCGCTATGCCGAAGCTGTTGGGCTGCAACTGCCGCACCTCGGCCGCATGGCAGATATCCAGCAGCAAACCCAGCAGCGTGCGGGTATCGCGTGGGTCAATCAGCCCGTCGTCCCATAGGTTTGCGCTGCCGTACAAGGCGGTGGACTGGCTGTCGAGCTTCTGCGCGGTGACCTGTTCGAGCATGTCGAGCACCTTGGGGTCGGGCACCAGGCCGTCCTTCAATTGCTTGGCCTCGGCGACGATGCGCAGCACCTTGCCCGCTTGCGCGCCACCCATTACTGCGGTGCGGCTGTTGGGCCAGGCGAAGATAAAGCGCGGGTCGAGCCCACGGCCGCACATCGCATAGTTGCCGGCGCCGTAGGAGCCGCCGACCACAATCGTGAGTTTAGGCACGCGGGCATTGGCCACCGCCTGGATCATCTTCGCACCGTGCTTGATCACACCCTGTTGCTCCGACTCGGTGCCCACCATGAAGCCAGTGGTGTTGTGCAGGAACAGCAGCGGCGTGCGGCTCTGGTCGCACAGCTGGATAAACTGCGCGGCCTTGCTCGCGCCTTTGGGCGTGATCGGGCCGTTGTTGCCGATCACACCGACGGCGCGGCCTTGAATCTGCACATGGCCGCAGACGGTGTGGGCATCGAACTCGCCCTTGAATTCGAGGAAGTTGGAGCCGTCGGCCAGGCGCGCGAGGATTTCGCGCACGTCGTAGGGTTTTTTCGGGTCGTGAGGGATCAGCCCCAGCAGCTCTTCGATGGGATACAGCGGCTCTTTGTAATTGCGTTCGGGCGCAATCGGCATCTGCTCATCCCAGGGCAACAGGCTGACGATCTCGCGCACGATGCGCACGCCGTCGGCATCGTTTTCCGCCAGGTACTCGGCGGTGCCGGCGGTTTGCGCGTGCATCTCGGCGCCGCCCAGTTCTTCGTCGGTCGCCACTTCGCCGGTAGCCGCCTTGAGCAGCGGCGGCCCGGCGAGGAACAGCTTGGCCTTGCCGCGCACCACCACCACATAATCCGACAGCCCCGGCTGATAGGCGCCGCCCGCCGTGGCCGAGCCGTGCACCACGGTGATTTGCGGTAAGCCCATGGCCGACATGCGCGCCTGGTTGGCAAAGCTGCGCGCGCCTTCGACGAAAATCTCGGCGGCATAGTTGAGGTTGGCGCCGCCGCTTTCGGCGAGGGTCACCACCGGCAGTTTGTTTTCCATGGCGATCTGTTGCAGGCGCAGGGATTTTTTCAAGCCGGTGGGGGAAATCGTGCCGCCCTTGATCGCGCTGTTATTGGCCACCACCAGCATGCGCACGCCGCTGACGTAACCGATGCCGGCGATCAAGCCGCCACCGGCTGCGCTGCCGTCTTTGTCATCGTGGAGTCTGTAGCCGGCCAGGCTCGCGAGTTCCAGGAACGGCGCGCCAGGGTCGAGCAGCAGGTTGAGGCGTTCGCGGGGCAGCAGTTGGCCGCGTTTGTCGAACTTGGCTTTGGCCTCTTGGGCCTTGGCGAGCAGGGCGTGTTCGAGTTGGCGCAGTTGCTGGATGCTGGCCAGCATGGCTTCGCGGTTCTGGGCAAATGCCGCGCTGTGCGCGTCGATCAAGCTTTCAATTACCGGCATGGTTTAGTGCTCCGCCTTGAGCACATCGGGCAAGTACGCGCGGTGGAAACCATTGAACGGCTCGCTCGGCGATTGCGGTTTTTGTAATGGCCAGGCGCGACTGCCCAGGCTGGCGGCGCCGTCGATGCGCAAGGTGCTGCCGCTGACGAAGGCGGCAGCGGGGCTGAGTAGAAACACGATGGCCGCGCTGACTTCCGATTCAGTGCCGATACGCTTGAGCGGCACGTGTTCGCGCAAGGTCGGGATCACCGCCTTGAACGCGCCTTCGTAGGTGTCCATGCCGCTGGAGGCTATCCAGCCCGGCGCCACGGCGTTGACGCGCACGCCGGCGTAACCCCATTCGAAGGCGGCGGTCTTGGTGAAATTGTCCATGCCCGAACGCGCCGCGCCCGAGTGGCCCATGCCGGGCATGCCGCCCCACATGTCCGCAAGCATGTTGACGATGGCGCCGCCGTGTTTGCTCATCGACTGGTTGAACACTTCCCGTGCCATCAGGAAGCCGCCGACCAGATTGGTGCGCAGCACGGTTTCAAAGCCCTTTTGATTGATCGAGGCCAGGGGCGACGGGTATTGGCCGCCCGCGTTATTCACCAGGCCGTGGATCGGCCCGTGTGCGTGGATGATCTGTGTGACCAGCGCCTTCACCGCGTCTTCATCGCGAATATCGCAGGCTTGCCAGTGTGCCGCGCCGCCGTCTTCGGCAATTTCCGCCGCCACCTTTTGCAGCTTTTCCGGCTTGCGTCCTACCAGAATCACACGGGCGCCGAGGGCCGCCAGCTCATGCGCGGTGCAGCGGCCAATGCCACTGCCGCCACCGGTGACGATCACGGTTTGCCCCTGGAACAGGTCGGCTTTGAAGATTGAGTCGAAGGCCACGGCAACGCTCCTTTATATGAGTTGATCGGCGATGTGTTGCGGCACGGCGATGGGGATTTCCAGCAATTGCTGGGCGAAGGCTTTGCCTTGCGGGTCGATGCGCAGGCTGGCGATACCGCCGCCACCCAGGGCGTTTTCCAGCAGGAAATTCAGGCTGTGGCTGCCGGGCAAGTACCAGCGTTCGACGCGGCCGTGGAGGGGGTCGAGCACGTGGCTCATCCAGTCGACGATCACTTCCGGGGTCAGCACTTCGGCGATCCACGGCAGGTAGTCTGGATGGCGGGCGATCACACCGATATTGCTGTGGTTGCCCTTGTCGCCGGAGCGCGCCACGGCCAGTTTCACCAGCGGCACGCTGGCGTCGGCGCGGCCTTGGGGCTTGGGCGGGTCAATCGGCGCGGCCTGGGTGATCGGGGGCGTAGCGGTGGGCAGTTCAATGGCGTAACGCTGGCCTTGGAAGTCGACCACCGGCTCGCAGGAAGATTTATCGATCAGGAACGAAAACAGCCGAATCAGCGGATAAACCGTTGGCCGCCCGCCGACGATGCCGGTCAAGCCGGGCGCCATGCCGGTCGCCGCCTGGGCGATCTCGCGGGCGAACAGCACCAGCGCCTGTTTGCTCGGATGCCGCACCGCGAGTTTCACCACCACTTCGCGGCAATCCTGGCGCTGGGCGTGGGCGCCGTAGGTGGCTTCGCTGCCGAGCAGTTCGATGTTCACCTCGGTGTAAGGCGCCCAGCCGCGTTGGCTGAACAGCTCCGAGGTCTTGTTGATGATGGCCTGGCTGACGCGCTCGGCCTTGGCCACGGCGTCAATCCCGGCGATCAGGCAACTGGCGGTGCAGCGGAAACCGTCCGGGTAGGTGGCGCTGACCTTGTACTGGTCGGTGGGCGGCAAACCCTTGGCGCCGTGCAGGCGCACGCTGTGTTTGCCTTGTTGCTGCAATTTGACCTGGCTGAAGTCGCAGATTACATCGGGCAACAGGTAGGCGCGCGGGTCGCCGATTTCATACAGCAGCTGTTCGGCCACGCTGAGTTCGCTGATCAGCCCGCCGCTGCCGTCGACCTTGTTGACGGTGAACTGGCCGTCGGCGCTGACGTCGACGATGGGAAAACCGATGTGCTCGTAGTCCGGCACGTCACGCCAATCGGTGAAGTTGCCGCCCGTGCATTGCGCGCCGCATTCGATGATATGCCCGGCCAATGCGGCCTGGGCGAGACGGTCATAGTCCTGCCACGACCAGTTGAATTCATGCACCAAGGCCGCGCTGACCACGGCGCTGTCGACTACGCGGCCGGTGATGACGATGTCGGCGCCCAGCTCAAGCGCCTTGGCAATGCCTGGCGCGCCGAGGTAGGCGTTGGCGGACACGCACATCGGCGGCAGCGGCGCGCCGTTGAACATGTCGCTGACGCCGTGCAGGTGTTTGAGTTGTGGTTGCAGATCGTCACCGAGCAGCACGGCGATTTTCAGCGGGATGCTCGCCTTGTCGCAGGCTGCTTGCAGCGCGGCGGCGCAGGCCTGCGGGTTGATGCCGCCAGCATTGCTGATCACGCGGATGCCTTGGCGCTGGATGTCGCCCAGCAACGGCGTGAGCACGTCGACGAAGTCCGTGGCGTAGCCGGCGTGGGGATCTTTCATCCGCGCACCGGCGAGGATCGACATGGTGACTTCCGCCAAATAGTCGAACACCAGGTAATCCAGCGCGCCGCCTTGCACCAATTGGGCGGCAGCCGTGCAGGTATCACCCCAGAAGGCGCTGGCGCAGCCGATACGAACCGTCTTGCTCATGAGAAATCCTTCCTCGAATGGCTGGTGTCGAGACTACCAAGCAAGCGCTTGGTTTGTAAACTCTGCACACAAGTTTTGCCCAAGCGCTTGCTTGGTTGGCGGCCACGGCCTAAATTGCCGCCCAAGACGTCAGCACACGTGAAGGAGAGAGGCATGGATGAGCACAAAGCCCTGCGGGTCATGCGCACCATGGTCGATGCCGGCCAATTGACCGACCCCGACAGTGCCCGGGGCAAATTGCTGCAAACCGCAGCTCACCTGTTTCGCAACAAGGGCTTTGAACGCACCACCGTGCGTGACTTGGCCGGCGCGGTGGGCATTCAGTCCGGCAGCATCTTTCATCACTTCAAGAGCAAGGACGAGATCCTGCGCGCGGTGATGGAGGAAACCATCCACTACAACACTGCGATGATGCGCGCTTCACTTGAAGAAGCGAGCAGCGTGCGTGAGCGCGTGCTGGCGCTGATTCGCTGCGAATTGCAGTCGATCATGGGCGGCAGCGGCGAAGCCATGGCGGTGCTGGTCTACGAATGGCGTTCGTTGTCGGCCGACGGCCAGGCCCAGGTGCTGGCGCTGCGCGATGTGTATGAGGAAATCTGGTTGCAGGTGCTGGGCGAGGCCAAGGCTGCCGGCTACATCCGCGGCGATGTGTTTATCACCCGCCGCTTCCTCACCGGCGCGTTGTCCTGGACCACCACCTGGTTCCGCGCCCAAGGCAGCCTGACCCTGGAACAATTGGCCGAAGAAGCCCTGCTGATGGTGCTGAAGGCTGATTAAGGCGCAAGCCATTAATTTACCGACGGAAAGTTGTCTCACCTGACAAAAACGCCTAGCTTATCGCCATCAGAGTATTAAACGGTGCGTGCCTCAATGTTTTCGCCATGGCGGCTGGCTGCAGGACTAACTTTATGGGCACTGGGCACCGCAGGGTGGATGCCGGCTTCGGCTGCGCAATTGGTGAGAATCGGCGCCGCGCATTTTCCGCCCTACACCGTACGCCCCGAGCAAGGCGCCGACACCGGTTTACTGCCGCAACTGGTGGAAGCCCTGAACGCCTCGCAAGGCGACTACCAATTTGTGCTGGTGCCGACGTCGATCCCACGGCGTTTCCGCGATTTCGAGCAAGGCCGCGTCGACATGGCGATCTTCGAAAACCCGGATTGGGGTTGGCAGGACATTCCCCACACCAGCGTCGACATGGGCCTGGAAGACGCGGAAATCTTCGTCGCCCAGCGTGAGCCCGGTCGCGACCAGGGTTATTTCGCCGACCTCAAGGGCAAGCGCCTGGCCGTGTTCAGCGGTTATCACTACGCCTTCGCCAACTTCAACCCCGACCCCAAGTACATGGCCGAGCACTTCAACGCCACGTTGACCTACTCCCATGACAGCAACTTGCTGATGGTCGCGCGCGGGCGGGCCGATATCGCGCTGGTCACACGTTCGTACTTGAGTGATTTCATGGTGCGCAATGCAGACCTGGCCGGGCAGTTCCTGGTCTCGGAGCGAATTGACCAGGTGTATCACCACTACGCGTTGCTGCGGCCCAAGGCGCCGATTACCGGGGAGGCGTTTGCCGAGTTGCTCAAGCGCCTGCGCGATAACGGGCAGATGTTGAAGATTTTCGAGCCGTATCGGATTGATGTGACGGCGGTGCACTGAGGTCTGCGGGCTGAGTAGGCCTGATGTGGCAAGCAGGGCCTGTTGTGGCTACAAGGCTTGTTGTGGCGAGCAGGCTTGTCCTGCGTTGGGCTGCGAAGCGGCCCCAATAAGACCGCCGCGATTTTTCAGTTAGACCGCAGCGCCTGGTTTCAGGGCTGCTTCGCAGCCCAACGCGGGGCAAGCCCGCTCGCCACAACAAGCCCGCTCGCCACAGCAAGCCCGCTCGCCACAACAAGCTCTTTCACCACAATCAGACTCGCCGCGCAAACGTATCGCTGTGGCTGCCCGATACCTTGCGGCAATGCACCAGCGCATCCCGAATCATAAAGTTGACCAACGTCGGTGACACGCCGAGTTCCTTGGCGATGTCCTTTTGTGGCACGCCGTGCAGGCGATACATCTCGAACGCGTAGCGTGTGCGCTGCGGCAACTCCGTCAGGGCGTCGGCGATGTTTTCCAGGGTGTTGAAGTTGATATGGGAAGTTTCCGGTGATGCGCCATGAATCACCACATTCAACCCTTCCTCCTCGGTCCCGGAATATTTGAGCTCCAGGGCTTGCTTGCGGTAGTGATCGATCGCCAGGTTGCGCACGATCTGGAACAGATAACTCAATTGGGCCTTGAACGATGAGGTGATCGTCGGCGCCGATTGCAGCCGGAAGTAGGCATCCTGCACCACGTCTTCGGCACGCGAGCGGCAGCCGGTAATGCGCGCCGCGATCTTCACCAGAATCAAACGATTGTCGACGAATGCCTGGAGAAGGGGTGAGTCGCACCTGCCTGTGGATACTTGTTCCGTCATGGAAATCACCTTGTTGCAAAAGAGGTTAGGGGAGGGCGTCCTTGCTGAGGCCTCCTACACATCGGGCAACAAATTATGCTTAATGATAATGATTGTCAAATGAGAAGACGAACTAATCTTATGCCTTCCTACAAGGTGTGAACCACTTCTCCTACATCCCCTGCGACTAATTATTTGCCCGCACCGTCCGTTCTCATGGGTGACAGGTCCGTTAACAAACGGCCAAGGATCAGCGCCCGCAGGAGGACGACATGGGTTTGTTTTGTGCATACAGCGTGTTTCAGTTTGGAGGCCTCGTTTGATGGGTGCCTCAACCCGACTGCGCCTGTTTTGCCTGCCCTATTCGGGCGCCAGTGCCATGGTGTACGCACGTTGGCGTCGGGCTTTGCCGGATTGGTTGCAGGTGTGTCCGCTGGAATTGCCGGGGCGCGGCATGCGCATGGATGAGCCGTTGCAGCGCGACATCAAGGCCTTGGCAGCACAGCTGGCGGATGAAATCAGCCATGACCTGAACGGCCCCTACGCCTTGTTCGGCCACAGCCTCGGCGGCCTGTTGGCATTCGAATTGGCCCACGCCCTGCACGAGCGCGGTGTGCCTGCGCCGCTGGCGTTATTCGCCTCCGGCACGGCTGGCCCGGCGCGCCGTGATGTCAGCGAGTACGCCATCGAAAAGACCGACGCACAACTGATCGCCCGCCTGCGCGAGCTGCAAGGCACCGCCGAAGAAGCCCTGGCCAACCCTGAGTTGATGCAGTTGATGCTGCCGATCCTGCGCGCCGACTTTCTGCTCTGCGGCAGCTTCACCTACGGCCAGCGCGAGCCGTTGGGCATGCCGATCCACGTGTTCGGCGGCAAGCAAGACAGCGTGCGTGCCGAGCAGTTGCTCGACTGGCAGGCCGACACCGCCAGCGGCTTTTCCCTGGACATGTTCGACGGTCACCACTTCTTCCTCGTGCAGCACGAAAGCGCTGTGCTGCGTTGCCTGCGGCGTTACGCCGATGAGCACCTGGCCCGCTGGCGCAATGGCGCGGCGCGGCAACTGGTCGCCGGCTGAACGCTCTCTAATTCTCGATTTTCCCGTAAGCCGATTTCAGGCAGGAACCCCATGATGGACGCCTTCGAACTTCCCCGCACTCTGGTCCAGTCCCTTCAACGTCGTGCCGCGCAGACGCCGGACCAGGTATCGCTGCGCTTCCTCGCCGATTCCGCCGAGCACAACGTTGTGCTCAGCTACCGTGACCTCGACCAGCGCGCCCGCACCATCGCCGCCGCCTTGCAGGCCAATGCGGCGCTGGGCGAGCGTGCGGTGCTGTTGTTCCCCAGCGGCCCGGACTACGTCGCGGCGTTCTTTGGTTGCCTGTACGCCGGGATCATCGCGGTGCCGGCGTATCCACCTGAATCCACGCGTCGGCATCATCAGGAGCGCCTGCTGTCGATCATTGCCGATGCCGAACCGCGCCTGCTGCTGAGCATCGCCAGCCTCGCCGACGGCCTGGCGCAAATCGACAACGCGCCGCCGGTGCTGAGCGTCGATACCCTCGATGCGCAGCGCGCAGATGACTGGGTCGAACCCGAACTGCACGCCGACGACATCGCCTTCCTGCAATACACCTCCGGCTCCACCGCCTTGCCTAAAGGCGTACAAGTCAGCCACGGCAACCTGGTGGCCAACGAAGTGCTGATCCGTCGCGGCTTCGGCATCGACTTGAATCCGGATGACGTGATCGTCAGTTGGCTGCCGCTGTACCACGACATGGGCTTGATCGGCGGCCTGCTGCAGCCGATTTTCAGCGGTGTGCCGTGTGTGTTGATGTCGCCGGCGTACTTCCTCGGTCGGCCGTTGCGCTGGCTCGAAGCGATCAGCGAATACGGCGGTACCATCAGCGGCGGCCCGGATTTCGCCTACCGCCTGTGCAGCGAGCGGGTCAGTGAATCGGCCCTGGAGCGCCTGGACTTGAGCACCTGGCGCGTGGCCTATTCGGGCTCCGAGCCGATCCGCCTCGACACCCTGGAACGCTTCGCCGAGAAGTTCGCGGCCTGCGGTTTTACCTCGAATAATTTCTTCGCCTCTTACGGCCTGGCCGAGGCGACCCTGTTTGTCGCCGGCGGCACCCGTGGCCAAGGCATCCCGGCCCTGCGTGTGGATGAACAAGCGCTGGCCGCCAACCGCGCCGAACCGGGGCAGGGCAGTGCGATCATGAGCTGCGGCACCCGCCAGCCGGGACACGCCGTGTTGATCGCTGATCCGCACACGCTCAGCGAGCTGGCGGATAACCGCGTCGGCGAACTGTGGGCCACCGGCCCGAGCATCGCCCACGGCTACTGGCGCAACCCCGAAGCCACCGCCAAAACCTTCGTACAACACGCCGGCCGCACCTGGCTGCGCACCGGCGACCTGGGCTTTATCCGCGACGGCGAGGTGTACATCACCGGGCGCTTGAAAGACCTGCTGATCGTGCGCGGCCATAACCTGTACCCGCAGGACATCGAGCAGACCGTCGAGCGCGAAGTGGAAGTGGTGCGCAAGGGCCGCGTCGCCGCCTTTGCGGTGAATGACCAGGGCCTGGAAGGCATCGGCATTGCCGCGGAAATCAGCCGCAGCGTGCAGAAAATCCTGCCGCCCGAAGCGCTGATCAAAGCCATCCGCCAGGCCGTGGCCGAGGCGTATCAGCAAGCGCCGAGCGTGGTGGTATTGCTCAACCCGGGCGCCTTGCCGAAGACCTCCAGCGGCAAAGTGCAGCGCGCCGCTTGCGGCCTTCGCCACGCCGACGGCAGCCTCGACAGCTATGCGCAGTTCCCCGATCTGCAAACGCACACGAGCGATGCGGAGTTGGAATCGGAACTGCAAAGTCAGATCGCGGCGATTTGGTGCGAGCAGCTGCAGGTCGCAACCGTCGCCGCCGATGACCACTTTTTCCTGCTCGGCGGTAACTCCATCACCGCCACCCAAGTTGTGGCGCGCCTGCGCGAAACCCTGGGCCTGGAGCTGAACCTGCGCATGTTGTTCGAGGCGCCGACGCTGGCGACTTTTGCCGCCAACGTCGCGCAATTGCAGCAAGACGGTGGCGTCGCTCAAGGCGCGATCCACGCACTGTCGCGCCAGGACGACCTGCCGCAATCGCTGGCGCAAAACCGCCTGTGGATCACCTGGCAGTTGGACCCGCACAGCAGCGCCTACACCATCCCCGGCGCCCTGCGCTTGCGCGGCGAGCTGGACGAAGACGCGGTGCGCGCCAGCTTCCAGCAATTGATCCAGCGTCACGAAGCCCTGCGCACCCGCTTCTACGAGCGCGACGGCCAAGGCTTCCAGCGTGTGGACGCCAGCGTTGACTTCGACCTGCAAGTCATCGACCTCAGCGACCTGCCTGCCGCCGAGCGTGAAATGCGCGCGCAACAGATCCGCGAGGACGAAGCGCGCACCCAGTTCGACCTGGAAAAAGGCCCGCTGCTGTGGGTGACCCTGGTGCGCCTTGGCGATGAAGAGCACCAGTTGCTGGTGACGCTGCACCACATCATCGCCGACGGCTGGTCGCTGAATATCCTTATCGACGAATTCTCGCGCCTGTACGCCGCCGCGAGCCAGGGCCAAACACTGGCGCTGCCGCCACTGGCGTTGCAATACGCCGATTACGGCAGCTGGCAGCGCCAATGGCTGGCCGAAGGCGAAGGCCAGCGGCAACTGGCGTATTGGAAAGCGCAGTTGGGCGACGAACATCCGACCCTGAGCCTGGCCACCGACCACCCGCGCTCGGCCCAGCAACGCAACAGCGCCTCGCGCCATAGCGTGCACCTGGATGCAGGCCTCAGCGCAGCGATTCGCCAGACCGCGCAGGCGAATGAATCCACACCGTTCATGCTGCTGCTCGCAGCCTTCCAAAGCCTGCTCTACCGCTACAGCGGCCAGCGCGATATCCGCATCGGCGTGCCAAATGCCAACCGCCCGCGCCAGGAAACCCAAGGCCTGATCGGCTTCTTCATCAACACCCTGGTGCTGCGCGCCGAGTTGGACGGCCGCCTGCCATTCAACCAACTGCTGGCCGCCACCCGCCAGACGGCGTTGGGTGCCCAGGCCCATCAGGACTTGCCGTTCGAACAACTGCTGGAAGCCTTCCCGCAAGCCCGCGAGCAAGGCCTGTTCCAGGTCATGTTCAACCACCAGCAGCGCGATTTGAGTGCCTTGCGCCGCCTGCCGGGGATGCTCGCCGATGAACTGCCGTGGCACAGCCGCGAAGCCAAGTTCGACCTGCAACTGCACAGCGAAGAAGACCGCAACGGGCGCCTGAGCCTGGCGTTCGACTACGCCGACGAAGTGTTCAACAGCGCCACGATTCAACGCCTGGCCGAACACTACATCACCCTGCTGCACGCCGTGTGCGAGCAACCGCAACAGGCCATCGGCGACCTGAAGCTGATGCAAACCGACGAACAGCAACCGTGGAGCGAAGCGCCGTGCACGCCAGCCCGGCAGTGGTTGCCCGAACTGCTCAGCCAGCACACCTCGGAAGACACCGCGCTGGTCTGGCAGGGCGGCAGCCTGAGCTTCGCCCAGTTGCACACCCAGGCCAACCGCCTGGCCCATTACCTGCGCGACAAGGGCGTCGGCCCCGACGTATGCGTGGCCATCGCCGCCGAGCGCTCGCCGCAACTGTTGATCGGCTTGCTCGCGATTATCAAGGCCGGTGGCGCGTACGTGCCGCTGGACCCGGATTACCCCGCCGACCGCCTGGCCTACATGCTCCAGGACAGCGGCGTGCACCTGCTGCTGACCCAGACCGCGCTGCTGGAACTGTTGCCGGCGCCCGAAGGCGTGTGCGTGATTGCCATGGACAGCCTGCACCTCGACAGCTGGCCGACCCAGGCCCCGGGCCTGCATTTGCACGGCGACAACCTCGCCTACGTGATTTACACCTCCGGTTCCACCGGCCAGCCCAAGGGCGTCGGCAATACCCACGCGGCGCTGGCTGAGCGCTTGCAGTGGATGCAAGCCACCTATCAACTCAACCACACCGATGTGCTGATGCAAAAGGCGCCGATCAGTTTCGACGTGTCGGTGTGGGAGTGCTTCTGGCCATTGATCAGCGGTTGCCGCCTGGTGCTGGCAGGCCCCGGCGAGCACCGCGACCCGCACCGCATTGCGCAGTTGGTGCGGGAACACGGCGTGACCACGTTGCACTTTGTGCCGCCGCTGTTGCAGCTGTTTATCGATGAGCCGTTGGTGGCCGAATGCACCAGCCTGCGTCGGCTGTTCTCCGGTGGCGAAGCCTTGCCCGCCGAATTGCGTAACCGCGTATTGGCGCAACTGCCGGCGGTGCAACTGCACAACCGTTATGGCCCGACCGAAACCGCCATCAACGTCACCCACTGGCACTGCAAGGCTGAGGACGGTGAGCGTTCGCCGATTGGCCGCCCGCTGGGCAATGTGATTTGCCGCGTGCTGGACGAACACCTCAACCCACTGCCGGCCGGCGTGCCGGGCGAACTGTGCATTGGCGGGATCGGCCTGGCGCGCGGTTACCTCGGCCGTGCCGGGCTGACCGCCGAACGCTTCGTCGCCGACCCGCTGGGCGAGGCGGGCGCACGTCTGTATCGCACCGGCGACCGCGTGCGCTGGAGCGCTGACGGTGTACTCGAATACCTCGGCCGCCTCGATCAGCAGGTCAAACTGCGTGGCTTCCGTGTCGAGCCAGAAGAAATCGAAGCCCGCATGCTGGCCATGGACGGCATCGCCCAAGCCGTGGTGCTGGTGCGTGATCAGCAGTTGATCGGCTACTACACCGCCAGCACCGAGCTTTTCGAACAGCAGGTAAAATCCGCCCTGGCCGCCGAGCTGCCGGAGTACATGGTGCCCGCGCAACTGATACGCCTCGACGCCATGCCCCTGAGCCCCAGCGGTAAGCTGGACCGGCGCGCGCTGCCGGAGCCGGTGTGGCAAACCCGCGAGCACATCGAGCCCGAAACGCCGTTGCAGCAGCAGATAGCGGCGATCTGGCGCGAGGTCCTCGGCCTGCCACGCATTGGCCTGGGCGACGACTTTTTCGCCCTCGGCGGCCACTCGTTGCTGGCCACGCAAATCATCTCGCGCACCCGCCAGGCCTGTGACGTCGAGCTGCCGCTGCGCACCTTGTTCGAAGCCAGCGAGCTGGGCGCGTTTGCCGAGCAAGTCAGGCTGGTCCAGGCCTCCGGCCAGCGCAACCAGCAAACCGCCATCGCCAGGGTCGACCGCAGCGCGCCGGTGCCGCTGTCCTATTCGCAGCAGCGCATGTGGTTCCTCTGGCAGATGGAACCGGACAGCCCGGCCTACAACGTCGGCGGTATGGCGCGCCTGCGTGGCGTGCTGGATGTGGGGCGTTTCGAGGCGGCGTTGCAAGCCTTGATCATGCGCCACGAAACCCTGCGCACCACCTTCCCGAGCATCGACGGCGTGGCCCGGCAAAAGGTCGCCAAGCAAACCGGCCTGCGCATGGACTGGCAGGATTTCTCGGCGCTGAATGAAGCCGAGCGTCAGCTGCGTCTGCAACAGTTGGCCGACCACGAGGCGCACACGCCTTTCAATCTGGAAACCGGGCCACTGCTGCGCGCCTGCCTGGTCAAGGCCGGCGAGCAAGAACACTACCTGGTGCTGACCCTGCACCATATCGTCACCGAAGGCTGGGCGATGGATATCTTCGCCCGTGAGCTCAGCGCGTTGTACGAAGCCTTTATCGACGAACGCGACTCGCCGCTGGCGCCGTTGCCGGTGCAATACCTCGACTACAGCGTGTGGCAGCGCCAGTGGCTGGAGGCCGGTGAGCGCCAGCGCCAACTGGACTACTGGACCGCGCAGCTTGGCTATGAGCACCCGTTGCTCGAACTGCCCGGCGACCGCCCACGGCCACCGGTGCAAAGCCACCAGGGCGAGTTGTACCGTTTCGACCTGAGCGACGAGCTTGCTGCTCGCGTGCGCGCCTTCAATGTCGAGCGCGGCCTGACCCTGTTCATGACCATGACCGCGACCCTGGCGGTGTTGCTCTACCGCTACAGCGGCCAGACCGACCTGCGCATCGGCGCGCCGGTGGCCAACCGGATTCGCCCGGAAAGCGAAGGGCTGATCGGCGCCTTCCTCAACACCCAGGTGCTGCGTTGCCAGCTCACCGGGCAGATGAATGTGGCTGAACTGTTCGAGCAGGTGCGCCACACCGTGATCGAAGGCCAGTCCCATCAAGACCTGCCGTTCGACCATTTGGTGGAAGCCCTGCAACCGCCGCGCAGTGCGGCGTACAACCCGCTGTTTCAGGTGATGTGTAACGTGCAGCGCTGGGAGTTCCAGCAGAGCCGCCAACTCGCCGGCATGACCGTCGAGTACCTGGCCAATGATGCGCGCGCGACCAAGTTCGACCTCAACCTGGAAGTCACCGACCTCGACCACCGCCTGGGTTGCTGCCTGACCTACAGCACCGACCTGTTCGATGAACCGCGCATTGCGCGCATGGCCGAGCATTGGCGCAATCTGCTGGAAGCATTGATCGCCAACCCGCAGCAGCGCCTCAGCGAACTGCCGTTGCTGAGCGCCGTCGAGCAGCGCGCGTTGCAGGACAGCCTCGGTGTGGAAGCGGGCGAGCATCGCCTCGATCAGTGTATTCATCAGCTGTTCAGTCAGCAGGCGAGCAAGCGTGCCGATGCGCCGGCGCTGACGTTTGCAGGAGAAACGCTGACCTACCGCGAGCTGGACGCCCGCGCCAACCGCCTGGCCTGGATGCTGCGCGAGCGCGGTGTCGGCCCGCAGGTGCGCGTCGGCCTGGCGCTGCCGCGTTCGCTGGAAATGGTCGTTGGCCTGCTGGCGATCCTTAAAGCCGGTGGCGCCTATGTGCCGCTGGACCCGGAATACCCGCTGGACCGCTTGCACTACATGATCGAAGACAGCGGCATTGGCCTGCTGCTCAGCGATGCGGCGATGTTTGAAGCCCTCGGCGAATTGCCAGCGACCGTGGCCTGCTGGTGCCTGGAAGATGACCTGCCGGTGCTCGCCAATTACCCGGCCGACGAGCTGCCCTTTATCAACCTGCCGCAGCACCAGGCATACTTGATCTACACCTCCGGCTCCACCGGCAAGCCCAAAGGCGTGGTGGTGTCCCACGGTGAAATCGCCATGCACTGCCAGGCCGTGATCGAACGCTTCGGCATGCGCGCGGACGACTGCGAACTGCACTTTTATTCGATCAACTTCGACGCCGCCACCGAACGCCTGCTGGTGCCGCTGCTCAGCGGTGCGCAGGTGGTGTTGCGCGCCCAAGGCCAGTGGGATGCCGAAGAAATCTGCGCGCTGATTCGCACTCATCGCATCAACATTCTGGGCTTTACCCCGAGCTACGGCAGCCAGTTGGCGCAATGGCTGGCGACCCAGCAGCAGACCTTGCCGGTGCGCATGTGCATCACCGGTGGTGAGGCGCTGACGGGCGAGCACTTGCAGCGTATCCGCGCCGCGTTCCAGCCCGAGGTGTTTTTCAACGCCTATGGCCCGACCGAAACCGTGGTCATGCCGCTGGCCAGCCTGGCGCCGCAGCAACTGGAAGAGGGCGCCACCAGCGTGCCGATCGGCCGCATTATCGGCGCCCGAGTGGCCTACATTCTCGACGCCGATCTGGCGCTGGTGCCGCAAGGCGCGACTGGCGAGTTGTACGTCGGTGGCGCTGGTCTGGCCCAGGGTTACCACGAACGGCCGGGCATGACCGCAGAGCGCTTTGTCGCCGACCCGTTTACCGCCGATGGCGGGCGTTTGTACCGCACCGGCGACCTGGTGCGCCAACGCGCCGATGGCCTGGTGGAGTACCTGGGGCGTATCGACCATCAAGTGAAGATTCGCGGTTTCCGCATTGAACTGGGTGAAATCGAAACCCGCCTGCTGGAGCACCAGGCGGTGCGTGAGGCGGTGGTGCTGGCGCTGGATTCGCCAAGTGGCAAACAATTGGTGGCCTACCTGGTCAGCGACGCCGACCACGGCCCGTTGCGTGACTCGATCAAGGCGCACCTCAAGGCGCAACTGCCGGACTACATGGTGCCCGCGCACCTGATCGTACTGGACAGCATGCCGCTGACCGCCAACGGCAAACTCGACCGCCGTGCCTTGCCGCAACCCGACCCCGAGGCCAATCGCCAACAGTATGTGGCGCCGCGCAACGAGCTGGAGCACACCCTGGCCGCGATCTGGTGCGCGGTATTGAACGTGCAGCAAGTCGGCCTGGACGATAACTTCTTTGAGCTGGGTGGCGACTCGATCCTGTCGATCCAGGTGGTCAGCCGTGCGCGCCAGGCGGGGATTCACTTCAGCCCGCGCGACCTGTTCCAGCACCAAACCGTGCAAACCCTGGCCGCCGTGGCCACGCGTACCGAGCAGGTCATCGCCGAGCAAGGCGTGCTGACGGGCAGCTCGGGGCTGACGCCGATCCAGCATTGGTTCTTCGATACGGATATTCCGAATCGCCAACACTGGAACCAGGCGTTGCTGCTCAAGCCGCTGCAGCTGCTTGACCCGCATCGCCTGGAGCAAGCGTTGCTGGCCGTGCTGGAGCACCACGACGCGCTGCGCCTGAGCTTCACCCCGCGCGATGCGCAATGGCATGCCGAGCATTTGGCCGTGCCCCAAGGCGGTGTGCTGATGCAGGCGCAGGTGCGCGATATGCAGGACTGCACCGCGCTGTTCACCGACACCCAACGCAGCCTCGACCTCGCACACGGCCCGCTGCTGCGCGCCTTGCTGGTGGACGGCCCGCAAGGCCAGCAACGCCTGCTGATCGCGATTCATCACCTGGTGGTGGATGGCGTGTCGTGGCGCGTGCTGCTTGAGGATTTGCAAACGGTCTACCGCCAGTTGAGCGACGGCCAGTCGGTCAGCCTGCCGGCCAAGACCAGCGCGTTGCGCGATTGGGCGGCGCGCTTGCAGGCCTATGCGAGCAGCGAATCCCTGCGTGAAGAGTTGAGTGTGTGGCAAGACCAACTGGCCGGGCCGCAGGTGAAATTGCCGGTGGATCGCCCGCACGGCGCGCTGCGCAACCGTGATGCCGACACCGTCAGCGTGCGCCTGGATGCCGAGCACACGCGCCAGTTGCTGCAACAGGCGCCAAGCGCCTATCGCACCCAGGTCAACGATTTGCTGCTGACCGCGTTGGCCCGCGTACTGTGCCGCTGGAGTCGCCACGACTCGGCGTTGATCCAGTTGGAAGGCCATGGCCGTGAAGCCCTGTTCGATGACATCGACCTGACCCGCAGCGTCGGCTGGTTCACCAGTGCTTACCCGTTGCGCCTGACACCGCAAGCCGGGCAGGGCGACTCGATCAAGGCGATCAAGGAGCAACTGCGCGGCGTGCCGCACAAAGGCTTGGGCTATGGCGTGCTGCGCTACCTGGCGGACGACCTGGGCCGGCAAACCATGGCCGCACTGCCGAGCGCCGAGATCACCTTCAACTACCTTGGCCAGTTCGACCAGAGCTTCGGCGCCGATGCGCTGTTCCACCCGCTGGATGAGTCGGCGGGCCTGGCCCATGACCCGGATGCACCGCTGCCCAATGCGTTGAGCGTCGACAGCCAGGTGTACGGCGGCGAACTGGTGCTGCGCTGGACCTTCAGCCGCGAGCGTCACGATCAGCAGACCATCCGCGAGCTGGCCGATGCCTATCTCGCCGAACTGCACAGCCTGATTGCGCATTGCCTCAAGGACGATGCCGGCGGCCTCACGCCGTCCGACTTCCCGCTGGCACACCTGACGCAGTCGCAACTCGACAGCCTGCCGATTGCGGCCAGCGCTATCGAGGACGTCTACCCGCTGACGCCGATGCAGGAAGGCCTGCTGCTGCACACCCTGCTGGAGCCGGGCACCGGCCTCTATTACATGCAGGACCGCTACCGCATCAACAGTGCGCTGGACCCCGAGCGTTTTGCCCAGGCCTGGCAGGCGGTGATCGCTCGGCATGAAGCCTTGCGTGCGTCGTTCTGCTGGAACGTCGGCGAAGACATGCTGCAAGTCATCCACAAACCGGGCAGCACGCCGATTGAGTACCTGGACTGGAGCGCCGACCCGGAAAGTGAACAGGAGCCGCGCCTGCAAGCCTTGCTCAAGGCCGAGCGCGAGGCCGGTTTTGATCTGCTCAACCAGGCGCCGTTTCACCTGCGCCTGATCCGCGTCGGCGAAGCGCGTTACTGGTTCATGATGAGCAACCACCACATCCTCATCGATGCCTGGTGCCGTTCGCTGCTGATGAATGATTTCTTTGATATCTACATGGCGTTGGGCGAAGGCCGCGAAGCGCAGTTGGCCACGCCGCCGCGCTACCGCGACTACATCGCCTGGCTGCAACGCCAGAACCTCGCCGAAGCGCGCCAGTGGTGGCAGCAGAACCTGCAAGGTTTCGAGCGCACCACGCCGATCCCGAGCGACCGGCCGTTCCTGCGTGAACACGCCGGTCACAGCGGCGGCATGGTGGTGGGCGACTGCTATACACGCCTGGATGCCCGCGACGGTGCGCAACTGCGTGAGTTGGCGCAGGCCCATCAACTGACCGTCAACACCTTTGCCCAGGCGGCATGGGCGTTGGTGCTGCGGCGCTTGAGCGGGGACCGTGATGTGCTGTTCGGCGTCACCGTCGCCGGGCGCCCGGTGGAAATGCCGGAGATGCAGCGCACCGTCGGCCTGTTCATCAACAGCATTGCGCTGCGGGTGAAACTGCCTGAAGACCACCAGCGTTGCAGCGTGCGCCAATGGTTGAGCGGCTTGCTCGACAGCAACATGCAGCTGCGCGAGTACGAATACCTGCCGCTGGTGACTATCCAGGAACACAGCGAGTTGCCCAAGGGCCAGCCGCTGTTCGACAGCCTGTTCGTGTTCGAGAACGCACCGGTGGAAGTCTCGGTGCTGGACCGCGCGCAAAGCCTGAACGCCACTTCGGACTCCGGCCGTACTCACACCAACTTCCCGTTGACCGCCGTGTGCTACCCGGGCGACGACCTCGGTTTGCACCTGTCTTATGACCAGCGTTATTTCGACGAAACCACCGTGCATGGCATGCTCGGCGAGTTCAAACGCCTGCTGCTGGCGCTGGTGCAGGGCTTCCATGGCGACATGGCCGACCTGCCGTTGATGGGCGCGCAGGAACGTGAATTCCTGCTCGACGGCTGCAACCAGAGCGAGCACGCCTACCCGCTGGAGCGCAGCTATATCGAGCTGTTTGAGGCGCAGGTGGCCGCGTATCCGCAGCGCATCGCCGCCAGTTGCCTGGACCAGCAATGGAGCTATGACGAATTGAACCGGCGCAGTAATGGTCTTGGCCACGCGCTGATCGCGGCGGGTGTCGGCCTGGATCAACCGGTGGCGTTGCTGGCTGAACGCAACCTGGATCTGCTCGGTATGATCATCGGCAGCTTCAAGGCCGGTGCCGGTTACTTGCCGCTGGACCCAGGCCTGCCGAGCCAACGCCTGAGCCGCATTATCGACTTGAGCCGCACGCCGTTGCTGGTGTGCAGCGAGGCGTGCCGCGAGCAGGCCATTGAGCTGCTGGAAGGCACCGACTGCCAACTGCTGGTGTGGGAGGAAGTACCGAGCCGTGGGGAAAACCCGGGTGTCTACAGCGGTCCGGACAACCTCGCCTACGTGATCTACACGTCGGGCTCCACCGGCCTGCCCAAGGGCGTAATGGTCGAACAGCGCGGCATGCTCAATAACCAGTTGAGCAAGGTGCCGTACCTGGACCTGAGCCCGACGGATGTGATCGCCCAGACCGCGTCGCAAAGTTTCGATATTTCCGTGTGGCAGTTCCTCGCCGCGCCGCTGTTTGGCGCGCGGGTCGATATTGTGCCGAACACCATCGCCCATGATCCGCAAGGCTTGCTGGCGCATGTACAGGCCCAGGGCATTAGCGTGCTGGAAAGCGTGCCGTCGTTGATCCAGGGCATGTTGGCCCAAGAGCGCATGAGCCTGGATGGCCTGCGCTGGATGCTGCCGACAGGTGAGGCAATGCCGCCGGAACTGGCGCACCAGTGGCTGCTGCGTTACCCGCAGATTGGCCTGGTCAACGCTTATGGCCCGGCGGAATGTTCGGATGACGTGGCGTTCTTCCGTGTCGACCTGGCCTCGACCCGTGGCACTTACCTGCCGATTGGCACACCGACCGACAACAACCGTTTGTACGTGGTCGATGGTGCGCTGGAGCTGGTGCCGCAAGGTGCCGTCGGCGAGTTATGCGTGGCGGGTACGGGGGTGGGCCGTGGTTATGTCAGCGACCCACTGCGCACGGCGCAAGTGTTTGTGCCGAACCCGTTCGGCGCGCCGGGGGAGCGCCTGTACCGCACCGGCGACCTGGCACGCCGACGCAGCGATGGCGTGTTGGAATATGTGGGGCGTATCGACCATCAGGTGAAGATTCGCGGCTACCGCATCGAGCTGGGTGAAATCGAGGCGCGCCTGCACGAACAGCCGCAAGTGCGCGACGCAGCCGTCGGCGTGCAGGAAGGCGTCAACGGCAAGCATTTGGTCGGCTACCTCGTGGCGGCGGATGCGAGCCTGAACCCGAGTGATCGCCTGGACCGCATCAAGCAACGCCTGCGGGCCGAGCTGCCGGAGTACATGGTGCCGCTGCACTGGTTATGGCTAGACCGGTTGCCGCTGAATGCCAACGGCAAGCTCGACCGCAAGGCCCTGCCGGCCCTGGAGATTGGTCAGTTGCACAGCCAGGATTACCTGGCGCCGCGCAACGAGCTGGAAACCACCTTGGCTGCCATCTGGGCCGAGGTGCTGAAAGTCGAAAGGGTGGGTGTGCAGGACAACTTCTTCGAGCTGGGCGGGCACTCGTTACTGGCCACGCAGATTGCCTCCCGCGTGCAGAAAACCCTGCAACGCGATGTACCGCTGCGGGCGATGTTCGAGTGCAGCACGGTGGCGCAATTGGCTGAGTATATCGAGGGCTTGGCGGCGAATGAGATCAGCGCCGAGAAGGTCGATCGGTTGAGTGATTTGATGGCGGAGCTGGAGGGGCTTTAAGCAAACCTGGAACAAATGGCGGTGTGAGAAATTGTGCTTATTTCCGCCTTTATTTGTAGGATATTGACCTTGTGTGGCGTAGGTGATTTCCATAATACTGTTTTTATATACAGTGTTTTGGGGGCTATTGCCTGATGGGACGCAAATGAGTGAAAACGGGCCTGTGGAAAAAAAAAGCAACTCCGTTAGTTTGAGGTTCTCTCCTTCAGGAAAGGAGAGTTCTTAATCAATCTAAATGGAGTTAGAAATGAATAAACCACAAACCCAGACACCTCTTCGCCATGGTCGTGTCACGTCCCCTTCCAGCCGTGGCGCAGTCGCCGTGGATCTCGGCCTGCTGGGTACCTGGCAGGTCAATGAGATGGAAGGCGGCAAGAACTTTCCGGCACTGGTTGCCGGTCCGTTCCCGGCGCCTTATCAAACCGACAGTGACAGCGTCACCCCACCAGCCGACGGCTTCATCCTCAGCGGCGGCAAGACCGATGCCCGTGACTGCATCAACTTCACAGACGAGGAAATGGCCAGGAAGCTCAACCGCGCCTTCACTTGGCCGCTGCTCAATGTCGACCCTGGTCAGACCTTCAAGGTCACCTGGGAATACACCGCGCCGCACACCACCCGTGGCTATCGCTGGCTGATCACCAAGGATGGCTGGGATCCGAAACAGCGCATCACCCGCGCACAACTGGAAACCCAGCCGTTCGCCGAAGACTTCTATGCCCAGGTGCCGTACTACAGCCATGCAGGCGAACTGAAGGCCAAGGTCAATCATGAAGTGAAACTGCCGGCCAACAAAAAGGGCCGGCACGTGATCGTATTGATGTGGATCGTCGCCAACACCGGCAACGCCTTCTATCAAGCCTTCGACGTGGACTTCAAATAAGCCCGCGCCGTTCAACCCATACGTTCTGAAGGATTAGAACATGACAAAGATTGACTTCACCTCACTGAAATCGCCGCTGAACGATGTCGCCTCGCTGATGCCGAGCATCGCCGGCAAAAAGATCCTCATGGGCTTCTGGCACAACTGGCCTGCCGGCGCGAGCGACGGCTACCAGCGTGGCCAATTCGCCAATATGAACCTGGTGGACGTGCCGAGTGATTACAACGTTGTGGCCGTGGCCTTCATGAAAGGTAACGGTATCCCAACGTTCAAGCCGTACAACCTTTCCGACGCCGAGTTCCGCCGCCAGGTGGGCGTGCTGAACAGCCAGGGCAGGGCAGTGCTGATTTCCCTTGGCGGCGCCGATGCGCACATCGAGTTGCATAAAGGCAACGAACAACCACTGGCCAACGAGATTATCCGCCTGGTGGAAACCTATGGCTTTGATGGCCTGGACATTGATCTTGAGCAGAGCGCGATTGATTTCGCCGACAACAAGACTGTCCTGCCCGCTGCGTTGAAACTGGTCAAGGACCATTACGCCGGTGAAGGCAAACACTTCATTATCAGCATGGCGCCCGAGTTTCCTTACCTGACCACCGCCGGCAAATACGTCGGTTACATCCAGGCGCTGGAAGGCTATTACGACTTCATCGCCCCGCAGTATTACAACCAGGGGGGCGACGGGATCTGGGTGCAGGAGGTCAACAACGGCAACGGTGCCTGGATTGCCCAGAACAACGACGCGATGAAAGAGGATTTCCTGTTTTACCTGACCGAAAGTCTGGTGAGCGGAACGCGAGGGTTTACCAAAATCCCGGCGGACAAGTTCGTCATTGGTCTGCCGGCCAACGTCGACGCAGCCGCCACCGGTTATGTGATCAACCCCGCAGCCGTGACCAATGCATTCAAGCGTTTGCACGACAAAGGGTTGTCGATCAAGGGCCTGATGACATGGTCGGTGAATTGGGACAACGGGATCAGCAAAGACCACGTGCCCTACAACTGGGAATTCAGCCGCCGTTATGGGCCGTTGATCGCAGGCACTCATCGCTCTGGCCTCGGTGAGGATGAGGCGGATCTCGAAGTCGCCAATCTGCTGTAGCGTAAAGAGACATCTGGCAGACGTGCCTGATCTCAAACAGCTATGTTTATGATCTGATAATTGGCTTCATGAAATAAAATCCGATGCCTGTTTGGGCATCTGATTTTCTGCGTCAAGCGCAAATCTGCATCCGATTACTTCGGCCCCAGAATCTTCGCCAGCTTATCCGGCGACGGTGCACCTTGCTGTTGCTGCAAGCCGCCCTTGTCGTCCAGGTAGAAAATCGCCGGTGTCGCCGACAGTTCAAGCTCTTCCATCAACTTCATATTGGCATCGAGCTTGGCTTCGATATCCGCCGGAATCTTGTCCAGCGCCTGCAACTTGCTGCCTTTGCCGGCGGCTTCGTGTTCTTCCAGGGCTTTCTGCGGGTCTTTGGCGGCAAACAGGGCGGCGGATTTGCCGGGGCTGTCTTCGCGGATGATGCCGACCATGATGTGGCGCAACTGCACCTTGCCGGCTTTTACCCACGGGCGTGCCTGTTCCCAGAACATGTTGCAGTAAGGGCAGTTGGGGTCGCTGAACAGGTAAACGGTGCGTGGGGCGTTTTTATCGCCATCCTGAATCCAGTTGCTGTGTTCCATCTTGGCCCAGACTTCCTTGGCCATCGGCGCGTACACCAGTTTTTCCAGGGGCGCGCTGCTCAGGTCTTTGCCCTCGGCGTCGTACAGGTTGCCGGCAATCACGCTTTTGCCGTCGGCGGTCAGGTACAGGGCCATGCCGCGGTTCTGGTATTGCGCGGCGTAGCCGGTGAGACCGCTGGGCGCGTCGAACTTGCCGAGGATCTTGGCGCCTTTGGCTTCGATCTGTTTGATCGGCGCCGGCCAGTCTTCGGCCTGGGCCAGGGTGGCCGCGAGCGTCAGCGGCAGCAGGGTCAGCAGGTGGCGGAGGCTTGGCATGTCGGTTTCCTTGTCGTGGCGGTGTCGAAGGGTTCCATGGCGCGGGCCAGGCTGGCTTGGGACAGCTCACCGAGGTGGCTGTTGATCAGGCGCCCATCGGCTTGGTAGAACAGAGTGGTCGGCAAGGCCATGGAGCCCACGGCCTGGCCGAGGCGGCCGCTGGCGTCAAACAGCACATTGTCGAGGGTCAGGCCTTGGGTCGCGAGGAAGGTGCTGACGCTTTGCATGCTTTCGGCCTGGTTGACGAACAGGAAGGTCACGTCGGGGCGCTGATGCTGCGCGCGCTCCAGCACCGGCATTTCGCGCCGGCACGGTGGGCACCAGGTGGCCCAGAGGTTGATCACCAGCGGCCCACCTTTGTAATCGGCCAGTTGCACCACGTCGCCATTGGCGTTGCGCAAGGTGATGTCCGGCAGTTGCGCGCCTTTGTCGTAGAGGCTCAAGGACAAGCTGGTCAGCCCCCAGAACACCAGGCCAGTGATCACCCCGGCGCTCAGGGGTTTGCGCAATGCCGGGCGGCGCCAGCCGTACAACAGGGCGCCGAGTACCAGCGCGATCACGCCCGGCCAGGCGAGAAAACCGCCGTCGCGCAGGTCGACCATCTGCAGCGGGTCGTGGCTGTAATCGCCCCAGTACATCAACACAAAGCTGACGCGCGCCACCAGCATGGCCAACAGGAACAGGCTGAACAGCACCGACTCGGGGTTTTCGCCGCCCCGTTTGGCCACGCGCCAGCCCACCACCGTGGCGAGAATCAGCGCGCTGATCAGCAGGATGTGATTCAGGGCAATGGCGAAGGTGCCGATGGTCAGGGTCAGCATCAGCGTGCGTCTCGGGTTTGCGTCCAGCGTTGCAGGAAGTTGGCGGCATCCACTTCGCCGGTGATGCGTTGGGCGCGGCGTTCTTCACCGTCCGGGCCGATCCACACAAAGCTCGGAGGCCCTGGCACCTTGTAGCGGCCGAGCAGTTCACGGCTGGCGGCGTTGTCGGCGGTGACATCCAGGCGCAGCAGGCGCACGTCTTTGAGGGCGTCCATCACTTCGGCTTTGCCGAACACTTGTTTTTCCATGATCTTGCACGACACGCACCAGTCGGCGTAGTAATCCACCAGCACCCATTGGCCCTGGGCCTTGGCGCTGTCGAGCTGGCTTTGCAGCACGGCCGGGTCGTTGATGGTCATGAAGGCGTCGTGGGCGCTGGGGGCTGCGCCCACACGCTCGCCGCTGTAGACCTTCAAGGGCTGCCACAGGTCGTCGCTGCCACCGGCGGCACCGACCACCAGCACTGCGCCCCACAGGCCCAGCACCAGGGAGCCGGCGCCAAAGACCTTGGCGGCCAGCCCGTATTCGCGGGCCAGGCTCCAGCCGCAATAGGCCATCACCAGCGCCAATGCACCCCAAAGGCCAAGCCACAGGCTTTCACCCACTACCGGGCGAATCATCAGCACCGCGGTGCCGAGGAACAGGAAGCCGAAGACGCCCTTGAGCACATTCATCCAGGTGCCCGGTTTAGGCAGGAAGCGGTTGCCCACCGTCACCAGCAGCAACAGCGGAATACCGATGCCGATGCCCATCGCAAACAGGATCAAGCCGCCGTGCAGCGCATTGCCGCTCTGGGCGATATACAGCAGCGCGCCGGCCAGCGGCGCGGTCATGCACGGCCCCACCAGCAAACCGGACAGTGCACCGAGAATGCCGGCGCCCACCAGGCTGCCGCCGCTTTGCTGACGGCTGACGTTGTCCAGGCGGTCGCGCAGGAAGGCCGGCAATTGCAATTCGAAGAAGCCGAACATCGGCAGGGCGAGGATCACAAACAGCGCGGCGAAGCTGCCGAGAATCCATGGCGTTTGCAGCAGTGCGGCGAGGTTGCCGCCGAGCAACGCGGCCAACACGCCGAGCGCTGCATACACCAGGGCCATGCACACCACGTAGCTGCTGGCCAGGGCGAAACCACGCCGCGGGCTGGCGCCACTGCCCACCACCAGGCCGGCGAGGATCGGCAGCATCGGCAGCGAGCACGGCGCGAATGCCAGCAGCAGGCCCAGGCCAAAGAACACCAGCAGACTCCAGCCCAGGCTGCGTTGCTGCAGGCCGCTGGCCAGGTTTTGGTCCTGGGCTTGGGTGGTGGCGGCAACGGCGGGGTTGCCACCCAGGTCCACAGTGATCGACTGCGGCGGGTAGCACAGGCCGGCATCGGCACAGCCCTGCCAGCCCAGCTTGACCTGGCCGGTGGCACCGGCCGGAATCTTCACTTCCAGGCCTTGGCGATACACTTGCTGCTCGCCGAAGAACTCATCGCTATGGGCTTCGCCCTGGGGCAATACGGGTTTTTCGGCCAGGCCGTCGAACTTCATGCGCTGCTGGTAGAGGTAATAGCCGTCGGCAATCTGCCAATACAGCTGGGTCTCGCCGCTTTCAAGACGCTCGGAGGTAAAGGTGAATGCCTTGCCCACCGGCAGGAAGTCAGGTTTGGTTTCGAATGGATTGCCCGGCGCTGCCTGGGCCAACCCCGCGAAAAACACCAGCAGAAAGGTCAACAAATACCGCATGGACGAGCCTTAGTTCGTTGCAAGTTAGGCACACAATGTGTGGTGCTGATTAACCGATGATTAACCGGTGGCTATTCTAAAGTGAAGGGAAGCGCAGGGCGCGCGTCTTTTCGCGGCATAATCGGCGCTTAATCCTCGGCACCTTTAATTCTCCCCATCTTTCATGAAGGGTTAACCATGCACGTACTGGTCTGTGAAGACGACGAACTGATCGCCAGCGGCATCGTGGCCGGCCTCGGCGCCCAGGGCTTTACCGTCGAGCGCGTGGCCACCGCAGCTGCTGCGCGGGCGATGCTCAAGGCAGCTACGTTCGACATCATGGTGCTCGACCTCGGTTTACCCGACGAAGACGGCCTCAAGCTGCTGCAGCAACAACGCAGCCAAGGCCTGGAAATTCCGGTGCTGATCCTCACCGCGCGTGATTCGGTGACCAACCGCGTCGACGGCCTGCAAGCCGGCGCCGACGACTACCTGCTTAAACCCTTCGACCTGCGCGAACTCGCCGCCCGCCTGCAAACCCTGCTGCGGCGCGTGGCGGGGCGCCGGGTCAACCTGATCGAACACGGCCGGCTGGCCTATGACCCGAGCAGTCGCGAAACCTTTCTGGCGGGCGAGCCGGTGGACCTTTCCCGTCGCGAACAAGCCTTGTTGCAAGCGCTGTTGCACAACAAGGGCCGGGTACTGTCCAGCGAGCAGCTCAAGGACAGCGTCTACGGTTTTAACGACGAACTGGAAAGTAACGCCCTCAACGTGCATATCCATCACCTGCGGCGCAAGTTGGGCAATGGCATTGTCGAGACCGTGCGCGGCCTTGGTTATCGCCTGGGCACGGCGGACGGCGGCGCGGTGGATGAGGGAGACAACGCGTCGTGATGAGCCTGCGCCTGCGCCTGACGTTCAAGCTGGGCGCCGCTTTTGTACTGATCTGGCTGCTGGCGGCGGCCTGGATGCTCAACGATCTGCGCAACCAGATGATGTTCTCGCTCGACCAGCGCCTGGTGGCATCGGCACGCATGGTGGCCGGGCTGACCGAGCAGATGCCGGGCCTGGCCAGCGTGGCCGGCGGCATGACGCATTTGCGCACCGAGCAACTCAACGTACCGGGCGGCATGGCCTGCCAGGTCAGCTCTTTGCGCGGGGAAATCCTCGCGCGCAGCCATATGACCCCGGACGAGGGCCTGGAGTCGCGCAAAAGCGGCTTTCGTGACCAGATTATCGACGGTGTGGGCTGGCGCAGCTTCACCCTGTCGCGCGGTGATTTGCTGATCACCACTGCCGATCGCCAGGTGGAGCGCGAGGCGCTGAACCTGTCGATCCTGCTGGCGGCGTCGGTGCCGGT
Source organism: Pseudomonas sp. MONT-RG-20F-20-E-7-02 (assembly GCF_022662395.1). Taxonomy (NCBI): domain Bacteria; kingdom Pseudomonadati; phylum Pseudomonadota; class Gammaproteobacteria; order Pseudomonadales; family Pseudomonadaceae; genus Pseudomonas; species Pseudomonas sp. MONT-RG-20F-20-E-7-02. The sequence goes on from NZ_JAKNQN010000001.1 coordinate 470,887, forward strand.
GGGCGTGGCCTTGCTGGGTTGCCTGTGCCTGCTGTGGCTAGGCATCGGCCAAAGCCTGTTGCCGCTCAACCGCATGCGTGACGCACTGATGCGCCGCAGTGCCGATTCCCTCGAACCCCTGCAGATTCACCCGTTGCCCAGCGAGCTTAAGCCGCTGCTCGACACCCAGAACCAACTGTTGCAACGTATCTCCAAGACCATCGAACGTGAGCGCCGTCTCACCGGTGACGCGGCCCATGAGTTGCGCAGCCCGCTGACGGCGATCAAGACCCACCTGCAAGTGGCGCGCATGACCGACGGCGCGGCCCGCGACCAATCCCTGGCCCACGCCGAAGAGGGCGCCGACCGCCTGCACCGGACCCTGGAGCAATTACTGTTGCTGGCGCGGGTGGAGGGCAGCCTGTCGTTTGATGACGGCCTGCAATCCAGCGCCGAACAGGTCGCGCGCCTGGCGATCCAGGATGCCAACGCCGGTGACAATCGGCGTATCGATTTGATCCTGTCGACCAACCTGACTGAAACCCCGGTGGAAATGCCGGTGGCCCTGGCGGTGGCAGCCCTGCGCAACCTGTTGGATAACGCCCTGCGGCACACGCCGAGTGATACCCGCGTGGAACTGAATGTATTCACTACCGCCGATACGGTGGTGTTCCGCGTGCGTGACCATGGCAAGCAGATTTCCAGTGAGGACCTGCAATACCTGACCCAACGCTTCTGGCGCAATGGCAGCAGCGAGGGCTGCGGGTTGGGTTTGGCGATTGTGCAGGCTATCGTGCAACGCTGCTCCTGCTCGTTGAAATTCGACAGCCAGCCGGATGGCCTGCGGGTAGACCTGGGCATGCCGCTGCGACACTGATCCCTCTTTTCATGTGCCAAATAGTTACCGCCTTTTTGAAGTTCAGCGCTTCAGGATGGCGGTAATTTTTTTGCGCTTGAACGGGCTGAATGACTCGGCCTGTACTGAAAAGGACGGTTCTTATGTTGGTTATCGATAGCAGTTTCCCGGCCAGGGATTTCAATCAACGCCACGGCGAGCCCGTGGGGCAGGTGATCCTGCATTACACCGCAGCGCCCTTTGCCTCATCGTTGCGTACGCTGACGCAAGGCGGTGTCAGCGCTCACTATCTGCTGCCCGATCCTGATGACCCCGGCTACCGCGCCATGGGCTATGACGAGCTGCGCGCGTTTCGTCTGGTGGACGAGGATAAGCGCGCCTGGCATGCCGGGGTGAGCCATTGGGCTGGGCGGGATAATCTTAATAGCCGATCCATTGGCATCGAGATGGTCAATTTGGCCCGCGATGATGGCGGGGTGTTTACCTTTCCTGCGTACGCTGAGGAGCAAATAGATGTGTTGGTGGCGTTGGTTCGCGACCTGCTTGGGCGCTACCCACAGATAGGGCCGACGGACATTCTCGGGCATTCGGATGTGGCGTACTGGCGCAAGAGTGATCCGGGGCCGCGGTTGCCTTGGCGGTGTTTGTTCGAGGCCGGGATCGGCGCCTGGTTTGATGAGTCGACGCGGGCGATGTATCAGCGCCGGTTTTGCCTTGGGTTGCCGCCGGAGGTCGAGGTGGAGCGGGCCTTTCAGCGGTATGGGTATAAGCCGGCGCAGAATCGCCAGGCGTTTGCGCTGCGCACGCGGGCGTTTCAAATGCACTTTCGCAGCCGCGATTATTCCGGGGTTCTGGATGGGGAGACGTGTGCGATTTTGTATGCGTTGAATGAGCGGTATCGCTGATCGTTCCCACGCTCTGCGTGGGAATGGCGCCACGGACGCTCCGCGTCCCGCTGTCCGTGAGAGTCTGGTGACGCGGAGCGTCACGGGATGCATTCCCACGCGGAGCGTGGGAACGATCATCAACGATCAAAAACCACAACAAGCCTAAATCCCCCAACCGCTGGTGCGTCTCCAGAACATGAAATCCGCACATGCGCGGATCGGCAGTTTGGTCACCCCACCCGCGTATTGAGGGATCGAGAGATGTCAGTCGCTACCAGCCGTATCGAAGACGCCCCGGTGCACGCCAGCCCGGCACCCGTGGAAACGCTCTACCAGTTCGAAGAAACCCCGTTGCTGGCCCGCCAGCGCCAGCAGGAATCCAACGCTCGCAGTTACCCTCGGCGCATTCCCCTGGCGCTCAAACGCGCCAAGGGTATCTACGTGGAGGACGTGGAGGGCCGCAGTTTCATCGACTGCCTGGCCGGCGCCGGCACGTTGGCGCTGGGCCACAACCACCCGGTGGTGATCCAAGCCATTCAACAAGTGCTCAGCGATGAACTGCCGCTGCACACCCTCGACCTGACCACCCCGGTCAAAGACCAGTTCGTACAAGACCTGTTCGGCCTGTTGCCCGCCGAGCTGGCGCGGGAAGCGAAAATCCAGTTCTGCGGCCCTACCGGCACGGACGCCGTCGAAGCCGCGTTGAAGCTGGTACGCACCGCCACCGGTCGCAGCACGGTGTTGTCCTTCCAGGGCGGTTATCACGGCATGAGCCAAGGCGCGCTGAGCCTGATGGGCAGCCTGGGGCCGAAAAAACCTTTGGGCGCCTTGCTCGGCAATGGCGTGCAATTCCTGCCGTATCCCTACGACTACCGTTGCCCCTTCGGCCTGGGCGGCGCGGAAGGTGTGCGGGTCAACCTGCATTACCTGGAAAACCTGCTCAATGACCCCGAAGCCGGGGTGTTGTTGCCGGCGGCGGTGATTGTCGAGGTGGTGCAGGGCGAGGGCGGTGTGATCCCCGCCGATCTCGACTGGCTGCGCGGCCTGCGACGCATCACCGAGCAGGCGGGCGTGGCGTTGATCGTTGATGAAATCCAGAGTGGTTTCGGTCGCACCGGCAAAATGTTTGCCTTCGAACACGCCGGCATCATTCCGGACGTGGTGGTGATGTCCAAGGCCATCGGCGGCAGTTTGCCGTTGGCGGTGGTGGTGTATCGCGACTGGCTCGACACGTGGTTGCCGGGCGCGCATGCCGGGACGTTCCGGGGCAACCAGATGGCGATGGCGGCGGGTTCGGCGGTAATGCGCTACCTCAAGGAGCACGACCTGGCCGATCATGCCGCCGCCATGGGCGAGCGTCTCGGTGAGCACCTGCGCATCCTGCAGCGCGACTTCCCGCAGTTGGGGGATATTCGTGGGCGCGGGCTGATGCTCGGCGTGGAACTGGTGGACCCGAACGGCGCGCCCGATAGCCAGGGCCACCCACCGGTGCATCGCCAACTGGCACCGCTGGTGCAGCGCGAATGCCTCAAGCGCGGCCTGATCCTGGAGCTGGGCGGGCGGCATGGCAGCGTCGTGCGCTTCTTGCCTCCGCTGGTCATCACCGCCGCCCAAATCGACCAGGTAGCCGAGATCTTCGGACGCGCCTTGGCGGCAGCGGTCGCCAGCCTCTAATTTTTCGCACGCTTGGTACGTTTCTACAGATATCAGCGCTGCGCGTGGTGCGCAGCCAGCCCTATAAGCGATGGAGAACAGCAATGACCTCAGTATTTGACCGCGACGACATCCTGTTTCAGGTAGTGGTCAACCACGAAGAACAGTATTCCATCTGGCCTGACTACAAGGCCGTGCCGGAAGGCTGGCGCACCGTGGGCAAGAGCGGCATGAAGAAAGAGTGCCTGGCTTACATCGAGGAAGTCTGGACCGATATGCGCCCGTTGAGTTTGCGTCAGAAGATGGACGGCGCTGCGCTGGCCGGCTGACACGCTGCAAACCCAATGTGGGAGCGGGCTTGCCCGCGATGACGGCCTATCAGTCTAACTATTCGGTGACTGATACACCGCTATCGCGGGCAAGCCCGCTCCCACATAAAAAGCCCTACTGCGGTGGGTTGGTGTACAGGTAATCCGTCGCCAAAGACGCCAACGTTCTGACCCCCACCACCAACGCCGATTCATCCACGAAGAACCCCGGATTATGGTTCGGCGCCGCCTTGCTCATGTCCTGATCCCTCGGCGTCACCCCCAGGAACACAAACAGCCCCGGCGCTTCCTTGGCATAAAACGAGAAGTCCTCGGCACCCCCCACCAGCGGGCCTTGCACCACATCATCCTTGGCCGCCCAGCGCAGGCTCGGCAGCATTTTCTCGGTGAGTGCCGGGTTGTTGATGGTCGGGTCGTACTTCTCGATGATCGTGACTTCAGCCTTGGCGCCGCCACTTTCCGCGATTTTCTCCACGGTCTGGCGCACGTCCGCGTGCAGCTTCTGGCGAATGCCGTAGTCGTAGGAGCGAATGGTGCCGCTCATGTCCACCGACTCGGGGATGATGTTGTAGCGGGTGCCGCCATTGATGGTGCCGATGCTCACCACCGACGGAAATGACGAGATGTCGGTGCGACGGCTGACCACGGTTTGCAGGCCGACAATGGTCTGCGCGCCGACGGTGATCGGGTCGATGCCGTCCCAGGGGCGGCCGGCGTGGGTCTGCTTGCCGAGGATTTTGATGCGCAGGTCATCGGAGCTGGCCAGGGTCGGGCCGGGGCGATAGGCGATCTGCCCGGCCGGTACACCGGCCCACACATGCAGGCCGAATACGGCGTCTGGCTTGGGCGCTTTCATCACGCCTTCCTGCACCATCATCTTCGCGCCCCACGTATTTTTGCCGTCGGGGATAAAGTCGCTCGGGCCTTCTTCGGCCGGCTGGAAATAAAACACCACGGTGCCCGGCAGGCGGTCGCGCATGCCGGTGAGGATTTTTGCCGTGCTCAGCAGGATCGCGGTGTGGGCGTCGTGGCCGCAGGCGTGCATCACGTCGACTTCCTTGCCCAGGTAAGTGCCTTTGGCCTTGGAAGCGAACGGCAGGTTGGCGACTTCCTTGACCGGCAGTGCATCCATATCAGCACGCAGCGCAACGGTCGGGCCGGGCAGGGCGCCCTTCAAGATCGCGACGACGCCGGTGCGCGCCACGCCGGTTTTTACCTCAAGGCCCAGCTCGCGCAATTGCTTGGCGACCAGCTCGGCGGTGCGGGTTTCGGTGTTGCCCAGTTCGGGGTGGGCGTGGATATCGCGGCGGGTTTCCAGCAAGGCCGGCTCAAGGATTTTTGCCTGGGCGGCGATTTCCTCCCGGGCGCTCTCCTGGCCGCTGCTGGCGGCAATCACTGCGCTGCTGGCGAGCCCGCAGAGCATGCCGAAAACCCATGGGTGTGTCAGACCGTTCAAACGCATAAGTACCTCTCCCTCTTTATTGTTGTGGTTCTTTCTCCTGCACGGTGCCGGCGGTGACCACCTGCACACTCAAGCGCGGCGTCGCCAGGTCTAGCCCGGCTTCATCCAGCTGACGCTTGAGCGCCAGGTTGAACGCCCGCGACACTTCCCACTGCTTGATCGGCGCGGTCTTGAACCGCGCCCGCAGGATCGCACTGCCGGACTCAAAGCTTTCCACGCCCTGAATCTCCAGCGGCGACCAGATGTTGCGGCGTTGCAGTGGGTCGTTGCGCATTTTCTGGCCGACATCGCGCATCAGTTTGATGGCGTCGTCGATTTCCATGTTGTAGGGGATCGCCACGCGGAAGATCGCGTAGCCGAACTCGCGGGAGTAGTTCTTGATGCTCTTGATTTCGCTGAACGGAATGGTGTGCACGATGCCGTCGATGTCGCGCAGGCGCACCGTACGGATGGTCAGGCCCTCGACGGTGCCGAGGTGACCGCCGACATCCACGTAGTCGTCGATGGCCAGCGAGTCTTCGATGATGATGAACAGGCCGGTGATCAAGTCCGCCACCAGCGACTGTGCACCAAAACCGATGGCGATACCGATCACACCGGCACCGGCCAGCAGCGGCGTAACGTTCATGCCCATGTTCGCCAGCGCCACGATGGCGGCGATGATAAAGATGGTCACGAACAGCACGTTGCGGATCAGCGGCATCATCGTCTGTGCGCGCGCATTCGCCAGGCCTTTGCGCGAGCGGGTCAGGGCGTGGTGGATGGCGGTGTCGCTGAGGATCCAGATCAGCCAGGCAAACAACAGCGTGCCGCCAAGGCCAAACAGCTTGACGCTGATTTCATGGCCGTCGCCTTCGGTAAAGCGAATCATCGACAGGCCCCACACGCGCAGGCCGAGTTCGATAAACACCAGCCACACCACTAAGTGAGCCAGGGTATACACGAAGCTTTTCAGGCGATCGGAGTACAGCGCGTGGCGCTTGTGCCCGCGTTGTGGCTTGAGCGCATGGCGGCGCACCAGGCCGTTGATGACCATGCACAACACCAGCAACACCGTGCACAACAATGACTGGCGCAAGGCGGTGCTGGTGTCGCCGGCGGACAGGAAGGTGGCGAACAGCGAGATGCCCACCAGCAACAACGCCGGCAAGTACCAGAAGGTGCCGATGATCGACAGGGTATCGGTGAGGGCACGGCGGGTAAGGCGCCGCGACAGCGGCTGGTTGCGGATCAGGTGCGCGATCGGCCGGCGGAAACGCAGGATAAACACGCCGGTGGACAGCGCCGCCATCACATTGGCGACCGTCGCCGCTGTGTGTGCCAGATGCTGGCCCAGGGCCGTTATCAGCCTTGGGTCGCTCAGGGCTTCGCCAAAGGCGGCGAAACTGCCGATCCACCACAACGGCCGGAAGGCTTGGTGACGCAGGATATACAGCGCCCGGTGGCGGTGCGGGCCGTCGAGTACGGAGAAGGCAATCACGCAGATCGCCGAGAAACAGGTGCCGACCACCAGCGCGTAAGCCAGCACCATCGCCAGGGATTTGCCCAGGGACGAGGGCAGTGCGTAGCTCAGGTAAACGGTGATCACCAGGGCGATCAGCCACGGCCCCAACTTGCGCAGGGCGAAGCGCAGCATGTCCCAGGTGCGCGGGTGTTGCGGCAGTTCCTCGGGCAGGCCGAAACGTTCGCGTAGACGGTGGCTGAGCCAGATCAGCGCGGCGGCCAGCAGGCTCCACACGGCCAGGATCACGGCAAAGCCGAAAATGATCGGTAGCCATTCGCTGGCCGGCAGCATCAGCGCAGCGAGTTCATCCTTGGCCAGGTCGACCTCGTTGGACCAGCGGCCCAGCGGGCTGTCGGCGCCGGAAAACTGTTGCTCAAGGCCGGACAGCGTACTGCCGATCAAACCGAGCACGCCCTGTTCGGCGGCGGGTTGGGCCTTTTGCGTGGCTTCGCGCAGCTTCTTTAAATCGCTCAACAGCTGGGTGCGCTGCTGATCGTTCTCCAGGGTTTTGATCACCTCATCCAACGACTGCCCCAGCGGCACATCGGCCTGGGGTTGGGTTTTGTTGGTGCTGCCGAGCAGGCCGGGCAAGCTCACGGCGTGGGCAGGTGCGAGCGGCAGCAGCATCAGCAGGGTAATCAGGACGTAGCGGGGCAGGGCAAAAAGACGCGAGAGCACGAGGCGGTCAACCTTGAAAACGACGAATTGACCGAGTGTACGAGGCCGTTATGCCCAATGCGAGTGCATTTGTCATTCCGCCAGTTTGGCGAGGATTTTGTAAACCACCGTGCCCAGGATCAGCAGCATGCCGACCCACATGCCAAACACGCCCAGCGGCTTGTCGCGAAAGTTGAAACCGGTCGCGAGCAGGATCATGCCGATGATGATGGGGATGAGCATGGCGTGGAAGGAGGACATGGAGATCATGGGGCGACGGCCTTGTCGGAGTGGGAATACTGACAAGTCTAGGCCGGATTGCGCAAACGTGGGTTGATGTAGGTCAGACAGCTTTGTGTGTGCCTGAAATGGCTATCGCGGGCAAGCCCGCTCCCACCTTGGAATGTGTTTCCCTGTGGGAGCGGGCTTGCCCGCGATGGCCGCGCCTCGGCCTCAGGGCAGATCGCGGCTCGCGTAGAACGCGCCCAACACCTTCACCAGATGCGCCAGGTCATGGCTGCCGCACAGTTCACGGATCGAGTGCATGGCAAACGTCGGCAGGCCGATGTCCACGGTGCGTACGCCCAGGTGGCTGGCGGTGATCGGGCCGATGGTCGAGCCGCAGCCCATGTCGCTGCGCACCACAAAGCTCTGCACCGGTACTTCCTGGGCCATGCACAGGTGGCGGAAGAACCCGGCGGTTTCGCTGTTGGTGGCGTAGCGCTGGTTACTGTTGACCTTGATCACCGGGCCGGCGTTGAGTTTCGGACCGTGGTTGGCGTCGTGTTTCTCGGCGTAGTTGGGGTGCACGCCGTGGGCATTGTCGGCAGACACCAACAGTGATTTCTGAATGGTGCGTACGAATTCATCACCTTCCGGCAACAGGCGGCGCAGGGTCTGTTCCAGCATCGGGCCGTCAGCGCCGCACGCGGAGCAGGAGCCGACCTCTTCGTGGTCATTGCACACCAGCACGCAGGTTTCGTCGGTTTCGCTGGTGAGCAAGGCTTGCAGCCCGGCGTAGCACGACAGCAGGTTGTCGAGGCGCGCCCCGGCGATGAAGTCGCCATTGAGGCCAATCACCGCCGCGCTTTGCGTGTCGTAGAAGCTCAGCTCGTAGTCGAGCACCACGTCGGCGTTCAAACCATGCTCGCGTGCCAGCTGTTCGGTGAGCACGGCGCGGAAATCCACGCGCTCGTCACCGGCAAATTGCGCGAGGATCGGCGGCAGCTCGGTCTGGGCATTGATGGCCCAGCCCTGATTGGCTTCACGGTTCAGGTGAATGGCCAGGTTGGGAATGATCGCAATCGGCAGCTTGAAGTCGATCAACTGGCTCTCGACCTTGCCGTCGCGGCGGAAGGTCACGCGGCCGGCCAGCGACAGGTCGCGGTCGAACCACGGCGCCAGCAGCGCACCGCCGTAGACTTCCACACCCAACTGCCAGAAACCCTGGCGTTGCAGCTCCGGCTGCGGCTTGACCCGCAGGCACGGGCTGTCGGTGTGGGCGCCGACCAGGCGAATCCCGCCCAGCAGCGGCGAGTGGCGGCCGAGCTTGAAGGCGATGATCGAGGAGTCGTTGCGGGTGACGTAGTAGCGCCCATTGGCCTCGGTGGCCCAGGTTTCGCGCTCGTCGAGGCGTTGGTAACCGGCCGCTTCCAGGCGCTGGGCGAGGGCGGCAGTGGCATGAAAAGGAGTAGGGGAGGCCTTGAGGAAGTCGATCAGGCCTTGATTCAACGCTTCGCGCATAAATAGCTCCAGACAGCAATGCGCGGAGTTTACCGTATTGGCTCCACATTTGAAGTGAAGCTGCGCTGTTGAAAACTACACCAGGCTAATGTGGGAGCTGGCAAGCCAGCTCCCACATTAGCCTGGTGTGTAGATTAAAAGGGGGCAGGGCACTCAAAGCGCAAACGCTCGCCACTTTGCGGGTGGGTAAAGCTCAACATGCTCGCATGCAGGCACAAGCGCGGCCAGGCGGCCAGGGCTTGCTTATGGGCGTACAGGCCATCACCGAGCAGCGGGTGGCCGATCGACAGCATGTGCACGCGCAACTGGTGTGAACGCCCGGTGATCGGCGTCAGCTCGACGCGGCACCAGTCGCCGCACCGTTCCAGCACCTTCCAGAAGGTCAGCGCGTGCTTGCCGAACTCGTGGTCGACCACATGCCGGGGTTTGGTCGGCGGGTCGTAGCGCAGGGGCAGGTCGATACTGCCGCTGTCCAGTGCCGGCTGGCCCCAGGCCAAGGCGGTGTAGGCCTTTTCGGTTTCGCGGTCGTGAAACTGGCGGGACAGTTCGCGGTGGGTGTCGGCGTCCCGCGCGAGCAGGATGATTCCCGAGGTTTCCCAGTCCAGGCGATGGACAATGCGGGCTTCGGGGTAGCCGTTTTCCTGCAGGCGGGTGATCAGGCAATCCTTGTTGTCATCGGCGCGGCCAGGCACCGAGAGCAGCAGGGTCGGCTTGTTCACCACCAGGACGGCGTCGTCCTGATACAGGATATGGATATTGGACAGCGGCATTAAACAGCCTCGTAACAAACGCCAACGGCGGCTCGCCCACCCGGTTCCCCAAAAGGGATCAAGGTGACCGAGCCGCCGTGGCAGCCGCCTTTTCGATTAACGATCAGGCAGGGTGATATTGAGTTCCAGAATCGAGCAGCTGCCGTCGTTTTCAAGGGCGACATGCACGTCATCGTTGCCGATATTGACGTACTTGCGGATCACCTCGACCAGTTCCTTCTGCAAGGCTGGCAGGTAGTCCGGGGTGCTGCGTTGGCCGCGTTCGTGCGCCACGATGATCTGTAGACGCTCTTTCGCTACCGACGCGGTACTTGGCTTTTTGTTGGCGCGAAAGAAGTCGAGAAATTTCATTGTTTAGTTGCCTCCAAAGATACGCTCGAAGAATCCCTTCTTCTTAACATCGAGGAAGCGATGTTCCACGGTCTTGCCCAGCAAGCGATCAACCGCATCGCTGTACGCCTGGCCGGCGTCGCTCTGGTCGTCAAGAATCACCGGAACACCTTGGTTGGACGCCTTGAGGACCGCCTGGGATTCTGGAATCACGCCCAGCAGGGTCACTGCGAGGATTTCCTTCACGTCTTCAACACCGAGCATTTCGCCATTGCTGACGCGCTCCGGGTTGTAACGGGTGAGTAGCAGGTGCTCCTTGATCGGGTCTTCACCTTTTTCGGCGCGCTGGGACTTGCTGGCCAACAGGCCGAGCATGCGATCCGAGTCACGTACCGAGGACACTTCCGGGTTGGTCACCACGATGGCTTCATCGGCGAAGTACATCGCCAGGTGAGCACCGGTTTCGATACCGGCCGGGGAGTCGCACACCACGTATTCGAAGGTTTCTTTCAGCTCAGCGAGAACTTTGCCCACGCCTTCTTTGGTCAGCGCGTCTTTGTCGCGGGTCTGGCTGGCGGCCAGTACATACAGGTTCTCAAGACGCTTGTCCTTGATCAGGGCCTGTTGCAGGTTGGCTTCGCCGTTTACCACGTTGACGAAGTCGTACACCACGCGGCGTTCGCAGCCCATGATCAGGTCGAGGTTACGCAAACCAACGTCGAAGTCGACGATAACTGTCTTGTGGCCGCGCAGAGCGAGGCCGGTACCGATAGCGGCGCTGGTGGTGGTCTTACCCACACCACCCTTGCCGGATGTAACCACGAGAATCTTGGCCAAGGTGTTTCACCCCTAAGGAAAAAGGACTTTTCAGTCCCTGAAAAACATCTCTTGGAACTCGCCGCAGGCGGACAGCCTTTGTAGGAAAAAGATGTGGTTTCCATGGGGAAACGCCAACTTCCAATTATTCCTACGCAAGTCTTGCCGGTTTCGCTTTGCTATCAGAGTCTAGAGATGCTTGGAAAATGCGGCAGTATCCGTTAAAGACGGATGATGTTCAACACATCGCCCGACAGGCTGACTTGTACCCCGGCCCCCCACAGCGGATCACGGCGCAAATCTTCTGAAACCTTGTACTGGCCTGCGATGGACACTAGCTCAGCGGTCAACTGCTGGCAAAAAATACGCGCCTTGGTATCACCCTTGATGCCGGCGAGGGCACGTCCGCGCATCGGGCCGTATACATGGATATTGCCATCGGCGAGAAGTTCCGCCCCTGGGCTGACCGGGGCGATCACCACCAGGTCGCCGCCCTGGGCGTAAATCTGCTGCCCGCCGCGTACGGGAGAGGTGATGATCTTTGTGGGCTTGATCGTCGGCTCGGGTGGTTTTTCCGGTTTTTTCTTCACTTCACCTTCGGTCGGGTCGAGGGGACGCTCGCGGGCACCGGACGGCGGCAATACTGGCAACTCAATGGCGATCGCCGCCGCAATGTCTTCGATACGGCTGGCGCGAATCGCCAGGGTGCGCAAACCATGGGAGCGGCAGACGCGCATCAGGCCAGGCAAGTCAATGACGCCCTGGCCGGCCGGGAGTTTGTCCAGGGCCAGCACCAGCGGGGCGTTGTTGAAAAAGTTAGGCGCCAGGGCGACCTTGGCGGCCAGTTGGCGGTCCAGGGCGTCGAGGTCATTGCGGGCCAGTTCCAGCACGGTGATGGCGAGCATGCTGCCTTTCAGCTGGAACACGGGATCTTGGTCTAGCGGTTCGGTTTGGCTCATGGTCGGCAAAAGCGGCTTGTCACGAAAAGTGTCGAGACTTATAACGAGAACATCCACGGGCCGCAAGCCGAGTCGAACGTTGTAGAATGCGCGGCCCTGTCTTTACCGGAATCTGTAATGGATCGCCCGCGTTTTCGAGCTGTATTTTTTCACCCGCGTTTTTGGCTGCTATGGCTGGGACTTGGCCTGCTGTGGCTGATCACTCAGTTGCCGTACCGCGCGCTATTGACCATTGGTCGCTTATTAGGCGCGGGCATGTACCGCGTGGCCAGCGAACGTCGCCGCATCGCCGCACGCAACCTGGAACTGTGCTTCCCGGAAAAATCCGCCAAGGAGCGCAAGAGGCTGCTCAAGGAAAACTTCGCCTCCACCGGCATCGCCTTCTTTGAAATGGCCATGAGCTGGTGGTGGTCGCGCCCGCGCCTGGCGCGCCTGGCGCATGTCGAAGGGCTTGAGCACCTCAAGCAGGCGCAGTTGGATGGCAAGGGCGTGATCCTCATGGCCCTGCACTTCACCACCCTGGAAATCGGCGCGGCGTTGCTCGGCCAGAAACACACCATCGATGGCATGTACCGCGAGCACGGCAACCCGCTGTTCGACTTCATCCAGCGCCGTGGCCGCGAGCGGCACAACCTTGACTCCCTGGCCATCGAGCGCGAAGACGTGCGCGGCATGCTCAAGCTGCTGCGCGCTGGCCGTGCCATCTGGTATGCGCCGGACCAGGACTACGGCGCCAAGCAAAGCATCTTTGTGCCGCTGTTTGGCATCCAGGCCGCCACCGTCACCGCCACCAGCAAGTTCGCACGCCTGGGCAAGGCGCTGGTGGTGCCGTTCACCCAGGAGCGCCTGGCTGACGGCAGTGGTTACAGCCTGGTGATCCACCCGCCGTTGACCGACTTCCCCGGCGAAACCGATGAGATCGACTGCCTGCGTATCAACCAGTGGGTCGAAGCCTCGGTACGTGAATGCCCCGAGCAATACCTGTGGACCCACCGGCGCTTCAAGAGCCGGCCGCCGGGTGAGCCTAAGCTGTACGAAAAGCGCCGTCGATAACACCTACTGTTCGCCACAATGGAGTGATGCAATGCGCCCAGCTGAACCGGTCACAGGCTTGATTCTTTCCGGCGGCGGGGCGCGAGCGGCGTATCAGGTGGGCGTTTTGGCGGCAATTGCCGAGTTGCTGCCAGCGGGGGCGCCGAACCCTTTTCCGGTGATCGTCGGCACGTCGGCAGGGGCGATCAATGCGGTGAGCCTGGCCAGCGGGGCGACTGATTTCAAAGCCGCCATCGAGCGCCTGACCGCGTTCTGGCAGGGCTTTCGCAGCCACCTGGTGTTGCGCAGCGACTGGCCCGGCGTGATCCGCCAGGCCAGTCGTTTCCTGATCCACAGCCTGCTCGGCCTGGGCGCTCAGGTGCCGGTGGCGTTGCTCGACAGCACGCCGCTGCGCGCACTGCTCAAAGACAAACTGCACCTGGACGGGATCGACGCGGCCATCCGCAACAACCACCTGCATGCCGTCGCGGTCACGGCCTTCGGTTATGAGTCCGGGCAAGCGGTGACCTTCTATCAGGGCGGCGGCACCATCAATGCCTGGCTGCGCCATCGACGCATCGGCATGCCGACCCAACTGACGGTTGAGCATCTGCTGGCCAGTTCGGCCATTCCCTTGCTGTTTGCCCCGGTCAAGCTCGACCAGGAATACTTCGGCGATGGCGCAGTGCGCCAGTCCGCGCCGATCAGCCCGGCGTTGCACCTGGGCGCCAGCCGCGTGCTGGTGGTGGGCGTAAGCGGCAATCCACGCGGCAATGAACCTGCGACGCAACGCACGTACACCGGCCAGGAACCGACTCTGGCGCAGATTGGTGGGCACATGCTCAACAGCACGTTCATTGATAGCCTGGAAAGTGATATCGAATTGCTTGAGCGTTTGAACCAGTTCAGTCATGTCTTGCCGGCGGACGCGGCGATACAGGGGTTGGCGCCGGTGGAGGTGCTGGTGATTGCGCCGAGCCAGCCGATCGACGAGATCGCCGCGCGCCATCGCCAGGAGTTACCGGCGGCGTTGCGCCTGTTCCTGCGTGGGCCGGGAGCGACCAAGACCAGCGGGGCAGGGGTGCTGAGTTACTTGCTGTTCGAGGCGGGGTATTGCAGCGAGTTGATTGAGTTGGGCAGGAAGGATGCGTTGGCCAAGCGCGAGGAATTGTCGAGGTTCTTAGGCCTGTCACCGATCTAAAAATGTGGGAGCTGGCTTGCCTGCGATAGCGGTATATCTGTGCCAAATGTAGTGGCTGACACATCGCTATCGCAGGCAAGCCAGCTCCCACAGGGGATCGCGGTTAACCTTTAGAAGTGGTACTTGACCAGGAAGCTCGCGGTGTCCTGGTTAGTCTTGAACGCGCCGGAATCTTCAATCCCGTACTTGTTCTTCCAGTAGTCGTATTCAAAACCCACATACAACTGTTTTTCGCTCCAGTGCAGCGCCTTGCCCAGGTCATATTTAACCTGCGGGTTGAAGTGCAGGTTGGCGTGATAAGTGCCACGGGCGTTCTTGTCGTTGTCCACCACCCAGTCCATGAAGCCATCGATCAACACGTTGGAGTTGCCCACCGGGATGGTGTACGACCAGACCGGGGTAATCTGCCATACGCCGTCACCCGGCCGATTGCCTTCGGTCTGGCGTTGGTAGAAGTTCAACTGGAAGTAGTCGAAACCGGGGATGTTCAAGTCAAAGCCCGGGCCCAGCAAGTACGACTCGTTATCGCCTTCGCCGAACTCGTAAGTGAACGCCAGCAACACATCTTTGATTGGGCCGAATGACAGGTCTTTGTCGAAAATCTTGCCGAACGACAAACGCGGGCTGAACTCGCCGTAGTAAGTACTTGGGCCGACGTTGCCGTCTTCCTTGCCGTTGTAAAAGATGCGGTCGACGAACAGGAAGTTGTCTCCGTACTTCCACGCGTCGGCATGTTCGAAGGTGACGGTTTGCTGAATCTGCGGGTTGACGGTGAAGTTCTTGCCCCACAGGTAAGTCAGGCTGTTGTTCTGCCACTGCAACAAGTCGCCGGCCATGGCTTGGCCACCGGCCAGCAGGGATCCCGCCAGCATCAGGCCTTTCAACATAGGTTTCATTCGGTTGCTCCCGAGTCAAAGTTTTATGGTTGTTTTTCTACGCAGGCGCTCTGGTGTGGCGCCTTTTGGTTCGCTGCAAAAATCGTCTGTTTGGTCAGCTTTAATGCTTTTAGCAAGAGCTGCGCCAAGGTGTTTAAAAAGCCAATAAAACGCCTTCGGCTGCACTTGATGCAGTCGATTACGCAGGTTCTTTAGTGCACGTTGGCCGCAGACACGGGGCCAGGATAAGTTGGCCCTGCAGTCAGCTTTTACATTCGCTGTTTTTTTTTGAGTCGATTCGAGCGGGCGCGGAGAATACTGGCTCTCAGGCCTTGGCTCAAGTGCGCTGTTAGAGAGCGCGTGGGGCAAGAATGGGGCGCGGCTTGTGGCCTGCCCCAGGTCAATGGTGTGCATGAGGGGTTTACCTGTTCGTTATTATTTTTGTTAAGAGCAGGAACGCATCAGTGTGTAGAGGCGACGACGGGGCGCTCAGCCCCGCCGAGGATGTTGAACAGTACATTCAGCGACAACGCGCTGAGGGTGGCCATGGCGATCCCGCTGTGGGTAATCGGGCTCATCCATAGCGGCAGTTGCGCGAAGAACTCCGGACGCACCACCGGGATCAGGCCCATGCCGATGCTCACCGCTACCAGCAACTGGTTGCGGCGGTCGGCGATGTCGGCTTCCTGGAGGATCTTGATGCCGGTGGCCGCGACCATGCCGAACATGGCAATCGCCGCGCCGCCAAGCACCGCCGGTGGAATCGACGCCACCAGGAAGGCGGCTTTGGGCAGCAGGCTGAGCACAATCAAAAACGCGCCGGCCATGATCGTCACCGAACGGCAGCGCACGCCGGTCATCTGCACCAGGCCGATATTCTGCGCGAATGAGGAGTGGGTAAAGGTGTTGAAGAAACCGGCAAAAAACGACGCGCCGGCATCACACAGCAAGCCACGGCGCAGCATCTTCGGCGTGACCTCCTGGCCGGTGATCTTGCCCAGGGCGAGGAACATGCCGGTGGACTCGACGAAGATAATGACGACCACCAGGCACATCGACAGGATGGGCGCCAACTCGAACTTGGGCATGCCAAAGTGCAGCGGCGTCACCACCTGCACCCACGGCGCTTGGGCCAGGCCGCTGAGGTCGACCATGCCGAGCATGCCGCACAAGCCGTAGCCGAGGGCCATGCCGATCAGCACCGAGATATTCACCCAGAAGCCGCGCATGAAGCGGTTGATCAGCAGGATGGTGCCCAGTACCAACGCGGCAATCGCCAGGTAAACCGGCGAGCCAAAGGTGGCGGCAGCGCTGCCGCCACCCGCCCAGTTCACCGCCACCGGAAACAGCGACAGGCCGATGGCGGTGATAACGGTGCCGGTGACCAAGGGCGGGAAAAAGCGCACGACCTTGGACATGAACGGCGCGATCAGCAGGCCGAAGAAACCGGCGGCGATCGTCGCACCAAAGATGCCCTGCAAGCCGATGCCGGGCATGCCGGCCATGGCGACCATGCTGCCGACGGCGGCGAAACTGGCGCCCATCATCACCGGCATGCGAATGCCCACCGGGCCGATGCCGAACGACTGCACCATGGTGGCGATGCCCGCCACCAGCAAGTCGGCGTTGATCAGAAAGGCGATTTCTTCACGGCCGAGGCCCGCGGCCTGGCCAATAATCAGGGGCACGGCGACGGCGCCGCCGTACATCAGCAAGACGTGTTGCAGGCCTACCAGAATCAGTTGCAAGAGGGGCAGCCGCACCATCGCGGGCACGGCAGGAGTCTGCGGTTCTAACTGGGACATGCAACACCTCGGATCTTTTTATTTTTGTGTTGTTTGGCATTCAATTGCCATTTGAAACGCGGTCATCAGAGCTACGCTGATCTCAATTGTGGGAGCTGGCCTGTGTGGGAGCTGGCTTGCCTGCGATGCAAGCACCTCGGTGAATCAGGTCTACCGAGGTGATGCGATCGCAGGCAAGCCAACTCCCACACAAGCCCTTCCCACATTTGGATTTGCATCAGGCTGTCAGTTGGTGCGTGCTCCCTGATTGATCCAGGTGCCAATCAAATCCCGCTCCTGCTGGGTCATCTGGGTGATGTTGCCCAGCGGCATGATCTGGCTGGCCACGGCCTGTGCTTGAATGCGCGCGGCCTGCTGCTGGATCTGCGCCGGGGTGTCGAACATCACGCCGGCCGGCGCGGTGCTGAACAGCGGGCTGGTGGGCTTGGCCGAATGGCACACGGCGCAGCGTTCCTGGATCACTCCGTGCACCTTGTCGAAATCAATCGACGCCTGGGCGGGCGCAGGTGCCGCAGCAGGTGCTGCCGGGGCGGCGGGCGCGGCGGGTTTCAGGCCACCACCCAGCGCGGTTTCCGGCAATGGCTGGTACTCGATGGCCGCCGGTGCCTTGGCCACGTCCGGTGCAGTCGCCACGGGTTTCGGGCCGGTCACGTAGGCCAGGCAAATCATCGCCAACGCGCCCACCGGCAAGGTCCACGCATACTTCTGGCTGTTATGACGGGTGTTGAAGTAGTGACGCACCAACACCGCCGCCACCGCGATCCCGGCCAGGATCAGCCAGTTGTATTGGCTGCCGTAGGTGCTCGGGAAGTGGTTGCTGATCATGATGAACAGCACCGGCAAGGTGAAGTAGTTGTTGTGCCGTGAGCGCAGCAACCCCTTGGCCGGCAGGGCCGGGTCCGGCGTGCGGTTCTCGGCGATCGCCGCCACCAGCGCACGCTGCGCCGGCATGATGATGCGGAACACGTTACCGACCATGATCGTACCGATCACCGCACCCACGTGCAGGTAGGCGCCACGGCCGCTGAACACTTTGCTGAAGCCGTACGCGGCGGCAATCAACAGCACGAACAGGATCAAACCGAGCAGGGCAGGGCGTTTGCCCAGGGCCGAGTCGCAGAGGAAGGAGTAGATGAACCAGCCGACGAACAGTGAACCGATGCCCAGCAGTACGCCTTCGGGGCCACTGAGGCTGCTGCCCGGGGCCAGCAGGTACAAGGTCGGGTTGGCGTAGAACACCACGCACAGCAGCGCGATGCCCGACATCCAGGTGAAATAGGCTTCCCATTTGAACCAGTGCAGGTTGTCCGGCATGGTCGGTGGGGCCAGTTTGTATTTTTCCAGGTGGTAGATACCGCCACCGTGGATCGCCCACAAGTCACCGGCCAGGCCGTCCTTGGGGTTGACGCGATTGAGGTTGTTTTCCAGCCAGACGAAGTAGAACGAAGCGCCGATCCAGGCGACGCCAGTGATCATGTGAACCCAGCGCACGCTAAGGTTCAGCCATTCCATCAAATGTGCTTCCACAGTCTTTACCTCTCGCCTGTCACCCTTGTTGTCGGGTGATCAGACCTTCTCTTATTGGTGGGGGGCGAGGATCAACCGCTCATCCTCTTTGAAAAAATGCTCATCGCAGTTATTGCCTGTGCCACTGCGATCAACCACCAGGAAGTCATCCCGCTTTTCGATCGTCAGCACCGGGTGGTGCCAGACGCCGCGATGGTAATTAATGCCCTGCCTGCCGTTGGTAACGAAGGCGCGGACCAAGCCCGATACAGGTGCATCGCCAAGTGGCGCGACCACGATCAGAAAGGGGTTGCCGAGCAGCGGTATGAAGGCTTGGCTGCCCAGCGGGTGTCTCTCCAGCATGCACACGGTCAGCGGCATAGCCAGCGCGTCGGCGCGGAAGATGCTGATGATCGCGTTGTCTTCAGGCTGTGCGGTTTCTACCGTTGCCAGCTTGTGAAAGCGCATGGTCGACCCGTTGTTGATCATGAAGTGATCGCTGCCATCGGTTTCGATAACGTCTCCGAAAGGGGCGAAGGCTTCTTTGGTCAGGGGTTCGATCATCAGTGTGCGCATGGCTGTCTCTTATCCGAGTTCTGTGGATCGTTCCCACGCTCTGCGTGGGAACGCCGCCCTGGACGCTCTGCGTCCGCTGTTGTGACGCAGAGCGCCACGGTATGCATGCCCACGCGGAGCGTGGGAACGATCGGGTGTTATTTCGCGACCTTACCGAGAACGCGCAAACGGCTCACACCACCATCCGGGAACACGTTCAGGCGGATATGGGTAATCGGCCCCAGCGCCTTGATCTGCTCGGCAAACGTATGTTCGGCGTGCATTTCCAGTTTCTGCGCCGGCAGCAGTTCACGCCAGAACAGCGATTGGGTTTCGATCTGGCTGTCGGTGCCGCCCTTCACGAACGCGCCCTGGATCGAGCACGTGTCCGGGTAGTTGCCCTTGAAGTGCAGGGTGTCGACGATGATTTTCTCGATCTCGCCGGGGTGGCCCAGCGCGACGATCACCCAGTCATTGCCCGGCGTGCGACGCCGTGCGGTTTCCCAGCCGTCGCCCATGTTGATGCCACGGCCTGGGTTGAGGATGTTGCTCATGCGGCCGAAGTGTTCATCGGAGCAGGCCAGGGCGCGACCACCATTGAGTGCGGCAGCCAGGTCGACCTGTTCGTTGTCACCCACCGAGGACCAGTCGCGGAACGGCACGCCGTACACACGCAGACGGGCCACGCCGCCATCCGGGTAGATGTTGAAGCGCAGGTGGCTGAACGCCTTGTCGTTGCTGATCTCGTGGTAGTGGTGGCTGTTGCCCTGCAGCTCGACGGCCGACAGCACTTCCACCCACTGGGTGTTTTCATCAGGGTCGCCCGAGGCCAGGAAGCAGGCTTCCAGGGAGGCCGACGGCGGGTAGTTGCCGGTGAAGAATGAAGTGTCGATGTCCACGCCTTTGATCGAGCCCGGTACGCCCAGGCGGATCACCGCACTGTCGTAGCCTTCGAAGCGCTTGCGGCGCGATTCCCAGCCGTCCATCCACTTGCCGTTGTCATCGAAAACGCCCTCCTTCCACACGGCCGGGGTCGGCTGGAACAGGCGGTTGGCGTCAGCGAACCAGTCATCGGTCACCGAAAGGATCTTGGTGCCCAGGCGCGCGTCGGCCAGGTTGACGAATTTCTCGAAAGGTACGGCGTAAGCTTTCATTCTTCTTGTCTGCCTTAAATAGAGTGGCTTGGGATGCTCGCCAGGCCCTGGGCGTTCATGAACCGCTCGGGCCAGGTCTGCTTAAAGAGTCAGTAAACGGAACAACGCGATTTTGTTGATCTCGGCCAGGGCACATTTGAACTCGGCGTCTACCGAGTTGTGAATGCGCGTTTCAAACGCGGCGAGAATTTGATGCCGGTTGCTGCCTTTTACCGCCATGATGAAGGGAAACTTGAACTTGGCCTTGTAGGCATCGTTCAGCTCGGTGAAGCGAGAAAACTCCTCGCTCGAGCATTGGTGAATCCCCGCGCCAGCTTGCTCATCGGTGCTGGCTTGGGTGAGTTGGCCCTGGACGGCAGCTTTGCCCGCCAGGTCCGGGTGAGCATTGATCAGTGCCAGCTGGCTGGCGTGATCAGCGCTCAACAGGATGTCGCTCATGCGCTGGTGCAGGGTTTCGATCTGGTCGATCGACGCGTCCTGGCCCAGGTCGAAGGCCTTTTCGGCCACCCATGGCGAATGTTCGTAGATGTCGGCGAAAGCTGCGACGAATGCGTCGCGGCTCAGGGTCGAGGGTTTCAAGGTGTGGAACGCAGTCATTTCGCCGCTCCCGTGTACGGGTGGGTTTCGTGCCAGTGACGGGCAATGTCGACGCGGCGGGTGAACCAGACTTGTTCATGGCCCTTGGCGTATTCGATAAAACGCTTCAGGGCGGCGAGGCGCGCCGGGCGGCCGATCAGGCGGCAATGCAGGCCGATGGAAAGCATCTTCGGTGCGTCGGCGCCTTCGGCATACAGTACGTCGAAGGCGTCCTTGAGGTACTCGAAAAAGTCATCGCCCTTGTTGAAACCCTGCACTTGGGTGAAGCGCATGTCGTTGGTGTCCAGGGTGTAAGGGATCACCAGGTGCGGCTTGCCGGTGGGGTTGTTGGGTTCCCAATAAGGCAGGTCGTCGTCGTAGGTGTCGCAGTCGTAGAGGAAGCCACCTTCCTCCATCACCAGTCTGCGGGTGTTGGGGCCGGTGCGCCCGGTGTACCAGCCCAGTGGGCGTTCGCCGGTCAGCTCGGTGAGGATGCGGATGGCTTCGAGCATGTGCTCGCGCTCCTGGGCCTCGTCCATGTACTGGTAGTCGATCCAGCGGTAGCCGTGGCTGCAGATCTCATGGCCGGCAGCGACCATCGCACGGATCACATTCGGATGGCGCTGCGCGGCCATGGCCACGGCGAAGATGGTCAGCGGAATGTCGAACTCTTTAAACAGCCTGAGGATGCGCCATACACCGGCACGGCTGCCGTATTCGTACAGCGACTCCATGCTCATGTTGCGCTCGCCTTGCAGCGGCTGGGCCGAGACCATTTCCGAAAGGAAGGCTTCGGACTCTTTGTCGCCGTGCAATATGTTGCGCTCACCGCCTTCTTCGTAGTTGAGTACGAAAGACAGCGCGATGCGTGCGTTGCCCGGCCAGTGGGGGTGAGGAGGGTTACTGCCGTAACCGATCAGGTCGCGTGGGTAGTCAGCGCTCACTGCAGTCTTCCTTCTTGTTCGTGGTAGCGGTGTGTGTGGCGGCCGGGCAGTGAAAAGACTGGGTGGCGTCACAGCGATGAGTGATTGTATACAACTTATCGCCAACTTTGTAAGCCTACATTTCTGCATTTTTTCTGCAGAACCCTGGGAATAAGACTTAGCAAGAAACTTGCCTACCTGGTCAGCTAAAGGACAAAAGGTCGTTAAAAAGCAAGGATTACCTGATAAACGCCTCGGCAGTTAACGTGGCTGGGGTGATCAAAAGGTTTGTGATTTTTATTGTGTACAATTTTTTTAAAAAGTGTCTTAATCAGCCATCGCCGGCTTTTTTGATGCCCTGAAAAAGTGCGGTCTTCTTATCTACTGACTTCGGGAGGCGCGCAGACGCCATGGGACGCTTGACCACACACGTTTTGGACGCCGCACATGGCTGCCCCGGCAGCGCAATCACGGTTGAACTGTACCGCGTCGAAGGTACGCAGCTGGAACTGGTTGCCACCGCCACCACCAATAGCGACGGCCGCTGCGACGCGCCGTTGCTGCAAGGCGACGACTACCGCAGCGGCGTTTACCAGCTGCAATTCAGCGCCGGTGATTACTACCGCGCCCGTGGTGTGCAATTGCCGGAACCTGCGTTTCTCGACGTCGTGGTACTGCGCTTCGGCATCAGCGCCGAGCAGGATCACTACCATGTCCCGCTACTGATTTCGCCTTACAGCTACTCCACTTATCGCGGTAGCTGAGTCGTCACCTCGCTTCACACCCCCAAAGCTCTTCGTTGGTTTTTCGCCCGCCCACACTGCGGGCTTTTTTTTGCCTGTGGCGTGGCGGCAGGCCGCCCAACTATGTAACGCACCCTTCACGGTCGGGGTGCCTAGGCTCGGCTCTTTCGCTACGGAAGAGTCCGCCATGAGTACCGACACCACCGCTGGGTTGGCCGCTGAAGCCGCCTGGGCCGACACACTTGATTTCGATGATCCGAACACCTCGAGCGCGGATCGCGACGCGGCCATTCGTGTGCTGTTGACCCGCCGGCTCAACGCCGTCATGCAGCCCAGCGCTGAAATCAATCGCCTGTACGAAGCCCAAACGCGGGGCAGCAAAGCAGCAAAAGCACTCAGTGGCCTGATCGGGCGTGCGCCCAGAGTGCTGGGGATTTTGCGCGGCGCGTTACGCGAAGCCTTTGGCCTGGACCCGGACACCGTGCTGTTCAGCGAACCTCGGCCACCAGCTCTCACCCAACGGATCGACAGCCTGACCGAGCGTGCATTGGGCTTGCTCATCCAGCCCTACGTGCCGCTCAACATCAACCAGTTCACGGCATTGAGCGTTAAGGACGATCCTTCCCGCCCATTGCCGTTTACCGCCCGTGAAGCACTGGAGCGGGTCAACGGCCTGGCGTTGCTCGATCGGCTTGACGCCGCCATGCGCGCGTATTGGCAGCAACTGGCGCAAGGCTCCTGGCTGACCCGCAAGCAACACTGGGCGCAATTGCGCAAGTCAGTGTTCGCCGAGAATGCGCTGCTCGCGCATTCTTTGTACCAACTGACCGACAACGGCTTCGCCATGCTGCGCCAGCTGATGGAACTGCCGGGCGCTGACGCACGACGGCGGGCCGGTGGGGAATGGGCGTGCATTCAGGTGAGCAGGGTCGCGTGGCCCGGCACGAACCAGGCGCTGGTGCCGATCCCGGGGGCCTTGCATATATACCGTGAGGGCGTGGTGGGGGATACGCCCCATGTGATTTACCTGCCGGGCCTTTCGCGTGAGTTTTACGAGTTCAGTTCCTGGCACCGACTGCACTGCGACCTGCCGGTGTTGGTCAATGGCCCGCTGAGCCGCGTTTTGTGGCAGTGCCTGCCGCTGCGCCGCTGGCATGAACTGTGTGACACGCCAAGCGCTACGCCGAGCGCGTTTACCCTTCAACTCATTGGCCCGCATCAAGAGGATGCGTTGCTCGCCAGCGCCACTGAGTTACTGGAGGCGCAGTGGGATAACGAGCTGGCATGTGCATTGTCGATCAACCCCGCGGCTGTCGGCATTCAAGGGGCGGGCCAGTCAGCCGCGCCGGATGTAAAACGGTTACTAAAGTTCATCCAAAAGGGCCGCTCGCGCCTGGTGGGGTTTGCCCGGTTGGGAGGCACCCTGAACACCTTGCTGGAGTGGGACCACCGGCGTCGGGCTGGCGAAATTGCGTTCGGCAGCCTGGCGTCGGGGCTTGCGTGGAACACTCGCGAAGCGCTGCTCAAACGTTATGAAAAAGGCCTGGTCGCCTTGCTGGATGCGACGGACATTGCCAACGACAGCGCGGCCTTCCAAGAGGTTTTAGACCTTGAGCGCCAATGGCAGGAACAGGTGGAGACGGCGCGCAAGTGGGCGCATGGCACCCACGAGCGCCTGTTGCAAAAGGCGTTCTGGCTGGAAAAACCCAAGGGGGCGCTCAGTCGTGGCTCATTGTTGGGGGGCGCGCAGCGTCGGGCACTGCTCTGCGAGGCCCAGATGCAACAGCGCTTGAAGCTGATAACCCCTGCGCATCTGCAGCTGGTGAATGCGGCGCTGAATGCGTCGTGGGTGCCCGGTCAGCAACCTACGGATACCTGTGTGTTGCAGGTCGCGGTGGGCGGCGAGGCGGCTGCGGTGTACCCATTGCTCGGCGCGGTGTTGGTGACAACCAACGCGGCTCGGGCTCAACCGGCCGGCCGGCACTCGGTGGTGTTATACGTGATGGGGCGGCAAGGCGGGCTGGTGCCTTTCGACAGCCTGAACGCCTTCGCCGATGGCCTGCAGGCCAGCCTGAAAAGTCGCGATGGGTCCATGCTGTGGCGCTGCATTGGGCGTCACCAGCGTGCGCAGCTGCGGGCTGCGATCAGCGCGCTGCCCACGGGCACGCCCCTGGTGAGCTACACGGTGATCGAGCGCAATGTGCTCAAAGACCTGTTCCTCAATCTGTTGCAGCATTACCTTGCGCTGCAAAAACGTATCGACCAGGGCGAAAGGCTGTTCAGCGAGGTAAGTGACCCGCAGTCAAGCGCCATGCTGCTGGCTCAAGAGTTGTTCGAGTGCCTGCAAATACCCGCCAATGATGCGCGAACACTGGCCCTGGCCAACGTCAACCTGCTGCAGGAGACGGCCAGGCAGGCGAAAAAGCTGCCTGCGTGGCTCGGCATCGCCTCGACGGGCCAGCGCAAACACTACAAGCAGTTGTCACGCCGTTATCTGGCGAACGCCTGGGCGGTGGAAAACAAACTCTGGCAAGACTTGCCGGACCTTGAGGCCTTCGCCCGCGACGCGCTGATTGCACGATTGAGCGAAGACGGGTTTTACCCGCAGCTGGATATCGACAAACCCTTGCTCGATTTGCCTGACGATGTGAGTGCCCAGCTGTGTGGCTGGTCGAGCCAGTGTGCGGTGGGCGATCGCGACGTGAAAATGGTGGTCAGCCCCCAGCGTACGACCTTCAGCCTGCTGCAATTGGCGCTGCACAACCTCGACCCCAATGCGCCCTGGACGCGCTGGCGCTTGAACCGCGCGCGCTGGCTGGACCCGCACTGGAAAGACCGTTTGAGCGTGGGTTACCTGATCAAAATGATCGCGTCGCTGGATGTGGGGGGCGAGTACGACAAGCACATTCAGCGGGCTTTTTACCCGCCGGTATCCCCTTCAGGTGCGTCCACCGGCCTGTCCCAGGCACTGGTCTATCGGGCCTTGCAACAACGCGCCGAGATGCAGCTGTATTCGGCGGTGCAAGAAGGCCTGAGCGACGCGGCCCAGCGCCTGTTTACCTTTGCTATGGCCGCGCGCTCGGCCGGTGACTTGCAGGCCGACGGGTTCGATGTGCAACTGGCGGTGCTGCGCCTGGTGGGCGTGACCCTGGAGCAGGATCGCCACATTGCCGGGGTGCTGTTGATGCATGACAAACTTTCGGGGCTGTGTGTGGTGTATTGGCCTACGGCACTGGCAAGCCGGGTGATTGTCGGGTACGCCAGCCTGGTCGAGGCCGAGCGAGCCTTGAACCGACTGGGCGCATTACCCGATAACATGAAAGTGCTGGCGCGCCAGGTGGCGCCCGGCTGGGAGTCTCAGGCGCTTGACCGTTACCTCGGTGAAGACCACGGGGTGAGCCCCAGGCGGCGTTTTTCGGGGCGACTGGGCATCGTAGCGATGGAGCGCGTGGTGAGCTGGGTCGCCGAGTTTTTCACGGTCCGGCATAAAGTGCCGGCAGTCGCCCTGGACAGTGTCGAGGCTCAAATCCAGGAACAGATTGCGCTGCTGCCCCAAGGCTGGTTGGCTGCTGTGCCCACGTCCGGCGGCAATGCAATGGCGTTGCTGGCCCATGCCCAGGTGTTCGACCTGCAACGCCGTACTCAAGCACAGTCCCAGTCCGCCCAGGCGTTGCAGGAGTACCGCGAACAGCGTTTGGGCGAGCAGTATGACGCAACGATTCGGGGGGTACTGTCGTTTGTCCCGGTGCTGGGCATCGGTGCCAGCCTCTATGAAATGCTGCTCGCCGCGCGGCGCTATCATTTCAGCGGCTCTGCCCATGACGCGGTGGATGTGGCGTTTTTGACGGTGCTTTCCTTTGTCGATGTGCTGCTGACTTTTGCCCCGGGTCCCAAGGGCGCCCGCGTTGCTCGGGCGTCCCTGGCTCCCGTGCATCGTCATCAAGGCTTTGCGCGTGCAGGGCTGAACGTGGCGCCGAGCAGACCCCTTAATCTGCTGGAACGCTTCAGATCATCGGGTGGCTTGGAGGGCGCCATTGAGTTGCAGGGGCCGGGAGGCAAGGGGCGGTATGTGAAGAATGGCCAGCAGTTACTGGTCGAGGGTGATGAGGTTTACCCGGTGTATCAGCGCCCGAACGAAGGGGGCCTGCGGCTGAAAAAAACACCAGGCGAGGGGGAGCTGATCTTGAAGATTGAGCATCCCCGCGAATGGCTGTTGGGGGCCGATGCACCCGTGGCGGGGCCGTCTTCAGGGGTGTTTCAACCTTGGGCCCCGACCCGCAGCGCGAGTGATTGGGCACCGCCATCGCATGCGCGGGTGGAAGCGGCCTTGCGTGCATCGCCGGTGGCCGGCAGCGCCTGGCAAAACTGGGCGGTATGGCACAGTGAGCCGCTGACCGAGGTGGCGCCTTCGCGCAGAATCTACCGAATGCCGGCGGCGCCGGGTTATCCGCCGTATGAGGTATTGCAACTGGGGCAGCAACACTACTATTACCGGCTGCTGCCCCAGGGCACCAACGCCTCTTCGGAGCGGGTCGTGTTTATCATGAGAAACCACGACCTTCACTTCAGGGCGTACGTGGATATGGAGCGTTGGCTGGGTATTGCTGACGCCGAGCAACCGGTGCCCGCGACACTCGGCGCCAATGGGCTGTGGACGCCCCATCAGCCGCTGTTCAATGAGCCCTTGGACATCACGGTGGGCAGGGCCTTTCCCGACTTGACCGTGAACAGCCGGCGGTTTGTCGGCGAACGCCTGACTGAACTGGCAGACACCGGGTCCAGGATAACGGCCACGCATTTACTCAATATCAGAGCCACCCTCGATCATTGGCTGGCACCGCAAACGCCGGGGCGTATGGTCGATTTATTCAATATGCTCAGGCCGGTGGCTGAGCCGGGTGCGGGCAGTGCCAATATTGGGATTGATGGGCTGACGCCGGGCTTTGTGCGACTGGATTTCAGCCCGCCCGATCACCTTAATTCCGCGTTGCTCAGGCGCGGCGTCGGGGTCCCTACCTTGCGCTCGCAGGCCGCTGAGTCCGCCGTCAGGCGTGTGCTCGAGCATCATGGGTTTAGCGTCAAAGGCATCGCAAGACGCCAGGGTGGAGTGTCGGGGATGGATTTCTACTGCACTCATCCACACACTGACAGGGTCTATTTCGTGCTGACCCGCTGGGTGGATAATCGCACCGTCAGCCTACGCTCCAGGGTTGCGCCGCAGCTTTCCGACGCCTGGTTTCAGGACCGTGTCAGCGCGGCGACACCCTATTCGCTGGAGTTTATTGCGATTGACAACGCCATGAGGGAGCAGCGTTTGGTCAGGATGGTGGCGGGTGTCCAATGGTCGGTTCGTTACGACGAACCGGCCAGTGTGTATTTTGCCAAAGTCGCGCCGTTTACCCCTTGAGCAACGCCGCCGTCGCCGCGCCGCCAAACAATGTGGCGCTGACCCGGTTGAACCAGCTCTGGCCCTTGCCGCTGCGCAGATACCGCGCAGCGCCATGGGCGCCCAGGCCGTAAGTCAGTTTGCACAACAGGTCGAGCACGGTCCAGGTGGCGATCATTACCAGCAGCTGTGGCAGGAACGGCTGCTGGCTGTTGAGAAACTGCGGCAGGAAGGCGGCAAAGAACAGGATGTCCTTGGGGTTGCTGGCGCCCAACACAAAAGCCCGGCCAAACAGCGTACGAAACCGCGGCGTCGCCGCAGCCGCCGGCACCACCGCGCCCTGGCTCGGTTGGCGCGATTGCTGCCAGCTCTGCCAGGCGAGGTAGAACAGGTAGGCCGCACCGACGATTTTCAAGGCACTGAACAGCTGTTCCGAGGCCAGCAACAATGCGCCCAGACCCAAAGCCGAAGCACTCAACAAACAGATCGACGCAAACACTCCGCCCAGAAACGCCGGGTAGGAGCGGCGCAAGCCGTAGTTGAGGCTGTTGCTGATCATCAGCAGTGACAGTGGCCCCGGAATCAGGATCACGATCAATGCAGCACCACTGAACAGCAGCCAGGTATCCAGGTTCATCATTTGCTCCTTGTTATAGAAATATGAATTTCGCGAAAAAAATCACACACAGCACCCACAGGCTGATGGAAATTTCGCGGTACTTGCCAGTGCCGGCCTTGAGCGCCACATAGGTGATAAAGCCCAGGGCGATACCGTCGGCGACCGAGAACGTCAGCGGCATCATGATCGCGGTAACAATTGCCGGAATGCTGTCGGTGGCTTCATCCCAGTTGATGTGGGCCATGCTTGCCATCATCAGCATTGCCACGTAAATCAGCGCACCCGCAGTGGCATAGGCCGGAATCATGCCGGCCAGCGGTGCAAAAAACATCGCAGCCACAAACAGCACGCCCACGGTCACCGCGGTCAACCCGGTGCGACCGCCAGCGGCCACACCGGCAGCACTTTCCACATAGCTGGTCACGGGTGGTACACCGACCATGGCACCGAACACGCTCGACGCACTGTCGGCCTTCAATGCGCGCGACAGGTTATGGATCTTGCCGTCAGCGTCCACCAGCCCGGCGCGCTGGGCAACGCCCATCAGTGTACCGGCGGTATCAAACATGTGCACAAAAAGAAAAGCAAATACCACGCTTATCATGCTGACATTGAATACACCTTTTATGTCCATGGCCATCCAGGTCGGGGCCAGGCTCGGTGGGGTGGAGAGAATGCCGTTGTAGTGCACCAGGTCCAAACCCCAGCCGGCCAGTGTCACGGCGATGATGCTGATGAGGATCGCGCCGAATACGCGGTGGTAGCTGAGGATCGCAATCAGCAAAAAGCACACCGCCGCCAGCAGGGGCGCGGGTTCGTGCAGGGAACCGAGTTTGATCAGCGTGGCCGGGCTGTCGACGATGATGCCGGCGGTTTTCAGACCGATCACCCCGAGGAATAAGCCGACACCCGCACCCATGGCATGCCGCAGGCTCACCGGGATGCTGTTGAGCAGCCATTCACGCACCCGCGACAAGGTCAGGCCCATGAACAGCACGCCGGAGATGAACACCGCACCCAGCGCCGTTTCCCAGTGATAGCCCATGGTGCCGACCACGGTGTAGGTGAAAAACGCGTTCAGTCCCATGCCCGGCGCCAGGCCTACAGGCCAGTTGGCGTACAGGCCCATCAACAGGCAGCCCAGGGCAGCGGCAATGCACGTGGCGACAAACGCCGCGCCGTGGTCGATGCCGGCGTCGGCCATGATGTTGGGGTTGACGAAGATGATGTAGGCCATGGTGATAAAGGTCGTGAGGCCGGCGATCAGCTCGGTCTTCACTGTGGTGCCATGCGCGCTCAGTTTGAACAGGCGTTCCAGCCAGCCGTGCTTTGCGGTGGTGAGGCTTGGCGGGGATAGATCCAGCGTAGGGGCTTCGGATTTGCGGCTTTCCACAGCGAGTACTCCTCAAGAGTTTTATTGTTATTTCCAGCGCCGGTCACACAGGTGGGCATCAGCGCTTTGAGGTACTGGCGGGCTTTGTTGACCAATAGGTCAGGAACTCGCACGAAGCGAATTATGCTTTTGTATACAAATAAAGCAAATAATGTTTTCGATTGTCTGGGCGAAAGTGGATGAAAGGTGAGTGCGGATGTTGTGGCAAGCCTGCTTGCCACAGCAACTCAGCTCAATAAAGAGGTCAAGACTGCCCGGCCAGCGCCTGGTTCACCGCCAGCCAGCCCGTCACCGCGTCTTCGCCGGCTTCGCTGAACGCCCGTTGCAGCAGTTTCACCTGCTCGCGGCGCAGCGACTGCTCGAAACGCTGGCCTTCTTCGCTCAGTTCCAGCAGGCGCTTACGTTTGTCGGTCTCGGACGCGATGCTTTCGACCAAGTGCATCTCCTGCAATTGCCGCAGCGGGATGTTCAGCGCCTGCTTGCTCACGCCGAGCAATTCCAGCAGTTCCTTCACGCTCAAGGCAGGGTAGCGCGCGATAAAAAACACGATGCGCTGGTGCACCCGGCTCAGCCCACGGCGCTCAAGCATTTCATCGGCCTTGGCGGTGAAGGCCTGATAGCCGAAGAAGAAGGCTTCCATGGCTTGTTGCTGGCTGCTCTGGTTTTTAAGGTCAAGCATATTGACGTATCTACTCAAGTCGTCGTAATTTCGGTCAACCAGTTTGACGTATTTCCCACAGGCTTCGCTACCGGTGACCTTATGGCCTTCTCTGAACGTGTTACGCGCCTCAAAAGCTCCTTGATCCGTGAAATCCTCGCGGCGGCCCAGCGCCCGGAAGTGATGTCGTTCGCCGGTGGCCTGCCGGCCGAAGCCATGCTGCCCGCGCTGAACTGGGAGGGCATGCCGCTTAACATCGGCCAATACGGCATGAGCGAAGGCGAGCCACAGTTGCGTGAATTGCTGGCCGCCGAGGCCCGCGCCTTGGGCGTACCGTGCCAGGCCAGCCAGGTGCTGGTGGTCAGCGGCTCCCAGCAAACCCTCGACCTGGCGGCCAAGCTGTATATCGACAAAGGCACCAAAGTCCTGCTGGAAGGCCCGACCTACCTCGCAGCATTGCAGATCTTCCAACTGTTTGGCGCCGACTGCCTGACCGTACAACTGGAAGCCGACGGTCCGAACCTGGCCACCTTGCGCACCAGCCTCGAACACCATCGCCCGGCGTTCATCTACTTGATCCCGACCTTCCAGAACCCTTCGGCCGTGCGCTACAGCGAAGCCAAGCGCGCGGCCGTAGCGGCTTTGCTCGATGAGTTCGGCGTGACATTGATCGAAGACGAACCCTACCGCGAACTGACCTTCGACGGCGGCAGTGCGCAGCCCATCGCCGGGCGCCTGAAACAAGCCAGCTGGATCTACACTGGCACGGTCTCCAAGACCCTGCTGCCGGGCTTGCGCGTCGGCTACCTGATTGCCAGCCCGGATCTGTTCCCGCACCTGCTCAAGCTCAAGCAATCGGCAGACCTGCACACCAACCGCATCGGCCAGTGGCAGGCCATGCAGTGGATCGGCACGCAGAAATACCAGCAGCATCTGACCGAGCTACGCAGCTTTTACCGCGAGCGCCGCGATGCATTCCAGGCGGCATTGGCGCGCCATTTCGGCGAGCTGGCCGACTGGCAAGTGCCCCAAGGTGGATTATTCTTCTGGCTGACCTTGAAACAGCCGCTCGACACCCGCACCTTGTTGGCGCAAGCGTTAGATCAGGACGTCGCGTTCATGCCCGGTGAACCGTTCTTTTCCGAGCCCGACCAGCACCACGGCTCGTTGCGCCTCAATTTCAGCCATATCGACCCGGCCCGTCTGGACGAAGGTCTCAAACGCCTGGCCGCGGTGGTTCGGCAAGCACAGCTCGCGCAAGCGGCATAAGGGGAGCCCCATGTACAAGGTTTATGGCGATTACAAGTCGGGCAACTGCTACAAGGTCAAATTGATGCTCAGCCTGCTGGGCATCCCGTATCAATGGATCGATGTCGACATCCTTAACGGCGACACCCAGACCGCCGAATTCCTGGCCAAGAACCCCAACGGCAAGATCCCGGTGCTGGAGCTGGAAGACGGCACTTGCCTGTGGGAATCCAACGCGATCCTCAACTTCCTTGCCGATGGCAGCGAGTTCCTGCCGAGCGAGCCGCGCCTGCGTACGCAAGTGCTGCAATGGCAGTTTTTCGAGCAGTACAGCCATGAGCCATATATCGCGGTAGCGCGGTTTATCCAGTTCTACCTGAACATGCCGGAAGATCGCCTGGAGGAATACAAAACCACCCATAAAGGCGGCTACAAGGCCTTGAGGGTCATGGACCGTCAGCTGCAGGCCACGCCGTACCTGGTGGGCGAGCAATATTCGATTGCCGACATCGCGTTGTATGCCTACACCCATGTGGCCCATGAAGGTGGTTTTGACCTGACGCCTTACCCGGCCGTGCAGGCGTGGTTGAAGCGGGTGGCCAGCCATCCCAAACATGTACCGATGCTGGATTAAACACAGGTCAAACATGTCGGAGCGAGCTTGTGTGGGAGCTGGCTTGCCTGCGATAGCATCACCTGGTTCAATCTGACGGACCGAGTTGCCTGCATCGCAGGCAAGCCAGCTCCCACATTGACCGTGCCCGGCTTCAGCGTGATGTTGTGGCAGATAGTTCGTCACTCAGCAGCTCGAAACAACGCTGCGCCGCCGGGCTCAAGCCCATGCCGCTGCGACTGATCAACCCGATCTCCCGGTTCACCCCGGGATGGTCGATGTTGATGCGCTTCAACCCTTCCAGGCTGTCCGCCGCCGATTCCGGCAACACACTGATGCCCAGCCCCTGGCGCACCAAGGCCAACACTGTCGACATGTAATTGGCTTGCATGCCCGCGTTCAGGGTCAGCCGCGTCTGATCAAACAGCGCATCCACTTGCTCGCGCACGCTGCTGTCGCGCCCGGTCAGAATGATCGGCTGCTCCGCCAACTGCTTCAGGGTCAGTTGACGATGGTGGGCGAGTGGATGCTCCAGCGGCAGGAATGCGCACAATCGATCATTCAACACCGGTAAAAACTCCAGGCCGTGGCTCAGTCGGGCACGCACGCCGATGCCGAAGTCCACCAGGCCTTCGCGGACCTCGGCATGAATGCGATGGGCCACCAAGTCGTGCAGGCGCACTTCGATGCCCGCAAAGCGCTCGCGAAACAGGCGCAGCGCCGGGGGCAGGGCGCCGGCACATACCGAGGGCAGGGCGGCAATGCTGACCACGCCGCGACGCAGTGCCGCCAGGTCGCGAGAGCCGGTGACAATGTTGTCCAGGTCCAGCAGCAGTTTTTCCATCGGGCCGCGTGCGTCCTGGCCGGCGGCGGTGAGGCTGACATGGCGCGGGCTGCGGTCGAGCAGGACGACGCCGAGCCAGTCTTCAAGCTGTTGCACCTGCACCGTCAGGGCCGACGGTGACAAGTGCAACTCGTTGGCGGCCTTGGTGAAACTGCCGGTGCGGGCCACCGCGAGGAACGCTTGAATATGCTGCATCGAATTCTTCATTTTGTTTTTCCGAACGCCAGCGGCTGAATATTCCAATTTACAAAGACTAACCCGCTTCCAATACTCCGGGGAAAACAATAACCGGCCACCAAGGCCGCTCTGGAGTAACCCATGCTCGCTACCCTGGGTGTCATTACCATCCTGTGCCTGCTCGCTGCCGTCATGAGCAAACGCCTGTCGCCGCTGGTGGCGCTGATCGCCCTGCCGATCATCGCCGCGCTGCTCGGCGGTTTCGGCCTGCAAACCAGCGCCTTCATCATCACCGGCATCAAGAACGTCGCCCCTGTGGTGGGCATGTTTGTGTTTGCGATTCTGTTTTTCGGGATCATGACCGACGCCGGCATGCTCGACCCGATCATCGACCGCATCCTGCGCACGGTAGGCACGCGTCCTACCCGCATTGTCGTCGGCACCGCGACCCTGGCGTTGCTGGTGCACCTGGACGGCTCCGGCGCGGTGACGTTCCTGGTCACGGTGCCGGCGATGCTGCCGTTGTACACGCGGCTGGGCATCGACAAACGCATCCTCGCCTGCGTCTGCGCAATGGCCGCCGGGGTCAACTTCCTGCCCTGGACCGGCCCGGTATTGCGCTCCTCGGCGGCGCTGCATGTGCCGGTGGCGGACCTGTTCCAGCCGCTGATCCCGGTGCAGATCGTCGGGCTCGTGTTTGTTTTCGCCTGTGCCTGGTGGTTGGGCCACCGTGAAGAAAAACGCCTGGGCCTGGGCGCTGGTTCCACGGTGGATGCCGTACCGCAACGGGTGCTCAGTGACGCTGACATCCTGCTGCGTCGCCCACGCCTGTTCTGGGTCAACCTGATTCTCACCGTACTGGTGATGGTGGTGATGATTGCCGGCTGGGTCGATCCAGTGGTGATGTTCATGCTCGGCACCGTGGTGGCGCTGTGCATCAACTACCCGAACGTCGACGCCCAGCGAGCACGCATCGACGCCCATGCCAAGACTGCGCTGACCATGGCCAGCATCCTGCTTGCCGCTGGCGTGTTCACCGGCATCATGCAAGGCACCGGCATGCTCAAGGCCATGGCCGAAGTGGCGGTGGCGCAGATTCCGGCGGGCCATGGCAAGTTGATTCCGGCGGTGGTGGGCTTTATTTCCATGCCGTTGAGCCTGCTGTTCGACCCCGATTCCTACTATTTCGGCGTGATGCCGGTGATCGCCGAAGTCGGCAAGGCCCTGGGCGTCGACCCGCTGCAAGTGGCCCAGGCCTCGTTGCTCGGCGTGCACACCACCGGCTTCCCGGTCAGCCCGCTGACCCCCGCAACCTTCCTGTTGGTGGGCCTGTGCAAGGTCGAACTGGCCGATCACCAGCGCTTCACCATCCCTTTTCTGTTTGCCGCGTCGGTGTTGATGACCCTGACCGCGTTGCTGTTGGGAGTGATTTGAGATGAAAACCTTGCGCATCGGTTCCGGCGCCGGCTATTCCGGTGACCGTATCGAGCCTGCTGTGGAGTTGGCCGAACAGGGTGACCTGGATTACCTGGTGTTCGAATGCCTGGCTGAACGCACGATTGCCTTGGCGCAACAAGCACGTATCAGCGATCCACAGGGCGGTTACGACCCGCTGCTGAGTGAGCGCATGCGCCGCGTATTGCCCTTTGTCGGGCGGCATGAGGGGCGGCGGCGTCTGCGGGTCATCACCAATATGGGCGCGGCCAACCCGGTGGCGGCGGCCATTGAAGTACGGCGGGTTGCCCATGAGTTGGGGCTGAACCTCAAGGTGGTGGCCGTGGTGGGCGATGACGTGCTGGATGTGTTGCAGCCCGAACAATTGCTGGATAACGGCCAGACTCTGGCGTCGTTGGGCGAGCGGCTGATTTCTGCGAACGCCTACCTGGGCGTCGACGGCATCCTTGATGGCTTGCGCGCCGACGCCGATGTAGTGATTACCGGGCGCGTGGCCGACCCGTCGCTGTTCCTGGCGCCGCAGATGTTTGAGTTCGGTTGGGCGGCGGATGACTGGCAGCGCTTGGGGCGCGGCACACTGGTGGGGCATTTGCTGGAATGCGCGGGGCAGGTCAGCGGTGGCTATTTTGCCGATCCGGGGTTCAAGGACGTAGAAGATTTGGCACGCCTGGGCTTCCCGCTGGCCGAGGTCAATGCTGACGGCGACGCTGTGATCACCAAGGTCGCGGGTTCTGGCGGGCGCGTCAGCCGTGCGACCTGCACTGAGCAGTTGATCTATGAAGTTCACGACCCGGCGGCCTACCTGACGCCGGACGTAACCGCCGACTTTTCCCACGTGAGTTTTGTCGAGGAGGGCGTTGACCGCGTGCGCGCCAGCGGTGCCGAGGGCCGCGCACGGCCTGAGCAACTGAAGGTCAGCGTCGGTTATCTGGACGGTTGGATCGGCGAAGGGCAGATGTCCTACGGTGGCCCGGGCGCTGTCGCACGGGCAGAGTTGGCGCGTGCTGTGGTACTCAAGCGCCTGGAACTGATGGGCGTAAAGATGCAGGACGTGCGCGCCGAGTTGATCGGCATGGACTCGCTGCACGGCCCACGCAGCACCGTCGAGCCCTGGGAAGTGCGCCTGCGCGTGGCCGCCCGCTGTGAAGAGCGCAGCGAGGCAGTGCGGGTCGGCAATGAAGTGGAAACCCTCTACACCAACGGCCCGTCGGGCGGCGGCGGTGCGAGCAAGAGTGTGCGGCAAGTGGTGGCGGTAGCGTCGTTATTGCTGGCGCGTAGCGCGGTCAACCCGAGGATCGAAGCATGAAACTGCACACACTGGCCCACTCGCGTACCGGCGATAAGGGCGACACCTCGAACATCTCGATCATTGCCTTTCGCGTCGAGGATTACCCGCTGCTGTGCGAGCAATTGACGGCTGAGCGCGTGGCGCAGTTCTTTGCCGGCTTGCGCGAGCCGGGCGCGGCGCCGGTGCGGCGCTATGAATTGCCGAACGTGCAGGCGCTGAACTTCGTGTTGCCCGGGATCCTGCGCGGCGGCGTGACCCGCTCGCTGGCGCTGGATGCGCATGGCAAGTGCCTGGGCTCGGCGTTGTTGGCTATCGAATTGGCAATGCCGAACTAATGTGGGAGCTGGCTTGCCTGCGATGCAGACACCTCGATTTATCAGTGACACCGAGGGGAAGCTATCGCAGGCAAGCCAGCTCCCACATTGACCGCGGTACTTATCAGACCGCGGCGAACCGCTTGTCGAGGTAATCGATGATCACCTTGGAGTCATACATCCAGGTAGTCTGGCCATTCTCTTCGATGCGCAGGCACGGCACTTTGATCTTGCCACCTTGCTCCAGCAGGGTCTGGCGGTCTTGCGCGTTGTTCTTCGCATCCTTCAACGCCACCGGCACATTCAGGCGGTGCAGCGTACGGCGTGTCTTCACGCAGAACGGGCAGGCGTGGAACTGATACAGGGTCAGCTCCTTGGCTGCCGCGTTCACTTGCGCCTGTTGTTCGGCCGGGCGCTGCTTTTTGCGTGGGCGGGTAAGGAAGTCGCCCGCGATGATGATTTGGCCGAGGCCCACTCGAAGTGCTTTGACGAACATGGCTGAAAACCTCTTGCCCATGAAGAAGGGGCCGCAGCTTACCTTAATTCTGCAGGCGAAAAAAAAACCGGCGATGAACGCCGGTCTTTTCCTACGCAGCCTGTTACTTGATCAGGCTGAGGAATTCGCTGCGGGTAGCCGCGTTCTCGCGGAACTCACCCAGCATCACCGAGGTGATCATCGACGAATTCTGTTTTTCCACACCGCGCATCATCATGCACATGTGCTTGGCTTCGATCACCACCGCAACGCCTAGGGCACCGGTCACCTGCATCACGGCATCGGCGATCTGGCGGCTGAGGTTTTCCTGGATCTGCAGGCGGCGCGCATACATGTCGACAATCCGTGCGACCTTCGACAGGCCCAGCACTTTGCCGCTCGGGATATAGGCCACGTGCGCCTTACCGATAAATGGCAGCAAGTGGTGTTCGCACAGCGAGTACAGCTCGATGTCCTTCACCAGCACCATTTCGCTGTTGTCAGAGCTGAACAAGGCACCGTTGGTGACTTCTTCGAGTGTCTGTTCATAGCCACGGCAAAGGTACTGCATCGCCTTGGCGGCACGCTTTGGCGTGTCGAGCAGGCCCTCGCGGGAAACGTCCTCGCCGAGTTGGCCGAGGATCGCGGTGTAATTCTGTTCCAGGGACATGAAACTACCTGTGGGATTTTCGCAAAGCGCAAGGTTACGGTGGCGGACACATCGCTGCAAGCCTGACGATGGCACTTGTTACTCGTCGCGCCCCTCCATCATGGTGCGCTTGAGCATCACATACACCGCACCGGCGCCGCCGTGGCGGGCCTGGCACGAGGTAAAGCCGAGGACCTGGGCATGCTGGCGCAGCCAGGTATTGACGTGGCTCTTGATCATCGGCCGCTTGCCGTCCAACCGCACGGCCTTGCCATGGGTGACGCGCACGCAGCGAATTTCGAATTTGGTTGCTTCGGCGAGGAAGGCCCACAGGGTTTCGCGGGCTTTTTCGACGGTCATGCCGTGTAGGTCAAGGCTGCCTTCGAACGGGATCTGGCCGATCTTGAGCTTGCGCATCTGGCTTTCCTGCACGCCGTCGCGGGCCCACATCAGCTCGTCTTCCGGGCCTACATCGATCACGAACTGGTCCGACAGGCCATCCACGGTGGTGGCGTCGGTACGCACGGTCGCGGCCTGGCGCAGCTTGGCGATCTGCGCGCGGTCGGCCTTGGGTTTGCCGGTGTCGGCGCGGTCGTGCTTGATCGGCTTGACGCCGCGCAGCTCGTTTTTGAACAGGGAAAAATCGTCGTCTTGCATGTCAGCCTCCGCGAAGGGCGGGCAGTTTACCTAAATCGCGGCGGCCAGGGCGCAGGAAACGCTATCCAAGCGCCATCAGTCGTGCTTTTTCATCAGGTGCGACGCGATGTTCAGCGACAACGGCTGGCGCATCCGCCGACGGCTGCGACGCCACAACCACACGCCCAGCCACAGCACCAACAACCCGATGACTAACAGGATAGCCGAGCCACCCGGGCTGGCATTCAGTTCGCCGAGTGCCGGCGAATGACCAAACAAACCGGCACCACCAGCGCCAGCCAACAGCAAACCTACAATGGCCAGCAGCGCGGCAAAGCCGGCCACCAGGCGCAGACGCCAGTTGCTCGGGCCCTTGGGGCGCAAGCGACGAGCGTCAAAACCATCGGATATCTTCATTCCGACCTTTCCTCCAGGGTATCGGCCCTTCGACCGGAAGATACACAGGTTGTTCCGGGTGGAGGGGTAAATGCGCCAAATGAAAGGGCTTTGCGGATGAGCGGGGCAATGAACATTGCCGCGCCGCTCATCAGAAGGGCGATCAGATCAGATCTTTGCTCAACGCCAGGGTGGCGAAGTTGTCGGCCATGATGGCCATTTCGGTTTGCTGCACGTGCTCGGCGCTCAGGATCCCGCCTTTGTACGGCAGGTCGCGTGTGGCGCAGGCGTCTTCCACCAGGGTGCAGCGAAAGCCCAGGTTCTTGGCCGCACGCACGGTGGTGCTGACGCTGGAGTGGCTCATGAAGCCGCAGACGATCAGGTCCAGGGAGCCAAGGTCTTGCAGGTGTTTTTCCAGGCCCGTGCCATGGAACGCGCTGGGCAGCAGCTTGCCGATGATAGTCTCGTCGCCGAGGGGCTCAAGGCCAGGAATGAATTCGCCGCGCTCGCCCTGCGGGTCGAACAGGCCGCCGACGGTGCCCAGGTGGCGCACATGCACGATCGGGCGCCCGGCGTTGCGCGCGGCCGCGACCAGTTGCTTGATATTGTCGACCGCCGCGTCCATGCCGGACAGGGCGAGTGGGCCACTGAGGTATTCCTTCTGGGCGTCGATGATCACGAGGGTCGCATGGTTCAGGTTGGCTGCTGCGTAACCGCGACCGCTGAGTTGAAACATCGTCTTTGGAACGGACATTCTGGGGCTCCTGTGAGGGGGGCTTTTGTGACATTGTCCACTGGCTGAGCGGTTCTGTGAATCGCTACCATCGTAAGGTACGCCGTTGTTGACGTGCAGCCATGTCAAGAGGTCGGCTTGTTTAACCCGATGATGGCAAATTGGATGAATTCCGACGGATGGCGGAGAGTTTTCGTACATCGAAGGGACAGGCGAAGGCTGTTAGAATCGCCAGTCGTTTTTTCCAGGAGCTTGCCCCCGTGATCACATCCCGCCTGCGCACACTGCGCGACCACATCCGATGGGCTGTCAGCCGTTTCCATGGGGAAGACCTGTTTTTCGGGCACGGCACCGACAACGCCTGGGACGAAGCCCGGCAATTAGTGCTCGGCGCCTTGCACTTGCCTTGGGAAATTGCCGACAGCTACCTGGACTGCAACCTCGAAGAAGAGGAAATCTCCCACGTGCAGCGTCTGCTGCATCGCCGCATCCACGAGCGTGTGCCCACCGCTTACTTGTTGAAGGAAGCCTGGTTCTGCGGCATGTCGTTTATCGTCGACGAGCGTGTGTTGATCCCGCGTTCACCGATTGGCGAACTGATCGAAAACCGTTTTGAACCCTGGTTGGCGCAACCGCCGGCGCGTATTCTCGACCTGTGCACCGGCTCCGGTTGCATCGGTATCGCCTGTGCCTATGAGTTCCAGAACGCCGAAGTGGTGCTGGGGGACTTGTCCTTCGAAGCGCTGGAAGTGGCTAACCAGAACGTTGAGCGCCATGGCGTCGACGAGCGCGTTTACACCGTGCAGGGCGATGGCTTCGACGGCCTGCCGGGCCAGCGTTTTGACCTGATCGTGTCGAACCCGCCGTATGTAGACGCTGAAGATTTTGCCGACATGCCGGACGAATACCAGCACGAGCCGGAGCTGGGCCTGGCCTGCGGCGATGATGGCTTGAACCTGGTGCGACGGATGCTGGCCGAAGCGGCGGACCACCTGACCGAGAAAGGCTTGTTGATTGTAGAAGTCGGCAACAGCCAGGTGCATGTCGAGGCGCTGTACCCGGAAGTCGACTTTGCCTGGCTGGAGTTCCAGCGCGGTGGGCATGGCGTGTTCATGCTGACGGCTGAGCAGTGCCGGGCGCATCAGGCGGTGTTTGCCGCCCGGGTATAACGTCAGGATCGCGGTCAGTGTGGGAGCTGGCTTGCCTGCGATAGCGGTGTATCAGTAGCAAAAGTGCTAGCTGGCCCACCGCAATCGCAGGCAAGCCAGCTCCCACATTTGATTGCATTGCAGCCAGCGATCAGCGGTGCGTTGCAATCCAGATCAACAACCCCGCCTGAAACACCGTAAACGCCACCAAACAGGTGATGGTAAAGCGCAACCCGCTGTCCTCACGCTTGAACTTGGTGACCTTTTCTTCTTCCTTGCGCAACTTCACTTCCTGCTCGGCCAGGTTGTGCTCGGCCTGCTGCAGCATCTGCGCGGCTTCAAGTATCTCCACGAACTGCACCTTCTCGGTGTTCCAGCTGTCGAGTACGTCGCTGACTTTGCCCGGCTGCACGTTGCCTTTGAGGTGCTGCACATCGGCATAGGCCACATCAAAACCCTGGATACGCAGGAAGTGATCGCGGCGCAGGCGCGTGGCTTCGTTGAGTGCATCCTTGTTGGCCAGGTCCACGCCGTCGACGCGGTAGTGTGACCACTTCTTTTTCGCCCACGCCGCGCCTTGGGCGACGAGGAAGCGCCCGATGCCACGGTTGGCCGGTTCGATTTCCAGGCTGTTGCCTGGGCCGAAGTGCACGCGGTGTTTATCGTGATCGACCCAGATATCCAGGTGGTTCTGCTCGCGGCGCACCCGCTGGCCCGGCAACTGGATGACCATGCGCAACAGGCTGTGGTGTTTGTCGTGGCGCTCGGCATAACCGAACTGCACAAACCGCAACGGCCGCGCGCCGGTAGCGCGGTCAGTCGCCAGGGGCGCAAGGCGCAGCATCTTGAAATGTTCGGCCTGAACGTCCGCCCACGGCAGGGCCGCCGCCTCGACGGCCTCGGTTTTTTCCGCCTGCGTGTCGGCGATAGGTTCTGGTGTAGCTTCTGTGGTTGTCATGCGGCGCGATCCTGTCCAAGCCCTGCGGGCCGACAGTCTTTTTACTGTCGACCCTGGGCTTATCGGCCGTATTTCACAGGACTGGAGGTAATTAATCGCTTAACGGGGTTGAAGTCCGTCGATAAAGCGCACGATGCGCTCACCCAACTCGGCGGCCAGCGGCAGTTTCGGGTCGTTGTAGGAGGCCAACTGCTCTTTCACGTCTTTGGGCACGATACGCATCACGTGGTTCATGCCTTCGATCACCGTCAAATGGGCATCGGGCTTGGCATTTTTCAGTTGCCGGGCATCGGCGACGCCGACCTGAATATCGTTGGTGCCCTGGATGATCAGCGCCGGCATGCGCAGCTTGGCAAAGGCGGCGGACGGGTCGGCGCGAAACAGGCTGATCAGGTACGGCTGCACGCTCGGTCGAAAAATGCCTTCCAGCGGGGCCGGCACATCGGCATCCACCTGGCCGGCCTTGAGATGGTCGAGGATCTCATTGCTGCGCAGCAACAGGGCCGGCGGCAGGTGGTCGGCCAGTTGCTGGCGGATCACCTGGTCTACCGGCCGCGCGCTGCCGGACAGCGAAATCACCCCGGCCGGGTCCAGCTGCGGCGCGGCGAGGGCGGCGACCAGCGCGCCTTCGCTATGGCCCAGCACAATCAGCGGGCCCATGCGGCTGTCGGCCTTGAGCAGCTTGCCCCAGGCCACGGCGTCGGCCACGTAGGCGTCCAGCGTCAGGTTGCGTTCATCGGGGGTAGCCGCCAGGCTGGCGGCCACGCCGCGCTTGTCGTAGCGCACGCTGGCAATGTTATGCCGGGCCAGCACCCAGGCCAGGCGCTTGAGGCTGTCGTTGCGTGCGCCGTCGGCACTGTTGCCGTTACGGTCGGTGGGGCCGGAGCCGGCGATGATCAACACAACCGGCACGGGCTTGTCGGATTTAGGCAGCAAAAGTGAGCCAAACAGCTCGCCGCTGCCGGTGTCCAGGCTGATCGGCCGTTGCAGGACAACAGGGGAGGCGGCGAAGCCAAGGCTGGAAAACAGGGTGAGGGTCAAAAGCAGAACTCGCAGCATCATCGCGCCATCATCAGGAAGGTGCCGGTTGGACAGACGTCTACCGGTAAGGTTTCGAGGATGAACTACTCGGTTAGCCTGCGTATACTGGCCGCCTTAAGTTATTACGGTTGACTTGATTCAACTGATTTCACGGAGCGCCCTGCATGTCCGGCAATACCTTCGGCAAGCTGTTCACTGTCACCACCGCGGGCGAAAGCCATGGCCCGGCGTTGGTCGCCATTGTCGACGGCTGCCCGCCAGGCCTCGAACTGTCCCTGGACGACCTGCAGCGTGACCTCGACCGCCGCAAGCCCGGCACCAGCCGTCACACCACCCAGCGCCAGGAGCCCGACGAAGTCGAGATCCTCTCCGGCGTGTTCGAAGGCCGCACCACCGGTTGCGCCATCGGCCTGCTGATTCGCAACACCGACCAGAAGTCCAAGGATTACTCGGCGATCAAGGACCTGTTCCGCCCGGCCCACGCCGACTACACCTACCACCACAAATACGGCGAACGCGACTACCGTGGCGGTGGCCGCAGCTCGGCGCGCGAAACCGCGATGCGCGTTGCCGCTGGCGCTATCGCCAAGAAATACCTGGCCACCCAGGGCATCGTGGTGCGTGGCTACATGAGCCAGCTCGGCCCGATCGAAATCCCGTTCAAGACCTGGGACAGCGTCGACGACAACGCATTCTTCAGCCCCGACCCGGACAAAGTGCCGGAACTGGAAGCCTACATGGACCAGTTGCGCCGCGATCAAGACTCCGTCGGCGCCAGGATCACCGTGGTTGCCGAAGGCGTCAAACCTGGTTTGGGCGAGCCGATCTTCGACCGCCTCGACGCCGAACTGGCCCATGCGCTGATGAGCATCAACGCGGTGAAGGGCGTGGAGATCGGCGCCGGTTTTGCCTGTGTGTCCCAGCGCGGCACCGAGCATCGCGATGAACTGACCCCGGAAGGTTTCCTCAGCAACAACGCGGGCGGCATCCTTGGCGGTATTTCCTCGGGCCAACCGATTGTTGCGCACTTGGCGCTCAAGGCGACGTCGAGCATCACCACGCCGGGCCGTTCGATTGATGTGCACGGCAACCCGGTGGATGTGATCACCAAGGGCCGCCACGACCCATGCGTGGGCATCCGTGCCACGCCGATTGCCGAGGCGATGATGGCCATCGTGTTGATGGACCACCTGCTGCGCAACCGTGGGCAAAATGCCGATGTACGCGTGACTACGCCGGTACTGGGCCAGCTGTGACGGTTTGTGGCGAGGGCTGCGCAGCAGCCCCTCACACCATGACCCCAGCGCTCCCATACTGGCGCCTCTCCAGCTTCTACCTCTTCTACTTCGCCCTGCTCGGGGCGACCGCGCCGTTCCTGGCGCTGTACTTCGATCACTTGGGGTTCTCCAGCGCGCGCATCGGTGAACTGGTGGCCATTCCCATGTTGATGCGCTGCGTGGCGCCGAATCTGTGGGGCTGGCTCGGCGACTACACCGGCCGCCGCCTGGCCATTGTGCGGTTTGGCGCGGTGTGCACCCTGGCCAGCTTTTCGCTGATCTTCATCAGCAAGACCTACGCCTGGCTGGCCCTGGTGATGGCGTTGCACGCGTTCTTCTGGCACGCCGTGCTGCCGCAGTTTGAAGTGATCACCCTGGCG
The DNA here is from genome assembly GCF_022662395.1 of Pseudomonas sp. MONT-RG-20F-20-E-7-02. Taxonomy (NCBI): domain Bacteria; kingdom Pseudomonadati; phylum Pseudomonadota; class Gammaproteobacteria; order Pseudomonadales; family Pseudomonadaceae; genus Pseudomonas; species Pseudomonas sp. MONT-RG-20F-20-E-7-02. The sequence continues at coordinate 514,890 of NZ_JAKNQN010000001.1, forward strand.
CATCTGCACAAACAGACCTCGCGCTACAGCCAGATTCGCCTGTGGGGCTCCATCGGGTTCATCCTCACCGTGGTGATCATGGGGCGCCTGTTCGACTGGCTGAGCCTGGACATTTACCCGGTAGTGATCGTGGTGATCATGGCCGGCATCATCGGCGCCAGCCTGTGGGTGCCGACTGCGCAACCGGCGAGCCACGGCAATCGCCTGGCCGGTGACGGTTTCCTCAAGCAATTGCGCAGCCCCGGCGTACTGGCGTTTTATGCCTGCGTGGCGCTGATGCAAATGAGCCATGGCCCGTATTACACCTTCCTCACCCTGCACCTCGAGCACCTGGGTTACAGCCGCGGCGTGATCGGCATGCTCTGGGCCTTGGGCGTGGTCGCGGAAGTGCTGATGTTCCTGGCCATGAGCCGCATCCTCACGCGTTTTTCGGTGCGTCGGGTATTACTGGCGAGTTTCCTGTTGGCCGCCATACGCTGGCTGCTGCTGGGCTCATTCGCCGAATTTTTCTGGGTGCTGCTGCTGGCGCAAGTGATGCACGCGGCCACCTTCGGCAGTTTTCATGCGGCAGCGATTGCCTTTGTACAACGCAGCTTCGGTGATCGCCAGCAAGGCCAGGGCCAGGCGTTGTATGCCGCGCTGGCCGGCACCGGCGGCGCGTTGGGCGCGCTGTATGCCGGTTATAGCTGGAACGTGTTGGGGCCGACGCTGACCTTCAGCATCGCCAGCGTCGCAGCCCTGGCCGCCGCCATTATCATTGGCCTTCGATTGCAAGAGCCGAATAAAGGAACCGAGCAATGAGTTATGTCGCTGTTTACCCCGTCGCCACGCCCGATACCCCGAACAAGGTCCTGACCCATTTGGACGATATCGCCACGTGCCTCGCCGAGCACGGCGTGCGTTTTGCGCGCTGGCAGCCGGCGCCTGTCGAGAAGGGCGCCAGCGACGCTGAACTGATCGCGGCCTACCAGCCTCAGATCGACGCCCTCGGCTACGGCTCCGTGGAAGTGCTCAGTGTGACGGGCGAGCATCCGCAAAAAGCCGAGCTGCGCGCGCAGTTCATTGATGAACGCCGTTACAGCGAAGACGAAGTGCGTTTCTTCATCGCCGGCCAGGGGCTTTTTAACGTGCACGTAGGCGAGTATGTCTATGCCATACGCTGCGAGAAAAGTGACCTGCTGGTGATTCCGGCCGGAATGCCGCATTGGTTCGACATGGGCGAAAATCCGCACTTCGTCACACTGCGTTTGTTCAATACAGCGAAAGGCGCAGTGCCTGAATTTACCGGCGACGGCATCGCTGCCGGTTTCCCGGGTTTGGACGACTAAGCACAGATATTTAAACTTTCCACTCAGGTAAGTTGGCATTTTCTGTGGGAATTGGCTTAGTTATTTGTAGGCTGTAGCTGTTTATGCAGCGTCTCCTGCTTTCAGCCCATTCGGTATGTAACTCTCTCCTTGTTCGATGTTTATATCACCTGTCAATAGCAGGAATCCGAAAGGTGATATGGAATCCATGACTAAAGGAGAGAGATCAATGAGTGGCCGAGAGGACTCGTGTCGTACGCCGGATACCGTGCCCGTGGTCGTCAGAAGGCGCCTGAGCCTGGGGGGCAAGCCTCTTACCCCGACTGAGCTGGAAATTCTGCGCTGGGCCTCGGAGGGGAAGACCGTCTGGGAAATCAGCCAGATTCGCGCCACCTCAGAAGCCACGGTGAAGTTTCACCTGCGCAACATCTACGGCAAGTTGGAAGTCACAAACCGCGTACAGGCCATGAATGAGGCCAGCCGCCAGGGATTGTGCTGAAACCACACAAAAAAGGGCCGCGACGCTCAACGGCGTCGCGGCCCTTTTTCATTGGGGTGATTTACGCCGAATGGTAAGTCGGCAGCGCAAAGCGATTCTGGCTTTGCAGCATCGAAATCTGTGGCAGGTCGCTGGCTTGTTCGGCCAGGTCGCGGCGGATGGCGCTGATCACCCAAGTCAGTTGGTCAGCGGTGTGCAGCTGTTGATACGAAATCGAACGCTTGACCTGTTTGCCTTCGCTGTTGCGCAGGGTCAACAGGATACCGCCGTCTGGGCGTGGCTGAGTGGTGACGTCGTATTGGGAGAATACAGAAGCGAATTTATCTTGGATCAGGCTCATGTCTATCAGCTCCGTTGGCTCAAGTTGGCAAGCATGGAGTGATAGGTGCAGTGATTGTGCCAGTATTGGGTTTTATAAAAAATCGTTATAAATCAGTAGTTTAAAAAAATTTAGAATTTTCAGTTTCGTGCAAATTGCATGAATGGCCATCGTGCATCCTGCATTTTGCGCTATCGGGCCCTGCCGTTTCAGGCGGCCCTTACCGATAAAGACTCTTGATACGGTGAACAATTCCATTTTTGTCGGGCATTGGGCCGGGATACAAAACATTTCAAATCCCACGTGTACAGCCGAAGAACCTCAGGCGTATTTTTCTGCAAGGTATTCGGTCTCCTGCCTACAGGCCCGACGCTGTTTCTGGGTCAGATGAAGAATAAGAAAAAGGACGTTCCTCCATGAGCCATCAGCAAGACGACATGATCACCTGGGGCAAGATGCTGCGTAAGGTGCCCGCGATTGTTCGCGCCCTGCCACGCGTAGTGCGCGGCATGCGCGCCGCGAATGTCACCGACCCCGAGCAGCCCTGCGGCCTGGGTTGGCACTTTGAGCAGGCCACCCTGCGTAACCCTGAGGGCGCTGCGTTGTTATACGGCGACAGCGTGCTCAGCTACCGCGACGCCAACGGGCGCGCCAACCGTATCGCCCATCACTTGCACGCGCAGGGCATCGGCAAAGGTGACGTCGTCGCCCTGTTTATCGAAAATCGCCCCGAATTGTTGTTGCACGTGCTGGCCGTGGCCAAGCTGGGTGGCATCTGCGCCATGCTCAACACCTCGCAAACCCAGGCGGCGCTGGTGCACAGCCTGAACCTGGTGAGCCCGGTGGCCATTGTGGTGGGCGCGGAACTGGTGGCTGCCTACACGGTGGTGCGCGATCAAGTGCAAATCCCGGCGGACAAGACCTGGTTTGTCGCCGATCAACACGCCGGCGCTGTGCCTGAGGGTTACATCGACCTGATGGCGGCGAGTGCCGAATGCCCGGTGGATAACCCCGCCAGCACTGGGCACATCTTCTTCAACGACCCGTGCTTCTACATCTACACCTCCGGCACCACCGGTTTGCCCAAGGCCGGGATCATGAAGCACGGGCGCTGGACCAAGACCGCCGTCAGCTTCGGCAGTATCGCCCTGGACATGGGCCCGCAAGACGTTCTTTATTGCACCTTGCCGCTGTACCACGCCACCGGCCTGTGCGTGTGCTGGGGCTCGGCGATTGTCGGGGCGTCGGGGTTTGCCATTCGGCGTAAGTTCAGCGCGAGCCAGTTCTGGGACGACGCGCGCAAGTTCAAGGCAACCACCTTGGGCTATGTCGGTGAGCTGTGCCGTTACCTGCTCGACCAGCCCGCCAGCGCCCAGGACCTGGACAACAGCGTGACCAAGATGGTCGGCAACGGCCTGCGCCCCGGCGTTTGGGCGCAGTTCAAGCAACGCTATGGGGTTGAACATATCTGTGAACTGTATGCCGCCAGCGACGGCAATATCGGCTTCACCAATGTGCTGAATTTCGACAACACCATCGGCTTCTGCCTGCAACACTGGGCCTTGGTGGACTACTCCCATGAGACCGGTGAGCCGATCCGTGGCGATGAGGGTTTCATGCGCAAAGTACCAACGGGCGGGCAGGGGTTGCTGCTGGCCCGGATCGACGAAAAGTCGCCGTTCGACGGCTACACCGACCCGGAAAAAAACCGCAAGGTGGTGCTGACCGACGTGTTCGAGAAGGGCGACCGTTACTTCAACACCGGCGACTTGTTGCGCAGCATCGGCTTCGGCCATGCGCAATTCGTCGACCGGTTGGGCGACACCTACCGCTGGAAGGGCGAAAACGTCTCGACCACCGAAGTGGAGAATGTGTTGCTGCAACACCCGCAGATCGCTGAGGTGGTGGCCTACGGTGTCGAGATCGAAAACACCAATGGCCGCGCCGGCATGGTTGCCATTACGCCAAGCGAATCCTTGGCCTCTTTGGATATGCGCGAACTGCTGCAATTCGCCCACGGCCAATTGCCGCACTATGCGGTGCCGCTGTTCCTGCGCATCAAGGTGAAGATGGAAACGACTGGCACCTTCAAGTATCAGAAAGTGCGGCTTAAGGAGGAGGCCTTTGATCCGGACAAGGCCGGCAATGATCCAGTGTATGCGTGGCTGCCGGGCTCGGATTGCTATGTGCCGGTTACGGGGCAACTGTTGACGCAGATTCAGGGTGGGCACTTTCGTTATTAAGAGCAGCGTTATTAAGAGCAGCGTAATTAAAAGCCGCGTTATTGATTCTGCCTATGGCCGCTTTTGGCAAAAAAACCATGACAGTGGGGAACTCCACCGCGACACTGGGCGCCTATAAAGCATTCAGACAAGGAGCCCCACATGTCAGACCAGCCCAAACAAATGACCGAAGACGAAGCCGCCGAATTTGCCGAGCAAGTCTTCGACGTGGCCCGCAAAGGCGATGCCGCCATGCTCGCCGCGCTGCTGACCAAAGGCTTGCCGCCCAACCTGCGCAACCACAATGGCGACACCTTGCTGATGCTTGCGGCCTACCATGGCCACGCCGACGCAGTAAAAGTGCTGCTGGAATTCAAGGCTGACCCGCAAATCGCCAACGACAAGAACCAGCTGCCAATGGCCGGTGCGGCGTTCAAGGGCAACCTGCCAGTGGTCAAGGCGCTGATCGAAGGCGGTGCGCCGGTTGACGCGGCCTCTTCGGATGGGCGTACGGCGTTGATGATGGCGGCGATGTTCAACCGCGTCGAAATGCTCGACTACCTGCTCAGCCAGGGTGCCAACCCCAAGGCCACCGACGCTCAGGGCGCAACTGCGCTGGCAGCGGCACAGACCATGGGGGCGGCGGATACGGCGGCGAAGTTGCAGAAACTGGTGTAGGCTACGCGCCCTCGAAAACCAGCTCGCCACAGGATCACCCCATGAAAACCGCCCTCGTCGAACTCATCAGTAAAATCAGCGCCGGCGTCATGGGCGAAGACGAAGTGGCGCGCATTGCCGAGGAAGCGGCCCAGGCCTACGCCGACCCGGCGGCGTTTCTGGCGGCCAACCCGGATATCAACTACGACGACACCTTCCCGATTCCTCTGGGCGAGTGGGTCGTCGTCGGTAGCCTGCCGGACACCGTGCTGTTCCAGGCCGACACCTATGGCGACCTGTTTGCGCAGATCGTCGCGTCGTTCGGCCCGGGCGTGGCGTTCAACCTCAAGCCCAAGCAGCTGGCCAAGACCGAAGACCTCACTGCGCTGAACCGCATCCAGATCCAGATGAGCGCGCTCAGCCCGGAAGACGGCGGCTACGTGCTGCTGAACTTCAGCCAGTTGCTGGACGACGAGATCCAGGCGGTGCTGGTTTACGGCAATGACTTACCGCGCGTTCTGGAACTGTGTGCTGAAGTCGGCATCAAGGCCGAGCCATCCCTGGAAGCGCTGCGAATCGCCGTACATGTCTGAAATAAAACGGAACCCCCGTCAGGCCTGACTATCCTACAAGTGCATGCCCTCACTTAGGAGCGACACCATGGGTTCCACTTTTAATAGCTTGATTGGCCTGATCATTCTGGCACTGGATATCTGGGCGATCATCAACGTGTTCAAAAGCGGCGCAAGCACCGGCGCCAAGGTGCTGTGGATTCTGTTGATCCTGCTGTTGCCGGTACTGGGCCTGATCATCTGGGCGATTGCCGGGCCACGCGGTAACGTGCGGGTCTGACGCCACCAGCGTTCACTCATATCCTGAGTGGGCACAGTAAATGTGGGAGCGAGCTTGTGTGGGAGCTGGCTTATGTGGGAGCTGGCTTGCCTGCGATTGCATCACCGCGATGTAGCTGATAAACCGCGGTGCCTGCATCGCGGGCAAGCCCGGCTCCCACACAAGCCAGGCCTCTCACACAAGCTCTGCTCCCAAACAAGCCCCGCTCCCACATTGGTTTCAGGCACATCCATAAGATTTGTGTCGAAACTATTCGCTGCACAGAATTTTCACATCTTTTCCAAGACAATCCGCCGGTTTACGCCTGCGCCAAGGCACTTGTTCAAGTGTCATTAAAGGCAGGTCGACGGCGCACGTTCAGTAATTAATGGCGTTGATGCCATTGATCGGGCACCATTTGCGCCACCGCGTTAACCGCCTACCCCAGCCAGCCTGGGCGAGGGACGGACGCCACTGCATTTTTTCGCAACTTAAACTTCCAATGGGTCCTGAAACGACATGGCAAACCCGGACGCCCTGAGTCAGCAGCGAGCTTCTAATCGCCTGCTGCAACCGACCGTCAAATCCCATCTGGCGTACACGCTGCTTTGCGCACTGGTCATGATGGTGATGTTCTCCCTGCTGCGCCTGGCGCTGCTGGTCTACAACCGCGAGATGATCCTCGACACGCCGGCCTCGACCTTCCTCGAAGCGTTCGTCAACGGCACGCGCTTTGACATCCGCTTCGTGATGTACGCGCTGGTCCCGCTGCTACTGGCCCTGTTCAGCGTTCGGGCCATGGCGGCGCGCGGGTTCTTCCGGTTTTGGCTGACCGTAGCCTCCAGCATTGCCCTGTTCCTGGGCTTGATGGAGATGGACTTCTACCGCGAATTCCACCAGCGCCTCAACGGCCTGGTCTTCCAGTATGTAAAGGAAGACCCGAAAACCGTGATGAGCATGCTCTGGTACGGTTTCCCGGTGGTGCGTTACCTGCTGGCCTGGGCCGTAGGCACGCTGATCCTGAGCATCGCCTTCAAGGGCGCGGACCGTGCGACGCGCCCACGTGGCCCGTTCAGCGGCGGCAGCATCGGCACGCGCCAGGTTGCACCGTGGTACACGCGCATCGCCGTCTTTGTTGTGTGCCTGCTGATTGCCGTGGTCGCCATCCGTGGCACCCTGCGCCAGGGCCCGCCACTGCGTTGGGGTGACGTCTACACCACCGAATCGAACTTCGCCAACCAGTTGGGCTTGAACGGCACCTTGTCGCTGATCGCCGCCGCCAAGTCGCGCTTCTCCGAGGAGCGTTCGAACATCTGGAAAGCCACCCTGGACCAACCGCTGGCCACCCAGACCGTGCGCGACATGCTGGTGTTGCCGCAAGAAAAGCTGGTGGATACCGACACCGCCGCCGTGCGCCGTGACTACACGCCACCGGCCGAGAAGACCCTGCCGATCAAGAACGTCGTCGTGATCCTGATGGAAAGCTTCGCCGGTCACTCAGTGGGCGCCCTGGGCCGCCCGGGCAACATCACGCCGTACTTCGACAAACTGTCCAAGGAAGGCTTGCTGTTCGACCGCTTCTTCTCCAACGGCACCCACACCCACCAGGGCATGTTCGCCACCATGGCGTGCTTCCCGAACCTGCCAGGCTTCGAATACCTGATGCAAACCCCGGAAGGCAGCCACAAACTGTCGGGCTTGCCGCAGTTGCTCAGCGCGCGCAAGTTTGACGACGTGTATGTCTACAACGGCGACTTCGCCTGGGACAACCAGTCAGGCTTCTTCAGCAACCAGGGCATGACCAACTTCATCGGGCGTAATGACTTCGTCAACCCGGTGTTCTCCGACCCGACGTGGGGCGTGTCCGACCAGGACATGTTCAACCGTGGCCTGGAAGAGTTGAAGGCCCGCGAAGGCGGCAAGCCGTTCTACGCACTGCTGCAAACCCTGTCCAACCACACGCCGTATGCGTTGCCGACGCCATTGCCGGTCGAGAAAGTCACCGACCGTGGCAGCCTCAACGAGCATTTGACGGCCATGCGTTACTCCGACTGGGCCCTGGGCCAGTTCTTTGAAAAGGCCCGCAAAGAGCCGTACTTCAAGGAAACCCTGTTCGTGATCGTGGGTGACCACGGCTTCGGCAACGAACAGCAGATCACCGAAATGGACTTGGGCCGCTTCAACGTGCCGATGCTGATGATTGCACCGGGCATGCAGGAGAAGTTCGGCGAGCGTGACCACACCGTGGGCACTCAGATCGACATCGTGCCGACCATCATGGGCCGCCTCGGTGGCGACACCCTGCACCAGTGCTGGGGCCGTGACCTGCTGAACCTGCCGGAAGGCGACAAGGGTTTTGGCGTGATCAAACCATCGGGCAGCGATCAGACGGTTGCCCTGGTCACCGCAGACCGCATCCTGGTTCTGCCCAAGGAAATGCCACCGAAGCTGTGGGAATACGAACTGGGCGCTAACCCGACCGGCAAAGTGATTCCCGAGTCACCGGACGAAGCGGCGCTTAAGCAGAAGCTTGAGTCGTTCCTGCAGACCGCCACCAAGAGCCTGTTGGATAACACCGCCGGTGTGATTGACGGCAAGCCGGACTAAGTAACCGAGCATAAAAAAAGAGGCCTCATTGAGGCCTCTTTTTTTGTGCGGGTTTTATATCCGACCGAGCAACAACAGCACCACCAATACCACCAGGACAACGCCCAGGATACCCGACGGGCCATAACCCCAATTACGCGAGTGCGGGAATACTGGCAAACCGCCTACCAGCAGCAGGATCAGGATAATGATCAGAATGAGGCTCATGGTTTTTTTCCTTATAGGCCTTCTGCAAAGACCGGTTATTAAACAATAGGCCGTCATTTAAATACGGACGCCTTATTAACTCCGACTCTACCGTCGGGCAGAAAATTCCCTGGTTTTTTAAAGCATTTTGCAAACTTGCTTATTTCTTTTAATGCGATCGCAAATACAGTGATTTAGTTGAAAAAGATTGAACTTACGCTATAAGTCGCTCTCCCACCCGGCCTCGGGTTTGCCCGAGTCATTCATCAATTGGATGGTGCGTGGGTGCAGGAAAAACCTTCGCTACACTGCCGATCACTTCTTCCGTGAACCACAAGGCAACTTTCCTATGCAAAATCGCATGATGATCACCGGCGCCGGGTCCGGCCTGGGTCGCGAAATCGCGCTGCGCTGGGCCCGCGAGGGTTGGCAGCTGGCCTTGTCGGACGTCAGTGAGCCGGGGTTGCAGGAAACCCTCAAGTTGGTGCGCGAGGCGGGGGGGGATGGGTTTATCCAGCGCTGCGACGTGCGTGATTACAGCCAGCTCACCGCGTTTGCCCAGGCGTGCGAGGTCAAGCTGGGGGGCGTTGATGTGATCGTCAACAATGCCGGCGTTGCCTCGGGCGGGTTCTTCGCCGAGTTGTCATTGGAGGACTGGGATTGGCAAATTGCAATTAACCTGATGGGCGTGGTCAAGGGCTGCAAGGCGTTCCTGCCGCTGTTGGAGAAGAGCAAGGGCCGGATTATCAATATTGCCTCGATGGCGGCGTTGATGCAGGGGCCGGCCATGAGCAACTACAACGTGGCCAAGGCGGGCGTGGTGGCGTTGTCGGAAAGTTTGCTGGTAGAGCTTAAACAGCAAGAAGTCGGCGTGCATGTAGTGTGCCCGTCGTTTTTCCAGACCAACTTGCTGGATTCGTTTCGTGGGCCGACACCGGCGATGAAGGCGCAAGTGGGTAAGTTGCTGGAGAGTTCACCGATTTCGGCGGCTGACATTGCTGACTATATCTACCAGCGAGTGGCTGAAGGCGAGTTTATGATTTTGCCCCATGAGCAGGGGCGGATGGCGTGGGCGTTGAAGCAAAAGAACCCGCAGTTGCTGTATGACGAGATGACCGTGATGGCGGACAAGATGCGCGCCAAGGCGCAGGCCGTTAAGGGCTGATGATCATTCCCACGCTGATCGTTCCCACGCTCCGCGTGGGAATGCCGCCCCGGACGCTCTGCGTCCCGATGCAGGTGACGCGGAGCGTCACTGGATGCATTCCCACGCAGAGCGTGGGGACGATCAGGCATTCGTCATCCCTCCAGTCAATTACATGTCTGTCAGGCAAATTACCCGCTTGCGTAGGCCCGGCCTGATTTAGCGACGAGCCATTGTCGCCCCCCATTCAAACGCGCATGTTCAAGGTCCTGTCACTCCAAAAGGACAACCGCCATGCTGGTCTTAAGCCGCGCCGTAGGCGAAATCATCTCCATCGGCGATGACATCGCCTTGCACATCCTTGAGCTGAACGGATCCCAAGTGAAGTTCGGCATCCAGGCCCCGGCAGGGGTCAATGTGCACCGCGCCGAGGTGTATCAGAAAATCCTCGAGCGCCAAGCCATGCAACCCCAAACCAACCCGTAGAACAGCCTCAGTCGAACAGATGCTTGGGCACGTCGTGCTTGAGCATCAACTGGCATTGTTCGCTTTCAGGGTCGAACACAATCAGCGCCTGGCCCTTGGTCAGTGCCTGGCGCACGCGCAGTACGCGGGTTTCCAGGGGCGTGTCATCGCCATTGTCGGTGCCGTCGCGGGTGACGAAGTCTTCGATGAGGCGGGTCAAGGTGTCGACTTCAAGTGCGTCGTAGGGAATCAGCATACAAGCCTCAGAGGTAGAATCCCGGCGATGCTACTGCGCCGGGATCGTCGTGACCAGTATCAGGTGTTGCCAGGGTCAGGACTTCTGACCGACCAGGCTGTCCACCGACGGCACGCGGGTGTCGCTCTCCATCTGCGTTTCGTGCTCGATCTGATGGCTGAACCTGTCCAGCGAACCCTGGGCCGGTTGTGCATCGCTGGCAAACACCGGTGGGCTGAGGATGTACGCGCCCAGCAGGCGACTCAACGCCGCCAGGCTGTCGATGTGCGTGCGCTCGTAGCCATGGGTCGCATCGCAACCAAACGCCAGCAGCGCCGTGCGGATATCGTGGCCGGCGGTCACCGCCGAATGTGCATCGCTGAAGTAATACCGGAACAGGTCGCGACGCACCGGCAGGTCGTTTTCCGAAGCCAGGCGCAGCAAGTGGCGGGACAGGTGATAGTCATACGGCCCGCCGGAATCCTGCATCGCCACGCTTACCGCGTGCTCGCTGGAGTGCTGGCCGGGCGCGACCGGGGCGATGTCGATGCCGACAAACTCACTCACATCCCAAGGCAGGGCGGCGGCGGCGCCACTGCCGGTTTCCTCGGTGATGGTGAACAGTGGGTGGCAGTCGATCAGCAAGGGTTCGCCGCTGTCGACGATGGCTTTAAGCGCAGCGAGCAGCGCGGCGACACCGGCTTTATCGTCCAGGTGGCGCGCGCTGATATGCCCGCTTTCGGTGAACTCGGGCAGTGGGTCAAAGGCCACGTAGTCGCCCACACTGATGCCCAGCGAATCGCAGTCGGCACGGGTGGCGCAGTAAGCGTCGAGGCGCAATTCCACGTGGTCCCAGCTCACCGGCATTTCATCCACGGCGGTGTTGAACGCGTGCCCGGAGGCCATTAACGGCAGCACGCTGCCACGGATCACGCCGTTGTCGGTAAACAGGCTGACGCGGCTGCCTTCGGCAAAACGGCTGGACCAACAGCCGACGGGGGCGAGCGTCAGGCGGCCGTTGTCCTTGATCGCACGCACGGCGGCGCCGATGGTGTCCAGGTGCGCGGACACCGCACGGTCCGGGCTGTTTTTCTGGCCCTTGAGGGTGGCGCGAATCGTCCCGCGCCGGGTCATTTCAAAGGGAATGCCCAGCTCTTCGAGGCGCTCGGCGACGTAGCGCACGATGGTGTCGGTAAACCCGGTAGGGCTGGGAATGGCGAGCATTTCCAGCAGGACTTTTTGCAGGTAGTTGAGGTCCGGTTCGGGGATGGTTCGAGTCATGGAAACTCCTGATGGGGTGAGGGCGATCGTTCCCACGCTCAGCGTGGGAATGCCTCAAGGAACGCTCTGCGTCCGCTCTTGTGACGCTGAGCGTCACGGGCTGCATTCCCACGCTGAGCGTGGGAACGATCAGTGGTCAGGCAGTCGGCTGGCTATGCGGAAACAACAAATCCACAAACTTCTCCGCCGTCGGTTGCGGCTCATGGTTGGCCAGGCCGGCCCGTTCGTTGGCTTCGATAAACACATACTCGGGTTGATCGGCGGCCGGCACCATCAGGTCCAGGCCGACCATGGGAATGTCCAGCGCGCGGGCGGCACGCACGGCGGCGTCCACCAGTGTCGGGTGCAGGATTGCAGTGACGTCTTCCAGGCAGCCGCCCGTGTGCAGGTTGGCGGTGCGGCGCACGGCCAGGGTTTCGCCGCGCGGCAGGATGCTGCTGTAGTCGTAACCGGCCGCGTGCAGGGTGCGTTGGGTTTCGGCGTCCAGCGGGATCTTGCTTTCGCCGTCGGTGGCCGCTTGGCGGCGACGGCTTTGGGCTTCGATTAACGCGCCGATGGAGTGCTGGCCGTCACCAGTCACCTCGGCGGGGCGCCGGATCGCGGCGGCGACCACTTCAAAACCGATCACCAGAATGCGCAGGTCGAGGCCTTCGTGGAAGCTTTCCAGCAACACACGGCTGTCGAACTGGCGCGCCGCCTCAATGGCCTTTTGCACGTCTTCGATGGTCTGCAAATCCACCGCAACGCCCTGGCCTTGCTCGCCGTCCAGCGGCTTGACCACGATGCGCTGGTGTTCGTCGAGAAACTCCAGGTTGTCATCCGCGCTGCCCGCCAACTGTTGTTGCGGCAGTTTCAGGCCGGCAGCTTTGAGCACCTTGTGGGTCAGGCTTTTGTCCTGGCACAGGGTCATGCTGATGGCACTGGTCAGATCGCTGAGGGATTCACGGCAGCGCACGCGGCGCCCGCCATGGCTGAGGGTAAACAGGCCAGCGTCGGCGTCATCCACCTGCACATCGATGCCGCGCCGGTGAGCTTCTTCGACAATGATCCGCGCGTAGGGGTTGAACCCCGCCTGCGGCCCAGGGCCGAGAAACAGCGGTTGGTTGATGCCGTTCTTGCGCTTGATCGCAAAGGTGGTGAGCGCACGAAAGCCCAATTTGGCGTAAAGGCTCTTGGCCTGGCGGTTATCGTGCAACACCGACAGGTCGAGGTAGCTCAGGCCACGGCTCATAAAGTGCTCGACCAAGTGGCGCACCAGCACTTCACCCACGCCGGGGCGCGTGCACTGCGGGTCAACGGCCAGGCACCAGAGGCTGCAACCGTTTTCCGGGTCCTGAAAGGCTTTTTGATGGTTAAGGCCCATCACACTGCCGATCACCGCGCCGCTGTCTTCATCTTCGGCCAGCCAATACACCGGCCCGCCTTGATGGCGCGGCGTCAGGCGTTCGGGGTCGACCGGCAGCATGCCTCGCCCTTGATAGAGCACGTTGACCGCCGCCCAATCAGCTTCGGTTTGCACGCGACGGATACGAAAACCGCGAAACACGCGCGTGGCGGGGCGGTAGTCGCTGAACCACAGGCGCAGCGTGTCGGAGGGATCGAGGAACAACTGCTGCGGGTCAATCCCGAGGATCTGCTGCGGCGCCGCCACGTAGAGCGCGATGTCGCGCTCGCCGGGCTGCTCATTCAACAGTTCCTGGGCCAGGCTCGCGGGGTCCGGGAAGGTATGCCCGATCAACAACCGGCCCCAGCCGCAATGCACGGCAATCGGTTCGGCGCCGAGTGGGCTGCCATCTTCCGCCAGGCGGGCTTGCAGGCGCTCGTAGGTCGGCGCCTGGCCCTTCAGCAAGCGTTGGCTGTAAGCCGCTGCAAGAGGTTTCATCACTCAGATTCCTTGTTCGCTGAGCCACAGGTTCAGCGCCGCCAGTTGCCACAGCTTGGAGCCGCGCAGCGGGGTCAGTTGGCCCTGCGGGTCGGTCAACAGGCGGTCGAGCATGGCGGGGTTGAACAGGCCGCGATCCTGGCTCGGGTCGAGCAGCAGCTCACGCACCCAGTTCAAGGTGTCGCCCTGCAAATGCTTGAGGCCCGGCACCGGGAAGTAGCCTTTCTTGCGGTCGATGACTTCGCTCGGGATGACCCGGCGCGCCGCTTCTTTCAACACTTGCTTGCCGCCGTCCGGCAGTTTGAATTTGCCTGGCACCCGCGCCGACAGTTCGACGAGGCGGTAATCCAGGAACGGCGTGCGTGCCTCCAGGCCCCAGGCCATGGTCATGTTGTCGACGCGTTTGACCGGGTCGTCCACCAGCATCACCGTGCTGTCCAGGCGCAGGGCTTTGTCCACCGCCGCATCGGCGCCTGGCATGGCGAAATGTTCGCGCACAAAGTCACCGGCAGCGTCGTTGGCGGTCAGCCATTTCGGTGCGACGGTGGCCGCGTAGTCGTCGTAGCTGCGGTCGAAAAACGCATCGCGGTAGGCGGCATACGGGTCACTGGCGCCGTCGACTTGCGGGTACCAGTGGTAACCGGCGAACAGCTCGTCGGCGCCCTGGCCGCTTTGTACCACCTTGCAATGCTTGGCCACTTCCCGCGACAGCAGGTAGAAGGCGATGCAGTCATGGCTGACCATCGGCTCGCTCATGGCGCGGAACGCCGCAGGCAGTTGCTCGATGATTTCGCTTTCAGCGATGCGCAGTTGATGGTGACGGGTGCCGTAGTGCTTGGCGATCAGGTCCGAGTACTGGAACTCGTCGCCGCGCTCGCCACCGGCGTCTTCAAAACCGATGGAGAAGGTGGACAAGTCCTGCACGCCGACTTCACGCAGCAGGCCGACGAGCATGCTCGAATCGACGCCACCGGAAAGCAGCACGCCGACATCCACGGCGGCACGTTGGCGGATCGCCACGGCTTCGCGGGTGCTGTCGAGCACGCGGTCGGTCCAGTCTTCGAGGGTCAGGTTTTTTTCATCGTCATGGGGGCCGTAGGGCAGGGTCCACCAGGTTTTCTGTTCGGTGTCGCCGTTGGCGTCGATACGCATCCAGCTCGCCGGTGGCAGTTTTTCAATGCCCGCCAGCAAGGTGCGCGGCGCCGGCACCACGGCGTGGAAGTTCAGGTAGTGGTTCAGCGCCACCGGATCGAGGATCGGGTTGATATCACCGCCCTTGAGCAGCGCCGGCAAGGCCGAGGCAAAGCGCAGGCGCTGGCCGGTGCGCGACAGGTACAAAGGCTTCACGCCCAGACGGTCACGGGCGATGAACAGGCGCTGGGCGTCACGTTCCCAGATGGCAAACGCAAACATGCCGTTGAGTTTTGGCAGCAGCGCTTCACCCCAGGCGTGATAGCCCTTGAGCAGCACTTCGGTGTCGCCACCGGAATAGAAGGCGTAGCCCAGGGCTTCCAGCTCTTCGCGCAATTCCGGGAAGTTGTAGATCGCACCGTTGAAGGCCAGGGACAGCCCGAGCTGGGCGTCGATCATCGGCTGGGCCGAGCCGTCCGACAGGTCCATGATTTTCAGGCGACGGTGGCCCAGGGCAATCGGCCCTTGGGCGTGGAAGCCCCAGGCGTCTGGGCCACGCGGGGCCAAGTGGTGAGTGATGCGCTCAATCGCAGCCAGGTCGGCAGGTTGGGCATCGAAACGTAATTCTCCAGCTAATCCGCACATAAATTCCTTACCGGTTTTTCCGTTGGGGAGGGTCAATACTCAATACGCCCAAAGGGCGCGTACCCAGAAACTGACCCAGTGCTATCCGTGGAGTTTTAGACCGATAAGTTATAAGGCAAATAGCCGCGATGCCTTGAATCCCTCTATTTGCGTGTGGCTGGTTTACCGCGAACCAAGGCGCGCAGGGCAAACCGATTCGGGTGGCAGGCCTCGGCCACACCCGCTGGAACCGGCAGCGGCTCGTCGCTCAGCCAGGCCGCCAGCAGCTCGCCGCACAGGGGTGCGGTGATCAGCCCGCGTGAGCCGTGGCCGCTGTTAATGTACATGCCCGGCAGCCATGGGCAGGGCGTATTCGGCACTTGCCGGGCGTCTTTGCCAAGCACCGCATAAGCCTGTTGAAACGCTGTTTGGTCGGCCAACGGCCCGACGATCGGCAGGTAGTCAGGGCTGGTACAACGAAACGCCGCGCGGCCTTTCAATTGCTCGGGGGCGAGGTGGTCGGCGCCCAGGCGTTGCAGCAGGTCTGCGGAAATCTCCCGCAGCATGTCGAGGTTGCCCGCATGTTCGGCGACGGTGGGCGTGAGGTCTTCATTATTGAAGTCAAAACTCGCGCCCAGGGTGTGTTCACCCAGTCGCGCAGGGGCCACATAGCCCTCGGCGCAGACCACCGTGGCCAAGCTCGCACTCGCTGCGGTTTGCGCCAGCCGGGTGATTTGCCCGCGAATGCGCTTGAGCGGCAAGTCGGCGCTGGGGGCGAAACGCTTGATCTCGGCCGCACCTGCAAGCACCACCACGCTGGCACTCGCCAGCACGCGGTCACCGTCACGGGCCTGCCACTGGTCATCGACCCGGTGCAACTCAAGCGGATCGTGATGGGTGAGCACTTCAACCAGCGGATGCGCCGCTTGCCAGTGGCACAGCGCAGGTGGATGCACCCAGCCACCTTCCGGGAAAAACAGGCCGCCGTGGGCCAGGTCGATACCGGCCTGTTGTTGCGCGTGTTCACGGTCCAGCAAGTGCAGCAATTCTGGGGGGAACGCCTCAGCCAGTTGCGCCTGGCGCTGAGTTTCTTTGGCGTCGAACGCCAATTGCAGCACGCCGCAGCCATCCCAATCGACGCCACGCTGTAAGTGTTCGAGCAAACGCCGAGTGTGGCCGAAGCCGCTGAGGATCAGCTGGGACAACGCGGTGCCATGCGCCGACAGCTTGAGGTACAGCACGCCCTGCGGGTTGCCGGACGCTTCCTGGGCCAGCTCGGTGTGGCGCTCCAGCAGGCTGACGCGCCAACCGCGTGCGGCCAGGCTGGCGGCGGTGGCGCAACCCGCCAGGCCGCCGCCGATGACCATGGCGTGGCGCTCGCCGTCGATGGCTGGCGGGCGCGCGAACCACGGTTTGGCGGTGGCCGCGGGTGGCGCGTCTTCGGGCCAACCGAGGAATTCACCGCGCAGGATCTCCCACTTATGGCCGATGCCCGGCGTGCGCTTCATCTTGAACCCGGCGGCGTTGATCAGGCGCCGCACCCAGCCGGTGCTGGTGAAGGTGCTTATCGTCGAGCCGGGTGCGGCCAGGCGGGCCAGTTCGGCAAACAGCTCGGCGGTCCACATGTCAGGGTTTTTCGCTGGCGCGAAGCCGTCCAGAAACCACGCATCGACCTGCGCATCCAATTGCGGCAGCTGCTCCAGGGCGTCGCCGATCAACAGCGTCAGGGTCACGCGGCCGTTGGCCAGCACCAGACGTTGGAAACCTGGGTGGATGGCGATGTACTGCGCCAGCAACTGCTCGGCGAAGGGCGCCAGTTCCGGCCAGAGGGCGAGGGCGCGTTGCAGGTCGGTGTGGCTCAGCGGGTACTTTTCGACACTGACAAAATGCAGGCGCGCATCGGCCACCGCGTGTTGCTCGAACAGCTGCCAGGCGCAGAGAAAATTCAGGCCGGTGCCGAAACCGGTCTCGCCAATCACCAAACGCCCACCTGCCGGCAAGGCGGCAAAACGTTCCTGCAAACGGTTCTGTTCGAGGAACACATAGCGGGTTTCTTCAAGGCCCGACTTGTCGGAAAAATACACGTCGTCGAACACCCGCGAGTGCGGGCGACCTTGCTCATCCCAGTCGAGCTGGGCGTGGGTGATGGGGTTCATGGGCGGCTCGAAAAAGACAAGGCCGCCATTCTAGCTGATCAATCGAGGATGAATTGACCCACGGCAAGCGCGGGTGGAATTTCCTCCCGCGTGTTGTTGCCCAATCCGCTAGTCTTGATCCATCTTCAAACGGAGCTGCCCATGTTCGAATCCGCCGAAATCGGTCACGCCATCGACAAAGACACCTACGACGCCGAAGTACCGGCCCTGCGCGAAGCGTTGCTGGAAGTGCAGTACGAGTTGCAGCAGCAGAAGCGCTTCCCGGTGATCATCCTGATCAACGGCGTCGAAGGCGCGGGCAAGGGCGAAACCGTCAAGCTGCTGAATGAATGGATGGACCCGCGCCTGATCGAGGTGCGCACCTTTGACCAACAGACCGACGAAGAACTGGCGCGCCCACCGGCCTGGCGCTACTGGCGGCAACTGCCGGCCAAAGGCCGCATGGGCATTTTTTTCGGCAACTGGTACAGCCAGATGCTGCAAGGCCGGGTGCACGGCGAGATCAAGGACGCACGCCTGGACCAGGCCATCGCCGGTGCCGAGCGCCTGGAAAAGATGCTCTGCGACGAAGGCGCGCTGATCTTCAAGTTCTGGTTCCACCTGTCCAAGAAACAGATGAAGGCGCGGCTCAAGGCTCTGGCCGACGACCCGTTGCACAGCTGGCGCATCAGCCCGCTGGACTGGCAACAGTCCGAGACCTACGACAAGTTTGTGCATTTTGGTGAGCGCATCCTGCGTCGCACCAGCCGCGACTATGCGCCGTGGCACGTGATTGAAGGCGTCGACGCGCATTACCGCAGCCTTACTGTGGGCAAGATCCTGCTCGAAAGCCTGCAAAACGCCTTGAAGCTGACCAAGGGCAAGGCCAGCGGCATGAACCCGGCGCCGTTGCTGGCCTCGGTTGATCACAAGAGCCTGCTCGACAGCCTCGACATGACCTTGCGCCTGGACAAGGACGATTACGAAGAACAGCTGATCACCGAGCAGGCGCGTTTTTCTGGACTGATGCGCGACAAACGCATGCGCAAGCACGCGTTGGTGACGGTGTTCGAAGGCAATGACGCGGCGGGCAAGGGCGGGGCGATTCGGCGTGTCGCGGCGGCGCTGGACCCGCGCCAATACCATATCGTGCCGATTGCCGCGCCAAGCGAAGACGAGCGCGCCCAGCCGTACCTGTGGCGGTTCTGGCAGAAGATTCCGGCGCGCGGCATGTTTACCGTGTTTGACCGCTCGTGGTACGGCCGCGTGCTGGTGGAACGCGTCGAGGGCTTCTGCACCCCGGCGGATTGGATGCGCGCCTACGGCGAGATCAATGACTTTGAAGAGCAGTTGCGCGACGCGGGTGTAATCGTGGTCAAGTTCTGGCTCGCCATCGACAAGCAGACCCAGCTGGAACGCTTCCAGGCCCGCGAGGAAATCCCGTTCAAGCGCTTCAAGATCACCGAAGACGACTGGCGCAACCGCGACAAGTGGGACGACTACCGGGCCGCCGTGGGCGATATGGTCGACCGCACCAGCACCGAAATCGCGCCGTGGACCTTGGTGGAAGC
The DNA here is from genome assembly GCF_022662395.1 of Pseudomonas sp. MONT-RG-20F-20-E-7-02. Classification (NCBI taxonomy): domain Bacteria; kingdom Pseudomonadati; phylum Pseudomonadota; class Gammaproteobacteria; order Pseudomonadales; family Pseudomonadaceae; genus Pseudomonas; species Pseudomonas sp. MONT-RG-20F-20-E-7-02. The sequence continues at coordinate 533,986 of NZ_JAKNQN010000001.1, forward strand.
CAATGACAAACGCTGGGCGCGGGTCAAGGTGCTGCGCACCATCAATCGCGCGCTGGAAGAGGCGTTCGAAAAAACCGACAAGCATGACAAGAAGAAAAAGAAATAGCCTTGGCTGAGCTTCCTGTAGTTGGCAGGCTTGCCACAACAAGCCTGCCGCTCACCATGTTTTTGTATATGCCGGGTGAATGATCGTCGCGGTTGGCCAGGGCTGGATCTATCCTCGATTCATCTTCCAACAATGACAAGATCGAGGTAGCCCATGCGTGAAGTAGTGATCGTCGACAGCGTGCGAACCGGCCTGGCCAAATCCTTTCGCGGCAAGTTCAACCAGACCCGTCCGGATGACATGGCCGCCCATTGCGTGAATGCGCTGCTGACCCGCAATGGCATCGACCCGGCGACGGTCGAGGACTGCATCGTCGGCGCCGGCTCCAACGAAGGCGCCCAGGGCTACAACATCGGCCGCAACGTGGCGGTGCTTTCACAGCTGGGCACCGGCACGGCCGGCATGACCCTCAACCGCTTCTGCTCTTCGGGCTTGCAGGCGATTGCCATCGCGGCCAACCAGATTGCCTCGGGCTGCAGCGACATCATCATCGCCGGTGGGGTTGAGTCGATCAGCCTGACCATGAAAAGCGTCAACACCGACAACCTGATCAACCCGCTGCTCAAAGAGCAGGTGCCGGGCATCTACTTCCCCATGGGCCAGACCGCCGAGATTGTTGCGCGCCGCTACAACGTCAGTCGCGAAGAACAGGACCTGTATGCCCTGCAAAGCCAGCAGCGCACTGCCCAGGCTCAGGCCGATGGCTTGTTCGACGATGAAATTGTGCCGATGACGGTCAAGTACAAAATCGAGGACAAGAACACCGGCGCGGTACAAGTGCTGGACGGCGTGGTCGATCGCGACGACTGCAACCGCCCTGACACCACGCTCGCCAGCTTGCAGGGGTTGAAGCCGGTCTTCGCCGAGGACGGCTCGGTGACGGCCGGCAACTCCTCGCAGCTGTCCGACGGCGCTTCGATGACTTTGGTGATGAGCCTGGAAAAAGCCCTGGCGCTGGGCCTCAAGCCCAAGGCGTTTTTCCGTGGCTTTACCGTGGCCGGTTGCGAGCCGGACGAAATGGGCATCGGCCCGGTGTTTTCGGTGCCCAAGTTGCTCAAGGCCAAGGGCTTGCAGGTGGCGGACATCGACCTGTGGGAACTCAACGAAGCCTTCGCCTCGCAATGCCTGTATGCGCGTAACCGCCTGGAAATTGATAACGCCAAATACAACGTCAATGGCGGCTCGATCTCGATTGGGCACCCATTCGGCATGACCGGTTCGCGGCAAGTCGGGCATTTGGTGCGCGAGTTGCAACGGCGCAATCTGCGCTATGGCATCGTCACCATGTGCGTGGGCGGCGGCATGGGTGCCACCGGGCTCTTCGAAGCGGTGCGCTAAATCTCATTGAAGGAATAGGGTCAATGTGGGAGCTGGCTTGCCTGCGATGGCGGTGTATCTGTCGAGATTTTTTGTCTGACCCACCGCTTTCGCAGGCAAGCCAGCTCCCACCTTTGATTTGTGCTGTTCTGGAAAATATCGCTCGCCAAGGCACCCCTTGGTCCCCCTAGAATGCTGCCTCCACTTCCTCAGGCATTCGGGGCACTCATGCACATCTCTTCCGGCCGCTGGGTCTATGGCTTTGGCTTGACCCTGCTGACCGCGTTCCTGTGGGGCATTCTGCCGATCAAACTCAAGCAAGTGCTGCAGGTGATGGACCCGGTGACGGTCACCTGGTTTCGCCTGGTCGTGGCCGGTAGCTGCTTGTTTATCTACCTGGCGCTCACTCGTCGCTTGCCCAGCCGCAAAGTGCTCGGCCCCAAGGGTGGCTGGCTGGTGGCCATGGCGGTGTGCGGGCTGGTGGGCAACTACGTGCTGTACCTGGTGGGCCTGAAAATGCTCAGCCCCGGTACGGCACAGTTGGTGGTGCAGATGGGGCCGATATTCCTGATGGTCGCCAGCGTGTTTGTGTTCAAGGAGCGTTTCAGCCTGGGGCAGGGCGTGGGGCTGGTAGTGCTGATTATTGGCTTTGGGCTGTTCTTCAACCAGCGACTGGTGGAAATGCTCACGTCCCTGGGCACCTACACTGCCGGGGTGCTGACGATCCTGCTGGCCACCACCATTTGGGTGTTTTACGCCTTGGGCCAGAAGCAGTTGCTGACGGTGTGGAATTCGCTGCAGGTGATGATGGTGATCTACCTGTCTTGCGCCGCGCTGCTGACACCGTGGGCGCATCCGCTGGAGGCGCTGCAGCTGAGCCCGCTGCAAGGCTGGCTGTTGCTGGCGTGCTGCATGAATACGCTGGTGGCTTACGGTGCGTTTGCCGAGGCGCTGGCGCATTGGGAGGCTTCGCGGGTGAGTGCGACGTTGGCGTTGACGCCGTTGGTGACGTTTGTGGCGGTGGCGTTGGCGGCGTGGTTATGGCCGGATTTTGTGCAGGCCGAAGAGATCAATGCGTTGGGCTATGTGGGGGCGCTGGTGGTGGTGCTGGGGTCGGCGACTGTGGCGCTGGCGCCGTCGTTGTTGGCTGGGCTCAGGGCTCGGCGGGTGCGCCTGGCGTCTTGATATCTGGCTTGGCGACCGATCCGGTGCCGAAGCTTTATTGTTGTAAACCGGTTCAACTGTGGGAACCCGGTTCAACTGTGGGAGCTGGCTTGCCTGCGATGGCGGCCTCCGAGCCGCCCATTATCTTGCTGACACAGCACATTCCAACTGTGGGAGCGGCGGTGCGACGATTCGACTTGCTCGCGAAGGCGGCCTCCCGGTTGGCTGGGATGTCTAGTCGGAGTACATATCCATTTCTTCGGTAACGGCTACTTAGGGTTCCGCTCTTACAGCGGGTCACTTTTGTAAAGACACAAAAGTAACCAAAAAGTCTTCGCCCCACCACTCGGTGCCTCGCCTAGGCTCGGCATGCCCGCACTCCGGCTTGAATCCGTGGGCCGCCGCGATGGGCCATCCTTGGCCCAGCGCGGCTAACCCGGCGTCCTGCCGGGTTATCCACGGATTCAAGCCTGCGTGCGGCCAGCGTGGTTGATGGGGCGCCTGAGATCAAGATCAAGATCAAAAGCACATCAACAGCAGATCAAAACCTGAGCTTAATGCCCGGCTTCGAGCATGTTTTCCGGGCGTACCCATTGGTCAAACTCTGCATCGGTAAGGAAGCCTAGCGCCAGCGCGGCTTCGCGCAGCGTCAGGCCTTCGGCGTAGGCTTTTTTGGCGATCTGCGCCGATTTGTCGTAGCCGATGTGTGGGTTGAGGGCGGTCACCAGCATCAGCCCGCGCTCCAGGTGTTCGGCCATTTGCTCGGCGTCGGGTTCAAGGCCGGCGATGCAGTGTTCCTGGAAGTTGTTGCAACCGTCGGCCAGCAGGCGGATCGATTCCAGCAGGTTGTGGATGATCACCGGTTTGTACACGTTCAGCTGCAAATGCCCTTGGCTGGCGGCAATGCCGATGGTCACGTCATTGCCGAGTACCTGGCAGGCCAGCATTGACAGCGCTTCGCATTGGGTGGGGTTGACCTTGCCGGGCATGATCGAGCTGCCCGGTTCGTTGGCCGGCAACTTGACCTCGGCCAGCCCGGCGCGTGGGCCGGAGCCCAGCAGGCGCAGGTCGTTGGCGATTTTCATCAAGGCCACGGCCAGGGTTTTCAGCGCGCCGTGCAAGGTTACCAGCGGCTCGTGGCCGGAGAGGGCGGCGAATTTGTTCGGTGCGGTGACAAATGGCAGCCCTGACAACGCGGCCAGCTCGGCGGCAATCGCCTCGCCAAAACCATGAGGCGAATTGAGCCCGGTGCCGACGGCGGTGCCGCCCTGGGCCAGTTCGCACACCGTAGGCAGGGCACTGCGGATCGCGCGTTCGGCGTAATCGAGCTGGGCGATAAAGGCCGAGAGTTCCTGGCCGAAGGTGATTGGCGTGGCGTCCATCATGTGGGTGCGGCCGGTCTTGACCAGTTTCATGTGCCGTGCCGACAGTTCCGCCAGGCCGCCCGAAAGGTTGGTGATTGCCGGCAGCAGTTGTTTGTTCACTGCTTGCACCGTCGCGATGCTCATCGCTGTGGGGAAGCAGTCGTTGGAACTCTGCGAGCGGTTCACATGATCGTTAGGGTGAACCGGGCTCTTGCCGCCACGGGTCTTGCCCGACAGCTCGTTGGCGCGGCCGGCGATCACTTCATTGGCGTTCATGTTGCTCTGGGTGCCGCTGCCGGTCTGCCAGACCACTAGCGGGAACTGGTCGTCATGCTGGCCGTCGAGCACCTCATCTGCAGCCTGTTCGATCAGCCGGGCGATATCGGCAGGCAAATCGCCATTGCGGTCGTTGACCCGCGCCGCCGCTTTCTTGATCAGCGCCAGGGCATGCAGCACCGCCAGGGGCATGCGTTGCTCGCCGATGGCGAAGTTCACCAGCGAACGTTGGGTCTGCGCGCCCCAGTAAGCGTCATCCGGGACTTGGACTTCTCCCAGGCTGTCGGTTTCGATACGGCTCATCGGGCACACTCCTTCAGGTTCGTTTGCGCAGTTTAGGCCGTGATGGGCCAGTGGGGTTCCATAAAAGACTTTTCACCCGCCCCAAGTCCCGCAAAACCCGGCCCAATAAGGGGTGGGGTTGAGACATTTCGTTTTTTAGGCGCAGAATAGCCGCCCTTGGGGGTAATACCTCGCCTGCTAGAAAGGAAACTCGATGACTCGTCTTCGTGCCATCTGTACCGCGGTTGCTCTGGTTTGCGCCAGCGGCCAAGTGTTTGCCGATACCGCCAGCCATAACGCCAGTGCCGAAGCCTTCCTCACCCTGGCCCACGCTGACAAGCTGGGTACCCCGGTGTACATGCAAGTGCAGCAAATGTTTGCCCAGCGTTTCGAACAGACCAAGGCGCCTGCCGCCAAGCAGTCCGTGCTGGACAGCTACCAGGCCAAGGCTAACGCCGCTCTGGACCAGGCTATCGGCTGGCCGAAGCTGAAACCGGACATGGTCAAGCTCTACACCACTAACTTCAGCGAATCCGAGCTCAAGGACCTGGTTGCGTTCTACCAGTCGCCACTGGGCAAGAAAGTCCTGGAAAAAATGCCGCAATTGACTCAACAATCGGCCCAGATGACCCAAGCCAAGCTGGAAAGCGCCGTGCCGGTGGTGAACAAGCTGTTGGAAGACATGACCAACGAGCTGACACCTAAAGCCGCTGCACCGGCCAAGAAGAAGTAAGCAGGAATGACCATGCAACAGCGTATCGAAACGGCGCTCACCGCCTTGAGCCCGCAACACTTGAACGTGCTGGATGAAAGCCATATGCACAGCCGTGGGTTGCAGACCCACTTCAAGGCCGTGCTGGTCAGCCAGCAGTTCGAGGGGCTTAACCGCGTCAAGCGCCACCAGACGGTCTACGCCACCCTGGGTGACCTGATGAGCGAGTTTCATGCGTTGGCGCTGCATACCTACACGCCTGAAGAATGGGCGAAAATCGACGCAGCCCCGGCCTCGCCGACCTGCGCCGGCGGGCATGATTAATGATCAGGTGTCTCTGACACCCGGCATTTGTTAGAATCCGCAACGCGCCGCTTAGCCGGCGCGTTTTTTTTGCATCCGGTTCACCCCTTACGAGGGTAGCCACCTGGAGAGAACACCCATGACTCAACCGATCGTCGTGGCGGCACTGTATAAGTTCGTCACCCTCGAAGACTACGTCGCCCTGCGCGAGCCACTGCTGCAGGCGATGGTCGACAACGGCATCAAAGGCACCTTGCTGATCGCCGAAGAAGGCATCAACGGCACCGTTTCCGGCAGCCGCGAAGGCATTGACGGCCTGATGGCCTGGCTGAAAAACGACCCACGCATGGACGACATCGACCACAAAGAGTCGTACTGCGACGACCAGCCGTTCTACCGCACCAAGGTCAAACTCAAAAAAGAGATCGTGACCCTGGGCGTTGAAGGCGTCGACCCGAACAAACAAGTCGGCACCTACGTCGACCCGCAAGACTGGAACGCGCTGATCAGCGACCCGGAAGTGCTGTTGATCGACACGCGCAACGACTACGAAGTGTCGATCGGCACCTTTGAAGGCGCAATCGACCCGAAAACCACCAGTTTTCGCGAATTTCCCGACTACATTAAAGCCAACTTCGACCCGGCCAAGCACAAGAAAGTCGCCATGTTCTGCACCGGCGGCATTCGTTGCGAAAAGGCCTCGAGCTACATGCTCAGCGAAGGCTTTGACGAGGTTTATCACCTCAAGGGCGGCATCCTGAAGTACCTCGAAGAGGTGCCCCAGGAAGAGACCAAATGGCAAGGCGACTGTTTTGTGTTCGACAACCGCGTGACCGTGCGCCACGACTTGAGCGAAGGCGACTACGATCAATGCCATGCGTGCCGTACACCCGTCAGCGTCGAAGACCGTGCGTCCGAGCATTATGTGGCCGGCATCAGTTGCCCGCATTGCTGGGATAAGCTGCCGGAGAAGACCCGCCGCAGCGCGATTGACCGGCAGAAGCAGATCGAGCTGGCCAAGGCCCGCAACATGCCGCACCCGATTGGCTTTAACTATAAGCAAACCCCTTCCGAGGCCTGACCCATGCCCGCGCGCCTGCTCTATGTGATGGACCCGATGTGTTCCTGGTGCTGGGGCTTTGCCCCGGTGGCCGAGGCGTTGGTTGAGCAGGCCCAGGCCGCAGGCGTGGAGCTGCACCTGGTAGTGGGCGGTCTGCGTACCGGCAGTGGTGCGGCGCTGGAGCCGACCACTCGGCGCTATATCCTTGAGCACTGGCAGGCGGTCACCGAGGCCACCGGCCAGCGGTTCAAGCGTGACGGCGCGTTGCCCGACGGCTTTGTCTATGACACCGAGCCTGCGTGTCGGGCCATCGTCACCGCGCGCAGCCTGGCACCGGATTGCGCCTGGAAGCTGTTGGGGCTGATCCAGCGCGCGTTTTATGTCGAGGGCCGCGACGTGACCCTCGCCAGCGTGTTGGTCGAACTGGCCGAGCAGGCCGGCATCCCGCGCATCGAGTTCGCCGGTGCGTTCGACCGTGCCGAGCAGCATGCCGCCACAGCCGCCGATTTCACTTGGGTGCAGGATTTGGGTATCGCCGGTTTCCCCACCCTGTTGGCCGAGCGTAATGGCCAGCTGGCGCTACTGACCAACGGCTACCAGCCGCTGTCCGAGCTGTCGCCTTTGCTCGCCCGATGGCTGGAGCGAGCCACCTGTGCATGACACGCCTGGGCAAGACCAACCTCAACGCACCGACCGACTGACCTGGGCAGAAATTCGCCGCCTGGCCCTGCGGCACAAGAAATCCCTGTGGATCGCCAATGGCGTCGCCGTGCTGGCGACTCTGTGCAGTGTGCCCATCCCATTGCTGTTGCCCTTGCTGGTAGACGAAGTGCTGCTGGGCCGTGGCGACGCAGCGCTCAAGGTGATGAACAACGCATTGCCCCTGGGCTGGCAGAAGGCTGCCGGTTATATCGGCCTGATGTTGCTGGTGACGCTGTGCCTGCGTTGCGGTGCGCTGGTGTTCAACGTGGTGCAGGCGCGGTTGTTTGCGCGGCTGGCCAAGGACATTGTGTACCGCATTCGGGTGCGGCTGATCGAACGGCTCAAGCGCATTTCCCTTGGCGAATACGAAAGCCTGGGCAGTGGCACCGTCACCACGCACCTGGTCACGGATTTGGACACGCTGGACAAGTTTGTCGGCGAAACCCTCAGCCGTTTCCTGGTGGCCATGCTGACCCTGGTCGGCACCTCGGCGATTCTGGTGTGGATGCACTGGCAGCTGGCGTTGTTGATCCTGCTGTTCAACCCGTTGGTGATCTACGCCACCGTGCAGTTGGGCAAGCGCGTCAAACACCTTAAGAAGCTGGAGAACGACAGCACGTCGCGCTTCACCCAGGCGTTGACCGAAACCCTCGACGCCATCCAGGAAGTGCGTGCCGGCAACCGCCAGGGCTTTTTCCTCGGGCGCCTGGGCCAGCGTGCCCAGGAAGTGCGCGACTACGCGATCCACTCACAATGGAAAACCGACGCCTCCAGCCGCGCCAGTGGCTTGTTGTTTCAGTTCGGAATCGACATTTTCCGCGCGGCGGCGATGCTCACGGTGCTGTTTTCGGACCTGTCCATCGGGCAGATGCTCGCGGTGTTCAGCTACCTGTGGTTCATGATCGGGCCGGTGGAGCAACTGCTGAACCTGCAATATGCGTTCTACGCGGCAGGCGGCGCGCTGACGCGGATCAACGAGCTGCTGGCGCGTGCCGACGAACCCCAATACGCCGGTGGCGCAGACCCGTTCACCGGGCGTGAGACCGTGGGTATCGAGGTGCGCGGGCTGGATTTTGGCTACGGCGAAGAACTGGTGCTCAACCAGTTGAACCTGGCCATTGCGCCGGGTGAGAAGGTGGCGATTGTCGGCGCCAGCGGCGGCGGCAAAAGTACCCTGGTGCAACTGTTGCTCGGGCTCTACACACCGCAGGCCGGCAGCATTCGTTTCGGCGACGCGACCCAACAGGAAATCGGCCTTGCGACCATCCGTGAGAACGTTGCCGTGGTGCTGCAACACCCGGCGTTGTTCAACGACACCGTGCGCGCCAACCTGACCATGGGCCGCACGCGTTCGGACCAGGCATGCTGGCAGGCGCTGGAAATCGCCCAGTTGGACGCCACCGTCATGGCATTGCCGTTGGGCCTTGACAGTGTGGTCGGACGCTCCGGCGTGCGTTTTTCCGGCGGCCAGCGCCAACGCCTGGCCATCGCCCGGATGGTGCTGGCTGAGCCGAAAGTGGTGATTCTGGATGAGGCCACCTCGGCACTCGATGCGGCGACCGAGTACAACCTGCACCAGGCGCTGGCACGGTTTCTCAGTGGGCGTACTACACTGATCATCGCGCACCGGCTGTCGGCGGTGAAACAGGCGGACCGCGTGTTGGTGTTCGATGGCGGGCATATCGCCGAGGATGGCGACCATCAGCAATTGATCGCGGACGGCGGGTTGTACGCCAAACTCTATGGGCATTTGCAACAAGTGCGCTGAATTAGCCTAGGCTGTGCTATCGGGAGCGGATTTTCGCGTGCGTATTCAGCTGTGCATGTGCAAGGGACTTCATGAAGCAAAAGCGTACTCTCGGAACGCCTCGGCTGCTGGGCATTGTCTGGCCCTTTATCGCCGTTGTGCTGTTCCAGGCATTGTTAGGCTGCGTCAGTCTCTACGTGCTTTCAGCGGTGCGCGGGTATGTGGCGGGCGAGAGCCTGTGGTCCAAGGGCCAGAAAGATGCCATCTACTACCTGACGCTTTACGCTGATAATCGCGACCCCGCTACCTACCTCAAGTACCAGCAAGCCATCGCCGTGCCCCAAGGCGGGCATGAGTTGCGTATTGCACTGGACCGCCCCGCACCCGACCTGCCTGCGGCGCGCCAGGGGATCCTCAAGGGCGGTAACCACCCGGACGACGTTTCCAGCCTGATCTGGCTGTACCTCAACTTTCGCCATTTCAGCTACCTGGAAAAAGCCATTGAGTTGTGGACCGTGGGCGATAGTTACCTGGTGCAATTGGATGACCTGGCCCAGGCGATGCACCGGGCGATCAGCAGTAATCAGGTCAGCGGCAGCGATGTAAGGAACTGGAAGGCACGCATCACCGCTATCAACGATGGCGTCACGCCGGCCGCCAAGGCGTTCAGCGATGCCTTGGGCGAAGGCTCGCGAGTCATCCTGCGGCTGCTGTTGATCACCAACCTGACCACCGCCCTGGGCCTGATTGCCCTGGCGTTGCTGCGCACGCACAAATTGCTGGCCCAGCGCCACGCGTTCGCCAACGCGCTGCAGGCGGAGAAAGAGCGAGCGCAGATTACCCTGGAATCGATTGGCGACGGCGTGATCACCACCGACGTCGACGGCGCCATCGCCTACATGAACCCAGCGGCCGAGGCGCTGACCCACTGGACGACGGCCCAGGCCCAAGGGTTGCCCCTGGCGGCGTTATTCAGCCTGCTCGATGAAAATGCCGAGCCCGACGGATTTACGCTGGTCGAGCACATTATCAAGGGCGAATTCAGTGGCGGCAGCGAGCATTCCAAGCTGATCCAGCGGGTGGACGGCAGCACGGTGTCGGTGACGCTGGTGGGCGCGCCGATCCGCAGTGCCGGCAAGGTCAGTGGCGCGGTGCTGGTGCTGCACGATATGACCCGGGAGCGCCAATACATTGCCAACCTGTCGTGGCAGGCGACCCACGATGCCTTGACGGGCCTGGCCAACCGTCGCGAATTCGAGTTCCGCCTGGAACAGGTGCTGCAACAGGTGGCGCGCCAGAAAAACCCGCGACATGCCTTGATGTTCCTCGATCTGGACCAGTTCAAGCTGGTCAACGACACCTGTGGGCATGCCGCGGGGGATGAGTTACTGCGGCATATCTGCGCGTTGCTGCAATCGGACCTGCGCGAAGGTGACACCCTGGCGCGCCTGGGCGGCGACGAATTTGGCATCTTGCTGGAGAACTGCCCGGCACCGGTCGCGGAAAAAATCGCCGAGAGCCTGCGCCATACTGTGCAAAACCTGCATTTCGTGTGGAAAGGTCGGCCGTTCATGACCACCGTCAGTATTGGCCTGGTGCATATCTCACAGACGCCGACCACCTTGGAGACATCGCTGCGCGCCGCCGACATGGCGTGTTACATGGCCAAGGAAAAGGGCCGCAACCGCGTGCAGGTCTACCACGCCGATGACTCGGAGTTGTCTCTGCGCTTCGGTGAAATGGCCTGGGTGCAGCGCCTGCACATGGCCTTGGAGGAGAATAGGTTTTGCCTGTATGCGCAGGAAATTTCGCCTTTGGGGCACACCGATGGCGGCAATGGGCATATCGAAATTCTGCTGCGCCTGCACGATGAAGCCGGTCGGATCATTCTGCCGGACAGTTTTATCCCGGCGGCCGAGCGCTACGGCCTGATGACGTCGCTGGACCGCTGGGTGGTCGAGAACGTGTTCAAGATTATCGCCAACTGTTTACGCGAGCGGCCAGGCCGGCCAATGGCGATGTGTGCGATTAATCTGTCAGGTATAACCATTGGTGATGACGATTTTCTCGGTTTTTTACGTGAGCAATTCGCGGCTTATAACATTCCACCGGCAATGATATGTTTTGAAATAACTGAAACCAGTGCTATTGCGAATTTGGGTAGCGCCATTCGTTTTATTAATGAACTCAAAGCGTTAGGTTGTCATTTCTCACTTGATGACTTTTGTGCCGGAATGTCCTCATTCGCCTATCTCAAACATTTACCTGTAGACTTCCTGAAGATCGATGGAAGTTTCGTAAAGGATATGCTGGACGACCCGATTAACTGCGCCATGGTCGAAGTGATCAATCACATCGGCCACGTCATGGGTAAGCGCACAATTGCAGAGTTTGTTGAAACGCCACAGATCGAACAGGCTTTACTTGAGATCGGTGTGGATTACGCTCAGGGCTACCTGATTGAACGCCCGCAATTGTTTACCTTTGATAGCTTGCAGTGTCGACCTGTGCGGCCGCAGCCTCTGTTATTCAAGGCGCCCGGCACATTCCGCTGAAACAACTGCTGGTCTGTACAATCACACTTTAAAAGGAGCCTTACAGTGATCGACACCTTCAACAGAACCGGCCCGCTTATGGAAGCCTCAAGTTACCCTGCCTGGGCGCAAGAATTGATCCAGGCCTGTAGCGAGAGCAAGCGCCGAGTTGTCGAGCACGAACTGTATCAGCGCATGCGTGACAACACGCTCAGCGCCAAGACCATGCGCCATTACCTTATCGGTGGCTGGCCAGTGGTGGAACAGTTTGCCTTGTACATGGCACAAAACCTGACCAAGACCAAGTTTGCCCGCCATCCTGGGGAGGATATGGCGCGCCGTTGGCTGATGCGTAATATTCGCGTGGAACTGAACCATGCCGATTACTGGGTACATTGGGCCCGCGCCCATGGCGTCAGCCTTGAAGAGCTGCAAGCGCAGAACGTACCGCCTGAATTGCACGCACTGAGTCATTGGTGCTGGCATACCAGCTCGGCCGATTCGTTGATCGTGGCGATTGCTGCGACCAACTACGCCATCGAAGGGGCGACGGGGGAGTGGTCCGCCGTGGTGTGTTCTACCGGCGTGTATGCGGCCGCCTTCCCTGAGGAAGATCGCAAGCGCGCGATGAAGTGGCTGAAGATGCACGCCCAGTACGACGACGCCCACCCGTGGGAAGCCCTGGAAATTATCTGCACCCTGGCGGGGATGAACCCGAGCAAACCCCTGCAGGAAGAACTGCGCCAGGCCGTGTGCAAGAGCTACGACTACATGTTCCTGTTTCTGGAAAGTTGCATGCGCTTGGAGAATGAGAAAGCCAAGGATACGGCGCCCGTAGCGATTCGCGAGCGTCAGGCACGCGTCGCCAGCGAGGCGTGATCCAAGCGTGGTGGCGGGGTGTTTACCCCGCCATTGCCAAGCGGTTGCGGCCTTCGCGCTTGGCCACGTACAAGGCGCTGTCAGCGCGGCGCAGCAGGCTGTCGGCAGACTCGGCGGCCAGCAAGGTTGAGCAACCCAGGCTCACCGTCAATTCAATCTTGGTGTCATCCGCCCAATAATCCTGAGCCTGTGCAGCCCGGCGCAAGCGCTCGCCGACCATGCTGGCGGCATCCCGGCCGGTGTTCGACAGCAGGATCAGAAACTCTTCGCCGCCAAACCTGAACACCATGTCCACGTTGCGCAGCTGGCTTTTGATCGAACCGGCCACGGCGCGCAGTACCTTGTCGCCAGCCGCATGGCCGTGGGTGTCGTTGATATTCTTGAAGTGATCGATGTCCAGCATCAGCAACGACAGCGGGCTCATGTGTCGCCGGGCCATGTCGATTTCCCGTTGCAGGGTCTGGTCCATGGCAATGCGATTGCCGGTTTCGGTCAACGGATCGCGCAGTGCGCTGCGTGTGGCGGCGCGGTAGAGCAGGGCGTTGCGCATCGGGTAGAGCAAGGTGGCCAGCAGCGCTTCCAATTGGCTCAGTTCGTCGTCCATCAAGCGTTGGTTGCGACGGAATATCAGCTCGCCTAAATGCTCGCCTTCATGGCTCAAGGTGTAGCTCACCGAGTGGTGGCCGCGATGGCCAAATTCCAGGCGCAGGTCGCTGGCTTCATGGCGATACTGCAAGGCGTCCAAGGGCACCAGGCGCTGGATCTCACGAAAGAACAGGCCAAGGATGCGTTCCGGCTCCAGGCTGGTCTGCAATTGCTGACCCAGTTGCTGGCGCAGTTCGTTGAAGGTGACGGGGCGACGGGGACGAAGGGATGGTTGACCAAACCCCAGGCGTTGCAATTTGGCACTGTCGAAGTCAATTGCGTTGGTCTGGGTCGGTGATTTCATAAGCTGACGGCCTCTAAGCACTTAACTGTCTTACAGGCTCGATGAGAGTGGCGAATGCCAAGCGTCTTACTGTTCCTTCAGTTCCGTAAAACATTGGAAACAGTTTAAACCGCTTTTCCCGGGGTTATAACCCCTGGGCCCTGCCACACGTCTTGTCATCGCTTAACCTGCTGGATTGGGTTAGAGCGAGATTCATGCCACTTCGTTTAACTTATTAAAACTCTTTATAAATCAACGACCGTTTTTAAAGGCAAAAACGGCCGTCAGCGAATGGCGCCGGTTATTTGGCTGATTGAACCAACGTTGTGTGGTCAATCTGATCGATTGAGGTGACGCCGGTCAACGTCATGGCTACCCGCATTTCCTTGGCGAAGATATCCAGCAGGTTTTCCACCCCGCGCTGGCCATCGGCAGCCAGTGCATAAGCGTTGGCGCGCCCGAGCAGGCAACCCTTGGCGCCCAGGGCGAGCATGCGCACCACATCGAGCCCGGAGCGAATGCCCGAGTCCACCAGCACCGTGAGGTCATCGCCTACCGCTTCGGCAATCGGCGGCAAGGCTTTGGCGGTGGACAGCACGCCGTCCAGCTGGCGGCCGCCGTGGTTGGAGACGACGATGCCATCCGCGCCGAAACTCACGGCGTCCTTAGCGTCCTGTGGGTCGAGAATGCCTTTGATGATCATCGGGCCTTTCCAGAACTCGCGGATCCACTCCAGGTCTTTCCAGCTGATCGACGGGTCGAAATTGTTCGCCAGCCAGCCGATGTAGTCTTCCAGGTGCGTCGGCTTGCCGAGGTATTTGGAAATATTGCCCAGGTCGTGCGGGCGGCCCATCAGCCCCACATCGAAGGCCCATTGCGGCTTGGTCACAGCTTGCAACATGCGCCGCGAAGCGGCGAACGGCCCGGACATGCCCGAGTGCGCATCGCGGTAGCGTGCACCCGGCGTGGGCATATCGACCGTGAACACCAGCGTGGTCACACCGGCCGCCTGCGCGCGCTCCAGGGCGTTGCGCATAAAGCCGCGATCCTTGAGCACATACAGTTGGAACCAGATCGACTGCGGGCTTTGCGATGCCACCTCTTCAATCGAGCACACCGACACCGTCGACAAGCAGAACGGCACGCCCTTGTTCGCCGCCGCCTTGGCGGCCTGCACCTCACCACGCCGCGCGTACATGCCCGTCAGGCCGACCGGGCTGAGAATGACCGGCATGGCCAATTCCTGGCCGAACAAGGTGGTCTTCAGGCTGAGGTTGTCGACATTGCGCAGGATGCGTTGGCGCAGGCTGATCTCGGCCAGCTCCGAACTGTTGGCGCGCAGCGTGTGCTCGGCGTAGGCGCCACCGTCGATGTAATCGAACAGAAAGCGCGGCAGCTTGCGCTTGGCGGCTTCACGGTAGTCGGAGGCGGACGAGATAATCATGAACGGGTTCTCCATAGCGCAAGGTCGCTCCACCATAAGCAAAAAGCTGGCATGATAAAAACAACTTTTCTTACTAGTATCCAGTCGCTAAAGGAATACCGATGAACCTGCGAACATTGCGTGCCTTTGTTGAAGTGGTGCGCCAAGGCGGCTTCTCCCAAGCGGCTGACGTGGTGGCCTTAACCCAATCCACCGTGAGCAAGGCGGTGAAAACGCTGGAAGATGAATTGGGCACACCGCTGCTTAATCGCCTCGGCCACCGCAACGAACTCACCGCCGCCGGCGAAATTGCCTACCGGCGCGCGCTGGTGTTGCTGGCCGAGCAGAGCGACCTGGTTGCCGAGATCAACGACCTGCGCGGCCTCAAGCGCGGCGTGTTGCGCATCGGCCTGCCGCCCGTGGGCTGCGGCGTCCTGTTTGCGGCGATGTTCGCCGCTTACCGCACGCGCTACCCCGACATCGAGATCGAACTCACCGAATACGGCAGCAAACGCCTGCGCGAATGCCTGGAAGCCGGCGAGGTCGACCTGGCGGCCTTGTTATTACCGGCGGATGAAGGGTTCGACTACCAACCCGTGCGCAATGAACCGCTGATGGCCGTATTACCGATAAGCCATCCGCTGGCCCGGCGCAAACGCATCGACTTCACCGACCTGGCCGACTCACCGTTCATCCTGTTCGAAGCCGGCTTCGCCCTGAACGCCAAGATCCTCGCTGCCTGCGAACGCAAAGGCGTCACGCCACGGGTGACTGCGCGCAGCGGGCAAATCGACTTTATCGTCGACCTGGTGTCCGCAGGCCTGGGCGTCGCCTTCCTGCCACGCATGCTCGCGCACAAGCACCAACATCCCGGCATCGCCCTGATCCCGCTGGACGAACCCCACACCGATTGGCACATCGCCCTGGCCTGGCGCGCCAGCGCGCACCTGCCACCGGCGGCCCGCGCCTGGCTGGATTTGGCCAGGGAAATGGCCAGCCCGGTGTAGAGGGTGGCAGCGGTGATTTGCAGGGATTTCGCCGAATGCACCCTCGGTGCTTGACTTCTTCTTTTTAATCAGTAACATACGGCGCATTCCGCGATAGCTCAGTTGGTAGAGCAAATGACTGTTAATCATTGGGTCCCTGGTTCGAGTCCAGGTCGTGGAGCCAGATAGAGAAAAGCCTGCAGAGATGCAGGCTTTTTTTTTGCCCAGATTTTCTCGCGGCAATCATCGCGCAGCGTGAGTGTGCATGAAGCCGTCTCTCATCAACGCATCGTTTCATGATCCAAGCTACTGTATCGAATCACCCGCGCATGGACTGACCCGATGATCACTCGCCCCACCCACCGCCTGTGTAATCGCTGCGGCGATTGGATAACCGCTTATTGTCCTTCGGTTGAAACGCTATCAACGCTTGGGATCTTCCATGACGCGGGTGATCAGGCAGTCGTCGATGAGATAGTGCGACGGGAAAATATCGACCCCGCAATCGTGTGGGAGTACTTCGAGCATCGGATGAGGCCAAGGTGCACGCAAATGAAGATCTCAAGCGCCGCTTTGAAATGGCTGGACTCACAGGCATGCGCTTTAAGTCTGTGAATGGTGACCAAAAAACGGTCGCTTGAGAGGTAAAAGCGACGGCGGGTGGTGTGTCGATAGCTCAGCACTCACCGCGCTAGTTTTCGGTGTGTTCAACTGAAAGTTCTGTGTGGCTTCCCGCGCATCAGCCTGTCACAGAGAATCAGTGAGACGGGGTTACAACGTCTGCACGATAATCTGGCTTTTCAGGTCGTTGACCATGCCTTCAATCGCCGGCTTCATGGCGACAAAATCCTGCGGGCTGCACAGCGCGTCGGGGTGGCTGAACGCATAGCTGCGGGTGATGAGTACGCTGTTGCCTTCCTTGACGTAAGTGGTCTGGTAGTTGAATCCACCGGTGTTGAGCGTTACAGCCTTGGGCACCGCGAGGATATTCAATTGTTTGGGGAAGTCGAAGCGCGCTTTTTCTTCAATCGTGCCGGAAGTACAGATGAAGGCCTGCGTGCGGTCTTGTTCCGCCATGAGGCTGAACACGTTCTGGCCGATGCCGCCCGCGAGGCTGCTGAGCGTCGGTACGCCCGTGGGGCCGGGCAGGTTGACCAGGTTGTCGGTACGCCCTTTGACCGTCGACGTGAAGGTGGCGGCATTGCCTTCCAAGGGGTCGGTTTCAATCTTGCCGCTGCCGGTTTGCCCGTACATGCTGAGGACTTTCTGGGTCAGTTGATCACGGTCGGCAGGCATGATGGATTTGAACAGGAAACGATTGAGCTCCGTGGCCCAGCCTTCCACCGTGGTGCCGTTGGTGAAGTCCGCCGCGCCGCTCGGGTCGATCTTGAAGTGCAGCGTGCCGTCCACCTTGCCCAATTGGTTTGAAGGTGTACGCGCCAGTTCGCCGCTCTGGGTCAGCAACACGGGTTTACCCAGTTCCGGAATCATCAGGTAGCCGGCGGCGATGGGGGTTGCGGTGGAGTCCAGATAAAGGTCGAGGGTCGGGACGTAAGTGATCGCATGGTTAAGCAAACCCAGGGTCGGCACCTTCGGCAGTACGTAGGCGTCGCCGAGGTTGATCAGCGCGGGCGAGCTTTCGATGGCCACCGCCTTGAGCAGCGCTTCGAGCAAGGCAACGTGGTCCTTGCAGTCGCCATAACGGTTATCCAGCACCGCCTGCGCCGCGTGCGGCACCACGCCGCCATTGCCGACGTAAACCGCGACGTAGCGAATGTTCTTGCGCACCCAGTCACTCAACACCAGCGCTTTGCTACGCGGCGTATCCAGGTTGGCGGTGAGTTCCCTGGCCAGTTGGGTAATGGCGGGCGTCACCTCAACCTGCGCCCTGGCGGCATATGCCTGGGCAAACTGTTTGTAGTCGGTGAAGGTCGACACGGCGAGGCGTTGCCCGTAATCGGTGTAGGCGACGGAGCCGACTTCAACGCGGTTTTTCTGCGTGGGTTGCAGGTCCCAGCGGTAGATTTTTCGCCCGTTGGCGGTGGTGGGCTCGGCGGCTTTGAAACCCCTTACGTCAGCGAACAAGGGCATGTCGGCTGGCATGTCGTAGGTGAAGTGGATCTGTTGGTTCTCGTAGAAATCCGGCGCGTAGAGGTCTTCAAACTGTCCGGGGAACATCGCGGTGGTGCGATGGCGCTGGTAGCGCAAGACCATGCGGTCACCGACGGCTACGTCAGGGAAGATCACCACTTTGACGCGTGAGTCCTGGAACATCGGCGCTTCGGCTGAGGCCTGCTCCTGCTGTTCCTTGATCTGGTCGGCAGCCACCGGCACCTTGCGTCCGTCGGCTTTCTGGGTGTAGGCCTCCACGATGTCCACGGTTTCCAGCGAGCGGTTGAAGCTCACCGAGCGTTGCGCGTTGGGCTTGATCGCGCGTTCCTCATTGATGCGCGAGACCAGCTCGAAGTCGAGCACAAAACTGCCGTCGGCATTGACCACGTAGGCCTGGCTATTTTTTTCGACGGTCAGGGAACGGTCGGTGTAATCGGCATTTGCCTGTGCGCTGAACAGCCCGCAGACGACCACCACCGCTGCACCGAACAGGCGCGCCGGGAAGAGCGTAACGCTTTGCATAAAGATCCTTCTAAACAATGACGCGCGCCGTCTGGGCGAGGGCGCGCGTTCCTCTGGTAAACCGCTAAATGCGAAGCGTTACTATATAGAAGTGGCAGTGAGCCTGGCTATTTTTGTTGCTTAGAGTCGTGTGGGAAGCGTCTGGGTATCGCTCTGTGACGCAGTGTCTGCCCCACGCCGCTCCCACTTCGCAATCACCAACGGCGCCAACGCATTACCCAACACATTCAGCGCCGTCGTCGGCATTTCCATCAGCCGATAAACCCCGGCAATAAACGCAATGCCCTCCAACGGCAACCCGGCGCTGGCCAGCGTGGCCGACAGAATCACAAACATAAACCCCGGCACACCGGCCGCGCCTTTGGAGGTAAGCACCATGGTCACCACCAGCAACGCCTGGTCCGCCAGGCTCAGATCGATGCCATACAACTGCGCCACGAACAGCGTGCCGATACCGAGGAACAATGACGCTCCGTCGAGGTTGAACGAGTAGCCCACCGGCACCACAAAGCTCACCAGCGACGGCGGCACGCCGTAGGTTTCCAGCTTTTTCATCAGTTGCGGCATCACCGCCGCCGAGCTGGCGGTGGAGAAGGCCAGGACCAGTTCATCCTTGATATGGCGCATCAACGCGAACAGGTTGATCCCGCACATCCGCGCGACCAGGTTGAGCACCACCAGCACAAAGAACGCGATGGACAGGTAACTCACCATGATCAGCTTGGCCAGCGGCATCAGCGAGCCGAAACCGAAATTGGCGACGGTGACCGCGATCATCCCGAACACGCCGATGGGCGAGTAGGCCATGATCATCGAAGTGACCTTGAACATCGCCTCCGACACACCGCGCAACAGGGCGATTACCGGGTCTTTGCGCTCGGCGGGCAAGCGCGAGACGCCGAGTCCGAACATCACCGCGAAAAACAACACTGACAACAGGCTGCCCTGGGCCATGGCGCTGATCACGTTGTCGGGGATGATGCCGACGATGATTTGCCCCAGGCTGTGACCGCCACCGTTGCTGGTCGGCAATGTAATGTTCGCCGCCTGCAGGCTGGCCAGTTCAGTGCCGGCGCCGGGTTTGAACAGGTTGCCCATGATCAGCCCGACAATGATCGCCAGGGTGGTAATGCAGAAAAAATAGCTCAGGGATTTCAGTCCGATACGGCCCAGGGTTTTGCCGTCACCGTGCCCGGCAATGCCCACCACCATGCAGGCGAACACGATAGGCACCACGATCATTTTCATCAGCTTGATAAAGATATCGCCGGCCGGTTGCAGCAGGTTGTCCACCAGCCACGGCCGGGATTCGGGAAAGCGGTGCAACAGGGCACCCAGGGCGATACCGGCGAGCAAGCCGATCATGATTTGCCAGACCAGCGCGATGCGGGGCGTGTGCATAGGAATGCCTCATTTGTAATCAATGATTTTAAGTTGTTGTTCTAGGCAGTCAAAACAGCGGCCATCCGTTGGCCGCCGGGTACAGCGAAGGGTGTCAGCGCAGGTCGTGGCAGGCGTCTTTCAGGCGACGACAGCCTTCTTCGATCACGTCCGGCGCGCTGGCGAAAGACAGGCGCACATACGGCGACATGCCGTACGCCGCGCCGCTGACCGTGGCCAGCCCGTAGTCGCGCAGCAGGTAGTCCACCAGTTGAGTGTCGCTTTGCAGCGTTTCACCGTGCGCGGTGAGTTTGCCCATCAGCGCGCTGACGTTGGCGAACACATAGAACGCGCCGTCCGGCGGGGTCACGCTCAAGCCCGGAATGTCGGCCAAGCGACCCAGCATCAATGTGCGACGCTGCACGTACTCCGCGCGCATGTCGGCAATGGGCGCCTGCTCACCGGCAAAGGCCGCCACGGCAGCGGCCTGGCTCAAGGAGCTGGGGCAGGTGGTGGTTTGCGACAGCAACTTGGCGATGGCGGCGATCAACCACGCCGGCCCCGCCCCAAAACCCAGGCGCCAGCCGGTCATCGCGTAGCCCTTGGAGGCGCCGTTGACGATCAATGTGCGAGGTTTCAGATCCGGCGCCAGGCGCGTCAGCGGTACGTGGCGGGCATCGCCATAAACGAAGTGCTCGTAGATCTCATCCGCCATGATCAGCACATGGGGATGGCGACGCAGAACCTCGGCCAGCGCGAGCAGTTCAGCCTCGCTGTACACCGCGCCGCTGGGGTTGTTCGGGCTGTTGAGGATCACCCATTTGGTGCGTGGGGTAATCGCCTGTTCGAGGGCCTCGGGAGCCAACTTGAAGCCCAGGGTTTCGTCGCCGGGGATAATCACCGGCGTGGCGTCATTCAGTCGCGCGATATCCGGGTAAGACACCCAATACGGCGTGTGCACGATGACCTCGTCGCCGCGATTCAGCGTGGCGGCCAATGCGTGATAGATGATGTGCTTGCCGCCGCAGCCGGCCACCACTTCGTCCAGGCCGTACGCCAGGTCGTTGTCACGTTGCAGTTTCAGGCAGATCGCCTGGCGCAGCGCGAGGGTGCCGGTGGTGGCGGTGTAATGGGTGTCGCCGTTGTGCATCGCCAGGCTGGCGGCCTGGAGAATATGCGCCGGGGTGTCGAAGTCCGGCTCGCCGACGGTGAAGTTGACGATGTCGCGGCCCTGGGCGCGCAACTCGGTGACCAGCGCATTGGCGGCGATGCTCGGTGACGGCTGGATGCCGAGCACACGCTCGGAAAGAAATGCAGTGCTCATGTTCAGTCCGCCAAGCCGGCGTTGGCCAGCACCTTGTCGATCCAGCTCTGGCGCACGGCGCCCGTGGCGATCTCGGCCTTGACCGCTTCTTCGTGCTCGGCATGTTGCCCGGCGCGGCGCAGCACCTCGGCGGCGTCAGCCTGGGAGAAGGCCACCAGGCCGTCTTCATCGCCCACCAGCAAATCGCCCGGGTTGATCAGCATGCCGCCGATCGACACCGGCACATTCACCTCACCTGGGCCGGTTTTGTACGGGCCGGTGTGCACCACGGCGCGGGCGTAACACGGCGTGTCTTCAAAGCTGGCGACATCACGAATCGCGCCGTCGATCACAAAGCCGACGCAGCCGCGTTGCTGGGCGTAGAGCTTGACCAGCTCGCCGATCACCGCGTTATTGGTGTCGCCCTGGCCGTCCACCACCAGCACGTGGCCGGGTTGCATCAGGCTCATGGCCTTGTAGATCAGCAGGTTGTCTCCGGGCCGGGTCTTGACCGTGATCGCCGTGCCTACCAGCTTGCCGGTGCGGTTGTAGCGCTTCAGCCCACGGGCGCCGATGTGGCGGCCGAGATTGTCGCTGATATGCGGCGTGACCACGTGGGCAAACGCTTCGACCAGCTCGGCCGAAGCCATCGGCGCGTTGGGAAGGATGCGGGAACCGGGCAAGGACATGGCAAATCTCCAGAATCGTTGGATAGCGACGGGCTATGACCGGATCTTAGGAGCGATGAACGGACAGTTTTAGCGATATTTTATGATGTGATAGCATCGCTTTTTCTCATGAATTTGCCGCCATGATTACCTTCAAGCAAATCGACGCGCTGTACTGGATCGCTGAGTTGGGCAGCTTCGAAGCGGCGGCGAACAAGCTGAACATGTCGCAGTCGGCCATCTCCAAGCGCATCCAGGAGCTGGAAGACACCTTCGATGTGGAGATTTTCGACCGCAGCAAACGCAATGCGCGGCTGACCGAAAAGGGCGGCGAACTGCTCGACTACGCCCGCGACCTGCTCAAGAGCCGCGACCAATTGCTCGAACGCGTCAGCGCCCGCGAAGTGCTGGTGCGGCGCTTTCGCCTGGGTGTCACCGAGTTGACGGCGCTCACCTGGTTGCCGGCCCTGGTCGACGCACTGCGCCATGCCTACCCCAAAGTGCAGATCGAACCGTCGGTGGAACTCAGCAGTGAGCTATTCCGCAAACTGGAAAGCGACCAGCTCGACCTGGTGATCGTGCCGGAGGTCTACAGCGACCCGCGCTTTCACAGCACGCCGTTGCAGAGCGTGGAAAACGCCTGGATGTGCTCGCCCGGGCTGGTCCCGGACGCCGACCCGATCAGCCTGGAGACGCTGGCCAGCTACACCGTGCTGACCCAGGGCGCGCAGTCGGGCACCGGCTTGATCTACGAGCGCTGGCTGGCCGCGCACAACGTGCAGATGCCGCGCACGCTCACCAGCCACAACCTGTTGGTGCAGGTCGGGTTGGCGTTGTCGGGGATCGGCGTGAGCTATCTGCCCAAGGTCTGCCTGTCGCACCTGATCGAGCAAGGCACATTGCGTGCGCTGGTGACGCAACCGGAACTGCCGAGCGTGCGCTACGTGGCGTTGCACCGGGTGGACCGCCAGTTTGGCCTGAACCAGGACGTGGCGCAGATGGCGCAGGCGTGCTGCGATTTTTCCAGGTTGTTGCTCTAGCGGTAACCCAACCTGTTAT
Organism: Pseudomonas sp. MONT-RG-20F-20-E-7-02; assembly: GCF_022662395.1. Classification (NCBI taxonomy): domain Bacteria; kingdom Pseudomonadati; phylum Pseudomonadota; class Gammaproteobacteria; order Pseudomonadales; family Pseudomonadaceae; genus Pseudomonas; species Pseudomonas sp. MONT-RG-20F-20-E-7-02. The sequence continues at coordinate 556,813 of NZ_JAKNQN010000001.1, forward strand.
GGCAAGCAGGCTCGCCACAAGACTATTGTGCGGCTCAAAGCGCTGTATTTGTACGCCAGGTATTGGTAAACAGAGCCTATTCTCCGCTTATCGATACCTGGTGTAATCAATCATGAAGCGCCATTTCGAAGATTTGCAGCTGGGCAGCATCGAGCTGTTCTGCCTCGCCGCCGAGGCCAGTAGCTTCACCGGCGCCGCGCAGGTGGCCGGCGTAACCCCGGCCGCCGTGAGCCGCGGCATTTCGCGCCTGGAAGAACGCCTGGGCTCGCGCCTGTTTGTGCGCACTACCCGCAGCATCCGCCTGACCGACAGCGGCCGCACGTTTTTCCAACAGTGCCGCCAGGCCCTGACCCAATTGGTGGAGGCGCAGCAGGAAGTAATGGGCGCGCAGTCGGTGCCGTCCGGCCAATTGCGTATCAGCGTCCCGACCACCTATGCCCATCACCGCTTGTTGCCGCTGCTACCCACATTTCGCGCGCTCTACCCGCAAGTGAGCGTGGACATCCACATCAGCAACCGCAATATCGACTTCGTCGCCGAAGGTTATGACCTGGCGATTCGCGTGCGTGCCCAACCCGACTCGTCGTTGATTGCACGGTTGCTGGAGGACGCTGAATTGGTGGTCGTCGCCGCCCCGGCCTACCTGCAACGCGCCGGCACGCCGCAGACATTGCAGGACTTGCCGTCGCACGAGTGCATTCAATTTGAACTGCCCAGCAATGGTCGGCGTATTCCCTGGCTGTTCCAGGTGCAAGGCCAGGAATACGAGTTTGCGGGGCAGGCGGGGTACAGCATTTCCCATGACGTGCTGGGCGGCGTGACCTTGGCCAAACATGGCGCGGGTCTGTTTCAGACCTACAAGTTCATCGTCGAGCAGGAGCTGGCTGACGGCACGCTGGTGGAAGTGTTGAAACCGTTTGGCGGGCGCTCGCGACCGTTTACGTTGTTGTATCCCCATGGGCGTTATGTGCCGCATCGGGTGCGGGCGTTTGTGGATTTTTTAATGGCGTGTCGGCACGCGTGGGCGGCGTCGTAGAGGCGGCAATGTCCCACGTCTGCAGGAGTTGACTGATCGCCGCGTCGATCACCTGATACGGCACATCATCGCGCGCCAATATCGAAACGCCCTGCAGAAAACTATCAAACACCGCCGCCATTGACGGCGCATGCAGCGTGCTTGGCAGGTGCCCGGCACGTATGCCGCGTTCAACACACGCCACTATTCCCGCCCGCGTTCGCGCGCGCGAATGCGTCAACGCCTGCGTCACTCGCGCATTCTCCGGGCTCGGTGCACTCATCACGCCGAGCGCGACCATGCAGCCCTTGGGGTGCCCGTCGTCACACTGCATGCGCGCCGACTGGCGCAGTGCGGTTTCGAGGGCCTTGCGCGGTAGCAGGGTTTCGTCCCACAAGCATTCGGTGACCTGGGCGTAGGTCGCCAGGTAGCGTTGCACGCACTCATCGAACAGCGCTTCTTTGGAGCCGAATGCGGCATAAAAACTCGGCGCGGAGATGCCGCCACCCAGGCCCGCCTTGAGTTGGGCGAGGGAGGTGGCGTCGTAGCCGTGCTGCCAGAACAGGTGCAGCGCCTGTTCCACGGCGTGGTCGCGGTCAAAATTACGCGGGCGGCCCATTTGTGCCATGTCAAATCTCCTGTGCAGAACGAGATAAATACTAGTCGATACATAAGTTGTTGACAATGCACGTACGTTGCACGCAACATTTGTATCGATCAGTATTTAAATCGTTTCAAGGAGTCTCCCGTGACACCCTCTCTCAGCTTATCCGCGTCATCCGACCGTCTGCCCATCGGCGCTTTGCTCGCCTTGGCCATGACCGGTTTCATCTGCATCGTCACCGAAACCCTGCCCGCCGGCCTGTTGCCGTTGATCAGCGCCGGCCTGGCGATTTCGCCGTCGATGGCCGGGCAGATGGTCACCGCCTACGCGCTCGGCTCGGTGCTGGCGGTGATCCCCATGACCATCGCGACGCGCAGCTGGCGTCGGCGCAATGTGCTGTTGCTGACCGTCGTCGGTTTTCTGCTGTTCAACTCCATCACGGCGCTGTCGTCGCACTACGGCGTCACCTTGGTGGCGCGATTCTTTGCCGGGGTTGCGGCGGGGTTGGCGTGGAGCCTGCTGGCCGGTTATGCCCGGCGCATGGTCGCGCCGCATCAACAGGGCAGGGCACTGGCCCTGGCGATGGTCGGTACGCCGATTGCGCTGTCGTTGGGCGTGCCGCTCGGCACCTGGCTGGGCGGCCTGGTGGGCTGGCGCACCACGTTCGGCCTCATGTCGGCGCTGACGCTGGTGCTGATCGTATGGGTGCTGGTGAAGGTCCCGGACTACCCGCCACAGGCTGCGCATCAGCGCGTGTCGCTGGGCAAAGTGCTGACCACGCCCGGTGTGCGCCCGGTGCTGGCGGTGGTGATCAGCTGGATGCTGGCGCACAACATTCTGTACACCTACATCGCGCCGTTTTTGCTGCCGGCCGGCCTGGGCAGTCGTGTGGATGTGGTGCTGCTGGTGTTCGGGGTTGCCGCGCTGGCGGGGATTTGGTTGACGGCCAGGTTGGTCGAGCCGCTGTTGCGGCGCACGGTGCTGGTGAGCCTGGCGACGTTTGCGGCGGTGAGTGTGGTGTTTGGTTTTGCGGGCGATATGCCGCAGGTGATTTACCTCGGCGTGGCCGTCTGGGGGCTGAGTTTTGGCGGTGCCGCGACCCTGCTGCAGACCGCCTTGGCCGATGCTGCCGGTGACGGCGCGGACGTGGCGCTGTCGCTGAACGTGGTGGCCTGGAACAGCGCGATTGCCGGCAGCGGCGTGGTCGGCGGTGTGCTGCTGGATCGTTGGGGCGTCGCGTCATTTCCCTGGGCGATGCTGATGTTGCTGCTGGTGGCACTGGTGATCGCGTGGTCGGCGCATGCCCATGGCTTCAAACCGGGACGGCGGTCAGCCGATGGGCCTGCGGTGGCGGGGCATTGAGCCAGGCCGGGACCTAAGCGAGCTGCCCTCGAAGACCAGGCCACCCTGCGCGACCGTTATTTGCAGGATGCGCACACGGCGCACGCTGGCGTGGTGGGGCTGGTGCACAGCTACGTCGAATGGGTGCACTTGAGCCATCTGCCCTCCGAACTGATCCCCTCGTTGATCATCGGCGCGGCCGAAAGCTACTCACGGGCGTGGCTGTCGGCGAAGGTTAAAAAGAGCCCTTGGGAGTATCGCGAACTGCTGGCTGAAGCGGCCTGGAATTCGATCAGGTTGGGTCGCACTAAAGTGCAATGTGAGGGTCCATAAGGCCCCTCACTTTAAGATATGAAACATGCACTTACGCATTATTGCAGTCAGTTTGTCGGCGTTATTTTTGTTCACCTCAGGGGCACAGGCGCGTGGCCTGCTGGACCTGATCAAGCCACCCGCCCCGGAACACACTTCGCGCTCAGGCTCGATCAGCCAGCGCGCGGCCCTCGATCTTTATTCCAGTAAACAGCAGCAACCCTCATTCGACAGCTGCGCCGATCTGTTCCCCGGTGCTACACCGATCAACACCGCCACCGTGCCCGCCACGATGAAGCCCCTGGCGTTGTGTTCGGATAATTTCGCGGTGCTCTATTCGCAAACCAGCAAGACGCCGCTGGTGGTGGTCGAGCGCCTGAATGCCGCGCAGTTGAAAGACGCCAAAGGCGAGGAGCGCACCAACCAGTTCTACCCGGACCCGCGCATTCCCAAAGGCGCCCGCGCCGAGTTGAGCGACTACCGCAGCCAGCATCCGGCCGTGGACCGTGGCCACCAGTCGCCGGCTGCCGATGCGCCGAGCGCCAATGCCATGGCGCAGTCCTTCGCGCTGTCGAACATGGTGCCGCAAGACCCCACCAACAACCGCAAGATCTGGAGCAAGGTCGAGGCCGATGTGCGCAAGTTCGCCGTGCGTGCCGGCGGCAATGTGTTCGTGTTCACCGGCCCTTTGTTTGACGCCGGTTACGGCACCGTCGGCGACAACAAGGTGTGGGTGCCGACGCGCCTGTTCAAGCTGGTGTATGACGCCTCTTCGAAACGCGCCTGGGCCTACGTGTTGCCCAACACTGAAACGCGCATCCAGAAGCCGATGGACTACGACACCTTTGTGAAGAGCACCGGCCTCAAGCTGCTGGGCAACTTGCCGGTTACGGGGTCGGTGGGTCGGACTTGATCGTCTGTGGCCGATCCAGCTGGCGCTTGATCGTATAGAGCGCCACGCCCACCGCCAGGACGCCCGACACCGCGCCGACCACCAGTGCCCAGCGTGGGCCCAAGTGGTCGGCGACCCAGCCGACGATGGGCGCGCCAATCGGCGTGCCGCCCAGGGCGACGGCGACGCGCAGGGCGATCACCCGGCCGCGCATCGCGGGCTCGGTGGTGAGTTGCATCAGGCTGTTGGTGGTGTTGCTGAAGGTCATGGCGCCCACGCCGATGATCACCAGCGCAATGGCGAACGTCCAATAGTTCGGCGCCAATGCCGCCAGCACGCAGCCGAAGCCAAACACCGCGGCACCCGTCAGCAGTGACTTGAACTGCGGCCGCTCGCTGCCCGCCGCAATCAGTGCGCCGGCGATGGTGCCAATGGCCAGGGTCGAGGTGAGCAGGCCATAGCCGCGCGCATCGGCATGGAACACGGTGACGGCCATGGTCGAGATAAAAATCGGGAAGTTCATGCCGAAGGTGCCGATCAGAAACAGCATCAACAGGATCGCCTTCAGGTCCGGCCGCGCCCATACGTAACGCATGCCCTCGGTGAGGCTGCCTTTGGTGCGCAGGGCGCGCACCTTCGGGTTTTTGCCGGCCACGCGCAGGAAAAACAACGACGCCAGCACCGCGAAAAAACTCGAGCCATTGAGCAGGAACGCCCAGCCGGTGCCGACCGAGGCGATGGTCACGCCGGCCACGGCCGGGCCGATCATGCGCGCCATGTTGAACGAGGTCGAGTTCAGCGCGATGGCGTTGGACAGGTCCTTCTCGCCCACCAACTCCGCGACGAAGATCTGCCGCACCGGCGCATCGAATGCAGAGGCGCAGCCGGACAAAAACGCGAACACGTACACATGCCACAGCTCCACGAAGCCGGTAATGGTGAACACCCCCAGCGTCAACGCGAGCAGGCCCATCACCGCCTGGGTGACGATCAGCAGCTTGCGCTGGTCGTAGTGGTCGGCGGCAAAGCCGGTCCACGGCAGCAACAACAGCTGCGGCCCGAACTGCAGCGCCATGACGATACCCACGGCGGCGGCGTTGTGCGGGGTCAGTTGGGTGAGCACCAGCCAATCCTGGGCGGTGCGTTGCATCCAGGTGCCGACATTGGACACCAGCGCGCCGGCGGCCCAGATGCGGTAGTTGGGGCTGCGCAGCGAGCGGAACGTACCGAGAAAACTCATGGCTGTTTCAGTTCCCCCGGCGCTCGATCACCGCGCCAATTGGATGAATGAAGGGGTAACCGATAATGCCGTGTTGCAGGTCCACGATGATCAGGGTGGTTGTTGCATCCAGCGAGGTGACAGCCATGCTATTTCCTCAATCAGGTGATTCAAAAGTCGGCGAGGCGCTCCAGCAGTTTCACCGCAGCGGCGAGTTCGTCTTGTTCCTGGGGCGAGAGTTGTTCTTGCAGCGCGCGCAGCAGCCAATCGTCTTTGGCGGCGCGGCTTTCAGTCAGGTGTTTTCGCAAGGTGGGCGTCAGTTCGATCAGCGTCTGCCGGCCATCCGTAGGGTCCGGCTTGCCGCTGACGGCCTGCATCAGTTCTAGCCCGGCCACGGTGATGCGCATCGATTGCGGGCGCACGCTTTCAGCGCGGGCGAGGGCGGACACGGTGGTCGGGCCATCGCGGTCCAGGCGCAGCAGCACGGACTTCTGCGCGGTGGTGAAATCGTCGCGGTGGGTTTGCTCGCGCAGGCGGCGGATCAGCTTGCCGAGGGAGATGCGCAGTTCGGCGGCCAGGGTGGCGGTGCCAGGAGAGGAGTCGGTCATGCCTTAACCGTAGCACCCGTGCAGGAAAACTCTACAGTTTGGCTGTATAAATTTTTCTTCATGAAAGGGTACTTGTTGTGGCGAGCTCACCACAACAACCCCCTCGGTTTATACTCGCCCCCCATTGCAAACCTTCAAACTCAAACAACCCGAGATCCCCCATGAGCACCTCTCTCTCCCTGGCCCCCGCGCGCAAACCCATCGCGCCGCTGCTGGCGTTTATCATCCTGGTGGCGGGCGCCGTGTTCCTGCAAAACAGCGTCGGCTCGCGCCAGGTGCTGTTGCTGGTGGTCGGCGCGGCGCTGGGCTTGACCCTGTATCACGCCGCTTTCGGCTTCACCTCAGCCTGGCGCGTGTTCATCAATGATCGGCGTGGCGCCGGCTTGCGTGCACAGATGGTGATGCTGGCGGTGGCGGTGCTGCTGTTTTTCCCGGCGCTGGGCGCGGGCACATTGTTTGGTCAGCCGGTGGTTGGGCTGGTGGCACCGGCCGGTGTTTCGGTGGTGTTCGGTGCGTTTATTTTTGGCATTGGCATGCAGTTGGGCGGTGGTTGTGCCTCGGGCACGTTGTTCACCGTGGGCGGCGGCAATGCGCGCATGTTGGTGACGCTGTTCTTCTTCATTTGCGGTTCGTTGATCGCCACCCAGCATGTCGACTGGTGGTTTGCGCTGCCGGCGTTCCCGGCGGTGTCCATCGTCAAAAGCTTCGGCGTCGTGCCGGCGTTGCTCTTGAGCCTGGCCGTGTTCGCGATCATTGCAGCGGTCAGCGTGCGATTGGAGAAGGCCCGTCATGGCCAGCTCGAAGCGGGCGTGACCAGCGAACACACCGGTCTGCGCCGTTTTCTGCGCGGGCCATGGCCGTTGGTGTGGGGCGCGATTGGCCTGGCGTTGCTCAACTATGCAACCCTGGCGCTGGCCGGGCGGCCATGGGGCATTACCTCGGCGTTCGCGTTGTGGGGCGCCAAGGTCGCCAGCGGTTTGGGTGTGGATGTGGCCAGCTGGGCGTTCTGGCAAATGCCGGGCAATGCCAAGGCCCTGGCCGCGCCGGTGTGGGAAGACATCACCAGCGTCATGGACATCGGTATCGTCCTCGGCGCGCTGTTGGCGGCAGGTCTGGCCGGGCGTTTTGCGCCCAGCTTGAACATCCCGGCGCGCTCGCTGGTGGCGGCGGTGATCGGTGGCTTGTTGCTGGGTTACGGTTCACGGCTGGCGTACGGCTGCAATATCGGCGCGTACTTCAGCGGTATCGCCTCGGGCAGCCTGCATGGCTGGGTGTGGTTGGTGGCGGCGTTTATCGGTAACAGCGTGGGCGTGCGGTTGCGTCCATGGTTCTTTGCAGGCGAGCGGCCGCAGGTGGCATTGAGCGGTTGCTGAATCAACCCATGAGGTAGGCGGCATGATCAGAGAGTTGAGGACGTTTGTCAGTGCGGCGCGGCGCGGCACCTTTGCCGCCGCCGGCCAGCAGGTGGGGCTGACGCAATCGGCGGTGAGCGCGCAAATCAAGCACCTTGAGGACGCGCTCGGGGTGAAGCTGTTTGACCGTACCGGCCGCTCCGCCACGCTCAACTCGGCGGGGCAGCGCGCGGTGCCGCTGGCGGAGGAAATCCTCGATATCTTCTCGCGCATGGGCACCCCGGACAAGGCCAACAACTTCCACGGCTCCTTGCGCATCGGCGCCATCGGCAGTGTGCAAACCGGCCTTTTGCCCAAGGCGTTGGTGGCGCTTAAACAGCGCGCGCCGTTCATCGAGGTCAACCTGGTGCCGGGAGTCTCGCTGAACCTGCTCAGCCAGGTCGATGCCGGTGAGCTGGACCTGGCGATCATGATCCACCCGCCGTTCAACCTGCCCAAGGACCTGAACATCGAGGTCATCGCCCGCGAACCCTTTGTGCTGATTACCGCCAAGGACGTACCGGGCGACGACCCGTTGCAGATCCTGCGCGAGCAGCCCTTTGTGCGTTACGACCGTGGCTCGTTCGGCGGGCGCCAGGTCACGCAGTTTCTCAAGGAGCAGAAAATCCAGACGCAACAGGCACTGGAACTCGACGAGCTGGACGCCATCGTCAAGATGGTCCGCAGCGGCCTCGGCGTGTCCCTGGTGCCTTTGGCCGGTTTGTGGCTGGAACACGATAGCGACGTGCGGGTTTTGCGATTGGACGCACTCACGTTCTATCGCGAAATTGTCCTGCTGACCAAGTACACCCAGCGCCAACTGCCACTCTTCGAGTTATTCAGGGCGTGCGTCATAGAAGTGCTGGGTGCGCCGAAGTAGGGCGCGAGCATCGAAAAAATTGAGGCTCAGGGCCAAAGATATGCGCTTTATTGCGCGGTCTTTCTGGTGAAGAATCGGGTTTTGAATAACAGAACCCGCAGGTAACCACCGTGAGCCTTTCGCCTTTCCATTTAGCTATTCCCGTCTACGACCTCGCCGCCGCTCGCCACTTCTATGGCGACGTGTTTGGCCTCTCCGAAGGTCGCTCCAGCGCCCAATGGGTCGACTTCGACTTTTACGGCCACCAGTTGGTTATTCACGAACACCCCAAGACTGAATCCCAGGAATCGGTGCACTCCAACCCGGTCGATGGCCACGACGTACCGGTCCCGCATTTCGGCATCATTTTGCAGTGGGAACAGTGGGAAGCCTTGGCCGAGCGCCTGCGCGCGCGTGGAACACAGTTTGTGATCGAACCCTACATTCGCTTCCAGGGCCAGGTCGGCGAGCAAGCCACCATGTTTCTGTTTGACCCGTGCGGCAACGCGCTGGAGTTCAAGGCGTTCAAAGACATGAGCCTGCTGTTCGCCAAGTAAGTGCCCCCGTGCGACCGTCGCCAGCCGTGCGACGGCGTTAACAAGACGTGTAGCTGCATGCCTGCCGCCTGAGAGAAGTGCCGTGATGTCTGACGTTGACTGTGAGTTTCGGCCCGTGCGTGCCGAACAGTGCTGGCAGTTCGAGCCCTGTGGCGACAGCTGCATCGTGGTGGTGTTTGCGACCGTGTTCAGTGCGCACGCCAATCGCCGCGCCGTGGCGTTCAGCGCAACCCTGCATGACCTGTTGGCGCGCGGGCTGCTCAGCGGGGTTACCGATGTGATCCCGGCGATGGTGTCGGTGGGCGTGCATTATTCCCCCGACGTGTTCGCCACGTTGTACCCCGAATTATCGCCTTACGATGCCGTTGCCCACGTGCTGGACCACGCGCTGGCTCAGCAGCAGAACGTGCCGCGTGTCACTCCGAAACGGCTGGAAATCCCCGTGTGCTACGAGGGCGATTACGCCCCCGATCTGCTCGACATCGCCAGTGCCAGCAACATGAGCCCTGGCGAGGTAATCGCCGCGCACAGCGGGCAATGGGTGGATGTGCTGATGGTCGGTTTCGCGCCGGGCCATCCCTATATCGGCATGCACCCGCCCGCGCTGAAGCTGGCGCGCCGGGCGGTGCCGCGCACGCTGGTCAAGCAAGGCAGCGTGGGCTTGGCCAACTGCCAGAGCGTGATTTACCCCGCCGATTTGCCGGGCGGCTGGAACATCATCGGCCGCACGCCGTTGCCGATGTTTACCCCGGCCAACCAGCCGCCGTGCCTGTTGAGCGGCGGCGATCAAGTACGCTTTGTGCCGATCACGGCGCGTGAATTTGAGCAACTGGCCGGAGCACTGCGATGAGCATCCATGTGATCCGGCCCGGGTTGTTTTCCTCGTTTCAGGACAGCGGGCGCGTGGGTTTCCAGCATTGGGGCGTGCCGGTCAACGGCGCGATGGACCAGGACGCGCATGCGCTGGCCAACCTGTTGGTGGGCAACCCGACGAGCGCCGCGACCCTGGAAATGACCGTTCAAGGCCCGGTGCTGTGTTTTCAGGCGCAGGCGCTGATCGCCGTGGCCGGCGCCGACTTGGGCGCCAGCCTGGACGGTGCTGCGCTGAAACCGGGGCAAGCCGTGCGGGTAAAACCGGGCGCGGTGCTGCGCTTCGAAAAGCGTGAATACGGCGCGCGGGCTTATCTCGCCGTGAGTGGCGGCTACCTGCTGCAACCGGTGATGAACAGCCACAGCACTTACAGCCGGGGAGGCTTTGGCGGGATGTGCGGGCGCGCGCTGCAGGCCGGTGATGTGCTGCCCATTTGCTCATCCTTTGCCAACCCGCCGCGCTTGAATATTCCCTCGGGTTTGCTGGTCGGCAAGCAGACCAGCCCCGTCTCTATCCGCGTATTGCATGGCCGTGAGTGGGCGCAGTTTTCGGAGTCGGCGCGGCATGCGTTTCTCTGCGAACCCTATTTGATGACCGCCGCGTCGGACCGAATGGGCTACCGGCTGGAAGGCCCCGGCCTGGACCTGACCCAGCCCAGGCAATTGCTGTCGCAAAGCGTGGCCTTCGGCACCGTGCAAGTTCCCGCAGGCGGCCAGCCGATCGTGCTGATGGCCGACCGCCAAACCACCGGTGGCTACCCGCGCATTGCGCAGGTCGCGAGTGTGGATTTGCCCAAGCTGGCGCAACTGATGCCAGGCGATGCAGTGCGCTTTGCCCTGATTGATTTGCCCACCGCGCAGCAACTGCTCGTGACGCGTGCGCGCACGCTGAAACGATTGGAGGCCGCCCACTAACCCCACCCGTCGCTACCGAATAATAAAAACAGGAGCGCTGCATGATGAGTCCCACTTTCAAGATTCCTACTGTCGAGCATTGAAACCCCTCGGTTTGCGACGGGTTTACTTCTGGGTGGAGCAATCCACCTCAATAACTCAAATGACCTGTGGTCAGAGTGGAAGGTGTTTATGTCTCGAATGATCGCTACTACAGTCCGAACAACGTCTCCAACAACAGCCCCAACGACAGCCCCCACGAGCGCTTTTGGTGAGCGCAATCAAACCGCGCAAAGCAATGCCACCAGGATCGCCAAGCGTGCCGCCATCGCCGCCGCTACCGGCACGGCGGTGGAGTATTACGAGTTCGGCGTGTACGGTTTTATGGCGACGATTATCGCGCCGTTATTCTTCCCCAGTGATAACGCCGCTGCCGCACTGCTGGCCACGCTGGCGGTGTTTGGCAGTGCGTTTTTGATTCGGCCCTTGGGCGGTATTCTGCTGGGGCGGCTGGCCGACCGTATCGGGCGGCGCAAGGTGCTGCTGAGCACGGTGATCGGCATGGGCAGCGCGACGGCGATGATCGGCCTGCTACCCACGTCGGCCCAGGTGGGGATTGTCGCGCCGATTCTGCTGGTGCTGATTCGACTGGCCCAAGGCTTTTTCGCCGGCGGTGAGGTGATCGGCGCGGCCGCCTTCCTGGCCGAGTCTTCGCCCAAAGGCCGGCGCGGGTTCTACGGTGCTTTCACCCCGGTCGGCGTGGCGATTGGCGGGTCAATGGCGGCGATTATCTGCGGCATTACCACCGGGCTGGTCGACGCGCAGCAACTGCAAGCCTGGGCATGGCGTATACCGTTTTTCCTCGCCATTCCGCTGGTGATCTTCTCGTGCATCATGCGCCACAACGTCGAGGAAACGCCTGAGTTCAAAGCCTTTCTCGCGGTGGAAAAACCGCCCACCGCACCGGTCAAAGAGGTGCTCACGCAAAATCTGCCGGCGGTGCTGCGGGTAGTGGTGTTCGCCTTTGCGCAGAATGCCGGGTACTACATCGGCCTGGTGTTCATGAACATCTACCTGACCACCTACCTGCATTTCGAAAAATCCAGGATCTACTGGGTGATCGCCGGCGTCAGCCTGTGCATGGCCGCGCTCATGCCATTCTGGGGTGGGCTGTCTGACCGCATCGGGCGCAAGAAAGCCCTGGCCATCGGCTTTGTCGGGTATGCGGTGCTGGTGATCCCGATGATGGTGTTGATGAACAACAGCAGCCTGTTCATCGCGGTCATCGCATTTTTTGTCGCGACGCTGCCCATGCCGGTGATCCAGTCGGTCGGCTACCCGACGTATGCGGAACAGTTTCCCACTCGGGTTCGCTACACCGGCATGGCGATCAGCATCAACCTGGGCGCCATCCTGGGCGGCGGGATCACGCCGTACATCGTCACCTCGCTGATCGGCTCGACCGGCAACCTGCTGGTTCCAGGCTTTTTCATGGCTGGCGCGGCGGTGTGTGCGTTGATTGCGTTGACCACCTTGCGCGAAACCTCCCAGGGCGAGCTGCGCCGTTAAGCCTGTCCGAATCCGTCCTGAAGTGGTCCGGCACGCGCCTGTTGCTCGCTCGCGGGCGTGCCTACCATGGCTTGCATCAATCGCCAGCCCTGAGGACCTATCATGAGTCGCAAAGCCCTGATCGTTATCGACGCCCAGCATTCATTTCGCCATTCAACCTATTGGTCCGAAACTGACCTGCCGGCTTACCTGGAAAAACAGCAAGCGCTCATCGATGGCTGTGTTCAACACGGCATCCCGGTGATACAAGTCTTCCATGTGGAAGACCAGGGGCATTTTTCCCTGGCCTCGGGCAATGTCAGGGCGTTGAGCGAATTGTCGATCAACCCCGACCTGGTCATTCATAAGCGCTTCCACAGCGCTTTCGCCGGCACGCCCCTGGCAGCGCGGCTTACGGAGATGGGCGTGACCCAGGTGATCATCAGCGGTATTCGCACCGAGCAGTGCTGTGAAACCACCACGCGGCAGGCGTCGGACAGCGGCCTGCGCGTGGATTTCGTCAGCGAGGCGACGTTGACCTTCGCCATGACCCACGCGCGCAGTGGGCGGGTCTATACCGCCGCCGAGATTCGCGAGCGTACCGAATTGGTGCTGGAAGAACGATTTGCGCGCATCGTCACGGTCGCCCAGGCATTGGAGGATTGAATTTGTGAGTGTACCGGTGCTGTTCGTGCTGCTGCCCAACGTGTTGATGCTCGACCTGGCAGGCCCGGCCGAAGTGCTGCGCCTCGCCGCCCAGGTTGATGACTCGATGGCCATCGACTTCGATTTGCAGTACGTCAGCCCGGTAGCGTCCCTGCAAACGTCCATCGGCTTGCCCCTGGCGGGGTTGGCGCCGCTGCCGCAAGCGTTGGCCCCTGGCACGCTGGTGGTGGTGGTCGGCTCCACGTCGAAGGTCACCAAGGCTGATCGCCAGGCATTTGAGTCAGCCAGCAACACGCTGACCCAATGGCTGCAAACCGTGTTCGCACCTTCGGGTGAGCGTTTGGTGTGTGTATGCGCCGGTGCGCTGAGTGCCGCCCGCGCCGGGCTGCTCGATGGGCGCCAATGCACCACGCATCACGCGCTGTGCGCCACATTACAGGCCATGGCGCCCAAGGCCCGCGTGCTCGAAAACCGGCTCTACGTCACCGACGGCCCAGTCAGTTGCAGCGCCGGTGTGACCGCAGGCATCGACCTGATGCTGCACCTGGTCGCCGAGCTGGGCGGGCCACGACTGGCCTGCGCCGTCGCGCGCGACATGGTGGTGTACCTGCGTCGCAGCGGCGCTGATCCGCAGCTTTCGCCGTGGCTGGCCGGGCGCAACCACGTGCATCCGGCCGTGCACCGGGTGCAGGACGCCCTGACTGCTGCGCCGTGCGAGGCATGGACCGTCACGCGCATGGCCGGCCTGGCTTACACCAGCAGCCGCCACCTGGCGCGACTGTTTCACGAACACGTCGGCATCAGCCCGCTGGATTATCTGCACACCCTGCGTTTAACCGTGGCGCGTGAATTACTGGTGGAGTCGAGCCTGGACATTGAAACCGTCGCCGAGCGCGCCGGCTTTGGTTCGGCGCGGCACCTGCGGCGTATCTGGGGCAAATATGAAGCGGGGACGCCTTCAGCTGGGCGTGTCGGTGGCGGTGGTTGACGCTTGTTCAGCCTCGGCGTCGAGTTTGGCGCGGTCGGCTTTGCTGATGTATTTGTCTTTGCTTTTGGGTGCCAATTTGGCGCTGGCCTTTTTCGCTTTGGCCTTAAAGAGCTGCTGCAGTTTTTTCTGGCGATTCATGGTGTGCTACTCAGCGGGTAAGTGCGTGCATGATATCAGCTGAGTGATGGCGTCTGGTCCCGGGTTTATGGAGTCGATACAGGTTCAGGTCCATCGTCGCCACCTCTGAACGCATTTGCCTCTGGGTCGCTTTTTAGCGCCAATCTGTGCATTGAATCGCCGGGCATTCTGCCAATAATCGGGTCGGGTATTCAGCGCAAACGGAAAGCACTCGATGAGCATCCACACCCGCACCAAACGCACCACCGTCCCGCAACTGGTCGCGATGAAGGGCCAGCAGAAAATCGTCTCCCTGACCGCGTATTCCAGCGCCATCGCCAAGCTGATCGACCCGCTGGTCGACTTCATTCTGATCGGCGACTCCACGGCCATGGTCGGTTATGGCCGCCCCTCGACCTTGAGCATGCAGCTCGAAGAAATCATCGGCCATACCCGGGCGGTGGTCGACAGCACGCGCCTGGCCTGTGTGATTGCCGACATGCCGTTCGGCAGTTATCAGGAATCCAACGAGCAAGCCTTTCGCAACTGCGCCCAAGTGTTGGCGCGCACCGGTTGCGATGCCGTCAAGCTGGAAGCCAATCAGGCGTTGGCGGGCACGGTTGAGTTCCTGGTGGCGCGCGGTATTCCGGTGATGGCCCATGTGGGCTTGATGCCGCAATTCGTCAATGTGATGGGCGGGTTCAAGGCCCAGGGGCTTACGGCCGAAACCGGCGCAGTGATCGCCGCCGATGCTCGCGCCAATCTGCAGGCGGGCGCGTTCAGCCTGTTGCTGGAAGGCGTGGCCGAGGGCGTGGCCCGGCAGATCACCCTGGACTCGAACATGCCCACCATCGGCATCGGCGCATCGCCGGCCTGCGATGGCCAGGTGTTGGTCACCGAAGATGTGCTGGGGCTGGGCGGTGAGCACCTGCCGCGCTTCGTCAAACAGTACGCCGATGTCGGCGCGGTGATTCGTGAGGCCTGCGAGCGGTTTGCCGAGGATGTGCGCCACGGGCGTTTCCCCGAAGCGCGGCATTGCTACGGGCTTTGACGCATCGCCTGGGCCAGCAGGTTGACGGCCTGGGCGATATCCTTGCCCCAGTCGAGGGTGAAGCTCAGGCGCAGGTGATGCCGCCACGCGCCTTGCTGGCTGAACAGTTCGCCGGGCGCGATAACGATACGCTCGGCCAGCAAGCGCTCGAAGACCTTGCGCAGGTCGACGGTGGGCGAAGCCTCAAGCCAGAAGCTGGCGCCGCCGTGGGGGACACGGACGTGCCACTGATCGTGTTCGTCCAGCAGCGTTTTGAGCTGGGTCATGCGCTCCAGCAGCAGCGCCCGCAACGCTTTCAAATGGGCATCGATGCGCTTGGAGGTGAACAGTTTGGCGATCGCCTTCTGACGAATCGGCGACAGGCGAAACCCGCGCTCGAGAAACGCTTGCTGCAACTGTGAACCCTGCCCGCGACACAGCACGTAGCCATAAGGCGCTTCCGAGCCGATGATTTTGTCGAAGGTCGAAAACACCACCAGCTTCTGCGGGTCGGCAAAGTCGCGATAGCGCGCGGGCTGCGCACCGAAATACACCTCGCCGTAGGTGTCGTTTTCGAACAGCCAGATAGCCTGCTCCGCCAGCCAGCGGCAAACCTGCTGTTTATCCTGCGCGGGCATCACGCCGCCCTGGGGAATATTCACCGTCGACGACAGCACCGCCAAACGAATCGGCACCTGCCCCAGCAACGCTTGCAGCGCGGCCAGGTCGAAACGCCCGTGGGCGTCGAGGGGCAATTCGATCACTTGGATCTTTGCTGCCTGCAACTGACGCAGAATCGCCCACGAGCAGGGTGACTCCACCAACGCCACCGTGCCGGCCAGGTCCAGGGCGTGGAGCGCAGCGTCCAGCACGCTGTGCAAGTCCGCGCCGATAAACACATGGTCGGCCTGCCAGTAACGCTCGGCGGATTGGGTGTAGCGCTCGGCCAAGGCGGCCCGCAACTCGGGCTCGCCAAATGGCAGGTAAAGCGGTGCAAGGGCGCGCGGGTGTTGGCGGGTCAGTTCGCGTTCGAGCATCAGCAGCGGGTTTTCCAGCGACAACAGCATCGCCGGTGCATCGCTGCTCAGCGCCAGCATGCCCGGCTGGCGGGCGTTGGCGAATACCTGGTCGAGCAGGCTGGTTGAGCCTTCAGTCAACAACGGCGCGGGCGGCAAACAAGTGAAGTAGCCGAACTTGGCTTTGGCGTAGACCCGTCCTTCGTCTTCGAGTAGCGCGTAGGCGTACTTGGTGGTCGATACCGACACACCCAGGCGCTCGGCCAATTGCCGCAGCGACGGCAATTTGCGCTGGCTGTCTGCAGGGCCGGCGTCGATCAACTCGACCAGGTATCGGTATACCGCCTGATAAGCGAACGCGCTGTGTTTAGTTCTGTCCATGACCACTCGCGCCGCTCGACCAAGTTACAGGGGGAATACATCAGGGTGAGGCCGGGCCAGTATTACTCAACTTACAGCCGCGGGCACCTCGTCCAGCCCATGAAACACCGCCAGCCCTTGCTGCTGAGCCAACTCCACCATCAAGTCCGCACCCTCGGAAGGGCCGCCGATGCGCAGTACGCCGTCGCACCGCTTGAGCAGGGTTTTGGCGTACTCATGAAAATGCGCCTGGTACACCTCGTCGCCAATCCCGCGTGAGCCGGCCAGTTGCAGCAGCGGTAACGCCACCCATTCGGCCACCAGTGGAAAGTGCCCGGCGTGCAGCAAGGCGGCGGCACTTGCTTGCATGGCCTGCACGTTCGCGGCCAGGGCGGCGGGGTCATCACCGGTGCCGGAGCGGTAGGGGCCGGCCACCAGAATCATCATGGCGGGCGAGGGCGGCAGCAGGTTCTTGAGGTATTGCAGCAGGATGATGGTCTTGCCGTCCATGATGCGACCGTCGTCGATCATTGCCAGGGCCTGCTCAAAGGGCATCTCCAGCACTTCGATGTCTTCGCCTTCGTGGGCCAGGCCGCCGCCGTCGCTGATGCGGTCCTGCGGGTGGTATTCACCGACAAAAAAATGCAGGCGCTCAGTCACCGAGCCGGGGCTCATGAACGCTTCGTACACCTTGCGCACCGATTGGACCCGGTAACCGGTTTCCTCTTCGGCCTCCAGGCGAATCCGCTCCTCGGCCCCGGCGTTGTCCAGCAGCCCGGCCGCCGTTTCAATCAAGTAACCATCGTGCCCGTTGACGTAGGCCGGGATGCGAAATTGCCGGGTCAGGATGACCGTGCGTTTCGCCCGGTTGTAGAGCCCGATCGTGGCACCATCGCCTCGGTCATAGACCTCACGCGTTTGCGGCTGCCAGCTGCCGTCCCGGCGTTGCAGCTCGAAGTCGACCTTTTTCAGCAGATACCAGTTATCCGACAGGGTCTGTTGTTTGACGATTCGAACGGTGCGGTTGTGCATGGGCCACTGTCCTTGATAGTTATGTGTTAAATATCGTGCATAATCGTGCAGGTTCATGCAGAGGATCGATGATGTTAACCCAGCAGCGCAAGCAGTTTTTAACCGAGCGTCTTCGTCGCGACGGTCAGCTCCTGGCCAAGCCCATCAGCCAGGAACTCGGCGTGTCCGAGGACACCATCCGGCGTGATTTGCGTGAGATGGCCAAGGCCGGCCTGCTGATGCGAGTTCACGGCGGCGCCTTGCCGGCGTCCCCGGCGATGGGCGACATGGGCGTGCGGCAGGCGATCCTGCCCACGCAAAAAGCCGCCATCGGCAGAGCCGCCGCGCAGTTGGTGCAGCCTGGGCACGTGGTCATACTCGACGGCGGCACCACCTCGATGCAGGTCGCGCGGCACTTGCCGCTGACACTCCAGGCCACCGTGATTACTCACAGCCCGTCAATCGCGGTGGGGCTCAGTGAGCACCTGAACATTGATGTGATCATGCTCGGCGGTCGGCTCTTCCGGCACTCGATGGTCGGCACCGGCGCAGCCACGCTGGAGGCTATCGGGCGCATTCGTGCCGACCTGTACTTCATGGGCGTTTGCAGTGTGCACCCCACGGCCGGGCTGTCGACCGGGGATTACGAAGAGGCGGTGATCAAGCGCGCGTTGTGCCAGGTGTCTGCGGAAACGCTGGTGCTGGCGTCCTCGGAGAAACTCGCGACGGCATCGCCCTACATCGTCGTGCCGCTGTCCGAGATTGCGGGGTTGGTGGTGCCGGGGGATGTGCCCGAAGCATTGCTGGCGCCTTATCGCGCGATGAATCTTCAGGTTCATCGGGCAGAGTAGGGCACATGCGCAGCTTTTTTAAATGGACTTATAGAATGCGATCAACAGACACAAGCGTACCGCGACCCTCTTACCGCTGGCTTGCAACCCTGGGTGTCGGGCTGGGCCTGGCAGTTGCTGTGTGGATTACCGGAAAAGGTGAGTTCTTTTGGGAGAATTTCGCGGCTTACTGGCTGCCTCAAGCGGCGGTGCTGGCGGTGGCGCTGCTGCTCAAGGCATCCCGTGAAACGCTGGGTGGCATGGCAATCGCCATGGCGCTGTACTTGTATCTTTTCCACCTCTGGGCGTCCGAAGCCATGGCGTGGCTTTGGTATCTCTTCAGCTTCCCTGGCGCGCTCATCGGCGCGTTGCTCGCCGTCTTTATTTCATCGCGAACGTCATTCGCCGTGTTGGTGGGGTTTGGTTCGGTCACGTTGGGTATTGTGCTAAATCTCGTCTTTCTTTTTTTCGTCATCGCGTGAGGCGTCAAGACACGGTTAACCCGCGTTGCCCGTCGCGCCATCAGCCGCCGGCGGCCATCAGCGCCGCCATGTAAATTGTTTGGGCCGCTGGCAAGTAGCCTTGGACTAGCGTGACGGAGCCTTATCGGTAGCAACGCTGCTTTGGTATTGCCCCACATGGTGTTTCCACGGCAGGTAATCGACAAAAGTCGCGCGCTTGGCCAAGCCGTCTTCGCCTACGCGAAAGCCAGGCATTTGTCGCAGATCGAGTTGTGCGCACTGGGTGGCGAGCGCCTTTTGTAACTCAGGGTCCGGGTGAAAATACTCAGGACGAAAAGCGTTTCTCTCCAGCGTCACATCGCAGCGTAAAACCTTGCCCTGTGCGTCGGCGGCAACGTCGAAGCGCGCTGTGCCGAACGCATTTGGCGCGTGTTTGGCGACCACGTTGTCCCAGAAGAATCGACTTGCCGACGCAGACCGTTGAAGCCTCTGGTGGTACTCCGGCGTTAACGGCGCGGCGCCCACAGTGGTTAACGGTGCGACAATCTCGAGGCTGCCATCAGCCGGTTTTTGCAGACCTTCCGGTATCACATCCCAGACACCGCTCCAGCACATGTCCGATACGATCCTGGCGAAGTCCGTGTGAGTATCGCCGTCAGTCGGTAGCACCTCGCAGAGCAATACGTCGCCTTGGCGATTGAGCTTCATGCGCAACTTCACGCTACCTTGGGTGCCTTCGCCATTCGCCCGAAAGGTTCTATCAGCCAACGTAGTACGCAACGTGCTGATGTAGCGCCTGGCCTCCAGCTGCTTGATTTCTTCTGCACTGAGGAACGTTGGAGACGACTTGCCGCCGCTGTCGATCCAGGCATCCACGCGCTGCTCCGGGGTCAATGCGTGGCAGCCGCAGAGCAGCGCCAAACCGGTGAATAAAAACAGCGTGGGGGTTAGACGACGATTGGCGCGTGACTTCAATGTGAGTGTGGGCACTCATGCGTTCCTTGCAACGATAAAAGCCCTATTTTGCCTGTAAGGCCAGACCATCGGCTACTTCCTTGGCCAGTGCCAAAAACGCCCGCGCCGCCGCAGACTGATAAGCCCCTTTGCGCTGCATCAACACCGCCGTGCGCTGCAACTGCTGCGGCCCCAACTCAATTGCCACCAATTGCGGATGCGCCCGCGCAATCGCGGCGGGCAGCAGCGTCGACAGCGTGGTGCGGCGCACCACCTCAAGCAGCGCGCCAATCACATTGGCCTCCATCGCTACGCGTGGGCGGATGCCGTGTTTGTTGCAATAGCGGTCGATCTGTTCGCGGGTGGCGAATTCTTTACTGAGCAGAATCAGCGATTCTGCATTCAGCGCCTCCAACCCAATCGCCTGCTCTCCCGCCAGCGGGTGCTGTTGGCCGACCACCAGCGCGAGGGTTTCCACCAGCAGGGGCGAGGCGTCGATGTCTTGCGTGTGCACCTCATCGAACGCGATCCCCACATCCAACTCGTCCGCCAGCAGTTGGTTTTCCATGTGTTCCTGGGCGACCTCCCGCACGTTCAGCGTGATGTTCGGATAGCGGCCATAAAAGGCTTCCACCAGCGGCCCCACCAGGTAGGTGGTGAAGGTCGGTGTGACGGCAATCCGCAGCGTGCCCCGGCTGAGGTCGCCCACATCATGAATTGCACGCTTGCCTTCCTGCAGCTCCTGCGCCGCCCGCAGCGCGTAGCGCAGGTACACCTCACCGGCATCGGTCAGGCGCGTCTGGCGCCCGGATCGATCAAACAACTGTGCACCGAGGCTCTCTTCCAGCTGCCGCACTTGCTGCGACAGCGCCGGCTGCGAGACATGCAGGGCTGCCGCCGCTTTGGTAAAGCCTTGGTGTTCTGCAACGGCCAGGAAGTATTGGATATGTCGTGCCAGCATGTTTGTACCCATAAGATAATCTAATGTGCTGGATCATATATGAGACTTTTACCTTATTGCACGGGCTCCGTAACCTTTGCTCCATCGCATCGCGATTCAAAGGAGTTACCCATGCAAGACATCATCGACGGTTTTCTGAAGTTTCAGCGCAACGCCTTCCCGGAGCGCGCCGGCCTGTTCAAAGACCTGGCCAACCAGCAGAGCCCAAGGGCGCTTTTCATCTCCTGCTCCGACAGCCGGCTGGTGCCGGAGCTGGTCACGCAGCGTGAGCCGGGCGACCTGTTCGTCATCCGCAATGCCGGCAATATCGTGCCGTCCTACGGCCCTGAGCCGGGCGGGGTGTCGGCCTCGGTGGAATATGCCGTAGCAGCCTTGAAGGTCAGCGACATCGTGATCTGCGGGCATTCCGATTGCGGCGCCATGACCGCCATCGCCACCTGCAAATGCCTGGACCACATGCCCGCCGTGGCCAGCTGGTTGCGCTACGCCGACTCCGGCCGGGTGGTCAACGAGGCTCGCCAGCATGTCGACCAGCAGGCCAAAGTCGCCTCCATGGTTCGCGAAAACGTGATCGCACAATTGGCCAATCTGCAGACGCACCCGTCGGTACGCCTGGCCCTCGAAGAGAAGCGCGTGACCCTGCATGGCTGGGTCTATGACATCGAAAGTGGCTGCATCCAGGCCTTCGATAGCCGCACCGGTCAATTCGTGCCGCTGGCCGACTACCCTGTGCAAGCCAGTTCCCACAGTT
This sequence comes from Pseudomonas sp. MONT-RG-20F-20-E-7-02, assembly GCF_022662395.1. NCBI lineage: Bacteria > Pseudomonadati > Pseudomonadota > Gammaproteobacteria > Pseudomonadales > Pseudomonadaceae > Pseudomonas > Pseudomonas sp. MONT-RG-20F-20-E-7-02. The sequence continues at coordinate 578,068 of NZ_JAKNQN010000001.1, forward strand.
AATCGTTGGCGCTTTTACCTACTGTTTTTACCCACGGAGATAACCCCATGATTCAGTCACAAATCAGCCAGAACACTCGCCTTGCCCTGACCGACGTCATCCTGCTGGCCAAGGCCCGCAAAGACCTGTCGTTCGCCCAGATTGCCGAAGGCACCGGCCTGCACGAAGCCTTCGTCACCGCCGCCTTGCTCGGCCAACACCCACTGCCGGCCGACGCCGCCCAAACCGTTGCCGACACCCTGGGCCTCGACGAGGACGCCGTGCTCCTGCTGCAAACCATCCCGGTGCGCGGCAGCATCGGCAACGGCATCCCGACCGACCCGACCATCTACCGCTTCTACGAAATGATCCAGGTCTACGGCACCACGCTCAAGGCGCTGGTTCACGAGAAGTTCGGCGACGGCATCATCAGCGCGATCAACTTCAAACTGGACGTCAAGAAGGTTGAGGACCCGGACGGCGGCTCCCGCGCGGTGATTACCCTGGATGGTAAGTACTTGCCGACCAAACCGTTCTGATCACGCGACCCATGGGCCCGGCGCTGCACAGCTGCCGGGTTCCACTTTCCTCGCATTTTGAAAGAGGTCATCTGATCATGAGAGCGTTACTTGTACTGATATTCGGCGCTTTTTGCGCGGTGGCGATGGCCGACGAGCCACTGCCAGTCGAGCACTACAGCTATGCCCAGCACCTTGACATCGCCCACGTCATTTCCACCAGCGAAGTCGCGGACGTCTGCGCCGTGGTGCCTGTGCGAATGACCTACGAAGATTCCAAGGGCCAGCGACACATTCTTGAATACCACGTGATGGGTAACGGCTGCTCCAACGGTTGAGGCACCCATTGTCTGTTTTTATACCGTTGCGCCCGGTGCGCCTAAGGGCAGCAACGTAGAGGGCCATAGTCATGGATTTAATCTTTCGCAACGTACGCATCGACGACGCACAGCCGCTGATGGATGTGGCGGTGCACGCGGGCAACATCATCGGGGTCGCACCGAACATTTCAGCGCTCGCGCAGCGGGAAATCCAGGGCCACGGCAACGTGCTGATTCCGGGCTTTGTCGAAGGCCACCTGCACCTGGAAAAGGCCCATGTCATGCACCGCAAGGCCAACCGCTCCGGCACCTTGAAAGAGGCGATAGCGGTGACCGCCGAACTCAAACCCACCTTGACCCGCGACGACATCCTCGAGCGTTCCACCCAAGTACTGCGCGCGCTGGTGCAATCAGGCACAACCCATGTGCGCGCCCATGCCGAGTTCGACCCGATACAAGGCTTCACCGGGTTTGATGCGGTGCTGGAACTGCGGGAAACGTTTCGCGACGTCATCGATATTCAAGTGGTTGCTTTCCCGCAGGAAGGCATTCTCAAGCTACCGGGCATGCGGGACATGATGGTCGAGGCCATGGAAAAGGGCGCCGATGTTGTCGGCGGTATTCCCTACAACGATGAGTCGGCGCATGAACACATCGACTTTGTGTTCGACCTGGCCAAGCGCTACGACAAGGACATCGACCTGCACCAAGACTTTGCCGACCACGCTGAACACATGAGCATTGAATACCTCGCACGCAAGACCCTCCAGGAAGGCTATCAAGGGCGCGTGTGTGTCGGCCACCTGACCAGCCTGGGCGCCGTGCCGCCGCACCAACAGCGCGAAATCATTGACCTGATCCGCGCGGCCGGTATCAGTGTCATGTGCTTGCCCGCCACCGACTTGCACCTCGGTGCGCGCGGCGACAGCCACAACGTGCGCCGCACCCTGACACCCGTGCGGGCACTGCGTGATGGCGGCGTGAATGTGTGCCTGGCCACCAACAACATCCGCAACGCGTTTACCCCATTTGGCACCGGCGATTTGCTCAACATAGCGCAACTGGCAATTCCAGCCTGCCACCTGGGCGGGGCGGATGACCAGGCCACGGTGCTGTCGATGCTCACCACCCGCCCGGCGCAAGCGCTGGGGCTGAAGGATTATGGGTTGGCAGTGGGCAAGGCGGCTGATCTGGTGTTGTTGGACACGCGCGCAGTCAGTGATGTGATTCTCGATTTGCCGACGCGGTTGATGGTGCTCAAGCGCGGGAAAGTCGTGGCGACGTCGGCCTGTCAGCGGTCGGTGGTGTTCTGATTCGGGAGCAGGCAAGTCACTGCGGGTCAATACTCCTTGCCAGCCCGGCAGTCCACGCAGTGATCATCTTGTCTGCCACTGCCTCAAACGCCGGGTGGGAGCTTCGATATTCCGAAAGCTCCCCCATTGCGCGGTGCATGCCACTGTGCACTCTGGCGAGCAATTCATTGCAGCGAGCTTCGGTTAAATTGCATGAGCTGCGCCCGAACTGGACCAGCATTTTACGTTTCGGCCAAGCCTTCGAGCCGCCGAGCAGCAAGCCCATAATGTCGTTGGTTTGGTAGACCGTAGTCGTCACCAGGTCATAAGCGGGCGCGAGCCAGACGTCAGCGTCTTCTGCACAGTTCTCATAAAGAAGCCCGAAATTCTTCAGGTGCCCGTCACCATTTTGGATGCCTGCGCAGAGCGCAACCATCATGAAGAAGTCCTCCAATGCTTTGGTCAGCCGGGGAGGGGACACGTAAGTCTTGATCAGTTTTGCGCAGCCCTGGTAGCTGCCGTCGTATTTCTTATCCGTTCCCCATCCGGACAGCACACACATGTCTTCGAACCCCAAGTAGGCGCTGTCACCGATGTCGAACCGCTGCACCACCAGAAACTTGCCATGCTGGCTCAGCTGGCATTCAGGCACTTCAAGACCTGTGTGAAATGCCGCGCGCATGCAGAAAAACTCATTGGCCGCCAGTTGCGCAAAGTCTGAATCATTGAACGCCTTCACCAAATGCGTAGCACCACGGTGGGTGAGACGCGCGACGCTGGAACCCGTGTCGACTGCATCGCGCACCAGTACCTTCGGTTGAACCCCTGAAACACCTGAGTAGGCGGCATAAGTGTTCATTAGATCGTCGAACAGGTCTTTCGCCCCGTCATGGATCAACAGCTCAGAGAGCTTGATTTCAGGCAGCGATTCATCCGCGCCAGCGTGGGCAACGCTGATGCGGCCCAGTTGGTGTGGACCGACAATGCCCAGCAAGGTGAAGTCGTCAAAGCCGCGCACTGACTTGCTGAAACGCCGCACAAGCTCGGCTTTAAGGTGCCCCTCGGGAAGGTGCATCTCAAACAGGGGATGAATGCCATATGCCCAGGTGTAGCTCTCCAAGCGCACGGGCATGGTCAAGGAGACCGCGTCCTTTTCGCCGACGGCTTCGTTGTACGAAAACACCGAATCGCGCGGGTTTTCTTCGCTGCGTCCGAGTGTTCCAGCCGCTACGCCGCTTGCGCCGATATATAGCCGGTCATTTTGCCTAGTCATGGACGCTTCCTGCTTTCAGTTCATCGAGCGTCTTACGTCGACGCTTGGGCTGTGCGGTCAACTCGTAACCCAAGCCCTCGAGAATCGCCATAACCTTGCGAATCCCCACCTCGGGGATGGTGTTGTTCTCGATGCCTGAAATGGTCGCGCGACTCATGCCATGCCGTTGGGCGAGCTGGCTTTGTGAAAGGCCAGCCGCCTTACGCAGACTTTTGATCAGTAGACCTAAGTCGTCCATAGCATTTTGCATCCTATACAGTGCATTTTGTGCTGATTGCATATTTATGCATCGTATTCGATACGTTTCGTATTGAGTAGTCCTTTCCTTTAATTAGCCGCTGTGTGCCCCAAAAAACCAGTAATCAGCCCCACCACCTGCTGCTGAATCACCGCCCGTGGCCGCGCGCCTTCGCCATCCCGGCAAATCATGCCATCGCCCGGCGAGCTCTCTTCAATCAACGCCATGCCACCCGGCTTGCAGATCGACATAAAGCTGAAATGCGTGGCGTCGCTGATCTCCACGTACTGCGTGGAGGTTTCAGGCATGCGCTTGACCATGTCGGCAGACTCCAGCTCAGGCGACATATCTTCGGTTGGCACGCCCCCGGCGATCACCAGTGCCGGAACTGGCAGTGCGGCCAGGCTGGCGTTGGTCAACCCGCGTGACAGGCCCAGGTCCAAAGACACAATGGCGGTGACGCGCTTGTCGCTCAAATCCGCGGCCAGCTGCGCCTTGCCGGCGGGCGTAGCGGCGGGGTTCATCTCGTGGTAGCCGATGCAACCGCCCAATTTAGGGTGTTCGGCGCAGTCGCGGCTGAACAGGTCGGGGTCGAAGCGCGCACCGGCGATTTCCATCACGGTCCATCCGCCAAGGGAGTGGCCCACCGCAGCAATCTGGTTATTCGCGACCACGCCAAACTGCTTGGGCTGAGCCAGCACCGCGTCGATAGCACGGCTCAGGTCGGCCGGGCGCTGCCATAACTGCGCGGCGGCTTGCGGGCTGCGGTCTTTGGTGGTGGTGCCGGGGTGGTTGACCGCCGCCACGATATAACCCGTGTGCGCCAAGGCACTCGCCAGCCACACCTGTTTGCCCCAGTTGCCACCGTAACCGTGGGACAGCACCACCAAAGGATGCGCGCCGCCAGCCGGTGGCGCGTCGGGCACGGCGAGGGCGCCGATGAACACCGCGTTGTCGGCGATCAGCTTGGGTTGGGCTGTGGTGGTGGCGGGGTACCAGACCACCAGTTCCAGCGGGCGGTTGTTTTTGGAATCGGGTAGCGTGGCGGTCTTGAAACCGACCGGGCTTTCGGCAGCGAAGGCGGGCGTGGACAGGCAGAGCAGGAACAGGGCGCGCAAAGCGGTTTTCATTGTTTTTATCGTCCTTGATTTTGGTGGCGCATCATTACCTGAAATGCCCTGGCGATGCATCCCTCTGCCGGGGCGCATGCAACCGTTGAACTGCACGGCTACGGCGCTTCGAAACCCTCGTAATCCAGGGAAATCTCGTCGTCTTTCGGGTAGCTGACATACACCACCACCGCATCGCTGCTGTCGACCAGAGCGTAGGGCCATTTACCGTTGGCCTTACGCATGTGCTCATACAGCGGCAGGAAAAAATCCTTGGTCTGACCGCGTGGATCGTAGGGCGCCTGCACCTGGAAAATCGGGTAATGGCCGCCGTTGCAGAGTTGGATGCGTTCGAGCTGGAAGTTGTTTTTCTCCAGCAGCGTGCGGGTGGGATGCTGCCAGGTGGCGAGGTTGACGTCTTGGCAGTCGTGGGCGGTGGCGGTGTAGAGCGTGGTGTCTTTCAGGGCAGGGAGGGCGTGGGCCAGGCTGGGTAGAAGCAAGAACACAAGCGGGAGGAGGCGTGGCATGGCGGGTTCCGAGAAAGATGGGCTGTGGTTGTGGGGTTTTTACCAGCGTTATAGAGGTGAAGCGTTAGTTATCGGGTGGTGTCCGCTTTGAATTCTGAGGGCTGTTGGGCGATAACGTTATGCGCTGCAAGATAGGCTGTTATCGTCTATGAGCGGTCATTCAACTGCATCATTGTGTAGGGCAAAAGACGCTTACGCCTTATTCGGAAGTCGACATTTCAATCTGCAGTGATAAGCACAGTGCAGAAAGGCGACTAATAATGGTTCTGTTTATGCACTGCTGGCTTAAGCTGGATAACGACACAATGCGATGAAACCTCCGCGCAGCCATTCGATGCTACAGTAGAGATCAGCGTTAGAAAGAGCACGCGCACGATGTTATCGCGCTAGCTAACAACAACTCACAGTCGGCCAACTGGACGGCTTAAGACTCGCGAGGCCTGCGTGTTTACTCTGCTTCATATTTCCGATCTGCACCGGTCGCATCATGACCCAATTGAAAATGCGTCCCTGCTTGGGGCACTGCTCTCGGACCAAGATCGCTATCTCATCGAGACACCGATGGTACCAAAGCCGGACGCAGCGATAGTCAGTGGCGACATTATCCAAGGCGTGAAGCTTGGTACCTCAGATCATGCTGCTGAGCTTGCGAAGCAATACGACGTAGCGTACGAGTTCCTCTGCGCCTTGGCCGAACGTTTCTTCGATGGCGACAAAAGCCGGATAGTGATTGTCCCGGGCAATCATGACATTTGCTGGAATACCGCGCGGGCTGCCATGAAGCAGCTCGTTCCCGAAGAACCATCATATTCAGCGCATGCGGAGCTTTTTCAGGCTTCGAGTAGCTTGCGTTGGGACTGGAATTCTAGAACAATTTTCCAAATTAGCGACCCAGAGGGCTACAAGAACCGACTGGACGCTTATTGGCAATTTGTAGAGCGGTTTTATGCAGGCGTAACTCTGAAGTATCCGATTGACCGCCGACGGGGATTCAACCTCTTCGAGCTTGACGGTGGGCGAATCGTTGTGGCCGCGCTTGAATCAGTGCACGGGAACGATTGCTTCTGCCGCCAAGGTGCAATTGAACGGAGTGTGCTTGGGGCTTGTTCTTTGGCCATCCGAGATTTGCCCCAACAGCCAATTCTACGTCTCGCTGCTTGGCACCACAGCTTCCAAGGCCCGCCGCATGGCGATGACTATATGGACATCGCGGCGGTACAGGAAATGGTTGGAAATGGGTTCCGGCTGGGCTTCCATGGGCACCAACATCAAGCGGATGCCGGTGCTTATGCGATTCACCTTCCGGAGGAGCTTTCGATGGCGATTTCGAGCGCAGGCTCCCTCTGCGCCGGCAATCGGGAACTTCCTCGCGGTACGAATCGTGAATACAACATGGTTGTGATTGATGATTCATATTCCAGTGCTCGTATACATGTGAGGGAGATGACGCAAGGCAACCATTTCGGTCGATGTGGCCGTGGAGTCTTCCGTGTCGACGGATTTTCTGAATTGCACTGGACGTTGCCAGCATCTCGAGCAGGTGCGGCGCCGCTGGATCTACGAAACTTCGATAGTGGAACTGTCCTAAGGGCTGAGGAAGCACTAGCTAGCGGGAATCCGGCAGCCGCAGTGGCGCTTTTAGAGTCTCTTGGATCAAATATCACGGGCCACGCCAGGATGTTGTTCGTCGAGGCAGCAAGAGAGGCGGGGCAGGCAGAGAAGCTCATACCTATTCTCCACCCTCCTACAAATATCAGCGAATTCGTCGCGTTATTTGGTGCATTTCTCTCAAAGGGTATGTTAAACGACGCGGAGACCCTGCTCGGTAGCGCTGGTGACTCCGGAGTTGACGCAAGTACGCAAGACAGCCTTAGGTTGAAACTGAATCTTCAAAAAATGATGGGGAAAAGCAAGTGAGCACTGCATTCATTCCGTTCGCGGTAGACACGTCACGTGTTTTGGAACTGCTCGCCAAGCAGATTTACCAATCACCGCTTGCTTTACTACGTGAAAACACGCAGAACGCGTTCGACGCAACGTTACTTCGTAAGCATCGCGACCCACAGTATAAACCCGTCATTGAGATTGAGGTGACGCCATTGCGCGTAATAGTTCGTGACAATGGTATCGGAATGACTCAGGAAGACCTCGCGCGACACTTTTGGCAAGCTGGCAGCAGCAGCAAAAACACAGATGAGGCGCGGCATGCTGGCGTCGTTGGCACGTTCGGCATTGGTGCAATGGCGAACTTCGGAATTGCCGACGTCTTAGAAGTTACAACTGAAAGTGCAGTAACCGGTGAGCGTACAATATGCGTTGCCAAGCGTAACGAACTCGTATTTAACCAAGACTGTATTGCGACTGAAGCGCTTCCGTCAACAGGCCAGCCCGGTACCGAAATTGTCGCGAGCATAACTCCCGGTACGCCTCTGGACATTAACCAGGTTAAAGCATATGTAGCCGAGTTCGTTGCACTATTGGATATACCAGTTACAGTGAACGGAGAGTGCGTCAGCGGGCAACAATTGAGCAGCCTCGTACCACCTGTAAGTATAGCCTGGACAGATGAACTGATTGACGTCTCAATTAGTCAAAGATTTGTTGCCGATATTGCAATTAAACTGTCAAATAATGCTGATATTGGCCTAGAAATAACTAATTTGAGATGGAATGGAAGTCCGCTCTCGGGTCGGCTATTGCTGCGTAGTGGTGTAGCTACCATTCGGACATTCCGAAGTGGCTTTGGTCTCGCCACGGTGTCCGTAGGCTCCATCTATCAATTTGGTGGGATAGCGGATATGCAGGGTTTCCAACCGACGGCGGGGCGGGAGGCGCTGACCACAGACAGTATGCAATTGCTTCAGAATGTTATCACCGACATCGACAGCTATGTTTCGCTTCTGCTGTCAACTCGTCCAGAGGCAGACTCTAGTACGCCGTTTATGCAATGGGTATGCGCGCACGGAAGGTATGAGCTCTGTGGACAACTCAAAATCTCCATGCATCCAGGTGAGCGAGTTCAACTTGAAGACATCAGGTTACGGACCGAAAGTGGTCCGATGCCTGTGTACGATGGTGCTGATCAGACAATTATCGCAAGCTACTCATCGGAAGATAGACCTCTTCTTATTCTCGCGAGGAACAATCCGCGTAAGCAATGTGAATTAAAATACTTGCAAGGATATTGTAAAGTTCAGGCCGTAGACGTAGCGCCGCGCGCTGACAAAATCACTCCTGAGAAGGAGTGGACTAGCTCCCAAAGCGCTCTAGCCTTCCGTATTCAAACAATTTTAGAAGCTGATTATTTTCTTAGCAGTCCCTATGTAGCTTTCGGGACAATCTCGCATGGACTGACGATTCTAGTGCAGTCTAAGCCAGACATTACCAAAATAATATTAGACCCGGCCGGGGCTGCCGTAGCCACTATCCTTGGGCTTTACAATACCGAATACGGCGCTTTTGGAAGCATGGTAAAGGATTTTGTCCGAAACGCGATTTTCCCAAAAATTGCAGACAAAGTGCCCAGCAGCACCCGCCAAGGTGCGGAGGCTTTTCTGCGTGCTATACGGAAGCCACGAGAAGTTTTTGAATATGAAGAAACCGACACCTCAAATTTGTCGGTAATTTGGAGTGACTACTCAGAGGGCAGAATTACGCTCAGCGAAGCGGTAAGTCGTTCCAAGTCTGCTGTCCGTAGCTCTGTGCAAGTTGTCGAGGCTGGGACCGCTGGCCACGTTACGGATGTGGTACCGGACGTGGTTCGAAATGAGGAGACCACTCGAAACTCCAGTGAGGACGAAGTCGCTACATTGGAGGCACTGCCAGCTATCATGCGAACAGACGTGTCTAGCTCTATGAAGCTCCTGACGATTCCCCGCGACCAGCCGGCGCTTAGAGGATATCGTTGCTTTATTGCACTCACTGAAAAAGTCCGGAGCGAGATGGGAGACTTTTTCTGGCAACCACACAAAACGTCAATAGTTTGGGGCGGCCAAAAGGTACTCTTTATCTTCCTGCATCATTCCGGGGAATTCGGGCTGTACTATGACCTCCAGACACGTGACTCAATATCGCAGCATTCAGGCGGGAAGGTTTATCAAACATCGACAATGGTATTAAAGAACGCTATCTATATCCCTGTTCCCGAGGAGATTGAAAGCAGTTTCATCCCCTCGGGAGGAGAGCGAAAGCGCTTCGAGGTAAGATGCGATCTCCTTCGTGTAGATGGAAGCTAAACTCAAATCCCCAAGCGCCCGATCATCGGGCGCGCCATTGAGCGACGGGTATTGGTCGTAAGCAGCCTCACGCCAGAGGTTGCCAGGCCATGCAAAGATGCTCACGTAACGGCCGACTCAGCCCCTTCGGCTTCGGATACGCGTAAACAATGTATTCACGGCCTCAATATCCCCAAGCAACTCGTCAGGATGCGTTACGGGACGCTGCTGGCCAGCCGCATGTGAATGTGCGCTCACATTGCGGCAGCATCGATCGTGCAGGCGTTGCACTTCACGGAACTCCTGCTCCTGCACAGCCATCACACCGTTAAGCCGGCCTACTGAGATTCCGTCGCGGAACCGGACTACGGTTTCGTTGAGTATCGTGTCCTCGATACCGATTTCAATCGTCACGCGAAGATCACTGTATGCATTACGGATCGCATACCGCTCAGTGTCTCCGGGAGGGGTGTTGAAGGTTGCTGCAATTTGCTGCTGGTCACGACGGTGTTGCGCGATGCGCTCGCGGTGCCGGCGCATGTCATACGGCAAGCCGGTGTCGACGTAGCCAGGGCCTTCCGCCCGGTAGCTGATAGACCTAACTTCAGGTGCCAGACCCGAATCTTGGCAGAGCGTTATCAGTTCACCGAAGAATACAGCGTCGTGGGTGAATATAATGACTTGCCGGTTGGCGGACTCTTCGACAATACGTTGCGCGACGGCGGTTCGATGGTTGTGGTCGAGGCTTGAGACCGGGTCGTCAAAAACGATTCCGGAAGTCGATCCCGACTGATGAAGTTCAGCGAAGAAGTAGGCAAGCGCACACATACGCTGCTCTGCTTCGCTCAACACTTGGTGCGGGGCAAGCTGGCAGTCCAACAGCTGAATTCCCAGGCGAACCGCCCCGGCCTCACCGGCTGAGCTGACTCCAGCTTCAACGTGCCTAAGTTCCAGCCTAGTGAGCTCCTCGTTCATGCGTCCAGCCAGAGCCTCACTGATGTAAGTCCGAGTCAGTTGGCTAGCCAGCACACTAATCGGCCGTGTAGCGGCCATGTCAGTTAGGCAATTCTGGAGCCGAGCCCTATGGGCCAGGTTATCAATCACCCGTGCTATCCCTTCGATATGCTCGGAAAGTAGCTGCCGCGCTTCCAGCTCTTTTAACCTTAGCTTTTTGGTCGCTAAGGCCTCTGCATCGATGTTTGCGCGCAGGCGGCCCGCCTCTACGCGAAGTACTTCCGCAGCCTGAGTGATCGACGCCACCGGATTCGCTCCACGATACCCAGGGCAGTCCTGCCATACCCCAGTAGCCACCGCTGTTTTGAGCCACTGAAGTCGGGCGACCACGTCATCCTGAAAGGTCTGGATATCGTCCGGAAGCGCTGGCACGCGAGCCCTCAGGCTCTCCAGCATGTTAGGGGCAACTGTGAAGTCGACATTTGCTGGACCGACTTCTCGAACGATCTGCTGCCAAGCATTGCGTGCAGCCTGGGCAGTTTCCGCCGCCCGGTCTCGAATGTAGTGATCGAATCGCTGCAGGCGGTCCTGCGCTTCAGGACTGAGCTCTTGCTGGCAAAGTACACAGACTGCATCGTTATCGGTGACCGGGAAGGCAAGTGCTGGATATGCGGTTTTGGACGAGTATTCACGAGCAGCGTTGAATAGCAACGCCCAAGGACCTTGCCCCGTTCCAGGAAGTAGATGTGTCGCATCTCCTGCCTGCAACATGGTGGACGCTGTACGTTCAGCTGTCTCAGCCTCAACGACGGCTCGATGTGCCTGGTGTTTGGCATCGATAGCCTCATCAGACACTACGCCGGCCACTACAGCGATGAGGCTAGCCAATTCATCGACCCGCGCTGCCGCATTGTCAAGTAGCGACGCCCGGGCAGTTGGGTCCGCCTCGCTGATTTCCTGCGGAAGTCGTACACGCTCTGCCTGCTCATCATCGGCGAGCATAGTCAATTCACGCGCTCGCGTCAGATCAGTTGTTGGGCCAATCGGATGCACCGCCCGTCCGGCATCGGTGTCGGACGGAATGATACTGAACGGTGTCGTGTCTGTTGCAAGGCTCGTGATCTCAGCCTGTAGCGCGGGTCGCAGGGCCTGATTGAGTCCATTCGCCAACTGCTGGAGATAAGTCAGAGCAGATGGCTGAAAGTTGGCAGCTTCTCGTGACTGGAGGTAATGCCGAGCACAGTCGCCATCAAAAACCGAAATGCCCCGGAGTTCTGGGTGCGGTACGTTATCGGGATGAATGCTCCAAGTCGTCAGTTCTGCGGCGCCGTCCAGTGCGAAGTCAATAGCAGCGCTTGGTATGAGTTGCTGGTAATCCGCAGCGTAAGCATTGGCGTAGACAGCACCAGGGCTCCGGGCACGGCACGCCTGCTTCAGCACCCGTGCGTAACCGGACTTCCCCGTGCCGTTTCCGCCATACACGATGGTGAGACCATGTGGCTGGAAGTTCAGAACCTCACTGCTCGGGATCTTCCCCACATTAGTAAGTGAATGTAGGGACTGCAATACGACGGTGTGGTCCCGATTCGGCTCGGCGGGGAAATGGTCTGCGGCGAATAGGACAGGCTGAATAACCGGCAGAAATGCGCTTCGCACCCCATGGTGTTGCTTGGCGAGATCAAGAATTTCGACAAGATCCTGATCACTCCAGTCACCCTGGACACACAAACGGCGCAAGGCGTCGCTGCGCCACGGTGGCAGCCTTTCCGACCAAGCTAGTACTTCCTCGTATATAGCCATGCCTTACTTCTCTATGTCCGTGAGGATGCAAGGATAGTGCAACAATGGCTACCTGGTGGCCGACGAGCTCTGAGCCTTGATGACGACGCCCGCGCCACTCCGTCGCTGACCGTATGGGATGGTGGTCCTGCTTCCGCGCAAAGAATGAGCTGCTCTACATGAGTAGGTGGGGCAAGTAGGAGATACCAATACTCCAATTGGCGAGCACGGCGGACACTCTCTCAACAGGCAGTTTCCGACCCGAAACCGAACTCCGGAAAGGACAGCTATTGGCCGACAGCAGCACCCATGGCCGACAGCAGCACCCATGGCAGACCTCTGTCGGCCAGAAGTGGACGCTCGTGACCGACCGCGTCCGCCCCAAAGCTGCCTTGCGTGAGCCGTTGCTAACGGCCAAAAGCGGCCCTCACTGTCTAAAAACCACGAGCATATTCCCTGCTTTCAAGAACCAGCCCCCACCAAAGTTTCCACCCTCCATATCGTAAGCAAACGCTCAAGATTGGTAACTGCAATTGAATCACTGCAAGTTTAGACGGTCATCTGCTAGCAAGGTTGATTTCCCCCCGACTTTACAGGGATGAACCCAGTTAAAGGCGGCTGAAGTGGCGCATCTAACTCCATTAGACAGCCATGCTTCAGGCGAGAATGGCCCCAAAGCGAAAATGGCGTTAGCATTCCGCCTCAATCGGCTTAAACAGCCTGTTTTTTCAGATCAGGGTCGCATCGTGGAAAAGCTAAAACGCCTCGAAAGTGGAATCGAAGGGCTCGACGCTCTGCTCAAGGGAGGGCTGGTCGCAGGCGCCTCATACATTATCCAAGGACGCCCGGGGTCTGGAAAAACGATCCTCGCCAACCAACTTGGGTTCCATCATGCGAACAATGGAGGCCGGGTTCTGGTCGCCACGCTACTGGCCGAGTCGCATGACCGTCTTTTTCAGTTTCTTTCTACTTTGAGCTTTTTCGACGCTTCCAAAGTCGGCGCCGACATTCAATTTGTCAGTGCTTTTGACACCCTGGAGAACGACGGTCTGGGTGAGGTAGTCAAGCTGCTTCGGCGCGAGATAAGCCGCCAGAAAGCGACGGTGATGGTGGTAGACGGCTTGCTCAATGCGCGTTCAAAAGCCGATTCGCACATCGACACCAAGAAATTCATTTCAGAGCTTCAAGGGCACGCTGCTTTCGCGGGCTGCACCGTCCTGTTTCTTACCAGTTCCCGACTCGATGACGGCAGCCCCGAACACACGATGGTAGATGGCGTGATTGAGATGGGTGAAGAGCTGTATGGCACTCGCTCGGTGCGTCGTATTCAACTGCGTAAAACCCGCGGCAGTGGGGCAATGACGGGCCTGCATGAGTGTGAGATCAACGACAACGGATTGGTGGTTTATCCTCGACTCGAAAGTCTTTACAGCCACCCGTCCTCTCCAGACAGCGCCGACATGACGCGCATCGCCAGTGGCATTGGCTCACTGGACGGCATATTGGGCGGGGGCCTTTACAGTTCCAGTGTGTCTCTGGTTATTGGCCCCTCCGGGATTGGTAAAACCACTCTGGGTCTCAAATTTCTGGCCGAGTCGACGGTGGATGCACCGGGACTGCATTTTGGCTTTTACGAGAGTCCACAACGGTTGCGGCTCAAGGGCCAGTCACTGGGTATCGATATCAAAGGTATGGAAGACAGCGGCGCCCTGAGCATTGCCTGGCAGCCGACGACTGAAGGCCTGCTCGATGGTCTGGGCGCACGACTGCTGAGTATCGTTGAAGAAAAGGGCATTAAGCGCCTGTTCATCGACAGCCTTAGCGGCATGACACGCGTCTCGACAAATCCGGCGCGAATTACTGACTTCTTCAGTGCGCTGATGAACGAGCTGCGATCCAGGGGCGTTACGGTATTTGCGTCCTGGGAAATGCGCGATCTGTTTGGCTCCGAGGTCAGTGCACCCAACTCTGACCTGTCCAGCATCGTCGATAACCTGATGCTGATGCGGTTCTCTGAGAATCACTCTGAACTAAGCAGGACGCTATCCATTCTTAAAGTAAGAGACAGCTCCTACGATCCCTCGCGATTTGAGGTCGTCATTCATGAACATGATGTTTTCCTGAAAAAGGCTTCAAGATATGAACCCTCAGCCACCACTGATTCATCGCCCGGTTCAATTTCTTAAGCGTTTGAGTAGGTTGAATTAAAATGACCACCATCCTGGTCGTCGACGACGAGTATTTGATCGCTGATATTCTCTGCTTCGCGCTGGAGGATGAGGGGTTCATGGTGGTGACAGCCAGCAATGGTCGAAAAGGACTCGAAGTTCTCAATAGAGAACAGCCTGCATTGATCATTACCGACTTTATGATGCCGGTCATGGACGGCCTGGAATTCGCTACCGCTGTGCGAGCCCTCCCTTGCGCCAAACATTTGCCGATTATTTTGATGAGCGGTGCTCAGGCTCATCTCGGTATGCAGCGATCAGATTTGTTTGATGCGGTATTGTCCAAGCCATTCAATATCGATTTGATCATCGCCGAGGTTAGAAAGCTCTTGGCTTTAGAGTAGCTCGCGGCCGGTCAGGCCAATAACCTTGCTATTGCCCAACACAGCCCCATAACTATCCGAGTACTCATTCAGCACAAGGGCAGACCATGACCAACCAAACCGAAACCGCGATCCTCGCCGGCGGCTGCTTCTGGGGCATGCAGGACCTGTTGCGGCGCTACCCCGGCGTGCTGCGCACGCGCGTCGGCTACACCGGCGGCGACGTGCCGAATGCCACCTACCGCAACCACGGTAACCATGCTGAGGCGATTGAAATCGTGTTTGATCCTGCGGTAATTACCTACCGGCAGATCCTCGAGTTCTTTTTCCAGATCCACGACCCCAGCACGCCTAACCGCCAGGGCAATGACCTTGGGCCAAGCTACCGCTCGGCGATTTATTACCTGAGTGAAGAGCAACGCGACGTGGCCGAAGACACTGCTGCAGACGTGGATGCCTCGAAGTTGTGGCCAGGCCGTGTGGTCACTGAAATCGAGCCGGCAGGACCGTTTTGGGAAGCAGAGCCGGAGCATCAGGATTATCTGGAGCGCATCCCCAATGGCTATACCTGCCACTTCATCCGGCCGAACTGGAAGTTGCCCAAGCGCGCTTGAGGGTGAGCAGTGCCAGAGAAAACATAAGGTAGACCACGTTCCGGGAAACCGTACAAACGTGGTTTAACGCCTGTCACCCAGCCGGAGCCTACGTAGAGCGCAAAGTATGCCCATCACGCCCAATCAAAACGCCCCGGTCAGGCTAGTCCTCGCTCTACCCAGCGACGTGGACGATCTGGTTGCCATTCGAATCGAGGCGATGCGCGACAGTTTGGAGCGTGTCGGTCGATTTGATCCGGTGCGCGCGCGCGAGCGGTTTGTCAGCGGTTTTGAAGCCCACAGCACCCGCTATATTGAAGTCGCTGGAGACAGGGTTGGCTTTGTCGTGGTCAAGCGCCACCCCAATGAACTTTTACTCGATCACTTATACGTGAGGCCGAGTGCGCAAGGGGCAGGTATCGGCGCTGCGGTGCTCACTCATATCTTCAAGGAGGCCGACGCGGCTGCACTGCCGATCAAAGTGGGCGCTCTCAAACAAAGCGCCTCGAATCGGTTTTATATCCGCCATGGTTTCCAGCTCGTCGAAAGCAGTGAGTTCGACAATTATTATGTCCGTCAGCACCTTACGGCGGTCAACCTACCTCACCGGCAGGATGAAAAGATTTGAATCCCATGCATTCCTTCTAGAGAATCGCCGTCTTCGGCTCGAAAGGATGCGTGCAATGAAGTTCGAAGGGACTTTCCAATACATAGGCAATCACGGGATCGTTTTCAACGTATCGCAGATCACCCTTACCGACAGCGAACGCGGCCGCCTGCGCGAGCTGCATTTTGGCGAGGCGAAAAGCGCCCACTATGAGGTCAACAGCAAGGTCGTCGAGGTGTACGACAAGATGTTGGCCAAGGGCCGGCCGTGCACGATGATGATCGGCATCTCCAAACCACTGACCCGGCAGCAGGGCGATGTCCTCAATGCCCAGCGCACCCAGGTCGCTAACCTGGCCGCCACGGCTTTCGCTTCCGCGACCTCCTATGTAGCGTCCCCTTACGTGGGCGCTCCCGTCGGCGCCGGTGTGCGCATGTATGCCAATTCAATCCTGCCCACCTATCATGCGGGCGACATACTGGTCAGCATCGAGGCGCAGGTCAGCGGCGGCATCGGCCCGCAACGCACGGCTTCAACACTGATCATCAAGACCTGACGGGAGACGCACATGTCCGAAATTACCCAGCTGGTCATCGCCCTGGTGCTGTTCTTTCTGTTGGATCGGTTTCTTAGGTCATACCCGCTGCGCAAGTGGCTGGGGGTGTTGTTGGTCGCGGGTGGCGCCGTAGGTTGCATTGCTGCGAGCCAGGCCCACGTGTTCGGGTTTGACCTGGGGCTGCTGTCGATCTTTGCGGTTGCGCTGGGGGTGGGGTTGTTCGTGAAGCGGCGGCGGTTTGAGCCAGTTAGTTGAGGGCGGTAGACGTAGCTGCTGATTTTTCCGCTGTGCTTTGGCGTCTATTTTTCTTCACCACAATAACGCTTCAACTTCGTCATATTTGTCCGCCACTTTAAGAAAAGTGTCAGCCCAACCACTGCTGAGACTGAGTTCCTGGAGTGGTCCGGTTACTGCGAATAGAACAGAGACGTCCAACTTTTTGGGCAAACCACCCGATCTGAGCACGCTGACCAAACCCAGCAACTCAGCCTTCGCCTGATCCTCGTCTTCCCAGCTGGACCAGCAGAAGTCATTGCCTGGGAGTGAAATCAGCTCAATAGCGGCTTCCAGCACATGGATGAGACTTCCAATCGGGTCGTCTCGATTGATCTGTCCATGAATCAACTGCCTTGCACGGTCCAGACTCATAAAGGGCTTAGGCCTCACTGGAGGAAAGTAGCGGGCAGGCCATCCGTGTTGTGGATGTGATCTGCCCCCCATTTTGCTGTAGTCCCCATCACGCAAAAAGCCTATCGCCAGTCAATCTTCTACCAGCGCAGTCCCGGTTTCTTCCACGTCCGAGGTCGCTTGGGTCCAGCCGATAGCGAAGACGCCTACGAAAAACAGCAGCGGGCCGGGGTAGGTTCTGTAGTACATCCAGGCATCCGCCGACCCTGAAAAACTAACCAAGGCGTTGACGGCGGCCAAGGCTGCCATCAACGCAGACAGTTGCAGCACGGAGGTTCGCCATTGCGCGGGCGAGCGCTTCAACCGAGCACCGAATATGGCGCGCAGCAAATTGATGCGCAGCCCCATCTCCAGGATCGCGAGCAGCAGCGCAAACAGCAACAGTGCGACGGCAGGTGTGTACAAAATGACGCTTCTGTTGGCTAGCACCAACCGGCCGAACGGCAGCCCGATCACCAGCATGAAGGCGATGGAGTAGAGGAAAAACACAACGTACGTGCGCCATAGCAGGCTGAGGGCCAGGGAAAATCGGCGTTTTATCATGACTTTCTACATCCTTGTTGTCAGAAAAGTCGCCATTGTAGGCGCAAGGCGCGTGCGAATGAATGGCACAAGAAGCGGTGCATCGCAAAATCGTAATCGAGGCCGGTTTACGCTAACCACTTGATACCCGAACAAGGAACGCTTCGATGATTCGTCACGCCTCACCCGCAGACGCCAGGGCGATTGCCCAGGTGCACATCAGAAGTTGGCAGGACGCCTATCGCGACCTGATGCCCGCCGACTACTTGGGTGCGTTGAGTTCGACGTTGGCCAGGCGCGAGTCATTCTGGATGGCCTCGATTGAATCGGGCGAATCTAACGTGTGGGTGGCACAGGTGAACAAGCAGGTAGTCGGTTGGGTGTCCGTCGGTGCCAGCCGTGATGAAGATGCCCCAGCGGAAAACGTGGGTGAGGTCATGGCCATCTACGTTGTCGCCGAGCACTGGCACACGGGCGTCGGGCTGGGGTTGTGGAACGCGGGCTTACAGTATTTGGCTGAGCAAGGGTTTCAACAGCTGACGCTGTGGGTCTTGGCCCGTAATGAACGCGCGATCCGATTTTATCGCCGGGCAGGCTGCGTTGAGGATGTGGGCAGTGAGCGCACGCTTGAGCGGGGCGGCGTGCAGTTGGTGGAGGTGAGGTATCGGTTGCCGTGTATTCGGTTGAGTTAGGCAAATGGGCGGCAGGCCACTGTGTCAACGGTGGCCTGCCGCCTGCTTTTTAAACGGGTAATCCAGCTGAAAGCGTGGCCTCCCGCTCCATCAACCTATCCATCAACCTATCCATCAACAAGACTCCCAACTCACTCAACTGGTGAATCGCCAGCGCCACATCGCGCTGTTTACCGGTCAGGTCTTCCGACAGGTCAAGCAGCAGGGCGCTCACCGCAGAAAAGGTTTCGTAGCTGTTGGTGATCAGTGTTTCGTTGCTGGCGTCGGCGGCGACGCTGAACAAGCCTGGTGGTGCGGGTGGGTCAGTTTCTGGATTGAGATAGCGATCAATCGCGCGATGCGCAGCCTGGTTAAGTTTCAGGTCCGGCTCGTTCGGAGGGTTGGGTGTGACTTTGAACATGCTTGGATTCCTACTTTAGGGCCGCCACCTCTGAGCTACTAAACAAAGGGGTGGCAGCTGTGCGCAGGTTAGTAGACCGGGGAATTCCAAGAAAGCCGGCGCGCCCGAGGACGCCCTGCACACAGCCACCATCAAGCACGGACTGGATCGTCCAACAGATGAAGCTTATGCACTGACTGGAATAACCCCGGGCTACTAAACCCGATCACTGAATATTCAGCGACCGAGCAACCTTAGAGACGCCCACTCAAGTGCACAAGCCGGCGGATTCTGACGCAAGCGTAGGCAACGGAGCAAGGCGCTGTCGCCTAGGACTTTGCTGTTTCAGGGTTTGGTGTAGGACATGTACTCATTCTGCAAAACAATATGATCCGCCACGTACTTCGCGTCGTGCCAAACCCCGTAGATAAACGACGACGCGCGGTTCACCAGATTCGGCAGGCCGAGGAAGTAGATCCCGCTCTGCGCCGAGATGCCGCGCTTGTGGAACGGCTCGCCTTTTTCGTCAAACGCATCGACTTTCAACCAGCTGAAATCGAACTTGAAACCCGTCGCCCAGAGGATAGTGGTCACACCAGCCTCGGCCAGGTCCAGGCTGAGGGTCGGGTTAACCAGGCACTGCGGGTCGGGCAGCAATGCCCAGGCGTCGGGCTCCAGTGGGAACGGCAAACCATTGGCCTCGATGTAGGCGTCGGCGTCGCGCAGTACATCAAAGTAGGCGCGATCACCTTCGGCCACGTTGTCGGCCAGGCCGGGTTCGAAGGTCATCACGCCGTCGTTCCAATCGCGCGTGACGCCGACCAGGTGAATGCCCTGGTGGGCGAGGCGGCGGAAGTCCACGGTCTTACCGCCTTCATAGCCACTGACGGCAAAGGCCACGTGCTTTTTCTTCGGCTGTATTTTGACTTCGTCCCACAAGCCCAGGGCGCCGAGCCACCAGCAGTAGTCGCGGCTGCGGTAGGCGCGGGGCGGGCGGTAGTGTTCGCCCACGGAGAGGTACACGGTTTTGCCGGCCTTTTGCAGTTCTTCGGCGATTTGCGAGCCGGAGGCGCCGGCGCCTACCACCAGCACGGCACCTTCGGGCAGTTGCGCAGGGTTTTTGTAGGCGGAGGAGTGCAGTTGGTGCACCTGTGCGGTGGCCGGGACGATGCTGGGAATCGAAGGGCGTTGAAACGGGCCGGTGGCGGCCACCACGTTAGCGGCTTCGATAATGCCGGCCGAGGTGGTGACTTTGAAGCCGGGGCGGCCCACGTGGCGCTCCACTTGTTGGACTTCAACGCCGGTGCGCACGGGGGCCTGTAACTTCTCGACGTAGGCTTCGAAGTAGTCGGCCATGCGCTCTTTCGGCGGGAAGGCTTCGGGGGAAATGCCCTCGAATTTCAACCCGGGAAAGCGGTCGTGCCAGGCCGGGCCGTTGGCGACCAGCGAGTCCCAGCGCTCCGAGCGCCAGCGTTCGGCGATGCGGCTGCGCTCCAGCACCACGTGCGGCACGCCCATCAGGGAAAGGTGCTCGCTCATGGCGACGCCGGCCTGGCCTGCGCCCACTACCAGGGTGTTGATGGTTTCCACTGACATGTGCGTTTCCTAAAAGTGAACGACCTGGGTCGGTTGGGGCGACGCGCAAGCATCGACAGCCTCAGTGTGATCACGCAGTGGAAACCGCGAAATTATGCTTTTTGAAGGCAGAGGTTAGGAAAATCCAAAGCCCGTCGAACACTCATCCATAACGGCCTGTGTCAATTGCATCAAAGCTGACACAAACCTTATACATTTAATTGACGCCATCATTTCGCCACCCTATCATCGCCGCCAATTAGTGGCTCAGGGCCATATAGAGGGATCTAGACATGTGGCGCTTGGAACGCCGGACCGGGCTTGGCCTGTTGTCCGCTATTGTTTGTTTATTGACTGCCGGGCTCGCGCACGCCGCGCCCGCGCAGAACACCCCCGGCATCACCGACCTGATCCGTGACCGCCAGGACCGCCTGCTCGAAGAGCAGCAAAAGCGCCTTGAAGACCTCAAGGAGCTGCCGGGCAAATCCGCCGACACCGCAACACCGACCACCCCCGTCGACACCCGTTGCTTCCCGATCAAGACCATCGACCTCGCCGGTGCCGACAGCCTTTCCGAAGGCGAGCGCGCCGAACTGATCAAACCCTACATCGGCGAATGCCTGGGCGTACCGCAACTCAACGCGGTACTCAAGGTGATCACCGACCGTTACCTCGCCAAAGGCCTGGTGACCAGCCGCGCATATCTGCCACAGCAAGACCTTTCCAGCGGCAACCTCAAGATCCAAGTGGTCGAAGGCAAACTCGAAAACCTGAAAGGCGCCGAGGGCAGCGGCATCACCGACCGCCAGTTGGCGATGAGCTTTCCGGGCAAATCAGGCGAGTTGCTTAACCTGCGTGAAATCGAGCAGATGGTCGACCAGCTCAACCGACTGCCCTCGAACCAGGCGCAGATGGAATTGGCGCCGGGCAAGGCCGTCGGCGGCAGCGATGTGCTGGTCAAAAACACCCCGCAAAAGCCTTGGCGCGTCGGGCTGTCGCGCCACAACGGCGGCCAGCGCAGCACCGGCGAGCAGCAGTGGGGCGCGAGCCTGGATTGGGATAACCCGCTGGGTTTGGCCGACCAACTGTCGCTGCGCGGCGGCCACGATGCAATCAGCGATCACCAGAAAACTTCACGCAACTCGATGCTCAATTACAGCCTGCCATTTGGCTGGTGGAACCTCACGTACACCTACAGTGAAAGTGAATACCGCTCCCAGGCCCAGGCGAATAATTTCAAGTTCAAGCAGACCGGCGACAGCCAGAACCACCAACTGCGCCTGGAGCGTGTGATCCATCGCGATGCGCTGAGCAAAACCTCGCTGAGCACCGGCGTGGCCTACCTGCGCACCAACAACTTCATCGAAGACAGTAAGCTGGCGCTGAGCAGCAACCGCCTCAGCGAAGCCCAGTTCGGCATCAACCACGGGCGCCGGATTGGCAGCTCATTCCTCAACATCGACCTCGGCATGCAAGACGGCATCGGCGCCTTCGACGCCCAGGCCAATCATGACCCCAAGCCTGGCCAGGCCGATGCGCGTTACCGCAAATACACCGCCACGGTCAGCTACTTGTACCCGTTCAAGTTGTGGGGCGAGTCGCTGAGTTTCAGCAGCTTGATGACCGGCCAGCACAGCGAAGACGTGCTGTTCAGCCCGCAGCGCATGAGCTTGGGCGGGCAGTCATCGATTCGCGGCTACAAAGACCAGATGCTCTCCGGCGACAGCGGCGGCTACTGGCGCAACGACTTGCGCTGGAGCCGCCCGGTGACCTGGGCCTGGCTGCAGCCGGTGTTTGCCGAGTACGGCACCAGCCTCGGTTACGACCAGGGCGTGATCAGCCGTGACCGCTACAACGCCGAGCAGCATGGGCGCATGAGCAGCAACTCGGTTGAGCTGTTCGCCCGCGGCCAGAACGTCGCCGCCACGGTGACCTTCGCCCACTCTTTGGAACGACCGGCTGCGATCACGGAACGTGAAGCGCCGATCTATTTCCGTCTGGATTTCTTTCTCTAAATTATTTGCCGCCTTCGGGCACCGGGACATGACATGGACGTTCGCCAGTTCGCCTTCCTCGCGCGACAGCCTTCTGCTGCCGTAAAAAGCCGTTCCCACTTCCTGGGGCTGCCTAAACGTGGGTTAGCGTTGATTCTGGCCAACGCCATGTTCTGGCAGCCATTGCTGGCCCAGGCCGACGGCATCGTGGTCAGCGCACCGAGCACGGGCCTGGCGCAAGCGGGCAATGGCGTGCCCATCGTCAACATCGCCGCGCCGAACGCCAACGGGCTGTCGCACAACCAATTCCATGACTACAACGTCGGGGCCAACGGCGTCATTCTCAACAACTCGACCAATCGGACCGAGTCCACGCAACTGGGCGGGATCATCCTCGGCAACCCCAACTTCAAAGGCACCGCCGCCAATATCATCCTCAATGAAGTCAACGGCGGCAGCCCCAGCCAGCTGCGTGGCTACACCGAAGTGGCGGGGCAGTCGGCGCATGTAATCGTGGCCAACCCGTACGGCATCAGCTGCAACGGCTGCGGCTTTATCAACACCCCGCAAGCCACGCTCACCACCGGCAAGGCAGTGATCGAAAACGGCCAGATCAATCGCTACCAAGTCGACCGTGGCAGCGTCGCCATCGAAGGCGCCGGCCTGAACGCCAGCAACGTCGACCAGTTCGAAATCATCACCCGCGCCACCACCATCAACGCGCAGATCCAGGCGAAAAAACTCGCCATCGTCGCCGGTCGCAACGACGTCGACGCCCGCACCTTGAACGCCACGGCACGTGCAGCGGACGGCAGCCAGGCGCCGGATTTGGCGATTGATTCGTCGGCGCTCGGCGGGATGTATGTGGGCGCGGTCAAGCTGGTCGGCACTGAAGCCGGTGTGGGCGTGCGGCTGTCGGGTGACATGGTTGCCGGCGGCGATATTCAGATTGATGCCGCTGGCAATGTGGTGATGGGCCAGACTTCGGCCGGTACGGCCGTTAACGTCAAGGCGCAGAGCGTCGAGGCCAAAGGCGCGGTCTACGCCGGTACGGATTTGGCGATCAAAACCCAGGGCGCACTGACCAACCAGCAAACCCTCGCCGCTAAAGACAGCATCACGCTGGACGCCGGTGGCCGGTTGACCAACAACGGCATTATCGAAGCGGGCGTTAACCCCGATAACACCCGCAACACCCAAGGCGACGTGCGCCTGACCGCCCAAGCTCTCGACAACACCGGCAAGACTGTGATCGCCAGCCGCGACCTCAGCGTCACCACCGGCGAACTCGCCAACCAGCGCGGCACGTTGAGCGCTCAACGCGCCGCACAACTGAACGCCACTCAGATCGACAATCAAAACCAAGGCCGCATCCTCAGCGCCGGCAGCCTCGGCATCAACGCCGACCAACTGCTCAACAGCCAAGGCGGCCTGGTCACCAGCACCGGCAACCTCACGGCTGGCATCGGCCAACTGATCAACCGCAACGGCGAGCTGTCGAGCCAGGCGCAGGTCACGCTGCAACTGGCGGCGTTGGATAACGTTGCCGGTCTTGTGTCGGCAGGACAGTCACTGACCCTCAATGCCACAGGCCCGGTGAATAACCAGCACGGCACTGTGCGCGGCGATGTGCGCCTGGACTTGAAAGCCGGCCACGTCGACAACAGCGAAGGCGGGCGCATCAGCGGCGGGCAGGTGCTCAATGCCAATGTCGCAAGCCTTGATCAGCACAATGACGGACGCCTGTTCGGCCAAGGCGATGTCAGCCTCGACCTCAATCGCGGGCACCTGAATAACAGCGGCGGGGTGATCAATGCGCCAGGGCGCTTGTTGCTGAGCAACCTCAACAGCGTCGATAACCACGGCGGCGAAATCTCCAGCAGCCAGGCCTTTATCCTGGCTGCCGACACCCTGAACAACCGCAACGCCAAACTTCTGAGCGAGCAGGCGCTGACCCTGCGCATCGCCCAGGCGCTCGACAATACCCAAGGCCTGGTCTCGTCCAAAGCCCTGGATATGCATGCCGGCAGCCTGAACAACAATGGCGGCACACTCAGCGCCGGTGACGGCCTGCTCGCGCAAATCGACGCGGCACTCGATAACCGCAACGGCAAAGTGTTGGCGCGCACGGCGTCGGTCAGCAGCGGTTCACTGGACAATCGCCAAGGCCTGCTGCAAGGCGACGCCACCCTCAACCTCAACAGCCTGGGCCTGCTCGAAAACCGCCAGGGCACGCTGTTCGCCGGCCAAGCATTTGACCTCAGCGCCGGCAGCCTGGACAACAGCGGCGGCAAGCTGACCAGCGACGGCCGCCTGACTGCACTGATCAGCGCGCAATTGCTCAACCAAACCGGCCTGTTAAGTGCGGTGGGCCAGCTGCAAATCAGCGCCGCCAGCCTCGATAACAGCGCCAAGGGCAACCTCTACAGCCAGGCGGGCTTGAGCCTCGACCTGAACCACGGCCACCTGAATAACCAGGGCGGCTTGATCCACGCGCCGGGGGCGTTGCTGCTGAGCAACCTCAACAGTGTGGATAACCGCGGTGGCGAAATCTCCAGCGCCCAGGCGCTGGCCTTCAACGCCGACAGCCTCGATAACCGCGGCGGCAAATTGCTCAGCGAGCAAGGGCTGTTGGTGCGCATCGCCAAGGCATTGGATAACACCAAGGGCCTGGTCGCGGCGACAGGGTTGGACCTGCGCGCCAACAGCCTGGTCAACGCCGAAGGTTCGCTGAAAGTACGTGATGACCTGAAGGTGTTCGTCGACACCGCGCTGGACAATCGCCAGGGCGAACTCATCGGCGCGACCACCACGTTGAATAGCCTGACGCTGGACAACAGCCAGGGCCTGCTGCAAGGCGACACCTTGCTCAGCGTCACCAACAACGGCATCGCGATCAACCATGGCGGGCGTTTCGTCAGCGGCCAACAGCTGAACCTGAGCATCGGCCAGTTTGATAACAGCGGCGGCAGCGTCGCGTCGGCGGGGGCGATGCAGGCCAATGCCGACCTGTTCGACAACAGCCACGGCGGGCGACTGCTGGCCAACGGTGCGATGCAACTGAGCCTGGGTCACCTGAACAATCAACAAGGCACCGTGCGCGGCGATGGCAACCTCACGCTGCAAGCCACCACGCTGAACAACGACGCCGGCCGCATCAGCAGCGGCGCGGCGCAGCACCTGACCACCCGCGGTGCACTCAGCAACGTCAGCGGTGAAATGCTAAGCGCCATGGCGCTGACCCTCAACAGCGCCAGCCTCGACAACCGTGGCGGCAAACTCATCGGCGACGGCGCCGTGCAAGTCACCACCGGTACGCTGAACAACCAGTACAGCGGGCGCCTGACCAGCGCCGAGCGCCTCGACCTCACGGCAGGGCAGGTGGATAACCGTTTCGACGGCCAAATCGCCAGCAACCAGGCCCTCACCGCCAGCGTCACCGGCCTTGACCAGCGCGGCGGCGGCAAGCTCTACAGCCTCAGCGACCTGAGCCTGGACATGCATCAGGGCCACCTCAATAACGCCGGTGGCCTGATCCATGCGCCGGGCCACTTGCTGCTTAACAACCTGTCGACGGTCGCCAACAGGAACGGCGAAATCTCCAGCGAAAACGCCTACACGCTGGCCGCGACGAGCCTGGATAACAGCGACGGCAAACTGCTCAGCGATCAAGCGCTGACCCTCAAGCTCGACCAGGCGCTGACCAACGTCAAAGGCCTGATTACTGCCGCCGCGCTCAACGTTCAGGCGGCTCGTTTGAACAACATCGACGGCCAGGTCATGGGCGACGACAGCCTTGATTTGACCACTTCAGGCGCCTTGTTCAACAGCGGCGGCACCTTGGGCAGCGGCCAGCGTTTGAACGTCACGTCGGCCAGCCTCGATAACAGCCAATCCGGCAGCCTCGTGAGCGATGGCAGCCTGACGGTGAAGGTCGACGGCCTGTTGGATAACCAAGCCAAAGGCGGCGTGCTCGCCAAAGGCGCCATGGATATCCAGGCCGGCAGCGTGGACAACCGCGCCGGCCGCCTCTCGGGGCAAAACCTGCTGACCCTGCGCAGCAACAGCCTGGACAACCGTGGCGGCGCGGTGCGTGCCAATCAGGACCTGAACCTGCACGTCGGCCAGTTGGATAACCGCGCCGGCGTGCTCAACAGCAAGCAGGCGCTGGGGCTCACCGGGCAATCCCTGAACAACCAGAACGGCGGTTTGGTCAGCGCCGTCGGCCCGGTGCGCCTGAACGTTGAGAATGTTGAAAACGCCAAGGGGCGCATTGCCAGTCAGGACGATCTGGACGCCACCGTGGGGGTGCTGAACCAGCAGGGCGGCGAATTCGTCGCTCAAGGCAGCCTGACCCTCGCTGCCGACAGCCTGAACAACCGCGACAAGGGCCTGGTAGCGGCGACAAAAGCGCTGAAACTCAACACCCGCACCCTCGACAACCGCGGCGGGGAAATCTCCAGCCAACAAAGCGTCGACCTCAGCGGCCAGCACCTGGACAACAGCGGCGGCAAGTTGCTGGCCGGGACTGCGTTGGCGTTGGCGATGCAGGACGTGATCAACCAGTCCAAAGGGTTGGTGTTCGCCCAGAACACCCGGTTTACCGGTGCGAGTCTGGACAACACCGACGGCACTTTTGGCGCTCAACACGCCTTGGCACTGAACCTCTCGGCCGGGCTGGATAACACGCGCGGCAAACTCAGCAGCGAAGGGTCGCTGGACCTGGCTGCCCAGCGCATCGATAACACTGGCGGCAGCCTCTCCGGCGCCGGTCCTCTGGCCATCAGCAGCGCCACGGATTTGATCAATACAGGCGGCACCGTCGAGAGTGCACAAAGCCTGAAGCTGACCAGTGCCAGCCTCGATAACAGTAACGGCCTGCTCAAAAGCCAGGGTACGGCGAACCTGGTTACCGGCGAGTTCAACAACAGCCTCAGAGGGCAGGTGATCAGTGCCGACAGCCTTGACCTGACGGCCACACGCGTAACCAACGGCGGGCATATCGGCAGCGTCGGCAGGCTGAATGCCAACCTCACCGGGCTCACCCAACTGGGCGGCGCCGAGCTGTTGAGCACCACGCAACTGACCCTCGACTTGCACAACGGCGAGCTGGTCAACGCCGGTGTGATCAACACGCCAATCCTGGCCTTGAACAACCTCGCCAGCCTCGACAATCAGCACGGCGAAATCTCCAGCCAAAGCGCCTTCACTTTGGCGGCGAAAAACCTCGACAACAGCAACGGCAAGCTGATCAGCAACCAGGCGCTGACCTTGCGCGTTGAACAGGTGCTGGCCAACGTCAAAGGCCAAGTCAGCGCTGCCAGCCTCAACGCACGCAGCACGCAACTGAACAATGCCGATGGCTTGCTCAGCGGTCGCGGTGGTGTGGACATCGGCGCGACTGAATCGATGGATAACCAGCGCGGTAGTTTGATTGCCGACGGAGCCTTGCTGTTGTCCAGCGCGGCACTGAATAACCGTGGCGGTGAGATTGCCGGCAAGGCCCACGTCACGGTTAACGCAGCCAGCGTGGATAACCAGAACGGCAAGCTGATCAGCACCGACGGCCTGGAGTTGAGCGCTGCCACGCTGGACAACCGCAACGGTCTGGTAGGCGCGACAAAAGCGCTGACACTCGACGTGGGTAGCATCGACAACCGCGCCGGCGAGCTGACCGGCAACGCCGACGTGAGCATCACCGGCCAGCAGTTGAACAACAGCGACAAAGGCAGCGTGTTTGCCGGCGGCGCCTTGAACCTGGCGGTTGAGCAAATCATCAACCGCACCCTCGGTGAATTGAACGGCCAGCGCCTGACCCTCACCGGCACCTCGCTGGATAACAGCGGCGGCAAACTGCTCAGCCAACAACCGCTGGTGCTGGACCTGGCGGGCGACCTGGACAACAGCCAAGGCGTGCTGAGCAGTGAAGACGCGCTGAACGTCAAGGCGCGCAGCCTTGATAACAACCACGGCAGCCTCTCCAGCGCCCAGGATTTGAACGTCGCCGTGACCGGCAGCCTGGACAACCAAAGCGGCAAGTTGGTCACCGATGGCAACCTGACCTTGCGCAGTGCCAGCCTGGGCAACCAGCAGGGCACGCTCAGTGGCAAAGGCTCGGTCGCGGTCACTACGGGCGTGCTGAACAACCAGGGCGGCCGCCTTAACAGTGGCGACACGTTGGCGTTGACCAGCGGGCAACTGAACAATGGCGGCAGCATCGGCAGCCAGCTAGACATGACTGCCAACGTCACCGGGCTGGACCAGCAAGGTGGCACGCTGTTCAGCAACGCCGGCTTGAGCCTGGATTTGAACAACGGCGCGTTGAACAACACGGGTGGCTTGCTCAATGCCAAGGGCCCGTTGCTGCTGAATAATCTCAACACCGTGACCAACCAGAACGGTGAAATCTCCAGCGGCCAAGCCTTCACCCTGGCCGCGCAAACCCTGGATAACAGCAACGGCAAACTGCTGAGCAACCAAGGCCTGACCCTGCGCATCAACCAGGCGCTGAGCAACGTCAAAGGCCTGATCGGTGGGGCCAGCCTCGATACCCACGCGGCAGCCGTGGATAACCGTGGCGGCACCCTCAGCAGCCGCAGCGACCTGCAACTGACCAGCGCCGGGCAACTGAACAACGCCGATGAAGGCTTGGTCTCTGCCGCTCAAGTATTGACCCTGCAAAGTGCCGACCTGAATAACCGCAACGGCAGCTTGTTGGGCGCCACCGTCGCGCTGAATGCGATGGCCCTGAATAACACTGCCGGCGGCCTGATCAACAGCAAAGGCAGCCTGCGCATGATGGCGGCCAGCCTCAACACCAGCGACGGCGGCGAAGTCTCGGCCAAAGGTGCGCTGGCCGTCGGCGTTAACGCGTTGGCCTTGGCGGGTGGCCGCATTGTCGGCGAGCAAGGCGTCACCCTCGACCTCAATAACAGCGACCTGGATAACCATAATGGCCTGCTCCTTGCCAACGGCCCGCTGACCCTGAAAAACCTGCGCGACCTCAACAACAGGGGCGGTGAAATATCCAGCCAGCAAAGCTTCTCCCTGACAGCGCGCAACCTCGACAACACCGGCGGCAAGCTGATCAGCAGCCAGGCGCTGACCCTCAACGCCGCGAGCCTGGTTAACAGCGCAAACGGCCTGATGTCCGGCTGGCAAGGTTTGAACGTCAACGGTGGCAACCTCGACAACCGCGACCACGGCACGCTGTCCAGCCGCAATGGCGCGATTGATGTGCGCCTGAGTGGCGCACTGCAAAACAACACGCAAGGCGCAGTCGTCAGCCAAGGGCGCCTGGACGTTCGCGCCGACAGCCTGGATAACCGTGGCGCAGGTGTGCTCTCCAGCGGTACCGGGCAGACGCTGGCGGTGACCGGCGCGTTGGTGAACGGCGCGTTGGTGAACGGCGACCGCGGCTTGATCGAAAGCGGCGCCGAGCTGGAGGTGCAAGCGGCCACCCTGGCCAACCAAGGCAGTATCACCGCGCAACAGGCCTTCACCTTTACCGGCACCGACCTGACCAACAACGGCGGCAGCCTGATCACCAACGGGCGCATGACCCTCGACTTGCTCGGCAACCTCAACAACAGCGGCGGCAAACTGGCGAGCACCGGGCCGTTGCTGTTGAAGCGGGCTAATCAGGTCTACAACAGCGCCGACGGCCAGATCGTCAGCCAAAGCCTGTTGACCCTGTTCGCCGGCGGCCTGGACAACAGCGAACGCGGCACTGTCGCAGGCCAGCAGCAGGTGGCGATCACCACCGGTGGCGTTGTGCAAAACCACACGGGCGGCCTGATTTACAGTGAGGGCGGCGATGTTCAACTGCACGCCGCCGGCCTGAATAACGCCAAGGGCTCCGTGCTGGGCCAGACTGGCCTGACGCTGGACATCGGCGGCGATGTCGATAACCACGGCGGCACATTGGCCAGCCTCAAGGGCGTGCTGGATGCCAAATTGGCCGCAGGCTTGAACAACAGAGGTGGCGTGATCCAGGCTCAAGGCCTGAACCTGCTCGCCAACCGCATCGATAACCAGAACGGCCGTATCGTCGCGCAAACCGGTGACGCCGTGCTCAGCGCCACCACCTTCGCCAACGCCAACGGCGGTTTGTACGCCAAGGGTTTGGTGCGTGTGGCGGGCCAGGCGCTGGACAACAGCGCCGGGCAGATCGCCGCAGGCGCGATTGACTTGAGCGCCAGTGGCGCTTTGACCAACCGCGGTGGGGTGATTGAAAGCGACAGCAGCCTGAACGTAGCCGCCGCGAGTGTCGACAACCAAGGCGGGCAACTGCGCGCGCTGGGCAACGGCGGCAAAACCAACTTCCAGCTCGGCGGCGTGTTTGATAACCGTAACGGGCGACTGGAAACCACTAACACCGACCTGACCCTGAATGCTGCGGGCTTCCAGAACCAGGGCGGCAGTTTGCTGCACGCGGGCACCGGCACCTTTGATATCGCCACTGCCAACCTGATTGAGGCTGGCGGCGATGTGGTAACACGCGGCGGCCTTACCCTGGCGGCGGACACCTGGACCAACAGCAGCGTAATCCAGGCCGGGCGTTTGACGGTCAACGTCAACAGCCTGAATCAGACCGCGGGTGGGCAACTGTTGGCCTCTGACAGCCTGACGGGCACCGGTGGCAGCTGGACCAATGACGGTTTGATTGCCAGCGACGGCACGGCCACGCTGACCCTGAGCGGCGCATACGGTGGTAACGGGCGCTACAGCAGCCTGGGCAACCTGGGCTTGAATACCGCACAGCTCAACCTGAGCAGCACGGCCAGCGTTGCAGCGGGGCAAGACAGCACGATCAAGGTCAACGGCCCACTTACTAACGCCGGACGCCTGACCTCGGCAGGCAACATGCGTTTGACGGCCGGGAGCGTCAACAACACCGGCACCTTGGCCACGGGCGCCGACCTCACGCTCACCACTGGCACGCTGGTCAACAATAGCCACGGTCTGATCACCAGTGGCGGCGACATGCAGTTGCTGACCTCAAGCTTCACTAACGCCTACGCCGACGTCTATGGCCTGGGCGACGTCCTGATCGCCAAGAACCCGAACCAGGGCAAGGCCGATCTGCTGGATAACCGCTCCGGCACTATTGAGAGCGTGAAAAACCTGACGATCAACGCCATGACCGTCAACAACGTGCGGGATGTGCTGGAGTATTCGCTCCATCAAAAAAGCTCGGTGAAAATCACCGAGCTTCCCTGTGGCCAAATTGCAATTATCGGGTGCGATTATCGCGGTAGTAATAGTCGCAACGGCCTGTGGCAAATTGACGAAATCGATCGGCTGACGGTCACCCAGAGCAGCCTTGCCTCGTCACTCAGCAGCGGCGCTGATCTGCAGATCAACGCCCAGACCCTTAACAACCTGAGCAGTACGATCGCTGCCACGGGCAACCTCGCGGCGAATGCCGACACCATCAATAACCAGGGCGTACAGGCGCAAGAGATCAAGACGACGCGCACCCTTGTGAGTTACGTCAAGGAGTTCGCCCAGACCAGTGCGCGTGTTGCCAATTTCAATGCTCGAAACGCCATCACGCCTACGGCGAACGTCGAGGGCGAGCTGGCCTAC
This sequence comes from Pseudomonas sp. MONT-RG-20F-20-E-7-02, assembly GCF_022662395.1. Classification (NCBI taxonomy): domain Bacteria; kingdom Pseudomonadati; phylum Pseudomonadota; class Gammaproteobacteria; order Pseudomonadales; family Pseudomonadaceae; genus Pseudomonas; species Pseudomonas sp. MONT-RG-20F-20-E-7-02. The sequence goes on from NZ_JAKNQN010000001.1 coordinate 610,018, forward strand.
GCCATAGGGCTGATGTGGGGAGGCGAGCGCTCTCGATCCACCACCACGACAAATTCAGATGGCGCCTCGTATGACGCAATCATCCAGGCAGGCGGCAATGTCGCCCTCAACGCAGTCAAGAACATCAACAACAGCGTGGTTCGCCCTTACTACGCCTATGTGGCAGCAGGCCGCACCAAAGAGCAAACCGGCGCAGGCAGCGGCCACTCCACCGCCGTTTCCGTCAACGCACAACTGCGACCAGACCTGGCGCAACAGCAAGTCAACCCAATAAGTCTGCCAGGTTTCACCTTGCCAACGGGTCAGAACGGCTTGTTCCGCCTGAGCGGGCAGGACGCCACCCAGGGGCAAGCAGCCCAAGGCACTACAGGCCAGCAGAGCTGGACACTCGGCGGCGCGAGCGTCGACCTGGCGCAACGCCAACAAGCCCTTCCAGAGAACTCGGCGCGCACGCTTCAACTGGGTGATGTCGCCCCTGTGTCCGCCAGCACCCACCAACTGAGTGTCGCGGCCCGTACCGCAGACGGCATTGATGCCAGTGCACGCGCGGTCAATGCTGCCGGTGTCGGCAGTGCCGATGACGTCGTGCAGCAACCCGGTCGCACGACCGCTGGTGATATTGCGCATGTCGACGGCATCGCGGCGTTAAGTGGCAGTGCCCAACCCGCCGTCGACCTTTCGCCGGTCCTGGTTGAGCGAGATGCACGGGTTGCTGTTACCGCGCCTGAGCGCCCGGCTTCGCTCCCAACGCTTGCTCCGCATGACGCCGTGGCCACCGTTGCGACTCAAGCCGGCGCGCAACCGAGCACCGTCAACGCCCAAACCATCAGCCGCGTGCAAGGCCTGCCCGCTAGAAACGGCGTGTCGCAAGCGCACAAATACCTGATCGAAACCAACCCCGTGCTCACCGACATGAAGCAATTCATGAGCTCGGATTACCTGCTCTCCGGCCTGGGCTACAACCCGGACGAGAGCGCCAAGCGCCTGGGCGATGGTTTTTACGAACAGCGCCTGATCCAACAAGCCGTCGTGGCTCGCACCGGCCAACGTTTTATCGATGGGCAAACCACCGACGAAAAACTGTTCAAACACCTGATGGACAACGCCATCGCCAGCAAGCAAACGCTGAACCTGGCCGTGGGTGTAAGCCTGAGTTCCGAGCAAGTCGCGGCGTTGACCCACGACATCGTCTGGCTGGAAAAAAGCGTGGTCAACGGCGAAGAAGTGTTGGTGCCCGTGCTCTACCTGGCCAACGCCAACAATCGCCTGGCGCCGACCGGTGCGCTGATTGCGGGTAACGATGTCAGCCTGATCGCCGGGCAAGACCTCAACAACGTCGGCACCCTGCGCGCCAGCAACAACCTGTCGGCCAAGGCCGGCAATGACCTGGTGAACAGCGGCTTGATTGAAGCGGGCAACCGCCTGGACCTGCTGGCCGGCAACAACATCGTCAACAAGGCCGGCGGGATCATTGCCGGCCGCGACGTCACCCTGACCGCCGTGAACGGCGACGTGATCAACGAGCGCACCGTCACCCGTCACGACAGCAGCGACGGCGTCTCCAGCGAACACCGCGAGTTCCTCAGCAGCGCAGCCCGTATCGAAGCGGCCAACGACCTGAGCATCAACGCCGGGCGCGACGTCTCCAACCAGGGCAGCGTGCTCGACAGCGGCCGCGACACCACGATACAGGCCGGGCGCGACCTGAGCTTCGGGTCGGTGGAGCAGGTCAACAGCAACGCCAACACCACAACGCGCTCCAATAGCAGCTCCGTCACGCAGAACGGCTCGTCGGTGACGGCAGGTCGCGACCTGTCGGCAAAGGCCGGGAGAGACTTGACCGCGATTGCCAGCCAGATGGAAGCCAAGCGGGATGTGGCGATGGCGGCGGGTGGGGACCTGATCTTGGCTTCGGCGGCGGATGAGCAGCATGCGGCGTTGAATTTGAAGAAGGTTAAGGCGCAGCAAGACCATGTGAGCCAGGTGGCGACTTCGGTTAAGGCTGGGGGGGATGTGGTGCTCAGCGCTGGGAAGGACTTGGCGATGATTGCCAGTCGTGTCAGTGCTGGGGATGAGGCGTATCTGGTGGCGGGTGGCAACTTGGCGTTGCTGTCGGCGCAAGACAGTGATTACTCGCTGTATGACATGAAGAAAAAGGGCAGTTGGGGCAGCAAGGAAACCCAGCGCGATGAAGTCACTCAGGTCACGAACATCGGCAGCCAGATCACCAGTGGCGGCAATCAGACCCTGCAAAGCGGTGGGGACCAGCTCTACCAGGGCGCCAAGCTTGAAAGTGGCGGCGATATAGCGATTGTCAGTGGTGGGGCGGTGGCGTTTGAGGCGGTCAAGGACCTGCATCAGGAGAGTCACGAGAAGTCCAATAACAACGCCTTCTGGGTGTCCTCTGAAGGCAAAGGTAATACCGACGAGAGCGTGCGTCAGACTCAGATGGTTGCCGCCGGGAATATTGCGATCAAAGCGGTGGATGGACTGAGGATTGACGTTACCCAGGTCAATCAGCAAACCGTTAGTCAGTCTATTGATGCGATGGTTAAGGCTGACCCGCAGTTGGCTTGGCTCAAGGATGCGGAAAAACGCGGTGATGTGGATTGGCATCAGGTTAAGGAAATTCACGATAGCTTTAAGTACAGCAACTCGGGGTTGGGGCCTGCTTCGCAGATCATTATTGCGATTGTGATGGCTGCGGTGGTTGGGCCTATGGCCGCGGGGCTAACCGGAGGGACAGTTACCGGTGCGGCGCTCGGCGCTGTTGCTTCGGGGGCTGCAACTAACGCTACGGTAAGTGTGATCAATAACCGGGGCAATCTTGGCGCAGTGTTGAAGGACGTCACCTCTTCAGATGCGATGAAGGGGTACGTAATTTCGGGGGTAACTGCGGGCCTGACTGCAGGTCTTTTCGATGGCTGGACCGGGACTCAGACCAATCCATCAACGGGAGCGGTGATCACTTCGCCAGCACTTAATACCTGGACTGGTGTCGGGCAGTTTGCGGCTAATCAGGCTTTGCAGAACAGTACCTCGACTCTACTGAGCAAGGCTTTGGGGCAAGGCGGTGACTTTGGCGACGCGCTCAAAGGCGCTTTGTTTAATGCGTTGGCAGCTGCAAGTTTCAATGCCGTTGGCGATTTTACACAGGGCAAGCTGACTGATGGTTACCCACCAAAGATACTTGTTCATGCGATGGTCGGCGGGCTGCTTTCCCAAGCTACGGGAGGAGACTTTAAAACGGGGGCGTTGGCGGCTGGTATCAACGAAGCAGTAGTAGGCCACCTGGATGCATTGGTTCATGGTGATAAAACCTTGCTGTCCATGAGCTCTCAGATAGTGGGTGTATTGGCGGCGGCTTCGCAGAATGATGCGGATGCGAGTTCGATCGAGAAGGGTGGCTGGATAGCGAAGAATGCGACGCAGTACAACTATTTACTTCATCATCAAGTGGTGGCAATGCTTGAGGAACTTGATAGCAAGATAACTGACGATGAAAAAAATGAAGTCCGTGAGCGTTACGCGAAAATAGACGAGGATAGCAATAAAGCCCTAGCGTCAGTGTGCAATAATGACCCGAAAATTTGCGAATCGCTTTCGGGTCGGCTTATTGAGGATGAGCCAAAACTTCGGGAATTGGCTAAATCCCTTGCTTCCCAAGGGCGTGTTGGAGAAGCAACTACAATTGCTTTAATAATAATAGGTAATAACACCACCGCCGGATTAACCATTGCTACTGAGTTAGCTGCGTTGCGAGATGGGGGAGACCCTTTTTGGACCGCTGCTGCTGCTACGTTACTTGGCGCCGTACTTGGAACAGGAAAAGCAGTAAGCTCCGCAGGTAACAAAAAAACTAATACAAGCAATTTGTTGGAGATTGGACAGACTAAAGTTGTAGATGGTGCAAAAGGGCCAGGTTCTGCTGGTACGGGCACGATGGCGGGTAGTAATGTTGCAAGTACAACGCCTAAAGCTGATATTTTTTGGAATAAAACAACAGTTCTAGATAGGACTGTTTATCAACGTAACGACCTCTTTGACCCAGAGGCCCTATCGACCTGGAGAGTACGAGGTAAAACTGTTGAAGGCTCAAACCTTGAGAGGATGGCCTCGGGTCGAGCACCAATTGGGTATGATGGGAAATCCGTTGAGTTACATCATCTCTCGCAAACTGAAGTTAATGGATTCGCTGGTACTCGTGGTTCACTTGCAGAAGTTGGTTCTGTTTTCCATAGCCAGAATAGCAGTGTTCTTCATGTCCCATCCAATGCCGCTCAAAGCTTTAGGTATACTCGTTACAAAGACTCTGCAGAATACAGAAACCCTACGACTGATTATGTTTCAGTTCCTACGGATTTGAATGCAAAAACATTGACAAAGCAGGCTAAAGAGTTTAATTCTTATCAGTCGGATTATTGGAAATTGCGGGCTCGGAGCGGGGAGTAATTAGGCGTGGATTATTCGAGAATCATTAATCTTATTAAAGAGTCGGATTTCGTTGAGTTTGCTGATTATGGCGACGGGATTGCTGATGAGTGGATTTATAAAGCTGAAGCTCGTCTTGGGTTGAAGTTGCCTGATAGCTATAAATGGTGGCTGAAGTGTTATTCTGGCGGGGAAATATCTGGGGAGGAGATTTATAGTATCTACGAAATGGATTTTGATAGTGTAAGGGGTGGTGATATCGTTTATATGTCAATCGTTAACGGTCGAAATGGGTTGTGTGGGAAGGAGAGGCTATTTATCTGCGAACCGCCGGGTGCAGGGGAATCATTTTATTTTGCCACGGACGATGGTCTTAATGATGGGGAGTATCCTGTTTATAGGCTTGAACTTTCTGATAAAACTTCTAGTTTGTATGCGAAAAACTTTATCGATTTCTTAGAAAAAAGAATAATGTCTTTCAGTTGAATAATGATTCTGCGTTTAAAAAAAGGTTGAGAACGGCTAGGTGCAAAAGAAGCTGCCGCCGTCAATGACTTAGTAAGATTATCTGAACGGGCTGTGCAAGTTCGCTCGGAGCTAAATATTGGTAGCGGAAGGAATATTGCCGTTGCTGAGTATTCAATTGATGGTCGAAGCGCTGAGCTTGTAGGAGTAAGCGGGCTAGCGAAGCGCCCTGGCACGGTCGATGTCCCTGAAAAGCAGGTGTTCGACACAATACAAACGGGTAATAATCCAAGGACAATGGACTCAGAGTATAAAATATTGTCAAATTTGGCAGATAAGCTAAACCCCTCATCGCAAGGGGTCGTGAATATTTACTCAGAGCTCCCAGTCTGCGTTTCATGCAGCGGGGTTATAGGTCAGTTTGAACAAAGGTTCCCTGGTGTGATTGTTAACGTTGAAACAGGAAAGCCAAGATGAAAAACGTTCGGGATATTTTTCATGAGTTAGTGCTGCGAGGAGTAATTTTAGAGCCTAATCTTGTTGGTTGCTCCGAGGTTGATATTGCATCAGTCGAGCAACATTTTGGTTGTAGAATTCCGTTGGCATATCGTGATTTTTTGACGATTGCGGGACGTTCGGCTGGTAAGATTTTTTGTGGTGTGGATATATTTTATCCGAGATTACTTAGCCTGAAGTTGGAGGCGGAAGAATTGCTTGATGAGTTAAGTCTCTCTGGTTTTCTGCCTGCGGACGCTAAGGTGTTCTGTATGCATCAAGGATATGAAATTAATTTTTTTCTACCCGTCTCTGACGATCCTCCAGTATTTCAATTTTTTGAAGGTCAGAGTTCGATAGCTAAAACTTGGGATAGCTTTTCAGGCTTTTTAATGGCATCGATAGAAAGTCATCTTACACAATGGTCGGACTTAAATTGACACGCGGTTCAGGGTGTTACTTCGGATTCAATAAGGTTCAAAAGGAGCAGTAACGGCTGGGCGTGAGTTGACTCCTGTATTTAAGGATGCTGATACAGGCTTAAATGCAATCAATACCGTCGCTTCCAACAATAGTGGCAAGATTCAGGAACAGGGTCTTGATTCAGCCTAGGGAAAGCTTGAATTGCATGAAGGTCAGGTGGCAGTCCAATTGGAGCAGTAAAACGGGAACAGACCACCGTATAATATGAGGAGGTGAGGGGGTAGTTCAGGCTTGATTGAACTTTGCTCATAAGTCTGGTCTGACTCCTATTTACATTGTTAAAGTTGCAGTGTAAGTTGGTTTTGAGGAGATCTATAATGATTGGTTTAAACGAAAATTGGCGACCGGGATTTGGAACAATATTTACGTGGTTTGCCGTAGATAAAAACGGAAAGATCGCTGTGATGGTGAATAATTGTTACGGAGAACTGCCGCAAATTCTGTTGAGACTCGAAAATGTAGATGCTCAACTTGATAGGCTATCTGAGTTTGTTTGGGGCGAGTCTTCTGAGTTTTTAAGTCGTTTTCCCGATAAGTGCGGTGAACTTGAGATTGACCTTTATTCGGCATGGCGATATCAAGAAAAATTCTCGAAGGAACGTTTGGTTGAGTACCTGGAGTCTGATCTATTGGAATCAAAGTCCTTTGCAGAGGCTAATCTATCAGTCAATAAAGGCTTTTATGTCTATCATGGCGTAGAGGGCGATGATGTCGGTGTGGACTATCCTGTTGGCTATGAAGGGCAGACTGTAATGGGTGACTATTTCAGGTATTTGGTTCCTACAATATTCGGTAGCATTGATGATATTCCGGAGCCTTTACGTCAGGTGTTGGTGAAATCTGATAGTTTTGACTTTGCGAGTGATCAGTTGTTGAGGAATGATCAAGTGAGTTATCACTTTTCTCGTATGCTCTACTAGGACCGGTAAAGGGGATGGATTTGAGTGTCACTTACTATATTTTTCGGGTGTCCATTTTTCCTAACCTCGGCTCTTCCGCCGAACGCGTCTGCATCAGTATTGAGTAAGGCTAAGGCCTTCGTTTTATGGCGCGAGGCTCAATCCGTCCCGGCCGGTTTCCGATATGTTTCCTGGCGATCAACTTGAGTAAACCCTGTACCCCTTTCGCCTTATTCGTCAGTGCCGTGCTGCCTAGTCGCAAAGACCAATTGAAGTCTATGCTTGAAGCTAAGCTCTCGTGGCAAACAATCAGCTAATAGGGCTGATTTGGCCATATTCATCCGAATCAAATTATGCACACCCATAACTCTTTTAAAGCCATGCCAGGCGTCTTGCAGCTCAACGTTTCAAGCCCCGGCGTTGTCTTGATATTGCGCAGAACGAGCTCAACATGCCAACGGTTTTTGAGTAAGGGATGCGAAGACTTCGGTGAATGGCGTGAGTAAGGCCGGTACGCCGCGTGGGGACCCGAGGACGCGGTTGGAGGGGTGGCCGGGTAATAAATCAATTGCCGACTCTGATCCTGCTTTACGCGATGCTTTGCAAGCAGCGTTGGATTCAGGAAAAGCCAAGGTTCAAGGTGTCACAGTCGGTGTTCCCGCCCCCAGTAAAACAGGTGTAGCAGAATTTAAGGTGGAACCATGGACCAAGAAGTAATTCAGTGCGAGCGCTCGGGCGTAAACCCGAAATGGCCCTCCTACAAAAGTGTGCTGGGGCGCATAGCCAAGGGGCCACACGTCTCAGATGAATACGAGTTGAATGGCATCCGTGAATATGTTGAGCGCGGCGATGCAGTTGCGAAGCCATCAATGCCTGTACCGAATAGTGACAACGTTACGCGTAGTAGCTGCGAATGGATGGCCGTCACACGAGCCCACAAGGTATTGGCAACCGCACCAGATAATCCGCAATGGCTTCTGGAATTAGCCCATTGGCTGCGCTATTACCAAGTAGGAATTTGGCAGTTGTTCTTCTGGGCGGGCCAGTTTGACATTATTGCCAAAGCGGCAGGCAATGATCGCCGCCGCCAAAACTACAGCATGCAAACCGCCACCAATATGATGGCCGCCATGGCGACCCTAGGCTGGAAGGATGCCGTTCTCCATCAGGGCTATCTCACCCATGCGGCTCTCAACCGTGGGCATCAATTAGTGATTGAGTACGAAGAGCAACACCGCCGCGCCCAAGCCTTTATGCTGCGTGTGTTTGCCGATTGGGTTGGCGATGTTTCGCATCAATGGCCTGCTTATGCTTACGACGAACCCATCTACGAAGCCTTGTTGGCCAAGTGGCGCACTCCCAGCCCCGACGACCTGATGCCCTGCCTGTTGGCCGCGTGTGACCGACACACTTGGCAAACCGGCAAAGAGAGCCAGAAGAATGCCTATGACTTCAATCAGGACTGGCACTTGGAGCGCGTGCCGGTGGAAATTCTCTATATCCTGCGCCTGCGCCAGTGGGAAGGTTTAGCCAATCCGCAGAAGATTGATCATCCGCTGCTGGCCGCGCCCTTTGACCAATTGCCGCCCGAGCAACCAGTGCCTGAGTTGGACGAATTGATGCAAGGTGTGCTCAAACGCGCGAGGGAAGACTGGCCAAAGTACGATGAAGTGTTGTCGTTGCCAGCATTGAGGCGTTGAATGGTGCAAAAGCAGCAGTTAGCGGGCTTGGTACGAATACGACTGCTGTTGATATATTTGCTGTAGTAAAGCGGGGTCAGACCACCATTTTAAGATGAAGAGGTGAGGGGCATAGTTGAGGCTTGATTGAACTTTGCTCATAAGCGTGGTCTGACCGCTATTTTTACGAGCGGAAGGCAAGTATCGTATGGCGGTACGGCTGATGGGTCGAGTGTATTTGATTCTCTACGATGACCCAAACGTGATCTATGAAACTTTTGTATAAGTGAATGAAAAGCTCAATCCGATCTTCTGGCTGGTCTGATCCCTATTTTTCCTTAGAGTGAAAGTGGGAAGGTTTTCAATATGAAAGCTAGAACAAATGGGAGTAACTATTGATGCACAGTCCAGCGCTGGTGGTAGAGTTGCATGAGCCTGAAGAAGCCTGTCTGTTCTTGGCCGTTGTCGCTATCGGCTTGCTGACGGAAGTGGGTAATGAGGTGATGACGCTTGCTGAGGCTGAGCGCTTGTTGTTCACTCCTAGAACCGTCAGGATCCTGAGCGATAAAGGTCTCTCCCCAGCGTTGTGTGAGCTCATAATGGAGTGCTGCGAGTTGGACGATATCCTAGATTTGTTGCCCTTAAAATTTGATGCTGAATTGAGAAAAATGATAAATCGCTTTTCTGTATATTTAAAAGGTTCGGTTACGCAAGATCCTTATTCGACGCACTTACGATTGAAATGATGTGGCGCTAGCAGGGGAGTGGGCGACGCCACGGTTTTCTATTTTTTTTGGTTTTTAATAGTGGTCTCCCGCCCCCGTTTCGCTGGGTATAATGTTGTATAGGCTTTTCCGAACCTCGACGTTGACGCGTAGAAACTGTGCAGCGTGGGCGCTCCAAGGAAAGTCGGGTCAGCCCGCGATTATCGTTTGTAATGATGGGATTTATCCGGGTCGAGCCTGCTATACAAGTGTATGTTTTTTACGAGGATGCTAAGAGTGAGGCTAATTAATTTGATTTCATCAATGCTCATGGGGATTGGAGTCTTTGTTCTTATATTATCAATAGGTTGTTTGGTTGCGCTTTTTCCGGTCCTCCTCGTGTCAGCAGGTTTCGAAATAGAGTTTGATGCAGTGTTTTTGTGGTTGGGCATTCCATGTTCAGTTTTATTTGTGGTGGCGTGGTTTTATAAGTGCGGTGATTTTGCCAGAGCCCTTGTTTTTAGGCGTTAATGTAAAAATAGAGTCGAACTACGTTTATATGCGATTCAGAATATTGACCTAACCCCTATTTAACAATGGAGAGTTTTCAGTGATGGCGTTCATGGGATTGTTAGTAATGGTGCTGGGGGTATTGGGCATGATTTGGGGCGAGCGGGTCCTGTTCAAAAAGAGAGATGGCCTCAGTGCTTTATTTTCGTTTCCCCAAAATTGGGCAAGGTTTTTGAAGTGGCCGATTGGCGCTGGAATTTTTTGTATGGGATTGATGACCATGGTGCTGGGACTGCGTGGTTGGGGAACGTAGTGTATGGGCATTGCCTCAGTGTCTGGCCGTGGATTTAAAGGGTCCCCTACAAAGGTGTAATCATGTCAAACGACGTTTGTGGTTATGTCCATCCACCGCTAAGTCCAGAAACCTGGGCTGTCGTTGAGAGGTATATTTTAGACAGTGAACTGGGGTTGTTCAAAATCAGCGGCGCTGAGCTGTTTAACTACCCTGCTGAGTTCTCGCCACGCGAAGGGATTTTGAACAACACCAGGGACTCCAGACGCGCTTTACGACGTGTCGTGTAGAGACGGGTTGCAATAGAAAGAGACAAGGAACAATGCATGTTTGAAAGGTATGAAACATTGCTGGCAGCTATTTCCTCTGAAGACTATTGGTCAGATGAAGGCATTGCTATTGCCACCGCTCGCGTCTCTCAATTTGACAGTTCAGACTGGCAGGCACTTGATTCTGTGCTTTCACTGAAGTCTGAAGTGTGGCGAGGCCGGTGTGCCGAATCTTTAAGTGATTCGAATGATGATCGAGCCTTGCGTATTTTATTGAAGCTGCTCAAAGCAGAAGAGGAGTCGGTCGTTATTCATGCCATTGAGTCGATCGAATCGCTTATTTTGGCAGGTTATGTTTTTGACCCGCAGCCGATAGTGATGGCTTTAAGTGAAGGGGATGAGGCCTCCACACGAACGTTGGAATTAATGGCGACGACATTAGTCAGGAAGTGCGGGCATGCAAGAGGCGCACGTTGAATCGGTCAGTCAGGCTGCGATGCGGGTGCTGGGGGCTTGCAGATGCACCGCGGTGATCCCTTCGCAGCCTCGCTGAAGCTCGACAGCTCCCACCGTTGATCTGCGGTGAGGCGGCTCATTGGGTTTTCAACAACGTGGCCACCGCCGTGAGTGCCAGCTCATAACCCAGCGCCCCCAGCCCCGCGATAACTCCCGTTGCCGCCTTGGACACGTAGGAGTGATGCCGAAAACTCTCGCGCTTCCAGATGTTGCTCATGTGCGCCTCGATGATCGGGCCGTCGAAGGCCAGCAGCGCGTCGAGGATCGGCACTGAGCTGTAGGTGAGCCCGGCGGCGTTGATCACGACAGCGTCGGCGTTCAGCCGGGCCTCTTGAATCCAGTCCACCAGCACGCCTTCGTGGTTGCTCTGGCGAAAGTCCAGGCTCAGGCCCAGCTCGGCGGCATGGTGTTGGCAGCGTGCTTCGATGCTGGCGAAGCTTTCGCTGCCGTAGGTGCCGTTTTTGTCCAGGCCGTAAAGGTTGGCGTTGGGGCCATTGAGGAAAAACACGCGGTGGGACATGGCTTGCGCTCCAGGTTATTGCGCGACGGTCAGCACGACTTTGCCGACGTTGGCGTTGGCCTCCAGCAGCCGGTGGGCCTCTGCGGCTTGAAGCAGGGGCAACTGCGTGTGGATCTGCGGGCGCACCAGGCCGGACGCCAGCCAGGGTAAAAACCGTGAGCGAATACACACCGCCAAACGGGCTTTTTCGGCGTGGCTTTTGGGGCGCAAGGTGGAGGAGGTGAGGCTGAGGTTTTTGCGCATCAAGATCTGTAAATCCAGTTCGATTTTTGCGCCTTGCAGGAAGGACAAACTCACATGCCGCCCACCCATCGCCATGGCCGCGAGGTTGCGCGCGACATAAGGGCCGCCGACGTTATCCAGCACCACGTCCACGCCGCGCCCTTCGGTGCAGTCGTTCACCACCTCGACGAAATCTTCAGTGTGTCTATCCACCGCGCGCCACACGCCTAGCGCTTGCAGCATCGCGACTTTCTGCGCGCCGCGGGCGGTGGCGATCACCCGTGCTCCGGCGGCATGCGCACACTGCACGGCGAAGCTGCCGACGCCACTGGCGGCGCCGTGGATCAGCACGCTGTCTCCGCTGCGCAGGCGGCCCAGTTCAAACAGGTTGTGCCACACGGTAAACGCTGCTTCCGGCACGCCTGCGGCATCCTGAAGGGATAACGCCACCGGCACCGGCAAGCAATGCGCCGCCTGTGCCACGCAGTACTCGGCGTAGCCGCCGCCGTTGAGCAGCGCCATCACCCGGTCGCCGAGGGCAAACTCGTCCACGCCACGGCCTACCGCGACGACGATGCCCGCCGCTTCCAGGCCGAGCACATCGGTGACGCCAGGCGGAATCGGCGCGCCGCTGCGTTGCATCAGGTCCGGGCGATTGACGCCAGCAGCCGCCACGCGGATCAACACTTCGCCGGCTTCGGGTGTCGGCACCGGGCGCTCTACGCAGTGCAGCACATCAGGCCCGCCCGGCTCACGGGCAATCACCGCCTTCATGCGGTCCAGTCATCCGGCACAACGGCAATCACGTCGATTTCCATCAGCCATTCCGGCTGGCCGAGGCCGGAAATCACCAGCCCGGTTGAGATCGGGAACACGCCTTTAAGCCACTTGCCCACCTCCTGATACACCGGCTCGCGGTAGCGCGGGTCGATCAGGTAGGTGGTGGTTTTCACAATGTGCGACAGGTCAGAGCCCGCTTCCTCAAGCAGTTGCTTGACGTTTTTCATCGCCTGTTCGGCCTGGGCGCGCGGGTCGCCGAGGCCGACCAGGTTGCCGTCGAAGTCGGTGCCGATCTGGCCGCGCACATAGATGGTGTTGCCGGCGCGCACGGCCTGGCACAGGTCGTTGTCCAGCGCCTGGTTGGGGTAGGTCTGCTTGGTGTTGAACATGCGGATGCGGGTGTGGGTGGGCATGGCGGGCAACTCATCGGAAGCGGGATAAAACAAGCTTCACATCGGCCCCGACCGCGCGAAACCAGCATTTGCGCGGGGTAGTGCTTAGGAAAAACCGAAGCCCGTGCAGGTCATCGGCTGGCGCGCGACCCGGCACGAACCCTGCAACATCCCCCGTACAGTCATTGTTGAGGGGCAGGCGAAATGCTCAGTCGTATTACTCAGCGTCAACTGGAGTATTTCGTTGCGTCGGGAGAGGCGGGCAGCATCAGTGCTGCGGCCGAACGCATCCATGTGTCGTCGCCATCCATCTCGGCGGCCATCACCCATATGGAGGCGGAGCTGGGCATTCAGCTGTTTATCCGGCACCACGCCCAGGGCATTTCGCTCACGGCGGTGGGGCGCCAGGTGATGCAAGAGGCCAAGCTGATTCTGGAGCAGATGACCAACCTCTACACCATTGCCTCCGAGTCGTTGAACACGGTGCGCGGGCCGCTGCGAGTGGGTTGCCTGGAGTCGCTGGCGCCGATGATCACGCCGGAATTGGTGTTTGGTTTTGGCCGCGCTTTCCCCGGTGTGCGCCTGACCCAGGCCGAAGGCAACCACGAGGAATTGCTGGAGAAACTGCGCAGCGGCGAGCTGGATATCGCCCTGACCTACGACCTGGTAACCAGCCCCGACATCGACTTCCAACCCCTGGCGCACCTGCCGCCGTATGTGATGGTCGGCGAGTATCACCCGCTGGCGAGCTTGCCGGCGGTGAGCATGCAAGACCTTGAAGCCTACCCGGTGGTGCTGCTCGACACGCCGTGGAGCCGCGACTATTTCCTCAGTCTGTTCATGCAGGCGGGCACCACGCCGAACATCATCATGCGTTCCACCAACCTCGAAACGGTGCGCGCGATGGTCGGCAATGGCATTGGCTATTCCTTTGCGAATGCGCGGCCCAAATCGAATATGTCCCAGGATGGCAAACGGGTGATCCGCCTGCGCCTGGCCGGCTCGCACCGGCCGATGCGGCTGGGGTATGCCACGGCGAGCAACACCCAGTTGTCGCGCGTGGTGTCGGCGTTTGCCGAGCGTTGCCGCTTGTTTGTGTCCGACCAGTACATCCCCGGCATGGCCCCGCCGAGCTTTTTTGACCCGCATGCGGTGCGGGTCTTGAGTGGGGTGAGCTGAGGTTGCACCAAAAGGTGGCGTGGGCTGCGCCGCTTGATTAGCTGTGCACTCTTTTGGCCGGCGCCTCCGACCTCAAGAACACCCTCAATCCAATGTGGGAGCTGGCTTGCCTGCGAAAGCGGTCTGTCTGTGCCTGATGGGCCAGCAGACCCACCGCAATCGCAGGCAAGCCAGCCCCCACAGTGGAGTTTTGGGGTTTTTGGGTTGCATAGGTTCTACCTACCCAGTGAGCCGGGTTTTACGAATTGACCCTAAGCCCCCGTCCCCACGACTCTCATCCCATCGATGCAGATCAACTTCTTTTTTCAGCAAGGCACCGCGACGATGACATTCGACTGGCACTACATGTTTGGTTTGCTCAGCGACCCCGAGTTCTGGCGTGCGACGTGGACGGTGATCAAGCTCAGCACCCTGACCTGGATCCTGAGCATCGCCCTGGGCTTTCTGCTGGCGCTGGCCAAACAATCCAGGCACGTGCTGCTCAGCGTTCCGGCCCGTGGCTATATCTGGTTGTTCCGCAGCCTGCCGCTGCTGGTGCTGCTGATCTTTATCTACAACTTGCCCCAGGCGCTGCCCGGCACCTCCGCCGTGTTGGCCGACCCGTTCTGGTCCGGCTTGCTGGCGCTGGTGATCTGCGAGACGGCCTACGTGGCTGAAATTCATCGCGGTGGTTTGCTCTCGATTCCCAAAGGGCAGGGCGAGGCTGCGCGGGCGCTGGGCTTGAAGTTCTTCGGCACCCAATGGCGTGTGGTCATTCCCCAGGCATTGCGCGTGGCCCTGCCGTCGCTGGCCAACGAATACATCTCCATCGTCAAGTTGACCTCGCTGGTGTCGGTGATCTCGCTGACCGAGATTTTGATGGTCGGCCAGCGCCTGTATTCGCAGAACTTCCTGGTGATCGAAACCATGGCGGCGGTGGCGTTCTTCTACGTGTTTATCGTCACCGTGTTCGACTTCCTGCTCAAACGCCTGGAGCGCTTTCTCGACGTCAACCAGCGCAACGTGTCCCGCGTGCCGGACGCTGCGGTGCTGGCCCTGGCCACGCAACAGCGCACGGCGTTGCAGCGCCCGGCGAGCACCGGCGCCTCGGCGCTGGACGCCACGCGGTTGCACAAGGCTTATAACGATATCGAGGTGCTGGGCTCGGTCAATTTGCAGATTCAGCCGGGTGAGGTGGTGTCGGTGATCGGCCCGTCCGGCTCCGGCAAGACCACGCTGATCCGCCTGCTCAACGGCCTTGAGCAACTGGACAACGGCGAGATCAAGATCAACGGCCAGCCGTTCATTCATCTCAACAAAGTCGGCGCGCAGAAACCCCAGTACGTCGAGCACGCCGAGCACCGCTTGAACATCGGCATGGTGTTCCAGAGCTTCAACCTGTTCCCACATTTGAGCGTGCTCGACAACCTGCTGATGGCGCCGAAATACCATCGCCTGGGGCGCACCGACGCGCTCAAGCAGCAGGCCTACGCGCTGCTGCACAAGGTTGGCATGCTCGACCACGCCTGGAAGTACCCACACCAGTTGTCGGGCGGCCAGCAACAACGCGTGGCCATCGCCCGCGCCTTGATGATGCGCCCGCAAATCATGTTGTTCGACGAGCCGACCTCGGCCCTCGACCCGGAAAAAGTCAACGAATTGCTGCAGGTCATCGAAGCCCTGGCCGGGGAGGGCATCACCATGGTGATCGTCACCCACGAGATGAACTTCGCCTTCAAGGTCTCCGACCGCATCGTGTTCATGGAGAAGGGCCGCGTGGTTTGCGATGACACGCCCCAGGCCCTGCGCAGCGGCCACAACCCACGCGTGGAGGCGTTCCTCAAGGACGTCTCGCTGGCGTGATCTCGTTAACGTTCAGGACACCCTAAAATGATCGAGCAAGCTCAAATCGAACAATTCCAGCGCGACGGCTTCCTGGTGGTGGAAGGCGTGCTGTCGCCGGACGATGTGGCCGCGCTGCAACACGACTTCGACCAATGGGTGGAAGAGAGCCGCAGCCACGACCAAGGCTGGGGCGCTACCGTGGATGGCCGCGCGCGCTTCGACCTGGAAGGC
The DNA here is from genome assembly GCF_022662395.1 of Pseudomonas sp. MONT-RG-20F-20-E-7-02. Classification (NCBI taxonomy): domain Bacteria; kingdom Pseudomonadati; phylum Pseudomonadota; class Gammaproteobacteria; order Pseudomonadales; family Pseudomonadaceae; genus Pseudomonas; species Pseudomonas sp. MONT-RG-20F-20-E-7-02. The sequence continues at coordinate 625,909 of NZ_JAKNQN010000001.1, forward strand.
GACCACCGCGCCGATCACCCTTCGTTGCGCCGGGTGAGTTCGCCCACCGAGATTTCCCCGGTGTATGAGCGCGTGGCGTTGCACTCGCGGATGGCGGCGATTTCCGCGCAGTTGGTGGGCGCTCGCGGCGCGCGTTTTCATCACAGCAAGATCAACTCGAAACTGCCGCACACCGCGACCCAAGTGAAGTGGCACCAGGACTTTCTGTTCACGCCCCACAGCAACGACGACATCGTCACTGCCTTGCTGATGGTCAGCGAAGTGACGCCGCAGAACGGCCCGCTGAATGTGATCCCCGGCAGCCATAAAGGCCCGTTGTGGTCGCACTGGCAGAACCAGCGTTTCACCGGTTCGGTGGACGACGCCGTGGTCGAAGAACACTGCCAGCAACCGGTCGCCTGCTACGGCCCGGCCGGTTCCGTGTGCTTTATGCACACGCGTTTGCTGCACGCTTCCAGCCCTAACGAGACCGAACTGCCGCGCACGTTGTTCATCAGCGTCTATGCCGCTGAAGACGCGCTGCCATTCGGCGAAAACCCGCTGCCCAGTGCACACGCCGGCCTGTTGGTGGCCGGTGAAGAAAGTGGCTTGGTGCGCTCCACCGACAACCAGTTGCGCTTGCCGCAGAAACCCCGTGGCGCGTCGTTCTTTGTGCAACAGGCTGGCCAGGATTCCGTGACTGCCTAACCCCCTAAAACCCTTGCAGGTAATGACCATGACAGCGTCTCAAAAAAGTCTTCGCCCTTTCGCCGTGTGCCTGCTGGGCGCCGCGGTTGCACTGACCTCGTTGGCGGCTTCGGCGTTCCAGCAGGAAGGCAAGATTATTGCCGGTTCCGACGTGACCTTCTTCCCGTATGAGTACATGGATAACAACAAGCCGGCAGGTTTCGATATCGAATTCATGGACGGCCTGGGCAAGGTCATGGGGCGCAAGGTCGAGACCCTCGACACGCGCTTTCCCAACCTGATCACCGGCCTGCAAGCCGGGCGCTTCGATGTGACCAACTCGTCGATGTACATCACCGCCGAGCGGGTCAAAGTCATCGACATGATCCCCTACCTGAAAAGCGGCGAGTCGATCCTGACCCTCAAGGACAGCGCCTTCCAGCCCAAGAAGCCGGAAGAGTTCTGCGGCCACAAGATCGGCTCCATGGGCGCCACGTCCTGGCTGGCGCAGATGAACAAGTTGTCGGCTGAATACTGCGTGGCCAAGGGCTTGAAGCCGATCCAGATCAGCGAATACAGCACCGACCCGCAAACCACCCAGGCCTTGCTGGCTCACGCCGTCGAAGCGCAGATCACCGACGCCGCCGTGGCCCGTGGTGTGATCGACAAACTCGGCAGCCGCGTGGTGATTTCTTCCGACAGCTTGATCTACCCGGTGCTGAACGGCTTCGGCGTGAAGAAGGGCAACGACGACGTGAAGAAAGCCTTGCTCGACGGGCTGGAAAAGTACCGCGCCACCCCGGAATACGCCGCGTTGCTCAAAAAGTACAACTTTGAAGCGCCGACCGCAGCTGACATCGACGCGCTGATGCCCAAGTAAGCCTACCGCGCGTGCCGCAGCCTGCTGCGGCCGCGCCCTGTGGAGACAGATTCATGGCGTTATCCCTTGAAGAACAGGCACGCATCGACCTGGCGGCGACCTTTCGCATCATCGCCCATGTGGGCATGCACGAGGCGGTGGCCAACCACTTCAGCGCCGCCGTGTCGGCGGATGGCAAACAGTTTTTGCTCAACCCCAAGTGGAAGCATTTTTCGCGGATTCGGGCCAGTGACCTTTTACTGTTGAACGCCGATGACCCTGGCTGCGCCGACCACCCGAATGTGGATGCCACCGCCTGGTCGATCCACGGGCAGATCCACCGGTTACTGCCGCAAACCCGCGCCGTGTTGCACCTGCATCCGATCTACACCACGGCCGTGGCGTGCCTGGCCAAGCCGCATATCCCGCCCATCGACCAGAACACTGCGCGCTATTTCAACCGCGTTGCCGTCGATGAGCTGTACGGCGGCATGGCCGACACCGAGGCCGAAGGCGCGCGCCTGGCCGATTTGCTCAACGGCAAAAGCCGCCTGTTGATGGGCAACCACGGTGTGATGGTGACGGCCACGTCGATCGGCGAAGCCTATGACGATATCTGGACCCTGGAGCGCGCCTGCCAGATCCTGGTGACGGCGTGGTCCACCGGGCAGCCGCTGCGGGTGTTGTCGGATGAAGTGGCGGAAAAGACCGCACGCGGCTGGGAAGGCATTGCGGATTTTTCGCGGCAGCACTTTGAAGAAATGAAGCAATTGATGATCGACGCCGACCCTTCGGTGCTCGACTGAGGGCTTTTTATGACGTTTTCCGTTGTCGCTCGCTGCGCCGAAACTGGTCAGCTGGGTATTGCGATCAGCTCTTCAAGCATTGCTGTTGGCGCACGTTGCCCGTGGTTGCGTCCGGGGGTGGGTGCGGTGGCTTCGCAGAACATCACGTTGTCGAGTTTGGGGCCGCAGATGCTGGATAGGCTGGAGCAGGGCGTGGCGCCGAGTGAGGCACTGGAAGCTGTTCTGGCCGGTCAGGACCATAGCCAATATCGCCAGGTGACGGTGATTGATAGCCAAGGTCGAACCGCACATTTCAGCGGCGCGCAAACCCTTGGCATTCATGCGGCGGTGAGTGGCGAGCAGTGCGTGGCGGCGGGGAACATGCTCGCTAATCCTGAGGTGATCGAGGCCATGGTGCGCGCGTTCGAAAATACGTCCGGGCACCTGGCAGACCGTCTGCTGGCGGCGATGCACAGCGGCCAGGCCAGGGGCGGCGAGGCAGGCCCGGTGCATTCGGCGGCGTTGATTGTGGTCGATGACCTGTTGTGGCCCATCGTCAACCTGCGGGTGGACTGGGCCGATGAACACCCGATCGGCGCCCTCGACCAGCTCTGGCAGGCTTATCGCAGCCAACTGCAGGACTACATCGACCGCGCCATCAACCCGCAACACGCGCCGGGTTACGCCGTGCCGGGAGATGATCGATGAGCAGCAGCCGTGAACTGCTCGCGCAACTGGTGCGCTTTGACACCACCAGCCGCGAATCCAACCTGGCCTTGATCGACTTTGTGCGCACGTACCTGCAAGGCCATGGCGTGGCGTGCGAGCTGGTGTTCAACGCGCAAAAGAGCAAGGCCAACTTGCTGGCGACTATCGGCCCGGCGCAGGTGCCGGGCATCGTGTTGTCCGGCCACACCGATGTGGTGCCGGTGGACGGCCAGCGCTGGACGGTGGCGCCGTTCGAGCTGACGGAAAAGGACGGCAAGTTGTACGGGCGTGGCACGGCGGATATGAAGGGCTACATCGCCTGTGTGCTGGCGTGCGTGCCGGCGCTGGTGCAAGCGCCGTTGCGCATGCCGGTGCATATTGCGCTGTCCTACGACGAAGAGGTCGGCTGCCTGGGCGTGCGCTCGCTGATCGAAAGGTTTCACGCGCAACCGGTCAAGCCGCTGCTGTGTGTGATCGGCGAGCCCACCGAACTCAAGCCGGTGCTGGGCCATAAAGGCAAGTTGGCGATGCGCTGCGAAGTGCAGGGCGCGGCGTGCCATTCGGCCTATGCGCCGTCGGGGGTGAATGCCATCGAATACGCCGCGCGATTGATCAGTGAACTGGTGCGGCTCGGTGAAAGCCTCAAGGTGCCGGATCAGCTTGACGAGCGCTTTGACCCGCCGTTTTCCACCGTGCAAACCGGCGTGATAAACGGTGGCAAAGCGCTGAACATCGTCCCGCAAAATTGCACGTTTGATTTTGAAGTGCGCTCGCTGCCGGCGCAGGATCCCTGGCGGGTGGCGCAGCAGTTGCGCGGCTATGCCGAACAAACCCTGTTGCCGGCGATGCAGGCGGTGAGCGAGCAGTGCGCGATCAGTTTCAGTGAGTTGTCGAGCTACCCGGGCCTGGCCACCTCGGTGGAAAGCCAGGCGGCAGAGTGGGTCGCGCAGTTCTGCGGCTCGCGGGACTACGGCACGGTGGCTTTTGGCAGTGAGGGCGGGTTGTTTGATCAGGCGGGCATCCCGACCGTGGTGTGCGGGCCGGGAAGTATGGAGCAGGGGCACAAGCCGGATGAGTTCATCAGCGTCGAGCAGTTGGCGGCGTGTGATCGGATGCTGGCGCAGGTGGTGGCGTTTGTGAGCCAGTAAGACCACCCCCGTGTCACATGTGGGAGCGGGCTTGCCCGCGATGCAGGCGCCCCGGTCTTGCAATTAAACCGAGGTGATGCCATCGCAGGCAAGCCAGCTCCCACACAAGCCAGCTCCTACATTTGCTCTGTGTTGTTTGATCATGTTTTAGCCACACCCACCCGCCACTGCGCCGGCGGCAGCAAACCATTCACCAGGTAATTGCCCACAATCCGCGACTTGTATACCCGCGGGTTGTGGTTCGCCAGCGTGCGCGCATTGCGCCACAGCCGGTCCAGCGCCTTGTTGCTGGCCGTGGCACTGGCGCCCAACGCGTCAAACAGTGCGGTGGTCGCCGCGAGTGTGGCATCCACCACCGGGTTCACCGCCAGGCACACTTCCAACTCCGCCAATGCCACCTGCGGGTCGTCATCGTGCAGTGGCTCGGCATGGGCGATTACAGACTGCGCCGTCTGGTCCAGGCGCTGCGCCGCTTGCTGGGTGATGGCGTGCGCGGCGTAGGCCTGGCTGGCCACTTCGCCGATGACTTGCAGCAACTGCACGTCGTGCGCGGCGGTGTCGGCGTTGCCGGTGGTGAAGGTCCTGGCGCGCTGGCTGAGCTCTTGCGCACCGCTTAACGCCGCGCGACGGGCGATGCCGGCGAGGGTCGCGAGGTGGTAGATCTGGTAGAACGACTGGCCGTAGCCGAAGCGTTGGTGAGTGGGGCGCAGGTCGTCTTCCACCGGGGCGTTGTCGAAAATGCAGGTGCCGCTGGCGGTGAGGCGTTGGCCGAAGCCGTTCCAGTCATCCACGATCTGTACGCCCGGCGCCTTGAGATCGACGACGACGCTGTACACCGTGCCGTCTTCACCGGTGGCCACGGTGTTGATCAGGTCACTGTAGAGCGCGCCGGTGGTGTAGAACTTTTTGCCGCTGATACGCAGGCTGCCGTCGGCATCGCGGTGCAGGCGGGTGCCGAAGTCGCCTCGTGCCTGGTTGCCAACCTCGGTGCTGCCGGGCGAGAGCAGGGCGCCCTGGCCGAGTCGGTCGAGCCACTTGGCGCGCCAGTCGAGGTCTTTGGCGCAGAGCACGTCTTCGCAAAAACCAAAATGCCCGCGCAGGGCTTGGGTGATGTTGGAGTCGGCGGCGGACAGCTCGGTGAGCAGCGCAAGCAGTTCGGCAAAGCTCGCGTCCTGGCCGCCGTAACTGGCGGGCAAGCGCCAGCGCGGCAAGCCGAGGGCGTTCAGTTGCTGGATCACCGTCGCCAGGCTGGCGCGGGTCTGATCAGCCTCGGCGGCGTGGGCAAGGATCTGCGCAAAGAGTGGGCGAAACGGTGCAGCCAGTTGTTCGTAACGGGCGGAGGGCGCGGCGCCCCAGATATTCAACGCGGGAATCGACATGCAATGGACCTTGCAGAAAGTGGCTCAGGTGCTGGGGTCCAGTGGTCTGGTGACGTCACCCTAACTCAGGGGTGGCAAAGTTTTTAATACGAAAAATAGCTAGGGTGCTGCGCAGTGGTTCTATCGATAGTGCGCAACAGTATTAAACCCAGCGCTTTTATTGCGTTAGCTTCTACGGGCGCCACGCTCGGCGACCTCCAAACCCTTGCTCTCATCACCAGACTGCACGCCCACAGATGGTTGAGTCAGCCCTCAACTGTGTGGACTCTTTTATGATCAATCGTCGAAACCTGCTTGCCCTGCTGGGCCTGGCCTCTCTCTCGTTGCATGGCTCATCGGTAGGGGCGGCAGAACCGCTGACGCTGACGGTGGGCGACCAGTTCTTCTCCAATCGCATCGTGCTGGAGCTGTCGGGCGAGTTGAAGGATTTGCCGTATAAAATCGATTTCAAGCGCTTTAACACCGGCTCCCCCGTGGCTTCGGCGGTTGCCAGCGGCGCGTTGGACGTGGGCATTGTCGGCGACACGCCGGTGATCAGCCTGGCGGCCAACGGCGCGCCGGTGAAGGTGGTCGCCAGCACCCAGACCAGCCTCGACGGCGTGGGCATCGTGGCGCGCAAAGGCATTCAATCGGTGGCCGACCTCAAAGGCAAAACCATCGCAATCTGGAACGGCTCGTGGAGCCAGCAACTGGCGTACAAAGCCCTCGACGAAGCCGGCGTGCCGCGCAGCAGCGTGACCTTCAAATACCTGCTGCCGGCCGAAGCCAGCCTGGCGCTGACCCAGGGTGACATCGACGCGTTCGGCACCTGGGAACCCTATGTGTCGCTGCAGGAGAAAGAGGGCAGCACCCTGATCCGCAACGCCAAGGGCCTGATGAGCGCGCCGACCTACATCGTCGCCTATGAACCGGCGCTGGCGCAGAAAGGCGCGATCATCAAGGATTTCGTCGCCCGCCTGACCCGCGCTCGGGTGTGGAGCAACAGCCATATCGACGCGTACGCCGAGGCCTGGTCGAAGGCCAACCAATCTGCGCCGGAGATTGCCAAGGTGTGGTTCAAGCGCGATGCGATCAAGGTGCTGCCGATCTCGCCGACGATTGTCAGCGAAGCCCAGGCCACGGCAGATTTTTTGGTGGATGCGCAGATGCTCAAGCAGCGCTATGACGTGACCCCGCTGTTTGATCGGGCGCTTTAAACGTAAGGGAAATAAGTGCTCACAGTATCGACACGCTGATTATGCGTGGGCTGGGCTAGGTTTTTTACTCCGGTATGCACCGGGCCAAAAAATTAACTAGCATCGGCAAGGAGTAGCCAGTAGGCTACATGTGAATCTGTGACCAACGTAATCGGCAGGACGCCGCAGTTCGATACATGGCTCGACGGTATGAAGGATATCTGGGGTAAAACCGCCGTTCTGACGCGCCTGGACCGCGCCGAAGACAACAATTTTGGTGACTGCGAGCCCGTTGGCGAAGGCCTGAGTGAAATGCGTGTTTTCGTCGGGCCTGGCTACAGGATTTACTTTGTACGCACTGGGATCAGCGCTTACCTGATGTTATGGGGCAGCGATAAAACCGACCAGAAGCGGGGAATCAAACGGGCAAAAGAGATCCTCGATGCCCTGAGAGGTCAATGAAATGAGCGAATCGAAATTCAAACCCGAGGACATGCCGATCCTCGATCTTGATACATCCGGCACCAGCGTTTACGAGGCGTCGCGCTTTCTCGACAGCCCGCAAGTTATCAGTGCCTATCTCGCGCAAAGCATGAAGGCGCAAGACCCGCAGATCTTCATGAAGGCGCTGGCCGAGGTCGCCAAAGCCCAGGGCGTGAACAAGGTGGCTGAGGCGGCGGGGGTCAATCGGGAGAGTTTGTATAAAACCCTGAAAGGCGGCTCCAAGACCCGCTATGAGACGATCCACAAGCTGATGCTGGCGTTGGGCGTTGAGCTGACGGTTCAGCCGATTGCTACCCATCAGGCGACAAAGGCGGTAGCCGGTAAGCCTTGATGTCGACATCGATAAGCGATGGCAGCGCAGATCAAATGTGGGAGCTATCGAGCTATCGAGCTTTCGCAGCCTCGCTGCAGCTCGACAGCTCCCACATGGACTGGGGCTATTCTGAAGTTTTTACCGCACTAGGCACGGCTGCTTGTTATTGAAGCGCCAGCCCGGAATCAGGAACTGCATCGCCACACTGTCATCCCGCGCCCCAAGGCCCATGCCTTTGTACACTTCGTGCGCCTTGGCGACCGCGTCCATATCGATGTCCACGCCCAAGCCAGGCTTGGTCGGCACCTTCACGTAGCCACCTTCGATTTTCAGCGGTTGCTTGGTCAGGTGCTGGCCGTCCTGCCAGATCCAATGGGTGTCGATGGCGGTGATGTCGCCCGGTGCGGCGGCGGCGACCTGGGTGAACATCGCCAGGGAAATATCGAAGTGGTTGTTGGAGTGCGAGCCCCAGGTCAGGCCCCATTCATTGCACATCTGCGCCACGCGCACCGAGCCTTGCATGGTCCAGAAGTGCGGGTCGGCCAGCGGAATATCGACTGATTGCAACTGGATCGCATGGCCCATTTCGCGCCAGTCGGTGGCGATCATGTTGGTCGCGGTTTTCAGCCCGGTGGCACGGCGGAATTCGGCCATGACTTCACGGCCCGAGTAGCCATTTTCTGCGCCGCACGGGTCTTCGGCGTAGGCGAGTACGTGGTGCTGGTCGCGGCACAGGCGGATGGCTTCTTTGAGTGACCAGGCGCCGTTCGGGTCGAGGGTGATGCGCGCATCCGGGAAGCGTTCGGCCAGGGCGGTAACGGCTTCGATTTCCTCATCGCCACTCAAGACGCCGCCCTTGAGCTTGAAGTCGTTGAAACCGTATTTGGCTTTGGCGGCTTCGGCCAGGCGCACCACGGATTCGGCGGTCATGGCCTTCTCGTGGCGCAGGCGGAACCAGGCGTCATCGGCGTCGGCCTCGTTGCGGTAGGCCAGGTCAGTGGCCGTGCGGTCGCCGACGTAGAACAGGTAACCGAGCATTTTCACTGCATCGCGTTGCTGCCCTTCGCCGAGCAGGGCGGCCACCGGCACTTCGAGGAATTGCCCCAGCAGGTCGAGCAGCGCGGCTTCCATGGCGGTGACGGCATGAATGGTGATGCGCAGGTCAAAGGTTTGCAGGCCACGCCCGGCGGCGTCGCGAGAGGCAAAGGTGCTGCGCATCTGGTTGAGGATGCGCTGGTACTGGCCGATGGGTTGGCCGACCACCAGGCTGCGTGCGTCTTCGAGGGTTTCGCGGATGCGTTCGCCACCGGGCACTTCGCCGACGCCGGTGTTGCCGCTGCTGTCCTTGAGAATCACGATATTGCGCGTAAAGAACGGCCCGTGGGCGCCGCTCAAATTGAGCAGCATGCTGTCGTGGCCCGCCACCGGGATGACTTGGAAATGGGTGACTACAGGGGTATTCATGGCGATTTCCTAAGTAAGCTCAAAGAGGTTTGCTGATGGCGGTGCCCGTGGGCACAACGCTGGGAGAGGTCAACACGGCGGCCGGCGACGTCTTGGCGAAGAACACCAGAATCGCGGCGAGCACCGAAGTGCCGGCCAAGCCATAGAGGCCACCCTGGATCGAGCCGGTGGTCTGTTCCAGGAAGCCGAAGGTGGTTGGCGCGACGAAGCCGCCCAGGTTGCCGATGGAGTTGATCAGCGCGATCACGGCGGCGGCGATGCGCACGTCCAGGTAGCCTTGGGGGATCGGCCAGAACAGCGAAGAGGCGGACTTGAAGCCGATGGCCGCAAAGCAGATCGCCACGAAGGCGAAGATCGGCCCGCCGGTGGTGGACATGAACATGCCCGCGGCCGCAATCAAAAGCGCGGCAGCGACCCAGGCTTGCTGGAACTTGAACTTGCCCGACAGCGAAGCGAAGGCGTACATGGCGATGATCGAGATCAGCCACGGGATCGAGTTGAAGAACCCGACTTGCACGTCGCTCAGGTCGCCCATCTTTTTGATGATGCTCGGCAGCCAGAAGGTGGCGGCGTAAATCGTCAGCTGAATGCAGAAGTACAACACACAGAACAGCAGGATCTGGCGGTCTTTGAGCAGCTTGCCGATCGTCGGTTTGACCGTGGTCAGCGCTTCACGCTCGCGCTGTTCCTGGTCGATGGCGCCGACCAGCGTGTCCTGTTCTTCACGGGTCAGCCATTTGGCGTCGTGAGGTTTGGAATCCAGCCAGAACCACACAAAGAACCCCAGCGCCACGGAGGCCAGGCCTTCGATGGCGAACATCCATTGCCAACCGTGGAAGCCGAAACCTTCGATCTGCAGCAGTGCGCCCGATAACGGGCCGGAAATCAGCGAAGCAACCGCCGAGCCGCTGAGGAAAATCGCAATGGCTTTGCCGCGCTCTACGCCGGGCAGCCAGCGGGTGAAGTAGTAGATCACCCCAGGGAAGAACCCGGCTTCGGCCACACCCAGCAAAAAGCGCAGGATGTAGAACTGGGTTTCGTTCTGGATGAACGCCATCAAGGTCGCGACGATGCCCCAGGTGAACATGATGCGGGTGAGCCAGATACGCGCGCCGACCTTTTGCAGCAGCATGTTGGAGGGCACTTCAAACAGCGCGTAGCCAATAAAGAACAACCCGGCACCCAGGCCGTAGGCGGCCGCGCCGATGCCCAGGTCATGCTCCATGTGCGTGCGCACGAAGCCGATATTGACCCGGTCAATGTAGTTGAGGATGAACATGATCACGAACAGTGGGAGCACATGGCCCTTCACTTTGCTCACGGCGCGCGCGAGGACTGAGTCGCTGGGTGAAGCGGCAGATGCATGGTTTGAATTGGTCACAATTCAAAACTCCCCTGATTTATTTTTATGCGGGTTTGTGTGTTTTGTTGATAGACATCATACAAGTGGATTTCTTGAGTTCGCAATCCAGCGCCACGTGTATTTGTTCTCATAAGCGCAGCGGTTGGATGAGTATTTTGGTTATTTACCTTGTTTTTGTTGGTTTTTATGCTGTTTTTAACGGGTCTCCAAGGTCCGGTGTTCATCGGAGAAGCGACGGCGCCGGGATCTGTGGTGGAGGTGGTTAAGATTGGTTGTCATACAAGATGGCTGTTTTTCGAATCAACCCAGCGTCACCACCAAACAGGGTGTTAAGCTCGTCCCAGCCCAACCCCGTGGACCCCAGCAATGCCCATTGAAAACGGAACCCTCGTGCGCAGACGCTCCACCAACCTTGCCCAAGGCGTGGTCGAGGCGCTGACCCAGCGCATCCTGCTCGGTCAACTCAAGCCCGGTGAAAAACTGCCGTCGGAATCCACCATCGTGCTTGAGCATGGCGTGAGCCGAACGGTGGTCCGCGAGGCCATTTCCAAGCTGCAGGCATCCGGGCTGGTGGAGACGCGTCACGGCATCGGCACCTTTGTGCTGGCGCAACATGCCCAGCAAGGCTTGCGCTTGCACGTGGACACGGTCGCCAGCGTGCGCAACATGCTGGAGCTGCGCCTTGGCCTTGAAGTACAAGCCGTGGCGCTGGCCGCGGTGCGCAGGAGTGATGAGCAACTGGTGCGCATGCGCGAAGCGCTGGACGACTACCAGGCTTCCCTGGCGAACAACGACAGTTGCGTGGAGGAGGACAAGCGCTTTCATCAACTGATCGCCGAGGCCACCGGCAATACCTTTTTTACCGAGATCATGTCGCACCTGGGCAATGCGATGATCCCGCGCACCCAGGTCAAGGGCGCCGAACGCGGCGGGGCGGACTTTACCAAGCTGGGGCAACTGGCGAACCTGGAGCACGAGGCGATCTTCAATGCGATCAAGCGCCAGGACCCGGACGCCGCACGGGCCGCCATGGTGTTGCACCTGACTAACAGCCGGGATCGGTTTTCGGGTGAGTAATTTTGTTGTGATAAGGAACACGCGTTGAACGAACACACATTGTCCATGCGCCTGGAGCGCGTCGCGGCGCACGTACCCGCCGGCGCGCGCCTGGCCGATATCGGCTCGGACCACGGCTACCTGCCGGTGGCCTTGATGCGCCGAGGCGTAATCGCGGCGGCGGTGGCGGGGGAAGTGGCAGCCACGCCGTTCCACGCCGCCGAGCGCACCGTGCGCGACAACGGCCTGGAGCAGCACATTACCGTGCGCCTGGCGGACGGCCTGGCGGCGCTCAAACCCAGCGATGAAGTCACCGCGATCAGCCTCTGCGGCATGGGCGGCGAGACCATCCGTGACATCCTCGACAGCGGCAAGGCGCACCTCAGCGGCCAGGAGCGCCTGATTCTGCAACCCAACGGCGGCGAGCAACCCTTGCGCCAATGGTTGATGGACAACGGTTACTGCATCCTGCTTGAAGAGTTGCTGCAGGAAAATCGCTTCTATTACGAGATTATCGTCGCCGAACGCGCCGAACCGGTGGTCTACACCGCCGAACAGCTGTACTTCGGCCCGCTGCAAATGCAGGCCCGCAGCCCGGTGTTCCTGGCCAAATGGCAGCGCATGCTGCGCCAGAAGCACAAGACCCTGGCCAGCTTCGAACAGGCGCGCCAGGCAGTCCCGCAGGCGAAGTTGCAGGAAATCCAACAGCAGGCGCGGTGGATTACGCAATTGCTGGCTTGAACCGCCAGCCGTAACGCCGGTCACACATCCCAGGTTGGTGCTTTACGTGAACCCTTGCACCGCCCAAGATGGACCGCCCGCACTTCATGGAGGACTCTGCGCATGTTCGGCTCCCTGCTCGACAAACTCTTCAACCGCCCCCTGACCGAAGACGCCTTCGCTGAGAAGGTCATCAAGGCCGCGCGTGCAGCCGGTTTCAGCGAGCCTCTTGAGTACGTGCCCAAAGAGTTTCGTCTCAAGCATGGCGGTGGCGGCTATTTCAACCTGCATAACGCTTTCAACGATTATCAGAGCGCCGACAAGGCGCACAAAGCTGAGGTGTTGAAAGGTTATGTATCGACGCTGCTCAGCTACAGAAAGGAAACCCCGCAAACCTTCGAAGATGTCAGGCCGTTGTTACGGCCGGTGATCCGTAACCTGGCGATGCTCGAAGAAGTGCGCCTGCACCAGGTGCGCACCGAAGGCTGGGACGCGCCGTACGCCGCCGTCCACCAGGCCTTGGGCAAAGACTGCGTGACCTTGTTGGCGGTGGACTACCCCGAGACCACGTCCACACTCACCGAAGGGCCAAAGGAAAACTGGGGCGTGAGCCTCGACGAGGCGCTGGCGGTGGCGGTGAGCAACCTGCGCGAAGCCACCCCGGATGCGTTTGATGAAATTGTGCCTGGGCTCTATGTCGGCCGCTGGAACGACGGCTATGACACCAGCCGCGTGTTGCTGCCGGATGTTCTGCAGCGCGCCTCGATCAAAGGCCGGCCAGTGTTCATGATCCCGACCCGCGACATCCTGATGGTGACCGGTGACAAGGATGAAGAGGGCATTCGGCATATGGTCGAGGTCAGCTTCAAGGCCATGGAAGCCGGGCGTGTGGTTTCCAGCCAGGTCTATACCTACGACGATCAACGGATCGTGCCCTTCGTCACCCAGGATGAAGCACTCAAGGCGCGCATGGCGAGCCTCGAACACATGCTGCTGCAAGGCAATTACCATGTGCAGAAAGAGCAACTCGACACGATCCACGACGAGCAGAAAATCGACCTATTTGTCGCGTCTTACACGCTGTTTGAGTTGAAAGACAGCAACGGCAAGACCTTCTCGATGTGCAGCTGGACAGAAACCGTCGACACCTTGTTGCCCAAGACCGACCGCGTCGCGCTGGTTCAACTGCAGCCCGATGGCAGCGCTCAAACCCAGGTGGTTGAATGGGATGAGCTCGAGGCCAAACTGGGTGACCTGCTGGCGCCTGCGAGCCTTTACCCGGCACGCTATCGCACGCTGGGTTTTCCGACTCCTGAGCAGCTGAGTCAGTTGACGCCGTTGGTTTAACGGCGGCTTGTCACGCGTCGCCCAACTGTGCAAGGATCGCCCCATGACTGAATTTTCGCCAAGCAACCGCCATCATCATCACGGACCTTGCCCCAGGTGCCGCGGTTGCTTGCGCTCATGGATTGACCAGACGTTCTGATCACTCAATGAACCACCCCCAAGGCGCCCTCGGCGCCTTTTTTATTGCCTGTAAAAAATGGAGATACACCTGATGACCATGCTACGTGGAACCCGAATTGTGACGGGTAAAGAAGCAGCGATGATGCGTGAGATAGAGGGGCGTTTTCGGAGCTGCCTTCATCGAAGCTGGCGCTGAAGAGGTCATCGTCCCTGCGCTGTGGGGCCAGGACACATTTATCGAAAAAGCCGGCGGCAGTGAAATCATCGGGCAGATGTGGGCCTTCGATGACAAGGCGGGCCGCCCGTGTTGCCTGATCCCTGAAGCCACCGCACTGTTCCAGGAGCGCAGCACGCAGTTGCTCGGCGGGCGCGAGGAGGCGATGTTTTTCTACGTGGCGCGGTGTTACCGGTATGAGCGGCCGCAAGCCGGTCGCTACCGTGAGTTCACCCAGTTGGGGCTGGAGATTCTCTGCCCTGAACCGGCGGTGGCGTTGCAGCGCAGCCAGGCGCTGTGCAGCGCTTTTTTGGATACGCTGGGGCTCGACTATGAGCTCAACCTGGCGGTGAAACGCGGGCTGAGTTACTACCTTGAGGGCAATGGCTTCGAGGTGCGTTGCCCCGCGCTTGGCGCGCAGCAGCAAGTGGTGGGCGGCGGCGCCTACCGCGAAGGCGCCGGGTTTGGCATCGGGCTGGAGCGCTTGGTGCTGGCATTGAGCTGATGCTCAAGACGCCTCCACCCGGAGGCGTCTCCTCTGCGACGGCCGGATATGCTCCAATAGCCGTCATTATTTGCTCACCCAGGAACTCCACCATGGCCGACACCACCGACCAAGCTTTCTACGACCGTGCAGACGCACATATCGAACTGTCGAACGAGCAGCTCAAGACCTGCGAAAACCTTGGCGAGGTCAGCGCCTCGATGATGTTCGGCACCACGCGCTTCAATGCCTGGGCCAGTGCGCGCAACTTCAAATCCGGCGCGGAAATGGCCGCTGCGCGGGAAGCGATGCTGAAGTATTTCTGTGACCAGTACCGGATGATGCTGGAGGACAACCTGGACGATCACATCAATAATTTCAGTCAGTACATGCTGGTCAAATAGGTCGCCGGCACCGACTCCACCAGCCACACGCCATTGTCCGCCTGGTAAAACTTGATTCCCGCCTGGCTCAGGCCTAACGCATCAACCGTCAGCAGCACCGGCTGCCCATAGCGTTTGCCAACGGCCAGCGCGGTTTCGGGGTTGTCCGTCAGGTGCACATGGTGCCGACCGCCGGGGATCAAACCCTGCGTTTCGATGGCAGCCATGAAGCGGCTGGCCGTGCCATGGTAGAGCTGAGCGGGCGGCGTTTTCTCAACGTGCTGCACCTGAACCTGCCCGGTGCTGTGCCCTTGTGCGGCACGGATGCGCTGGCCGTCGTCGGAGAGCGTGAAACGTTTTTTGTCGTTGTTCTCGACGACGTCTAGCAAGGCTTGGCGATCGAAGGCATGGCCGTGTTGGTTGGCGTTGTGGATCAAGCCGTCAACGTCGGTCCAGCCATCGCTGTCCAGCACGACACCTATGGATTCGGGCGCGTGGCGCAGTATGTAGCTGAGAAGCTTGCTGATGGCGTCGCGTTGTTTCTTATTCAAGGGTATTGGATTTCCATGTCGGTTTTAGATGTCCTTGCACTGTAATCCGTGCCGGCTAATGCAGGTGGAACTCTAGGGCAGGTCAGCCTCTGTGGAAAGCCGGTTACCGTTCCACTCTGCGCACTGAGTGCTTTCGCCCCATTTTCGCGCACGTCACTGCGCTATTGAAACGGCCAACCGCCTATTTCGCGGCTCGTCACCAACGGCCCGTATCTTGCTAGTGCCTTCCCAATCAATGACATGGCATTTTGCTTCTAGTCAGTTCTAGGTTGTTTTGGGGAGTGGTCGGCGATGCACAGTCTTTTATCACCGGGTATCCGCCTGCTTGGCCGTTTCGGTTTCGCGCGCAAGTTCCAGATTCTGTTTTTCCTGTTCATGCTGCCCCTGGCCGGAAGTCTGTGGATGATCGGCCAGGACTATCGCGACAAATTGGCGGTGATTTCCAGCGAGCAGTCCGGCGTTCATCAGCTATTGGCCCTGGATACGCTGGATGGCCAGCTCACCGCGCAACGCAACCAGGCGGCGCGCTGGAAGGCGCTGGATATCCTGCACACGCCAACGGCTGCGGCCAAAGCGGCGATGGACAAGGTCGATGCCGGCAGCCCAATCATTCTGCAAAGCCTGCAAGCCTTGGGTGACTCGCTCAAAGCCCAGAACGCCAGTGCCGACACTATGGCGCGTTTCGAGGCCTTGCAGGCCACGGTCAAGGGCATGGACACCCAGTCCCTGCGTGCCGTGGGCTGGTGGCCGGACGGCTATGACCGCTTCACCACCGCCCTGACCGCGTTGCAAACCCTGCGCGAGCAGATCACCCAGGACGCCGGGCTGATCCTTGACCCTTGGCTGGAAACATACCTGCTGATGCAGATTTCCACCCAGCACACGCCAGACCTGATCGAGCGCATTGGCCGCACGGCCAGTGTCGGGCAGTCGTCGATTGCCTCGGGGCAGTTCACCTTGCAAAGCCGCTTGCAGATGCGCGACCTGCGTGGCCGTATCGGCGATGCGCGAGATCAGTTGGCCAAGGCCGCCACGTCGCTCAAAGCCAAGCCGTACCCAGGGATCGAGCCGTGGACGGCGCAATACGACACCAGCCTGCAATTGCTCGATAACGAACTCAAAGCGCTGGACGACGGCGTGTTTGGCGGCACCATCAAACTCGACACCACAGGCTTCGACCGCAGTGTCGACAGCATGCTCGGGGCGTTGGGCGCGTTGCGCAGCCAGTCGTTGCACTCGCTGGATGAGCGCCTGGGTTATTACCGTGACCGCTCGCTCAAGCAGTTTATTCCGGTGGCGGCGACGTTCAGCCTGCTGGCCCTGGCGGCCTTGTACTTGTTCATCTGCCTGCAAGCCTCGATCCGGCGCAGCGCCAGTGGCATCACCACGCTGGCCGAGTCCCTGCGCGACGGCAACCTGTGTGTCGAGGTGGCGGTGGAAGGGCGTGACGAACTGGCGGCGATCAGCACCGCGCTCAACGTCGCGGTGGTGCAGTTACGCACCAGCCTGCTCGGGGTCAATCACGAAACCCAGCAACTGGGCTCCGCCGTGCTCACCCTCAATTCGCAGTCGGGCAGCACCCTCACCGAAGTCGAAGACCAGCAACACCAGATCAGCCAGATCGCCGCCGCGGCCACGCAATTGGCGGCCACCTCGATGGGCGTCGCCAAAAGCTGCGAGCAGGCCTCAGGCAGCGCGCAGCAGACCCGTCGCATTGCTGAGGACAGCAGCCGCGACAGCCAGCGCACCACGGCAAGCATTCAGCAACTCAACCAGCGCCTGACCGACACCGCCAACGCGCTGGAACAGGTAAGCCAGCAAGGGCAGCAGATTCAGTCAGTGGTCGATACCATTCGCGGCATCGCCGAACAGACCAACCTGCTGGCGCTCAACGCCGCCATCGAAGCCGCCCGCGCCGGCGAGCAGGGCCGTGGTTTTGCCGTGGTCGCGGATGAAGTGCGCAGCCTGTCGCAACGCACTCAAGCCTCCACGGCGCAAATCGCCGGCACGGTGGACAGCCTGCGCGCGACGGTCAGCCAGGCCGTCACGCTGATGGGCGCCGCCTGCGACCAGGCGCTGACCGATGCCGAGTCCGTCACCGGCCTGGGCACGCGCCTGGGCGAAATTGCCGGCGCCGTGCAAAACGTCACCGACACCCTGGCGCAGATTGCGGCGGCGGTGGAAGAGCAGGCGACGACGGCGGATGAGGTCAGCGGCAATATCCAGCAGGTCGATCAGGCGGCTGGGCGCTTGCTGGACGGCGCGCGGGCGGTGAACCAGGCGGCGGATACCTTGAGCAAAGGCAGCCGGGCGTTGAGTGAGAACACCGCGCGGTTTCGCTTGAGTTGACGATGCCTCCTGTGGCGAGCCCGCTTCCTGTGGCAAGTGGGCTACCTGCGGCGAGCGGGCTTGCCCCGCGTTGGGCTGCGAAGCGGCCCTAAACCCTGGCGACTCGGTCTACCTATTGGACCGTGGTGGCTGGATTGGGAGCGCTTCGCACTCCAACGCGGGGCAAGCCCGCTCGCCACAGGGAGGTGTGAAGCCATCACGCGGTTAGATGAACCTTCGGCGCCAACAGGGCTCACTTATTAGGTCGCCCTGTTCACTTGCCGAAAGGAATCTGCATGCCTTCGACCCCGCCAACGCCCGTCCTGAACGCCCCGGTTGAACGCGAACTGAGCCTGCGCGCGGTGAGCACCGGGATCGTGTTGGGCATCCTGCTGACACCCTCAAATGTGTACGCCGGGCTCAAGATCGGCTGGTCGTTCAACATGTCGATCATCGCCCTGCTGGTCGGCTATGCCATCTGGCAAGGCCTGGCCAGGCGCAACCCCGGGCAACTGCCGTGGACGCTGCACGAAAGCAACATCAACCAGACAGTCGCCTCGGCCGCCGCCTCGATTATCTCCGGTGGGTTGGTGGCGCCGATCCCGGCCTACACCTTGCTCACAGGCAACACGCTGGAAGCGTTGCCGATGATCGCCTGGGTGTTCTCGGTGAGCTTTCTCGGGATCTGGATCGCCTGGTACCTGCGCCCGTCGCTGCTCAATGACAAGGCGCTGAAGTTCCCCGAAGGCATGGCCACCCTGGAAACCCTGCTGCACATCTACAACCACGGCCGCGAAGCCGCGACACGCTTGAAGGTGCTGCTCGGCGCCGCCTTGCTGTCGGGGCTGGTCAAGTGGGTGGACACCTTCATTTGGGCCTTCCCGCGCTGGTCGCCCAGCGCCGCGATGGAACGCCTGACCTTTACCGCCGACCCGTCGCTGCTGTTGCTCGGCTTTGGCGGCATCATCGGCATTCGCGTGGGGCTGACCCTGCTGCTCGGTGCCTTGCTCGCCTGGGGCGGCCTGGGCCCGTGGTTGCTGGCGCAAGGCCTGGTGACCCTGCCGGCAGGCAGCAGCGGCCCGCAGTTTGCCGCGCTGGTTGAGTGGTTGTTGTGGCCCGGCGTGAGCCTGATGGTGTGCTCGACCCTGGCCTCGCTGGCGATCCGCCTGTTGGCGTTGCATAAGTCCACCAAAGACGCTGGCGGCACGCCCTGGGCGATCCCCAAGGCCGGGCCCGCCGCCGGTTTTGCCCTGGCGATTGTGTTGGTAGTGAGCCTGCAGGCGCTGTTGTTCGGGATCAACCTGTGGATGGCTTTGCTGACCATTCCCCTGGCGATCTGCCTGGCTGCCGTGGCCGCGCGGGTGGTGGGCGCCACCGGCATTCCGCCGATTGGCGCGATCGGGCAACTGTCGCAACTGAGCTTTGGCATCGTTGCGCCGGGGCAGGTGCCGATCAACCTGATGAGTGCCAATACGGCCGGCGGTTCGGCGGGGCAATGCACGGATTTGATGAACGACTTCAAGGTTGGCAAAGCGATTGGCGCCACGCCGCGCAAGCAAGTGATCGCGCAAATCCTGGGGATTTTCGTCGGCAGTATCGTCGGCGTGTTTGCCTACCTGGCGTTGATCCCCGACCCGCAAAGTATGTTGCTCACCGAAGAATGGCCGGCGCCTGCGGTCGCCACCTGGAAAGCCGTGGCGCAAACCCTGACCCATGGGCTGGATTCGTTGTCGGTGAGCATTCGTTGGGCCATTGGCCTGGCGGGGGCTGGTGGCGTGCTGCTGGGGATTGCCGACAGCACCATGCCCGCCCATCGTGCTCGCTATTTGCCCAGCGCCGCCGCGTTGGGCCTGGCCTTTGTGTTGCCAGCTTCTGTATCACTGATGATGGCCCTCGGCGCGGTGCTGACGTGGCTGGTGAGCTGCCGTTGGCCGAGC
Organism: Pseudomonas sp. MONT-RG-20F-20-E-7-02; assembly: GCF_022662395.1. Classification (NCBI taxonomy): domain Bacteria; kingdom Pseudomonadati; phylum Pseudomonadota; class Gammaproteobacteria; order Pseudomonadales; family Pseudomonadaceae; genus Pseudomonas; species Pseudomonas sp. MONT-RG-20F-20-E-7-02. Next base: position 645,413 of record NZ_JAKNQN010000001.1, read on the forward strand.
GTGACCGAACGCTTCGCCATTACCGCAGCGGCGGGGTTGATTGCCGGGGAAAGCATCACTGGCGTAGGCGCGTCGTTGTGGGCCATGGTTGCGAATTAATCCATGGCACTCCACCGCAACGGCGTAGTCTCTTACCTGGATACCCACTCTTGTTCAGCGGAGCTTTTATGATCACCGTCCACCACCTCAACAACTCGCGCTCGCAACGCATCCTCTGGCTGCTTGAAGAACTCGGCCTGCCTTATGAGATCAAGCGCTACCAGCGCGACCCGAAAACCAACCTCGCGCCGCCTGAACTCAAGGCCATCAACCCGCTGGGCAAATCCCCGGTGATCGAAGACGGTTCCCTCGTGTTGATCGAGTCCGCCGCGATCATCGACTACCTGATCCGCCGCCACGGCCAAGGCCGCCTGCAACCCGATCCGGCCACGGCTACCTACGATAAATACGTGCAGTGGCTGCACTTCGCCGAAGGCTCGGCCATGCTGCCGCTGATGCTCAACCTCTACGTCGGTCGCTTGGGTGAGGCGGGTGCGCCGTTGCATCCGCGCATCGAATCGGAGCTGGCCAACTACCTGGGCTACTTGAACGATGTGCTGGCGGATACGCCGTATTTGGTCGGTGACGAGCTGAGCGGCGCGGATATCCAGATGAGTTTTATCGGCGAAATCGCCATGGCCCAGGGCAAGTTGCAGGCCTATCCGAACCTCGCGGCATGGGTAAAACGCTTCCAGGCCCGGCCGGCTTACCGCGAGGCGGTGGAGCAGGGCGGCGAGTATGCGTTTGCCAAATAAAAAGTAGGCGTTATCCCTGTGGCGAGCGGACTTCCTGTGGCGAGCGGGCTTGCCCCGCGTTGGGCTGCGCAGCAGCCCCAATTAAAGCAAGCGCGGTGTATCAGGCGGAACTCAGCGACTGTTTTGGGGCTGCTTCGCAGCCCAACGCGGGGCAAGCCCGCTCGCCACAAAGATGCCCGCTCGCCACACCAATCCCGGTCACTTCCTCTTAGATGTTCGCAAAGCGCTTCGGTCCTAGCGCACGACCTCAACCGCCGTAATTTCATTCACATAATGGGTTTCGCTCGACGTCGACTCCAGCGTCAGCGCCACGCCCAGGTCCTCGATAAACACGCGTGAGGTCTTGTAGTCGCCCTGGTCGCACGCCAGTTTGATGGCATCGCCGGTCAAGGAGGCAAACACCTGGCGTGCCGGGATGCGCTCGCCGACCTTGCAGGTCAGGGTGGTTTCGTAGGGTTTGTCGGTCGGCCGGGCCGGCACGTTTACCATGTGCAGGCGGGTGCTCAGGGTCTGGCCGGGTGCCCAGCTGGTCGGCAGGTTCAGTTCGACGTCGCGGGTTTGCAGGACGCGCCCGTCGCCCACGCCATTCATTTTCGATTTCAACTGAATCAGGTCGGCTTGGGTCAGGCGATCAACGTTGAAGGTATTGCCATAGGCTTCGTTTTTCACCAGCAAGCCACCCTCGGCCTTGAAGGTGACCGAGGTCGGAAGGTCTTTGCTGCCATCGCCTTTCTTGGACAGGTAGCTGTAGTTCAACGTCTTGAACTTCGGTTGCAGCAAGGGTGAGTCGAGACGCTGGCGTACGTTGGCCGGTACCTCGACCTCGGTGAAGCTGGTTTCGATCTGGGTGCGCGGGTAGTCGACCGGCGCGATGTCCGGACGCAATTGCGCCAGCAGCCCGGCATTCACGCCGCCCTGTACCGAACAGCTGACGCGCGATTGCGTGCCAGACTTGCCTTCCGGCTCCACAATCAACACGCGTTCAACCTGGCGGGTGCCCGGCGCCTTGCCCGGTTGGGGTTTGATCGACTGCCAGCCGTTACCGACCTTGAGCTCGCTGCGGGTGTATTCCTTATCGCCTTTTTGCAGTGCGCCGCGTTGTTCCAGCAGCGGCGCGAGGCGCTGGGCGACCTCGTCGACGCCGCCGTCCACCACAAACCCCCAGTAATAGTAGAGCCCCAGTGGGCCGAGGTCGGTGACTTCATCGGCATACGACAACAGCTTCAACCCCGCGATGGGCGGCGCGCTGACCGGCACTTGGCTGGCCTTGCGGTCTGTGCGGTTTCTGACCGCGATCCAGGTGAACTGCTTTTCTTGCTGGAGCGGCGCATAGGCCTGCCAGGCATCGCGGTGATTGTTCAGACTGCTGAAGAAGCTCGCGTCGCAGCGGGTGAAGGCTTTGAGTGTGTCGGTCAGCGCAGCGTCGTCAGCATGGGCCAGGGTCGGCAGCACGGCAGCAGCCAGGAGGAGGGCGGGCAACTTCATTACAGGGGATGTCCTTATCGAAGAAAGGCGAGGCGGCATTATTCAGTAGTTACGCGGTGGCTTCCAGGCAAACACTGCACATCTACGGTGGGAGCTGGCTTGCCTGCGATAGCGGTGTGTCAGCCAAGGCCCAGTCATCGCGCTGACTAACGCTGCTGGAAGGCGACTTTCACGCCCAGCCCCATAAACAGCGTGCCGATGATTTTGCCTTCCCACCTACGCAGTCTCGAAAGCCCTTTGAGCCCACGGCTCAACGGCCTTATAGCGATGGCCAGCAAACTGGTATACACCGCACTCAACCCCGAAAAGATCAAGCCCAGCACCGCGAACTGAACCAGCGATGAGCCGGATTGCGGGTGGACGAATTGCGGTAGGAAGGCCAGGAAAAAGATCGCGGTTTTCGGGTTCAGCACCTCAGCCCCCACTGCCTGGAAAAACGCCTGGCGTGGTGTGACGGCGGGCAACGCAAGCCGTGTGTGAGGGCCGGTTTTAGCCATGAACGCCCGCACGCCCAGGTAAATCAGATACGCCGCGCCCACCCACTTCACCGCGTTAAACGCCGCTGCCGAGGTCATCAAGATCGCCGACAAACCCAATGCCGCGCACAGCGTGTGGATCAGATCGCCGGTCGCCACGCCCAGGCCGGTGGCGATGCCGACCTTGCGCCCGCCTTGCACGGTACGGGTAAGCACCAGCAACACCGAGGGGCCTGGGATCAGGAAAAGACCGATCACCACAGCGACGTAGGTGACGAGGGCGGAGAGTTCAAACATGGCGGGCGGTCTCGAAACAGGGCTCGGCGTACAGTAATCCCCATGTGCGGTTTGAATGCAATGCCATTGCGGTGGCTTGAATAATTACCGCCGACACACCCGGGCCGCGCCTCAAGCTGAGGGTTCATTTCATCAGCATGAGGACAGTGCCAATGAGCACGCCGAGTACCCTTCAAGACTTACCGACGTTTCAGGACATTCGCACACATTTACTTGAAATCGCCCCTGATCTGCGCGCCCAAACCCAGCTTCCCGTGGAATTGCCAGCCGAACTGGTCACGCTGGAAACGCTGAACAGCACCCTGATCGAGGCCAACCAGCGGTTTGTGAGCCAGGCACGGGCGTTGTTCAGCGCCTTGACTCAGGCAGACCTCACCCAGGATTCCGGCAAGGCGCTGCTCGCCACGCTCAAGGACGACCTGAATACCCAGCTGCAAAACCTGGACGAAACCAGCGCGGTGAGCGGCCAGGGTCGCAAAAGCTATATCACCTTGGCGGCCGGCGTTGGCGCGCTGGAGCAACAGGCCAGGCTGGATGTGCGTGATTACCTGCTGTCTGCCGACGAACAACGCATGATTGAAGACTGCGCCAAAGGCCCGACCTTCAGGCCGGGCATGTACTCGCTCAATTTCAGTTACCAGGGCCAGACCGTGGCGTTTGCGGGGGCCTTCGTGCTCACGCGCAAAGCCACGCCCCGCGTGGATAATCTGACGTCGGGTGAGGATCTGGGCCAGGTGCTGTTGTTTACCCCCAACCGAGGCCTGGAAGCCTTTGATTCGTTGGCCGAGCTCGATCAGGGCCTCAAGACACTGCTGGCGCTGCCTGCGGAGCGCGAAGAGTTCAGCCGCCATTTGCCGGTGCGTTACCAAGCGCTGGAGGTCGCCGGTATCTGGCCCCTGCAATTGCTGCCGATTGAAGGCAAACCCCTGTTCGAGCACACCTACAACGCGCTGCTCGACAAGCGCCGCCAGGACATCGACCACGCCTTGAGCCTGGTCGACAACCCGCTGCACGATGCACGGCTGCTGCAGTCGGCACTCGAAAACGCGGTGAAGGCGGCGCTCCCGGACTTGTCCTCTCGCCTGGCTTTCAGGCAGCAACAGTTGCTGGAACGCAGCCTGTACAACAGCCTGCCGGATTGGTATCGCAACGCTGACTCGACCCATCAGGCCACATTGAGTCGCCTGATCCAAACCTACAACCAGGCCCGCGAGACCTTTGTCGATCTGTTGGGGCCGGCCGCTTCGCCCCAAGCCTTGGCGAGTTACCAGGTGACCGAGTACCTGGACGAAGTGCTGGAGCTGTACGACCTGGACCCGCAACTGCTGGAGATCGTCACGCAAAATCATGTGCCCAACGTCGGCACCTATACGCGCAAGCGCAACCTGACGCAGTTGACCTATTCGGGCTTGCACACCGGCGATGAGCTGCCTGGCTCGTACTTTCTGACCCGCACCAAAGTGCGCTATGCGGGCGAGGCGCTGCGAGGTCGGCATGCCGAGCTGAATGCGCAGGGCCTGGTGGATATGCTTCACTCGTCGGGCCTGCAACCGCGCCTGGATTTTGCCGCGTTGCAGAAAGAAGTGCAGGGCTGGCCTGAACTCAAGCAGGCGGCCCGTGACCTGTTCGATCATCGCCTGGTGTTGCTCGCCTATGTTGCCAGGTTGCGAGGTGACTTGACCGAGACCGGCTATCAGCGGTTCGAAGACCTGCGCGCGGGCACAAACCAGCACCTGCACGCGCAGACCGTGATGCTGCATGGCGCGCAGCTCAAAGACCTGTGGCTTTTGCGTGAGAACGATGCCGACGGCCACACCCTGCGCTTGCTGCTGTGCACCCCCGAAAGCCCGCGCGAGCAGCCGTTTATTGCATTCACCAGCGAGCGCGAATGCCAGGCGCACATCGTGGGCTGGGCGGATGACAACACCCGGTACAGCGGCCGGAGCATGAGCGACTATCTGCTGGAGCAATGCCCGCTGCGTTTTCGTCCGAAAATGCGCACGTTCCTCGCCGGGCTGAGCTTCAGGCCCGATGCACCGGAACATGAGGAGGTGACGTTCGGCCCTTTGTGCTCTCACGCCGCGTGCCTGGACGCCATGGTGGTGCATTCGCAAAGCGTGGCGGTGGACGACTACGAATACACCACGCCGTTGTGGTATCGCTCTGCCTCGGCGGCGGATCGCACTCGGCTGACCAGCCTTGTCGATGATGCGGCGGGCGCCCTGCGCACGTATAAATTCGATCGTGATTTGCATTCAGCCATCACGCCTTTCAACGACTTTGTGCACCAGAAGGCCAAGCTCAGCCTGAACACACTGCTGGGCCGTAGCCAGAATGATATCGACCCGGACACGGTGTATGTGTCGGCGCCTTGGCCACTATTGGGCGGCATGCCGGCGCCCATCACCTACACCCAGCTGTACCGAGACGGCTATCAGGATAACGTCGGTTTTATCGACCCCAAGTTCTCCACCTCAGCCACCTTCAGCGGGCCGAGCGGGGTTGACCTGAGCCGCCTGGCGCCGCAGAACGTTGCGCGCTCGGTGACCGGTGTGTGGGTCGGCCAGGCCTACATCGATGAGGTTCGCGCCAAGCTGCAAAGCGCAACCAGCCCCGGCTACTCCAAACGGCGCGACGTCACCTTGGTGATCAACCAGTTGCAGATCAAACACGCGGCGTTGGAATGCTGCCTGCGCGGGCATATCGCCCAGGTCGATCTGGCGTGGCTGGAGCGCGCTATCGACAGCCTTGGTGATACGACGGTTGCGACCCGTAACACCTACAAGGTCCATCGGCTGATGCTGGATGGCGAATGGGTTATCGGCAATTACCTGTTCAGCCATGCGGACAACCCAGTGCTGCTGTACAGCCCCGATGCACCCGATGGCATCGCCATGCGTGAGGCGAAGCTGTTCAACCACTGGCTGAAAAAAGTCGATGGTGTGTCGGAGTATCTGCTTGCCAGGGTGGCGGTCAAAGCCAAGACCCGGATCGCGAGCTTCCTGGAGACTGCCCGCAAGGGCTTGCCCGAGACGATTGATCGTACAACCCCAAGCCCCGCACGCCATGACCCGATCGCCCATGTTCCGCCCGTGGCCGACCTGCGCCATGAGCTCTACAACATGGTATTGCAGCGCAAAATAGATGACGTGGCGGCCACCACGGTTAACCGAACCGACATGATCATGGGCATTGTCTGGACCTGCGTTGAGCTGGTCACCGCCATCGCCACCATTCCTTTTCCAGTGTTGAGCCTGGGCCTGGGCGGCCTGCTCGCCTTCAAGGACGCCATGCTTGCCATTAATGCCTACCATCAGGGCGACACGGGTGGGGCCTTGCAACACTTCATCGGCTACATGGCCAATGTGGGCGGTGCTGCAGTGTTCGACTTCCGCCCCGCGCTTAAAGGCCCGCTTAACACGCTGTCGATCAGAACGGTGACTAAAACGGCAAAACAGGCCCAGTTGCTCAAAACACCGGCCTTGAGCATTCCTGGCGATATGCAACCCGTGCTGTTCGACGGCAGCGAGTTTTGGGTAAAGACCACGGCGGATGCCATGGGCCGTAACGTGTTGTATCGCTATGACGCGCTGACCGGGCACATGCGTTCAACCTCGCGTCTGGTCAATCAACAGGTCGACGGCCGCTGGGTACGTTCAGGCGTCGTGGGTGGAGGGCGCAAGCAGTACCAGGTACTTCAGGAAGAGGTTGAACAGACCCTGGCCGGCTACGAGATACCCGCCGAGCAAGGCAGAAACTTTAGAGTGGCACTCGATACGGGGTTCTGGCGCAAGAGCCCGGACGAAGTGATTGCCCAGGCATCACAAAGTGCGGCCTATGATCAGTTGGGTACGCTACGTAAAAGCTATGCCAACCAGGTCAAACAGCTGGTCGAGGATACCGAGGCGTTCTTCAAATCGCCGCCCGCACGCCCGGACCGTTCAGGTTTGCCGGCGCTGGCGGCGGATTCAAGCGGTGCCACCGTGCTCGCCAGCCTGTTTGCACTCAAAAAGGGGCTGATCATCGGTGCAGCCAACGCCAGTGTCGCCAGCAAGCAGTTGCTGATCGAGAATATGCAGGCGTTGGCTGCGCAAGGGCTCAAGCGTGTGTACATCGAAAACCTGCCGGCGGATGTTTTTCGCACCAAGCTTAAAATTATCAACAAGCAAGCCAAGGGCAATACCGAGCACGCCCTGAAACGTGTCGAAGAACACTTGGCGCGGGTCGACAAGGCCCTGGGCTGGGAGGCGGACGCCCCGTTTACCTACCGCAAGCTGATGCTTGAGGCGCACAAGCACAATGTTGCGATCGAAGGCGTGGACGCTTCAAGTTCCTACCACATGGAACACGTGCTGGAACTCTCCGAAACGGAGCGGTTTGTGCCGCGCAGCAGCAAGCTGCGAAACTTCTACTCGCACAAAAAGCTTGCGACAAAAGGCCCCGATGAAGGCTGGATTGCCCTGGTTGATCACAACCGTATCGGCAGTGCTGATGAGGTGCCGGGCCTGGCCGATTTGCAGAATGTCATTGCGCTGCGCGTGGATGAGGTGACGGCGGGCCAGGCAGCGAGTGTGCTCCCCGATACTTCTGCCGCCGCAATGGCCCGAGGGGATTACAGGCTGACACTGGCCTCGACGGCACAAGCGTTGCCGACGGCCGGCCCCTCAACGGCGGTGCAGGTGCCCGCTTCAGTGTCTCATTACAGTGCGTTTGATCTGCCCGCGACGTTTAAGCGTGAACTGCAAGAGATGCTGTACAGCAAACGCGCTTTTGATACGCGCTATAGCCCGCCCACTGGAAGCCCGTTCAGCGCAGCGTTCGGTGCATTCCGCAACACGCGTGATCGACTGGAAAAGGCTGCCAAAGAGGTGTTTGCCGCTTACACGCCACCGGCACGACCCGACTTCTCCGACCTTGCAACGGCCACCGATGAACAGGCGTTTATCAAGCAAGTGTATGAGCATAAGTGGGGATTTATCGTTGCCGAAGCTCATGAACATCAGTCCAGCAAAGCGTTTCTGATCAAGTACATGGCGTATTTGAAGGAGCAGGGCGTCAAGACGCTGTATGTGGAACACCTGCTCACCGATCTGCATCAGGCAGAGCTGGAGCAGTTTTATAAATCGGCGAATATGCCCGCAAACCTCAAGCGTTATCTGAACGCGCAAGACCGCGGCCATATGCCGGGTTATTCAGGCGTCAACACTTACACCCATGTGATCAACGCCGCGAATAAATACGGGATTCGGGTTCGAGCGCTCGATTGCACTGCCAGTTATCACGCCAAAGGTATGTCTGCGTTGAACGGCCGCGAGACCTTGTTCAGCTATTTCGCCAATGAGGTGATCAAGGCCGACCAGGCGGCAGTGGGGCCGCATAAATGGGTAGCGCTGATGGGGAATGCCCACGCTGATATGTTCAACGGTGTTCCGGGCGTCGCGCAATTGCAGGATGCAGTCAGCCTGACGGTGCGCGATGTCGCCCCCGGCAACGCACGCCCCCTGCACCGGAGTACATGGGAAATCATCGATCAAGGCATAGGCTCGCGAGGCGCAATGGCTGCGCGCACTGATTTCAAAGTGGAAGTCGGCACTGTCGGCTTACGCCAACCCGGCCCTGCCGCGCTGCCGGATCGCACACGGCTTAGAAACATCGGCGACTTCCTGATCGAGCATCCTTCAACCACCCAGGCCAACCTGGTTCACCACTCCAATAGCCGCGAAATTATTACCACCCCGATTCAAATTGACGACAAGGGGCAGTTTTTTATTGAGCGTTGGCCGCAGTTGAAAGACAAGCGTTACTTAATGTTGAACCACTTGATTGAGGCGCTCAGGACAGAAGTGCACTTGACCGCCGTTTAAACCACGTTGGCCCTGCACGTTGTGGGTGCGGGGCTTTCGAGCAGGCGGCTGTGGCCGATTTACAACTGTTAACGGTTTCAACGCGGCTTTCGATATAGGCTTCCGATGGCAAGTCCGGATCAGCCTGTTTGATGAGCCAACCACCATGAACCTGTCCGTTATCGCCCCCGTGTTTCTTGCGTTTGCCATGCTGCAAGCACCATTCGCGCACGCCGCCACGTCCATCACCCATGTGGCGATCTACCGAGGCCCGGCCGGCTGTGATGACTGTTCCGAGAACGTGAAAAAGGCCTTGCAGCGCCTGAGCCCGGCTTATCAGATCGACTTTGTCGGTGCGGATGAGCCGGTCGACATCACCGCGCAAAACCTCGCGCGCTATGACCTCTATGTGCAACCGGGCGGCGGCCAGGATATTCCGGCTGCCCTCGCCAGCCTTGGGGATGCGCGCGCTGAGGCTATTCGTGAGTACGTCGCCAAGGGCGGGCGCTATTTGGGCCTGTGCATGGGGGCGTATCTTGCCGATGACAGCAACCTTGGCTTAATCCCGCAGGATTTGGATTCCGAAGCAGGCCGGCCGGGCTTTGAGGTGTCGGGCATTGACGATGCGGCAGTGCGGGTGGTGTGGGATGGGCAGCCGGACAGCGTGTTTTACCAGGATGGCCCTTACTTTCCCAAGGCTGACGGGGCGTCGCCTTATACCGCCATCGCCACCTACCGAAACGGGGATGTGGCAGCCGCGCGCTACACCTATGAGAAAGGCGTGGTGGTGCTGAGCGGGCCGCATCCGGAGGCGGGGCGGGAGTGGTTTGAGAATGCTGGGATTGTGCTGAGCGAAATGCCGCGAGGGGAGCTTTTTGGGGTGTTGGTGCGCAGTGTGGAGCAGTAGGGCGATTTGTAAGCATCTGGCCGAAAGCAGCCCCTTTCTTGGCTAACCGGTCTACCATGCCAACCCCGGCAGTGGTTTCACGCGCTACCGACCTCTATTTTTCTAAGGTATCGCCATGTCCATCGACCAAATCTCCCTGCCCAAAGGCGTAGGCCCGCACGCCGCCAAGCTGCTTGACGCCATCACCGGCGCCGCCACCCATGAAGAACTCAACCGCGCTGGCGGCAAGGCCGAAGGTTTCGTGCTCGGCCTGGAAGCCACCAAAGCCATCAAAAGCCAGATCGCCGAGTCGCTGTATGTGGCTTACGACGACGCGGCGAGCAATCGCGCGGGTGAGCTCAAAGGCTAATCATCAGCCAGGGCAGGGCGCTTCACGGTCGAGGAGTTTGGCCGTGAGCAGCACGCCCAGCTCGCTCAGTTGGTGGATCGCCAGTGCAATGTCGCGGTGTTTGCCGCGCAGGTCTTCGGCCAGGTCGAGCAGGAGCGTGCTGACTGAGGCGAAGGTTTCGTAGCTGTTGGTGATCAGGGTTTCGGTGCTGGTGTCGGGGACGACGGTGAAGAGGGTGGTTGAATCTGGTTTGACGTTAGCCATTGTTAAGTTCCTTGCTTGGGCTATAACCTCATCGCTACTAAACGAAAAGGCGGTAGCTGTACGCAGGTTAGTAGACCGGGGGAACCTAACAAAACCGGCGCGCCCGAGAGCGCCCTACGCACAGCCACCATCAAGCACAGACCCGAAAGCCTGACAGATGAAGCTTATGCACTTGTTAGGTTAAACCGTGGGCTACTAAACCCGATCACTGAACGATTCAGCGACCGAGCAACCTTAGAGACGGCCACCTCAGCACACAAGCCGGCGGATTCTGACGTAAGCGTAGGCAATGGAGCAAGGCGCTGCGGTCCGTTCACCTGCCGTGTGGGCCGCCACATCCTCTGTGGTGAGTAGACCTTTTGTGGTGAACTGCTTTTTTTGTGTGGCGAGCGGGCTTGCCCCGCGTTGGGCTGCGCAGCAGCCCCAATCCATGAGGAATGCGGTGTGCCAGGCACAACCCAGTGGCTGGTTTTGGGGCCGCTTCGCAGCCCAACGCGGGGCAAGCCCGCTCGCCACAAAGGTCGCTAGCGGCCGGGTTACACTGCGTTCAGGTAACCTATCGTTAACCACGCTCAGGCGCGATCACCCAGGATTAAACATGACATTGACCGTCGACACCCTGCTCGAACTGGCCATGGCCAACCCCATTAATGCCGAAATCACTGCGCGCTTGCCCGATCTCGGCGTGGAGCAGTGCATGCTCACGGCGGGCTGTCTGTTCCAGGCGGTGTGGAACCATCAGTCGAACCTTCCCGCCGCCCAGGGGGTTAAGGACTACGACGTTTTTTACTTCGACACAGACCTGTCCTACGAGGCTGAGGACGCAGTCATCCGCGCGGCCGATCAGCTATTTCAAGACTTGGGCGTCAACGTCGAGGTCAAGAATCAAGCGCGGGTCCACCTCTGGTATGGCGAGCGCTTCGGCCGGCCTTACCCACAATTGCATACCGCTAAACAAGGTGTTGATCGTTACCTGGTGGCGGGCACCTGCATCGGGCTGGAGATTGCAACGGGCGAGGTGTACGCGCCTTACGGGTTGGCGGATGTGGAGCAGGGCCTGCTGCGGATCAATCCTTATCACCCTGAACCCGAGCTGTTTGCGGCCAAGGCCAGGAGTTATCAAGCGCGCTGGCCGTGGCTGAAGATCGTGGCGCCTGATCATTTGTGAACTTTTACCCGTTCTACAGGCGTCCTATCTTGAAATAAACCTGACAGTGGACAGCTCATGATCGTGCTTATTTTTCTCATCGCCTGCGGCGCGGCCGCCAGTACCGGGATTATTTTCAAACCGGGCCAATGGTACGAAGCACTGGTCAAACCCAGCTTCACGCCGCCCAATTGGCTGTTCCCGGTGGCCTGGACGGTCATCTATCTGCTGCTCGCCTGGGCGGGCTATCGCTTGACCCTGATCCCCGGCAGCCAACTGGCCCTGGGCTTGTGGGCGGCGCAGATTGCCTTGAACACGCTGTGGACACCGGTGTTCTTCGGCGCGCATCGCCTTTTCGCCGGGATGGTGGTGATCGTGCTGCTGTGGCTGGTGGTGGCGGCGCTGGTGGTGATGACACTGCGGCTGGACCTGATCACCGGGCTTATCCTGTTGCCTTACCTGGCGTGGCTGAGTGTCGCGGCGGCGTTGAATTTTTCGATTTTACGGAATAACCGCTGATGGCCCACACCCCTTGGCCTGCCAGCGCGCCTGAGCTGGCGCAGATGCGCGCGTTCAACAAAAAGCTCGCGTGGCTGCCGCGCTTTAAGGTCCGCAACCGCGTCACGCCGCGTGTGATCCAGGCGCTGCTGCGGGTCAGTCAAACGCTCAAAAAAGCGCCTGTGGCCGAGACTCGGCAGGTGGGCGCAGTGCCCGTGCGCATCCTGCGGCCGCAAGGCCAGCCCAAGGGCGTGGTGTTGGATATCCACGGCGGCGGCTGGGTGATCGGCAATGCGCAGATGGATGATGACCTCAACCTGGGCATGGTGCGCGCCTGTGAGGTGGCGGTGGTATCGGTGGATTATCGGCTGGCGGTCGACACCCCGATTGAAGGCCTGATGGACGACTGCCTGGCGGCGGCGCGTTGGTTGCTGAGTGCCGATGAGTTTGCCGGCTTGCCGGTGTTCATCGTCGGTGAATCGGCGGGCGGGCACTTGGCGGCCGCGACCTTGCTGGCGCTCAAACAATGGCCGGATTTGCTTGAACGGGTGAGCGGCGCGGTGTTGTATTACGGCGTTTACGATTTGGCCGGCACGCCGAGCGTGCGCACCGCCGGGCCGGACACCTTGCTGCTCGATGGCCCGGGAATGGTCACGGCGTTGCAAATGCTGACGCCAGGGCTGAGTGACGAACAACGGCGGCAGCCGCCGCTGTCGCCGTTGTATGGCGACTTCAGCGGGTTGCCGCCGGCGTTGATGTTTGTGGGCGAGTTGGACCCGCTGAAAGATGACACGCTGCAGCTCGCTGAGCGATGGGGCGGGGTGGCTGAGGTTGAAACCTACCTGCTAGCGGATTCCGCCCATGGGTTTATTCATTTTCCGGTGGCGATGGCGCAGGCGGTGCTTAACCATAGCCGAGCGTGGATCACGGCGCACATCAAGGCGTCGGCAACCCCAGCCGATCGTCACCGTGGCGTCGCCGCACGGGAACTTAAAAACTGATCGATCAGTCAGGTTAATCAGCTGCTTCCCTTTGATCACAAGGACGCCACCATGCGCGAATACACGCTGAATTACCTGTTCAACGACGAGCCTCGCACCCATGTTTTTGAACTCAAACAGTCTGAATTGCCGTTGCATGAGGCGGCAATGCACCTGCTGCAATTGCATTTCGGCGATGCGGAGAATGGGTTGATCCTGCCTGCTGCGGATGCGACACCCGCTGAGATTTTGGAGCAGGCAGAGGTGGTGGGGATAACCCGGATCAAGGTCCTGTGAGCCAACGCCCCATCCTCCAGGCGGTTACCGTCGCCGACATCCCTGACGTGTTGGCCTTCCTACTGCAGGCGCGTGCCGAGTTGTTTCCCAAGCTCAGTGCCACAGGCATGCCCGCCGACCTGGCGCAGTTTGCAGCCACCTACCTTGAGGGTGACGGGCAATGCTTGATCGCCCGCGCTGAAGGCCAGATCGTGGCCGCCATCGGCTATTTGCCCTATGACGGTCGTTTCCCGCAATTGGATTACCGAGGGCTTAAAACGGTGGAGGTGGTCCGCCTGTTTGTACGCCCGGCCTTTCGGCGCTTTGGCCTGGCGGGCGAGTTGTACCGCGCGCTGGAGATCAAGGCACGGGCGGATGGCGTGGAGGTGGTTTACCTGCACACCCATCCGTTTCTGGCGGGGGCGATTGATTTCTGGCTTCGACAGGGGTTTGAGATTGTCGACATCGAAGCCGATCCGGTGTGGCGCACCACGCATATGCACCGGTCTCTATAGCGCGCCGCAGTCCGAATGTAGGAGCTGGCTTGCCTGCGATGGCGGTGGATCAGTGGCCTATCCTGAGCTGACACACCGCCATCGCAGGCAAGCCAGCTCCCACAGTTGGAACAGCCTCATTCAAGTTGTCAGTTGGAGCGCAGCCGCAGGATCTGCGCACCATCGAACGGGTCCGTCAGGTAATGCGCCTGCACACCGAACGTTTCCTGCAAGCGTCTGGGCGTCAACACGTCCATCGGCTTGCCCAGCGCCACCAAACGTCCGCGATCCAACACGGCCAGGCGGTCACAGGTCAGCGCCTGGTTAAGGTCATGCAGGGCGATCAAGGTGGTCACCGGCAACGCCTGTACGCCCTTCAGGATCGCCAGTTGGTGCTGGATATCCAGGTGATTGGTCGGCTCATCCAGCAGCAAAATCTGCGGCCGTTGCGCCAGGGCGCGGGCGATGTGCACGCGTTGGCGCTCACCGCCGGAGAGGCTGCGCCAGGCGCGTTTGCCCAGGTGGGTGGCGTCCACATCGTGCAGCGCCTGGTTGACGATGGTGTCATCTGCGCTGGACCACGGGCTCAAGGCCGACAGCCACGGCGTACGGCCCAGCGCCACGGCGTCGAATACGCGGATCGCGTCATCGGTGTCGGCTTGCTGCTCCACCACCGCCAGCTGTTGCGCAATGGTGCGGCGCGACAGTTCGCCCAGGCGCTGGCCGCCGAGTCGCACTTCGCCGCTGCCAGGCGCACGCAAACCCGCGAGCAGCTTGAGCAGGGTGGACTTGCCGGAGCCGTTCGGGCCGACGATGCCCAAGGTTTCGCCCAACTGCACTTCAAGGTGAATATCGCGTAGCAGCTCGACGTCGCGCACCTTGAAGCCCAGGCCCGTGCAACTCAGCACCGTCATCGCGCGTTCCTCCGGCCAATCAAAATCAACGCAAACACGGGCGCGCCCACCAATGCCGTGACCACACCGACCGGAATCACTTGGCCTTTGATCAAGGTGCGCGACAGCACATCGGCGGCAATCAAAAACAGCGCGCCGCCCAACGCACTGGCCGGCAGCAACCGCGAGTGGGCGGTGCCGACCAGCAGGCGCACGGCGTGGGGAATCACCAGCCCGACAAAGCCGATAGAGCCGACAATCGACACCATCACCGCCGTCACCAGCGCCGCGCAGCCCACCAATACAAACTGCACACGCCGCACCGGGATGCCCAGCGACGCCGCCGAGTCGGTGCCAAAGGTAAACGCATCCAGCGCACGCCGGTGCCACAAACACACCGCCAGCCCGGCGACCGCCACCGGCACCGCCAGCCACACCGACGGCCAGCGCACGCCGCTGAGGTTGCCCAGCAGCCAGAACAGGATGCCGCGCGCCTGTTCGGAACTGGCCGACTTGGTGATCAGGAACGCGGTCAACGCATTGAACAACTGCGAGCCGGCGATGCCCGCCAGGATGATCTGCCCGGTGCCGCTGGACGAACCGCTGGCGCGTGCCAGCAAAATCACCAGCGCAAAGGCCGCCATGGCCCCGACAAACGCGCCGGCCGACAGCGAAATCAGCCCGCCGCCCACGCCGATCAACGCCACCAACACCGCGCCGGTCGAGGCGCCGGCACTGATGCCCAGCAGGTACGGGTCGGCCAACGGGTTGCGCAACAACGACTGCAAAATCACCCCGCAGGTCGCCAGCCCGGCACCGCACGCAGCGGCGACCAGGGCGCGGGTCAGTCGGTAGTTCCACACCACGCCTGCATCGATCGGGTCCAGCACGTAACCGGCGCCCCATAGTTTGTTGGCGAGCACCTGCAACACCACGTGTGGCTCGATGGCGGTTTCGCCGATGGCCACGCCGGCGAGCACGGCGAGCAACAGCAGCGCGAGGGCGAGTAGGGTGCGGGTCATTTGCGCAGGTCGTAGCCGTCGATGGCGCCGGCCAGTTGTTCCAGGCCATCGAACATGCGCAGGCTGGCTTGCAGCGCCAGGGCGTCAATAATGATGATGCGGTTGTTCTTCACCGCGTCCATGTTGCGCGTCACCGGGTCGCTGCGCAGGAAGGCGAGTTTCTTTTCATGGTCGTCGGCCGGGTAGCGGCGGCGGTCCATGCGCGCGATCACCAGGAAGGTCGGGTTGGCCTTGGCGATGGTTTCCCAGCCGACGGCGGGCCACTCTTCATCGGACTGCACCACGTTGTGCAGGCCCAGGGTTTGGAGCATGAATTCGGGAATGCCCTTGTGGCCGGCCACGTAGGGGTCACTGGCCATTTCGGCGCTGGAGAACCACACCAATGCGCTGGCTTGCTTGAGGCCTTTGCCTTGTGCGGTGGCGACAGACTTGGCCAGGCGCGCCTTGAGTTCGTCGTTCAATTGTTGGCCGCGCGCTTGCACGTCGAAGATCTCGGCCAGTTGGCTGATGCTCTTGTAAATGGTTTCGATGTGAAACGGTTCCAGCCGCGTGCCGTCGGCGCCCACCAGATTGTCCTTGCCTTCACAGTCGGAGGGCAGCACGTAGGTGGGAATCTTCAATTCTTGAAACTGCTCGCGGGTGCCGACCACGCCTTGTGGGCCGACCACCCATTCCAGCTCGGCGGCCACCAGTTGCGGGCGTTTGGCGATGACGGCTTCAAAGCTCGGCTCGTTGTCGGCCAGGCGCTCGATGCGGTCGTTCTGCGCCTTGAACGGCGGCAACACGCTGTTGAACCACAGCGAGGTGCCGACCACGGTGTTGCCCACACCCAAGGCGTAAAGCATCTCGGTGGCGGCCTGGCCAATAGTCACGCTGCGCGCGGGCGCCTGCTCAAAGGTCTGTGTGGTGCCGCAGTTCTGCACCGTCAGCGGGTAATGCGTCGGCGTGGCGTGGGCCAGGGCACAGAAGCCGAGGCTGGCGATCAGGGCGGTAACGCGTGGCAGCATGGGGCAGTCTCCAGGTGAACCGTACGTGAAAACAGGGGAGGTACGGCGCGGAAATACACCCACGAACGCTGCAGTCTTGCAGGGCACGGATGGCCTTCCCGGACACCCCGCCGGTTAGTGGTTTTGCTTGGCCGGCAGGTCTCCTGACTGATGCGTCGTCGCCACGCTCCGGCCTTCCCGGGCAATGCCCAGTGGCGATGTGGAGCAGGCTCAGCACCTACAGTTGCGGGGGCAGTTTCGATTGGCGCAATGGGCCGCGCTTCGAATTCCCTATTAGTCCCGTGTGGGAACCGGCGCGGTATGGTAGTCGATCGTGGCGGGCAGGGGGAGCGCATTTGGCCAGTTGCTTCACAGGGGGCTCTATCTCACGAGAGAGGGTGTACCATCAATCTCTTTCCATCAGATATTAGTCAGACATGCCCACGCTTAGCGAAGAGAGCCGCCGGATCGTAGCTTCTCTGGCGCACCGTGTTGGTCCGCACGCTGACACTGCAAGCATTACCGAGGCGATTGTTTCGATTTTGCAGGATATGGGCGCAGCACTTACGCCCATCATTGGCCAGCAGGGCGTTGCCGCGCTGTACCGCCGCAGCTTCCATCTGTGCGTCTCTACCCATCCACGCCTGGCCGCCACCTTCGACAGTGTGCCGGCCGCGATGGATTTGCTTGCCCTCAAATCCGTACTCGTCGAGCAGAACGAAACCGATGCGCTGTTTTTCGGTGAGGTGTTGCTGACTACCCTCTACGAGCTTCTGACCACGCTGATCGGGCCTTCACTCACCGCACGTCTGCTGGTTGACGTGTGGCAGCCTTCTTCGAGCGACACCTCTTCGCAGGAAATTTCGCCATGAGCACCAAAGTGACTATCAACCGTCTGGCCACCGGTGTGCCAGGACTGGACGAGGTCCTGGGCGGTGGCCTGCCGGAGTTTTCGTTCAACCTCATCGCCGGCCCACCAGGCTGTGGCAAAACCACGCTGGCGCACCAGATGATGTTTGCCCTGGCCACGCCAGAACGCCCGGCGCTGTTCTTTACCGTACTCGGTGAGCCGCCGCTGAAGATGCTGCGTTACCAGCAGCAATTCGATTTTTTCGACAACGATGCGATCAACCAGTCGATCCGCTATATCAACCTGGC
Source organism: Pseudomonas sp. MONT-RG-20F-20-E-7-02 (assembly GCF_022662395.1). Taxonomy (NCBI): domain Bacteria; kingdom Pseudomonadati; phylum Pseudomonadota; class Gammaproteobacteria; order Pseudomonadales; family Pseudomonadaceae; genus Pseudomonas; species Pseudomonas sp. MONT-RG-20F-20-E-7-02. The sequence goes on from NZ_JAKNQN010000001.1 coordinate 663,261, forward strand.
CGACGACACCCTGGCCGGGGATTTGGACGAAGTGTTAAGGCGTATCGTCAGCGAGGTGGAGGTACATTCGCCGTCGCTGGTGTTTGTCGACTCGTTCCGCTCCGTGGTGCTGGCCAGCCAGACCCAGCACAACCCCAACAACAACCTGCCGCAGTTCATCCAGCAGTTGGGCATGTTGATGACCACCTGGCAGGCGACGACCTTCCTGATCGGCGAATATTTCACCGAAACCGACACCAACCCGATTTTCACGGTGGCCGATGGCCTGATCTGGCTGCGCCAAAGCGTCGAGCGCAACTCGATGGTGCGCAAGATGGAAATCATGAAGATGCGCGGCCAGCCGACGTTGCCGGGGCTGCACACCTTCCGAATTGCCACCTCGGGAATCAAGGTGTTCCCGCCGGCCGCGCTCAATCGCGCCATTGAAGCGCCGTCGACGTTCCCGATCACGCGCCTGAAAATGGGCGTGCCGGCACTCGATGAGATGCTCGGCGGCGGCCTGCCGCGCGGCTATTCGCTGCTGGTGGCCGGGCCGTCGGGGTCGGGCAAGAGCATCCTGGCGGCGACTTTCCTGGCGGAAGGTGCACGCAATGGTGAAACCGGGGTGATTGCGGTGTTCGAGCAACGGCCCAACCATTCACAAAACCCCAAGCTGGCCGATTTGATCAAGAGTGGTCAGGTTGGGCTGGTGGACAGCCGCGCGCCGGACTTGTCCATCGACGAAATCGTGCAGTTGCTGCTCGGCGAGATCAGCCGTTTGAATGCCACTCGCGTGGTGATTGATTCGCTGTCGGGCTTTGAACTGGCGCTGGCGCCTACCTTCCGTGCGGACTTTCGCGAATCGCTGTCGCGCATGGTCACCGCGCTGACGTCTGCCGGTGTGAGTGTATTGATGACCTCGGAGCTGGAAGACCGTTATACCGACTTGCGTTTCAGCCCTTACGGCACGGCGTTTTTGACCGATGCGATCATCGTGCAGCGGTACATCGAAGTCGAGAGCCGTTTGCTGCGCATCATGGCGGTGGTCAAGGTGCGTGCCAGTGCCCACTCCGATCAGTTGCGCCAGTACCACATCGACGATAACGGCCTGCAGATTCGCGAGATGTTGCCGGAACAGGAAGGGCTGCTGGGCGGGCGACCGACCAAGCAGGTGTCGCTGGGAGACAAACATGTGTGAGCCCTGCTCATGAGCGAAACCGGCGGCAACAACGAAAGTGAGCTGACCACTGCTGCTCACGAACTGTTCCTGCTTGGGCAAAAAACCGTTGAGGCGCGTGCCGTGCTCGCCGCGCTGCAACAGCAACTGACGGATGCCAGCAGCCGCCTGGTGGATACCCAGCACGTTGAGCAGGTGATCGAGGCCAACCAGCAATTGGTGCTGGCGATCCTCCTCGCGCAATCGGACGCCGCCAGCCCGCCGCGCCTGGAAGAGCAACGTTTGTACCAGGAGCTGCGCGAGGCAAATGCGCAGTTGGTGATCGCCGCACTCAGCGCTCAAGACCTGCAGGCGACGGCCGAGCGCGCGCTGGATCAGCAGAAAAGCATCCTGGCGATGGTGGCCCATGAGCTGCGCAACCCCTTGACGCCGATCAGCATGATCGCCGAGCGCATGGTGCGCCTGCCGAGTGACCAGCTGCCGCGCATGCGTGAGCTGATCGAAGGCCAGGTGCAGCATATCTCGCAGTTGGTGGACGACTTGCTGGACGTGTCCCGCGTCAGCACCGGCAAGCTGCGTATCCAGCGACGCGATGTGGACATGTTGCAGATCCTCAGAAGCGCCATTGATGCGTGCGGCCCGGTGATGAGGGCGAAAAAGCAGCAGTTCGATGCGCACCTGCCTGACGGCCAATTGATGCTCAGTGGTGACCCCGGGCGCCTTGCGCAAATTCTGCATAACTTGCTGGCCAACGCCGCCAAGTACACGCCGGTAGGCGGCCGCATTGTGCTGTCGGTCAGTGCCGGGGATGAGCTGAGGATCAGTATTTGTGACAACGGCATCGGCGTCTCGGCCAAGGCGCTGCCGCTGATCTTTGACCCGTATGTGCAGGATGAACACGCGATCGGCTTCAACGGCTCGGGGCTGGGCATCGGCTTGACGGTGGTGCGAGAGTTAGTTGAAGCCCACGGCGGCAAGGTTACGGCCAATAGCGCAGGCAAGGGCAAGGGCAGCGAGTTTGTGGTGACGTTGCCGTTGCTGAGCGCCTAGTTTTCCACCGGTAAAGTCATGGTGGATTAAACGCCAGGCAGCCTCGGTCAAAGGTGGGAGCTGGCTTGCCTGCGATTGCATCACCTCAGTACAGCTGATTGACCGAGCTGTCAGCATCGCAGGCAAGCCAGCTCCCACAGGGGCTGGGAGCCTATTTACTTGCGATCCAGCCACACCGTCTGCGCGTTGCAGAATTCCCGCACACCAAAGTGCGACAGCTCCCGACCGAACCCACTCTTTTTCACACCGCCAAACGCCACCCGAGGGTCGGACACGCTGAAGGCGTTGACGAAGATCCCGCCGGTTTCCAGCCTGTTGGCAATCTCCCGTGCCTTGGCCGCGTCGGTGGTGAAGATGCTGGCGGTCAGGCCGAACTCGCTGTCGTTGGCCAGGGCCACGGCGTGGTCGGCATCGCGGGCGGTGATGATCGAGGCCACGGGGCCGAACAGTTCCTGTTTGAACGAGGTCATCTGGTCGGTGACGTTGGCCAGCACGGTCGGCTCATAGTAGTTGCCGACGCCAGGTACTTTATTGCCGCCCAGCAGCAGGGTTGCGCCTTCTTCCAACGTGGCCTGGACCTGGCCGTGCAGCTCGTCGCGCAGGTCGAAGCGGGCCATCGGGCCGACGTAGGTGCTGGTCGAGGTCGGGTCGCCCATCACCAATGCGCGGCTGGCTTCAAGGAATTTAGCGGTGAAGGCTTCCACCACGCCTTCTTCGATGATCAGGCGCTTGGCCGCAGCGCAGACTTGGCCGCTGTTCTGGAAACGCCCGATCACGGCGGCTTGCACGGCAGCGTCGAGGTCAGCGTCGTTGAGCACGATAAACGGGTCGGAACCGCCCAGTTCCAGTACGCATTTCTTCAGCGCGGCACCGGCCTGGGAGCCGATGGCGATGCCGGCGCGTACGCTGCCGGTCAGCGTGACGGCGGCGATGCGCGGGTCGGCGATCGCCTTGGAGACGCCGTCGTTGGTGACGTTGACCACTTCAAAAATGCCGTCGGCGAAACCGGCTTTGTGGAACGCTTGCTGGATGAGGTAGGCGCTGCCCATCACGTTGGGGGCATGTTTGAGCACGTAGGTGTTACCGGCCAGCAAGGTCGGCACGGCACCGCGCAGCACTTGCCACACCGGGAAATTCCACGGCATGACCGCAAAGATCGGGCCCAGCGGGCGGTATTCGATCTGGGCGCTGCCGTTATCCACCAGCGTCGGTTCCGGGGCGAGCATGGCCGGGCCGTGGGCGGCATACCATTCGCTGAGTTGCGCGCATTTTTCGATTTCGGCACGGGCCTGGGCGATGGGCTTGCCCATTTCCAGGGTAATCATCTGCGCCATATCTTCGGCTTGGTCACGCAGGGCACCGGCCAGGGCCAGCAGCCATTCGGCACGCTGGCTGACCGGCTGGCGGCGCCAGGTGCGGAAGGCAGCGGTGGCGCGGTTGAGGGCCGCGTCCAATTGCGCCTCGGTTTCGTAGGGGTAGCTGGCAACCGTTTCGCCGTTGGCGGGGTTGATCGACAGGGCGTGGGTCTGGTGAGAAATAGCGTTCATGGCACCGTCCGGCTGAATGAGTGGAATGGGTTCAGCCTACGGGGATGCATGTTTTCTGGAAACTGAATAATATTAAGCAATACATTCTCAAATTGAGAATGATTAGTGTGAGATCGTTCCCACGCTCTGCGTGGGAATGCCGCCCTTGGCGCTCTGCGCCTGACGTTGGCGCAAGGCTGTGACGCAGAGCGTCACAAGATGCGTTCCCACGCGGAGCGTGGGAACGATCACATTGGAGAATGATTTGGACCTGGTGCAGTTGGAAATCTTCAAGGCCGTTGCCGAGCAAGGCAGCATCAGCGCCGCCGCGCAGTTGATTCATCGCGTGCCGTCGAACCTGACCACGCGTATCAAGCAACTCGAGCAGGACTTGGGCGTGGAGCTGTTTATCCGCGAGAAGAGCCGCCTGCGCCTGTCGCCGGCCGGGTGGAATTTCCTCGGTTATGCGCGGCGTATTCTCGACTTGGTGCAAGAGGCCCGCGCAACGGTGGCCGGAGAGGAGCCCCAGGGCGCGTTTGCGCTGGGGTCGCTGGAGAGCACGGCGGCGGTGCGCATTCCTGCGTTACTGGCGGCGTATAACCAGAAACACGCCAAGGTCGAGCTGGACCTGAGCACCGGGCCGTCGGGCACGATGATCGAGGGCGTGTTGTCGGGGCGCCTGGCGGCGGCATTTGTCGATGGGCCGGTGCTGCATGCCACCCTGGAAGGCGTGGCGGTATTTGAGGAGGAGATGGTGGTGATCGCGCCGCTGCACCACGCACCGATCACGCGCGGGCAGGATGTGGCGGGGGAGAGCATCTACACCTTTCGCTCGAATTGCTCGTATCGCCATCACTTTGAGCGCTGGTTTTCACAGGATGGTGCGGTGCCGGGCAAGATCTTCGAGATGGAGTCCTACCACGGCATGCTCGCCTGCGTCAGCGCCGGGGCCGGCCTGGCACTGATGCCGCGCAGCATGCTGGAAAGCATGCCGGGGTTTACGGCGGTGAGTGTGTGGCCGTTGACCGACTCGTTCCGTATCCTCAATACCTGGCTGATCTGGCGTCGGGGCACGGTGTCCCAGAGTTTGAACAGTTTTGTGAAGTTGCTGGAAGAGCGCGGTCTGGTAGCCACTCAGATTTAATGTGGGAGCTTCATCAGCCGCCAAACTGGAAGGTGCCCATGGCCAATTTGGCCATAATCGCTGTTGCGCCCAGTTGCACCAGCCATAGCGCCAAGCCACCCAGGAACACACCCAGCGCCACTTGCAGCACCAGGCTTTTCTGGCGCTTGGCTTGCGGGGCGCGCGGGGTGAAGTCGTGCAGTTCGTCGCGGTCGGCGCGCAGGTCCAGGTCGTCGTTTCTCATAGGGTTCTCACAGCAAAGGGCAGTCGGGGTTCAGTCTAGTGTGTTCGCCAATAAAAAGGGGAAGCCACCGGCTTCCCCTTCGCATGACGCTGGCAGGTTTATAGAACCTGAACAATCGCCTTTGTTACCGCGCCAATGTTCGACTGGTTCAGCGCGGCCACACAGATGCGGCCGGTGTCGAGCGCGTAGATACCAAACTCGGTGCGCAAACGGGTGACTTGCTCAACGCTCAGGCCGGAGTAGGAGAACATCCCGCGCTGGCGACCGACGAAGCTGAAGTCGTGGCCTGGCGCAGCCTTGGCCAGTTCGGCGACCATTTGCTCACGCATGCCACGGATGCGCAGGCGCATTTCAGCCAGTTCCGCTTCCCACTGGGCACGCAGCTCAGGGTTGTTCAGCACCGCCGCCACAATCGCCGCGCCGTGGGTCGGCGGGTTGGAGTAGTTGGTGCGGATCACGCGCTTGACCTGGGACAGGATGCGCGCGCTTTCTTCCTTGGACTCGCTGACGATCGACAGCGCGCCCACGCGTTCGCCGTACAGCGAGAACGATTTGGAGAACGAGCTGGAGACAAAGAAGGTCAGGCCGGATTCAGCAAACAGGCGCACGGCGGCGGCGTCTTCGTGGATGCCGTCGCCAAAGCCCTGGTAGGCCATGTCGAGGAACGGCACCAGGTTCTTGGCCTTGACCACGTCCAGCACTTGTTGCCAGTCGGCCGGGCTCAGGTCGACGCCGGTCGGGTTGTGGCAGCAGGCGTGCAACACCACGATGGACTGTGGCGGCAGGGCGTTGAGGTCTTCAAGCAGGCCGGCGCGGTTCACGTCATGGGTGGCGGCGTCGTAGTAGCGGTAGGTCTGCACCGGGAAACCGGCTTTTTCGAACAGCGCCTGGTGGTTTTCCCAGCTTGGGTCGCTGATCGCAACCACGGCATTGGGCAGCAGTTGCTTGAGGAAGTCAGCGCCGATTTTCAGCGCGCCGGTGCCGCCGACGGCTTGTGCGGTGATCACACGGCCGGCGCTCAGCAGTGGCGAGTCAGCACCGAACAGCAGCTTTTGCACGGCTTGGTCGTAGGCGACGATGCCGTCAATCGGCAAGTAGCCACGGGCGGCGTGTTGCGCCACGCGAATGGCTTCCGCTTCGGCAACGGCACGCAAGAGTGGAATCTTCCCCTCCTCGTTGCAGTAAACGCCCACGCCAAGGTTGACCTTGGTGGTTCGTGTGTCGGCGTTGAATGCTTCGTTGAGGCCCAGGATTGGATCGCGTGGTGCCATTTCGACAGCGGAGAACAGGCTCATTTTTGCGGCAGCTCTATGGGGGAAGGGAGGGACGTGTCGCGCTCCAGCCGAATGCACTAGAGCGGTGCACAAACGGGGAGTTAGTATAGAGACCATCCACGCGCAGGGCGACAGCCGAAACGGCTTTTCGGCCAAGTTTTTCGGTTTATTTGCCGACCGTTAGTCTTATTGCAACATGAGTCAGCGACGGCAGGTAGGACGATTGCCTTGAAACCCGTCACATTCGCCACCACTTCTACAGCTATCATGGTTTTTTCCTGCAACCTGCGATGATTATTCGTGGGTTGCTGAGCTATTTTCGTCCTTGGCGGCTGTAGGCCCGGGGTGACTGAAAGAGGTACGTTATGTCGGATTTCCAGCTCGTCACCCGTTTTGAACCCGCCGGCGACCAACCCGAAGCCATTCGCCTGATGGTGGAAGGCATCGAGGCCGGCCTGGCGCACCAGACGCTGCTCGGGGTGACCGGTTCGGGCAAGACCTTCAGCATCGCCAACGTGATTGCGCAGACCAACCGCCCGACGTTGGTGCTGGCGCCGAACAAAACCCTGGCCGCGCAGCTGTATGGCGAGTTCAAGGCGTTCTTCCCGAACAATGCGGTGGAGTACTTCGTTTCCTACTACGACTACTACCAGCCCGAAGCCTACGTGCCGTCGTCCGACACCTTTATCGAGAAGGATGCGTCGATCAACGACCACATCGAGCAGATGCGGTTGTCGGCGACCAAGGCGCTGCTGGAGCGTAAGGACGCGATCATCGTCACCACGGTGTCGTGCATCTACGGCCTGGGCAGCCCGGAAACCTATTTGAAGATGGTGCTGCACGTGGACCGCGGCGACAAACTCGACCAGCGCGAGCTGCTGCGTCGCCTGACGAGCTTGCAGTACACCCGCAATGACATGGACTTTGCCCGCGCCACCTTCCGTGTGCGCGGTGATGTGATCGACATCTACCCGGCCGAATCCGACCTCGAAGCCATCCGCATCGAGCTGTTCGACGACGAAGTTGAAAGCCTGTCGGCCTTCGACCCGTTGACCGGCGAGGTGATTCGCAAGCTGCCGCGCTTCACCTTCTACCCGAAAAGCCACTACGTGACCCCGCGTGAAACGCTGATGGGCGCCATCGAAGGCATCAAGGCCGAGCTGGTCGAGCGCCTGGACTACCTGCGCGCCAACAACAAGCTGGTGGAAGCCCAGCGCCTGGAGCAGCGCACCCGCTTCGACCTGGAGATGATCCTGGAGCTGGGCTACTGCAACGGCATCGAAAACTACTCGCGCTACCTCTCGGGGCGCGAATCCGGGCAGGCGCCGCCCACCTTGTTCGATTACCTGCCGGATGACGCCTTGCTGGTGATCGACGAATCCCACGTCAGCGTGCCGCAGGTCGGTGCGATGTACAAAGGTGACCGCTCGCGTAAGGAAACCCTGGTGGAATACGGCTTCCGTTTGCCATCGGCGCTGGATAACCGGCCGATGCGCTTCGACGAGTTCGAGAGCATCAGCCCGCAGACGATCTTCGTCTCGGCCACACCGGGTAACTACGAAGCCGAACATGCTGGCCGCGTGATCGAGCAACTGGTGCGCCCGACCGGTCTTGTGGACCCGCAAATCGAAATCCGCCCGGCGCTCACCCAGGTGGACGACTTGCTCTCGGAAATCACCAAGCGCGTGGCCCTGGAAGAGCGGGTGCTGGTCACCACGTTGACCAAACGCATGTCCGAGGACTTGACCGACTACCTGGCCGACCACGGCGTGCGTGTGCGCTATTTGCACTCGGACATCGACACCGTGGAACGCGTCGAGATTATCCGCGACCTGCGCCTGGGCACCTTTGACGTGCTGGTGGGCATCAACCTGTTGCGCGAAGGTCTGGACATGCCGGAGGTGTCGCTGGTGGCGATTCTCGATGCGGACAAGGAGGGCTTCCTGCGCTCCGAGCGCTCGTTGATCCAGACCATCGGCCGCGCGGCGCGTAACCTCAATGGCCGCGCGATTCTCTACGCGGACCGCATCACCGGCTCCATGGAGCGGGCGATTGGCGAGACCGAGCGCCGGCGTGACAAGCAGATCGCCTTCAACCTCGAGAACGGCATCATCCCCAAAGGCGTGTTCAAGGACGTCGCCGACATCATGGAAGGCGCCACCGTGCCGGGCTCGCGCAGCAAGAAGCGCAAGGGCATGGCCAAGGCCGCCGAGGAAAGCGCCAAGTACGAGAACGAATTGCGCTCGCCGAGTGAGATCACCAAGCGTATCCGGCAGTTGGAAGAGAAGATGTACCAACTGGCGCGGGACCTTGAGTTTGAGGCCGCGGCGCAAACGCGTGATGAGATCGGCAAGCTGCGGGAGCGGTTGTTGGCTGTTTGATTGGCGGTGACTGCACCGGCCTCATCGCAGGCAAGCCAGCTCCCACATTTTGATAGGTGCTTGCATTCAACTGTGGGAGCTGGCTTGCCTGCGATGGCATCACCTCGGTCTGGAGCCCAACCACCCCAGGCTGTTACCATTCGCCCCTTGTTTCAATTTTCAGTTTTATCGCCCATTCGAGACCAGCCATGACCACCGTCCGCACGCGCATTGCGCCATCGCCTACTGGGGATCCCCACGTCGGCACTGCCTACATCGCCTTGTTCAACTACTGCTTTGCCAAGCAGCACGGCGGTGAATTCATCCTGCGGATCGAAGACACCGATCAACTGCGCTCGACCCGTGAGTCGGAACAGCAGATTTTCGATGCGCTGCGCTGGTTGGGCATTACCTGGGCCGAAGGCCCGGACGTCGGTGGCCCGCACGGCCCGTATCGCCAGAGCGAGCGCAGCGACATCTACAAGCAGTACACCCAGCAACTGGTCGACATGGGCCATGCCTTCCCGTGCTTCTGCACCGCCGAAGAACTGGACCAGATGCGCGCCGAGCAACAGGCGCGTGGCGAAACCCCGCGCTATGACGGCCGCGCGCTGCTGCTGTCGAAGGAAGAAGTGGCCCGACGCCTGGCGGCTGGCGAGCCTCACGTGATCCGCATGAAGGTGCCGAGCGAAGGCGTGTGCGTGGTGCCGGACATGCTGCGCGGTGACGTCGAAATCCCGTGGGACCGCATGGACATGCAGGTACTGATGAAGACCGACGGCCTGCCGACGTACTTCCTGGCCAACGTGGTCGACGACCACCTGATGGGCATCACCCACGTGCTGCGCGGCGAAGAATGGCTGCCGTCGGCGCCAAAACTGATCCTGCTTTACGAATACTTCGGCTGGGAACAGCCGCAGCTGTGCTACATGCCGCTGCTGCGTAACCCGGACAAGAGCAAGCTGTCCAAGCGCAAGAACCCGACCTCGGTGACCTTCTACGAGCGCATGGGCTTTATGCCTGAAGCGATGCTCAACTACCTGGGCCGCATGGGCTGGTCGATGCCGGACGAGCGCGAGAAGTTCTCGCTGCAGGAAATGGTCGATAACTTCGACTTGTCGCGCGTGTCCCTCGGCGGGCCGATTTTCGACATCGAGAAGCTGTCGTGGCTCAACGGTCAGTGGCTGCGTGACCTGCCGGTGGAAGAGTTCGCCACGCGTGTGCAGCAGTGGGCGTTGAACCCGGAATACATGATGAAGATCGCGCCGCTGGTGCAGGGCAGGGTGGAGACGTTCAGCCAGGTCGCCCCGCTGGCCAGCTTCTTCTTTGCCGGTGGCGTGAACCCGGATGCCAAGCTGTTTGAATCCAAGAAGCTCTCGGGTGATCAGGTTCGCCAGTTGATGCAGTTGATCCTGTGGAAGCTCGAAAGCCTGCGTCAGTGGGAAAAGGACGCGATCACCGCGACGATTCAGGCGGTGGTTGAGTCCCTGGAGCTGAAATTGCGCGATGCCATGCCGTTGATGTTTGCCGCGATCACTGGGCAGGCGAGTTCGGTGTCGGTGCTGGATGCGATGGAAATTCTCGGCCCGGACCTCACGCGTTTCCGTCTGCGCCAAGCCCTTGATTTGCTTGGGGGTGTTTCGAAGAAAGAAAACAAAGAGTGGGAAAAGCTGCTGGGCGCTATCGCCTAAGCAACCGGCTGTAACGATAAAACCCCGGTTTTCCGGGGTTTTAACGGTAAGTGATTGTTATCCCGGCAAAAAATTTTGAAAATTGTTGAAAATAAATTTGACAGCCTTTCAAACCGCCATTAAGATTCGCCCCGTCCTCACCGATGAGGGGCTATAGCTCAGCTGGGAGAGCGCTTGCATGGCATGCAAGAGGTCAACGGTTCGATCCCGTTTAGCTCCACCAATTTACAGGTTCAAGGTCTGGCCACACCGTCCTTGAATTGATCAGGTCTCAGCTCTGATCGGTTGTACAGAAGGTTTTGTCCCCTTCGTCTAGTGGCCTAGGACACCGCCCTTTCACGGCGGTAACAGGGGTTCGAGTCCCCTAGGGGACGCCAGTTTCAACAAGCAGCTCGAAAGGTCTGCTGCGTCGCGAGACGAAAAATCCGGGGCTATAGCTCAGCTGGGAGAGCGCTTGCATGGCATGCAAGAGGTCAACGGTTCGATCCCGTTTAGCTCCACCAATTTTACAGGTTCAAGGTTCCGGCCACACCGTCCTTGAATCGATCAGTTCTCAGCGCTGATCAGTTGTATAGAAGGTTTGTGTCCCCTTCGTCTAGTGGCCTAGGACACCGCCCTTTCACGGCGGTAACAGGGGTTCGAGTCCCCTAGGGGACGCCACGATTACCCGCTCTGCGGGATTTTTAAGGGTCATTCAATTATTGAATGGCCCTTTTGTTTGTCTGGCGTTTGGGTTTTTCGCGGCAGGCTACGGCATGTTTTGCACCACGTTGGCGGTGCGCAGTGATTTGTTGATGCGCGCCAGCTCTCCTCGCTGATCGATTTGCGGGCCTCGGTTCTGGGCGTTCTCCAGTGCGACGTTCCACAATTCCACTCCGTCGGCGTCATTGAAGAATTTGCCGAACGGCTGGTTGCCCACGCCTTCTCCTTCCACCTTGGCGATCAGCACGGTGCGAAAGCCGCTGATGAAGTTGGCGGTGTATTCGTTGGCAAACACGTAGGGCGCCTCTCCGGCCATCCTTGCGCAATCGGCGTGTTGCTGTCTCCAGGCCATGACGTTCTCTCCGGTTTGCGGTCCGTTGCATCGATAACGGCTGGGGCAGGCGTTTTATTCCATTCATCTCATTTGCGCTGCTCGGACGAGCGGTCATGCGGGTGGCTTGCCAAATATTATTATGGTAATAATATTCAACCCATGAAAGACGGAGGCAACGATGAGCGATAAAAAAGCGCAAACCCGCGAACGCATTTTGCAGGCTGCCAGCGCCGCGCTGATCCAGCGCGGCCCGGCCGAACCTAGCGTCGGTGAAGTCATGGGCGCAGCAGGGCTCACGGTCGGTGGCTTCTACGCCCACTTTGAAAGCAAAGACGCGTTGATGCTGGAGGCCTTCACTCAGTTGCTGGCCCGGCGTCGCGCATCGATTGACGACATGGACGCACAACTGACCGGCGAGGAGCGCAGAGCCCTGGTGGCGGCGTTCTACTTGTCGCGCAAGCACCGCGACTCGACGGACCAGGCGTGCCCGATACCGGCAACCGTAGGCGAGATGAGCCGCCTGCCGGATGAGTTTCGCCTGGCGCTCAACGAACATACGGAGTTGATGGCCGCCCAATTGGCTCCCAGCCCCGAGGACACCGACAAAGCCCTGGCGGATATGGCCTTGATGATCGGCGGCCTGGCCTTGGCGCGTGCGCTCGGGCCAGGTGAATTGTCAGACCGCGTGCTACGCGCAGCCAAGTCGGCGGTGCGCTGAAAAAAGGAGCCGTAGGATGGGCGCATTAACCTGGATTCGAGGCTTCAATGGCACCGTCGGCCGCCTGGCGCCGCACATGGTGGCCAGTAAGTTGCGCCGCACCTTCATGACGCCGCGCAACCTGGCCCCGCGTGACTTGGAACTGCCGCTGCTGGCGCAATCGGAGCGCATCACCCTGCGGTTCGGCTTGTCGGCGTTGCGTTGGGGGCAAGGGCCGGCGGTGCTGCTGATGCACGGCTGGGAAGGGCGCCCCACGCAGTTCGCCAGCCTGATCACGGCCTTGGTGGCCGACGGCTATTCAGTGATTGCCCTGGACGGTCCCGCCCATGGCCGTTCGCCGGGGCGTGAGGCGCATGTGCTGTTATTCGCCCGCGCCATGCTCGAAGCCGCCGCTGAGCTGCCACCGCTGCATGCGGTGGTGGGGCATTCCATGGGTGGCGCCAGCGCGATGCTGGCGGTGCAATTGGGGTTACGTACTGAAGCACTGGTGAGCATTGCCGCGCCGTCGCGTTTTCTTGATGTGCTGCGTGGGTTTGCCGGCATGGTCGGTTTGCCGCCACGGGCGCGCTCGGCGTTTATCCACGAGGTCGAACTGACCTTTGGCATGCCGCTCAAACACTTGGACGTCGCCCACTACCAGATGAATCTCCCTGGCCTGATCGTGCACGCCGAAGACGACACCTTCGTGCCGGTCAAAGCCGCGCAAGCCATTCATGACGCCTGGTTCGATAGCCGCCTGTTGCGCCTGGAGCAAGGCGGGCACCAGAAAGTGCTGGCCGATCCACGGGTAATCGACGCGGTACTCAGCCTGTTGGCCGGCCGGCGTTTACAGGAGCGCCAGACCGCCTGATACACTGCCCCGCCGACATTAATCGACTGGAGCAAGGCATGGGCTGGGATTTGGCAACGCCGTTTATCATCGATCTGCAGGTCGCCGCGCAAGACATCGACGGCCTGGGGCACGCCAATAACGCGGTGTATGTGTCCTGGCTGGAGCGTTGCGCGTGGCGCCATTCCCAGCGCCTGGGGCTGGACCTCACCGAATACCGCCGACTCGACCGCGCCATGGCGGTGGTGCGCCACGAGATCGACTACCTCGCCGCTGGCTACGAGGGCGATGAGCTGCAACTGGCCACGTGGATCGTCGACTGGGACCGGCGCCTGAAAATGACGCGCCGTTTTCAATTGATGCGCCCCAGCGACGGCGCGACCCTGTTACGCGCGCAAACCACCTTTGTCTGCATCGAACTGTCCAGTGGCAAGCCCAAGCGCATGCCGCCCGAGTTTCTCGACGGCTATGGCCCTGCGCTGACGGGGGGTTAACGTTTAGTGTGGGAAAACCAGTAAACTGCGCCACGATTTTTGTTGAGTGTTTTCCATGCAAATTGCTTTGGCGCCCATGGAGGGGTTGGTCGACAACATCCTTCGCGATGTGCTGACCCGCGTGGGCGGTATTGACTGGTGCGTGACCGAGTTCATTCGCGTCAACGACCGCCTGCTCACCCCTGCCTATTTTCACAAGCTCGCCCCTGAGCTGCTGCACGGTGCCCACACGGCGGCAGGCGTACCGCTGCGCGTGCAGTTGCTCGGTTCCGATCCGGTGTGCCTGGCCGAAAATGCCGCGCTGGCCTGTGAGTTGGGGTCGCAAGTGATCGACCTCAACTTCGGTTGCCCGGCCAAGACGGTCAACAAATCCCGGGGTGGCGCGGTGTTGCTCAAGGAGCCGGAGCTGCTCAATCAGATTGTCGAACACGTACGCCGCGCAGTGCCTGCGCATATCCCGGTAACGGCCAAGATGCGCCTGGGTTTTGACAGCCCTGACGGTGCGCTGGTGTGCGCCACGGCCCTGGCCGAGGGGGGGGCTGCGCATATCGTGGTGCATGCGCGCACCAAGACCGACGGCTACAAGCCGCCGGCCCATTGGGAGTGGATCCCGCGGGTGCAGGATGTGGTCAAGGTGCCGGTGTTTGCCAACGGCGATATCTGGAGTGTCGAAGACTGGAAACGTTGCCGCGAAATCAGTGGCGTTGAAGACATCATGCTCGGCCGTGGCCTGGTGGCGCGCCCGGACCTGGCGCGGCAGATTGTGGCGGCAAAGGCGGGCGCGCAAGTGGTCGAAATGACCTGGGCGCAAATGCAGCCAATGCTCCAGGAATTCTGGACCCAGTCGGTGGCACAGCTGACCGAAAAACAGGCCCCGGGCCGTTTGAAGCAATGGCTGGCGATGCTGACGCGTAACTACCCCGAGGCGGTGACGTTGTTTACCGCCTTGCGCCGTGAGACGGACCTGCAGCAAGTCAGCCGTCTGCTCGGCATGCAGCATCCCTTGGCAGCTTGATGGGTTGAGTTAACGTTTACATTTCACCTGAACAGGGCGCCACTGGCGCCCTTTTTTGCGCCTGCCGGTTAGCATAAAGGTTTGAAGAATAGGCGTTTTAATCTTGTCGGTTAGTTGCGTGACTGCAGTGTATTAACGGGTGTGACGACTTTCGAGTGTAAAGAGCGGCTTGAATCAAGGTCCTGGCGGAAAAGTCCATGGGGCAAAGTCTGATAACGTGCATTAGTTTCCTTATATTAAGTCCGATTTTCGGAACTCAACAGCCTAACTTTCCACGTATGTAGGGACTGTGAAGCAGCGCTGTTGTTTCCAGCGAATAAAACTATTGACTCCCTGAACTGTTAATGCGGTCAGGCTCTGTTGAATAAGGAACTACCCATGTCTCTATCGGTTAATAATCCGTCGGTTGCGAAAGTTGATGCGTCCACCCTTGATCGACTCCTGGACTTGGCAGCCAAGCCCGGTGAAACGTCGAACACCCACGTCACAAGTGCGAGTACCAGCAACCTGCCCGCGCGCCTTGACAACACCCAGTTCTCATCCAATGGCACCATGATTCCTGGCGCTGCGCTCAACAAGTTGTTTGAGATGCTTGAGCAGGTCTTTAGCGTCCTGCGAGAAATGCTGGCTGGGAGAGATTTGGTGCCTTCGGCATTATCCGACTCGGCCAAATTGCTTGACGGAAAACCGGCTATGCCGAGTTCGGCGGGGAAATCCGATGCCAGTGAGCAGCCGAAGTTGCCGGGCGCAGCTAAGCAGCCGAGCTTGCCAGCCGAAGCGGGGTTGCCTGAGAAACCTGAATTGGGCAAGCAGCCGAATTTTCCCGGTGCGGGCCGGCTGCAGGGAAAACTTGGGGCAGTTAAGCAGCAGAACTTGCCAGCCGAAGCGGGGTTGCCGGTGAAGCCTGACGTGGGCAAGTCGCAGAAATCGCGGGACGAAGACGGGTTGCCAGGCACGCAGACAAGTAGCCATTCGGTGGTGACGCCGGATGCACGCATGCAGCGCTTGACGTTGGCATACCCGCCCGTAAGTCAACCTGATGTCAGCGTAAACAATGACTCCAATGCAACTGTGCATGTGAACGTGAACGTCGCTCATTGCCACTGTCCGGATGAGCGTATTTCTCCGGATAATTGGACGAGCATGAGGCAGACTTCAGACCTCCTGCCGATACCGGCTAAAAAGCGAAAGCATGAGATCACGCCAGGTCACGAGCATGCGGTCAGGCCGCGCGAGCAACCTGCGGTAAGGCTGGATAGGCAGCCTGAGGTCAGGCCCGGCCATGAGCATGAGGTCAAGCCTGGCAAGCGGCCTGCGGTAAGGCTGGATAAACATCCTGAGGTCACGCCAGGTCACGAACATGAGATCAAGCCGGGCAAGCGGCCTGAGGTAAGCCAGGAAAAGCAGCCCCACGTCACGCCGGGCCACGAACATGAGGTCAAGCCGGGCAAGCGGCCTGAGGTAAGCCAGGAAAAGCAGCCCCACGTCACGCCGGGCCACGAACATGAGGTCAAGCCTGGCAAGCGGCCTGAGGTGAGTCAGGAAAAGCAGCCTCCTGTCACGCCAGGCCACGAACATGAGATCAAGTCGGGCAAACATCCAGAGGCCAAGCCAACGCCGAAGCCCTCTGTTACCCCGGCCCCGGGATTGACCAGCCCAGCCCCCGATCAAGACACTGTTAATACAAGAAACAGGCCGTTCAACGCCAGGGCAATGGCCAGGTCCTGATAACCCTTCCGTGATTTGAACACTTAGCGTGCAGGCACTTCTTCGGCTATATAACCGCGAAGCGGTGCCTGCCCATGGGGGGATTCTATGTTTAACTTTTCAATTAGAAATAGTGCCCATGTCAACTATATAGGTCGGGAAACAAGTGCCGATTCATTTCGCCCCACTCGCACACTAATAAAACCACTAAAGGCTTTTAGTGAAGAGGCGGCGCAGCGTCGTGTTCTCTCCTATCGCGTGTTTGAAAATAATGCGTTTATGAAAGATGCCGGTGAAACTGTTAGTCCGCTGACGGGACTGTTCACTTCATTTCTGACTCGGTTAACACGTTTCGCCTCGGGCGGGAAAGATAAAACAATTGCGGTAATACCCACGCCTGCGCCGCAGATGACTGAGCAGGGCGTGCCCGAATCGGTAATCCATGAAGCTCCAGTGCCCAGGCCAAACCCGGCAGCCTTCATTCCAGGCCTTTCAAACAAACGCGGCGGTGCAAAGCCGGACAATATCTGGAGCGGATTTCGCCAGGGCCCTGACGGCAACTGCGTGACGGTATCGGCCATCAAGGTGGCGATGCAGCGCTGCGGTCAAAGCCCCACGGATATATACCAACAGGTGACCAGGTTTTACGGCGGTTATCGCGTAGTCATGCGCGATGGTTTTGAACTCAGCCTGACTGATCGAGAGCTGGCCCAAGGTGCACAAGGCGCCCAGTTCAAAGGGTGGGACGAGGGGATGCTCAAGGACGCGCAATTTCTCTTTGCCGTCAGTGCCAAGCGCGCACAAATGGAAGACAACGATGACGCGGCAGGGTGCTGCTATCAGGCGGCAATCCTTAGCCTGAACGATGGCGAGGATGAGCGCGGACCGGGCGAGGCTCTTTTGCGGCTGGGGTTGCGTCAATACATGCGCACGGTCTCACCAAGGGACCTCGCCCGTGGGCAAGTGGGCATATGCAATCGGGGCGGGCATTCGGTAGCGGTCATTCATGGCCGCGAAGAGAAGTGGGGGCGCCCGGGGGCGGCGCCCACCTGGGGCGACGCCATAGCACTTGTTTAAGTGTTGATGGGCTCGGCTCGGCCATAGGCGATCAGTCAGGGCGCGACTCAATCCACCGCAGCGTTGCCCCAGGCTGTTTTTTGCAGGTTATTACTTCGATAAGTATCAGGAAATCAGTGAATGAATATCTCGGCAGATGATCCTCAAGGTTCGCCGGCGAAAAAGCAGGGCAATCAACTCGATGCTGTTGGCGGCATGACGCCTGAGCAAATCTGGAATGGCATTTATCAAAAGGTGGAAGGCCATTGCGGCACGGTGTCGACGATCAAGGCCGCCATCATCCGGTTCTGGCAGGACCCCCAGGGGATCTTCAGGCGGGTTCAGGTCGCCCGCGACGGCTTTGAAGTGGTCATGAGGGATTCCTTCACGCTGCAGGTGACCCATGATGAAATGCGTCAGGCGTACGAGGCCTCGACGTTCTACGGCAGCCATATTCAGTTGCTCAATTACGCCAACTTCTTGTACGCCGTCAGTGCCAAGCGCGCGCAGATGGAAAGCAACGACGCCGGTGCCGGCGAGGGTTTTGCGGCGGCCTTGCGCACCCTCGATGAAAGCGAGCACCCAGGTGAAGCGCTTCGGCGGCTGGGGTTGATTGGCTGCATGCGTGAAAGCACCGTCGACGAGCTGAGGGCCGCGCTCGGCACCCAGGCGGACAACGAGCATGCGGGCGCAGTGAGCGATGGGGCGCCCGCGTCGGCCGGGCAAAAGCACGACGTGGCGTCATCGCGCTGGATGAATGCCGGGTTTCGGGCATCGAAGCTCGTATGACGGTTACTCCAGCAACCGCCTGAACTCCTCGATCGGCAGTGGCCGGCTGTGCAAATACCCCTGGAACAAATGGCAGCCCAGCTTTTGCAGGAATGCCAGTTGCTCCGGGGTTTCCACGCCCTCGGCGATCACTTCCAGGTTCAAGCTGCGGGCCATGGCCACAATGGCGCGAATGATTTCGGCATCGTTGGGGTCATGGGTGGCGTCGCGTACAAAGGATTGGTCGATCTTCAGCGCATCCACCGGCAGGCGCTTGAGGTAGGTCAGTGATGAATAGCCGGTGCCGAAGTCGTCCATGGCAAAGCTCACGCCGATTTTTTTCAGGCGGCGCATCTTGGCCACGGTGTCGTCCAGGTTCTGGATCACGATGCCTTCGGTGATTTCCAGTTTCAGCAGGCTGTGGGGCAGGTTGTGCTGGTCAAGGCTGCGTTCCACCCGTTCCACAAAGTCATTCTGACGAAACTGCCGGGGGCTGATATTCACACACAGGCTGAAATTCAGCGGGTCCACCAGCCCCTCGGCGATCAATTTCGCGAAGGCGCCGCAGGCTTCATCGAGAATCCAGGTACCGACTTCCAGGATCAGGCCGCTGTCCTCCAGCACCTTGATAAATTCGGTGGGCGACTGCGCGCCCAGTTGCGGATGCTGCCAGCGCACCAGGGCTTCGGCGCCGATGATGCGATTGCCACGCGCGTCCACCTGGGGTTGGTAATGCACGCTGAACTCACCGCGTGACAGCGCCAGGCGCAGGTCGGTCTCCATGCGCAGGCGTTCGCTGGCGGTTTTCTGCATGCTGTTGTGGAACATCTGCGTGGTGTTGCGGCCCGAGTCCTTGGCCCTGTACAGCGCAATGTCGGCGCGCTTGAGCAAGTCCGCCGGTGTAGAGCCATGGTCCGGAATCAGCGCCACGCCAATGCTCGGCGTGACCTGCAGGCGGTGGCCGTCGAGGAACATCGGTTCCGAGAGTAATTCGCGCAAGGTATCGGCCAATGCCTGCACTTGAGCGCTGACTTGCGCGCGCGTTCCGTCCAGGCCGCTGAGCAACACCACAAACTCATCGCCGCCCAGGCGCGCGACGGTATCTTCCATGCGCACGCTGGCTTCCAGGCGCGCCGTGACGATTTTCAGCACCGTGTCGCCGACCGGGTGGCCGAGGGAGTCGTTGATGTGCTTGAAGTGGTCGAGGTCCAGAAACAGCAAGGCGCCGCGCAGGTTATGGCGTTTGAGCAGGGCGATCTGCTGGCTCAGGCGGTCCATCAGCAAGGCGCGGTTGGGCAGGTTGGTCAGCGGGTCGTGATAGGCCAGGTGGCGAATCTGCGCCTGGGCGTTTTTCAGCAGGCTCACGTCCCGCGCGGTCAGCAGCAGGCACGGGGTTTCATTCAGGGTGATGGGTTCTACCGAGACCTCCACGGCCAGCACTTCACCGCGTTTGTTGTGCCAGAGCATTTCCAGGTGGTGAATGCGGCCTTTGATCTGCAGCTCGGCCAACAAGGCGGCGCGCTGGTTCTCATCGGCCCAGATGCCGATCTGGTACAGCGTCAGGCCAATCGCCTCTTCGGCGCGATAACCGGTCAGGCGGCAGAAGCCGTCATTAACCTCGACATAGCGGCCGGTGTCGCGCTCGGTGATGGAGATCGCGTCGGGGCTGGAATGGAAGGCTTTGGCGAACTTCTCTTCACTGGCCTTGAGCGCCGCTTCCGAGCGTTGCTGTTGGGTGATATCGCGCAAGGTGGTGACGATGCACGGTTGGTCGCCGACCTTGATCAAGCGGCTGGAGATCACGCAGGTCAGGCTTTGGCCCGTCTTGTGATGCACCACGATGGCCACATTGCTCAGGGCTTGCTCGCGAATCACTTGTTCGATTCGCTGCAGGCGCTTGCTCGAGTCATCCCACAGGCCGATCTGCTCGGCGCTTCTATTGATCACTTCGGCGGCGGTCCAGCCAAAGGTCTGGGTAAAGGCCGGGTTGATTTCGATAAACGCACCGTTTTCCAGGCACGTGACGCAGATCGGATCGGGGCTGGCCTGGAACAGGCTGGCAAACTTTTCTTCAGAGGCAGTCAGCCGCTGTTCGCGTTCCACCTGGTCGGTGATGTCCAGCAGGGTGCCGGCCATGCGCAGTGGTTTGCCGGCATCGTCGCGATACAGGCGTGCACGGCTTTCCAGGAACCGCGGGCTGCCGTCTTCGGCCAGCACGCGGTAGGTCAACTGATAGTTGCCCTCGGGGCCTTCGCGCAGGCTGCGATAGGCGTTGCGCATGCCCTCGCGGTCGTCATCGGACATGCCTTCAAAAAACGCATCGAAGGATTCGTGGAACGGTTCGGGCGGCAGGCCGTGCAGTTGGGCGGCACGCGCCGAGCCGTAGAGCATGCCTGTGGGTATATGCCAGTCCCAGGTGCCCAGCTGCGCCGAGTCCAGGGCGAGGTCGAGGCGCTCCTGGCTGTCTTTCAAGGCCTGTTCGGCATTTTTGCGTTCGGTGGTGTCCAGAAACGTGCTGACCAAGTAGGCCTCGCCTTCCAGCTCGACCTTTTGGGCGCTGAGGGTGCCATCGTGAATCTGGCCATTGCTCGCACAAAACTGCACCTCCATGCTGATCGGTTCGCCCTTGCGCTGCGTGGCCTTGACCAGCAGCGCGCGTTGCTCCGGGTGGCGCCACAAGCCGAGGTCGAGGGTGGTGCGGCCGATGACGTCAGCCACCGGCCAGCCGAAGAGCATCTCGAAATACTGGTTGGCTTCGCTGATCCGGCCGTCCGATTGGCGGGTCAGCAGGACCATATTGGGGCACAGGTGGAACAGCGTGGCGAAGCGTTTTTCCGAATGGCTGAGGGCGTGCTCGCGCTCGCGTTGGCGCGTGGTTTCGCGAATCACCCCGATCATGCGGCGCCGCCCGGTCTTGTCCGGTGCCAGGCTGCCGTTGATTTCCAGCCAGTGGTGAGAGCCGTCCGGCCACTGGATGTGGTGGTGCATGGCCTGCTCGAACGGCTCGCCTGCCACCACCGCGTGAAAGGCCCGTACCACCCGCGCGCGATCCGACGGTGCCAGCAGGTCCAGGTAATCCAGGTCCTTGGGCAAGGGGTGGCGGGGATCGAAGCCGAACAGCGCCTGGGTGCCCCGTGACCAGCTTATCCTGCCGGTGTCGATTTCCCAGCACCACGCGCCCAGGCGGGCAGCATTGAGGGCTGCCAGCAACTGCGGGGCGCTGTCCCAGCTTTGTTCCGCCTCTTGTGGGTCCAGGGCGTAAATGCGGGGCAGGGGTGGCACTGAATCGACGGGGTTGCGCATTATCAAAGGGCCTTGGCTCAATGGGCGTTCGGCGCGGTTTTACTCAGACCTTGAGGCCGCACAGCTTCACGCCGGTATCCCTGGCAGATCGACCTGTGCATCCAATAGGCTCATAAAAGCCCGCGCAGCGTTCGACAGCGTCCTTTCGGTGTGCACGATATAGCCTAGCTGGCGACTGAGCTGTATGCCCGGCAAAGCGATACTTGCCACCTGGTCATCGAGCATGGTGCGCGGCAAGACGCTCCAGGCCAGGCCGATGGAGACCATCATCTTGATAGTTTCCAGATAGTTAGTGCTCATCGCGATGTTCGGCGTCAGGCCCTGGGCTTCGAACAGCCGGCTGACGATATGGTGTGTAAAGGTGTTGCCACCCGGGAACACCGCCGGGTGCCTGGCGATATCGGCCAGGTTGACCGTGCCGTTGCCGGTCAGGCTGTGCTCGGGGGCGACCACGAAATCCAGCGGGTCATCCCACACCGGTGTGGCACGCACCAAATTGTGCGGGTCGGGCGCCAGGGTGATGACGGCGACCTCGGCGCGGCCATGGAGGATTTCTTCGTAGGCCACTTCCGAATCGAGGAACTGAATATCCAGCGCCACGTCGGGATACTCGCGGGTAAAGGTGCGCAGGATCGGCGGCAGGCGGTGCAGGCCGATATGGTGGCTGGTGGCCAATGTCAGGCGGCCGCTGACTTCGCCGGTCAGGTTGGTGAGCGCGCGGCGGGTGTCATCCAGCACATTCAGAATCTGATACGCGCGCGGCAGCAAAGCACGCCCGGCCTCGGTCAGGCCGACTTCACGGCCCAGGCGATCAAACAAACGCACCTTTAATTGCTGTTCCAGCCCGGCAATGCGTTTGCTGATGGCCGGTTGTGTCAGGTGCAGGCGTTCACCGGCGCCGGAGAAGCTGCCGGTCTCGGCGATGGCAATAAAGGCATTGAGGTTGGCCAAGTCCATTGTGGTATTCCAGTTGGTAATCCAAAGCATAAAAAATATGAATTTGAGTTATTTAATGTAGCGCCATACCATCAGCCTCACAAGCCAAAGGGTTATTGAATGTCTCAAGGCCCGGGGCATAGAAACACCGATGATGAGGACCGACTGATGGCCGGCAAAACGCTTTACGACAAGCTTTGGGATTCCCATGAAGTGAAACGGCGCGATGATGGGTCGTCGCTGATCTATATCGACCGTCACATCATCCATGAAGTGACCTCGCCCCAAGCGTTCGAAGGCCTGCGGTTGGCCGGGCGCAAGCCTTGGCGCGTCGACTCGATCATCGCCACCCCGGACCACAACGTGCCGACCACGCCTGAGCGCAAAGGTGGCATCGAAGCCATTGCCGACCAGGTCTCGCGTTTGCAGGTGCAAACCCTCGACGATTACTGCGACGAATATGGCATCACCGAATTCAAGATGAATGACGTGCGTCAAGGCATCGTCCACGTGATCGGCCCGGAGCAGGGCGCGACCTTGCCGGGCATGACCGTGGTCTGCGGCGACTCCCACACCTCCACCCACGGTGCGTTCGGCGCCTTGGCCCATGGCATCGGCACCTCCGAGGTCGAACATGTGTTCGCCACCCAGTGCCTGGTCGCGAAAAAGATGAAGAACATGTTGGTGTTGGTCGAAGGCAAGTTGCCATTCGGCGTAACCGCCAAAGACATCGTGCTCGCCGTAATCGGCAAAATCGGCACCGCCGGCGGTAACGGCCACGCCATTGAGTTCGCCGGCAGCGCGATTCGCGACCTGTCCATCGAAGGCCGCATGACCATCTGCAACATGTCCATCGAGGCCGGTGCCCGCGTGGGCATGGTGGCGGCGGACGAAAAAACCGTTGAATACGTCAAAGGTCGCCCATTCGCCCCGCAAGGCGCCGATTGGGACGCTGCGGTCGAAGCCTGGAAAGACCTGGTCTCCGACGCCGACGCGGTGTTCGACACCGTGGTCGAACTCGACGCTGCGCAGATCAAGCCGCAAGTCAGCTGGGGCACTTCGCCGGAGATGGTCCTGGCCGTCGACCAGAATGTGCCCGACCCGGCTAAAGAAGCCGACCTGGTCAAGCGTGGCTCCATCGAACGCGCCTTGAAGTACATGGGCTTGAAAGCCAACCAGGCGATTACCGACATCCAGTTGGATCGCGTGTTTATCGGCTCCTGCACCAACTCGCGGATCGAAGACCTGCGCGCCGCGGCGGTCATTGCCAAGGGCCGCAAAGTCGCCTCGACCATCAAGCAAGCCATCGTGGTGCCGGGCTCGGGCCTGGTCAAGGCGCAAGCCGAGGCCGAGGGCCTGGACAAGATCTTCCTCGAAGCCGGTTTTGAATGGCGCGAGCCGGGCTGCTCCATGTGCCTGGCGATGAACCCGGACCGCTTGGAGTCGGGCGAGCATTGCGCGTCCACCTCCAACCGTAATTTCGAAGGGCGTCAGGGCGCCGGCGGGCGTACTCACCTGGTCAGCCCGGCCATGGCCGCTGCCGCTGCCGTCAACGGTCGTTTCATCGACGTTCGCGAATTGATCTGAGGAATACCCGATGCGTGCTTTTACTCAACACACTGGCCTTGTCGCCCCTTTGGACCGTGCCAACGTCGACACCGACCAGATCATCCCCAAGCAGTTCTTGAAGTCGATCAAGCGCACCGGCTTTGGCCCTAACCTGTTCGACGAGTGGCGCTACCTGGACGTGGGCTACGCCTACCAGGACAACTCCAAGCGCCCGTTGAACAAGGATTTCGTGCTCAACGCCGAGCGTTTCCAAGGCGCCAGCGTGTTGCTGGCGCGGGAAAACTTCGGTTGCGGCTCCAGCCGTGAACACGCGCCGTGGGCCCTGGAAGAATATGGCTTTCGCAGCATCATCGCGCCGAGCTACGCCGACATCTTCTTCAACAACAGCTTCAAGAACGGCTTGCTGCCGATCATCTTGAGCGATGCCGAAGTGGACGAGTTGTTCAAGCAGGTCGAAGCCAATGTGGGCTACCAGCTGACCGTCGACCTGGCGGCGCAAACCGTGACCCGTCCGGATGGCAAGGTCTATCACTTTGAAGTGGATGCGTTCCGTAAGCACTGCCTGATCAACGGCCTGGACGACATCGGCCTGACCTTGCAGGACGGCGATGCGATTGCCGCGTTTGAAACCAAGCACCGGGCCAGCCAGCCTTGGTTGTTTCGCGATGCCTGATTTGCGGTAGGCCGTGCGGGCCCCATCGCGGGCAAGCCCGGCTCCCACATTGGAATGCATTCCAACTGTGGGAGCTGGCTTGCCTGCGATAGCGCCCGTACAACCACCCCAAAACTGAAGGAAAGCCACCATGACCAACACCGCCCACACCCAAGTCGTGCAAAAACAATTCGGCGAGCAAGCCTCGGCCTACCTGAGCAGTGCCGTGCACGCCCAGGGCACCGAGTTTGCGCTGCTCCAGGCCGAACTGGCCGGGCAGGGCGCTGCGCGGCTGCTGGATTTGGGCTGCGGTGCCGGGCATGTGAGTTTCCAGGTTGCGCCGCTGGTTAACGAAGTGGTGGCTTACGACCTGTCCCAGCAGATGCTCGACGTGGTCGCCGCTGCGGCGGCGGATCGCGACCTGAACAACATTCGCACCGTAAACGGCGCCGCCGAACGCCTGCCGTTTGCCGATGGCGAGTTTGACTTCGTGTTCAGTCGTTACTCGGCCCACCACTGGAGTGACCTGGGTGTGGCCCTGCGCGAAGTGCGCCGCGTGCTCAAACCGGGCGGCGTGGCGGCATTTGTGGATGTGTTGTCACCGGGCAGCCCACTGTTGGACACTTACCTGCAAACCGTCGAAGTGCTGCGCGACACCAGCCACGTGCGCGATTATTCCGCCGCCGAGTGGATGCAGCAGCTCAGCGAGTCCGGTTTGCACGTGCGCACCAGCAGTCGCCAGCGCCTGCGCCTGGAATACACCTCCTGGGTCGAGCGCATGCGCACGCCAGAAGTATTGCGCGCTGCCATCCTCGAGCTGCAAAAGGCGATGGGCCAGGAAGTACGCGATTATTACGAGATTCAAGCCGACGGCACCTTCAGCACTGACGTGCTGGTGGTGTTTGCCGAACGCTGATTAACTTTTCCCGACCTGCCCACGGGCAGGTCGCTTGATGAAATGAGGAACCCATGAGCAAGCAGATTCTGATTCTCCCTGGCGACGGTATTGGTCCGGAAATCATGGCCGAAGCGGTCAAAGTCCTGGAACTGGCCAACACCAAGTACAGCCTGGGCTTCGAATTGAGCCACGACGTGATCGGCGGCGCCGCCATCGACAAACACGGCGTGCCGCTGGCTGACGAAACCCTCGACCGCGCCCGTGCCGCCGACGCCGTGCTGCTCGGCGCCGTGGGTGGCCCGAAGTGGGACAAGATCGACCGCGACATTCGCCCTGAGCGCGGCCTGCTGAAAATCCGCGCGCAACTGGGCCTGTTCGGCAACCTGCGCCCGGCCATCCTCTACCCGCAACTGGCCGATGCGTCGAGCCTCAAGCCGGAAGTGGTCGCGGGCCTGGACATCCTGATCGTGCGTGAGCTGACCGGCGGTATCTATTTCGGCTCGCCACGCGGCGTGCGTGAATTGGAGAATGGTGAGCGCCAGGCCTACGACACCCTGCCGTACAGCGAGAGCGAAATCCGCCGTATCGCCCGTGTCGGTTTCGACATGGCCCGTGTGCGTGGCAAAAAAGTCTGCTCGGTGGATAAAGCCAACGTATTGGCCTCCAGCCAACTGTGGCGCGAAATCGTTGAAGAAGTGGCCAAGGACTACCCGGATGTCGAACTGAGCCACATGTACGTCGACAACGCCGCCATGCAGCTGGTGCGCGCACCCAAGCAGTTCGATGTGATCGTTACCGACAACCTGTTCGGCGACATCCTGTCCGACCAGGCGTCGATGCTCACCGGTTCCATCGGCATGCTGCCGTCGGCGTCGTTGGACACCAATAACAAGGGCATGTACGAGCCGTGCCACGGTTCGGCGCCGGACATCGCAGGGCAGGGCATTGCCAACCCGTTGGCGACGATTTTGTCGGTGTCGATGATGCTGCGTTACAGCTTCAATCTGAGCGAAGCCGCCGATGCCATCGAGAAGGCCGTGAGCCTGGTGCTGGATCAAGGTTTACGCACCGGTGACATTTGGTCACAGGGTTGTACCCGAATCGGCACGCAAGAAATGGGCGACGCAGTAGTCGCCGCGCTGCGGAATCTGTAATCTCTCGGGCCCGCTTGCAGTTGTTGCTGCAAGGCGGCCCACTTTTTAACAAGGTGTAGTTGCGATGAAACGTGTAGGTCTGATCGGTTGGCGCGGTATGGTCGGTTCCGTGCTCATGCAGCGGATGCTGGAAGAGCAGGATTTCGATCTTATTGAGCCGGTGTTTTTCACCACTTCGAACGTAGGTGGCCAAGGGCCGTCCGTGGGCAAGGATATTGCTCCGCTCAAGGACGCCTACAGCATTGAAGAGCTGAAAACCCTCGACGTGATTCTGACCTGTCAGGGTGGCGACTACACCAGCGAAGTCTTCCCCAAGCTGCGCGAAGCCGGCTGGCAGGGTTACTGGATCGACGCCGCCTCGAGCCTGCGCATGCAGGACGACGCGGTGATCATCCTCGACCCGGTGAACCGCAAGGTCATCGACCAGCAGCTGGATGCCGGCACCAAGAACTACGTGGGCGGCAACTGCACCGTCAGCCTGATGTTGATGGGCCTGGGCGGCTTGTTCGAAGCCGGCCTGGTCGAGTGGATGAGCGCCATGACTTATCAGGCGGCCTCCGGTGCCGGCGCGCAGAACATGCGTGAACTGATCAAGCAGATGGGCGCGACTCACGCCGCTGTTGCCGATCAACTGGCCGACCCGGCCAGCGCGATCCTCGACATCGACCGCCGGGTGGCCGAAGCCATGCGCAGCGATGCCTACCCGACCGAGAACTTCGGCGTGCCATTGGCCGGTAGCCTGATCCCGTGGATCGATAAAGAGCTGCCGAACGGCCAGAGCCGCGAAGAGTGGAAGGCCCAGGCCGAAACCAACAAGATTCTGGGTCGTTTCAAGAACCCGATTCCGGTGGACGGTATCTGCGTGCGTATCGGCGCCATGCGCTGCCACAGCCAGGCGCTGACCATCAAGCTGAACAAAGACGTGCCGATCGCCGATATCGAAGGGCTGATCAGCCAGCACAACCCATGGGTCAAGCTGGTGCCGAACAACCGTGATATCAGCATGCAGGAGCTGAGCCCGACCAAGGTCACCGGCACCCTGAATGTGCCGGTCGGCCGCCTGCGCAAGCTGAACATGGGTACTCAGTACCTGGGCGCGTTCACCGTTGGCGACCAACTGCTGTGGGGCGCGGCTGAACCGCTGCGTCGCATGCTGCGGATTTTGCTGGAGCGTTGATCGCTTAGCGCTGTACGAAAAACCCGCGACTGGTGACAGGCGCGGGTTTTTTATTGCGCGCTTATGATCGTTCCCGCGCTCTGCGTGGGAATGCCTCGCTGGACGCTCTGCGTCCGCTTTTTGGACGCGGAGCGTCCCTGGCTGCATTCCCACGCAGAGCGTGGGAACGATCAGCGATCCCAAGGTTAATTGCCTCACCCCCAGCCACCCGGTAAAGTGCCGCTCCCCCCGCAATGCCCGAGGCAGCCACCATGACCCAGACCTTTGAAATCGCCGTGATCGGCGCCACCGGCACCGTGGGTGAAACCCTGGTGCAGATTCTCGAAGAGCTGGATTTCCCGGTCGGCACCCTGTACCTGCTGGCGGGCAGTAACTCGGCCGGCGCCTCAGTGCCGTTTCGCGGCAAGAACGTGCGGGTCAAGGAAGTCGATGAGTTCGACTTCAAAAAAGCCCAGTTGGCCTTCTTCGCGGCCGGCCCGGCGGTCACCCTGAGTTTCGCCCCGCGCGCCACGGCGGCGGGTTGCTCGGTGATCGACCTGTCGGGCGCCTTGCCGGCCGATCAGGCCCCCCAAGTGGTGCCGGAAGCCAATGCGCACATTCTCAAGGGGCTGAAAAAACCCTTCCAGCTGGGCAGCCCAAGCCCATCCGCGACCAACCTGGCGGTGGTCCTGGCGCCGTTGCGCGGGTTGCTGGACATCCAGCGCGTCAGCGTTACAGCCAACCTGGCTGTGTCTGCCCAGGGCCGCGAGGCCGTCAGCGAGCTGGCTCGGCAGACTGCCGAGTTGTTAAACGTGCGCCCGCTGGAGCCAAAGTTCTTTGATCGGCAAATGGCCTTCAACTTGCTGGCACAAGTCGGCACACCAGACGCCCAAGGTCATACAGCCTTGGAGAAACGTCTCGTACACGAACTGCGCGCAGTGCTGGAAAAGCCTTTGCTAAAGATTTCCGCAACCTGCGTTCAAGCCCCAGTGTTTTTTGGCGATAGCCTGACTGTGTCATTGCAGTTGGGCGCGCCGGTCGACCTCGTTGCGGTCAACCGCGCACTCGAGGCGGCGCCGGGTATCGAGCTGGTGGAAGAGGGCGACTACCCCACGGCCGTTGGGGATGCGGTCGGTCAGGATGTAGTCTACGTCGGCCGAGTGCGTGCGGGCGTGGACGACCCGGCGGAACTAAATCTGTGGCTGACGTCAGATAACGTACGCAAAGGCGCGGCACTCAACGCAGTGCAACTGGCGCAGTTGTTGATAAAAGGCCTTGCGTAAAAGATACTTGGCGCCAATTTGTAGATTGATTCTAGCCAAGCGCTATGCTTGGCCCCAAGCGGAACAGAAGCGCGTCGGTAACCTATCGGCTCGCCATGCCTTATGGCAGCGGTTACCAACCTTCTCGCAGGCCGGGGAGTGTTCAAACAAAGGATGAGGCTATGGTTCAAGTTCGCAAACTGGTGTTAGCAATAGCGGCCGCCTCGGCGCTGTCCTCCGGTATGGCGCAGGCGCTGCAGCTTGGGGAGATGACCCTCAAGTCGAAGTTGAACCAGCCGTTGTCGGTGGAAATCGAATTGCTCGATGTCGGTGGCCTCACGGCTTCCGAGATTACCCCGAGCCTGGCGTCTGACCAGGCGTTTGTGGACGCGGGCGTGGATCGCCAGGCGTTCCTCAATGACCTGACGTTTACCCCGGTGGTCAACCCGAGCGGGCGCAGTGTGGTGCGCGTTACGTCCAGCAAGCCGCTGCCCGATTCCTACG
This sequence comes from Pseudomonas sp. MONT-RG-20F-20-E-7-02, assembly GCF_022662395.1. Taxonomy (NCBI): domain Bacteria; kingdom Pseudomonadati; phylum Pseudomonadota; class Gammaproteobacteria; order Pseudomonadales; family Pseudomonadaceae; genus Pseudomonas; species Pseudomonas sp. MONT-RG-20F-20-E-7-02. The sequence goes on from NZ_JAKNQN010000001.1 coordinate 692,742, forward strand.
TCCGTTTCCTGTTGCAGGTGCAATGGCCCAATGGTCGCCTGATGCGCGACTACAGCGTGCTGCTCGACCCGGCCAAGTTCGAGCAACCGGCGCCGACCGCTGCCGCGCCGGCACCGCGCTTGAGTGCGCCGACTAAAAACGCGCCTGCCAGCACGGCGCCCACTGTCGGCAAGCCTGCCCAGCACACCACGACCTCGCGCGATACCTTGTGGGAAATTGCCGCGAAGAATCGCAACGGGGCTTCGGTCCAGCAAACCATGCTGGCTATCCAGGCGCTCAACCCTGACGCGTTTATCGACGGCAATATCAACCGCCTGAAAACCGGCCAGGTTCTGCGCCTTCCGGATCGCCAGCAAGCCACCAGTTTGCCGCAGCCCGAGGCGATTGCCGAAGTGACCGCGCAAAACAACGCCTGGCGCGAGGGGCGTCGCACCGCGAATAACCAGGCCGCGGGCAAGCAGCAGTTGGATGCGACCAAGCGCACCCAGGCCGGCGATGCGCCGTCGAGCACCAATGCCAAGGACAACTTGAGCCTGGTCTCGGCCGAATCCGCCAGGAAAGGCGCGAAGGGCAAGGTCGGTGACAGTAATGCGCTGAGCGACAAGCTGGCGATGACCCAGGAAGAATTGGATACCACGCGCCGCGACAATGCTGAGCTGAAAAGCCGGGCGGCGGACCTGCAAAGCCAGTTGGATAAATTGCAGAAGCTGATTCAACTGAAAAACGATCAGCTGGCCAAACTGCAGGCGGCGAACGGAAGCCCGGCAACGGCGGCAATGCCCGCACAGTTGGCAGGTGAGCCTGCGACCACCGCGCCTGCCTCCGACGCGGCGGCGCCTGCCGTGGTGGCGCCTGCGCCCGAGCCGGTCACGCCAGAGGCCGCGCCTGCCAGCACCACCGAAGGTAAATTCAACGATCTGCTGACCAATCCGATTGTTCTCGGCGTGATCGGCGGTGCTGCCGGCTTGCTGGTGTTGCTGCTCCTGTTGCTGTGGGCGCGTCATCGCAATGCGCGCCTTGAAGAGGAAAAGCACCTGCGTATGGCGCGGGCGCTGGCTGAAGAGCCGCCATTTTCGCCGAACATTGATCACGACTTGCCAGCGGACAGCTTCGAAGGCCTCGAAGTGGCGCCGCCGAACGTCAAGTTGGCGGCCGCACCTGCCCCGGCTGCGGTTGCTGAGCCGGTCGTGGTGCCGTCGGTCGCTTCCGTGTTGTCGCCACTGGCCGCTGCCGTGGCCCCGCAGAATTCCAGCGATGCGCTGGCGCAAGCCCAATCCCATATTGATCGCGGTCACCTGAACCAGGCGGCCGACGTCCTTCAGCAGGCCATCAAGCATGAGCCAAAGCGCAGCGACCTGCGTTTGAAACTGATGGAAGTGTACGGCCTGCAAGGCGACAAAGACGGGTTCGTTTCCCAGGAGCGTCAACTGGTGGCCAATGGTGAAAACCATGCCCAGGTCGAGCAGCTCAAAAGCCGCTTCCCGGCCATGGCCGTGTTAGCGGCGGGCGTCAGTGCCGCTGTCGCCGCTGCAGCGCTGGACGCGCAATACGTCAAGGACTTGCTAGAAGACAAACCGGCCGCGCCAGTGGCGGAACCCGATGCCTTCGACACCGATTTCGACCTGAGCCTGGACGATCTGGAAGCAGCTTCGCCTGCCGTGGTTCGCCCGGAAGATGAGCCGAGCTTTGAGTCTGTCCTTCAGCGCCAGACCGAAGCCAAGGCCAGCCCGGATGACCTGTCGGACTTCGATCTGGACCTGCAGTTGGAAGCGCCGTCTTCCACGCACTCTGACGACGACTTCCTCTCGGGCCTTGAAGAGCAGATGAAGGACGTGCCGCCGGTTGAGCCGCCGACCCTCACGCCTGCCGCGCTGGATGATTTCGACTTGCCGGAGGACTTCGACCTGTCCCTGGCGGAAGAACCGGCCGCGCCGGCGTCGGCCAAGCCGGATGCCTTCGCCTCCGAGCTGGACGACGTCAATGCCGAGCTGGATCGTCTGTCCCAGAGCCTGGAACATCCGCCAATCGAGCCTTCCTTCACCGCTGAAGATGCAGCGTTGGGCGCTGATGAACCGGAATTCGACTTCCTCTCCGGCACCGATGAGGTCGCCACCAAGCTGGACCTGGCCCAGGCCTACATCGACATGGGTGATACAGACGGCGCGCGGGACATCCTGTCCGAAGTGCTGACCGAAGGCGACGAAACCCAGCGTGGCGAAGCCAAGGAAATGCTCGGCAAGATCTAAAGGTGCAACGCAGAACCAATGTGGGAGCTGGCCTTCACATGGCCACAACAAAAGCGCCCCACCTACGGCTGCCGCCTTTATAATGGCCGCCTTTGCGCAACTCATCGGGCTCTCAGTTCTTGGCAAATATAGATAACGCGGCCGCCGAAATGGCGGCCGCAGGCTTTAACCGCATCGCCCTGGGCGTGGAATACAAAGGCTCGCGCTACCGTGGCTGGCAGCGCCAGGCTTCCGGCGTGCTGACCGTGCAGGAAACCCTCGAAAACGCGCTGTCGAAGGTCGCCGACTCGCCGGTGTCGCTGATGTGTGCCGGGCGTACCGACGCCGGTGTGCATGCCTGTGGCCAGGTAGTGCACTTTGACACTCAGGCCGAGCGCACGATGAAAGCCTGGGTGATGGGCGCCAATATCAATTTGCCCCATGACGTCAGTGTCACCTGGGCCAAGGTCATGCCCGCGCATTTTCATGCGCGCTTCAAGGCCATCGCCCGTCGCTACCGCTACGTGATCTACAACGATCAAATCCGACCGGCGCACCTCAATCAAGAAATCACCTGGAACCACCGCCCACTGGATGCCGAGCGCATGGCTGAGGCCGCGCAGCATTTGGTCGGCGTGCATGACTTCAGTGCCTTCCGTGCCGGCCAGTGCCAGGCCAAGTCGCCGATCAAGGAAGTCCATCACCTGCGGGTGACCCGTCACGGCAAAATGATCGTGCTGGATATCCGTGCCGGGGCCTTCCTGCACCATATGGTGCGCAACATTGCTGGCGTGTTGATGACCATCGGCACCGGCGAACGGCCGGTGGAGTGGGCCAGGGAAGTGCTGGAAAGCCGCATTCGCCGTACCGGCGGCGTTACCGCGCATCCGTTCGGCCTGTACCTGGTGGATGTGGAGTACCGCGACGAGTTCGAATTGCCGGATCGCTTCATCGGGCCACACTTCCTCACAGGTTTCAGCGAACTTGGCGGCTGACGCCCGGAAAAGCTTTTGTTACCATCCGGGACTTTCTCGGTTCAACCCCTGAGGTTTTTACGACATGCCAGCCGTTCGCAGCAAGATTTGCGGGATTACCCGCATAGAAGACGCGCTGGCGGCAGTCGAGGCGGGGGCGGATGCGATTGGTTTCGTGTTCTATGCCAAGAGCCCGCGGGCGGTGAATGTGCTGCAGGCACGGGCGATCATCGCCGCGCTGCCGCCGTTCGTGACTACCGTAGGCTTGTTCGTCAACGCCAGCCGCTGTGAACTCAACGAAACCCTGGATGCCGTACAGCTCGACATGCTGCAGTTTCACGGTGACGAAAGCCCTGACGAATGTGAAAGCTATCAACGCCCGTATATCAAGGCGTTGCGCGTCAAGGCTGGGGATGACATCGCCGCCGCGTGCGCGGCCTACACTGGCGCTCGCGGGATTCTGCTGGACACCTATGTCGAAGGTGTTCCCGGTGGCACGGGCGAGGCGTTTGACTGGTCGTTGATTCCCGAGGGGCTGAGCAAGCCGATCATCCTGGCGGGTGGGCTCACCCCCACGAATGTCGGGGCGGCCATCGAGCAGGTCAGGCCCTATGCCGTGGACGTCAGTGGTGGGGTGGAGCAGGGCAAGGGCATCAAGGATCACCACAAGATTCGCGCATTCATGCAGGCCGTGCGCAACAGCAGCGGTGCGATGTGACGGCTGGCAGTCTGCCGCCGTCAGTAACTACCACTGTGTAAAACAGCACCGGCGCCGCCTGCGGGAGGCCCGGAAATGAAGTGGCAACCCTGCGCTGGCAGGTTGTCTGGAAGGCTGAGGATACAGGCAGGAAATGGCCGGTCGAACGTCTGACCCCGTCCAGCCTGTGTCATCGCCACATATGAATTTAGCTCAAGGGCATACGCGGGGCTGTGTTCAAGCCACCGGTACTGGAGAAAGAAAGCATGAGCAACTGGTTAGTAGACAAACTGATCCCTTCGATCATGCGTTCCGAGGTGAAGAAAAGCTCGGTTCCTGAAGGTCTGTGGCACAAGTGCCCATCCTGCGACGCGGTGCTGTACCGCCCCGAGCTGGAAAAGACCCTGGACGTTTGCCCCAAGTGCAACCACCACATGCGTATCGGCGCCCGCGCCCGCATCGACATCTTCCTTGACGCCGATGGCCGCGCCGAGCTGGGCGCTGACCTGGAGCCGGTTGACCGTCTCAAGTTCCGCGACGGCAAGAAGTACAAGGACCGCCTCACCGCTGCGCAGAAGCAGACCGGCGAGAAAGACGCGCTGATTTCCGTCAGCGGCAAGCTGCTGGGCATGCCAGTGGTGGTGTCGGCGTTTGAGTTCTCCTTTATGGGCGGCTCCATGGGCGCCATCGTCGGTGAGCGTTTTGTACGTGCCGCCAACTACGCCCTGGAAAACCGTTGCCCGATGATCTGCTTCGCCGCCTCCGGTGGCGCGCGCATGCAGGAAGCCTTGATTTCCCTGATGCAAATGGCCAAGACCTCCGCGGTACTGGCGCGTCTGCGCGAAGAAGGTATCCCGTTCATCTCCGTGCTGACCGACCCGGTCTACGGCGGCGTTTCCGCCAGCCTGGCAATGCTGGGTGACGTGATCGTCGGCGAGCCAAAAGCCCTGATCGGCTTTGCCGGCCCGCGCGTGATCGAGCAGACCGTGCGCGAAAAACTGCCGGAAGGCTTCCAGCGCAGCGAGTTCCTGCTGGAGCACGGTGCAATTGACATGATCATCGCCCGTGGCGAGCTGCGCCCACGCCTGGGTAGCCTGCTGGCGCAAATGATGGGCCTGCCGACACCTGTGTACGTCGCGCCTAAAATCGAGCCGATCGTCGTGCCGCCGGTGCCTGCAAACCTATGACCCAACGTACCCTTGGCGAATGGCTCGCCTACCTTGAGCAGTTGCATCCGTCAGCCATCGACATGGGCCTGGAGCGCTCGCAACAGGTAGCGGCCCGCCTTGGGTTGGGCCGGCCGGCGCCGCGCGTGATCACGGTGACCGGCACCAACGGCAAAGGCTCTACCTGTGCCTTTGTCGCGGCGCTGCTGCAGGCCCAAGGGCTGAAAGTGGGCGTCTACAATTCCCCGCACCTGCTGCGTTATAACGAGCGGGTGCAGCTCAATGGCGTCGAAGCCACAGACGAGCAACTCTGCGAAGCCTTCGCCGCCCTGGATGTGGGGCGCGGCGAGATTTCCCTGACTTATTTCGAGATGGGCACCCTGGCGGCGTTCTGGTTGTTCGAGCGTGCGCAATTGGACGTGGTCGTCCTCGAAGTCGGCCTGGGTGGGCGTCTGGACACGGTCAACGTCGTGGATGCCGACATGGCGCTGGTCACCAGCATTGGCGTTGACCACGCTGACTATCTGGGCAACACCCGTGAGTCGGTGGCCTATGAAAAGGCCGGGATCTTCCGCCAGGGCAAGCCTGCGCTGTGTGGTGACCTGGACCCGCCGCAACCCTTGCTCGACAAGGTGCGTGAGCTGGATTGCGCGTTTTTCCTGCGTGGTCGTGAATTCAATCTGGAAATCGGCACTCAGCATTGGCAATGGCGCGGGCGTGATGCACGTGGCCAGGTGGTCGAATTGCGCGACCTGCCGCTGCTGAACCTGCCGATGGAGAACGCTGCGCTCGCGCTGCAAGCCTATCTGTTGCTGGATCTGCCCTGGCAGGCCGAGCAGATTGCTGCCACCTTGCTGGCGACTCGGGTGGTGGGGCGTCTGGATCGTCGCACCTTCGAGTGGGAGGGCAAGCGCCTGAACCTGCTGCTGGATGTGGGGCACAACCCTCACGCCGCCGAATACCTGGCGCAACGCCTGTCGCGTACGCCTCCGGCCGGGCGTCGCCTGGCGGTGTTCGGGCTGCTGGCCGATAAAGACCTGGACGGCGTGGTTGCGCCGTTGCTCGGCGATGTCCAATCATGGGCCGTTGCGCCGCTGGACACGCCGCGCAGCCGCCCGGCCGCCGAGTTGGAAGTGGCCTTGCAGAACCTTGGTGCAGCGGTGGCGTCGTATGCAAGCGTCACCGCCGCACTTGAAGCCCAATGTGCGGTGGCCACGGCCGAGGACGAGATTCTGTTGTTCGGATCATTTTATTGTGTTGCCGAGGCGCTAGAGTGGTTGGCCCGGCGCTCCACGGAGGAAGCTGCACATGGCATTACTGGATAGCGCATACAAGCAGCGAATGGTTGGAGCCCTGGTGTTGGTGGCGTTGGCGGTGATTTTTCTGCCGATGCTGTTTTCCCGCCAGGACGAGCAGCGCCAGGTAGTCGTCGAGGCGCCCGCTGCGCCCCAGGCGCCAACGGTGCCTCATGTTCAGATTGAGCCGGTGGTGGTGCCTGAGCCGCAGGCGTTGCCGCAAGAGCCAGTGCCGGCCGACGAGGAAGTCGCCCAGCAACAGGCGCCGACTCAGCCCGTGCAGCCGAGTGTTCCGGTGGTCAAGCCGGCTCCAGCTGCGCCAGTTGTGGCTGCCAAGCCTGCTGCGCCAGCGCCTGCGCCCAAGCCGGTCGCGCCGCAGCCTGCCGCGCCAGGCAAGCCGGACGTGGGCCAAAGCCGCATCGACCCGAACGGCTTGCCGATCACTTGGTCGATCCAGCTTGCCAGCCTGGCCAATCGCGAAAGCGCCGAAGCCTTGCAGAAAAAGCTGCGCACTCAAGGTTATAACGCCTATATCCGCAGTGCCGATGGCAAGAACCGCGTATTTATCGGGCCGCTGATCGAGCGCGCCGAGGCGGATCGCCTGCGGGATTTGCTGGGTCGCCAGCAGAACCTGAATGGGTTTGTGGTGCGTTTCCAGCCTGAGCGCGGTTGAGTAACCGCCAGCTCTGGCTGGAATACAGGCCAAATGTGGGAGCTGGCTTGCCTGCGATAGCGGTGGCTCAGTCAACAGTGATGTTGAATGGGCCTGCCTCATCGCAGGCAAGCCAGCTCCCACAGTGGTTTTTGGTGGTCTTGAAAGGGCGTTCACTCTGCACAACCCATTGATTTGCAAAGCACCCGCAATCACAGCTTACCGATAGCCCGACGCTCTGCTAAAATGCGCCGCCTTATCCGTACGTAGGCTGCACTGTGCCATTTACCTGGGTTGATTGGGCGATCGTTGCAATCGTCGCCATCTCCGCTTTGATCAGTCTAAGCCGCGGCTTCGTAAAAGAAGCACTGTCGTTGCTGACCTGGATCATCGCAGGAGTCGTAGCCTGGATGTTCGGTGGTTCACTGTCGGTTTACCTGGCCGGGTACATCGAAACACCTTCGGCTCGCGTCATTGCGGGCTGCGCCATCATGTTCATCGCCACGCTGCTGGTGGGAGCAATGGTCAATTATCTTATTGGCGAGTTGATACGTGTCACCGGCCTCTCCGGGACCGATCGATTTCTCGGCATGGCCTTCGGCGCCGCGCGTGGCGGCTTGCTGGTGGTTGTGGCGGTCGGGCTGTTGAGCCTGGGGCCGGTACAGCAGGATTCGTGGTGGCAGGAGTCGGTACTCGTGCCAAAATTTCTATTGGTTGCAGACTGGTCCAAAAACCTCATTTTGGGGTGGAGCAGTCAGTGGCTGGCCAGCGGAATCAGCGTACCCGCTGATCTTCCGTTCAAGGAGCACCTCTTACCGGCCAAAACGCCTCAGTAAGTTGTGTTCAGTCAAGATTCATTAAGTAGGGGTTGCGTCGCATGTGTGGCATCGTCGGTATCGTCGGTAAGTCGAACGTGAATCAGGCGCTGTATGACGCGCTAACCGTCCTCCAGCACCGCGGCCAGGACGCTGCCGGTATTGTGACCAGCCACGACGGCCGGTTATTCCTGCGCAAGGACAATGGCCTTGTACGTGACGTGTTCCATCAGCGTCACATGCAGCGCCTCGTCGGGCACATGGGTATTGGCCATGTGCGTTACCCGACTGCCGGTAGCTCGACATCGGCCGAAGCTCAGCCGTTCTACGTCAACTCGCCTTACGGCATCACCCTGGCGCATAACGGTAACCTGACCAACGTTGAACAGCTGGCCAAGGAGATTTACGAATCTGACCTGCGCCACGTCAACACCAGTTCCGACTCGGAAGTGCTGCTCAACGTGTTCGCTCACGAGCTGGCCCAGCGCGGCAAGCTGCAGCCGACCGAAGAAGACGTTTTCGCTGCCGTGACTGACGTGCACAACCGTTGCGTCGGTGGTTACGCGGTCGTGGCCATGGTCACCGGTTATGGCATCGTTGGTTTCCGTGACCCGCACGGCATCCGCCCGATCGTGTTCGGCCAGCGTCACACCGACGAAGGCGTCGAGTACATGATCGCCTCCGAAAGCGTGTCCCTGGACGTGCTGGGCTTCACCCTGATTCGCGACCTCGCGCCGGGCGAAGCGGTGTACATCACCGAAGATGGCAAGCTGCACACCCGCCAGTGCGCGGTGGCGCCGAAACTTACCCCGTGCATCTTCGAACACGTCTACCTGGCGCGTCCTGATTCGATCATCGACGGCGTTTCGGTGTACAAGGCGCGTCTGCGCATGGGTGAGAAGCTCGCCGAGAAGATCCTGCGTGAACGTCCTGAGCACGACATCGACGTGGTGATCCCGATTCCGGACACCAGCCGTACCGCCGCGCTGGAACTGGCCAACCACTTGGGCGTCAAGTTCCGCGAAGGCTTCGTAAAAAACCGTTACATCGGCCGTACCTTCATCATGCCGGGCCAGGCGGCGCGCAAGAAGTCGGTACGCCAGAAGCTCAACGCCATCGAGCTGGAATTCCGCGGCAAGAACGTGATGCTGGTGGACGACTCCATCGTGCGTGGCACCACGTGCAAGCAGATCATCCAGATGGCCCGCGAAGCCGGTGCGAAGAACGTGTATTTCTGTTCCGCAGCACCTGCCGTGCGTTACCCGAACGTGTACGGTATCGACATGCCGAGCGCTCACGAACTGATCGCTCACAACCGTTCCACCCAGGACGTGGCCGACCTGATCGGCGCCGACTGGCTGATCTATCAGGACCTGCCTGACCTGATCGAAGCGGTGGGCGGTGGCAAGATCAAGATCGAGCAGTTCGACTGCGCGGTGTTCGACGGCAAATACGTGACCGGTGATGTCGACGAGGCTTACCTGAACAAGATCGAGCAGGCGCGTAATGACTCGTCGAAGATCAAGACCCAGGCGGTCAGCGCGATCATCGACCTGTACAACAACTGAGTAAACACCGGCCCTGAGGGGCCGGTTTTGTATCTTAAATAAAGAATTGAGTAAGGAGTCGCAGCATGAGTCAGGAATGGGATGCCGGTCGCTTGGACAGCGACCTCGATGGCGTAGCTTTCGATACCCTGGCTGTGCGCGCCGGCCAGCACCGCACCCCGGAAGGTGAACACGGTGACCCGATGTTCTTCACCTCCAGCTATGTGTTCCGCACCGCCGCCGATGCCGCCGCGCGCTTTGCCGGTGAAGTGCCGGGCAACGTCTATTCGCGCTATACCAACCCGACCGTGCGTGCATTCGAAGAGCGCATCGCGGCACTGGAAGGCGCTGAGCAGGCGGTGGCCACGGCAACCGGCATGGCCGCCATCCTCGCGGTGGTCATGAGCCTGTGCAGCGCTGGCGACCACGTGCTGGTATCGCGCAGCGTGTTCGGTTCGACCATCAGCTTGTTCGAGAAGTATTTCAAGCGCTTCGGTATTGAAGTGGACTACGTGCCCCTGGCGGACCTGTCCGGCTGGGATGCGGCGATCAAGGCCAATACCAAGCTGTTGTTCGTAGAATCGCCGTCCAACCCGTTGGCCGAATTGGTGGATATCGCCGCATTGTCTGAAGTGGCGCACGCCAAGGGTGCGATGCTGGTGGTCGACAACTGCTTCTGCACGCCTGCATTGCAGCAACCGTTGAAGCTGGGCGCTGACATTGTTGTGCACTCGGCCACCAAGTTCATCGACGGCCAGGGCCGTTGCATGGGCGGTGTGGTTGCCGGGCGTAGCGAACAAATGAAAGAAGTGGTGGGTTTCCTGCGCACTGCCGGCCCGACCCTGAGCCCGTTCAATGCCTGGATCTTCCTCAAAGGCCTGGAAACCCTCAGCCTGCGGATGAAAGCCCATTGCGCCAACGCCCAGGCACTGGCCGAGTGGCTGGAGCAGCAGGATGGTATCGAGAAGGTCCACTACGCCGGCCTCAAGAGCCATCCGCAACACGCGTTGGCCCAGCGCCAGCAGCGCGGTTTCGGCGCCGTGGTCAGCTTTGAAGTGAAGGGCGGCAAAGAGGGCGCCTGGCGCTTTATCGATGCGACGCGCCTGATTTCCATCACTGCCAACCTGGGTGACAGCAAGACCACCATCACCCACCCGAGCACTACGTCCCACGGCCGTCTGGCGCCGCAAGAGCGTGAAGCGGCCGGCATCCGTGACAGCCTGATCCGCATCGCGGTGGGCCTGGAAGATGTGGCTGACTTGCAGGCCGACCTGGCCCGCGGGCTGGCGGCCTTGTGATCGAGTGGTCCATGGAAGCTGCAGCGGTCGGTAACGGCCGCGTCGCACTGGTCACCGGCGCCGCGCGGGGCATTGGCCTTGGAATTGCTGCGTGGCTGATCAGCGAAGGCTGGCAGGTGGTGTTGACCGACCTGGACCGCGAGCGCGGTTCCAAGGTGTCCAAGGTGCTGGGCGACAACGCCTGGTTTATCACCATGGACGTGGCCGATGAGAAACAAGTCGCCCAAGGCGTTGCCGAGGTGCTGGGGCAATTCGGGCGTTTGGATGCGTTGGTGTGCAATGCGGCCGTGGCCGACCCGCGCAATATCACTCTGGAAAGCCTCGATCTGGCGTACTGGAACCGCGTGCTGGCGGTGAACCTCAGTGGGCCGATGCTGCTGGCCAAGCACTGTGCGCCGTACCTGCGTGCCCATGGCGGTGCCATCGTCAACCTGGCGTCGACCCGGGCGCGTCAGTCGGAGCCCGACACCGAGGCCTATGCCGCGAGCAAGGGCGGCCTGCTGGCGCTGACGCACGCATTGGCCATGAGCCTGGGGCCGGAGGTGCGGGTGAATGCCGTGAGCCCTGGCTGGATCGATGCGCGGGATCCTGCCGCGCGGCGTGCCGAGCCGTTGACCGATGCCGACCATGCCCAGCATCCGGCGGGCAGGGTGGGCACGGTTGAGGACGTGGCGGCGATGGTGGCGTGGCTGCTGTCGCGTCAGGCGGGGTTTGTCACCGGGCAGGAGTTCGTGGTGGACGGTGGCATGAGCAAGAAGATGATTTACAGCGAGTAGGGCGGATAGCCGTCTTGAAGCCATTTTGTCTTTTTCAGAAAAACTTCAAGCAGGCTATTGACTTAGGTCCGCTACCTGCGTAAATTTCGCGGCCTCAACGAAGCAAAGGGTGATTAGCTCAGCTGGGAGAGCATCTGCCTTACAAGCAGAGGGTCGGCGGTTCGATCCCGTCATCACCCACCACTTCTTGAGAGTTTTGCCTTAGGGCAAGACGCAACGTTAAAGGTTGCACCGACGCGCAGCGGTAGTTCAGTCGGTTAGAATACCGGCCTGTCACGCCGGGGGTCGCGGGTTCGAGTCCCGTCCGCTGCGCCATATTTTCCAGGTTCGACATGTCGGGCTTGAGATTGAACAGCCAAGGCTGATCGATCAGATGTTTAAAGACGGTTGAGGGTTTACGCTCAACTGGTCAAGCGATACGCAGCGGTAGTTCAGTCGGTTAGAATACCGGCCTGTCACGCCGGGGGTCGCGGGTTCGAGTCCCGTCCGCTGCGCCATATCTGCCTTAAGGCCCACTGAACGCCTTGAAGCACAAAGAAAGCCTCAGGTTTACTTTGATCCGATAGCAATGACCCTGGTCGAAAGACCGGGGTTTTTTGTTTCTGCGATTTGGCTTTATGTGGGAGCGAGCAAGCCCGCTCCCACAATTAGATTGTGGTCAGAACCCCAACTTATCTCGCAACCCGTAATACCACGCGCCCAGCGCGGCAAATGGCGTGCGCAAGAGTTGCCCGCCCGGGAACGGGTAGTGCGGCAGGTCGGCAAACGCATCAAAACGCTCTGCCTGGCCTCTTAACGCCTCCGCCAGTACCTTGCCTGCCAGGTGCGTGTACGTCACGCCGTGGCCGCTGCAGCCTTGCGAGTAATAGATGTTGTCGCCCAGTCGGCCAACCTGTGGCAGGCGCGACAGGGTCAGCAGGAAATTGCCGGTCCAGGCGTAATCGATTTTCACATCCTTGAGCTGCGGGAAGGCCTTGAGCATCTTCGGACGGATGATCGCCTCAATGTTCGCCGGGTCGCGCGCGCCATATACCACGCCGCCGCCGAAAATCAGGCGCTTGTCGCTGGTGAGGCGGTAGTAGTCGAGCAGGTAGTTGCAGTCTTCGACGCAGTAATCCTGCGGCAGCAGCGTCTTGGCCAGCTCATCGCCCAGCGGTGACGTGGTGATGACCTGCGTGCCGCACGGCATCGATTTGGCTGCGAGCTCCGGCACCAGGTTGCCCAGGTAGGCGTTCCCCGCGACGATGATGAACTTGGCCCTGACCTTGCCTTCGGCAGTGTGCACCACCGGGTTGGCGCCGCGCTCAATGCGCGCTGCTGCGGATTGCTCGTAGATCGTGCCGCCCAGGGATTCCACGGCAGCCGCTTCGCCCAGCGCCAGGTTGAGCGGATGAATGTGCCCGCCGCTCATGTCCAGCAGGCCACCGACGTAGTTGTCACAGGCCACCACTTCGCGGATGCGACGCTCATCCAGCAACTCAAGCTGCGTATGGCCATAACGTTCCCACAGGCGCTTCTGCGACTCCATGTGGCCCATGTGCTTGCTGTTGAGAGCAGCGAACACACCGCCGTCCTTCAAATCGCACTGGATCTGATACTTGGCCACCCGCTCGCGAATGATCTTGCCGCCCTCAAATGCCATTTGCCCCAGCAACTGCGCCTGCTTGGGACCGACACTGCGCTCGATCACGTCTATATCGCGGCTGTAGCTGTTGACGATCTGCCCACCATTACGGCCTGATGCGCCAAACCCCACCTTGGCAGCTTCCAGCACGGTGACGCGAAAACCGTTTTCCAGCAGAAACAGCGCGCTGGAAAGGCCGGTGTAGCCGGCGCCAATCACGCACACATCGGTTTCGACTTCGCCTTGCAGCACCGGGCGAGGCGGAACCGCATTCGCGGACGCGGCGTAATACGACTGGGGGTAGGGGGTGTTCGCCATCCTGGAACCTCTGTTTTATATTTTTTACGAGTGCCCAGATCCTACCTGAGTTAAAAATTGCCTGCCAGCCACCCGAAAATCCCGGGTGTACCCGTCGCAAATAAATAATTCGCATATTCATAGGGTTAGGTGCAAAAAAGATGTTGACACCCCTCCGGAATTCCGTAGAATGCCGCCTCACAGCAGGCACGTAGCTCAGTTGGTTAGAGCACCACCTTGACATGGTGGGGGTCGTTGGTTCGAGTCCAATCGCGCCTACCAAACAAAATCCGCTCTGCTGGGCGGTGTGAAGGGGAATCCGAAAGGGTTCCCCTTTTTCTTTGCCTAAGAAAACGTTCACAAATTATAGGCTTCGTTCACACAAGGCAATGTGAACGTGGATTCATGCCTGCCTCTGTTCACACTCAGATTTGTGAACGGCTCCATCTAACCCATTGATATACATGGCTCGTTCACTATCTTGTCTAGGTGGTGGTACGTTCGCAGGCTCACTCCCTTGCCCGTTGCTCGTGCCTCGCAAGGGCAGGCTTCTAACCAACTGAGCTATGTGCCTGCTGTGAGGCGGGTACGCCTGTCGGCCACGCTCAACGCCCTACGCTCTGTGGTGAATCCTGAACGCTCTGTGTGCTGCTGTAGGGCTGGCGGGGGTGTCTCTCTAGGGGTGGGGCAGGGGGGCGGGGTGGGGTGCTTATATATGCAATGGTGCTGCTGAATTTCTAGGGGAAACTCACGTTGTTTGAGTGCTGAGTTCATCAGCTAATTTCAAAGCGTCTTCAAGAAATAGGATGACTTCACTATAGTCCTCAACTGAGCCCCTAGAGCCGAGTGTGCCTTCTAGCTTTGCATCTAAAATAACTGATTCTATTAGACTGTAAAAATTTACAATTTTATATAGTTTTTTGCTTTCTATCATCCCAAGCTTGTCTAGGTTTGCCTTGTAGATTTTACAATAATCACTTGCAACGGTTACAACATATGTTTGGGTTACTTCGGACGGGTAAGTCTCGTCGTCATTGTGGGTGCTTGCAATCTAATTGTTGATCTCCGTAAGTTGAGATCGTATCAGTTTAAGGTGGTTCAGATAGTCTCGTTTTCTAATCATCGAAGCTATGTTTACAATTTCAACTTGTATCGATATTTGAACTGATTTGCGTGTTGAGTGTGACCTGAACAAAGCACCTATGGTCGCTGGTATTGTCGCAATCAAACCACCTACTATAGCTGACCACACAGGAATCCATGGATTGCTTACTGTTGTTAGCTCTTTGAGTTGCTTTAGAGCCTGGACATAGTGAGTGAAATCTTGAGGCGTAGGGTTATCCACTGTAGCGCTCCACTTTAAGCATCGAATGCGAGGGGCTTACCTCGTCTTGATATTGTAGTGGCTTTACGCTATAAGTCCATTGGGCAAACGGGCCTAGCAGATGCTGAACTGTACGTCTCAGAGAGCGAGACGCCTCAATGTCAGTAGGGTCATAGCGAACCTTCGATGGTGTAGTGGTGGCGTGAACGCTGAGAGGACAGTGCCGGTGGTTTGAAGACCGGTGGGAGTAGCCACGCTCAGGCGTGGAACGCTTACCCCTTCTGGCGTAGTTAGAAGGGCAGGTGACTGGTAGCTGAACTATCAGGCATAGAGGGCCGCTAGCCCCTGTGAAGAACGGCCAGTGTGGTAACGCATTGAGCACCCCTGAGGGGCATCTAGGTACGCCTAGAATCTGAGCATCACGCTCTATCTGCCTTTGCTATGTCCAATGCCCACTGTTTTAAATTGAACGCTAGCCTCCAGGGTCAATGCACCTCTCTTGTCTTAATAAATAATTATCTTGGTTTGCTGTCTACGAGCTTCATTCGTCGAATGTCTGCGTCATATTCTTCTTTAATGCGCTTGTCGATTGCAATTTCACGCTCAGCCTCTAATTTACGTGGGCGTCCTACAGGTCTTACGCCTCCTGTTACCTTTAGCATCTCCTTAACGGCAGCAATGTTTCCATTGACTAACTCTTGCTTCAATATCTCAATTGATTTGTCATGCCAATAGATACGGTGTTCCTCTTTCCATCCTTGTTCTTCTGCGTAGGTGTCGAGTGTAATCATGCTAACGCCCAAGCGCTTGGCTAGGGCGCAGTGTGAG
Source organism: Pseudomonas sp. MONT-RG-20F-20-E-7-02 (assembly GCF_022662395.1). Lineage (NCBI taxonomy): Bacteria > Pseudomonadati > Pseudomonadota > Gammaproteobacteria > Pseudomonadales > Pseudomonadaceae > Pseudomonas > Pseudomonas sp. MONT-RG-20F-20-E-7-02. The sequence continues at coordinate 708,260 of NZ_JAKNQN010000001.1, forward strand.
TTTGTTTCAATGTATTCTGTCTTGTCTGTGTCTGTAAGGTTCATGGCTTGTCTCTGTATTTGATTGTTATCATAAGCGTAAGTAAATAACAGATGATGTTAAGTGTTATAGCTATGAAGCTATAGTCATGCATAATCTGAAGCACTACTAGCTGGGTATATTGTATGAGGAGTAGGGCGCTTAGGAGAAAGGTCACGTTCTGATAGCTGACGCTCTCTCTATTTCCTCTAGCGTACACCTTGATAGATAGCCTACTGCTTGAAGGGAGATGCCATGATTATATGATATGTAATACAGCGCTTGGTGGTCCTCATGCTTAGCAATAATCTCTTTGGCTAGGCCCCTTCGTATGGTGATGCTATGAATTACGAAAGAGGTTAGATCAGGTATTCTAATATTATCATTGTCTGACATTGTGTTGTCCTGGGTAAGTTGTCTTAACGTCACTGCGTGACAGAAGCAAAAGCAAGAGCACGCCACGGAGTGGCATACGCATAAAGAAAAGATCAAGAGCAATACACTGGTACATGCTCTGCTTTTGATTCTTCTTTAATGCGTGCTCTTTGTCAGCTTGCTGACGTTGCTCTTGATTTTCAGAGGGTAGAAGAAAGTGTGTAAAATCCCTTAAGACTCTCTAAGGAAAATTACACAGTCTGCTTAAGCCACAAGCTGACAGTTCGATTACTCACGCCCATAGCTTGAGCGATCCTCCTAGCAGACAAGCCTTCAGATGATAGTGCCTTAGCGGTAAGGATATTACTTTGAGTCTTGCCCTTCGCGTTGCTAGTTGGAGCGTGTCTAGTCAAATCTTTGAGGATGTAGTGACAACCCGTCAAGTCGAACGCTAGGTCTCGTCCCGATTCTTCTGTTGGTACAAAATGAATCGTAGGTCTGTCATTGCTGAAAGTCCTGATGCTGCTTCGTGTTGCCGCTTGGAATATGTATTCTCTGTAACGTTCATTACGTAATGCTTGTTTGCCTACAGTAATATCTACGGCCATCTTTGCTAGCATCTCAGAGTTATTCTGATCTTCGATAGGGTTGGGGTTGCCATGGATCAGTGAGAGCGTATGGTGTACGCCTGAGTATCCATTCAATCCCCTAGCATCAAAGGGCATGCGTATTACGTTGGGATAGTCTTCAAAGGGGAACTTGCACCAGTCATGTACCTGAGCAAGGAGGGGCTCCCCTTGAACGAACTGGATAGCATCACGTAACAGAGCATGCCCGTACACTTGTTCATTCCATTCCTCTGCTACATCACCATTGGGGAGCGTCAGTAGCATTGTCTTGCTTACCTTGCATCCCCCAATCAGTGGATATATGTAGCTCGGAAATTTGTAGCCTCTGTATTCTGGTGTGAACTTGGAGACTTCAAGCGTATATCCCTTGCTCAGAGCGTGTTGGTAAGCTAACGTGCCTGTGACGTTGGCACCTAGGATGTGTGTTTCCTGAGCGGTCTCATAGATCCCGCTTAAGTCAAAGTAATCAATTACCCTGACTTGCCACTTCCATCTGCTGTCTTTCTTGTCTACGTATTCTTTGATGAATACATCAGCCTTGCCCCTTAGAAGGGCGCCTAGGCAAGTGCAGATGGTTGACATGCCCTTGTCGTTTACCACGTCAGAGTAGGTGGCTCTGGCTTCCTTCGTCATTCCTAGTTTGATAGACGCTCTGGTGGATACGCTATCAATCTCAATGAATTTCTCTAGGAAGTTAGTGTAAGCGTGGTCGCCAATATCTTTGGTAAGATTATTAGCGACTGAGGGCACTTCATCAATGACTACAATCCAGTCTTGTAGGTAGCAAGGATCAAGGTCTAGCAAGGTTTTATGCGTAATGATAAGAACCTTGGGGTCATCTTCAAGGAGTGAGCATTCCACTGTATCAGTTACGTTTTTGTGGGTGTCGCTATTGATCACGTAGGCATGGATTATTCCGATTGCATGAATGCGCCTTACAACGTCTTTGGTAAGTACCTTGGTGGGTACAGCGTATACGTATCGCTTGTAGGGTGCTGCATCCAGTTCCTTGATGAACTGTTCCGTCTTGCCTGTGCCTGGGGTAGCTTCTGCTACGTATATGAACTTTGGATTATTTGGGCTCAATCAGTTTCCCTTCTGTGATTAAGTTATCTATCGTCCGGGTGATATGTCTAGCGTCTGTGAAGATGCCTTGAAGCTCTACAGGGAGTGAGTTGCTACCATGAACAGACAGCACCTGATATGCGCCATATTGGCTCATGCCATACTCACACTCTTTGTATTCTTTAATACCTGTGATGAGTTTGTTCTTCTGCTCGATGCTACAGTCGATAGCTCCTAGTGCTGAGCGACGTTGTTCCAGTGCTTTAACTTCTGCTGGTGTCAAGTCTACTGCTTTCATAGTTATTCTCCTTGGTTGTACATTGCGCGAATGGCTGCCATCAGTTCCGCTTGCTCTTTCTGGGTTGCACCAGTGAGGACGGATTTAGTGGTGCCTGTAATATTTCCAAACGCATCGCGTTGGACAATGCTTTGCTTGGCCTGCTGAGCAGATGAGTTATATGCGTTGTCCAAGTCAGTAAGCTGTCGGACAAGAGGGTCCGCTTTATAAAGCTCGTCTCGTACCTTCTGCTTAGACGCCTTCCACTGTGCTAATGCATCCTTAGAGGAAGTCAGCGGGTTGCCTCTAGGTGCAGGAGGTTCCTCGACCAACTGATAGCCACGCTCGATTAGATCCGTTAAAACCCCCATAGGAGTATTGCCAGTGCGGCGAGCCAGTTCGTTAACTTCATTCATTGTAATTGTGTTCATTTTGCATGCTCCAGAGGGATTGTTTTATATTGATTGTAAGTTGTGGACCCAAGACGAGACTTTCGAAGCGCAATGAGTTCATGTTCGACTAGGTGTTGAATGGTCTTGCTACATGAGCTAGGTGTTTTGCCTATCGCTGCGGAGAACTCTTCAAGCGAGATTTCACACCACCGTAACCCATCGTCACTCTTGTTCCTGATCATCACCCACACCAACTTACGGTCTGCTGTGTTTAGGTGCATGATCTTACTTTCTATGATTTCATCTATGTCCATCTTGGTTTTTCTCTAATTTCTTGTTGTGGAAAGCCCGCTATTTAGGCAATAAAAAAAGACCGCAACCTACTGACTCTGTGTAAGCAGTGTGAGGAAGCAATCTTTATGCTGGTATAAGCTATACTGGTTTTTCGAGGTAAAGTTCTACAAGGTGTGACGTAAATGTTTTTAGGCCCTATATCTTATATACTGTTTTTTGAGAGAAAACCCTACACGGATTCTCAAAAATAATGTCTATCCGTAACTCTCAGCCACACCCATTCCTTTACTCCTTGCCACTGTAAGCCACTATAAGGGGCTGCAGGCTTGCATGGCTATATGGGTGGCAGTTGATTGTCTATCGTCGCTCCTGTGCGCTTGCAGGTGGCTTAATCAATGAGATGAAGTACATCCTTCGCATTCAAATGTGAGTACCTAGCCACTGACCTAGTATCCCTATGTCCCGATACAATCATTATCTGAGCGTTGTTGAATCCTTTCTTGGCCACATTGGTGATACGTGTATGCCTTAACTGATGAAGCCTCACGCTACAGTCGAGTCCTGCTTTGTTCCTTGCCAGCCTAACGGCCTGTGACACAGCATGAGGCGTCACAATAAACAGTCTTCCTCTGTGTGCCTTGTTTGCTACAGCCAGCCGCTGTGCCTCTTTCAATAGCTCTATGGCTCGCATGGTCAGGGGCACAGACCTAGTGCCGTTCTTACCGTCCACTACATCCGCGATACGTTCATCCAGGTGAAGGCATTGGGTTGTGAGCTTGAGTATTTCTGAGCGTCTCATGGCTGTCTCATAGGCCAACTCCACGATGAGGGCCATGGTGGGGGATAGCTTGTTGAGCAACTGTCTAAGCTCGCCAGCACTGATTACCTTGTCGCTCGACTTGTCGGGCTTGGGTAGGGCTATGTCACTTACGGGGTTGTGTATGTCTATGAGCAGGCCACGCTTAGCGAACCTGAAGAAACGAGAAATGAACGCTAACTGTATGCGACAGGTAGCAGGCTTGACCGTTTGTAGGCGCTTCAGCTTGAAGTCATTGACTAGCTGAGGGGTGATGTCATGGATTGACTGAGGGAAGGCAGCAAAGAGCTGGTCAACAATCTTGATTGCGTGGTCATAGCTACCCTTGCCCTTGAGCATGGTTTCGCAATAGGTCATGCCAAGTGTGTAAAGGGTGTGCGTCTGATGCGTCTTGGTGACAGCCTCTAGCTGGTCAGCCCATGCTTGGGCCAACGCCTGAGTGGGGAATGTTTTGGATTGCGGGGGGCTTCCTCTCAACCGTACCTGAGCGTTCCAATTGCCAGAGGGAAGGGAGCGAATGTTAGCCATGGTTGACGCCTCATAATGTGAATGGGCGTTCTCTTAGGGCCATAGGCTACGTGGCCTAGCGCTTAGCAGGGTGGCTCTTGACATGGTGGGGGTCGTTGGTTCGAGTCCAATCGCGCCTACCAAATAAAATCCGCTCTGCTGGGCGGTCTAGAAGGGCTCACCGAAAGGTGGGCCCTTTTTTGTTGTCTGTGATTTGCAAAACTTTTGCAAAACTCCCACCTCAGAACGCCAATTCGGCGCCTGTGTGTCTAAACACCCGGCAAACTGGGAGTCTGCCGGGACTGACGAGCTATTAAGGCATTAAGACCGAATCTACAACGTGGATCACGCCGTTGGACTGCATCACGTCTGCGATGCTGATGCCAGCCTTACCGCCTTTTGCATCTACCACCCACAGCTTGCCGTCATGCAGCTTGATATTGAGCGATTCACCTTGAACTGTTTTCAACACCACGGTGCCGCCGTTCTTTTTCGCATCTGCCATCAGTTGCGCCGATGTGTGAGTGCCAGGCACGACGTGGTAGGTCAGAATTTTAGTCAGATCGGCTTTGTGTTCAGGCTTGACCAGTGTATCGACGGTCCCTGCCGGCAGCTTGGCAAAGGCTTCGTTCGTTGGGGCGAATACAGTGAAAGGGCCTTTGCTGTTAAGCGTATCGACCAATCCGGCAGCCTTGACTGCAGCTACCAGCGTCGTGTGGTCCTTCGAATTGACCGCGTTCTCGACAATGGTTTTGCTTGGGTACATCGCTGCACCTCCGACCATCACTGTATCGGCGGCAAAGCTGAGCGTGGCAGTGACGGAGAGGATCGCGAAGCAGGCTGCAGCAGCAAATTTTTTGTAAAAAGCGTGCATGATATATCTCCTTGGCTCTTATGCCCTCCGAGTGAGGGTATTGAATCTACGAGCCAGAAACCAAACCGGATGCACCAATTCACGAAATAATTTTTACGGGCGACTTGCGCCTGCTCACGCCTGTTGTTTGATGCCGCTGGCATTTCAACCACGCTGGATGCCTGGACAGGTCCGAGGTACAGTCCCTTCTTTCCTGGGGAGGACAACTATGAAAATTTGGCTGATGGCTCTGTCTGCTGCGATGCTCGCGGGCTGCGCGGACAGCGGACCGATCAAGGTCGGGCCTGATACATACACGATTTCAACTCGTGTTCCATTCGGTGGGCCTGCCTCCGCGAAAGGGCAGGCGCTCAAAGAGGCGAACGTATTCTGCGAGTCTCAAGGCCGGGAAATCCTGCTTGATCACATGCAGGCAAGTGAGTGCGCATTACACGGCGGCTGCGGTGAGGCAGAGATTTATTTCTTCTGTATGGCCAAGGGCGATCCGCAATTGAAGCGCCAAAAATACAGCCCAGATCCCACGCAGAAGATTGAAATCGATCAGCGATGATCAGTTAGCTGTGCTTGGTCCAGCAGCTTAGGTTGGCTACAGTCCCGCTAAATTAACGACATGCGTATTTTGATAGCGGCGGTAGCGCTGTGTGCTGGCCGCCGGCGCTGGGGCGGCGCGATCATCAGTTCCGAAATTTACGCGGAAGACCAAATGTAGTCCGCACCTGCTGAATAACGCCGCCCTCGAGGCGGTTTTTTATTGCCTGGAGGAAAGTATTGGCGCAGCACAGAAGCTCGGCATCTACGGCGCCAAGTGCGGCTCCGAAAAGCCCAAAACACCTACTGAAGCCCCAGACAGCCTGCGCTCTGTCGCTATCGCGATAATGCTGTGTTGTCCGGAATTCGGGCAACAGCTCATCCAGCCACCGTGTGGCTTGCTCTGAAGGAGGCGCGCGGGTCAGCAGAACAGCGTAGCCACCGATAACAGGCAGATGATCTGAACAACAATCTGGCAGCGTATTTCACCATTGGTTGTCGCCATATTCATTTGTCCGGCATACATAGTGGCTACCCTCATCGTCGGCGATTGTGCCGTTCGCCATGCGCAAGAATGCGCACCGCTCCCTTGAGTATAGGTCTGGAACAGGATTCTTCACGGTCAAGCCGCTCCGGTGCGATTGAGCACGCTTTCCCCGGCCCCCGCCGGCAACCGATACACATCGATCAACCCCAGCACACCGAGCAGTGCCACGCCTGCGAACGCCACCCGAAAATCCCCGGCGCTGGCGTGTGCCTCATGCCCTTGCGCAGCCATGGACGCGCGCAGCAGCAGTGCTGCAATCGACACGCCCAAGCCCATCGCCAGTTGAAACGCCATGCTGAACAGGGCCGATGCTTCACTCATGCGTGCCTTGGGCACATCGGCGAAGCCAATCGAGTTGTAGCAGGTGAACTGCATCGACCGCGATAGCCCGCCCACAAACAGCACTGCCGCAATCAGCGTCAGCGGCGTTTGCGCCGTAAACAAGGCGCAGGCGGCAACGAGGCTGACGCCGATCACGCCGTTGACGAGCAATACCTGGCGAAACCCAAAGCGCTGCATGATGGCTGTCGTGAAGGGTTTCATTGCCAGGTTGCCGGCAAATACCGCCAGCACCAACAACCCCGCATCCACTGGCGACAAACCAAAGCCCACCTGAAACAACAGCGGCAGCAAAAACGGCAGTGCGCTGATGGCCAGGCGAAATAGTGAACCACCCAAAATGCTGACCCGGAACGTCGCGATCGACAGCGTCTGCAGCGGCAATAACGGTTCGGCATGCCGACGGCAATGCTGCACGGCCCATACCGCAAGCGCTGCACCTGCCGCCGCGAGCGCGAAACCGGGCAGCAGTGTTTCACTGGTCTGGTTGCCCAGCCACTCCAGCCCGCCCAGCAATGCCACGCAGGCGCTCGCCAACAGCACAAAGCCTTTGCCATCGAATTGACGCACGCTCGCCCCACGGCCCTCGGGCACAAGCCACAGCGCTGCAACCAGGGCCAGCGCGCCCAGCGGCAAGTTCACGTAGAAAATCCACGGCCACGGTGCATGGGTCACGATCAATCCACCCACCAATGGCCCAAGAATCGGTGCCACCAAGCCGGGCCAGGTAATCACCGCAATCATGTTCACCAGGTCTTTCTTGTCGGTATTACGCAGCACCGCCAGGCGCCCCACGGGCACCATCAGCGCGCCGCCGATGCCTTGCAGCACCCGCGCGATCACGAACATCTCAAGGCTCTGGCTCAACCCGCAGAGCAGCGACGCCAGGGTAAACACGATGATCGCGCCAGCGAACACCCGGCGTGCGCCAAAGCGGTCTGCAATCCAGCTGGACGCCGGGATGAAAATCGCCACGGCCAGAATGTAGGCCGTGATGCCGATGTTCATGTCCACCGGCGTTACCCCAAAGGCGGCTGCCATGGTCGGCAGAGCGGTGGCGATCACCGTGGCGTCGAGGTTCTCCATGAAAAAAGTCACGGCGACCACCAGAGCGATCAAACGCATTTGCACGCCTGAGATGGGCGTAGCGGAAGAAGTCACCAGTGCCACCCCTTTTCAATGAAAATCGATTGCTGTCCACAATACCGGCTCAGTCCTGTGCTCGCACGTTTGAGTCGACGCGCCTGAGTCAGGCTCTTCCAAAACGTCGGATTATGCCGCTGCGCAAGCCAGAGTGAGCGAGTCATACTGACGGGTCATTGAGTTCTGCCTGGGAGCTTGAAGTGGAATGTGAAATGGAAGTGTCGTTCGACGTGACGGCGCAGGAGCGTGAGGACATCCTCAAACCGTTGAGGGCTTACAACACCCGCCATATCGGTGACATCAAGTTTGAATCGGTCGGCATTTTGTTACGTGATTCGACCAGTCGAGCGGTGGTAGGCGGGCTCTATGGGAGCATTTCTTTAGGATGGCTGTTCGTTGAACTCTTGAGCGTTCCGCAAGAGATGCGTGCCCAAGGTACCGGTAGGCGTTTGATGCGCGCCGCCGAAGCGTTAGCTCGGCAAAAGGGCTGCATTGGGATTTGGCTGGATACGTTCAGCTTCCAGGCGCCGGAGTTTTATCGAAAGCAAGGCTTCAGCGAGGTGGGTCATATCGCTGACTACCCTGCGGGCCACCAACGCTATTTTTTCCAAAAGCGTCTGGCTTGAATCCCCGCACGGCGCCGGATCACCTGGCGCCAATCACCCACAAAATTTATTGGTTTGCAGCAACAATTTTTCTTGTTGGACACCCCCCGGCCCCAAGCAGCAAAGTTGCCGCCACTGACGCTCGACCTTCCAGGTCAACAATAAAAACCGCGCCGGGCTGCACGCTATTTTCATGCTGTGAACCCGTTGTTCACATCCTGCCGTAATGGCGCCGCAGCGCGCATTCAAGGACCTCATCGTCATGCAAACTGTTGTGAACCTATGGCCGCTGATCGGCGTACTTGTCATCGTGGTTGGCTTCGTCTTGCGCTTCAATCCGCTGTTGGTGGTGACTGCTGCCGCCATCGCTACCGGGCTCGCCGCCCACTTCCCGTTGGAAAAAATCCTCGTCAGCATGGGTGATGGTTTCCTTCAGACCCGCGCGCTGCAACTGATTCTGTTATTGCCGCTGGCGGTCATTGGCCTGCTCGAGCGCCATGGCCTGCGTCTGCATGCGCAAAACTGGATCGCGCGTTTCGAGCGCGCCACGGTCGGGCGTTTGTTGATCATCTACCTGTTTGTGCGCGAGTCCACGGCGGCCATGGGGCTGACCAGCCTGGGCGGGCACCCTCAAATGGTGCGGCCGCTGCTGGCGCCGATGGCCGAAGGGGCGGCGGAAAAACGCTACGGCAAGCTGCCGGACAAACTGCGCCACAAAGTATTGGCCATGTGCGCGGCGACCGATAACGTCGGGCTGTTTTTCGGTGAAGACATCTTTGTCGCCTTTGGTGCGATTGCGCTGATGCACACCTTCCTGCTGGGCTCGGGCATTGACGTGGAACCGTTGCACATTGCGGTGTGGGGCATCCCGACGGCGATCTGTGCGTTTATCATCCATGCGATTCGCCTGCATCGGTTTGATCGAAGACTCACGCGTGAAATGACATCTGCCGCCACGCCTGCGGAGGCTGTGCAATGATCATCTCGATTCAATACCTGTATTGGCTTGCCGGTGTTTTGCTGCTGATTACTGCGGGCATGATCCTGCTCGACCGAACTCACCCGAAGCGCTGGTCGACCGCGTTGTTCTGGCTGCTGTTCGCTATTCCGTTCCTGGTCGGGGAGCGCTTGCCGTCGGTGGTTATCGGTGCCGGTGTGGTGGTGATGGCCTTGATTGCAGGCTTGGGCGGCGTCGGCCGCGGCAAACATGCCGAATTGCATGACAAGGCGTCTCGCGCGAGTGCCGGTCGTTTGGGGCACAAATTGTTTATCCCGGCGCTGGCCATTCCCCTGACCACGGTGATTGGTTCGGTACTGCTCAAACACACCGAAATCGGCGGCGTGCCGCTGCTGGACCCGAAAAACACCACCTTTGTGTCGCTGGGCATTGGTTGCCTGATCGCCCTGGGCCTGGCGTGCTGGCTGACCCGCGACACACCGGTACAAGCCTTGCGCGAGTCTCGGCGCCTGACCGAGGCCCTGGGTTGGGCCATGGTGTTGCCGCAAATGCTGGCGATGCTCGGGCTGCTGTTCAATGAAGCTGGAGTCGGCACGGCTGTCGCTCATGTCACCACCACTTATATCAACCTGGACTTCAAGTTGGTGGCGGTAATGGTCTATGTGCTGGGCATGGCCCTGTTTACGGTGATCATGGGTAACGGTTTTGCGGCATTCCCGGTCATGACCGGAGGTGTCGGCGTGCCGGTGCTGGTGGGCATCTATGGCGGTAACCCGGCGGTGATGGCGGCGATCGGCATGTTCTCCGGCTATTGCGGTACGCTGATGACGCCGATGGCGGCCAACTTCAATATCGTCCCGGCGGCGTTGCTGGAGTTGCCGGACAAAAATGCGGTGATCAAGGCGCAAATGCCGACGGCGTTGATGATGCTGGTGGTGAATATTGTCCTGCTCTACCTGTTGATGTGAGGACCGGATGCAAACAGTACTGCTGACGGGCTTCGAGCCCTTTGACCAAGACTTGATCAACCCATCCTGGGAGGCTGCGCGCCAGTTGGATGGCGTGCAACTGTCCGAGGATGTGCAGATTGTGGCGCGTCGCCTGCCCTGCGCGTTTGCCACGGCGGGGGAGTGCCTGGCCGAGCTGATCGCCGAGCTGCGCCCGGTGATGGTCATCGCCACGGGGCTCGGGCCTGGGCGCAGTGATTTATCCATGGAGCGGGTGGCGATCAACGTGAATGATGCACGTATCCCCGACAACCTCGGCGCGCAACCTGTAGACACGGCGGTGGTGGCCGGCGGGCCGGCAGCCTACTTCAGCACGTTGCCGATCAAGGCCATGGTCAAGGCCGTGCGCGAGGCGGGGGTTGCTGCGTCGGTTTCGCAGACGGCGGGAACCTTCGTGTGTAACCAGGTGTTTTACCTGTTGCAGCACGCACTTGCCGGTACGGCAATACGCAGTGGTTTTATCCATGTGCCCCCCATGCCGGAGCAGGTCACAGGCGTGGCGCAGCCTTCGATGGCATTGGAGACATTGGTTAAAGGTTTACGGGTGGCGGTTCAGGCGGCTTGGGGCACGCAAGTGGACATCGCGCGAACCGGAGGGCAGGTCAGCTGATCTTGCTTGGGAAAGCGGTAAGGTGGTGACAGACAATTTTTTTGCAAAACCAAGGTTCGGGCCGGGCGCTCTCAGTCTTCCCGCCGAGGAAAGAACAACTCAAAACATGTCACGCCGTCTTCACTGGTGACGCTGTAGCGACCGTTATGCAACTGCATGATGGTCGCGACAATCGACAGTCCCAATCCATTGGACTGTGCCGAACGTTCCCGCGACTCATCCACCCGGTAAAACCGCTCGAACAGCCTGGGCAGATGCTCGGCAGGAATCGTCTCGCCGCGGTTGCTGACACTCAGGCTGATGCCTTCAGCAGTGGCCGTCGCCTGGATCAACAGCTGCGAACTCGGCGCGCCGTACTTGATCGCGTTGGCACACAGGTTTGCCAGCGCCCGGCGCAACAGCATCGGTTCGGCCCAGATCACGCCTTCGCCCTGCGCAAGAATGCTGATCTGCACATCGCTCGCCAACCCTTCAAAGTAGTCAGCCATACGTTCCACTTCATCCGCCGCACTCAGTTCCTGGCGTTGGCGCAGCGCGCTGGCCGGGTCGGTGCGGGCGAGGAACAGCATGTTGTCGAGCATCCGCGCCAGGCGCTCGAGCTCTTCAACATTGGAGGCGAGTAATTGTTGATAGCTCTCGATGCTGCGGTGCTGTTGCAGGGCGACTTGGGTTTCGCCCAGCAGGTTGTTGATCGGCGTACGCAGTTCGTGAGCCATGTCGGTAGACACCTGGCCCAGTTGCACAAAACCCTTGGCCAGGCGCTCGAGCATGGTGTTGAACGAGTCGATCATTGGCAGCAGTTCTTTCGGCGTACCGTGGCTGTCGAGGCGTTCGGCCAGGTTGCCTACGCCGATGCCCTGGGCGTGCCTGGCCAGGCGCCGCAGCGGCAGCAGCCCACGGTGCACCAGCAGGTAACCGACCAGGGCGAGGATGACTGCCGCGATGCTGGCCAGCACAAACACACTCAAGCGATAGCTGGCGAGCATGGCCGTGCGCTCGGTCATCAAGCGCCCGGTGGTGACTTGCAGGCTGCCCAGGTCGCCGGTATCGATGGACGCGGCGACAGTGGCGAAGGGCACGCCATTTACGCCGGGTAAATGGTGCACATCGGAAAACCCCAACGTTTGGTTTTTTGGTACGGGCGTCACGTTCGGCATGTCAATGTTGCCCGGGTTGACCAGCAGTAACGGCTTTTGCCCCGGCGCCGCGATGCTCAGCACTGACTCGCTGTTGCCCAGCATGTTCTGGAACAGCTCCGGCTTGGTCTTGATCAGGTCCAGGGTGTTGCTGTCATTGAGCAGGTTGCGCAACTGGTCGGCGCGATAGATCAGGGCCGCATCGTCACGCTTGATCAGTTCCCGCTCAAGCTCGCGATACAGCGCGACCCCCAGCGTGGCCAGCAGGGCGAAGGCGAGCAAGGCGAAGATCAGCGCCAGGCGCAGGGTCAGTGAGTAATGCCGGCGATTGTTCATGGCTGGGTATCGAAGCGGTAGCCAATGCCGCGCACGCTGTGGATCAACTTGAGCTGGAACGGATCGTCGATTTTCAGGCGCAGGCGCCGTACGGCGACGTCGACCACATTGGTGTCGCTGTCGAAGTTCATGTCCCAGACCCGCGAGGCGATCATCGAGCGTGACAGCACTTGGTCTTGATGGGTCGCAAACAAGTGCAGCAGCGCGAACTCTTTATTGGTCAGGGTGATGCGCGTACCGGCGCGGGTGACGCGGCGTTTAAGCACGTCGATTTGCAGGTCGGCGATCTGCAGCTGTTCTTCTTCGCGGCTCGGGCCGCGGCGGGTCAGGGTACGCAAGCGCGCGACCAGCTCGGCGAAAGAGAACGGTTTGATCAGGTAATCATCGGCGCCCAGTTCCAGGCCCTTGATGCGATCAGCAATGTCGTCGCGAGCGGTCAGGAACAGCACCGGCGTATCGGCTTCTTTGCGCAGGCGGCGCAGCACCTCCCAGCCGTCCATTTTCGGCATCATCACATCCAGCACAATGACGTCGAATGGCGTTTCCAGCGCCTGGTGCAAACCGTCCACGCCATCGCGGGCAAGGCTCACGGAGTAACCCAATTCCTGCAGACCGTTGAGCAGGTAATTGCCGGCCTTGGGTTCGTCTTCGACTACGAGGATGTTCATGGGAGGAGCCCTGATGCTAGGTGTGGCGCAAGTGTAGCCCGATCAATTGTCACTGGCGCAGCCGATGCCTTGCACTTGGTAGTCCAGTACGTGTTCGCGGCCCTGGTGGTCCAGGTAGTCGAGGCGGGCAGGGACGATGCCGCATTGGCCGTAGGTGTCGGTGCTCGACAGCACTTTGTCGACATCCAGGTGCACGAAGAAGCCGGTTTTGTCGTGAATCACGTGAGTGGCAGCCGTGGTGTCGGCGGCAAACGCGGAACCGGTAGCCAGCAAAGCGGCAAAGCCCAGGATAAACAGTTTCATGGCAGTAGCTCTCTTTAAGGGTTGGCTGCCAGGCCCTGGCAGTGAGTTCACAGTAACCAGGCGCCCCAAACAGCCAACCAACAGGATCATGACAAGTTCGTAATGAAAGAATTAAGGCTGGCGACCGGACGCTTCGAGGATCAAGTCGGTGACTTCCTTGGCGTGGGACACCAGCGACAAGTGGCTCGATCGCAGCTCGATGGTGCTGGCGTTCATGCGCTTGGCGAGAAAGCGTTCCAGGTCCGGGTTGATGGTCTGGTCATTGCTCGACACCGCGTACCAGGACGGTTTGGTGTGCCAGGCGGCGTTCACCGTACGGCCGCTGAACAGGGTCTTGGTGATCGGTTGTTGCACCGCGTACAACTCCAGTGCCTTGGCGCGCGGCACATCGGCGGCAAAGTACTTGAGGAAGGCGTCCTGGCTCAGGGTCAGGTAGCCGTCGTGATCTTCCACGCCGGCACGCACCGGCATGGTTGGGTACTTGGCGGAAAGCGCGACGAAGTCTTCGTTGGCGTCCGGCGCACGGGCGGCCACGTACACCAGGGCGCTGACTTTCGGGTTGACCCCGGCGTCGCTGACCACGGTGCCGGCGTAGGAATGGCCGACCAGCACCGTAGGACCGTCCTGTTGATCCAGCACGCGATTAGTCGCGGCGACGTCATCGGCTACCGACGTCAGTGGGTTCTGCACAGCGGTGACGTGCAGGCCGGCGGCCTGGAGCCGGGTGATCACCTCGGACCAGCTCGAACCGTCAGCCCAGGAACCGTGGACCAGCACAACGTTATTGGCTTTGACCGGTGCGACGGTGCCGGCCATCGCGGTGCCGGTGCCCAGCATCAGCAGGCCGGCGGCGATCAGGCAGAGTTTGCTTGCAGGTTTCATCGGGTGGACCCTTTTCATCTGTGGGAAGTGGCGTCAACCGCTGTGGGTGACTGACGACTCCACTGTATGAAGTGAGGGTGCTGACAAGACTTACAGCTTGATTACAAGGTTGTAATGCAAGCGTATGGGGATCGGTGCGCAGCGTTTACAAGTGGGAAGGGGATCCGTAGATTGCATCGGGGTCAGCATTTGTTACCGATCAAAAGGAAAGCCAAGCCGTGTCCATTTCAGGCCCCGCCGCATTTACCCAACGCTTCCGCGCCTTTCTATTCGACATGGACGGGACCTTGCTCAACTCCATCGCCGCTGCCGAGCGGGTGTGGAGTATCTGGGCTGAACGCCATGGCCTGGATGTACCGGCCTTTCTGAGCACAATTCATGGCGCACGGGCCATCGACACCATCACCCGTCAGGCGCTCCCCGGCGTCGACCCTGAGGTTGAAGCGCAGTGGATTACCGAGGCTGAGCTGAATGATGTCGAGGGTGTGGTTGCGATTCCCGGCGCGGTTGAATTCCTGAACCGGTTGCCCGCCAGTCAATGGGCGTTGGTGACGTCTGCACCCAAGGAGCTGGCATTACGCCGGTTGCAAGCGGCGGGCATTTCGCCGCCGCAGGTGCTGGTCACGGCCGAGGATGTCGCTATCGGCAAACCGGACCCCGCCTGTTATGTGCTGGGTGCACAACGCCTGGGTGTACGTGTGCAGGACTGCCTGGTGTTCGAGGATGCGACGGTGGGAATTCGGGCCGGGGAGGCGGCGGGAGCAGCGGTGGTGGTGGTGACCTCAACGCACCTGAAGCCCATGGCGACGGCACATGCATCGATCGATGGCTATGAGCAGTTGCACGTCGAGCGCGATGATGACGGCCTGTTGAGTTTGCACAGCGTGGCGGACTGAAACGAAAAAAGCCGAGCGCGTTACCGGTCTCGGCCTTCTTCCCTGGCGTCGTGATTGGGTGACGCTTGCTGTCGGTTACTGCGCATGCCCTGGCGGGACATCACCATTTCCCTGAGGATCTCATTGGCCAGCCGGGCAATCGCTTCGGCGCCGCGATAATGCGCGCGCACAATGCCGGTAATTGCGAAATGGTCGGTTTCGGGGCCGCTCAAGATGGCTGAAAGGGTGCCGTCAGCATGCAGCGTGCAGGTGATCTTGTAGCTGGGCAGACGGGCCGCCAGTGCAGATTCGATGTCGGATTTGCTGAGGGTATCCATCTGCTTTAACGCCTTTCACTGATCGTGCACGCCCAAGCATAGATCTTGCTGTGAGGCTGTAAATACCGGCGATCAGATAGTGTATTAACGCCCATTAACCCGCAGGTTTGCGATGCGTAAGGTGGCTGGCTCGCTGGCACATTTTGCGTTGAATGATCGTCTGTATGGGCTTGAGGCAGAACACAAACAGGTAACCGCACAACAGCAGCACCAGGTCCAGCCAGGAGGGCGCATCCCAGGCGGCGGCACCTTCAATTTCGTATCTCAAGCCATATTCCACGCCGGCAAAGGCCAGCCCGATCAGCAGGGCGATCATCCAGGAACAGGCGACAAAGTGTTGCATAGAGGTGCGCCTCATCGACGTACTCCTGAGTGCGCTCAGTTGTCGGCAGAATGGCTCACCCGTTTTGGCTGTGCACCACGCGACAAGTTCCGAATTATGAAGACAGTTTCATCTTGCGTGGAAGATGAAGAGAGCGACGCTCTGGACGCAAAAGAGCGAACAGGCCTAAAGGGTCTTCGCCAGCCGTTACAGTAAACGAAAAGGCTGGCTACTGAGGGCGCTTCAAGGAGTCTGGTTTTTGTCCGGAGCAGTCAGGCCGGCCTGGATGCGCTGGTAAATCTCCTCGCGATGCACGGCAACGTCCTTGGGTGCGTTGATGCCGATTCGTACTTGCTGGCCGCTAACGCCCAGAATGGTGATCGTGATGTCATCACCGATGTTTATGCTTTCACCGACTTTGCGGGTGAGTATAAGCATGGACTTCTCCTTGATTACTTTTAAGGACACATGTTTCAGACAGGGCAGATGTCGGATGTGTGTAGCTTACTGCTAAGCGCTTCCCTGTGACTGCCTCTTTTAGGACGCATAGAGGCGACATTAATTCCCATGACGGCATCATACAGGTCTGCGATACATCATTCGCATTGTTTAAGCCAACGTTTATGACGGCCAGAATAGACAGTGAATGATAAAGTTGCCTCTTTATCCTTAAAGGAGCAGGGCAGTGCGTAAAGTAGCGATGGCAATGGCGGTGTTGGCATTGGCCGGTTGCGGTGAAGGCAAACCTGTCGAAGCGCCCAAGGCCAAGCCTGCCGTGACTGAAAGCCAGCCACAAACCGGTGCAATTGCCGCCCAGGAATGGGACGTATGGGTTGGGCCGCCGGACCACAAGCTGCAGGCGATCACCGACCTGGCCGCCTGGTTGCTGGAGCATGGTTTCAATTTTTATATCGTGAAGGAAGACGGCAAGGATCAGGTATTGCTGGGGCCGTTCGCCAGTAAGGCCGAAGCCGAAGCCAAGCAGGCGTTGTTGACCGAAAAACTGGCACGCGCCAAGAAAAACGACACCGAGTCGCAGGTCATCGAGCACAAGACTGCGCAGTAGCCGGCAAGTTGGGCGGGTGTCCCGCCCAGTTTCAACCGCAGGCCTTAAGGTTTACCGGGCCGACAAACTCATTCCCGCGCCCCATCACGCACGCTACGGTCTGGTTGCGCTGGCGTTCCCAGGCTTGCACCGGGTACGTCTTGTTCCAGGCTTCATACAGTTGCCGATCCTGTTTTGACAGGCGCAAGCCGTACTGTTTGCTCATATAGAAATACGTGCGGGCGATCATCCCGCGAATCGATGGGCGCGGCATGACCTTCTTGGCCTTGAAGTCCACCTGGGTCAGGCACGAACCGTACTGCCCACGTTGAACCGGCAGCCAGCCAAAACTGAAGTTGTTACGGTCGCCATTGACCTCGCCGATACTTGGCACCAGGTTGTGCAGGTCTGCTTCGGCGCGCTTGAACACGTCGTCGTGGCGCGTACAGTTTTTGCGCCCGCCGTTCTGCCAGCATTGGCGCTGATGGCCGATCTGCCAGGCCGGAACGATGTGTTCCCATTCGATGCGTGCGGCACGACTGGCATTTTTGCGCGGGATGTAACCGCAGGCTTTCAAGTTCACACGGTTGCCGGTGTATTTGCAGCCGCAGTAAAACTCCGTGGATTGTGGGGCGTATAGAGTCCAGGCGACTTTCTTGGCTTCGCTGAAAGTTCGCGGCGCCTGGGCGTGGGCTGTGACGGAAAGCAGTAAACACATCACAGCGATAAAGCGGACACTCATTGAATCAGTCTTCCTTCGGCACAACCCAGAAAATTTGCACACCGCCGTCATCCCGATAGGCAAGGGTGACGTTGTCGTTTTCAGCAATTTCTTCCAGTAAGCGTGCCCATTCCTCTTCCGGCTCTTCCGGCAAACGAAAGATCAAGGCCGCCTTGGCTTTCTGGGCGTTGGTTGAATTGATGATTTTTTGCACGCGAACGGCCAGGCGTTGGTAGGCGTCAGGTGGAGTTGGCGCTGCGGAAGAAGACTTTGCCACGGAGCATTCCTTAGTTTGCTGTATGTGTATACAGTATTTAACTGTAAGCAATTTCGCAACTGCTTAAAACTCAAGACCATCGTGTAAAAACGATTGGGGGCAAGGCGGGGGCTTACAGCGAGGGTATTTGGTGGGTGGTAGAGGCGGGTTAACCCGCCTCTACGCAGGTGTTACCAGGAATCAATATTCCCAGAACATCCGTTGCAGCTCTTTGCTGTCCTGGGTCTTGGTCAGCGCAACCATTGCCAGGATCCGCGCTTTCTGCGGGTTCAGGTCGTGGGCAGCGACCCAATCGTACTTGTCGTCAGGCTGTTCGGCGTTACGCAGCACGAAACCGCCGGCGTTCACGTGGGAAGAGCGAATGATCTGCACGCCTTGCTTGCGCAGTTCCTGCAGCGCAGGGACCACCTTGGACGACACCGAGCCATTGCCGGTGCCGGCATGGATGATGGCTTTGGCGCCAGCCTGGGCCAGGGCCTTGACCGCGGTGTCGCTCACGTTGCCGTAACCGTAGGCAATTTCCACATCCGGCAGGCTTTTGATGGTCTTGATATCGAACTCGGAATCCATGGTGTGGCGCTTGGCAGGCAGGCGGAACCAGTAGGATTTGCCTTCAACCACCATGCCCAATGGCCCCCACGGGCTCTTGAACGCTTCGGTCTTGATGTTGATCATCTTGCTCACGTCGCGACCCGATTGGATCTCGTCGTTCATGGTGACCAACACGCCCTTGCCACGGGCGTCTTTGCTACCGGCTACGGCCACGGCGTTGTACAGGTTGAGCATGCCGTCCGCCGACATGGCGGTGCCTGGGCGCATGGAGCCGACGACCACGATCGGCTTGTCGGTTTTTTCCACCAGGTTCAGGAAGTAAGCGGTTTCTTCCAGGGTGTCGGTGCCGTGGGTTATCACGATGCCGTCGACGTCTTTGCTGTCGGCCAGCTCCGCAACGCGGCGACCCAATTGCAGCAGGTTTTCGTTGTTGATGCTTTCCGAAGCAATTTGCATCACTTGCTCGCCGCGCACATTGGCGATCTGGCTAAGCTCAGGAACACCGGCAATCAATTGCTCGATACCGACTTTGGCCGCCTGGTAGGTGGCACTGTTGGCAGCGCTGGCGCCGGCACCGGCAATGGTGCCGCCGGTGGCGAGGATCACCACGTTGGAGAGTTTGGTCTTGGTTTCAGCTTCCTTTGCCTGGGCGGCAACGGGGAACAGCAGCAGTAGGGCGAGGGCGCCCGGAACAAAGGTTTTCAGTGCAGATTTCATTATTTTTCTCTCTGGTTTTTGATGAGTGCGGTAGCAGGTTCATCTAGAACACCCGGGCGGTTCTGAACGCCGCGTGGTGCTGAGAAAGAGCAGGATTTGTACCAAGCTGATTGTGTCTGGCCAGATAAATTAACGTGTTGATTTAAAACAACTTATGTTGATTTTTTCGGCTGGTTGGAAACGTTTGCGTCCGGCTTTCCGAACGTCGAGGTAGTATTGCGTTCGGTTGTCCGAAAAGCAGGGTGGAATATCGACCGGATGTGTATGACAAGTACATCGCTGCCTGTCGTTTTAGAGAACGACTGGAGGAGGGCAATGTTTAATCTCATCAACACCCTGGCTTAAAAGGCGGAGGGTGGAGGGCTTGGATGAAAGACGACGCTCACCCGTTGACAAATCTCGACAAGGTTCTCATAGTTTGAATAACGCAAACGTTTGCGAGATGTTTCACGGCGCGAGCGTTGCTCACAATAATCATAAGATCGGAGTGAACCCATGAAGCTGCCATTCGCTGGACGTCTTCTTGCTGTCGCTGTGCTTGCTGCCGCATCCGCTGCTCTACCTCTCTCTTCTGCCTTTGCTGATGACGCCGCCGCCAAACCCAAGGTCGGCCTGGTGATGAAGTCCCTTGCCAACGAATTTTTCGTGACCATGCAGGACGGCGCCAAGAAGTATCAGAAAGACCACTCTGCTGACTTCGACATGATCACCAACGGTATCAAGAACGAAACCGATACCAGCGCGCAGATCGACATCGTCAACCAGATGATCCTCGCCAAAGTAAACGCCATCGTGATCGCCCCTGCCGACTCCAAGGCACTGGTCACTGTGCTGAAAAAGGCCTCCGATGCCGGCATCAAGGTCGTCAACATCGACAACCGCCTTGACCCGGACGTGCTGAAAAGCAAAAACCTCGATATCCCGTTTGTAGGTCCGGACAACCGCAAAGGCTCCAAGCTGGTGGGTGACTACCTGGCCAAGCAACTGGCTGCGGGTGACAAGGTCGGCATCATCGAAGGTGTACCGACCACCACCAACGCCCAGCAGCGCACCGCAGGCTACAAGGATGCGATGGACACCGCCGGTATGAAAATTGTCTCCACCCAATCGGGTAACTGGGAGATCGACCAGGGCCAGAAAGTCGCCTCCGCCATGTTGAGCGAATACCCGGACCTCAAGGCACTGCTGGCCGGTAACGACAACATGGCGCTGGGTGCTGTGTCTGCCGTACGTGCAGCTGGCAAGGCCGGCAAAGTGCTGGTTGTGGGCTATGACAACATCGAAGCCATCAAGCCGATGCTGCAGGACGGCCGCGTGTTGGCGACTGCCGACCAGGCCGCTGCCCAGCAAGCCGTCTTCGGTATCCAGAACGCGCTCAAGCTGGTCAAGGGTGAGAAAGTCGATGCCAAAGACGGCGTGATCGAAACCCCGGTCGAACTCGTCCTCAAGAAGTAATCCTGGCAGTACCCAACAGCGCCCGCTCGTCCTGAGCGGGCGCCTGGAGATTTTTCTATGTCATCTTCCGCCCCGAACGTTGTCCTCTCGGTCAGCGGTATCGGCAAGACCTATGCGCAACCGGTTCTGTCCGACATCACCCTGACGCTCAATCGCGGAGAAGTGCTGGCACTGACCGGTGAAAACGGCGCAGGTAAAAGCACCTTGTCGAAAATTATCGGCGGGTTGGTCACGCCGACCACCGGCAACATGCAGTTCAATGGTCAGGATTACCGCCCCGGCAGCCGCACCCAGGCCGAAGAACTGGGCGTGCGCATGGTCATGCAGGAGCTAAACCTGCTGCCGACGCTGACCGTGGCTGAAAACCTGTTCCTGGACAACCTGCCCAGAAACTGCGGGTGGATCAACCGCAAGGAACTGCGCAAAGCTGCGATCGAAGCCATGGCCCAAGTCGGCCTGGATGCGATCGACCCGGATACCCTGGTTGGCACCCTGGGCATCGGCCATCAACAAATGGTCGAAATCGCTCGTAACCTGATCGGCGACTGCCATGTGCTGATCCTCGACGAACCCACGGCCATGCTCACCGCCCGTGAAGTCGAGATGCTCTTTGAACAGATCACTCGCCTGCAGGCCCGGGGCGTGGCGATCATTTATATTTCGCACCGGCTGGAAGAACTGGCCCGTGTTGCCCAGCGCATTGCAGTGCTGCGCGACGGCAAGCTGGTCTGCGTCGAGCCGATGGCCAACTACAACAGTGAGCAACTGGTGACCTTGATGGTCGGTCGCGAACTGGGTGAAAAGATCGACCTGGGCCCGCGCACCATCGGCGGCCCGGCCCTGACGGTCAAAGGGCTGACGCGCTCGGACAAGGTCCGCGACGTGTCCTTTGAAGTACGTGCCGGTGAGATCTACGGCATCTCAGGCCTGATCGGCGCCGGTCGCACTGAACTGCTGCGCCTGATCTTCGGCGCGGACCTGGCAGACAGCGGCACCGTCGCCCTGGGCTCGCCAGCCAAGGTCGTGAGCATTCGTTCGCCGGTCGACGCGGTGGGCCACGGTATCGCCCTGATCACCGAGGACCGCAAAGGCGAAGGCCTGCTGCTGACTCAATCGATCAGCGCCAATATTGCCTTGGGTAACATGCCGGAAATCTCCGGCGGCGGTGTGGTGAATAGCCGTGACGAAACCGCGTTGGCCAAGCGCCAGATCGACGCCATGCGCATTCGCAGCTCCAGCCCGGCGCAATTAGTCTCGGAGCTGTCGGGCGGCAATCAGCAAAAGGTCGTGATCGGTCGTTGGCTGGAGCGTGATTGCTCGGTGATGCTGTTCGATGAGCCGACGCGGGGCATCGACGTCGGCGCCAAGTTCGATATCTATGCCTTGCTCGGCGAATTGACGCGCCAGGGCAAAGCGCTGGTGGTGGTGTCCAGCGACCTGCGAGAGCTGATGCTGATCTGTGACCGCATCGGCGTGCTCTCCGCCGGGCGCCTGATCGAAACCTTCGAGCGCGACAGTTGGACCCAGGACGAATTGCTCGCCGCCGCCTTTGCCGGCTACCAAAAACGTGATGCGCTGCTCAACGACGCAGCGCTTAGGGATACCCCATGAAAACCACTACTTCCCCGGGTAAAACCGGCGGCAACTTCTACGGCCTGGGCACCTACTTGGGCCTGGCCGGTGCCTTGCTGGCGATGATTGCGCTGTTCTCGGTGCTGAGCGATCACTTCCTGTCCTATGACACCTTCAGCACCCTGGCCAACCAGATCCCGGACCTGATGGTGCTGGCGGTGGGCATGACCTTTATCCTGATCATCGGCGGCATCGACCTGTCGGTGGGCTCGGTGCTGGCACTGGCCGCGTCGGCCGTCAGTGTGGCTATTCTCGGCTGGGGCTGGAGCGTCCTGCCGGCCGCCGTGCTCGGCATGGGCTGCGCGGCGTTGGCCGGCACCATCACCGGTTCGATCACCGTGGCTTGGCGTATCCCGTCGTTTATCGTGTCCCTCGGCGTGCTGGAAATGGCTCGCGGCGTGGCTTACCAAATGACCGGTTCGCGCACCGCCTACATCGGTGACTCGTTTGCCTGGCTGTCGAACCCGGTGGCCTTCGGGATTTCGCCCTCGTTCATCATTGCCTTGCTGGTGATCATCGCCGCGCAGCTGGTGTTGACCCGTACGGTGTTTGGTCGCTACCTGATCGGTATCGGCACTAACGAAGAAGCCGTGCGCCTGGCCGGCATCAACCCCAAGCCTTACAAGATCCTGGTGTTCAGCCTGATGGGCTTGCTGGCGGGCGTGGCCGCTCTGTTCCAGATCTCGCGCCTGGAAGCGGCGGACCCGAACGCGGGCTCCGGCCTGGAACTGCAGGTGATTGCGGCGGTAGTGATCGGCGGCACCAGCCTGATGGGCGGGCGCGGCTCGGTGATCAGTACCTTCTTCGGTGTGTTGATTATTTCGGTACTGGCCGCAGGCCTGGCGCAGATCGGTGCCACCGAGCCCACCAAGCGCATCATCACGGGTGCCGTAATCGTGATTGCCGTGGTCCTCGACACCTACCGCAGCCAGCGCGCCAGTCGGCGGGGCTAAGCCATGGCAACGATCAAGGATGTGGCAGCGCTTGCGGGTATTTCCTACACCACCGTGTCCCATGTGGTGAACAAGACGCGGCCGGTCAGTGAACCTGTGCGGATCAAGGTTGAGGCGGCAATCAAGCAGCTCGACTACGTGCCGAGTGCGGTAGCGCGTTCGCTCAAGGCCAAGACCACCGCCACCATCGGCCTGCTGGTGCCCAACAGCCTCAACCCGTATTTTGCCGAGTTGGCCCGCGGGATCGAGGATTACTGCGAGCGAAATGGCTACTGCGTGATCCTCTGCAACTCCGACGATAACGCTGAGAAGCAGCGCAGTTACTTGCGTGTGTTGCTGGAGAAACGCATCGACGGCTTGATCGTGACCTCAGTCGGTGGCGACGACAGCGGCCTGGCTGCCGGCTTGAGCGCGGTACGCACGCCCATGGTGATTGTCGACCGTGCGTTGGACGGCATTGATGTCGACCTGGTGCGCATCGATCACGAGGAGGGCGCCTACCTGGCGACCCGGCACTTGCTTGAACTCGGTCATCGCGACATTGCCTGTATTGGCGGCCCCGGCCACACTCGCGTGGCGCAAATGCGACTGGCGGGCTACCACCGCGCGCTGCGAGAGGCGGGCGTTGAGGTGGCGGCTGGGCGCACGCGGGAAAGTGACTTCACCAGTACGGGCGGTTATGCCGCAGCGGTGCAACTGCTGTCGGACAACCCGCCCAGCGCGATTTTCGCCAGCAACGACATGATTGGTTTCGGCGTATTGCGTGCCGCGGCCGAGCGCAATATTCGCGTGCCCGGCGAGCTGTCGGTGATTGGCTTCGATGATATTCAAATGGGCCGTTACGTGTACCCGGCGCTGACAACGGTCGGCCAGTCGATCGTGCAGCTGGGCGAGACGGCGGCCGAGCTTTTACTGCGACGAATTGCAACACCCCAATTGCCGATCGATCAACGCATCGTGACGCCGAGTATTGTTTTGCGTGAGTCGACGGCGCCGTTTGCCGGTGTGTTCGCCCAATACCGCTGAACCGAATTGATGAGTACTGATGTATGCCAGCAAAAGTAGTGGTAATAGGCAGCTTGAACATGGACCTGGTCACCCGCGCCAGTCGCTTGCCGCGCGCCGGTGAAACCCTGATCGGCCAGACGTTCTCGACCGTCCCCGGCGGCAAGGGCGCAAACCAGGCCGTGGCCTCGGCGCGCCTTGGGGCGGAAGTGGCGATGATCGGCTGCGTCGGCACCGACGCCTATGGCATCCAACTGCGCGATGCGTTGTTGGTTGAAGGCATTGATTGCCAGGCCGTCAGCACCGTGGACGGCTCCAGCGGCGTGGCGTTGATTGTGGTGGATGACAGCAGCCAGAACGCGATTGTGATCGTGGCCGGCAGCAACGGTGAGCTGACGCCGGCTTCGTTGCAAACGGCTGATTCAGTGTTGCAGGCCGCCGACGTGATCGTCTGCCAGCTGGAAACGCCGATGGACACCGTAGGCCATGCCCTGAAACGCGGTCGTGAGCTGGGCAAGACGGTGATCCTCAACCCGGCGCCCGCCAGCGGCCCATTGCCGGTGGAGTGGTTCGCTTCGATTGATTACCTGATTCCCAACGAAAGTGAAGCCCATGCCTTGACCGGCGTGACCGTCGATTCCATCGACAGCGCCAAGGTCGCCGCGACGCAACTGATCAAGGCGGGCGCCGGCAAAGTCATCATTACCCTTGGCGCCCAGGGCGCCCTGTTTGCCGACGGCCAAGGCTTTGAGCACTTGGTAGCGCCCAAGGTCAAGGCGGTGGACACCACTGCCGCAGGTGACACCTTCGTCGGAGGTTTCGCCGCCGCGCTCGCCAATGGCAAGAGCGAAGCCGAGGCCATCCGCTTTGGCCAGGTAGCCGCTGCGTTGTCAGTGACCCGCGCCGGTGCGCAACCCTCTATTCCTACGCTGCACGACGTTCAAGGTTTTGTGCCCTCATGAAAAAGACACCTTTGCTCAATATCGCCCTGTCGCGCGTGATCGCGTCCCTCGGCCATGGCGACATCCTGGTCATCGGCGATGCCGGCCTGCCGGTGCCGCCCGGCGTCGAGTTGATTGACCTGGCGCTGACCCAGGGCATTCCCGATTTCATCAGCACCCTGCGCATCGTGCTCAGTGAAATGCAGGTGGAAAGCCATGTATTGGCCGAAGAAATCCTGCTCAAACAGCCGCCTGCGCTCACTGAACTCAACAGCCTGACCGAACAGGCCGCACTCGGCGAACGACGCCTGGTCAGTCACGAAGAATTCAAACAATTGAGCCGCAAGGCCCGCGCCGTGGTGCGCACGGGTGAATGCCAGCCTTATTGCAATATTGCGCTGGTGTCCGGCGTAACCTTCTAGAGTTCCCTACGACAAGGAGTGTTTCATGCAACGTAGTCTCCCTTCCCTGAAAAACCTGTTTCGGAGTGTCCTGCTTTTGTCCGCGCTCACCGCAGCCAGCGCCCACGCGGCGGAAAAAATCGACCTGATCATCGACACCGACCCAGGCGCTGATGATGTAGTGGCCTTGCTGTTTGCCATGGCCTCGCCGCAGGAATTGAATATTCGTGCACTGACCACCGTCGCCGGCAATGTGCGCCTCGATAAAACCTCGCGCAACGCGCGCCTGGCCCGCGAGTGGGCAGGGCGCGAAGACATTCCGGTGTATGCCGGTTCGCCAAAGCCGCTGCTGCGCACGCCGATCTACGCTGAGAATATCCACGGTAAGGAAGGTATTTCCGGCGTTGCCGTGCACGAGCCGAAAAAAGGCTTGGCCGAAGGCAACGCCGTTGACTACCTGATCAAGACCCTCAGCACCGCCAAGCCGCATAGCATCACCATCGCCATGCTTGGCCCGCAGACCAACCTGGCACTGGCGCTGACCCAGGCGCCGGAAATCACCCAAGGCATCAAGGAAGTGGTGGTGATGGGCGGTGCGCACTTCAACGGCGGCAACATCACGCCGGTGGCCGAGTTCAACCTGTTCGCCGACCCGGCGGCTGCCGAAATCGTGCTCAAAAGCGGGGTCAAGCTGACCTATCTGCCACTGGACGTAACCCATAAGGTACTGACCAGTGACGCGCGCCTGAAACAGATCGCCGACATCAAGAACAACGCCAGCAAAATCGTTGGCGATATTCTCAACGAGTACGTCAAAGGCGACATGGAGCACTACGGCATTCCAGGCGGCCCGGTCCACGATGCCACGGTTATTGCCTACCTGCTCAAGCCTGAGCTGTTCAGCGGCCGTGAAGTCAACGTGGTAGTCGACAGCCGTGAAGGCCCTACCTTCGGCCAGACCGTCGTCGATTGGTACGACGGCCTGAAACAACCGAAGAACGCCTTTTGGGTTGAAAATGGCGATGCCCAGGGCTTCTTCGATCTGCTGACCGAACGCCTGGCGCGTCTGAAGTAATGAGGTTGCCGGTCGGCGTTCGCCGGCCGGTTCTTACACGCGCTCGGGGTCGTGAGCGCCCATATGATCGGCCGGGTATTTCTCGAATATCTTGCCGATGAAAGTCTTCGCGGCTTGCGTGCCCAGTTCCTTGACCAGCAGGTCGATTCCGATGATTGCCAATTCCTCCGGGCTTCCGGGGCTGTAGGAACTTTGTCCTTGGGGCCACTTGGCTTTGATGTCGGCTTGGAGGGTCACAGTGGTCATGGGGGGCTCACGGTTGAAAGTACTGGGCAGTGCGCTAAAACGCGGTTCTTACCAAGGCAGTTAACCATTTTTGGCTGGGGTTTGGCACTGCTACTTAGGCATGAGGCATGCGCTGTGCGACACTGTGCCCCTGTCTAATTGCCGGGGAACACCAGGTGCAGATCGATTTGAACAACCCCGATAACCTGACGCTGGAGGCTGTTCGCCAGCTGCTGGCCAGTGCCAGTGACGACGAACACACTCAGTTGCGGGTGACCAAAGCCGGTATCGCTTATATCTCTTCTGGCAGGGCAGTAGGCGGTGTGGATATCGATGGTCTGCTGTTTCGCCTAGAAACCTGGGCCAAAGGCTCCGGTTACGTCGGTAACGTCGCAGCCAGTGATGAAGTTTGGGTCACGCAAATCTACAACGCGCTGAAGCAAAACTGGCCAACGCCGCCGTTTGACTACATCGACATCTACTGAGTGTGTTCATATCTGGTCACGATTGACTGGGCGAATGCTTGCCCTGAGTCAGGCAGACTTGCCTGTGGGCGATTTACGTCTTGAAACCAATCCGCCGGATCGCTGTCGCACGATCTCTGTTCATTTTTATCATAGGAGGCTTCATGCCTTGGAAGCTCGCTTCATTCGGTACTTTGTTGGCAGCACTCGCGTTGGCGGGTTGCAGCACCCCAGGTGCCTCTGAGCCAGCCAAAGACGCTGCCGTGGCTGATGCCGGTCATAGTCGCTGTGAGTCAAAAGCCGCCGACTTCGCGATTGGCCAGAAAGCCTCACCTCAATTGCTGGAGCAGGCGCGTACCCGTGCCGGTGCGCAGAACGCGCGGATCCTCAAGCCTAACGACATGATCACCCTGGAATACCGCTCCGACCGCCTGAACCTGAACACCGATGACAACCTGGTGATCACGCGGGTCAACTGCGGCTGATAACCTGGCGGCTTTTGTAGCGCGCACAAAAAACCCCGTCACATGGACGGGGTTTTTTTAGCTCAGCGGAGAATTACTCGCCGCGAACCTGTGCAGCTTGCATACCCTTTTGGCCTTTCTCAGCCACGAAGGAAACGGTTTGGCCTTCTTTCAGGCTTTTGAAACCGTCGCTTTCGATAGCTTTGAAGTGTACGAACAGGTCGTCACCGCCACCTTGAGGAGTGATGAAGCCGAAGCCTTTTTCATCGTTGAACCATTTAACGGTGCCGGTTTGGCGATTAGACATGGTGTATCTCCAAGAAACATATATTTTCAGTAGTGCTGTGCTGCTCAGGCCAACTGGGCACACAGGGCTATCATAGTCGAAATGTTCGACTTGGGAGCCCCCCCAAGGCATTGTTTGCTAATCAATAGCGTTGCGTTTAGTGCTTTGGTCGGCTGAAAGCCCCGATCTACGGGGCTTCGGCGCGAAATATCAGCTGTTAAAAAAAGCCGTAAAAGCTGCGTAATTTGTGAGAAATGGCAGTTTTCAGGCATTTATTTCAGCAAAACGGCCGTCTGATCAGTGGTCGATCTTACTTTTTCTTCACGACTTTGCAGGACGAAATGGCCGCGACAGCTTTGTTCTTGAGCACGGGATCGGCGTTCTGGTTGGTCATGAGTTCTTTGATTTCTGCCGTGCTCAATTCGGCGTTGATTTTGTCGGCGCCGCATTCGCAATGGTCTTTGGCGGTTTTGGCGTCAACGCTCTGCTGGGCTGCCGCGCTGCAATCTTTGACGAAGCTGTCGCGGGCTCCGGCTGGCCAGTTGGAAGGAGCGGCTGCCTGGGCGCCGAGAGACATGAAAGCCAGGGAAGCGGCGAGAGCGAGGGTCGAGGTGAAACGCATCATGTGGATGCTCCTTTGAGTCGAGGACGAACGGCGATTCTCGGTGGGTTTGAGGCATGTCGTACAGCTCAAGTTCACTTTTGCAGCTATAAAGCCGTGAATTTGCCTTTACACAAGGTGGCGCCACCGCGATGACCGTTCATCTGTGCTAGGATCCTTCGCTTGGCTATTTCCAGGCGCGCCGTTTGCCGCCATGCCATGTTTCTTTTTAGCTCACTCCAGTCACTCTGGTTCGATTATCGGTTGGCCGAAAGGCTCCTGCCGCTGTAAGGCAGGCGTTCATCATTGAACGGCCTGGTGTTGGATCTTGTACTGGCTCATCCCAACCCACGTGACCTTTGGTAGGGGTCACCACTAGGAGAGGAGGCGCCATGCCAACTATTACTCTACCCGACGGCAGTCAACGTTCATTCGATCACTCGGTTTCCGTAGCCGAGGTCGCCGCATCCATTGGTGCCGGCCTGGCCAAGGCCACTGTGGCCGGCAAGGTCGACGGCAAGCTGGTTGACGCCAGCGACCTGATCACCGGCGATGCCAGCCTGCAAATCATTACGCCCAAGGATCAAGAGGGGCTGGAGATCATTCGCCACTCTTGCGCGCACTTGATTGGCCATGCGGTCAAGCAACTGTACCCGACGGCGAAAATGGTCATCGGCCCGGTCATCGACGAAGGTTTCTATTACGATATCGCCTACGAGCGTCCTTTCACTCCGGACGACCTGGCTGCTATCGAAGCGCGCATGCACGCGTTGATCGAAAAAGATTACGACGTGATCAAGAAAGTCACGCCGCGCGCCGAAGTGATCGACGTGTTCACTGCCCGTGGCGAAGACTACAAGCTGCGTCTGGTGGAAGACATGCCGGACGAACAGGCCATGGGCCTGTATTACCACGAAGAATACGTCGACATGTGCCGTGGCCCGCACGTGCCGAACACGCGCTTTCTCAAGTCGTTCAAGCTGACCAAGCTGTCCGGTGCCTACTGGCGCGGCGATGCGAAGAACGAACAGCTGCAACGGATCTACGGCACTGCCTGGGCTGACAAGAAGCAGCTGGCAGCCTACATCCAGCGCATCGAAGAAGCCGAAAAGCGCGACCACCGCAAGATCGGCAAGCGCCTGAACCTGTTCCACCTCCAGGAAGAAGCGCCGGGCATGGTGTTCTGGCACCCGAACGGCTGGACCCTGTACCAGGTGCTCGAGCAGTACATGCGCAAGGTTCAACGCGACAACGGCTACCTGGAGATCAAGACTCCACAGGTCGTTGATCGCAGCCTGTGGGAGAAATCCGGGCACTGGGCCAACTACGCCGACAACATGTTCACCACGCAGTCGGAAAACCGCGACTACGCCATCAAGCCGATGAACTGCCCCTGCCACGTGCAGGTGTTCAACCAAGGCCTGAAGAGCTACCGCGAGTTGCCGATGCGCCTGGCCGAGTTCGGTGCCTGCCACCGCAACGAGCCATCGGGTGCGCTGCACGGCATCATGCGTGTGCGCGGCTTCACCCAGGATGACGCCCATATCTTCTGCACCGAAGAGCAGATGCAGGCTGAATCCGCTGCGTTCATCAAGCTGACCATGGACGTTTATCGCGATTTCGGTTTCACCGAAGTCGAAATGAAGCTGTCCACTCGTCCGGAAAAGCGCGTGGGTTCCGATGAGCTGTGGGATCGCGCCGAGGCAGCACTGGCCGCTGCGCTTGACAGTGCGGGCCTTGCGTACGATCTGCAGCCGGGTGAGGGCGCCTTCTACGGTCCCAAGATCGAGTTCTCGCTGAAAGATTGCCTTGGTCGCGTCTGGCAGTGTGGTACCCTGCAGCTCGATTTTAACCTGCCGATCCGTTTGGGAGCCGAATACGTCTCCGAAGATAACAGCCGTAAGCACCCGGTTATGCTGCACCGGGCGATCCTCGGCTCGTTCGAACGGTTCGTCGGTATCCTGATCGAGCACTACGAGGGAGCATTCCCTGCGTGGCTGGCTCCGACCCAGGCAGTGATCATGAATATCACTGATAAACAGGCCGATTTTGCCGCCGAAGTTGAAAAAACTCTCAACGAAAGCGGATTTCGTGCCAAGTCCGACTTGAGAAATGAAAAGATCGGCTTTAAAATCCGCGAGCATACTTTGCTCAAGGTTCCCTATCTTTTGGTTATCGGAGATCGGGAAGTCGAGATGCAGACTGTCGCTGTGCGTACTCGTGAAGGTGCTGACCTGGGCTCGATGCCCGTCGCCCAGTTCGCTGAGTTCCTCGCGCAAGCGGTTTCCCGGCGTGGTCGCCCAGATTCGGAGTAATTATTATTAAGCGTGAAATGAGACAAGATAAACGAGCTGCACCGAAAGCCCCGATCAACGAGAATATCTCGGCACGCGAGGTTCGGTTAATTGGCGCTGACGGCGAGCAGATTGGCATCGTCTCGATTGATGAAGCGCTTCGTATTGCTGAAGAGTCCAAATTGGACCTGGTGGAAATCTCCGCCGATGCAATCCCACCCGTTTGCCGGGTGATGGACTACGGCAAATCGATCTTCGAGAAGAAGAAACAGGTTGCCGCAGCGAAGAAGAACCAGAAGCAGATTCAAGTAAAAGAAATCAAGTTTCGTCCAGGGACGGAGGAAGGGGATTACCAGGTAAAACTGCGCAACCTGGTACGTTTCCTGAGTGATGGGGACAGGGCCAAGGTATCCTTGCGATTCCGCGGCCGTGAGATGGCCCACCAGGAGCTGGGGATGGAACTCCTCAAGCGGGTTGAAGCTGACCTGCTCGAGTACGGTTCTGTCGAACAGCATCCTAAGATGGAAGGACGCCAGCTGATCATGGTCATCGCCCCGAAAAAGAAGAAGTAATCAACAGGGCACGGCAGGCCTTCTGATTATGTTTATCAACTGAATGCGGAGTATCCGAACATGCCAAAGATGAAGACTAAAAGTGGTGCTGCTAAGCGGTTTCTGAAAACTGCTAACGGTATCAAGCACAAGCACGCTTTCAAGAGCCACATCCTGACCAAAATGTCGACCAAGCGTAAGCGTCAACTGCGCGGTAGCAGCTTGCTGCATCCGTCTGACGTGGCAAAAGTCGAGCGCATGCTGCGCCTTCGTTAATTTTTGGATCAAGACTAGAGGAAGTAACTCATGGCTCGTGTAAAGCGTGGCGTCATTGCCCGTAAACGTCACAAAAAAATTCTGAAACTCGCTAAAGGCTACTACGGCGCACGCTCACGCGTATTCCGTGTTGCCAAGCAAGCGGTAATCAAGGCAGGCCAATACGCCTACCGTGACCGTCGTCAGAAAAAACGTCAGTTCCGCGCTCTGTGGATCGCTCGTATCAACGCTGGTGCACGTGTTAACGGTCTGTCCTACAGCCGTTTCATCGCTGGCCTGAAAAAAGCGTCCATCGAAATCGACCGTAAGGTTCTGGCTGAACTGGCCGTGAACGATAAAGCGGTGTTTGCTGCGATTGTCGAGAAAGCTAAAGCCACCTTGGCTTAAGTACCCCCGACAGTCACCCTGGGTTGCTCCTGCAGCCCAAGGTGGTAAACGTCATAAATAGGGGAAGAGCCTTCAAGCTCTTCCCCTATTTTGTATCTGGAGTCTGTACATGGAAAACCTGGACGCGCTCGTCGCTCAAGCCCTTGAGGCTGTGCAAAGCGCTGAAGATGTAAATGCCCTGGAGCAAATCCGGGTTCACTACCTTGGCAAAAAAGGTGAATTGACTCAGGTGATGAAGACCCTGGGGAATTTGCCGGCTGAAGAGCGTCCGCAAGTCGGTGCGCTGATCAACGTCGCCAAGGAGCGTGTCACAGAGGTTCTCAATGCGCGCAAGGCGTCGCTCGAGGAGGCCGATCTTGCGGCCAAGCTCGCCGCCGAGTCCATTGACGTGACCCTGCCTGGCCGTGGCCAGGCGTCGGGCGGTCTGCATCCGATTACCCGGACTCTGGAACGTATCGAGCAGTTCTTCACCCACATCGGCTACGGCATTGCCGAAGGCCCTGAGGTCGAA
This sequence comes from Pseudomonas sp. MONT-RG-20F-20-E-7-02, assembly GCF_022662395.1. NCBI lineage: Bacteria > Pseudomonadati > Pseudomonadota > Gammaproteobacteria > Pseudomonadales > Pseudomonadaceae > Pseudomonas > Pseudomonas sp. MONT-RG-20F-20-E-7-02. Next base: position 740,938 of record NZ_JAKNQN010000001.1, read on the forward strand.
GACGACTATCACAACTTCGAGGCGCTCAACATCCCAGGCCATCACCCGGCCCGGTCGATGCACGACACCTTCTATTTCAACGCCAACATGCTGTTGCGCACCCATACCTCGCCGGTACAGGTCCGCACCATGGAAGCGAACAAGCCGCCGATCCGCATCGTCTGCCCAGGCCGTGTGTACCGTAGCGACTCGGATATCACCCACTCGCCAATGTTCCACCAGGTCGAAGGCCTGCTGGTAGATCGCGACATCAATTTCGCCGACCTCAAAGGCACCATCGAAGAATTCCTGCGGGTGTTCTTCGAGAAAGAGCTGGCAGTACGTTTCCGTCCATCATTCTTCCCGTTCACCGAGCCGTCCGCTGAAGTCGACATGGAATGCGTGATGTGCAGCGGTAAAGGCTGCCGCGTCTGCAAGCAGACCGGCTGGCTGGAAGTGATGGGCTGCGGCATGGTTCACCCTAACGTGCTGCGCATGTCCGGGATCGACCCGGAAGAGTTCTCGGGCTTTGCTTTCGGCATGGGCGTGGAGCGTCTGGCCATGCTGCGTTACGGCGTGAACGACTTGCGTCTGTTCTTCGACAACGACTTGCGGTTCCTCGCGCAATTTCGCTAGTCGTAACGAATCTTTAGGAGAGCAGGATGAAATTCAGTGAACAATGGCTGCGTGGCTGGGTAAGCCCGCAGGTAGATCGCGACGAGCTGGTTGCTCGTCTGTCGATGGCCGGCCTTGAGGTCGATAGCGTAACGCCGGCCGCCGGTGTTTTCAGTGGTGTGGTCGTGGGCGAAGTGCTGAGCACCGAGCAACACCCCGATGCCGACAAATTGCGTGTGTGCCAGGTCAGCAATGGCGCGGAAACCTTCCAGGTCGTGTGCGGAGCGCCAAACGTGCGCCCGGGCCTGAAGATTCCGTTCGCCATGATCGGCGCAGAACTGCCCGGTGACTTCAAGATCAAGAAGGCCAAGCTGCGCGGCGTTGAGTCCAACGGCATGCTGTGTTCCCAGGCTGAATTGCAAGTGGGCGAGGGCAACGATGGCCTGATGGAACTGCCGGCTGACGCGCCGGTGGGCCAGGACATTCGTGTTTATCTGGAACTGGAAGACGCCAGCATCGAGGTCGACCTGACCCCGAACCGTGGCGACTGCCTGTCTTTGGCGGGCTTGGCCCGTGAAGTCGGCGCGCTGTACAACGCTCCCGTTACCCGCCCGGCTGTTGCCGCCGTGCCTGCCGTGCACGACGAAGTGCGCCCGATCGAGGTATTGGCACCCCACGCATGCCCGCGTTACCTGGGCCGCGTCATCCGTAATGTCGACCTGTCCAAGCCGACTCCGCTGTGGATGGTTGAGCGCCTGCGTCGCGCCGACGTGCGCAGCATCGACGCTGCTGTCGATATCACCAACTACGTGATGCTCGAACTGGGCCAGCCGCTGCACGCGTTCGATCTTGCCGAAATCAACGGCGGCATTCGCGTACGCATGGCTGAAGAAGGCGAGAAGCTGGTACTGCTCGATGGCCAGGAAGTCAGCCTGCGTGCCGATACCCTGGTGATCGCCGACCATTCCCGCGCCCTGGCCATTGCCGGCGTGATGGGTGGCGAGCACAGCGGTGTATCCGCGACCACCCGCGATATTTTCCTTGAAAGTGCGTTCTTCGATCAGATCGCGATTGCTGGCAAGGCCCGTTCCTATGGCCTGCACACCGATGCTTCGCACCGCTATGAGCGTGGCGTGGACTGGAAACTGGCCCGTGAAGCCATGGAGCGCGCCACTGGCCTGCTGCTGGAAATCACCGGGGGCGAAGCTGGCCCGATCACTGAAACAGTGAGCGAGCAACACCTGCCGTCCGTTGCACCCATCATCCTTCGTGCCAAAAGCGTCGAGCAAATGCTCGGCTTGGTGATCGAGCCGGCTCACATCGAGCAACTGCTGTCGGCGCTGGGCCTGGGCATTTCCGCTGGTGGGGAAGGGCAGTGGCACGTTGAAGTGCCAAGCCATCGCTTTGACATCAGCCTGGAAGTCGACCTGATCGAAGAGCTGGCGCGCCTGTATGGCTATAACCGCCTGCCGGTTCGTTACCCGCAAGCACGCCTGGCCCCGCAGCCTAAGGCTGAAGCCCGTGCGCACCTGCCTGAATTGCGTCGCCTGCTGGTTGCCCGTGGCTACCAGGAAGCGGTGACCTACAGCTTCATCGATCCAAAGCAGTTCGAGCTGTTCAATCCGGGTGTCGAGCCGTTGCTGTTGGCTAATCCGATCTCGAACGACATGGCGGCCATGCGTTCCTCGCTGTGGCCGGGCTTGGTAAAAGCGCTGTCCCACAACCTGAACCGTCAACAAGACCGCGTGCGCATGTTCGAAAGCGGCCTGCGTTTTGTCGGCCAACTCGACGGCCTGAAGCAAGAGCCAATGCTGGCTGGCGTGGTGTGCGGTAGCCGCCTGCCGGAAGGCTGGGCGCAGGGTCGCGACGCCGTGGACTTCTTCGACGTTAAAGCTGACGTGGAAGCAGTATTGGGCTTTGCCGGCGCGCTCGACGCGTTCACCTTTGTGCCCGGCAGCCACCCAGCGTTGCACCCAGGCCAAACCGCACGTATTGAGCGCGAAGGGCGCCTGGTGGGCTTCGTCGGCGCCATTCACCCAGAGCTGTCGAAAACCCTGGGCCTGGACCGTCCGGTGTTTGTTTTCGAGCTGGTCCTGGCTGAAGTTGCCTCGGGCAAAATGCCTAAATTCAGCGAGTTGTCGCGCTTCCCTGAAGTGCGTCGCGACCTGGCGCTGATCGCCGACCGTGAAGTCGCCGCCACTGCCGTTCTGGATGTAATCCGTGAAAATGCAGGGGAATGGCTGACAGACCTCAGGCTATTTGACGTCTATCAGGGTAAAGGCATTGATCCGCATAGAAAAAGCCTCGCAGTTGGCTTGACCTGGCAGCATCCATCGCGCACTCTTAATGACGATGAGGTGAATACCACGACACAAAATATCCTCACCTCGCTCGAACAAAGGTTGAACGCCACGTTAAGGAAGTGACGTATGGGGGCTTTGACGAAAGCTGAGATGGCGGAACGTCTGTACGAAGAGCTGGGTCTGAACAAACGCGAAGCCAAGGAATTGGTCGAGCTGTTTTTTGAAGAAATCAGGCACGCTCTGGAAGACAATGAGCAGGTCAAATTGTCCGGTTTCGGCAATTTTGACCTGCGGGACAAACGCCAGCGGCCTGGCCGCAATCCAAAAACGGGAGAAGAAATCCCGATCACGGCTCGCCGTGTGGTCACCTTTCGTCCAGGGCAGAAGTTGAAGGCCCGAGTTGAGGCTTATGCTGGAACCAAGTCATAACGACGAGCTACCCGTCATCCCAGGCAAACGCTACTTCACCATTGGTGAAGTCAGCGAGCTCTGTGCGGTCAAACCGCACGTGCTGCGCTATTGGGAGCAGGAGTTTCCTCAACTCAACCCCGTCAAACGCACCGGAAACCGTCGGTATTATCAGCGACAGGATGTGCTGATGATCCGACAGATCCGCGCGTTGCTGTACGACCAGGGGTTCACCATCAGTGGCGCGCGCCAGCGTATGTCCGGTGATGAAGCCAAAGACGACACCACCCAATACAAGCAACTGATCCGCCAGATGATCTCCGAACTCGAAGACGTGCTGGTGGTTTTGAAGAAGTGATTCAAGCTTTTAAAATACTTCCACATTTCAAAAGCTTGCGGTATATTCCGGATCGCTTCGTAGCGAAGCAAACCCAGTAACACGCCTAGTCGGGGCGTAGCGCAGTCCGGTAGCGCACTAGCATGGGGTGCTAGGGGTCGAGTGTTCGAATCACTCCGTCCCGACCATTATTCCTGAGTAAAGTCAGACACTTAAGCCGATCGGATAGATCGGCTTTTTTGTGCCTGCGCAAAACCCGCGCAAAACTACCCTGTGATTTCGCTGATATTCAAGTCCGGAATCGCCTCGGACCAGATGATTTCCTCGTGGTCCCGCTGGTAGTTCCTGGTCATGCCCTCGCTCGCATGGCCTGCGATCTTTTGCCCATCCTTACCGGCTGTCTTGTACAGGTGCAGCGACAGTGCTCGCACTTTATGGAAGCCTGGCATCTCTTCTTCCTTCCATCCCGCGTAACAGTTTGCCGACTCTCTGGCTTCCTTGAATGCTCGCGTCAAATACCGCTCCTCAACCTTCGTCCAGTGGTCCTTTGTCTGTGCCTGCTTCTGTTTCAGTCGATCCGGTTTACGCTGCACCAGGTACGGCGACACGACATCGTCGCGGCACCGGCTAATGACAGCCTGCAACTCTGGCGTGACCCGGAATCGAATCCGGGCCGCGTCTGTCGCCTTGGCCGTCTTCTTCTGCACGACATACAGGAAACCCTCTCGAACGCCATCAAAACGCATGTCCAGGATGTCCGTGCGCCGTTGAGCGGTAATCAGCGCCAGGTCGATTGCATTCCGTAGCCAGGCTGGCGACTCTTCCCTGATCGCTTTCAGTCCCTCGACGGTGTGCCGTTTGCGCTGTTTCTTCTCGATCCGGTTGATGGTACTGGCTGCAGGGTTGTCAGGGCATAAGCCTTTGGCTGCCGCATGGTTGAAAATGTCGATTAGCAGCGCCCTGGACCGGTTTGCCGAGCGCGGAGTTATGGCGTCCAGCATTTCAGCGATCATGCGGATCGTGATCTGGTCGACCGCTTTACCTTCGAACTGCTTCCGGAAACGGCGGAAGTGCACGGCATAAAGACCCAGGGTCCCTTTTGCCAGCTCGCGCGGGGGAAGTACGTCCCGCTCATACGTATCCTCATTTCGCAAGGAGCAATGGCTGCCGGAGACGGCACAGCCGGCCTTGGAGGCGGCGTTGGTGGTGCACTCGGCAACATCGTAGGTCAACAGCTCGGCGGCACGACTGGCTCGACGATCGGCGCAGGTCTCGGCGGCGCTGCGGGTGGTGCGCTTGGAAACAACCTGGCGGCTGATGAGAGCAATCATCGGTCGGATGGTAAGGAGCACAAAGGCAACAACAAGCATAAACACAAGAACAAGCATCGTTAGTTTCTGACGCGGTTACATCGAGCCCGGCCCGGCGTCGGGCTTCTTGTTTCTGGCGAGCCACTACCCTGCTATGGTGGCGTCCTTAGATCGCAATGGAAGCAATGAAGCATGGAGTCATGGAAGACACTGGCGATAGCCCTACTGGCATCGGTCAGCACGCAGGCCGTATCAGGTGATGGCGCCAACCCTATCGCTGCCGCGATATTTCTCACAATTTCCGCGCCAACCATTTTAATTGGGGCGACCACATCCCTCACGACCGAGCCGCCCAAGGTTTTCAAGTCAGCCAAGACCGACGCCCTTGCCTACATAGGTTCGGATGGCGAGATTCGCGGCGCCCAGTTTGAGCAAGCGTGCCGACACTACCGATTGAGCTATAGATCGCCCCTCATGTCCGATATGCAGCTCGCCCAGGCTATCGCGACTGCATACTGATACAGACCTTTAACCTATCCTCAGCGTCGTGATTCTTGCCTCCGGCGTAACCGCCAAACTCATCATCCGGGTCTGCCACCAATGCCTTCCATCGTCTATGCCAATGAGTTCGACATCTGCGTATCAATGTCCGATTTAGTTTCATGGGTAGGGGACGAGCACTCACCCAATGCGGATTTAGAAGCCGCTTTGAGCGCTGCTGGAATCGAGCTAGAGATTGCCAAGCTGTACAACCACTACTTCGAAGACACACCTATTGGTGCTGGTGACGTTCATGTCTATTCGTCTGCCGTGAGCGAGAGCCTAATGGTCATAGACCTGTATCGAGACCTGTATCGAGACCTGACCGACCAACTTGATTTGGTTACGGTTTCATTGAAAATTGAAAAGCCATTTACCCATTTGGTCCTTCCATTACTCAGACGATTTTTTGATGCCGCTGAGTGCCAGGTACTTTTCAGTCAATCTGCACACTCACAGCGATTGCGCTCACTGACAGATGAGAGCAGGTACCCTTTACCGATGGGGGAGAATGGGTACCGACAACAGATAATTTTCCATAAATGATGCGCACGGCTAAGGGGCCACTGCCTTTCACAACTCTTTCACACTCGGGCGCCTATGTTTACCACAGCTCCTAGCGATCATCCCTTTAAGCCCGCTACTCCCCATCGCGGGCTTTTCTTTGCCTGCGATTTGGAGGGCCGACACTCGCCTTCCCCGACTTACCCGACGACGGCTATACACGCCCACCTTCAAAATGACACGATAACGTCTCGCCTTCGTAAGTAGGAATACAGGATGTTCAGTCACGTAACCGTTGGGACAAACGATCTTGGTAAGGCCTCGACCTTCTATGACGCGGTGCTGATCCCCCTGGGGCTTTGTCGCAGGCCTGTAACGCCTGATGGCGGACCAGCTTCGGCATGCTGGATTAAGCCAGAAAGCGTTCTCCCTCGTTTTTATGTGTACAGCCCCTATGACCGCAATGAAGCCGGAGCAGGGAATGGCAGCATGGTGGCTTTCACCGCACCTTCTCCAAATGCGGTAGACAGCGCCTATGCAGCTGGGCTTCTCGCGGGCGGATCTAATGAAGGTGAACCTGGCCAACGTTCCCACTATGGTGATGGTTACTACGGTGCGTACCTACGTGATCCAGATGGCAACAAGGTACATATCGCTCATCGTGGAGATTTGGACTTGGCGGGGTAGCCGCCGCTCACCGTATTCGCTTGAAGCCCGCCCAACGCGGGCTTTTTCATGTGCGCCAGGCATGGCGCGTTGCGCGAAGCGCAACCAGCTTGGCTGCGGTGGCCTCGCTGGTGACTTGGAGGTGAAAGTCCTCTACACACCCGGCAAGGGGAAGTGTTAGCCAGAGGCAAGGGTGTCGCGGGTGACTGCGAATCTGAAGGAAGCCCAATAGGAAGCGGATAGAGGCGGCGTAGCGGGGTAAGACGGCATGAATCGTCAAAGCCCAATACTTGCACGGAACGCTACGACGTATATCCGACAGGCATAAGCAGGAAGGTCGCGCGAATTACCCTGGGAGATCTGCAGGTTTGCCATTGTGCTACCGAGCGTCGAGAGGCGACGGGCTGAGCCTGCAGAAGTCAGCCGAGGCCGTAGTAAGTGACGGATAACCGCGTCACCAAGGGCCGAACAGGTTATGCCGCCAGTAGGCGTCAGAGTCTCGCTGAATGTTGATAAAGCAGAAATCTCTCAACACGAGAGCTGTAACCCCAAGTCCCGGACGGAATCCGAGGCTTGCGGCTGGCAGTGCGCAGACATCGGCGACGTCTGTGACGTGGACGAACGCGGAGCCGAACACGCTGATGGAGCGGGTGCTCGCACCCGCCAACCTAAAGCGTGCGTATCAACGTGTGGTCAACAACAAGGGCGCACCGGGTGCCGATGGCATGACGGTCGACCAGTTGGCGGGCTATGTGAAACAGTATTGGCCGATCCTCAAAGCTCGGTTGCTGGCCGGCGAGTATCACCCGCAAGGTGTACGCGCTGTCGAAATCCCCAAACCCAAGGATGGAACACGCCAATTGGGCATTCCCAATGTCGTGGATCGCCTGATCCAGCAGGCGCTGCTGCAACAGCTCACGCCGATCTTCGACCCTCTATTCTCGGACTACAGCTACGGTTTTCGTCCGGGCAGAAGCGCCCACCAAGCCATCGAAACAGCCCGTGACCATGTCGCAGCGGGTTACCGCTGGTGCGTGAAACTTGATCTTGAAAAGTTCTTTGATCGAGTGAATCACGACGTGTTGATGGCCAAAGTTGAGCGTCATGTCGAAGACAAACGCGTACTCAGACTGATCCGCCGCTACCTTGAGGCGGGAGCTATGTCGGGCGGTATCGCCAGCCGACGGCAGGAAGGGACGCCGCAAGGCGGCCCGCTCTCGCCGTTGCTGTCGAACATCCTGCTCAACGAACTCGACCGGGAGTTGGAGCGGCGGGGCCATCGCTTCGTTCGTTATGCCGACGATGCGAACATTTATGTACGTAGTCGCCGTGCAGGCGAACGAGTGCTGGCCGGAGTTGAGCGTTTCCTGAATCAGCGTCTGAAACTGACGCTGAACCGGGAAAAGAGCCACGTGGCACGGCCATGGGTTTGCGATTACCTGGGTTACGGGATGAGCTGGCATCAACAGCCGAGGCTAAGAGTGGCAACGATGAGCCTGGGCCGCTTGCGTGATCGACTCAGAGTTCTTCTGCGCGGAGCGCGGGGTTGCAAGATGGTCAGCACTATCGAGCGAATAAACCCTGTTCTGCGCGGTTGGGCGGGCTACTTCAAGCTGAGTCAGGGCAAAAGGACCCTCGAAAAGTTAGACGGTTGGGTGCGGCACAAACTTCGGTGCGTCTTGTGGCGCCAATGGAAACGGCCCTCTACGAGGGCGCGTAACCTAATACGCTTGGGGCTCACTGAAGATCGCGCCTGTAAATCTGCCTTTAACGGTCGAGGCCCATGGTGGAACTCGGGAGCGCCACATATGAATCAGGCGCTACCGAAGAAACTGTGGGATCGACTCGGGCTGGCCTCAATACTGGATACGATAAACCGGCTTGATCGCATAACCTGAACCGCCGTATACGGAACCGTACGTACGGTGGTGTGAGAGGACGGCGGATGTGAATCCGCCTCCTACTCTATGCCTGCGCAAAACCTCACGGCTCGAAAAACATTAATGGTCGTTGCTCAGTAGTGCGCCTTTGCTTGAAAAACTGCCGAAGACTGTCCCTTTTTTTCACCTCGCCTGTCATTCCAGGCAAGTGAATTAAATCGAGAGCCTCCGCCCATGCCCGCCGCCTCACCCTTGCGCCTGCGCCCGTTGCTGAACCTGAGCCTGATGCTGAGCCTCAGCGCCAGTCCCTTATTCATCCCCGTCAGCTATGCCGAAGACAGTGCAGACCGTCGCAGCTATCAAGTGCCGGCCGGTAGCCTGAGCGCGGCGTTGACTCGGTTTGCCGGGCTTTGCGGTGTCAACTTATCGATCGACCCGGCGCTGGTCAGCGGTCGCAACAGCAATGGCCTGGCCGGTGAATACGGGGTGGAGGAGGGCTTTGCCCGTTTGCTGCAAGGCTCCGGCCTGCAACTGCAGCCGATGGGTGATCAGGCCTACATGCTGGTGCCGGTGCCGGAAGGCAGCAGCCTGCAATTGGCGCCGACGTCTATCGTCGCCACCAACGCGCTCGAAGGCGGCGATACCTACGCCGGAGGCCAGGTGGCGCGCCGGGGTTCGCAAGGGCTGCTCGGCTCGCGGGACTTCATGGAAACGCCGTTCAGCATGACCACCTACACCGAGGAAGCGGTGAAGAACCAGCAGGCGCGCACCCTTGGCGACCTGATCGCCAGCGACCCGTCCGTGCGCGCCACCAACCCGGCCGGTGGGCGTTATGAGCAGTTCACCATTCGCGGCTTCAGCCTGTTCAACAGTGATGTGGCCTACAACGGCCTGTACGGCGTGTTGCCGACATACACCATCGACATGGAAATGGCCGAGCGCGTCGACATCCTCAAAGGCCCGAGCCAGTTGATCAATGGCATCTCTCCGCGCGGCAGCGTCGGTGGCGGCATCAACGTGGTGCCCAAGCGCGCCACCGACAAAGACATCAACTCGTTCACCGGCACCTGGGCCTCCGGCAGCCAGGCGGGTGGGGCGGTGGATGTGGGCCGGCGTTTTGGTGAGGACAACAAATTCGGCATCCGTTTCAACGGTGTGAAGCAGTCCGGCGACACCGAGTGGGACCACCAGAGCGTCGACCGCGAGATGGCCGTGCTGGGCCTGGATTTTCGTGGCGAGCGCCTGCGCCTTTCCACCGACATCGGCCGCACCGAACGTGACACCGACGCCCCGCAGGAGCGCGTCCAAGTCGGCCCGAATGCCAGGGTGCCGAGTGCCAACGATGTGCGCCGCAACTACGCGCAATCCTGGAGCAAAGCTAGCACCAACGATACGTTCGGCACCGTAAACGGCGAGTTCGACCTCAGTGACAGCGTGATGCTCTACGGCGGAGTCGGCGCGCGTAAAAGCAATCACGATTTCCTGCGCCACGCGGTGTCGGTCACCAACAACGCCGGGGACTTCAGCGTACAGCCGCGTGATTTCACCCGCGACGAAAACGTGCGCACCGCCACGGCCGGCGTGCGCAGCTGGTTCCACACCGGGCCCGTCAGCCATGAACTCAACCTGGCGGCCAGCTACTTCTATATGGACTTTGAAAATGGCGGCGCGCGCTATGCGGCGGCGCCGAGTAACCTCTACAACCCGGTGCAAACGCCGACGCCGTCGCGGCCGACGCGCTTTGACTCCAAGGTCTATACAGAGAATAGGTTCAGCGGCGTGGCACTGTCCGACACCCTGGGCTTCTTCGACGACCGCCTGCTGCTGACCCTCGGCGCGCGCTGGCAGCGAGTCAAGGTGGATGACTGGACCGACAACGTCAAAGGCGACACCGCCTACGATGAAGAGAAAATCTCGCCATCGGGCGGCATCCTCTTCAAAGCCACCGACACGTTGTCGCTGTACGCCAACTACATGGAAGGCTTGAGCCAGGGCAAAATCGCGCCTTCCACGTCGATCAACGAAGATGAAATCTTCCCGCCGTTTATCAGCCGTCAGGTCGAAGTGGGCGCCAAATATGACGCTGGGGCCTTTGCCGTCACCGCCGCCGTGTTCCGTATCAAGCAGCCAGCCTATGAAACCAACGCCACCACGCGGGTGTTCGGGCCCAATGGCAAACGCCAGAACGACGGGGTGGAGCTGAGTGTGTTCGGCGAACCGCTCAAGGGCTTCCGCCTGCTCGGCGGCGTGATGTACATCGACAGCGAACTGACCCATACCACCAACGGTACTTACGACGGCAACCGCGCACCGGCCACGCCCAAGTACAACGTCAACTTGGGCGCCGAGTGGGACGTGCCGACCCTCGAAGGCTTGACCCTGACCAGCCGCGGTATCTACTCCAGCTCGCAATACCTGGATCAGTCCAACGTCAAGCAAATCGACCCTTGGAACCGTATCGACGTCGGCGCACGCTACGCCTTCAAGGTCGACGACAAGCACATCACCCTGCGCGCCAATGTCGAGAACGTCGCCGATAAACGCTACTGGAGCTCGGCTGGGGCCTCGGATGACAGCGAACCGGGGTTGACCCTGTCAACACCGCGCACCTACTTGCTCTCAGCCACCGTCGACTTTTAGCTGCGCGATCTGAGGGCGAGCGAGCTTGTTGTGGCGAGCGGGCTTGCCCCGCGTTGGGGTGCGAAGCGCCCCCAAAACCTGCCAATGACTTCTGACTGAAAAAACGCGGTGACTGTATCAGGGCTGCTGCGCAGCCCAACGCGGGGCAAGCCCGCTCGCCACAAGAAAGCTACTTGCCACAGCAACCGCTGTAAATGAACACAGCGTTAATAAGAATGTTTTTTGATTGCATCGCCCCGATATGGAATAGTACCCGCCGTTTTCCCCAGCCTGTCTAGCCGGGGTGTTCCAACGCCGAGGTCCTTGTCATGCGAATGCTGCGCTCCATCCCGACCCTTGCCGCCTGCCTCCTGGCATTTTCTTCAAGCGTATTAAGCGCTGCGCCTATCGACCTGAATGACGGCCAGCATGCGGTGCACTTGCCGGATGCGCCCAAGCGCGTGGTCGTGCTGGAGTTCTCCTTTCTCGACAGCCTTGCCGCCGTGGACGTAACCCCGGTCGGCGCCGCCGACGACGGCGATGCCAACCGTGTACTGCCACGTGTGCGCCAAGCCATCGGCGAGTGGAAATCCGTGGGCCTGCGCTCACAACCGAGCATCGAGGAAATCGCCCGGCTCAAGCCGGACCTGATCGTCGCCGACCTCAATCGCCACCAGGCCTTGTACGGCGACCTGTCGAGCATCGCGCCCACCTTGCTGTTGCCGTCACGCGGCGAGGATTACCAGGGCAGCCTCAAATCCGCCGAGCTGATCGGCAAGGCCCTGGGCAAAAGCCCGCAGATGGAGGCACGTATCGCGCAGAACCGCGAACACTTGCAGGCGATTGCCAAACAGATACCGACGGGCGCCAGCGTGTTGTTCGGCGTCGCGCGCGAAGACAGTTTTTCCGTACACGGCCCTGACTCCTACGCAGGCAGCGTGCTCGAAGCCATCGGCTTGAAAGTGCCGTCGGTACGTGCCAAGGCCGCGCCCACCGAATTCGTCAGCCTGGAACAACTGCTCGCGCTGGACCCGGGCTGGTTGCTGGTGGGGCATTACCGTCGCCCGAGCATCGTCGACACCTGGAGCAAGCAGCCGCTGTGGCAGGTGCTCGGTGCGGTGCGCAACCACCACGTGGCTGAAGTCGACGGCGACAGCTGGGCACGCAACCGTGGCGTATTGGCCTCGGAGCAAATCGCTGAAGATGCCCTGGCCATTCTCAAGGGCGGCAAAGCCGTACTGAGCCAATAAGCATGGGGCGCAGTCTTGCGGCGGCGAGTATTGTGCTGCTGGGCGCGGTGTTGTTCTGGCTCTCGTTGTACAGTTGGTCACCGTTCACTATCACGGCAACCGATGCCTGGAATGGCTTGGTCCACCAGGGCAGCGTAGGCGGCAACATGGCCTATATCGTCGCCCAGTTGCGGGTGCCGCGTGCGGTGTGCGCGGCGTTGGTCGGTGCCTGCCTGGGCTTGGCCGGGGCGTTGATGCAGGGCATTACCCGTAACCGCCTGGCATCGCCGTCGCTGTTTGGCGTGACGGCGGGCGCGGCGTTGGGTTTGGCCTTGTTCTCGACCGGCTTGGTCGCGCCACCGTTTGCCGGTGGTGCATTGCTGATGACCTGCTTGGGCGGCGCATTGGCCTGGGTCACCGTGTTCAGCCTCGGCGGCGCGTGGTCGCCGACCACCGCCCAGGGGCGGCTGATATTGGCCGGCGTGGCCGTTGCCGCCTTGTGCGCAGCATTGACCCGGCTCACGGTGATTCTGGTCGAGGCCCAGGCCCAAAGCGTGCTGAACTGGCTGGCCGGTTCCCTGGCCAATGTCGGCGCAGCCCAGGTGCAATTGCTCTGGCCGTGCACCTTGATCGGCGGCCTGTGGGCGCTGTGGTGCGCGCCGCGCCTGAACCTGATCAACCTCGGCGAAGACGCCGCCCGCTCGTTGGGCGTGGGCATTGCCAGCCTGCGCCTGCAGGTGTTTATCGCCAGCCTGCTGCTGGTGGGCGCGAGTGTCTGCGCGGTCGGCCCCATCGGGTTTGTCGGGCTGATCGCACCGAATATCCTTCGGCAGTTTCTTGGCAATGACTACCGCTGGCTGATCCCGCTGAGCGCGGCGTTGGGCGCGGTGATCGTGCTGGGCGCCGACTTGCTCAGCCGCGCCGTGGCCTTTCCGGTGGAAACCCCGGCGGGTGTGGTTACCGCACTGATCGGCGCACCGTTCTTTCTCTTTCTCGCCAGGCGCGCGTTATGACTCAGCCACGATTACGCCTATGGCTGCTGCTCGGTTTGTTGCTGGTTGCAACCTTCGTCAGCCTCAGCGCCGGCACGCTGTGGCTCACGCCGGATACGGTGCTGGAGCGCCTGCTGGCCCACAACGCCCTCGACTTCGAAGTCTGGAACCACCGCCTGCCACGCAGCCTCATTGCGATCCTCGCCGGCTGCGCGTTCGGCCTAGCCGGGGCGATTGTCCAGGGTGTGATTCGCAACCCTTTGGCCTCGCCGGAAATTCTCGGCGTTACCCAAGGCGCAGGGTTGGCGCTGACGGTGGCGATCATCGGTTGGCCGCACCTGCCGATTGCCTGGCTGCCACTGGTGGCGTGCCTGGGCGGTGCCGGTGGCGCCTTGCTGCTGGCGCTGTACAACACCGGCGTGAGCTTTTCCGGGGTGCGGTTTGCGCTGTCGGGCGTGGCGATTGCGGTGACCTTGTCCAGCGTCACCGAGTTTCTGATCCTGTCCCATCCGCTGGACATCAACACCGCCTTGCTCGCCCTGACCGGCAGTTTGTGGAGCCGTAACTGGCACCATGTCGCGCTGGTGCTGCCGTTTCTGCTGCTGATCCCGCTGGGCCTGTGCCTGGCCAAACCGCTGAACCTGATCGCCCTCGGCGACGAAGCCGCCCACAGCCTGGGCACCGCGTTGAGCCGCACGCGCTGGTTGGCGATGGCCTGCGCGGTGGTGCTGACCAGCCTGGGCGTCGGGGTGATCGGGCCGATTGGCTTTATCGGCCTGGTGGCGCCGCACATGGCGCGGCGGCTGGTCGGCGGGCATCACCAGTACCTGCTGCCGGCGGCGATGCTGATCGGCGCGCTGTTGCTGGTGCTGGCCGATACCCTCGGGCGCACATTGATCGCGCCCAGCGAAATACCTGCAGGGGTTCTGACGGCGGTGATTGGCGCGCCGTATTTTCTTTGGTTGCTGGCACGGTTCAAGGGCTGATGACATGAGCATTCTAAACGCACATCAACTCGACATCGGCTACGGCGCCACGCGCATCGTGCAGGGGTTGTCGTTTGCGCCGCCCGCAGGCAAGGTCACTGCGTTGATCGGGCCGAACGGTTGCGGCAAGTCCACCTTGCTCAAGGCCTTCGCGCGCATCCTCAAGCCCAACCAGGGCGCATTGACCCTGGACGGCCAGGCCTACGCCAGCCTGTCCGCACGCGAACTGGCGCGGCAGATCGCGTTTCTGCCCCAGGTGCTGCCGGTGCCGGAAGGCGTCAGCGTGCGCCAATTGGTCGCCTATGGCCGCAGCCCGCATAACTCGCTGTGGGGGCGCCTGAGCGGCAACGACCAGGCCCACGTAACCCAAGCCATGCAGCGCCTGGAACTGGACGCCCTGGCCGACCGCGCCTTGGCGGACTTGTCCGGTGGCCAGCGCCAACGCGCCTGGCTGGCCATGGTGCTGGCGCAAAACGCGCCGGTGGTACTGCTCGACGAACCCACCACCTACCTCGACATCAGTCACCAGGTCGAACTGCTCGACCTGATGGGCGAGCTTGCCGCCGAAGGCAAGACCGTGATCACCGTGCTGCACGACATCAACCAGGCCTGCCGCTACGCCGACCACCTGGCGGTGATGCACGCCGGCAAGTTGGTCGCCGACGGCGCGCCTGCCCAAGTGATCAGCGCCGAACTGATGCGCCAGGTGTTTGATGTGCAAGTGCAGATCATGCAGGAACCGGTAGCCGGCACACCCATGTGCCTGGTCGAGAAAAGCACCCGACCTCACGTCTGACGCCATTCAAAATGTGGGAGCGGGCTTGCTCGCGGAGAGGGCGTGTCAGTTAATGCATCCTGTGACTGACACACCGCTTTCGCGAGCAAGCCCGCTCCCACACTTTTGATCTCAGTGGGTTTCAACACTCCACACGGCCTTCTTGACCTCAATCGGCAGGATCGGCGAAGGCGGGCGGTTATCCATATATCTTGTCAGCACCCTCAAGCTCTCTTCACGCTGGCTGCGGGTTAGGGCTTCAGCGGCGCTGAGTTCATCCAGCAGGTCGTGAATAAACGCGCCGTTCGCCCAGGCATCCACACTGCTTGCTCGAACGCCGCACGCGCATCGGCCGGTGGTTTGCTGGCGGGGCAGCGCGCCGGGCTGAAGATTCCGCAAGACTGCGCCGTGCTCGGGTTTGGTGATTACCTGTTTGCTGAAATGCTCTTGCCGAGTCTCAGCACGATAAAACCGCCCGCCCTGGAAATAGGTGTATTAGCCGCCACGCGCGTACTTGAAAGTTTGGGTGTGTTGCCGGTTGAAGATGAAGTTGTACGCCTGAATCTTTTGGACTGCCGTCTGATTAAGCGTGAGAGCACTTGAATAACTAGCGAAGTGGCTAATTGCGACTAGTCAAATCTGACCTGCTTGCGGAGAAGGCTTTAAATCAAGGGCTGTACCGGAATTCCGGGACAGCTCGTCGCTATTCATTTCAGTTTGTTTCCCATTTTCAGGAACTAGATTTACAACTTCCAGTCGATTAACCCAGTTAACTCCGACTGCGGCGTGGCGAACTAATGGCACTGTTATCCCCGTGTTCAGTAGTTCCAAATGGCCATACTTACTCGCAACTAGACACCTCACCTTATGTCGTCCACGCCCATCGATGCCTGCCATCTGCAGATCCCGCACACCGACTCCGTGTGCGCGTGGCTGATGCGGCACGCCGGGCTCAAACCGGTCGACCTGGAGCGCGCCCGGCGCTTGACCACCGACGGCAGCGACCTGCTTGGCCTGCTCACGCGCCTGGGTCTGGTCTCGGAAATCGAATTGGCCCGCGCCTGGGCTGAGCTGCTCGGCGCGCCGCTGCTGCTGGCCGATGCGGCGCCGCCGTTGCTCGACCCGTTGCCCGCACTCACCGAGCGCTTTATGCGGCACTACCAAGTGGTGCCGATGGGCTGGGGCCAAGGTGGCCTGCGCGTATTGGCGGCCAACCCCGCGCAGCTTTATCCCTTCCAGGCCCTGGCCTACGCCTGCCAGGTGCCGGTGTGGCTGGCCATCGGCCCGCGCACGGAAGTCGACACGCTGATCGAGCGCTATTACGGCCAGGGCCGCTCCGCCATGGGCACCCTGATCGAAAACCTCGATGAACAGGGCGGCGCGCTGGAAGATATCGAACACCTCAAGGACATGGCTTCCGAGGCGCCGGTGATTCGCCTGGTCAACCTGATCCTGCAGCGCGCGGTGGAACAGCGTGCGTCGGACATCCATATCGAACCCTTCGAAAACCAGCTCAAGGTGCGCTACCGCGTCGACGGCGTGCTGCACGACGCCGAAGCGCCACCGGCCAGTTCGTCGGCGGCGGTCATCTCGCGGGTGAAGATCATGGCGCGCCTGGACATCGCCGAGCGACGCCTGCCCCAGGATGGGCGGATCATGCTGCGCATCCAGGGCAAGGAACTGGATTTGCGCGTGTCCACCGTACCGACCAGCTTTGGCGAGTCGGTGGTCATGCGCCTGCTCGACCGGCAAACCGTGCAGTTCGACTTCCCGAGCCTGGGCTTCGACGGCCAGCGCCTGGCCGCGTTCCTCGACCTGCTCGAACGCCCGCACGGCATCCTGCTGGTCACCGGGCCCACCGGCTCGGGCAAAACCACCACGCTCTACACCGCGTTGTCGCGGCTCAACACCGCCGAGCGCAAGATCATCACCGTTGAAGACCCGGTGGAATACCAGCTCGAAGGCATCAACCAGATCCAGGTCAAACCGGCCATCGGCCTGGACTTCGCCGGCGCGCTGCGCTCCATCGTGCGCCAGGACCCGGACGTGATCATGGTCGGCGAAATCCGCGACCTGGAAACCTGCCGCATCGCCATCCAGTCCTCACTCACCGGCCACCTCGTGCTCTCCACCCTGCACACCAACAGCGCCGCCGCCAGTATCACGCGGCTGCTGGACATGGGCGTGGAAAGCTACCTGATCGCCTCGACGGTCAGCGGCATTCTCGCCCAGCGCCTGGTACGACGCCTGGACCCGGCGACGCGCGTGGCGTTTGCAGCGCCAGCGGAGTTGATCGAGGAACATGGCCTGGATCGCTTGACCGACCAGCGCCCGATCCTGCTCTACACCGGCAGTTACCACGGCCGCAGTGCAATCACCGAACTACTGGTGATGAACGACGAACTGCGCAGCCTGCTGATGCGCCACGCCGACGCTGCCACGTTGGAGCAGGCCGCGCGCCGCGCCGGTTTGCGCACCCTGCATGAAGAGGGTTTGCGCCAGGCGCTGGCGGGCGTCACCTCATTGGAAGAAGTGCTGCGCGTCACCCGTGGAGACGGCGCGTGAGCCTGTTCAAGTATCGCGCACTGGACAGCCAGGGCGTGGCCCACAACGGCACACTGCAAGCCCAGGACCAGGCCGCCGCCATTGCCGCGCTGCAGCAACGCGGCTGGCTGCTGTTGCACATAGATACGGCGGCCAGCCCTTTGCTGCGCAACGCGCGCGGGCAGTTGAAGGGCGCGGCGCTGGTGAGTTTTACCCAGCAGTTGGCCACCTTGCTGGGCGCCGGCCAGCCGCTGGAGCGCGCGCTGGGCCTGCTGCTCAAGCAGCCCGGCCAGCCACAGGTGCGGGCGCTGATCGAGCGCATCCGCGACCACGTCAAGGCAGGCAAGCCGTTATCCGCCGCGCTGGAAGAGGAGGGCGACAGTTTCTCGCCGCTGTACCTGAGCATGGTGCGCGCCGGAGAGGCCGGTGGCGCGCTGGAAAGCACGTTGCGCCAACTCAGCGACTACCTGGAGCGCAGCCAATTACTGCGCGGTGAAGTGATCAATGCACTGATCTACCCGGCGTTTCTGGTGGTTGGCGTACTCGGCTCGTTGGCGCTGTTGCTCGCGTACGTGGTGCCGCAATTCGTGCCGATTTTCCAGGACTTGGGTGTGCCGATCCCGCTGATCACCGAAGTGATTCTCGCACTGGGCCAGTTCCTCGGTGCCTATGGGCTGGTGGTGTTGGCCGTACTGATCGCAGCCAGCTGGATGGCGGCGGTGCGCCTGCGCAACCCGCTGCGTCGGCAGCGATATGACCGCCGCCTGCTCGGCATTCGCGTGATCGGCCCGCTGCTGCAGCGCGTTGAAGCGGCGCGCCTGACGCGCACCCTCGGCACCTTGCTCAGCAACGGCGTGGCACTCCTGCCAGCGCTGGTCATCGCCCGCCAGGTCTGCACCAACCGCGCGCTGCAAGCCCAAGTGGCGGACGCGGCGGAGGCAGTCAAAGGCGGCGGCACCCTCGCCAGCGCGTTTGGCGCGCAACCGCTGCTGCCGGATTTGGCCCTGCAAATGATTGAAGTCGGCGAACAGGCCGGTGAACTCGACAGCATGCTGCTCAAGGTCGCCGACGTGTTCGACGTCGAAGCCAAGCGCGGCATCGAGCGCCTGCTCGCCGCGCTGGTGCCGTCCCTGACTGTGGTCATGGCCGTGCTGGTGGCGGTGATCATGCTGGCGATCATGCTGCCGCTGATGAGCCTGACCAGCAATATATGAAATTTCAAGGAGCCACACAGATGAGACGCTTTAATTCCCGATCAGCACGCCGCCAACGCGGTTTCACCTTGCTGGAAATGCTCGCCGTGATCGTGCTGCTGGGCATTGTCGCAACCATCGTGGTGCGCCAGGTCGGCGGCAATGTGGACAAGGGCAAATACGGCGCAGGCAAGGCGCAGCTGGCCGGCCTGAGCATGAAAATCGACAGCTATGCGCTCGACGTCGGCGCGCCGCCCAACAGCCTGCAGCAACTGGTGGACAAGCCCGCCAACGCGTCCAGCTGGGCCGGCCCGTATGCCAAACCCTCGGACCTCAAAGACCCGTTCGGCCACGTGTTCGGCTACCGCTACCCAGGAGAACACGGCGCCTTTGACTTGATTTTCTACGGCCAGGACGGCCAACCGGGCGGCGATGGCTACAGCGCCGACTTGGGCAATTGGGAATAACCGGCGCATGAGCCAGCGCGGCTTCACCTTGCTGGAAATGCTGGTGGTCATCCTGTTGATCGGCGTCGCCGCCGGGTTACTCGGCCTGGGCGTGCGCCAAGGCTTGCAGGTGGCCAAAGAGCGTCGCGCGGTCGGGCAACTGGTCGACGCGCTGCGCACCACACGGGCCGGGGCGGTGATCAATGGCGCGGCGGCGCGAACTGAATTTGATCTCAACAAGATGACGTTCCAGGCACCGGGCCGCACGCAGCAAAGCTGGCCGCCCGAGCTGCACGTCACGTTGCACACCGCCGAGCAGTCCGGCTCCGCCATCGAGTTCTACCCCGACGGCAGCTCCACCGGCGGCAACCTGCTGTTGGCCAATGGCGCGCGGCGTTGGCGCATTGACGTCGGCTGGCTGACCGGCAGCGTGCAGTCCAAGGCGTTGCCATGAAGCGCCAGGCGGGGTTTACCTTGCTCGAAATGCTCGCCGCGCTGACCTTGATGGCGGTGTGCAGCACGGTGTTGCTGGTGGCTTTCGGCCAAAGCGCACGCTCACTGTCGCAAGTGGCCTATAGCGACCGCCTCACCCATGCGGCGCTGACCGTGCTGGATCAGGAAGCGGCGGGGCCGCTGGCCGAGGGTGTCAGCCAAGGCAATCTGGACGGCATCCACTGGCAACTGACCAGCACTCGGCAACAGGCTCAGGTGTTTCGGCTTGACCTGACCGTCAGCGAAGGGCCGCACCAGGCCCATTTCAGTACCTTGAAGGCCCGGCTGTGAAGCGCCGCGAGCAGGGCTTCACCTTGCTGGAAATCCTTGTGGTGTTGAGCCTGCTGTCGATGTTGCTGGTGCTGGTGGGCGGCGCATTGCTGGGCGCCAATCGCGCGGTGGCCAAGGCCCAGCGCTTCACCGCGAGCCTGGATGAAATGCGCGCCGCGCAGCAGTTTTTGCGTACGGCGATCAGCGAAGCGCTGCCGTTGGATGTCACTGAGGACGACAGCCAAACCGAGGGTTTTTTTGTCGGCACACCCGAGCGCTTGCAGTTCGTGGCGACCTTGCCGGGTGTGCTCGGTGGCGGGATTCAGCGGTTCACCCTGCAACGCCACGAGCAGGCGTTGCAGGTGGCGTTTTCGCAGTTGGAATCCCACACCAATGTCGCCCGCAGTGAGCCGCAAGTACTGCTGAAAAACGTCAGGGATTTACACTTCAGTTATCGCGGCGTCTCGCCCCTCGGCCAAGCCACAGGCTGGATGGGTGAATGGCCGTGGCCCCGGCGACTGCCGTCAGCGGTGCGCATCGCTGCCGCCCTCGACGGCCCGGTGCCTTGGGTCACCCAGGTGATCGCCCTGCGCCTGAACCTTGCCAGCGGAGCGCAAGAAGAATGAAGCGCCAACGCGGCGCGGCCCTGTTGCTGGTGCTGTGGGCGCTGGCTTTGCTCAGCGTGTTGCTTGGCGGCCTGGCCGGTTGGGTACAGCTGGAAAGCCGCCAGGCGCTGTGGCTGCGCCAGCACACCCAGACCGTGCTGGCCGCCGAAGCCGGCATTGCCCTGGCCATGGCCGATCGGCACTGGATCGCCGACGGCCGTGACATACCGCTGACCTTCGATGACGCGCAATTGCACGTCAGCCTGCGCAGCGAGCGCGGCAAGCTGTACCTGATCAACGCCGAGGCGGATGACTTCATGCGCCTGGCCCTGGCCTGTGGCGCCACCCAAGGCCAGGCCGACCAATTGGTCAAAGCGCTTGAGGCTCGCCGCAAGCAGGGCCTGCCGCCGTTTCGGGTGCTGGAAGAAGTGCGCCAATTGCCCGGCATGACGCAAGCGCTGTACAGCCAATTGCTGCCGGAAATCACCTTGTGGAGTGACCTCGATCGGCCTGATCCGGCCTTCGCCAGCCCGCTGATGCACAAGGCGCTGAACCTGCCGCGCCAGAACGCCGAAGGCGCCGACCCAGGCGTTGTGCTGGTGGTCGACAGCCGCGCACAACGCCCCGGCGGCTATCACGCCCGCCTGCAAATTACCGTTTTACTGAGCCCCACGGAGGACGGCGCGCAACCCTACCGGGTGCTGCGTTGGCAAGAATGAATCGACTCGAACCCATCGCCCGGCACTGGCGCGGCAGCCTGCTGCAACAAGGCTGGCGCCTGTGGCTTGCGGAATTGCGCGCCTGTGTGCCGACTTGGCTGGCGCTGCACGAGCCGCCTGAGCAGGTCTATCACTGGCCTTTGACAGCGCCCGTCGCACCCGGCAGCACGTGCCAGGTGCTGATGCTCGCGCCGGATGCCGTGCTGCTGCAAACCGTGCAATTGCCGCTGGCCGCTGCACGCAACCTGACCGCCGTGGTCGGTTACGAGCTGGATCGCTACACGCCTTTCGAGGCGGACCAGCTGTACTTCGTCGCGCGCCAGGAGCAACGCACGGCCACGCATGTGCAGGTCACACTGGTGGCGATCCTGCGCGAACAGCTGGACCAGATCCTCATCGACTGCGCCACCCTCGGCGTGCATCCCCATCGCGTGGATGTGAACCACCTGGGCATCGACTTGCTCCCCGCGCCCCTGCGCCCGCGCCAACGCCCGACCGGCAAAGGCCTGCAACGCAGCCTGCCGTGGCTGTGCGGCGCCTTGCTGATTGCGGCGATGTTGCTGTGGCTCAACGACCGCCAGCGCGTGCTCGACGCCATGCACGCCAGCGTGCAGCAGCAAAAAGCCCAGGTCGCCGAGGTGCACGCGTTGCGCCAGCAACTGCTCAACACCCGTGGCGCAGCGCAGTATTTAACCCGGCGCAAACTCGCGCAACCGCCCCTGGCCGCATTGCTCAACGACCTCACTACTTGCCTGCCCGCCGACACCTGGCTGGACCAGTTGGACGTCAAGGACGGCGAGATTTCTTTCGCCGGGCAAAGCGCCAAGGCCAGTGCGCTGATCACTCGCATCAAGGGCTGCCACAGCCTGGAAAACGCCCAGTTCGAAGGGGTGATTCAACCCGATGCGCGCACCGGCAAGGACCAGTTTGCCCTGCGTGCCCATCTACGCCAGGAGGCCGCCGATGCGCCGACCCCTCACACCCCGTGAACGTCGCGGGGCGGCCTTGCTGTTGCTGGCCGTGGTCGTCGGCGCGGCTTACTGGCTGTTGATCGACAGCTGGTTCGCCGGCCCTTTGCGTGACATGGGCGAGCAGGCCGAGCACTTGCGCGAGCAGCAGCAACGCTACGCCGGCGTGGTGCGCCAGGGCGATGCGCTGCGCCAGCAACTGCTGCTGGCGCAACAAGACCCTGCCAGCAGCACCAGCCTGTTGCCCGGCGATGACCCTGACGTCGTGGCCGCCGACCTGATGCAGCGCCTCGCCGACCTGATTAACAGCCACGCTAACTTGGGCGGTGGCTGCAGCCTGACCCAGCGCAAGCCGATCACCCCGGAACAGGACGAGGGCGAACCGTATCGCCAGGTCAAGGTCAGCCTCACGCTCGACTGCGCCATCGAACCTTTGGAGGCGGTGCTGCATGAGCTGGAATACCAGCCGCCGTTTCTGTTTGTGGATGAGCTACGTATCCGCCGTGGCCAGCAGGCACCGGCCACGGGCGGTGCGGGAAAACTCCAGGTGCACCTGCTGGTGCGCGGCTATCTGCAACCGCAGGTGGCGCGATGATCAGTGCATTGCGCCCCTTGGAATGGGGCTTGCTGAGCCTCGCCGGGTTACTCGGTGTGTTGATGGCGGTCATCCTCAGCAGCCTCGGCGACGAACCGCAGTGGCTGCCCGCACCGGCCACTCGCGCGCAGCCGTCGGCCAGCGTACACGCAGCGCCGAACGTGACGTTGGAAAGCCTCGCCGCCACCTGGCAGGCGCCGCTGTTCAGCCCGGATCGCAGCCCCGATAGCGTGGTCGGCAAAGCCCGGGTCACGGGCCTGGCCAACCTCACCCTGAGCGGCATCATGATCACCGGCAACCTGCAAATGGCCATGCTCAAGCAGGCCGATGGTCGCCCCTTGACCGTGCGCCTCGGCCAGACGCTGCCCAACGGCTGGCGCCTGGAACACCTCACGCCGCAATACGCCCGTTTCGCCCTGGACGGCCGCACGCAGACCTTGAGCCTCTACGCCAAGCGCCTGCCGCCGCGGTCCACCCGGCCCCCGATTACTCTTCCCCGCGAGCCCCTCCCTTGATCGATATGCGCACCTCAACGTTTTGCCTGGCCACCGCCCTCGCACTGGGCGGCTGTGGCGTCTTCCCCGATCGCCTCGACCCGGACGACGATCTGCTGCACGAAGCCATGCAGGGCACCGGTTCGCAGCGCCCGCCGAGTGAGGCGCCTGCGCCTGAAAACCCCCAGCCTGCCGCCACATCGGCGCCGCAACGCCAGGTGATCCGTGGCAACCAGCAGTTCGTGCGCCAGCCCGCCGCAGCACCGATCGCGAAAGAGGCGGGCGGCGACATCGTGTTCAACTTCGCCGACCAGCCCATCGAAGCGGTGATCAACAGCGTGATGGGCGACCTGCTGCACGAAAACTACAGCATCGCCCAGGGCGTGAAGGGCAACGTCAGCTTCTCCACCTCTAAACCGGTGGACAAGCAGCAAGCGTTGTCGATTCTGGAAACCCTGTTGTCGTGGACCGACAACGCGATGATCCGCCAGGGCCAGCGCTACGTGATCCTGCCGGCCGACCAGGCAGTGGCGGGCAAGCTGGTGCCACAGATGCACGTGGCCGCGCCGTCCAGCGGCCTGTCGGCGCGGCTGTTTCCACTTCGCTATATCTCAGCCACCGAGATGCAAAAACTGCTCAAGCCGTTCGCCCGCGAGAACGCGTTTTTGCTGGTCGACCCGGCGCGCAATATCCTCAGCCTGGCCGGCACCCCGGAGGAATTGGCCAACTATCAGGAGACCATCGACACCTTTGATGTGGACTGGCTCAAGGGCATGTCGGTCGGCGTATTCGGCCTGCAGCGCGCGTCGGTGGCCGAGCTGATGCCCGAGCTGCAAGGCATGTTCGGCCCCGACAGCGGCATGCCGTTGGCCGGGATGCTGCGGTTTTTGCCTATCGAACGGACTAACTCGGTTGTGGCGATTTCTTCACAGCCGCAGTACCTCAGCGAAGTCGGTGACTGGATCCGCACCATCGACGAGGGCGGCGGTAATGAGCCGCAAATGTACGTCTACGACGTGCGCAATATGAAGGCCTCGGACCTGGCCAAGTACCTGCGGCAGATCTATGGCAATGAGGCGATCAAGGATGACGCGCCGGCGAAGGTTGCGCCGGGGTTGCGCACTGCTACGTTGTCGTCGCCCAACCGCAATTCCGGCGGGTTGCAAGATGCGCCGCCGCCCTCCGATGAACCTGAGCAAGCACCGGACGTTGCTGCGCCTGCGCCGGATAATAGCCTTGAGGCCGGGACACGTATTACAGCGCAGAAAAGCAGTAACCAACTGCTGGTGCGCACGCGTCCGGCGCAGTGGAAAGAGATCGAGGCGGCGATCAAGCGCCTGGATAATCCGCCGCTTCAGGTGCAGATAGAGACGCGCATTCTGGAGGTCAAGCTGACCGGCGAGTTGGACCTTGGGGTGCAGTGGTACCTGGGGCGCCTGGCGGGGAATTCCGGCAGCAAGACGGTGGCGAACGCGTCCGGCAGCCAGGGCGCGTTGGGCGGTGGCGGGGCGGGGTTGGGGGCTTCGGATTCGTTGTTTTATTCGTTTGTCAGCGCCAATTTGCAGGTGGCGTTGCATGCGTTGGAGACCAATGGGCGGACTCAGGTATTGTCGGCGCCGTCGTTGGTGGTGATGAATAATCAGCCAGCGCAGATTCAGGTGGGGGATAACATTCCCATCAGTCAGACCACGGTGAATACCGGGGTTTCGGATACTACGTTGAGCAGTGTTGAGTATGTGCAGACGGGGGTGATTCTGGATGTGGTGCCGCGCATTAATCCGGGGGGGTTGGTGTATATGGATATTCAGCAGCAGGTCAGTGATGCCGAGAGTCAGAGTGGCACGAGTGATACGCCGGTGAATCCGCGGATTTCGACGCGGTCGGTGTCGACGCAGGTGGCGGTGCAGAGTGGGCAGACTGTTTTGTTGGGTGGCTTGATCAAGCAGGACAATGCTGAGAGTGTCAGCGCGGTGCCGTATTTGGGCAAGATTCCGGGGTTGCGGTGGTTGTTTGGCAGCACCAGAAAGTCCAAGGACCGCACGGAGTTGATTGTGTTGATTACGCCTCGGGTGATTACCAGCAGCAGCCAGGCGCGGCAGGTGACGGATGATTATCGGCAGCAGATGCAGTTGCTGCGGCCGGGGAGATGAAGTGGAGGAATGGGGTAGGAAATGTGGGAGCTGGCTTGCCTGCGATGCAGGCACCCCGGTCTATCAGGCACAACCAGTTGATGCCATCGCAGGCAAGCCAGCTCCCACATTTGATTGAGTTCAGTCTCCAAGACCAGGTCGACTGCCAGGCCGCCGCCCACAATTTTCCCGAGTTCGGCCGCCAGACCAGTGCGCTCTGCTTTTCTGTGGGAGCTGGCTTGCCTGCGATGCAGGCACCCCGGTCTATCAGGCACAACCAGTTGATGCCATCGCAGGCAAGCCAGCTCCCACATTTGATTGAGTTCAGTCTCCAAGACCAGGTCGACTGCCAGGCCGCCGCCCACAATTTTCCCGAGTTCGGCCGCCAGACCAGTGCGCTCTGCTTTTCTGTGGGAGCTGGCTTGCCTGCGATGCAGGCACCCCGGTCTATCAGGCACAACCAGTTGATGCCATCGCAGGCAAGCCAGCTCCTACAATTTGATTGAGTTTAGCCTCCAAGACCAGGTCGGCTGCCAGGCCGCCGTGCTCTGCTTTTGATCTTGATCTGCTTTTGATTTTGATCTTAGGCGCCCCGTTAAACCACGCTGGCCGGAGTGAGGACATGCCGAGCCTAGGCGAGGCACCGAGTGGTGGGGCAAGAGCCCTTTGCTTACTTTGGGCTGGGCCGGCATTCCGGCTTTTCCAAAGTGAGCCGCCGTAAGGGCGGAACCCATATCCGCCATCACCCAACTAACGGATATGTACACCGCCCCCAACCCCCACCAAATCTCAAAAAGACATTAACAACACGAATAAAAATATTAATAAATAATGAAAGTAGAGAATATTAGCTTATACCCAAATAGCATTATATTTTTAAAATCCATTCCGTTATGTTTGATCGCAACAGCCTACCCCTGACCTCGGATGGTACCCAGCGTGATTCAGATTCTGCGCGCCATAACCGGGTAAAGACCCCGCGGCAGAATCGTTGGAACGGAGTTCAACGTATGTTGCCCATTCAAACCCCTCGCTCGCCCCACACCTAGTTTCCAATCGCCGAAACACCCCGGAAAAAACCGAGCACCGCGCACGACCGCGCGACTGCCCGACTTCGCGATTTGGAACGTCTGGAGCGACCATGAAACAAGTTCTACACCCCACCGCCGCACTGGCGCTGGCCCTGCTGACAAGCACGGCCCAGGCCCAGGACGACAGCACCTTGTCCACCGTGGTGGTCACCGGCAACCGTGGCGCCGAACAGCGCACCGTCACCAGCAGCCCGGTGCCGATTGATGTGGTCAGCGCCAAGCAACTGCAAAGCACCGGCAAACCTGGCCTGATGGAAGCCCTGAGCGCCGTCATCCCCTCCCTGACCCTGCCGGAAAAAACCGGTTGGGACGCCAGCGGCATTGCCCGCGCCCCGAACCTGCGTGGCCTGAGCGCCGCCGAAGTGCTGGTGCTGGTCAACGGCAAGCGCCGCCACACCAGCGCCACCTTGAACATCAACGGCATCAACACCGGCGCCGCGCCCGCCGACCTCGACTTGATCCCCATCAGCGCCATCGATCATGTGGAAGTGCTGCGCGACGGCGCCGCTGCCCAATACGGTTCCGATGCCATCGCCGGGGTGATCAACGTGATCCTCAAGGCCGACACCAGCGGCACCTCGGTGACCAACGTCGGCCAGGGTTACGACGGCAAGAAGCAGACCGTGCAACAAAGCCTCAACAAGGGCTTCGAGATCGGCAACGGCGGTATCGTGCAATTGGCCCTGGACGCGCGCAGCCAGAATGACGACAACAAGGCCAGCGCCAACGGCTACAGCTATGCACAAGCATATGAGCAGGCGGGTCGTGCAACCTATGGCGGCTACGGCACACCCAAGACCAACCTGCTGACCCTGGGCTACAACGCCGAGCTGCCGATCGACGACAGCCTGAGCCTGTATTCCTTTACCACCTATTCGCGGCGCAAGGCCGAGCAGGGCCAGAATTTCCGCCTGCCGACCATCACCAACACCATCACCACCGGGCCGAATGGCTACCCGGCCGGGTATACGCCGACCTGGTACATCGACGAAGACGATTTCCAGGCCGCGTTCGGCGGCAAAGGCACCGTCGGCGCGTGGGACTGGGACCTGTCCACCACCTACGGGCGCAACGCAGCGGAGCAGGGCACCACCCATAACCAGAATCCGTCGCTGGGCGAGTACACGCCCAACAGCTTCACCTCCGGCACCTGGATTTCCACCGAGCTGACCACCAACCTCGACTTCAAGCGCGGCTTCGACATCGGCCTGCAAAAGCCGCTGGACCTGTCCTATGGCTTCGAGCATCGGCGTGACACTTATGAGGTGCAGGCCGGTGACTATGCGTCCTATGCCAATGGCGGCTACTGCGTGGCGCCGGGCAATTGCGCGTCGTCCGGGGCGCAGGTCACCAACGGCATTTCACCGGCTGAAGAAAGCAGTGCCTCGCGCAACAGCCTCGCCAGCTATGTGGATGTGGGTTTCAACCCGCTGCCGGACTGGTACGTGGGCACCGCGTTTCGCTATGAGCATTACAACGAAGGCGTTGGCGCGACCCGCAGCGGCAAGCTGACCACGCGCTACGATTTCACCCCGCAATTTGCCGTGCGCGCCACGGTCAGCAATGGCTTCCGCGCACCGTCCCTGGCCAACAGCCTGTTCAGTGCGCGCTCGACCACCTATGGCGTAGTCGACGGCGTGTATCAGTCGATCAACTACGGCGTGCTGCCGGTGGGCTCGGCGGCGGCCAAGGCTCTCGGCGCCCAGGATTTGAAACCCGAGCGCTCGACCAACTTCAGCCTCGGTTTCACCCTCACGCCCACCGATCGCTTGAACTTCACCGCCGACGCCTACGTGATCAACCTGCGCGACCGCATCACCCTGACCGGCACCTTGCTCGGCCCGGAAGTCACCCAGGTGTTGCAGAACAACGGCATCAATTCCACCTCCGGCGGCCAGTACTTCATCAACGGTGCCGACACCCGCACCAAAGGCGTGGACCTGGTCAGCAACTACAACCAGGACATCGGCCCGTACGGCTCGTTGAAGTGGACGGCAGCGTTCAACTGGAACCAGACCAAGATCCTCAACTACAAGGCCTCCACCGACATCCTCGGCACCTCCTACGACCTGATGGACCGCCAGGCCCGTGGCCTGATCACCGATGTGCAGCCCACGACCAAGCTGATCCTGGGCGGTGACTGGAGCATCGACCGCTTCAACTTCAACCTGGCCTTGACCCGTTATGGCTCGTACAAAGAGGTCAACGTCTCTGCCGACCGCAGCCTCGACCGGGTCTACAGCGCCAAATGGATCACCGACCTCGACCTTGGCTACAACCTCACCAAAGACCTCAACATCGCCGTCGGCGCCAAGAACCTGTTTGACCAATACCCCAAGAAACAAGGCGTGCCGAGCAGCACCATGCTCGCCAGCTACGGCACCTATTCGCCCTACGGTTTTACCGGCGGGTACTACTACACCCGGCTGACTTACGCCTTCTAAGGCCGCAACCCGCGAGGAATAGACCATGCCCATTGTCGCCAAAACCTATGACCTGATCGATGAGGTCACCGACTACCCGGTGCGCCAGGCGCGCGTCGCCACGCCGATCAAAGCCTTGCACGTGGTGCCGGCCCGGCACCCCTGGCGCTGGGCCGGGTCGATTTTTGCCGCGCTGGTGCTGCTCGCTATCGTGCATTCGCTGGCCACCAACCCGCGCTGGGAGTGGGGCGTGTTCGGCCAGTGGTTCTTCTCGCCGTCGGTGTTGCGTGGCCTCGGCCAGACGCTGTTGCTGACACTGCTGAGTACCGTGTTCAGCATCATCCTCGGCACTGCGCTGGCCCTGGCGCGGTTGTCGGGCTCGCCGCTGCTGGCGGCGTTGGCCTGGGGCTATATCTGGTTCTTCCGCTCGATGCCGGCGCTGCTGGTGCTGATCATCCTCTACAACTTTGCCTACCTCTACGACCACATCGTCGTCGGCGTGCCGTTCACCGGTGTGGTGTTCGCCGAGTGGTCGACGGTGGATGTACTCAGCCAATTCACCGTGGCGGTGTTGGGCCTGAGCCTGATGCAAGCGGCCTACGCGGCGGAGATTATTCGCGGCGGCCTGATCGGCGTGGATGCCGGCCAGCATGAAGCGGCGGCGGCCTTGGGTTTGCCGGCTTCGCGCCGCATTTTCCGCATCGTCCTGCCCCAGGCGCTGCGCTCGATTCTGCCCTCGGGGTTCAACG
This sequence comes from Pseudomonas sp. MONT-RG-20F-20-E-7-02, assembly GCF_022662395.1. Taxonomy (NCBI): domain Bacteria; kingdom Pseudomonadati; phylum Pseudomonadota; class Gammaproteobacteria; order Pseudomonadales; family Pseudomonadaceae; genus Pseudomonas; species Pseudomonas sp. MONT-RG-20F-20-E-7-02. The sequence goes on from NZ_JAKNQN010000001.1 coordinate 770,799, forward strand.
AAATCATTGGCCTGGTCAAGGGCACCTCCATCGTCTACGTGCTGGCCTTGCCGGAGCTGTTCTACACCGTGCAGGTCATCTACAACCGCACCCAGGCGGTGATTCCACTGCTGATCGTGGCCACCGTCTGGTACTTGATCATCACCACCGTGCTGACCAGCGCGCAGTACTACGTCGAGCGCCACTTCGCGCGTGGCACCGCGCGCGTGCTGCCGCCGACGCCCCTGCAACGCATCCGCCGCTGGCTCAAGGAGAAAACCCATGAGTGAAGCACGCGCCGGGCGCATCCAGATCCAGGGCGTGGGCAAGCGCTTTGGCAACCAGCAGGTATTGAAAGACATCGACCTGACCATCGACCCCGGCAAGGTCACGGTGATTCTCGGGCCGTCCGGCTCGGGCAAGTCCACCTTGCTGCGCACCATCAACCACCTGGAGAAAATCGACAGCGGGCACATCACCATCGACGGTGAATACGTCGGCTACCGCCGCAAGGGTGACCTGCTCTACGAATTGAAAGAGCGCGAGATTCTTAAACGCCGCATCGACGTGGGCTTCGTGTTCCAGAACTTCAACCTGTTCCCGCACCTCACCGCCTGGGAAAACATCGCCGAGGCGCCGCTGGCCCACAAACGCTGGAGCAAGGCCGAAGCCCACTTCAAGGCCGCCGAGTTGCTGGCCAAGGTTGGCCTGGCGGACAAGGTCGATGCTTACCCGCGCCAGCTCTCCGGTGGCCAGCAACAGCGCGTCGCCATCGCCCGTGCCCTGGCGCTGGACCCCAAGGTGCTGCTGTTTGACGAACCCACTTCAGCCCTCGACCCGGAACTGGTGGGCGAGGTGCTCGACGTGATCAAGGGCCTGACCCAGCTGGGTGTGACCCTGGTGATCGTCACCCATGAGATCGGTTTTGCCCGCGAGGTGGCCGACCATGTGGTGTTTCTCTGCGATGGCCAACTGATCGAAGAAGGCCCGCCCGAACAGATTTTCCGCCAACCCCGACATCCTCGCACCGTGGCCTTTCTCGGCAAAGTGCTTTAGTTCAAGGAGTGACTGCCATGTTCATCAATACCGCCCGCGTGGCCCTGTTGGCGCTTGCCGTCAGCACCGCGCAAAGCGCCTTCGCCGTGCAACAGGTCGACCTCAGCCCCGACCGCGTGCGCATCCATGTGCCGCGCAATGAAGCGGCCATCGCGCAGATCCCGCCAGGCTTCAAGTTCGCCCAGCCGGGCAAATTCACCGTGGCCGTGTCCGGCGTGGCCGGGCCACCGCTCGCGCTGCTGGCCAATGACGACAAGACCACCATCGGCAGCGAGGCCGACACCGCGCAGTTGGTGGCTGATAGTTTGGGCTTGCAACTCAACGTGGTGCAGACCAGCTGGGAAGATTGGCCGTTGGGCGTCAGCTCGGGCAAATACGACGCGGTGATCAGCAATGTCACCGTCACCGAGGCGCGCAAAAAACGCTTCGACTTTGCTACCTATCGCCAGGATGTGCTCGGGTTTTATGTGAAGAGCACCAGCAAGATCACTGAGATCAAACAGGCCTCGGACATCGCCGGGCTGAAGATCATCGTCGGCTCCGGCACCAATCAGGAAAAAGTCTTGCTGGCCTGGAACGAGGCGAATGAAAAGGCCGGCATCAAACCGGCGCTGCTGCAGTACTTCGACGACCAGGCCGCCGCGCAACTGGCGGTGCAGTCCGGGCGCAGCGATGCGCTGTTCGGGCCTAACTCGGTGTACGCCTATTCGGCGGCCATCACCGGCGGCATCAAGCTCGTCGGCACGGTGAATGGTGGCTGGCCGTTGAAGGCGGATATCGCCGTGACCACGCGCAAGGACAACGGCCTGGTCAAGCCGATCCACACTGCGCTGGAAGGCGCGATTGCCGGAGGCCAATACGAACAGGTGTTGCAACGGTGGGGCCTGGACATTGAGCGCGTCGACAAATCGCTGATCAACCCACCGGGCTTGCCGGACTAGGAGTCGCGAACATGGGACTGACACGACGTGAAGCGCTGTCGAGCATCGCCGCAGTTGGCGGTGAGCCGGCCGTCAAGGATGCACTCGCGGCATTGGGCTTGGGGCCGTCATCGCACCGGCGCCCGCAACCGCTGAAACTCAAGCCAGGCCTGGGCCAGGGCACCCGCGTGCTGGTGCTGGGCGCGGGGGTTGCCGGGCTGGTCACTGCGCTGGAATTGACTCGCGCCGGGTTCGAAGTGCGAGTGCTGGAAGCCCGGGACCGGGTCGGCGGGCGCACCTGGACCCTGCGCAATGGCGACCGCGTGGACTACAAGGACGGCCGCACGCAAACCGTGGCATTTGATCAGGGCCTGTATTTCAACGCCGGCCCGGCCAGGATTCCCAGCCAGCACCGTACGATTCTCGACTATTGCAGCGAACTGGGCGTGCCGCTCGAAGTACTGGTCAACAGCAGCCATGGCGCCCAGGTGCGCCCGGACCTGCAACAGCCGGCGTTCACCGTCGGCCAGGCGATCAACGATGCACGCGGGCACTTGTCCAGCCTGCTGGCCACAGCGGTGCAGCGTGATGCGCTCGACGATGTGTTGAGCAGTGAAGAGCGCACGCGCTTGCTGGCATTTCTGCAGGTATACGGCGACCTGTCGCAAGAGCTGGCCTATGAAGGCAGCCTGCGTGCCGGCCACCTGGAGTCGCCCGCGCACCCCGGCGCATTGCCCGCCAGCCGCAGCCCGCTGGCGCTGGACCGGCTGCTGCACCCCGAACTCTGGGGCGCGCTATTGCACACGGAGTTTCCGGAGTTCTCGGCGACCATGTTCCAACCGGTCGGCGGCATGGACCGTATCACCGACGCCTTCTACCAGCGCGTGCGCGACCACGTGCAACTCGGCGCCCAGGTGCGCCAGATCCGTCAGCTGGAAGACGGCGTGGCGGTGACCTACCACGATAAACACAGTGGCCGCGAACAGGTGGTGCGCGCCGATTACCTGGTCTCGACCTTGCCGCTGCCGCTGCTGGCCAAGCTCGACACCGATTTCAGCGACCCGATCAAGGCCGCGTTGCTCAGCACCCGCAGCGACCAGGCGACCAAAGTGGCGTGGCAATCGCCGCGCTTCTGGGAGACCGATTACCGCACCTACGGCGGCCTGTCCTGGATCGAGCACCCGGCGCGGTTGCTCTGGTATCCGAGCAACGACCTCAACACCCGCGAAGGTTTGCTGGTGGCCGGTTACGTAACCGGGGAGGGCGCCGACGTGTTTGGCGCGCAACCGTTCGAGCAGCAGTACGCCACTTCCAGGGAAGCCGTGGAGCTATTGCATCCGGGTTACGCCAAACACCTGCGCAACCCGCTGGCGGTGTCCTGGGAACAGATTCCCTACAGCGAAGGCCCGTGGCTGCAACGCGAACATTTTCCCGCCGACGCCAGTGCCTTGCTCGAACAGGCCCATGGCCGTGTGTACTTCGCCGGTGACGGCCTGGTGCAAAGCGGCGTGGGCATCTGGCAGGAATCGGCAGCCAATTCGGCGCGCCATGTGGTCGCGCAACTGGCTGACCGTGTGGCCCAACAAACCTACCTTGCGGCAGTGGCCGCCTCTTAAGGAGCACCCTCATGAGCGACAGCATTCAACGTACCAGCGTCGGCGATTTTCCGATTTCGCAAACCGTGACTGTGCCAGCCTCCGCCAGCCTGATTTTCGTCAGCGGCACCTTGCCGGACCTTGCCGACGCCCAGGCACCCGCTGGCACGCCAGCCGCGTACGGCAGCACCGAAGTGCAGACGGTGTCGGTGTTCAACAAACTGCGCAAGATCCTTCAACAGCAAGACCTGGACCTGGGCGATATCGTGCAGCTGCGGGTGTTCCTGGTCGGCGCCGAAGAGACCGGCGGCAAGCTCGACTTTGCCGGGTTGCAGCGTGGTTACACGCAGTTCTTCGGCACGCCCGAACAGCCGAACAAACCCGCGCGCACTGCGTTGCAAGTGGTGGCGTTGCCGCTGCCGGGGGCACTGGTGGAAGTCGAAGCCATCGCCGCTAGAATTGCTTGATTTGAAGTGAGCTGGCTTGTTGTGGCGCGCGGGGCTGTTGTGGCGAGCGGGCTTACCACAACAAGCCCGCTCGCCACTACAAATCCTGCATGCCATGTTCCACCGGCTACTTAGGGCAAGCGCCTAGGCACCCTTGCCGGGCAGTGGCCAGATCTGCTCGCGCACCGATTCGCCGAGCCAAACCATGCCGTGCATGAAGGTATCGCGCTCCTGTGGCGTGGTGAGTGGGAAGCTGGCGTAGTGCGTGTGCGCCATCACCCGCAGTTCTTCGGCCCACGCCTGCTTTTCCTGCTCACTGTCGAGGTTGCAGCCCTCAAGGACGTCAGCCGGAAGAAAGGTGCTCAACGCTATGGGCAGCGCATCGTGGGTGCCCAGGCGCGCGTTGAGCGTGGCGCTGCAGATCTCTACGGTCAGCCCGCTGATGCCCTTGGTCAGGAGCTTTTTCAGCGGTTTTATCTTGTTGTTGGCGGCGAAGTGGGTGGACTTGAGCAGGGTGTTGTAATGCGGTTTGAAGTGGTTGATCAGGGCGGCCTCAGCCAGTGTGATGACCTCATCACGGTTCAAGCGCACATTGCGCAGCCGCTCAAAATGCTCCGCCTCATCCTGTTCGCTGGCCACCGGTTCAGCATTGAAGTCACCGCCGTTGCTGATCATCGTCCGGCCGTGCTCGAACCGGTAGAGCAGGATCGACACCTCCAGCTCGGGGTTGTTGGTTGAGGTTTCTGCAAGGATGCGTTGCAAGGTGGTGTGGTTCAACAGCCGGTCCACCGCCGTACGCGCGTGAACCTTGCCGATGCCCTGGCCGACATACAGCACGTTCATGTCCCGATGTTCCGCTTGCAGGGCGCTGGTCGCGTTTGCCACGACGATGTGCGCGGCGGTGGTCATTTGCCGTGAGGTCGAGAGGATAGTCAGGTGCGTGCCGTTGGGCGCGACCAGCACCTGTTCGATGTCATCCTGATCGTCAGGCCCGATCCTCGGAATGTCATAACGGAAAGGGATGGACTGCACGCCCTGTTCGCTCATCACGATAAAACTGCCGTGCGCCGATCGACCGAGCAAGTACAGGTCATGCGGGTTGATCAGCACCCGACGCCTGGCGGTGATCAGGTAGATATTGCTGCCGGCAATCGCCTCTCGGAAATGCCCATCGCCCTTGGCGCGGTAGAGGTCGGCGGGTGTCAATACCGTGGGTGGGCTGGAATAGAGGTGAGTTGCGCCTTCGGCAGAAAACTGTCGAATGATCGAATCCATGCTGGTCATCGTTCCGTCCTGGCGGGGCTGCGCACAACGGCAGCGTCGCGCCGCAGTGTGGCAAAAAAACGCGGCCATGGGCACTGACTGAACGGATAGGTATTCAGTTTTACCCACGGGATGTACACCTGACTGTGGCCGGGGTTTACCACCATTTCCAGCGACCCTGTTTTTTCAGGGTCGCGATGACGGCTTCGCGTTTATGGCGGATCTCTACCATCTTGTGACGCAGTTCGCGGCAGCGGTGGCTGTTGAGGATCAGTAGGCCGGTGAGCGGGCCGAGGAGGGTCATTGAGTAGAGGTAGAAGTTGGGGCGGTAGGCGATGGCGGGAAGTGATATCAGCAGGCATATGAGGTATATCGCGACGTTTAGCCAGACCCAATGTATGCGGCCGTATAGCACTTGGTATTTGGCTATCGCAAATGCAGCGCCAAGCCCGGTCGAGCCGAAAAAAAATGTCTTGGTTGCAAAGCCTATGGGGTACGTCGAGAGATAAGTAAGCAACGTCAGAATCGCCGTCAATGCTATCGAGGCGCATGCGACGAGAAAGTCTGCTCCGATCACCGGCGTGTAGCGCGTGATGATTTTCCAAGGGTTTTCGATAAAGACGGCTGAGTAATACTCGTTGTTTATTTCGTCCTGTTTGCTCACGAGTTGAACTCCTCATAGATGCCCACTGCCAAGGTTCTGACATGTCCATTGGCTGCACTACTGGTGAAGCTAAGCGATGCAGAAAATACATCCATGATGTGGTTGGTAGTTGCTTGCTGCATTCTCGTAGCGCTTATACGTTTTGGGAGTCTGCCGTTAGCTTTTTCCAGCTTCAGCAGTCTAGTCGTTAACCTGGGGTCCCGGATTCTAAGCAACTCATCGTTCAGCCTTGCCCGCTCTTGCCGGGTCAGGCCTTTAAGCACTTGGCGCATGGATTTTCCAGTTACGGTCGTCGTTGTAATGGTGGCTTTTACGGTGACCAACATCGAAGTTGCAACGCCCAGTAAAGCAAGACCATCCAGCACTGCCGTCGCGCTCTGATACCAAGGTTCGCTATCTAAATAATCATTGAACTCGGGGAACACGACTTCTGACACTGTTCGTTGGACGCCGGAGATACACTGAACCGTACCCGCCGCCAATGCAGCCTGACCAATAAGCGAAATCACCGCACTCGTGCCCGCCGTAAAGGGCATCAACATCACTCCACTCGTTACCACTATCCAACTCAATATCGCCCCCCCACACGTCACCGCCGTGCCCAGCGCCTCCGCCACCAGTTCCGACTCCCGCGGTTCATGCTCCAACATGCGCTTGAACTCCGCAGGCCCGACATAGCGAGGCGCCTCGCGCAGCACCACCTTCTTCGGCACCACGCTGCATACCGCCTGAAACTCACGCAGTGTCACGACATTGAATTCATCATCGATATACACCACCCCCGCGCCAATCAGCGCTGGATCAGCATCAATGGCGAAGAACAGCTTGCGTAGATCAATATGGCTTTCAATCCGCTGACGCGCAGTGCGGTGAGCCGAGGGGAATCCATCGTTCAACAGGGACGCAGTCATCCTTAACTCCTGGTTTTTGCGGGAGTCGAGAGCGTAAAGACGAGCAGGCAGCTATGAATGTCGGAAGGTTCGCCAATTCAAGTGGGGTGCGTCTCTATCCCGTTTTGGCGTCTTGCGTGCAGCGTGGCGGCTAAGGAAAAGTGCGCCCCACGTCACTACCGACGCACACCAAGGCAGGGAGCAAACATGGCTGTCGATATGTTTTTGAAACTGGGCGATATCAAGGGTGAGTCACGGGACCAGGCCCATCGCGATGAGATTGATATCACCCACTGGGCGTTGGGTTTATCGCAGTCGGGTTCGATGCACAGCGGGACGGGCGGCGGTGCGGGTAAGGTCAATATTGCCAACTTGAACCTGACAAAGCCGCTGGATAAATCCAGCCCTAACCTGATGATGGCCTGCGCCAGCGGCAAGCATTACCCGGAAGCGAAACTGGTGGTGCGCAAGGCGGGAGGCGCGAGCCCGGTGGAGTATTTGGTGATCACCCTGAAGGAAGTCATGGTGGTGTCCTACAGCACGGGTGCTGAAAGCGGCGCCGATGTGCTGCATGACAGCTTCGCCTTGAATTTCGCCACCGTCGACGTCAGCTACCAGCCGCAGAAGGCCGACGGCGGCAAGGACGGTGGGCCGGTGAAGTTTGGCTGGAACATCCGCCAGAACGTGAAAGCCTGAGCCCCAGCCAGTCCTTTATTGCTGCAACTGCAACGCTTGCTGCTTAAGTTGGCGTTTACGCTCAAACGGCAACTTCTCATCATCCCCATACGGCGCGCTGTACCAGTTGCCATAACTCGGGTTAGGCAGCAAAAACCAGCGTTGCCCCAGCCAATTCAGGTAGGGCGCTACGGCCTTGCGTTGGTCCGCGAGGGTGTTGTGTTCGGCCTGCACGAAATCTCCCAGGGAATCGCCCGCCATCAACAACACGCGGGCGTGGCTGGCGACCCATTGGCGGCGGCAATTTTTGCCATAACCGGCGCTTTCGCATTGGCCGGTCGGCGTGCTGGCGGCCAGCACCTGCTCGTCGCTGTCCACCGGGAAACCGCGCAGGCGCAGGTTGGCGACCGTGGCCGCGACCTGGCTGTGTTCGCGGTTGGTGAGGTAGTAAACCTTGATGCCTTTTTGTTGTGCTGCTTGCAGGAACGCCACCGCGCCCGGCAGCGCCTGGGCCTTGGCCTGGTCGACCCAGGTGTTCCAGCGGTCGTAGGAGTAGACCTGGTTATTGATGATGTCGCGGGCATTGAGCGGCACGTTGTCGAGCAGGGTTTCGTCGATATCCACGACCACCGCGGGCGGCAGGCCAGCCAGGTTGCGCGGCGGGAAGGGCAGGGCGTCCCAGGTTGGGTCGGCCAGCGCCACGTCGAGCTGGCGGGTGGCGTTGGCGAACAGCTGGCGGTAGATCAACTCATGCTCGATGGAGGTTTGGGTCCAGAGCACGGCGTCGAGTTGGTCGTTGGCCGGTGGGGTTTGCTGGCAGCCGGCGAGTGCGGTGGTCAGCAGGCAGGCACCGGCGAAAATCAGGTTACGCATGGGCAAGTCTCGAAGAGGAGGGCGCATCGGCAGCACCTTAGCCTAAACACCGACCCATGTGGGAGCGGCGCTGCGACGATTCGACTTGCCCGCGAAGGCGGAGTGTCAGTCGCCGGATATATCAACTGACACACCGCTATCGCGGGCAAGCCCGCTCCCACATTTGGCTCTCGATATATCCGGTAGAGGGTGTCGGTAATTGCCCCCTTCAAGGCCCACACACCAACGCCTGGCGCTCATAGTTCAGCGCCTTGTTCTGCGGCGCCAACGCATAGCGCGCGCTGCACTGTTGATCGCCCCACTTGATGATCAACGTGCCCTGGTCCTGTTCCACCAACGCCAGTGCATTGCCGTTCGGGTCCGCAATCGCCAGTTGCTTGCCGGCCGAGTCTTCCAGCGAAGCGCCAAACGCCAGCGGCTTGTGTTGCGCATCAAACAACTCGAACAACACCCGCCGCCCGGTGGTGCCGCTGTAGTGCGCCACCACGATTGCGCCACGGCGCGGCACCACTTGCTGGGTGGCGTTGGTGATTTCCACGTCGCCGCCGAGGTCGCGGGTGTCCAGGCTCACCCAGTTCACGCGGTAAGGCTGGGCATTCGGGATGACTGCGTAGCCGTTGTAGCCGGTCTCGACGCCGCTGTAGCTGCTGATTTTCGCCCCGGAGATGCCCGGCACTTCGGCCAAGGCGAACGTCTCGCTGACGGTCTGGCCAAGGTTGATGCCGCCGGCGTGCGCCACCACGGAACCGGCCAGGTTGAGGTTCTGCGAGTTATAACCCTGGCCCTGGCTGTAGCCGAGGCTGACGTCCGCCACCGACGTGCGGCTGTTGAGGTTCACCGAGCCGGAATCGCCGCTGGTGTCGCTGTGGCCAGCCTGTACCGAATAGAACGTGTCGCTGGTGTCGGCGACGTAGCCGTTGATGCCCGCCTGCGTGGTGGTGTCGCCGTGCTGCCGGCTGGTGGTGACAAATGCGCGTGGTGCGCGCGCCTGGCTGCCCAGCGGGAATGAGACGGACAGGTTCAACTGGGTGTCGCTGCTCGGCTGGCCCCAGGCGACGATTTGCTTGGTGCGTGTCACGCCGAGGTTGTAGCTCAGGTCGCCCCAGTTGCTGGTGTAGCCGGCCGAAAAGCTCTGCGAGCCGCCACGGTTCCAGTAGCGCTGGTCGCTGGCGTTCACGTACACGCTGCCAAACTCGCTGTTGCGGCCGATGCTCTGGTTGATGGTCAGGTCGGTGCGGGTTTTCGAGTGGCCGGTGCGCACACGCACATCCTGGCTGTTGTCTTCGACGTGGTCGGTGAGGGTGCGGTAGCCCTCGGTGGAATAGCGGTAGGCGGCCAGGGTGAAGTTGGTGTCGGTGCCGGTAAAGGTTTTTGCATACAGCGCGCGCACGCTGCTGCCCTGGGTGGTTTTCCCCTGGGCCTTGCTGGAAGAGTGGGTGGTGTCCAGCGAGAAGGCGCCGAACGCGGTGTTCTTGCCGGCGCCGACCGACAGCGCGTTGTAGTCCTCGCTGGCCTGCAACCCGACAATCCCGCTGAGGTTGCTGGTCAAGCCATACGCCAGGGTGCCGCTGAGAAAACGCGGGCTCGCCAGGCCCTCGGCATTGCTCTTGAACGTACCCGTCGAGAGGCTGTACTTGACCTGGCCTTCACGCACCATGATCGGCAGGCTGGAAAACGCCTGCGTCGTCACCCGGCGCGTGCCATCGGCCTCGATCACGGTGATTTGCAGGTCGCCGTTGGAGCCGCTGGGGTAGATATCATTGATCTCGAATGGTCCCGGCGCGACGTTGGCGGTGTAGAGAATGTAGTCGTTCTGGCGGATTTCCACGGTCGCGTTGGTCTGTGCCACGCCACGAATCACCGGCGCATAACCGCGCTCGCTGTCGGCGCGCATGCCGTCATCGGAGGCCAGTTTCAGGCCGCGATAACGCACGCTGTCGAACAGGTCGGTGTCGGAGAAAATCTCACCGGCGCTGAACTGGCCCTTGAGCGCGGTCACGTCGTGCTGCACGTAGGTGCGGTTGCTGGTGTAGGTGTTCGGGCGACCGGTGCCGCCACTCAGGTTCGACTCGTTGCGCAGGCGCCAGGCGCCCAGGTTGATGCCGTTGCGCAGGCCGAGGTTATTCGAGATGCGCGCTTTGGCGTCGCCCGCCGTGCGGCTGCTGTTGAGTTGGTAGTTGATGAACGCAGCGGGCACGCCGTCATCCCATAACTGTGGGTCGACATACCCGCGCAGGCCACGCTGCATGGCCACTTGCGGAATGCTCGCCATCAGGCGCAGGCGGCTGCTGTCGTAGCGCACGCTGGCGTCCTCTATCATGTCAGCGAGGGCGTAGCATTCCTGGGGTTGCTGCGGGTCGACTTTGCCGTCGGCCTGCAGGCGTTTCATGTCGATGCCCAACTGCGTGAGCAAGTCGAGGGTCAGGCAGGCTTCGACCCGGCCGTTTTGCGGGTTGCGCTTGAAGTCGATGTCGCGCCGGCCCACCAGCACTTCGTTGCTGTACAGGTCGACGCGGTAGTTGCCCGGCAGCACGCTGTTGGCCGAGAGCAACTGCTGCAGGTCGACCGGTGACTGTGAGCCTTGCAGGAACGTAGTGTTGAAGGTTTCCGCTGCCTCATCGGCCATGGCCCAGGCCGGCAGGCTGGCGGCAATCGCAAGCGACAGCGTCCTCAACTTCAGTGCGCTACGCGCGGGCCTGTTGCTGGAAAGAAAAGACATGCGAAGACCTGTGGCATCCCTGGTTGGCGAACAGGCGGGCACGCAAACACGCACGCAACGTGAGCCTGTGGGTTAGAGAAAGTGCTTAGGGGTTGAGGCGTGATTCAGTCGCGTGTGCTACGGCGCTCGACAGGGCTGCGCTGTAGTGGTTCTGCGCGCCATAGTCATTGATGCTGGAAAACGTCAGTTGCACCGGGCCGGGCGCTGGCGCTGCCTTGAGCGGGAACTGTTTTTCCTCGCCGGGGGCAACCATGGTCGAGTCACTGGCCAGTTGTGCCTGCACTTTCACGTCAGCCATGGACACGTGGTACAGCGTCGGGTTTTTCACCCGCAGCAGCGTTTGCGCGCCGTGTTTGACCAGGCTCCATTCGAGCTGCGCCGGGGCCTGCAACGCACTGCCCGTCAGGCCGGCAGGGCGGTAAAAAATCTTGATGCGTTGGCGGATGGCCAACTGCAAGGTGTTCTCGGTCTCACTGGCCTTGGGGATTTCCTGCACATTCAGCCACACCACCGACTCACGGTCCGTGGGCATGCCCGTGCCTTCATACAAGATGCGCAGCAGTTGCTGTTCCTTGGCGAAGACGCGCGCCAACGGCGGCGTGACGGCAAACGGAGCGCGGCTGCCGCGGGTGTCGTTCATGTCAACCCAGGACTGAATCAGCACGTCCTGGTTACCGTTGCGCACGGTGATATTGGCTTCTTTGTGGTCGCCATCGAACACGATACGGGTGGCGTTCAATGAAATGCTGGCGGCGGCCTGGGTAGCCATAAGCATGCCCAGCAGCCCCAGGCACGCGGCGATAGAACGAGGCAGCATGAGGGTTATCCGGTGTAATCAAGAAGAGAATGGCGAGGCCGTTTGGCCTCGCGCGTTCGGTGCACGGGGCGCCGGGGTTACTCGTATTGCAGGGTGAACGGCAGGGTGGCATCACCACGACCCGCAGTGGACGCACCGGCGGCACCGGTGGTGACGTAGGCCGCCGCGAAGCTCAGGGTGGCGTCGCCGCCGGCCTCGCCGGTGCCGTGCATAGGGCTTTCGATGCGCGCGGTGGCTGCCGAGCTGAGGTCGATCAGCTTGCCGTTGCTGTCGAGCAGGGCGATACCGACGTTTTTAGCCGACGCGGAACCAGCGTTCAGGGCCAGTACGTTCTTGCCGGTGACCAGGCCCGAACCGCCGTTGTTGGCGTCAAAGATCATCGCGACCTTGGTGCCCTGGTTGCAGTTGACGTTCAAGTTGAAGTCTTTGGCGGTCACACGGCCTGCGGTTGGGTTTTCAGCGGTGCCCATGTCTTTGATCGACACGTTGCCCATGTCCACCGAAATAGTGCGGTCGGAGTTGGCGCCGTCGACCGAGCAGGCGTCGTTGTTGATGACGCCGGTGAAGGTAATTTTACCGCTGCCGCCCAGGGTAGGCGTCGGTGCTGGATCTTCGGCAAAGGCACTGCCGGAAGCGGCGATAATGGCCGAGGCGATAACAGCCAGGGAAAACTTCTTCATGATTATGTCCGTAAGTGTTAGTTGGAAAATGCGGTTGTTGAACTGCGAGGAAAGAGTAAGCGGGCAGACGCGGCGAGCGAATAAGACGATTCTTATAAGCCGCGCAATAGACGGGTTGGTTGCACCGGGAGAGGGGAGAGGAGTCAGTAATTAAGGGACCAAGCCATCGTCCAGGAATGGCTTGCACCTGGTGCTTAGTTGAACAGGTTACGCGCCAGGCAATAGGTGAGAAGGTCCTGGTCGCTGCTCACTTCAAGTTTGCGCATCGCCGATATCTTTTGTGCACTGATGGTCTTTGAACTGCGGTTCTGGCTGCGCGCAATATCACTCACGCTCATGCCGGAAATAAACAATCGCAAGATCTCGAACTCTTTGGGCGACAAGCTGGTAAAGCGTTCGTCGATGGCGGTCAACGTCTCGATCACCGAGGTTTTCGGCGGCTCCAGGCTGCGGTAGGCGCTCTGTTGCGCAATCGCCTTCAGCGCCAGTTGAATTTCGGTGTGCAACTGGCTTTTCTGGATGATGCCAACCACGCCCAGCTCCTGCAGGCGGGTGAGGATCAGGTGATTGGAAATCATCGTCAGAATCAGTATCTGCACCTGCGGAAAATGCCGTTTCAGGTATTCCACCAGTTTCAGGCCATCGCCGTAGGGCGAGTCGCCGGGCATGTTGTAATCGGTAATCACAATGTCGGCGCCCTGGCGCTGCAACAGCTCGATCAGGCCCGCCGAACACACGGCTTCGCCCACGACCTGAAAGCGCGTGTCGCGCTCCACCAGCTCGCGTACCCCAAGGAGCACGATCGGGTGATCGTCCGCGATAACCACATTGAATTTTTTCATAAAGGGCCGTCCGTAGTGCCAGTTCAAGTGAGGGAAGTGTGCCCGGGCTGGAGCGTGTCCAGGACGGCTGACAGTCGCTGCATCACAGCCTTCACCTTAAGCTCAAGCGAGGTGTCGAGGCTGCCGCGATTCAGTGCGCTTTCCAGTTCGATGCAGGCCTGGGCCAGGTCGAGCGCCTGCACTGCGCCGAGGGCACCGGCGGCCGAATGCAGCAGTTGGCCGAGGGTGCGCGCATCGCGCTGTGCCAGGGCCGCGCCGATACGCTGCAGGTCTTGCTGCACGCTGCTGATGAACAGCGGGCGCATCTTGTCCGACAGCTGCACGCTGTCATTGAACGTCTGCGGCGGCGGTTCTACCGGTGGCTTGATTTTGCAGTGCTTGACCAACTGCGCGCGCAACGTTTGCAGGCTGAGGGGTTTGACGATCCAGGCATTCATGCCCACCGCCAGGCAGCGCACGCCTTCTTCGCGCATGGCGTTGGCGGTCACGCCGATAATCGGCAACTGCCGATCATGCGCCCTGAGGGTCTTGGTCAGTTCGTAGCCATTCATCAAGGGCATGTTCACGTCAGTCAGCACCAGGTCGAACGCCTGCGGTTGCCACAGCTGCAGCGCCTGTTCGCCGTTGGCAGCCAGGCTCACCGAACAACCGAGCGCCTCCAGTTGCTCCTTGATAATTGCCTGGTTGATCGGGTTGTCCTCGGCCACCAGAATCCGCAGCCCCAATTGCCCGGCACTTTGCGGCTGGGCCGCCGGCGGTTGCTCATGCTTGCCGTGTTGGGCCAACGACACCGTGGTGGCGATGGCGCGCACGTCGTACATGTCGACCACCCAACCTTGGGACGTGTGCAGCGGCGGGCTGTGCGCGCCCGGCAGGCCGCGCACGCGTTGGCCAGGCCAGGGGCGGGCGGGCTCAGTCGGCAGCAGGTCGAGCAGCACCGCGTGGCGGTGATCCTGTTCCGGCTTGGACGAGACCAGTGCCGCCACAATGCCCAGGCGATTGAGCCAGTCGCACAGCGACTGCGCCAACTCACGCACCGGCGCCTGCACGTACACCGGCGTCGGGCTGGGCTCGATCAGCGGCGGGTTGGTCAGCGCCCCGCTGCACAGCGGCAGGCGGATCTTCAAGGTGAAGCTGCTGCCCAGGCCGGGCTCGCTGACCACCTTGATCTCGCCATCCATCATCTGCGCCAGCCAGCGGCAAATCGGCAAGCCCAGCCCCGCGCCGCCTTCGCTGGCGGTGTCGGGTGCCTGGTAAAACACGTCGAACAGCTTGGCCTGTTGCGCCTCGGGAATGCCCACGCCGGAGTCGGTAACTTGCCACTCCAGGTTCACGTACTCGGCGTCTTGCGCGGTGACCCTGGCGCGAATCACCACACGGCCGATATCGGTGAACTTCAGCGCATTGCTCACCAGGTTGTTGAGGATCTGGCGGATGCGCATCGGGTCGCCCAATACGCTGTCCGGCAGCTGCGGGTCGATGCAACTGTAAAGCTGCAAGCCCTTGCGCTGGGCAAAGGCCGAGTAGGTGTGCAAGGTGTCTTCGAGCATGTCCAGCGGGCAGAACTCCACGGCTTCAATCGCCATTTGCCCGGACTCGATCTTCGACACATCGAGCACATCGCTGATCAGCTGGAACAGCGTGGCGGACGAACGCTGGATGGTGTGCAGGTAGGTTTTCTGGTGCGGGTCCAGGTCGGTCAGGCCGAGCAATTCCAGGGTGCCCAGCACGCCATACAGCGGCGTGCGGATTTCATGGCTCATGGTCGCCAGGAACAGCGTCTTGGCCTCGTTGGCAGCATCGGCGGCGTGGCGTGCGTCTTCCAGCGCTTGGGCGTCGTCGATGTGCCGGGTGATGTCGTTGAACGCATACAGGCGCACGTCTTCGGCCTGATAACGGGTGGAGACGAAGCCGATTTGCAGGTGGCGGCCTTCGATCTCCAGGTGCGTCTCGCCGCTGTCGGCGCTGTCGTGTACCCCGGCCAACGCGGCCACCAGGCGCGCGGTGCCCGGCCATTGCTGGGCGCGCTGGTTTTCGATCAAGACCTTGCCGTCGCTGCGCCGTACCACACACAAACCGGTGGGTGCGGTGTCGATGATTACGCGGCTGAAGGCCACGCTTTCGGCAATGCGTTCGTGGGCCAGGCGCGCGGGCGTGATCACCTGGCGTCGATACCAACGGCTGCCGGCCCAGCCCAGGCCGATCAAACTGGCGAGGAACAACGCCAGGCTGCTCAACGGCCATAAGGCCGAGTGGAAGAAGTGCGAGTAGTTCAGGCCATACACCGCGCTCCACGGCTGGTCACCGGCCTGGGTGATCTTGAACTCAAAGCCGTCGGTGTTGAGGTGTATGCCGTCGCTGAGCGTCGCGTCGGTCTCGGGGCCAACCAACCGGCTGCCGTCTGGCGCAATCAGGGTGAAGCGATCAAAGGCCGAGTGCTCGAGGGCACGCTGCACGTCGTCGACCTGGGCCACGTCGAGCACGGTGCCGACCACCGCCTGGCCCTGGCCGTCGAGGGGCAAACCGATATAAGCCAGCAGATGATCGGGCGCGGGGCCGGCTTGCCAGTACACGCGGTTCTGTTCCAGCGGCTGCGGCGTCTGTTCCAGGGTTTGCTGCACTGCGTTGACCAGCGCCACCAGGTTGCCGGTTTCCTCGGTGCTTTCTCGGCGCTGATAGCCCACCGACGGGATTGTGATGATGTACGGGGTCTGGCGATTGAGCAGAAAGGTTTGCGGCGCCTCGTACGGCGATGAGGACCAGAACGCGCTGAAGTAGCTGGTCAGGTGCGCGCCCAAGGCAAAGATCTGCGGCCGTGCGGCGGGGCTGACCTGCTGCTCATCGAACTTGACGCTGAACGGCACCGAAAACGAATACTTCTGGCCTTCGTACAGCGTGCGGTGGTTGTCGACCATGCGACTTTTGAGGCTGACCTGCACGTGGGTGGCGCGCAGCAGTTCGGCCTGGATGCCTGGATGCGTCAGGCTCTTGAGATACGACGCCTGTTCCGCCAGGTTCTCCATCAACCGCGCAAAATGAAAGCGGGTGGCGCCGTAGCGGGTTTCGACCCCGCGTTGCAGCGACCAGTAGTTGGTCAGGACCAGCAGCAACGCGATCCCGATCAACACCATCAGGCCTTTGTTCAGGCGCGCGGAGCTGCGGGTAAAGGCTTCGAGGACCGCGTTGTTGTGCTTCATCAGGGGTTTCCGCAAGCGCAGGATAAATCGGCACTGGATGGAGCTTACTCCTTACTATCGAACAGATAATCCGTGGCCGCCAGCTAGTGAGATGTCGCGGGGCCATCATTGTTCAGAAGTTGTTGAAATTGTTCGGAAGAAACCGCGTGTGAGATCAGGAAACCTTGCACCTGATTGCAGTCGACCTTGCGCAGCAGGGCCAGCTGCTGCGGTGTTTCCACGCCTTCGGCGACCACCGTCAAGCCGAGTTTGCGCCCCAGCGCGATGATGCTCGCCAACGCCTGGGCCATGCCCTCGTTGTCGTGGCAGCCCTGCACCAGCGCCTGGTCGATCTTCAATTCGGTAAATGGCGTGGAGACCAGGTTCAAGTACGAGCTGTAACCTTTGCCAAAATCGTCCTGGGACAAGCCGAAGCCCTTGATGCGCAGGCGGCAGGCACCGGCGTAGAAGTTGCTGATGTCCTGGGGCACCGAGCATTCCATCAACTCGAAGCAGATCATTCCCGGAATGCCGTCGTGGTGCAGCACGAATTCCAGCAAACGGTCGGCCAGGTCGTGACTGTTGAGCAGGTGCGTGGGCAGGTTGATCGACACCGGGATTTCATACCCACGCTGGCGCCAGCGTTCCTGGGCGTGGATCGCCTGTTTGAGCACCACCCACAACAGGCGTTCTTCCAGCTCGAATGCCTTGATTGCCGGCAGGAATGCGGCGGGCAGCATCACGCCTTGCTCGGGGTGCATCCAGCGCACCAGCGCTTCGGCGGCGACAATGCGCCCGTTGGCGAGGGATTTTTTCGGTTGGAACCAGGCCTGCAATTGGCCGTTGCTCATGGCCTGCACCAGGGTGTGGCGGTCGATGTCCAGGTGTTCGGGCAAATCGGGGGAGGGCTTGCGCACGCTGGTCCTGAGCTGGTCCACCAGGCAGCGCAAGGCGTCGGCGGCGACCGGTTTGGAGATCAACCCGATGACTTCCACGTCGAGGTTTTTCGCCACCAGGCTTGCGGCCATCAACATGCGCCGCGATGCCGCGCTCATGATCGCCAGCGCCGGTTTACTGCGCAGGCTGGCCAGGCACTGAATGAACTGCACGCCGTCCATGCCGGGCATCAACAGGTCGGTCAGTACCAGGTCGAAATCGCGCTGGCGCAGGCGCTCCAGCGCTTCTTTACCGTCCTCGGCGGTTTCGAGCATGAAATCCCCCAACTCACTGAGCAGGTGCTGCAGGTAGATGTGCTGCAGGGGATGGTCCTCAACAATCAAAATACTAAGGGGCTTCATGGGTGATCCGTGCATAAGGCGCCAGGGAATTGAATAGAGCCCGCAACGCAAAGGGTTTGACCAGGCAATGGTTCATGCCGGCGGCCAGGCACAGGTCGGCCTCGCCGCGCATGGCGTTGGCGGTGGCCCCGATAATCGGCAACGGGCAGCCCTGGCGCCGCAGCTCACGCGCCAGTTCATAGCCATTGATGTGGGGCATGTTCACGTCCGTCAACACCACGTCGAAGTTGCCGGCGGTGTACAGCTGCAACGCTTCCTGACCATCGGCCGCCAGCTCCACGGTGCAGCCGAGTTCTTCGAGTTGGTCACGCAAGATCAGCTGGTTGATGATGTTGTCCTCTGCCACCAGCAAGTGCAGGTTGAGTTTGTTCAAGTCACGCCGGTGCGTGTGCTCATCGGCGCGGGCCACCCACAGCCCCTGCGCCTGGCTCACGGCTTGGTGAATGGCGCCAAGGTGGTTGAGGTTGACGTGCCAGGCGCCGGCGTCGGCTTCCAACGGCGTGCAGGCATTGCTGCTGACGTGGATCACCGGGCCCGGCCATTCCGGCACCAGCAACGGGTCGACGCTGCCGGGGTGTGCTTGCAGCAGCAGGTGGCTTTCGGGCAGCGTCGGCAGCCCGGCCTGGGCGCGTGCGCCCCAGCGGCGCAACCAGCCGCTGATGGCATGCGCGAGTTCCGGGATGGGCGAGACCACGTAAATGGTCTCGGCCAACAGCGGCGTCATCGGTGGTGTCGGCGCTTCTTCCAGTGGCAGGATCAGGCTGAAGCTGCTGCCCAGCCCCAGTTCGCTGACCATGCGGATATTGCCGTTCATCAATTCGGTCAGGCGCTGGCAGATCGGCAGGCCCAGGCCGGTGCCGGCGACCACGTTGGTATTGCCTTCGCTCTGGTAGAACGGCTCGAAAATCATCGCCTGGTCTTCCTGGGCAATGCCTTTGCCGGTGTCCGAGACTTGCCACAGCAGGCTGGAGCGCTCGCCGTCGCGGCCGAGCACTTTGACCCGCAGCACCACGCGCCCGTAGTCGGTGAACTTCACCGCGTTGTTGAGCAGGTTATTCAGGATCTGGCGGATGCGCGTCACGTCGCCGATCAAGCGCTCCGGCAACTTCGGGTCGAAGCAGGCATACAGTTGCAGGCCTTTGCCCTGGGCGGCGGCGGCATAGCCCTGGATGATTTCGTGGACCAGGTCCAGCGGCGAGAACTCACTCAACTCCAGCGCCAGTTGCCCGGCCTCGATCTTCGACACATCAAGCACGTCGCAAATCAGCTGCAGCAAGGTCGAAGACGAGCCTTCGATGGCGTGCAGGTAGTCTTTTTGCTGGGTGTCCAGTTGCGTGCGCGCCAGCAATTCCAGGGTGCCAAGCACGCCGTACAGCGGCGTGCGGATTTCATGGCTCATGGTCGCCAGGAACAGCGTCTTGGCGGCGTTGGCCGCGTCCGCCGACTGCCGCGCTTCCTCCAGTGCCGCTTCGACTTGCTTGCGCGCACTGATATCGCTGAACGCGCAAAACAGCACGTCCTCGCCTTTGTAGCGGGTCGGCGCACTGCTCAAGTACAGGTGGCGGCCGTCGATGGTTTCAAAATAGTCGCTGCGTTCGGACGGTTCGCCGGCGAACGCCTGTTCGATCCAGCCGGCACGCAGGGTTTCGCGCTCCGGGCCGTTGCCCAGCCATTGCTGGGCCAGGGTGTTTTCCAGCACCACCTGGCCGTCGGTGCGGCGCAGTACGCACAGGGCAACGGGCGCGGTCTGGATCACATCGCGGCCGAACGCCTCGCTTTCGATCAACGCCTGGATGCGATGGATCGAGGGAATGATGAAGCGCTGATCGACGCGGCGCATCACCAGCCAGATCAGCGTCAGGCTCAGCAGGCAAAACAGCAGCGAACCGAGCAGCTGTTTCCACAGGCCGGTGACCACGGCGCGCAGGTCGATGGAATACATCAGTTGCCAGTCGGAGGATTTCAGGTGCTTGCGAATCACCAGGTGGTCGGGCAGCCAACCGCCGCCGACAAAGCCGAAGAAGTTGTCTTCCTTGGGCTTGAGGCGTTGCTGGCGCCTCTGCGTGTCATCGCTGTTGGTGAACACCAGCATGCCCTGGGAGTTGAGCATCATGAATTCGCCGGCACTCTGGTCGCTGAGGGTTGAGGACACTTCGCGGCTTTCCATCTCCAGGCCCAGCCAGCCGGAGTTGGGGTCTTGGCGGTCCAGGCGGATGAAAATGTACAGGTGCGAGTGCCGCTCGGTGCGGTCACTCAGCCACAGCTCGTTGAGGGTGGCCGGGTCGCTGTGTTGCAAGGTCTTGAGGCGGTTGAGCATGCACTTGGAGATCGGCAGCACTTGCGCGGTCGCGTCGTACAGCCGCATCACTTGCGGGTTGGGGCCGGCGTTCACATACAGCAGGTTGAGCTGCTTGGCCTTGAGGTAGTCGCGCAGGCGCGCGGTCAGCCAGATGCTCCACTGGTTGCCGGGCGTGTCGCCCAGGTACACATGTTCTTCTTCCGGGGACGAGGGGTAAATTTTCGACTGCTTGCGCACCGCCGACAGGCTCAGGCTTTCGAGCAGGGCCTGGCGGTTGGTGAAAAAGGTATGCGCTTCGGCGATGGCGCTGCTCATGTAGCCGCGGCGCTCGGAGATATCGTTATTGAAGGTGGACAGCAGAAAGGTATAGACCCCGCTCAAGATGCCGATGAGCAGCACGGTCGCAAAAATACGAAGCAGCCTTCTGGCTGCTTCGGGTCGGGAGAGGACGGGGTTGATCTGGAGCAGATAACTTTTCAATCGCATCGGCGGACTGTAAGCGCGGGCGTGCGCCGATGGCATAAGACGATCCTTAAAGCACAGCTATTTGTAATACATATCCACCACCACCGCCGCGTCGAACGCACCCGGGATCGGCAAGGTGCGCCATTTCAGGTCGGCGCGAAATTCATCGTGGCTCTGGCCCAGGCCCATCAGCTCCTGCAAGGTGAACCAGTTATTGAATGGCAGTGGCTGCTGGCTCTCGACACGCGACAACGAGATGCCCACCGATTTGTTGTTGTCCGGCACCAGCAACCCGTTGACCACACTGCCGCCGCCCGGCGTGGTGGCGAAGCGTGCGCTGACGGTGTAGGGCGTGTCGCAGCCCTTGCGCAGGTTCAGGCTGAAGTTTGCGGTGCTGGCGACTTCGCCGATTGCAAACTTGCGCGAGGGCATCGGGAAGCTGACCACGTTGGGGGTGATGGTCAGCTCGGGGGTGCAGGGCACGAAGCGAATGCCATTCATGCCGGTGACCACGTAGTTGAAGTTGCTGTTGGGCCGTGAATTGAGCCCGAGCACACCGTCCAGTTGGAACACACGGTACGAGGTCAGGGTGCTGGCCTGGCCGCTGGGGGGCGTGGGGTCGTATTTTTCGATGAACACGCTGAAGTTGAGGGTGAAGCGCGCCTTGTCCCAACCGACGCAGTTGGAGGTGCAGCCACGGTCGGAAAAGAACCCGGTGCCGACCTTGCCGGTGCTTTGGGTAATCGGCTGGTTGTTGTAGCGAATGCCCACGCGGATACCGGTGCCAATGCTGACCTTGGCCGGATTGACGTAGAAATACACTTCCTCGCGGCCATGGTTGTAGTCGTCTTTGCAGATCACATTGGTGGAGCGTGGGCCGGACTCCCAGATGATGCTGCCGTTGGGCGCATCGGCCGCCACCGCCAGTGCGGTGCCCAGCGCTTCCTGGGTAATGATCGAGCCGGTGCCGTCCTCGCGGCAGGCCAGCGCGTGGCTGGTGGCGGGCAAGAGTGCGCAGGCCCACAGCAGTAGGGGTAAACAGCGTTTGGTCAGTGACATGGGGGCAAATACCTCGCGAACTATCAGTTCAGCGCCGCGCTGTGGCGGGCCTGCAAACCGATGTCGGTGATTTCGGTGAAGTGAAGCGTGGTGCCTTTGGGCAAGGGGCTTGGCGCTGTCAGGGTTTTGCGCTCGTACGGCTTGAGCAGCAGGTAATCACTGAGCGCCAGATTGTCGGTTTGCAGGTTCACCAGTGACAGGTGGAACGCGCTGGGGTTGTGGACCGTGACGGTGCGCCCGTCGTCGCTGCGCCATTGCAGCTGCTGCACGGCATCGGCCGAACCGCCCTTGAGCGCGGGCGGCCGATAGAACAGCTTGAGCCGCTGGCGTATCGCAAACTGCACGCTGTTGGGGTCTTCGGGCTTGAGCGGGATTTCCATGATGTTGAGCCAGAACAGCGATTCGCGGTCGCTGGGCAAGCCCTCACCGGCATACAGGATGCGCAACGGGTGATGCTCGCCGGCACCCAGCTGCACCAGCGGTTCAGTGGCGGCAAATGGCACGGTGCGGCCCGCCGAATCGTCCTCGCCGGTGATCCAGGTTTGCACCACGACCTCTCGTGACGCCTGGTTGACCACGTTAATGGTGGCGCCCTTGTCCTGGCCGAAATAGATCAGGCGGGTGCCTTCGATTTTCAGCGCCGCGCTGGCGGGCGGCGGCGCGAGGGCGAATAAACCGCCGGCCAAAATCACCATTCTGAGTAGAAACATGAGCACAGGTGCAATCCATGGGAGCGTGTGGGAACGCAGCGCATGGTAGTGGCCCGGCAGTGCGAAGGCTTTCAGGCGATTCTTAAAAGGTGCGGCGTGCCCCCGGTTACCGTTTCAGAATCGCCTTAAAGTCTGTTTCGGCCCTGACGGGTAACGTGATCAGCGTTGAATGATCGACGCGGATGCCCACCTGCCAGGTTTACCCTATGTCCAATAAAGCGTTACGCCTTCTGATTGCCGATGCAGACCTTCTGCAACGGATCAAGATCGAGAAAATGCTCAACCAGTTGGGCTATCACCGCATCGCCCCCTTGAGCTCGTTCGACGAGCTGCAGGCGTTGACGCGTACGGACGGCGTGGCGTTCGATCTGTTGATCATCAACACCGCGCTGGTGCATTCGCGCCAGGTCAACCTGTTGAAGTATTGCCATGACAACCCGCTGATCCGCCACACGCTGATCTACGACGGGCAATGTGCACAGAGTTCGGTGGTGTCGGTGTCGGTGAGCCAGACGTTGCACCTGTCGCTGTCGCAATCGCCGGACTTCAACTCGCTGCGCCGCTGCATGGAAATGGTCGACCCCGACCATAGCCTGCCGACGGTCGAGCGCCCGACACTGCGCGCCGTCGAAAGCCGGGTCAGTCAGTTCTCCAGCGTGCCGCGCGCCAGTTACCAGGGCGATCCGGCAGTGGTGGCGTGCGCGGTCGGGTTGTCGCCCAAGCGTTGAGCGTCAGCCGCGCCAGACGGTCTGGTTGTCGTCGCCCAGCGTCCAGTGCGGCTGGCGGGGTGTGAGACAGACCCCGCCGACCCAGCGCACGTGGCTGGCGTGGTCGAGCCAGTTGGCGTCGCCATCAAGCACGGCGTGCGCCAGTGGGGTTAACGCCAGCGCGCGGCGCGGCCACGGTTGATCGGTGTCGGTCTCGATCAGTAACGGCTGCTCAGCGTCGATCAATGGGCGCAACAGCGCATGGAACATCATGTCGCCCAGGAACGGCAGCGGCTCGCGCTTGCCCATCAATTCTGCGAATACTCTGCCGAACGGCACCGGCCCGGCTTCGGCGATGTACGTCAGGGACAAACGTTCGGTGAGTGACAGGCCATCTCGGGTGCCCGGCAACTCCTCTAACTGACGCTGTAAAGCGGGGGCTAGAAAGGGCAGGGCGGGATGGGCTCTCTGAGCCAGTTGTGCCAACCTGACCGGAGAGGCGTCGCAGTAAGCCGACCACGCCTGCTTGGCCAATTGCACGGCGTCATCATCGATCAACCGGCGCTGTGGCCATAACCACGCCAGGACGTCTGGGGCGAGTTGGCCGATACCAATAAACCGCTCGACGCCGGGAATGCGGTCAACTTCAATCAGCTCCAGTTTGCGCGGTGCCTGTTCAAGGCCGGCCAGTGCGCGGATCAGAAACAGCTGGTCGTAGGCGTCGGCCTCGCACCACAACACGCTGTGCTCGGCGCTCGCCAAGGCGTGCAGCTGCTGGTATTCAGCGTCGACGCGGTGCGCTACTTCAGTAGGGTTCAGGGCAAACGCCTGGCTGATGAAGGCGCTGCGCATCGCGCGGAATGCGGCGTCGGGCAGGTCTCGAACCGGGCCCATGCACAGCGGGTCAGTGAGCATCTGGAACTGCCCTTTGAACCCGGCTAATTGCAGGCTGTGGGCGATGTCATTGCCACAGCGCCAGTGCGTGGTGCGGGCTTCGTCACTGGCGTCGAAACCGGGGTGGCGCGCGGCGAAGTCGAGGGCGTCGACATGCGCCTTGAGTTTGGGCCAACTGCTGAAGCCCAGCTGTTTGGCGACTTGCCATTGGGCTTGGGACAAGGTGGCGGTGGGGTCTTGGCTTTTCAGGCGCGGCAACAGTTCCTTGGCGCGTTTGCGCTGTTGTTCAAGGTTGAGGCGGCCATCGGTGTTGGAGGGTAACGGGCGTTGCGACATACGATCTCCTTGCACAAACCTTTTCCGCTTTAAGGTTGGGAGTCGTAGAAATGAGGTGCAGCTTGAGTGTCTTGGGCGCAGCCCTTTCCGCGGAAGGTGGCGTAGAGAGCGCCAGGCGGGAAATATAGGCAGCATTGTCGTTCAGCGCAACCCCGTAGATGTGGGAGCTGGCTAGCCTGCGATTGCAGTGTTTAGGCGGGCGCTTTTTTAGGTAGATTGAGTACATATCCATTCCTGCGGTAACGGCCGCTTAGGGTTCCGCCCTTACGGCGGGTCACTTTTTTTCAAACGCCAAAAAAAGTAACCAAAAAACGCTTTGCCCCACCACTCGGTGCCTCGCCTAGGCTCGGCATGCCCGCACACAGGCTTGAATCCGTGGGCCGCCGCGATGGGCCATCCTTGGCCCAGCGCGGCTAACCCGGCGTCCTGCCGGGTTACCCACGGATTCAAGCCTGCGTGCGGCCAGCGTGGTTAACGGGGCCTGTCAGATCAAGATCAAAAGCAGAGCACGGCGGCCTGAGAGCCGACCTGAGTGGTAGAAGCAAAGGCAGAGCAAAGGCACAGCTACAGCATCCACCTGATGGAATGCTATCCAAATGTGGGAGCTGGCTTGCCTGCGATTGCGGTGTATCAGCTAGTGAATCTGGTGACTGAAACTCTGCAATCGCGGGCAAGTCGAGTCGTCGCACCGCCGCTCCCACATTTACTTGTCTTTTCGGGCATCCATCGTCTTTTGATGCTCGGCCAGGAACGGCTGCTCCGCCGGGTCGAAGCGATCAATTCCGGCGGTAAAGCGATGCCAGTATGGGTACAACGGCTGGCGCCGCGTTACGGCCTCGATGCGTGAGGACTGCTCTTCGGTGAGTTTCAGTTCGGTCGCTGCGAGGTTGTCGCGCAGGTGGGCTTCGGTCCGCGCGCCGACGATCAACGAGGTGATCCCCGGCCGATCCTTGAGCCATGCCAGGCAGGTCCGCGCCACCGACACGCCATGTTCATCACCGACGGCAGCGAGGGTCTCGATGATGTCCAGCGCACGTTCCCTGTCATGCACGTAGGGTTCCGGCCAGCCGCTGCCCTGGCGGGTAGTGGTTGGCGGTTTTTGCCCACGGCGGGTCGAACCGGTCAACAGGCCTTCGCCCATCGGGCCCCACACCAGCGTGCCGATGGATTGGTCCAGCGCCAGCGGCAGCAGTTCGTACTCGGCTTCGCGCGATTCCGGGGTGTAGTAAATCTGCTGGGTGATCGGTTTGAGCATGCCGTGCAGCTCGGCCTTGCCCAGGGTTTTCATCATCTGCCAGGCGGTGAAGTTGCTGGTGCCGAAGTAGCGAATCTTGCCCGAGCCGACCAACAACCGCAGCGCTTCGAGGGTTTCCTCGATGGGCGTCATGCCGTCCCAGTTATGCAGTTGGTAGAGGTCGATGTGGTCGGTGCCCAGGCGTTTCAAACTGGCTTCGCAGGCGCGAATCAGGTGGTAGCGCGAGGAGCCGGAGTTGTTCGGGTTGTTGTCCACGGGGCTGCGGCCCTTGGTGGCCAGCAGGATGTCGTGGCGCTTGTCGCCCAAGGCTTTGCCCACCACTTCTTCGGCGAGGCCGTGGGAGTAGAGGTCGGCGGTGTCGACCATATTCACCCCGGCGTCGAACGCGATGTCGAACATGCGCTTGGCCAGGGGCACGTCCACCGCGCCGCACTTTTCGAACTCGGCGCGACCGCCGAAGGGCACGGTGCCCAGGATGATTTCGGATACCAGCAGGCCTGAGTGGCCCAGTTGTCGGTATTGCATGTCGCCTCCTGTTTACGTTGCACGTGAAGGTGTGAACGACATGAATGGCGATAGTTTGAATTTTTTCATGAAATCTTCCTGTGCCTGCCGCACCATTGCGCCAACAGGCTTTGAGAGGAACACCGCGTCCATGAGCGCACTGATAGAAACCCGCGCCCTCACGCGCAGGGACGAGCGCCGTCAGCTGGCATTGCTCCAGCCCACGGATTTCACCTTGAACCACGGCGACCGCGTGTCGATCACCGGTTCTTCCGGCTCCGGTAAGAGCGTGTTCCTGCGCGCGCTGGCGTTGCTGGATGCGCCCACCTCCGGGCAGGTTTTTTGGAATGGCCAGCCCATCGTCAACGCCGAGATTCCCCACTACCGCAGCCATATCAGCTACCTGTCGCAACGCCCGGCGCTGCTGGAGGGCTCGGTGGAAGACAACCTGCGTTTTCCCTTCAGCCTCAAGACGCTGCGCACGCGCAGTTTCGATCTGCAGGCTGTGACGACGCTGCTCGGGCATGCCGGTAAAACCCCGGACTTCTTGCAGAAAAACGCCGGAGACCTGTCGGGCGGTGAGTCCCAGGTGGTGTCGTTGATTCGCACCTTGCAGCTGAACCCGGAAGTGCTGTTACTCGACGAACCCACGGCGGCTCTCGATCCCACGTCATCGCGTGATGTGGAAGCACTGATCGACGCCTGGTTTGCCGGCGACGGCTCGCGCGCTTACATCTGGGTGTCCCACGACCTCGATCAGGCCCAGCGCATGAGCGCCATCCACTTGCAGATGAACGCCGGAGTGTTGAGCGGAGCGACCCAGCCATGAATTATCAAAACCTCAGCGCGCTGGACATGGGCATCGCCGCCTCGCTGATCCTGATCAACGGCGCGCTGTCCTTGCTGCTGCGCCTGGGCCTTGGCCGCCAATTGCTGTGGGCGGCGGTGCGCACCGTGGTGCAGCTGCTGGCCATCGGTTACCTGCTGGGCTGGGTGTTCGAGTTCGCGTATTGGTACGTGGTGCTGCCGCTGATGTGTGCGATGACCTTGATCGCCGGCCTGTCGGCGGCAGGGCGCGGGCGCCGCACTTACCGTGGGCAACGGGTCGACAGCATCCTGTCGGTGTGGGGCAGTTCGTGGCTGGTGACGGCGGTGGGGTTGTTTGCAGTGATCCGCATCCACCCGTGGTACGAGCCGCAATATGCCATTCCGATTCTGGGGATGATCCTCGGCAATACCCTGACCGGTGTGTCTCTGGGCATCGAACGCATGACCCAGGAACTGACCTCGGGCCGCAACACCATCGAAATGATCCTGGCCCTCGGCGGTTCACGCTGGGAAGCCGCGCAGGAAGCCATCCGCCAGGCCGTGCGCGCCGGGATGATCCCGACGCTGAACCAGATGACCGTGGTCGGCATCGTCAGCCTGCCCGGCATGATGACCGGCCAGGTGCTGGCGGGGGAGAGCCCGGTGGACGCGGTACGCTATCAGATCGTGATCATGTTTCTGATCGCCGCGTCGTCAGCGTTGGGCACGGTAGGCGCGGTACTGCTCACCTACCGGCGGTTGTTTTCCACCAGTCACCGGTTTTTGCGGGATCGGCTCGAAGAGCGCGCCTGAGCCTCAGGTGTTGTTGCAGCCCTTGGCAATCGAGTCTTCATTGGAGGTGTAGGGCCGCGACGGCTCCAGGTTCCACTCCGGCTTGTTGCGGGCGATATTGAAGTGGCACACCAGTCCGCTTCAGCAACGCAGATCAAATGTGGGAGCTGGCTTGCCTGCGATAGCGGTGGGGCAGCCACATCAAGGTCGACTGATGTGCCGCCATCGCAGGCAAGCCAGCTCCCACAGGGGGATCAATTTTTCTGGGGGGATTGCATACCAGGCCAGGCGTCAGCCCAGGTCAGGCACACCAAAATCCAGCACCACTTTCATCGCCTGGGTCTTGTCCGCCGCCAACTCAAATGCCTGCACCGCCTCGCCAAACGGCACGGTGTGGGAGATCACCGGGCGTACGTCGACGATCTGGCGATTGAGCAAATCCACCGCCTGGGCGAACTCGCTGTGGAAGCGGAAGGTGCCGCGCAAATCGATCTCGCGGCTGACCAGCAGATTCAACGGCAACGACACATCGCCGCCCAACCCCACCGTCACCAGCACACCACGCGGAGCGATACATTCCAGGCCGTTGCGCAGGGCCTGGGGGCTGCCGGAGACTTCGAACATCACGTCGAAGTAGCCCTTTTCGGCGGTGTAGCGCTTCAGTGCATCGGCACCGTCGGCGATGTTATGGGTGCGCGTGGCGCCCATTTTTTCGGCGCAGGTGAGGGCGCTGGCGGACAGGTCCACGGCCACGATTTCACCGGCGCCCGCAGCGCGCAAGCTACCGATCAGCAGGTTGCCGATTGGGCCGCAGCCGGTCACCAGTACGCGTTTGCCGAACACCGCACCAGCGCGTTGGATCGCGTGCAACCCCACGGACAAGGGCTCGGTCAACGCGCCCTCGGCGAGGCTGACGTGGTCGGCCAAGCGATGGGCCTGATGGGTTTCAATCACCAGGCTTTGGCGAAACGCGCCCTGGATATGCGGAAAGGGCATGGCGCTGCCGTAGAAGCGCATGTTCAGGCAATGATTCGGCAAACCTTGATGGCAATACCGGCAGGCGCCGCACGGGCGCGAGGGCGACACCGCAATACGCTGGCCGACCTTGAACAACCCGGCGTCGCTGCCCACCGCGTCGATCACTGCCGACACTTCATGGCCAAGCACCATCGGCTCGCGCAGGCGCACGGTGCCGAAGCCGCCGTGCTGGTAATAGTGCAAATCCGAACCGCAGATGCCGCCCCGCGCAATGCGCACGCGCAGTTGGTCGGGGGCGAGGGTTTGCGGTTCGTCCTGAGGGTCGACCCGCAAGTCTTTTGAAGCATGACAGACGATAGCGTGCATAACGTTCTCCAGGGTTACAGCGACGCGGTGATGCCACCGTCGACGTACAGGATATGGCCATTGACGAAGCTGGCGGCGTCGCTGGCGAGGAACACGGCGGCACCGGCCAGCTCGGCCACATCGCCCCAACGGCGGCTCGGGGTGCGTTGCACCAGCCAGTCGCTGAACTCGGGGTTGGCCACCAGGTTGGCGTTCAGTTCGGTCTTGAAGTAGCCAGGGCCGATACCGTTGACCGTCAACCCGTGCGGGCCCCAGTCAATGGCCATGCCCTTGGTGAGCATTTTCAACGCGCCCTTGCTGGCCGCATACGGCGCAATCCCGGGGCGGCCCAGTTCACTTTGTACCGAACAGATGTTGATGATGCGCCCACGCTTGCGCGGGATCATCGCCCGCGCCACCGCCTGGCCGACCAGAAACGCGCTGTCGAGGTTGGTGCTGATCAGCTCGCGCCAGTGCTGCTCGCTGTAGTCCTCCAGCGGGCCACGGCGCTGCATGCCGGCGTTGTTAACGAGGATTTCCAGCGGCCCGAGGCGTTCTTCGATATCGGCCACGGCAGCCTGGATCGCCGCGCTGTCGGTCACGTCAAACGCTTGCGTGTGCACCTCCAACCCTTCGGCGGCGAGCAGCGCCGCCGCATCGCGCAAGGTGCTGCGGTTGCGCCCGTTAAGCACCACCCGCGCACCGGCCTGGGCCAGGCCACGGGCAATCGCCAGGCCGATACCGGCGCTGGAACCGGTGACCAGCGCGAGCCGGCCATTGAGGCGAAAGTTGTCTAAAACGCTTTGCATGGGCTACCTCTCCTAACGCTTCACACCACCAACGACAGCAGCATGATGAACCCCAGCGCACTGAAGGAAAGCACGGTTTCCATCAGCGTCCAGGTCTTGAAAGTTTCGACGACGGTCATGTTGAAGTACTGCTTCACCAGCCAGAAACCGGCGTCATTGACGTGCGACAGCACCAGGGAACCGGCGCCCGTGGCGAGCACCAGCAGCTCGCGGTTCACACCCGGCATCAAGCCGATCACCGGCGCGACAATCCCCGCGCCGGTGATGGTCGCCACGGTGGCGGAACCTGTGGCCACGCGAATCACCGCCGCTACCAGCCACGCGAGCAGGATCGGCGAGATCTCGGCGCGCACCGCCATATGCCCGATCACATCCCCAACGCCGCTGGCCACCAGCATCTGCTTGAAGCCGCCGCCGGCGCCCACGATCAGCACAATGGCGGCGGTCGGGGCCAGGCTCGAATCCAACAGCTTGCTCAGCTGTTCACGCGAGAAACCGCGAGCCGCCCCAAAGGTATAGAACGCCAGCAGCAGCGCCGCGAGCAGCGCGGTGATCGGGTGGCCAATAAAGTCCATCCACACGCGGAACACGCTGTCGGCCGCGAAGGCCACGTCGGCAAAGGTCTTGAGCAGCATCAGCACCACCGGCAGCAGGATGGTGGTGACGGTGATGCCAAAACCCGGCAGGTTGTCGCCCGAGGACTCCTTGGCCAACTGCTCCATCAGTTCCGGCGAGGCCTGGCCGGGTACGTAGCGTGAAATCAGGTTGCCGAACAGCGGCCCGGCGATCACTGCCGTGGGCAGGCCGACAATCAACCCGTAGAAAATCGTCTTGCCGATGTCCGCGCCAAAAATCCCGATGGCTAACAGCGGCCCCGGATGCGGCGGCACCAGCCCATGCACCACCGATAACCCGGCGAGCAGCGGCATGCCGACCTTGATCAGCGACAACCCGGTGCGCCGCGCCACGATAAATACCAGCGGAATCAGCAGCACAAAACCGATTTCGAAAAACAGCGGGATGCCCACCAGAAACGCCGAGAACATCATCGCCCAGTGCACGCGTTGCTTGCCGAACGCGCGAATCAAGGTGCGCGCGATTTGGTCGGCGCCGCCGGAGTCGGCCATCAACTTGCCGAGCATGGTGCCCAGGCCAAGGATGATGCCGACAAACCCTAATACGCCGCCGAAACCGTCCTGGAACGACTTCATCACCTTGTCCACCGGCATGCCGGACGTCAGGCCGAGAAAGCCTGCGGCCACGGTCAGCGCAACAAAAGGGTGAACCTTTAAATGGGTGATCAACAATATCAATCCGACAATCGTGACCAGCGCATCGAGTAGCAGATAGGTGTCGTTAGCCATGCCGAACATGGTGCCTCCTTGTTCTCATTGTTATAGGCCAAGCCCTGTCATATCGTGTATGACGGTGGCTTACTTCACCGCAGCGGCGCTCAAGCGTCCAATTTTCATTTGTGATCGGGTGATCATTTTTAGTGATTACCGAGGGAATTCGATGGAGTTAAAGCACTTGCGCGCCTTTGTGGTGCTCGCTGAAACCCTGCATTTCGGCCGGGCGGCGGCGCAGCTGTCGATCGTGCAACCGGCGCTGAGCATGCAGATCAAGCTGCTTGAAAGTGGCCTGGGCGTGCGCCTGCTGGATCGCAATCGCCACTCGGTGACCTTGACCGACGCGGGCCGTGCCTTCTTGCCCGAGGCCCAGGCCACCTTGCACCAGGCAGCAAAGGCGGCCGATGCGGCGCGGGCGTCCAGCCGTGGCGAAATCGGCCGGGTGCGCCTGGGGTTTGTGTCTTCGGTGCTGCCGCAACTGTTGCCGCAGTTGATCCGCGCGGTGCACCAGCGGTATCCGCGTATCGAACTGGAACTCAAGGACATGCCCGGCCCCGACCAGGCCGCCGCGTTGAAAAACGGCCTGCTGGATTTCGGCCTGATGCGCCTGCCGGCTGCCCATCCCGGCGTGCAGACCCGCGCCGTGCTGCGTGAAAGTTTTTGCGTGGCGCTGCCGATCGAGCATCCCTTGGCCGTCCAGGAAACTATCCAACCCACGGATCTGCTCAATGTGCCGGTGTACATCCTCGCGCGGCGTTATGCGCCGGGGTTCTATGACGAATTCATCCACGCGCTGGGCATTACCCTGGACATCGCCTCGGAACTGGGCGAGTTCACCACCATGCTCGCACTGGTTTCTGCCGGGTTGGGCGTTGGCGTGCTGCCGCAGCAGGCTGCGCGGGCGCTGCCGGCCAACTGCGTGTCGCGGCACCTGGAGTTGGGCGCATTTGAGGCCAGTACCGGGCTGGCCTGGACCGAGCTGGACAGCGCGGTAAAGACCACCTTGTTCAACCTGATTATGGAATTGTTTGGCGAGTGATTGTTTCATCCGCTGAAATGCTCGATTGTAAATCCTGGTGATTCCATCGATCAGTGCAGCGGTAGAACATGGCTGGCGTCGATAACCCACCGTTTGGAGCCTCTCATGTCCCAGCCTTTGATCAAACTCTATGGTTTCCCGCTGTCCGGCCACTCCCACCGGGTTGAGCTGATGTTGTCGCTGCTGGGCCTGCCCAGTGAATTTATCCTGGTCGACCTCAAGCAAGGCGCGCAGAAAGCGCCTGAGTTTGTCGCCAACCTGAACAGTTTCGGCCAGGTGCCGGTGATTGACGACAATGGCACTGTGTTGGCCGATTCCAATGCGATCCTGGTGTACCTCGCGAACACCTATGGCGACCGCCAATGGCTGCCGAGTGACCCTGTCGGCCAGGCGCGCGTGCAACGCTGGCTGTCGGCTGCGGCCGGGCAACTCCACGCCGGGCCGGCTGCCGCGCGATTGGCCGTGGTGTTTGGCGCCGAGGTCGATACCGTCACCGCCATCAACCGCTCTCATGCGCTATTGAAGGTGGTGGAACAACAATTGAGCCACAGCCGCTTCCTGGCCAGCGAACAGCCGAGCATCGCCGACGTCGCGTTCTACACCTACGTGGCCCATGCGCCGGAAGGCAATGTGTCGCTGGCCGACTACCCTCAGGTACGCGCCTGGCTCGCCAGCATCGAGGCCTTGCCGGGCTTCGTCGGCATGCCGCGCACGGCGGTGGGGCTGCAATCACAGTAACGAGCGAGAGGCGCCGATGGACCGATTTCATGAAATGCAGGTGTTTCTCGCGGTGGCCGAGGAGCAAGGCTTCGCTGCCGCGGCGCGGCGCCTGAAAACCTCACCGCCCAGCGTGACGCGGGCCATCGCCGCGATGGAGCAACGCATCGGCACTCAGTTGCTGGCGCGCACTACTCGCAGCCTGCACCTGACCGAAGCCGGCCAGCGTTATCTGGACGATTGCCGGCGCATCCTCGCCGAACTGGATGAGGCCGAAGAAGCGGCGGCGGGCAGTTATTCGATTCCATGTGGCCACTTGACGCTGACCGCGCCGGTGCTGTTTGGCGAATTGTATGTGGCGCCGGTGCTGGGCGATTACCTGGACCGTTTCCCCCAAGTGAGCATCAACGCCTTGCTGGTCGACCGCGTGGTGAACATGGTCGATGAAGGCGTGGACGTGGCCGTGCGCATCGGCCATCTGCAGGCGCCGGGGCAGCAGGCGATCAAGGTCGGCGAAGTGCGCCGCGTGGTGTGCGCGGCGCCCGGTTATCTCGACCAACACGGGCGGCCGTCGCGGCCCGAGCAATTGCGGCAAGCGAAAATCGTCACCTCGTCCTCCAGCCAGTTAGTCAGTGAGTGGCGGTTTGTCGATGGCGGCCAGCCACTGACCGTGCCCATCGAACCGCGTTTAGTGGTGACGGCCAACAATGCGGCGATCAACCTCGCGCGTCTGGGCTGGGGCGTGACGCGGGTGTTGTCTTATCAGGTCGCCGCGTCGGTGGCGGCGGGCGAGCTGGAGATTGTGCTTGAGGCGTTCGAGCCGGCACCGCTGCCGATCCAGGTGGTGTTCCAGCAGAGTGGCCGCGTACCGGCCAAGGTCCACACCTTCGTCGACTTCCTCACCCATCGCCTCGGGCAGGACGCGGCCCTGAACCCGTCGATGAAACGGCGCAGCTGATGGAGCGTTATCGCGACATGCAGCTGTTTGCGGCATTGGCCGGGCAACCGAGCCTGGCCTCGGCGGCGCGTGACGCGCACGTTTCCGGCCCAACCCTGGTGCGCGCGATTGCCCGCCTGGAGGCACGCCTGCGCGTAGCATTGCTGCAACGCAGTACGCGGGGTGTGTGCCTGACCGATGCCGGCAATGCCTACCTGATCGACTGCTTGCGCCTGCTGGCGGCTGTGGACGCTGCCGAAGCCTCGGCCAACGGCTTGCATGTGCAGCCCCAGGGCAACCTGCGGGTGTTTCTGCCGTGGCTGTTCAGCCGCTATGTGATGGCGCCGGTGTTGGCCGGTTACATGGACCGTTACCCCGACGTGCGCCTCGTCGCGCACTATCACGACTATTACCCGAACCTGCATGAAGAAGGGCTGGACGTGGCCGTTCTCGTCGGTGAACTGCCCAGTTCGTCATTGATTGCGCGACCGGTCGGGCAGGTGCGGCATAGGCTCTGCGCAAGCCCCGGCTACCTCGCCGCCCACGGTGAACCACAGCACCCGGACGACCTCAGACAGCACCACTTGATCGCCAGCGCCGATCAGGTGCACTGGGATTTTCAGCACAGCCACCTGAAAGCGCGCGCACGCCTCAGTTGCACCACGGTGCAAGGCGCGATCAATGCCGCGGTACAGGGCGCAGGAATCATTCGGTGCCAGAGCTACCCGGTTCACCAACACCTGCTGAGCGGCCAGTTATGCCGGGTGTTGCCCGCGTTTGAGCCGCCGCCGTTGCCGGTGCACGTGGTCTACCGTGAAGGCCGCCATGCGCCGATGCGCGTGCGCAGTTTTGTCGACCACTGTGTGGCGGCGCTGCGTGAACATCCGGCATTTCAGCTGGCGTAACAGTCGATTGCCAAACCTGGGCATTCTCTCGATGCGCGGCAGGGCATAGCCTCTACACATCCAACTTGAGGTGATCGCCATGAACCTGATCGAACAATCCCCGTGGCATGCCGGTGAACGGCAGATGCAGGAAAGTGCCGGTGTCGCCGAGCGCATGGCGGTGGTCGGGACCAAGGTGATTCGTGATCATTTGCCCGAGCAGCACCGGGATTTCTACCCGTTGCTGCCGTACCTGCTGCTCGGTGTGGTGGATACGCAGGGCATTCCCTGGGCGACCTTGCTGGAAGGCGCGCCGGGGTTTGCCCATTCGCCGGACCCGCAGACGTTGCAGATCGACAGCCTGCCGTCCAAAGCCGATCCGGCGCTGGCGGCCTTGCACCGCGGTGCGTCCGTGGGCCTGCTCGGCATCGACCTCAACACCCGCCGCCGCAACCGTATGAACGGCCGCATCGGCAGCCTGGATCACGAGGGGTTTTCGGTCGATGTGGTGCACACCTTCGGCAACTGCCCCAAGTACATTCAGCTGCGGCCCGTGGATGCAATCGCGCGCAAAGCTGGCACCCAGGCCGAACACTTGAACGGCCTGGACGAGGCTGCGCAAACCATGATTCGCAATGCCGATACCTTCTTCGTCGCCAGCTTCGTGGACGTGGCGGGCGAACGCTCGGTGGACGTTTCTCACCGTGGCGGCAACAGTGGGTTCGTACGTGTCGAGGCTAACGTGCTGACCATCCCGGACTTTGCCGGCAACCTGTTCTTCAACACCTTGGGCAACCTGTCGGCCAACCCGGTGGCGGGGTTGCTGTTTATCGATTTCGAGTCGGGTGACGTGCTGCAGATTGCCGGGCACACGTCGCTGATCCTCAGCGGCCCTGAAGTGGCCAGGTTTGAGGGTGCGCAGCGGTTGTGGACAGTGACCGTCGAGCACGTGGTACGCCGCCCGGCGGCGTTGGCGTTGCGCTGGCAGTTTGCCGAGTTTTCGCCGTTCAGCCTGGCGATGGGCAATTGGTAAAACAGATTAGTGGGCGTGCTGTTTCTGTGGCGGGCTGTCTAACCGTGGCGAGCAGGCTTGCCCTGCGTTGGGCTGCGAAGCAGCCCCAAAACCATTCAGCGCGCAGTACCTGACCCACCGCGTTCATCTTGATTGGGGGCGCTTCGCACCCCAACGCAGGGCAAGCCTGCTCGCCACAACAAGCTTGCTCGCCACAACAAGCCTGCTAACCACAACAAGCCAGCTCCCACATTTGGGTTTCATTACATACAGGTCAGCGCCTTGCCAGCACCGGCGCATTCTCCCAGGCCCCGCCCAGCGCCGTGTACAGATTCACCTCCGCCACCAACTGCGCCAGCCGATCGACAATCAGCGCTTGCTGCGAGCTGAACAGCGAGCGCTGTGCATCGAGGAACGTCAGGTTGCTGTCGACGCCGCTGCGATAGCGGTGTTGGGCCAAATCGTAATAGGCCTGGTTGGCCGCGACGAAATCCCGCTGCGCCTCAAGCTGCTCGTTGAAGGTCTGGCGGGCGGCCAGGCCGTCGGCGACTTCCTGGAAGGCGGTCTGGATCGACTTTTCATACTGCGCCACGCTGATGTCTTTTTGCAGTTTGGCGTAGTCCAGGCTCGCACGCAGGCTGCCGGCGTTGAAGATCGGCAGGTTGATCTGCGGCTGGAAGGTCCAGGTGCCCGAGCCGCCCTTGAACAATCCCGACAGCTCCTTGCTGGTGCTGCCGGCGTTGGCCGTGAGGGTGACCGACGGAAAGAACGCCGCACGGGCCGCGCCGATGTTGGCGTTGGCGGCCTGCAATTGGTATTCGGCCTGGAGGATATCCGGGCGACGCTGCAGCAGGTCCGACGGCAGGCCTGCGGGCACGCGCGCCACCAGGTCATCGGCGAGCGGGCGTGCCGGCAGGTTTTCATCCACTGGGCCGCCCACCAGCAGGGCGAGGTTGTTGAGGTCCTGGGCGACTTGGCGTTCATAGCGGGCCACGCTGGCGCGCGTGCTTTCCACCGCCGTGCGCGCTTGCACCACGTCCAGCGCCGAGGCTTTGCCCGCGCTTTTGCTGCGGCTGGTCAGTTGCCAGCTGTGGTCGTTGGCCACCAGGGTTTGCTGTGCCAGGGCCAGCAGTTCCTGGTCGGCGCGCCAGGTCAGGTAGGCATTGGCGACGTTGGCCACCAGACTCAATTGCGTACTGCGCCGGGCCTCTTCGGTGCTGAAATACGTCAGCAGCGCCTGTTCGCTGAGGCTGCGCACACGGCCGAACAAGTCCAGCTCATACGCGCTGAGCCCCAAGGTGGCAGAGTAGTTGGAGGTAATCGCAGACTTGCCGGTGCCGGTCACATCCCCCGGCAACTTCTGGCGTTTGCCGGCACCGCTGGCGGACACCGCCGGGAACAGGTCCGCACGCTGGATGCGGTATTGCGCCTGGAAGGCCTCGACGTTCAACGCGGCTACCCGCAAGTCGCGGTTATTCACCAGCGCATGGCCGATCAACTGCTGTAATGCCGGGTCGTGAAACAGTTGCTGCCAGTCGGGCGTCGCCGCCTCCGCACCGGCTTGCGCCAGGCGGTAGACGCCGTCTTGAGGGAACTGGGCCGGTACAGGCGCGGCGGGTCGTTGGTAGTCGGGGATCAGCGAACAACCGCTGAGTATCCACGCCATGCTGACGCCAGTGAACATGCATTTGTTCATCAGGCGCCAACCATCCATTTGGCCAAACCATGGCGGCCACTCACGCCCAACTTGGCGGCGGCGCGCTTGAGGTAGGTTTCAATCGAGCTGTTTTTCACGCTGAGTTTTTCCGCCATTTGCGGCACGGTGCCGCCGGTCAACAGGCCCAGGCAGACTTCCTGCTCACGCGCCGACAAGGTGATGTCGCTCAGGGACAGACGCTTGTAGAACTCGCGCTGCAACTGCGATTGCTCCAGTTGGCGGTGCACCGGCTCGGCCTCCGTGTGCGGCGCCTGGCGCAGCAACTGCGCGTGCCGCTCCATCAGCGGTAACAGAGTGTCCGACAGGCACTTGAGAAACGACAACTCGGCCAGGGAAAATCCCTGTTGCGTCGGCGGGCGGTAGAACGAAATCACGCAGCGGCGATTGCCCTGGCGCGACACCAGATTGCACTGGTGTGAGCTGCCCAGCGGGTGTGCGCTGTCAGCCTTGGCCTTCATCTGGATCAGCAGCGGGTCTTGCATGCGCAGCATTTGCCGCAGCAGCGGGTGGTCTTTCAGCGGGTGCAGGGTTTGCGGCGCAGACAGGTCCTTCTTCAGCCCGGCGCTGCCCAGCAGCTTGATCTCGCGCACGCTGTCGCGCGGTTCATCGAGGGTCCATTCACTGAGGTCCACGAGGTGGATAGGCACCCACTTGTCCACCAGATGCAACATGCTCGCAGCGAAATTCTGGTGGCCGCTGTTTGAAATCAACTCGCCCATTTCGGCGTAGAAATGCGGGCTTTTGGCAGTGCCAATACTACGGGTCAGACTCATAGCCATCTCATCCTTGATGTCGAAAACCGTCAACGGGCGCCCTGGGTCTGCGTGGGGCGGTCCGTGTTCCTTGAACGTAACTCGGCGTTCGAAAGGTCATTTAGCCATAGCGATTTATCCTACGTATGTAGCGGAAACGAGGGACACAACCTGCCATAAAAACCACGTCATTAATTCGACGTTTCTGACGGGGTATTCCGCCCACGAAACGCCGCCATGGATTTTTAGAATTTATTAAGTGATTGATAATCAAAAGAAAAATCAATTTTTTAAAAACTTTTATGCGTTATGGCAGCGGTCATCTATAGCCAATTTCCTACAGCCATTTAATCGTTTCAGCAATGAACCATCAGCCAAGCCCGTTTCCGTCCCGTCAGGTGTCCGGGTTTCGGGTGACAGACACGCCCGGACCCCCATGCTCAAATCCGGCAATTTCGGCGTATTGGGCCAGCGTGAGCGGCCAGTGCCTGACACCCATGAGAAGGATCTTATGAAGTATTCCTCAAGCTTGCCGGCCAGCTTCCCCCTCACCGCCGCTCAACAAGACATCTGGCTCGACCAGCTGCGCGTGGGCGATTCGCCGCTGTACAACATTGGCGGTTATGTCGATTTCGCCGGTGCCGTGGACCCCGACTTGATCCAGCGCGCCGTGGAGCGGTTGGTGGCCAAGCACGATGCGCTGCGTACCCAACTGCACACCGATGCCGAGGGCTTGGCGCGGCAAACCTTCGATACCGAATGGGTGGTGGAGGTGGTGCAGCACGACTTTTCCAGGTTGCCCGACCCGCAGGCCGCGACCCAGGCGTTGATGCAGGCGCAAATGGCGCAGCCTTACGCCATGACCGGCGAGCCGCTGTTCAGGTTTTTCCTGGTCAAGCTCGATGACGATCACTACCGCCTCGGCACCCAGGCCCACCACCTGATCCTCGACGGCTGGGGTTTTGGCCAGATGCTGCAATCGTTGGCGCGCCTCTACACTGACCTGCAACACGGCCGACAATCCGAGCCGCAGGCGCCTTCCTATATCGACTTTATCGACACCGACCAGCGCTACCAGCATTCGGCACGTTACGCCCGCGACCGCACCTACTGGCTGGACAAATACCAGCAGCTACCCGAGCCATTGCTGACGCCTCGCCACAACGCGCAGGCGCCGAGCAACACCCTCGTGCAGGCGTTCCCGGTGGCGTTGCTCAACCGCATGGAGCAAGTCGCCAACCGTTATCAGGCCTCGGCCTTCCATGTATTGCTGGCCGCGATGTATGTGTATTTCACCCGCACCAGCCAGCGTGACGAGTGGGTGGTGGGGCTGCCGATTCTTAACCGTTCCAACGCGCGTTTTCGCGCCACTGTGGGCTTGTTCACCCAGGTCAGCGCGGTGCGTTTTCAGTTCAGCGAGCAGCTGTCGTTCAGCGCCTTGGTGCGCGGCGTGCGTGACCAGCTCAAGCAGGATTTCCGCCACCAGCGTTTCCCCCTGAGCGAGATGAACCGCGAATTGGGCCTGCGCCGCACCGGTCGCGGGCAGTTGTTCGACCTGTCGGTGTCCTATGAGCAGGATGACCATGACCTGCGTTACGGCCAGGTGCAGGCGCGGGCGATCAAGGTGTCCAACCACCATGAGCCGCTGCCGATTGCCATCCACCTGCGCAGCAACCGTTACCAGGACACCGCGTGCCTGCATTGCGTCTACAACGAAGCGTACTTTCAACACGACGAAGTGCAGGCGTTGGCGCAGCGCTTCACCTGGCTACTGGAACAGGGCCTGGAAAATACCGCGCTGGCAGTCGGTGAATTCTCGCTGGTCACACCTTCCGAACAGGCCCAACTGCAGCAGTGGAATGCCACCGCGCAGCCGACTGCCACACTGCAAACCCTGCATGGGCGTATCGAGGCACAGGCCGCGCGCACACCGGATGCCGTGGCGGCGGTGCACCAGGGCCGGCAACTGACCTACGCCCAGCTCGATCAACAGGCCAATGCCTTGGCCCTGCAGCTGTTGGAACACGGCGTACAGCCGGATGACCGGGTGGCAATTGTGGCCCGGCGTGGCCTGGAGACCTTGGTGGGGCTGTTGGCGATTCTCAAGTCCGGCGGCTGCTATGTGCCGGTAGACCCGGCCCATCCTGCCGAACGGCTGCATTACCTGTTGCACGACAGTGCGCCGGTGGCGGTGTTGACCCAGCAGGATTTATTCCACCGTTTGCCCGCGCTGGACGTGCCGCTGATTCGGCTCGACCAGCCGACCATTCACCACGCTGGCAGCCCGCGCGTGGCGGTCACGCCGTCGAACCTGGCTTATGTGATCTACACCTCCGGCTCCACAGGGTTGCCCAAGGGCGTGATGGTCGAACACCACAGCGTGTCGAACCTGGTGGACTGGCACTGCCAGGCCTTCAACCTGCACGCGGGCAGCCACACCGCCAGCGTGGCGGGGTTCGGTTTTGATGCGATGGCCTGGGAAGTCTGGCCTGCGCTGTGTGTGGGCGCGACACTGCACTTGCCACCGGCCCACGACGGCCCGGAAGACATTGACGCGTTGCTGGGCTGGTGGCGCGCGCAGCCGTTGGACGTGTGCTTCCTGCCGACCCCGGTGGCCGAGTACGCCTTCAGCCAGCGCCTGGAACACCCGACGTTGCGCACCTTGCTGATCGGCGGCGACCGCCTGCGCGCCTTCAGCCGCGCGCAAACATTTGACGTCATCAACAACTACGGCCCCACCGAAGCCACGGTGGTCGCGACTTCCGGGCGGGTCAAGGTCGGCGCGCCGCTGCACATCGGCGCGCCGATCGCCAATGCCACGGTCTACTTGCTGGATCAACAACAACGCCGGGTGCCCATCGGTGTGGCGGGGGAGTTGTACGTCGGTGGCAAGGGCGTGGCGCGCGGTTACCTGAATCGCCCCGACCTGAGCGCCGAACGTTTCCTTGATGATCCTTTCAGCCAGGGGCGCATGTACCGCACCGGCGACCTGGCGCGCCTGTTGCCCAACGGCAATCTTGAATACCTGGGCCGCAACGACGACCAGGTGAAAATCCGTGGTGTGCGCATCGAACTGGGTGAGATCGAGTCCGCGCTGGCCAGCCATCCGGCGGTCAAAGAGGCCGTGGTGCAGTTTCGCGAAGGGCAGTTACTCGCCTGGTTTATCGAGCAGCACAGTGTCGACATCGAAACCCTGCGCGCCCACCTGCAAGCCTCGTTGCCGGATTACATGCTGCCGGTGGCCTATGTGAGGCTGGACGTGATGCCCCTCACCGCCAACGGCAAACTCGACCGCAAGGCCCTGCCTGAACCCACCCATCAGGCCTTCGTCACGCGCCTGTTCGAGGCGCCATGTGAGGGCGTGGAAACCACCCTGGCGCAGATCTGGACCGAGCTGCTGCACGTGCAGCCAATCGGCCGGCACGATCATTTTTTCGAACTGGGCGGGCATTCGCTGCTGGCCGTGCAACTGGTGCAACGCATGCGCCAGGCCGGGTTGCGTGCCGACGTGCAGGTGTTGTTCAGTCAGCCGACCCTGGCGGCGTTGGCGGCAGCGAGCGTCGGCAGCGACGTGCAGGTACCGGCCAATCGCATCCCGGCCGATTGCACGCAGATCAGCCCGGATATGCTCGCGCTGGCCGAGCTCGATCAACCCAGCCTTGAGCGCATCGTCGCGGGCATCCCCGGCGGGGCGGCCAATGTGCAGGAAATCTACCCGCTGGCGCCGTTGCAGGAAGGCTTGCTGTACCACCACATCACCGATGAACGTGATCCGTACCAGCAATTTGCGATGTTCAGTTTTGCCAGCCGCGAGCAGGTGGATGCGTTTGCCCTGGCGCTGCAACAGGTGATCAACCGCCACGATATCCTGCGCACCAGCCTGGTGTGGGATGCGCTTGAGCAACCGATGCAAGTGGTGTGGCGCCAAGCGCAGTTGCGGCTTGAGCCACTGCGCGAACCGTCTGCACCGCTGGACTTGCGCCAGGCGCCGTTGATGGCCCTGGACTACGCCGAAGAGCCGCACAACCGGCGCTGGGTCGCTCGCTTGCGCTTTCATCATTTGGTCAACGACGCCACCTCGACCACAGTGCTGGTGGACGAGATCCGCGCCCATCTGCTCGGCCAACAGGCGCAACTGCCGGTGCCGGTGCCGTATCGCAACGTGGTCGCACAGAGCCGTTCGCCGCAGCGTCTGGCGGCCCATGAAGCCTTCTTCCGTGAGCGCCTGGCGGATGTCGACGAGCCAACCCTGGCGTTCGGTTTACAGGAACGCCAGGCGGATCGGGCTGAAATCGAAGCCTTCGACCAGCCGCTCAGCGACGCGCTCAACCAACGCCTGCGGGCGCAGGCGCGTGCCCTTGGGGTCAGCGCGGCGAGCCTGTTTCACCTGGCCTGGGCGCAGGTGCTCAGCCGCGTCGCGGGCCGCGATGACGTGGTATTCGGCACCGTGCTGCTCGGCCGTTTGCAGGCCGGCGAGGGCGCCGATCGTGCGTTGGGCATGTTCATCAACACCTTGCCGCTGCGCCTGCGCCTGGCCGGGCAAACCGTGCTCGCTGCACTCAATGACACCCACGCCCAACTCAGCGCCTTGCTCGCCCATGAACAGGCCTCGCTCGCCTTGGCGCAGCGTTGCAGCGGTGCGTCGCCGCTGTTCAACAGCCTGCTCAACTACCGTCACACCAGCGCCGACACCGACGTTAACCTGGTGCCGGGCATCGCCTTGCTCAGCAGTGAAGACATTCTCAGCTACCCGCTGATGCTCACGGTGGACGACGTGGCCAGCGGTTTTCGGCTCAAGGCCAAGGCGCCACGCAAGGTCGGCGCGCAGCGCCTGTTGAGCTACCTCGACACGGCCCTGCATGGCCTGGCGCATGCCCTTGAGCACGCACCGGGCACGCCATTGCGCGACGTGCAGGTGCTGCCTGCCAGCGAATTGCAACGCGTGTTGGTGGACTTCAATGCCACCGCCACCGACTACCCCGACACCCTTACCGTACAGGCCTTGTTCGAAGCCCATGCGCGGCATATTCCGCATGCCATCGCGGTGCAAGCGGGCGAGCGGCAACTGACGTATCGCGAACTCAACGAGCGTGCCAACCAGTTGGCCTTCCACCTGCGCGAGCGCGGCGTGCAGCCGGATTCGCGGGTGGCGCTGTGCGTCGAACGCGGGTTGGACCTGGTGGTGGGGTTGCTGGCGATTCTCAAGGCGGGCGGTGCCTATGTGCCGCTCGACCCAGGCTACCCGCGCGAGCGTCTGGCCTACATGCTCAACGACAGCCAGCCGGTGGCGCTGCTGGTGCACGCCGCCACGCGCGACCTGCCGGGCGATGTGTCGATGCCGGTGATCGATTTTGACCACAATGCCTGGAGCCAGGCGCCTGTCGGCAATCCTTCGGTGCCCGGTTTGAGCATGGC
Source organism: Pseudomonas sp. MONT-RG-20F-20-E-7-02 (assembly GCF_022662395.1). Taxonomy (NCBI): domain Bacteria; kingdom Pseudomonadati; phylum Pseudomonadota; class Gammaproteobacteria; order Pseudomonadales; family Pseudomonadaceae; genus Pseudomonas; species Pseudomonas sp. MONT-RG-20F-20-E-7-02. The sequence goes on from NZ_JAKNQN010000001.1 coordinate 814,474, forward strand.
CAACCTGGCCTACGTGATGTACACCTCCGGGTCCACCGGCACGCCCAAAGGCGTGATGATCGAACATCGCGGCCTGGGCAATCTCATGCACTGGGGCTCACAGCTGTGTCCGAATGCCGAAGGCGGCGCGTTGTTGCAACGCGCGCCGTTCAGCTTCGATGGCTCGGTGTGGGAGCTGTTCTGGCCGCTGGCCAACGGCATGCGCCTGGTACTCGCACGGCCTGACGGGCACCGTGAACCGGCGTATCTGGCGCAGGTGATTCGCGAGCAGCAGATCACCGTGATCAAGTTCGTACCGGCGATGTTGCAGCAGTTCCTCGAACTGGAAGCGTCAGCCTTGTGCACCAGCCTCACCGACGTGCTCTGCGGCGGCGGCGAACTCACCGAAGCCCTGGCCCGTGGCGTGCGGGCGCGTTTGCCCAAGGTGCGCGTGCATAACGTCTACGGCCCCACCGAAGCCACGGTCGACAGCAGCGCCTGGACCCTGGAACCCGGTGAACCGGTGCCGACCCTGCAACTGCCGATTGGTCGGGCAATCAACAACACGCGCCTGTATGTGCTGGATGAACACGACGCGCCGGTGCCGTTCGGCGTCAGCGGGCAGTTGCATATTGGCGGTGTGGGCGTGGCCCGTGGGTATTTGGGCCTGGAGCAGATGACCGCCGAACGGTTTATCGACAGCCCGTTTGTGGCCGGTGACCGGCTGTATCGCACCGGCGACCTGGTGCGCTACCTGCCCGATGGCAATCTGGAGTTCCTGGGGCGCAATGACTTCCAGGTCAAGCTGCGTGGCGTGCGCCTGGAGCTGGGCGAAATTGAATCACGCCTGGCGGCGCACCCGGCCTTGCGTGAAGTGGCGGTGCTGATTCGTGATGAGCGTTTGGTCGCGTACTTCACCCTGCGCGGGCCAGCGCCGGGCCTGGACGCCTTGCGCGCCCACGTGCTGGAGCAATTGCCGGAGTACATGGTGCCGGCGGCCTTTGTGCAGCTTGACGTCTTGCCGCTCAACCCTGCCGGCAAGCTGGACCGCAAGGCACTGCCAGAGCCTGGGTTGGAGTCGGTGGTCAGCCGTGCTTATGAAGCGCCGGTGGGGGAGGTGGAAACCTTGATGTCGGGGATTTGGGCCGAGGTGTTGAAGCTGGAGCGGGTGGGGCGCCACGACCATTTCTTCGAGCTGGGCGGGCATTCGTTGCTGGCGGTGAATGTGGTGGCGCGCATGCGCAAGGCTGGGTTGGAGGTGGATGCGCGAACCTTGTTCAGCCAGCCGACCCTGGCGCAACTTGCGGCGTGTACCGCGACACAGGTGCAGCGTGTGGAAGTGCCCCAGACCGCCATTCCCCAACTTAACCGCCGCCGGCGAATTTGAAGCCTGGAGATGGCGAATGTGGGAGCTGGCAAGCCAGCTCCCACATTTGAGTGGGTACAGTTTCAATCAACAGGTCGGCTATCAGGCCGCTGTCTTCGCAGGTTTCAGGCATTCGATGGAACGATCCACCGTGGTCTTGGCAACCTCCAGCAAATGCCACACCGCCAGAATTTTCTCCCGCTGCGGGCTGGCCAGCAGCTCACCACAATCGAGCGCCGTGGCCGAAGCACTGTGCAGCAAGCTGGCGGTATAGAGCAGCGCGTCTTCGAAGCTCAGGTCTTCGATTTGAGCACCTTGGGTGGGCAGGTAATGGTCGATGGCGCGGTTGAAGGCGGCGCGGTCTTTGGCGGGATTGGGTGGGGGATTGGGCGTAACTTTTTTCATTGAGTAGCTCCTGATTAAGTCAGAAGCCGGCCCGGTCGCGACTAAACGAATGGGTGGCGGCTGTACGCAGGTTAGTCGACCGGCTAATCAGGAGAATCCGGCGCACCCGAAGGCGCCCTGCGCACAGCCACCATAAAACCTAATGGAGGACGATGCGCCTGATTAAGAATCCGGGCGACTAAACCCGATCACTGATGAGCAGTGACGGACCGCAGACTAGCCACCGATTCCAGCAGGCACAAGGCGGCAGGGATTGTCTAGGAAACGTCCTGCAATTAAAAGGGACACAGCTTGCTGGCCCTTTACAAACCATGACCAAATGCCATGACCGTCATGATGCACGATGGTGAATGACTAACGGCACATAAGGAACATTCCGTCAGAGACAGGCACGAGCATCGTACAGCCAGCGGAACCACTTTCCTGCCATAACCCAATAGGAGACACGGCGTACCTGTTCGGGCGCCCTTCAACAGTTATTCAGCAGGTGCCTATGTCCTTCCCCATTGGTTTTCAACCTCATCGTATTTTCCCGGATGCTCATAAAAACAGCCAAGCCACTGAGCAAAAACCAACATTCACCCGTGATGGGAACCCCGTTCGTACGGTGTCTACCCACTCGCCAATGCCGCCGGCATTGCGAGGTGAAATGAACACGTCGCACCTGCCTGCGCGCGGAGAAACCAGGCCTGCGGATGATCGACGTTCCGCATCGCAGATCTCCGACAACAACCCCATCTTGAGCATAGGAATACTCGAGGAGAATTGGGGCAGGGGAGCGCTGGGTCACGCGCGCTGGGAAGCCTTGATCGATGGCCTGAAGCAACAGGTGGGTGACTTTACCCCTGCCAATACAGACCCTGAAGCGCGTGATGAAGCCATGTTTCGCTTGGCGCGCGTGGTTAACTACATTGATCACGATCCGGGCGTTGAAAGGGTCAGGCACCATCCTGTTGGGGATGGTTTTTTGGACGCGATCGGCTCTGACGATTCTTCTTCCGAGGTGGGCCGCCTGGAGGCGTTCAGTCAGCAGGGTTATTCCGCGCTGGAGGAGGTTTTCAACGGTCGAGTGCGGGGCGACTACCGTACAGTCGAAGAAATTACAGCTGGCCCATTGTTCAAGGGGCTTCACGCGGCCCTGAGTGATAAAGAACTGATCGCTTTCAAGGCGAAAATAGGTGGAGATTGGGAAAGCCCCGAGTTCCCCGCAGACCGCAGAGCTGAACTTGCTGCTAATGCAGAGCGAGTCCTGCAAATCATTGACAGAAAAGGTGGCAAAGAATCGACCGCCGATAACGGCAAGATAGATGGCCTGAGAGAACGGGCTTCCTTACTTCCTGATCTGTTTCAACCAGACTCCCTTTACACGCTGCCGGGCTCTGAAGCGCGCCGGTTGGTACAGTTCGCCAATAATGGTTTTTCCGCTTTGCACCAACAATGATAGCGCGCTACGGGCGGTGGCTTTGACAGCCACCGTTGGGCATTGCGATGACTTCTACATGCTCAGCCAGCAGCGTTTCAACCGCTTCACAGATGCGCAGGGCTTTATTCACGCGACAAGCCTGCCAAGCGTTTAAAGCAGGCGCTGTCAGGTGCTTTCATTTACCCGATGGCACGAACGCCACGCTGCCGCTCGTACGCTTCTGGAACATCCGCTCGCCATTGTCCGGCTGCGTGGTGATCACCTTGTGATCCGCACCCAGATAGGCCAGCGGCGTAGGGTCTTCCTTGGAATACTGCGCGACGATAATGGTGTGCTGCGGGTCGAAGCCCTGGCCGCTGGTTTTCTGTAGCCAGGCCATCAGCGCGGCGCTGTCGCCCTGGCGGGGGTAGTCCTGGGTTTCGCTCACGTAGTAGAACGGCTTGCCGCCATTTTGCAGGTACATGGGCAGCTTGTTGTCGACTTCCACCAGCACCATTTGCCACTGGTTCCACGGCGCACTTTTGACGGCTTCGGCTTGCACGTCTTTAGCGAAGCGGGTCACGCCGCCGTTGCCGGTGGTCCAGGGGTAGATCACACCGAGTACCAGCAGCAACGTGCCCGCGGTAAGGCCGAAACCTTTTTGCCAACGTGGCCAACTGGCCGGTTTTTGCTGCAGGCGCTCACTCAGCCACCAAGCGGCCAACAATTGCGCAAACGGCACCAGCGGCAACACGTAATAACTGCGACGGCTGCCACTGGCGGTGAAGAACACAAACAGCAGGCCCAGGCCCCACACCAGCCAGCGTACGTTGGGTGGCGTTTGGCGCCAGTGACGCAGCGCCAACCACAAGCCGAGCAGCCAGCACGGCGCCCAGGGCAGGGTGTAGGCGGGCAGGTAGATCAGGTAGGTGTAGATCGGCCCCATGTGGTCGAAGGGGTCGAAAAAGCGCACGACGTTTTCCTTGAACACCAGTTCAAGCCCGCTCTCGCCGTAAGTGGGTGCGCCATACAGGTGGGAGAGCACGAAGGGGATCGAATAGAACGCCGCCGCAATCAGCATCGCCGCCAACAGGCGCAGGTTGAGGTGGCGCTTGTAGCGGTGTTCCCTGAGCAGGTGCGGCAACAGCACCAGGCCGGGCAACACGAAGCCGATCAAGCCTTTGAACAATGAGGTGGCCGCCAACAGCAGGAAAAATACCGTGTAGCGCCCCAGCCGGGTGTCATCCGGGCCGCGCCAATACCACCACACCGCCGCCAGCACGCCACACACGGTCAGCACGTCGGCGGTGGCCACGCGCGCCCAGAACAGAAAGTAGAAGGTGGTGGCCAGCATCCAGCCGGCAATCAGCCCGGTGCCTTTGCGAAACAGGCGCTCGCCGATCAGGTACACCAGCCAGATGCTCAGCCACGCCGCAATCACCGACGACAGGCGCAGCGACCACGGGCCGAGCCCGCCCAGCAGGTTGGCGAAGCCGGTGATCAGCCAGTAGGAGGGCAGGGGTTTGTCGTAGTAGGGCGCGCCCTTCAGATAGGGGTCGAAGTAGTCACCGCTCTGCAACATCTGCAAGGCGATGTTGGCCCAGCGGGTTTCCGGCCCCCACAAGTCGCGACTGCCCAGGCCCAGCAGCAGGAGTAACGCCGAGACGCCCAGCAGCAACAACAGGGCGCCGCGTTCGGTTTTCCACACGCTCATGGGCGGTTCTCACGGCAGGCGTAACGTTAAGGAAGTTGCGGGTAGATGATCAGTAGCAGGGCGCCCTTGCGATAGCGCTTGCCTCCCGGTGGCAGTTGCCCTTCTTCGCGGTGCTCGCTGGTACTTCTGACGCGCATCAGCACACCGACCGAGCCTTGCTGGCGTGCATCGGCGAGCCACGCCTGGACGCTGTCCAGATCGACCTTGCGGTGTATCGAGTCGGCATACTTGAGGCCATAGCGCAGTTCGCCCTCGGTGTCGTAAAACGCCACTTCAGGGCGGCGCAGGCGCCAGGACAAGGCGGATGCCGAGCCCAACTCATTGCTGATCAGAGCATGGGTTTGTTGCAATTCATCCATGTGTTCAAGCACGAACTGATCGGGCATTTCGGTATCGGTGATCATCTCCGGCATGCCGGCCGGCAACAGCGCCACCAGCAAACCAATGCCCAGGGCCGGCATTGCCCACAATGTCAGCGGGCGAACCGCTTGCAGCAGGTTGGCCAGGATCCAGAACAACAGCACGATAAAGGCCAGCGACAGGCTGAACATCTCGGCGTGGCTGTGCCCGTACATCGGGTTGCTGACTTGCAGGTAGATCAGCCCCACCATCGCCACCAGGCCGATCACGGCGTTGACCAGGCCGTTGATGAGGATCGCGCGCGGCTTGCCGTGTTTGATCAGCTCGACCAGCGCATGGCCCATCAGCAACGCCAATGGCAGCAGGCACGGCATGATGTAGGTGGGCAGCTTGCCGTTGCTCAGGCTGAAAAAAACCAGGGGCAACAGCAGCCATAGGGCCAGGAACACAATCGGCGGTTGGCCTTTGTCTTTCCAGGCCTTGAGTACGGTACTGGGCAGCAGCGCGGCCCACGGCAGGCACGCCACCACCATGATCGGCAGGAAGAACCACCAGGCCCGCGCGTGCTGGGCATTGTCGGAGGAGAAGCGGCGGATATGCTCGTGCCAGAAGAAGAACCGCCAGTAGTCCGGTTCCTGCAGATGAATCGCCCACACCCATGGCAGGCAAAGCAGCAGCGCCACGCCAATCGCCAGCGGGCCGTAGCGCAGCAATTCGCCCAGGCGGCGCTGCCAGAGCATGTACGGCACGGCGATCAGCACCGGCAACAGCCAGGCCAGAAAACCCTTGGTCATAAAGCCCATGGCGCAAGCCACGCCCAGAACGGCCCAGGCGCCCAGGCGGCCACGTGGTGTGCGGCTGTCCAGCGCAAACCACAGCGCGACCAGGCTGAGGTTGACCCACAAGGTGAACTGCGGATCGAGGTTGGAGTAACCCGCTTGCCCGGCCACCAGCCCGAAGCTCATGTAGAGCAGGGCACAGGCGAAGCTCTTGCGTGGGTCGTTCCACAGGCGGCGTGCTATCAGGTAGGCCAACACCACGCTCAGGCCGCTGGTCAGGGCCGAGGCGATGCGTACGCCGAACAGGTTTTCACCAAACACCGCCTGGCCAAGGGCAATCAGCCAATAGCCGGCGGCGGGTTTTTCGAAATAGCGCACACCCATGAAGTGCGGTGCAACCCAGTTGCCGCTCAGGAGCATTTCCTGGCTGATCTGGGCGTAGCGGGTCTCATCCGGGATCCACAAACCGTGCAGGCCCATGGGCAATAGGTAAAACACGGCGAAGGCGAGTAGCAGCAGTGGCAGGGGTTTCAATCGGGTCATGAAAACGTCGCTCCTTGACGTTTAGTGGTTGAGTAGTGGTGTAAGCAAGTAGGAGTTATAAGAATCACAACGTTCACTAAGTCGATGAAAGTATTCATGACATCCAAAAATAGCGGGTGCAACGAAACATGCCAGAACAGGCCTGTCGTATTCCTGAACATGCGCCGTGATAGATGTAAAAAATTGTTAGAGCTTTTTCACAACCGCGGCCCAGGCCTGGCTGTTCATGAGGCCCAGTGTTTCGAACTTGCCGTTGGCTTTAACCCGGATGAACAGAGCGCTGCCGTATTCGGGGAACGCTGCACGGGGGAAGCCCAGGGTGGATTCGAAGTCGGCGATGCAACCACTGTGGGTGACAAAGACCAGGTTGCGCCCAGGCTGTTTGTGGCTGAGCAGTTCGTCGCCCATGGCCTTGCCGCAGATGGCCTGTTGGCCGGAGGTCAGCTCGGCTTTACCGAACATGAATTGCAAGGTTTGGGCGGTGCGAAGGGCGGGGCTGGCGAGCGCATCGCTGCCGTCCATGCCGAGTTTCAAGAAGGCTTTGCCCAGTTCTTGTGCGCGTTGGGTGCCGACGGTCGTCAGGCCTTCTGGCCCGGCGAAGCAAGGGTTCGCCGAGCGATCGCAGCGCTCTTCATGGCGTACCAGCACGATCAAATCACCATCGCGCCAGCTGGGTAGAACCTGCGATGTCAGCAAGCGATTGCCGATGCCCAGGTCACGTGGCGATGACGGCCACAGCAGGAAACCGGTGAGCAGCAAGGCGATGATGGCAAGGCCTGCGCCCCACTTTCGCAACCGCTTGATAGAGGCCCGGCGCGAGCGCGGTTTGGTCAGGGTAAGGTCAACCACATCATTCACCATGGGCACTGTCGGAGCAGTGTTTTATTCAAGTAGGCGCAATGCATTGACGAATGCCCGTCGTGGAGTAGGAGACTGTCACAGGGCTGCTGTCTTTTCGCTGAACACGTTGCGGTTAGAAAGTTGCCGTGCAGGGCAACTAACAAGTTGTTGATGACCTGCACTTGGCGGGCAATTTAGAGGGGCGGCAGTGGGCAGCCAGTGAAATCCATGTGAAAAATTTGCATGGGCGCGACACTGAGCCGTTATTCTCGTTTGCAGTCCTTCAAGCGAGCGTTCTTATGTTGCAGGTGCAAGCGGTATTTAAAAGCTACGCCACTGTGCAGGGCCCTTTGGCAGTGCTGGCAGGCGTCGACTTGCATCTGGGTGAGCGCAGCAGCCTGGCGCTGATGGGCGAGTCGGGCAGCGGCAAAAGTACCTTGCTGCACCTGGTAGCCGGGCTGGATCGCGTGGACGGTGGCAGCATCCAGGTCGCTGAGCAGCGCCTGGATCAGTTGAGCGAGGCGCAACTGGCGCACTGGCGGCGGACTGAAATCGGCCTGGTATTCCAGCAGTTCAACCTGATCGGCAGCTTGCGCGTCGACGACAACCTGGCCTTCCAGGCGCGTCTGGCGGGGCGCTATGACCCGCAGTGGCAGGCGCAGTTGGTCGAGCGCCTGGGGCTGGGCGACTTGCTCAAGCGCTATCCCGAACAGCTGTCCGGTGGCCAGCAACAGCGGGTCGCAGTGGGGCGTGCATTGGCGTCGCGTCCCGGTTTGTTGCTGGCGGATGAACCCACCGGCAATCTCGACGAAGCCACCAGCGATGAAGTCCTGCAACTGCTGCTGGACCTGCTGCGCGACAGCCCCACCAGCCTGTTGATGGTCACCCACAGCCCGCGCATTGCCGCACGCCTCGACCAGCAGGTGGTGTTGCATCGCGGGCGTGTCGTGCCTGCGGATGCACGCTGAGATGGCAGTGTTTTATTGGGCGTTGCGCGCGTTGCTGAGCCATTGGCGGCGGCACCCGGTGCAGTTTTTCAGTGTGCTCACGGGCCTGTGGTTGGCCACCGCACTGTTGACCGGCGTGCAGGCGCTTAACAGTCAGGCGCGGGACAGTTACGCGCGCGCCAGCCAATTGATCGGCGGTGAGCCGCAGGCCAGCCTGAGTGCGCCGGACGGCGCGAGCTTTCCCCAGGCCGTGTTTGCCGAGTTGCGCCGCGCCGGTTGGCCGGTGTCGCCGGTGGTGCAGGGGCGGTTGCTGCTCAAGGGGCACGAAGACCAACGCCTGCAGTTGATGGGCATCGACCCGCTGTCATTGCCCGGTGGTGGCGCGGTGGCGGGGCAGCGGTTGAGCCAGGCGCAGATGGTCGCGTTTTTCAACCCGCCGGGGCGTACCTGGATCGCAGCGCAAACCTTGTCGGCCCTGGGGCTGCGCGAAGGCGAGCAACCGCTGACCGCCAGCGGCCAAGCCTTGCCGCCGTTGCAGGTTCAGCAGGACATGGCCCCCGGCGTGTTGCTCACCGATATCGGCTTTGCGCAACCCTTGCTCGACATGCCCGGGCGCCTGTCACGCCTGCTGCTGGACAAGGCCTTCGCCGCCACGCATCCCACGCCACCCGCCGCGCTGCAACTCAAGCAGGGCGAGGACAATAACCTCGCGCGCCTCACCGAAAGTTTTCACTTGAACCTCGATGCCCTGGGTTTTCTGTCGTTTGTGGTGGGGCTGTTTATCGTCCACGCCGCTATCGGCCTGGCGCTGGAGCAACGCCGTGGGCTGCTGCGTACATTGCGTGCGTGCGGGGTCAGTGCGCGCATGCTGATTCTCAGCCTGGGTGTGGAGCTGGGTGTGTTGTCGTTGCTCGGCGGCGTGCTTGGCGTGGCCAGCGGTTACCTGCTGGCCAGCCTGCTGCTGCCGGATGTGGCCGCCAGTTTGCGTGGCCTGTATGGCGCCGAGGTGCCGGGCCAATTGAGCCTCAGCCCGTGGTGGTGGATGGCCGGGTTGGGCTTGAGCCTGTTGGGCGCGCTGCTCGCGGGTGGCAGCAGCCTGTGGCGGGCGGCGCGCTTGCCGTTGCTGGCGCTGGCGAACGCCCAGGCCTGGCACGACGCGCACGGGCGCTGGTTGCGGCGCCAGGGTTGGGTGGCGGCGACTGCGCTGCTGATCGCCTTGCTGGCACTGTGGCTGGGCGACAGCCTGGCCGCCGGTTTTGTGCTGATGGCCGCCTTGCTGCTGGGCGCGGCCCTTGGCTTGCCGGTGGTGCTTAACGGCCTGTTGACGGCCGTGCTCGGGCGCAGCCGTTCGGTGCTGGGCCAGTGGTTCCTGGCCGACTGCCGCCAGCAGTTGCCGGCGTTGAGCCTGGCGTTGATGGCGTTGCTGTTGGCGTTGGCGGCGAATATCGGCGCGGGCTCGATGACCTCGGGCTTTCGCCAGACGTTCAACAACTGGCTGGAACAGCGCCTGACGGCCGAGCTGTACCTCAACCCGCAAACCCCGGCCCAGGCCGAGCAACTCACGACCTGGTTGGCGCAGCAGCCCTTGGTGCAAACCGTGCTGCCGACCTGGCAGGTCGCCGTGCAATTGCAGGGCTGGCCGGCGGATGTCTTCGGTGTGGTCGACGACCCCACCTATCGCCAGCATTGGCCGTTGCTGACGGCGGCGAGCGCGCCGTGGGACCAGTTGCAGCAAGACGACACGGTGATGCTCAGCGAGCAATTGGCGCGCCGCTTGAACGTGCAGCTGGGCGATGCGCTGGCTATCCCGACCCCGAAGAGTATGTGGTCGCCCAAGGTGGTGGGGATTTACGCCGACTATGGCAACCCCAAGGGCCATCTGCTGGTCAATTCGCAGCACCTGCTGGCGCACTGGCCGGCGCTGACACCGGCCCGCTTCAACCTGCGGGTGCTGCCGCAGAATGTACAGCCGCTGGTGCAAGAGGTGCAGCGCGTGTTTGCGCTGGAAGACAGCCGCATCGTCGATCAGCAGCAGCTCAAAGGCTGGTCGAGCCAGGTGTTCGAGCGCACCTTCGCCGCCACGGCCGCGTTGAACAGCCTCACCCTTGGCGTCGCCGGCGTGGCGCTGTTTATCAGCCTGCTGACCCAGAGCCAAAGCCGCCTGGGCCAACTCGCGCCGCTGTGGGCGCTGGGGGTGACGCGACGGCAACTGATGTTGCTCAACCTCGGCCAGACCTGGCTGCTGGCGGTGCTCACCCTGGTGCTGGCGTTGCCGCTGGGCCTGCTGTTGGCGTGGTGCCTGGACGCGGTCATCAACGTGCAGGCCTTCGGCTGGCGCCTGCCGTTGCAGGTGTTCCCGTGGCAACTCGCGCAATTGTTGGGGTTGGCACTGTTGGCCACGCTGCTGGCTTCGGCCTGGCCGCTGTGGCAGCTGTACCGCAGTCGCCCGGCGGATTTGCTGAGGACTTTTGCCAATGAAGATTAAAGCCCTGTTGTGCGCGGTCTTGTTGCTGCTGACGGCATGCGACAAAGCGCCCACGCCGCCGGAAAGTTTCGCCGGCCTGGGCAGCGCTGCGGCGGACTTTGCCCAGGTGGTGCCCGGCAAAGTCTTCAGCTTTCCCGAGGACCACGGCCCCCATGACGGTTTTCGCATCGAGTGGTGGTACGTCACCGCCAACCTCAGGGACGCACAAGGCAATGTGTTCGGCGTGCAATGGACGTTGTTTCGCAATGCCTTGAAGGCGGGGCCGACGCAACCCGGCTGGCATGACTCAACCATTTGGCTCGGCCACGCCGCCGTGACCTCCGCCACCCGCCATTACGCCGCTGAACGCTATGCCCGTGGCGGCGTTGGTCAGGCTGGCGCCCAGGCGCTGCCGTTCAATGCGTGGATCGACGACTGGAATTTCGCCACCCGCCCCGGCGCATCAAGCCCGTTGGCCGACATGCAACTCAAGGCCGGTGGTGCGCAATTCGCCTACGACTTGCACCTGACCTCCAGCCGCCCGCTGGTGCTGCAAGGCGACAACGGCTACAGCCGCAAGTCTGATCAGGGCCAGGCGTCCTACTACTACAGCCAGCCGTTTTTTACCGCGACCGGCAGCGTCAGCATCGACGGCAACACCTATCAGGTCAGCGGCCCGGCCTGGCTTGACCGCGAATGGAGCAGCCAACCGCTGGCGGCCAGCCAGACCGGTTGGGACTGGTTCTCGCTGCACCTGGACCGTGGCGAGCAACTGATGCTGTTTCGCGTTCGGCAAACAGACGGCGCGGGCTATCTCACCGGCACGTGGATCGATCAACAAGGCCACACGCAGACCTTGCACAACGCCGATATCCAGCTCACACCCGTGGCCACCACTGACATCGACGGGCGCAGTATTCCTACACGCTGGTCGCTGAAAATTCCTGGTAAACAGTTGGATATCACCACACAGGCCGTCAACCCGAAGGCGTGGATGAACCTGAGCATTCCCTACTGGGAAGGGCCGGTGCAGTTTGATGGTGGGGTGGGTTATCTGGAGATGACCGGGTATTGACGCGCCTTTTTTGTAGGCGCTTGAGCGGTTGACCTATTTTCCGAGGGGCAAATTTTTTCAAAAAATACTGTACATACATACAGTCTTATTCTACATTCCATCCCAGGTGACCGGATGTCACCGATCACCTGAGCTTCAATTTTTTAACTATGGATGGATAAAAAATGAAACCCACAAAAGCCTTTATGCTGGGCGCGGCCATGATGGCCTCCTGCTTTATTTCGGCCTCTGCCCTGGCCGAGCAAACCCTTCCCACACTCACCCCCGGCACGGTCAACCAGACCTTGATTGACGCGCTGAAACCGGGCGGCACACTGACGCCGGTGCCGATCTCGGACGAGGTGCTGCAAAAGTTTCTCGACGCCAAAAATGGCAAGGTAAAACCCGCTGCCAAAGCCGCCAAATCCGCACCGTTCAACACCGCCGTCGGCGAGTTGAAAAAGCCGAGCCAGGCCAACCTGAAAAGTGCTGCCGTGGCCGCTTTTGAACCGTTGTTCCCAACCCTGGATATCAACACCCTCTACACCATCGACCAAGTGCAAACGGGCCAGGAGTTTCCTTACCACTTCAACCTGCCGCACAACGCCCGAGTATTGGTGCAGTTGATCAACCAGAGCGCCGGTGCCGATATGTCGCTGAGCCTGTTCCGCGATGACGGCCAGGGCAATCCGCAACTGATCGACACCTCCGACAGCCCTGGCAATGCCGATGAATACCTGGGCGGTATCTTGCCGGCGGGGGATTACTACTGGTTCATGGTGGCCAAGACCGCGAGCAACGCGCAGTTCAGCTTCGGCGTGGCGGTGGACACCAATATCGATGCCTATGAACCCAACGATACGCCGCAAACCGCCTTCGCGCTGCCGGACTCGATGAACAAGGTGACCGGCAACCTCGACAATGCCAATGACGTCGATTACTTCGACTTCAAGGCGGTGCGTGGCCAAAGCGTGAGCATGTACCTGGCGGGCAATGAAAGTGGCAGCCGCAACCAGTGGATCTTCGACCGCTTCGATGGCGTTAACTGGATCACCGTACCGGCCGGTTCCACCTCGACTTACCCGAGCGTCACGCCGGGCTCTACCATCAAGGTGCGCGTACGCGCCAACCCGGCCGTGACACAGGACCCGACCAAGCAGTACAGCCTTAGCCTGGGCTCTACGCCGCGCTTGAACAGCTCGGATGTGAAGGGCGACAACATCGTGCGGGTGCCGGCCTCGGTATTCTGGATGGCAACCCAGGCGGGGCGGACGTTGACCTGGAGCACCAACTGGTCCGATTCCACGGGCGCACCGCTGTTGGGTGTCACGCCGATCCTGCGCGTCGACAAGCACTTTGTAGGCACCGAGTACAACTGGACCGACTACAAGGCCACCACCAACAGTGCGGGCACGTCCCTGGCCAGTGCCGCGCTCGGTACCTGCTTCGGTGAAAACCGTGTGCGGTACCCGGACAGCAGCACCGGTGTGAAGTACAACTGGGAGACCACCTTCAACTTCGGCGGCTGGCGTATCGAGCTGGACGAATACCCAGGCGTGGGTGTCGGTGGTGACAATGTGTCCTATGTGACCTTCGGGCACATCTGCACCCAGGATATCGTTCACTGATCCATTGCTGCAGGCGTGAAGGGGCAGTCCATGCGGACTGCCCCTTTTTTAATTGCAGGGTTTATTCGCGGGCCAGTGCGAGCTTCAAGGGCAGGCGCGCCATGCTCGTGCTGTTCAATGAGCCCAGGTACAACCAGTCGCCATATTCGCGCGCGGTGGTGATGGGCGAGTAATTGCCCGCGCTGCCATCCTGCAAATTGGCGATGACCTTGCCGTCGGTGTCCAGCCCCAGCACGAAGGCTTTGCGCTCGATGGGCTTGGGCACCACCATCAGCGCGCGCACCATCACCTTGCGCATCAGCGGATAGCCGGCGAACCCATCCAGCAATGGGTTGCGCGGCGAATACAGGGCGACCCAAAAGCGCTCGTTGCCGTTGAAGCTGAGGTTGTCCGGCAGGCCCGGCAAGTTGTCGATAAACAGGTCGTGGCTGCCGGTGCGCTCGCCTTTGAGCCAGTAGCGGCTGATGCGGTAGGCGCCGGTTTCATTCACCAGCACGTAGTTTTCATCCGGGCCGAGCGCCACGCCGTTGGCGAACTGCAGGTGGTTCAGCAACACCTCGGTGGTGCGGGTTTTGAAGTCGTAGCGCAACAGCCGGCCATCGCCGCCGTGCTCGATCACGGCTTCGCCGTCCTGGCCGTAGCCCCAGCGGCTGGAGGCGTCACTGAAATAGGCAAAGCGCCCACTGGCATCGATGGTCACGTCATTGGTAAAACCAAAGGGCAGGCCGTTCGCGCTGCTGCTCAACAGCGTGAGTTGACGATTGGCATCCAGTGCGAGCAAGCCCTTGATGCCGTCGGCGATGATCAAGCGCCCATCCGGGTGCAGTGCCAGGCCGAGTGGGCGCCCACCGGTATTGGCGAGGACCTCCAGGCTGTGGCTGTCGGGCGATGTGCGGATGATGCGCCCGTCCTGCAGGCCGCTGACCAGAAAGCCCTGGGCATCCAATAACAACGCCTCAGGCCCGGCGATGTCCGGCGCGCCAATGCGTTGTACCGCCTTGAGCCGCTGGTTCTCGGCGTAAGTGCCGTTTTTCAGCGAGGGCGCCTTGGGCGGGGCCCAGTTCACCGGTTGTACGTGGGTGGGCATCAGCAGCAGAAAGGCAATCAGCGCCAGTGACAGCACAAACAGCCCATGGTGAAGATTTTTGCGGCGGTGGTTCATGACTATTCCTGGTTGTCGTGGGCGTTCGGTTCCCAATGCAGCGTGCCGAACAGGTAATCCATCAGCGGTAGGACGATATTGAAATTGCGCCCCTGCATCAGCTCACGGCGATGATGCAACGCGTGCAGTTGGTGCATCTGGCGAATCCAGGGCAGGCGTGCCACGAGGTGATTGGCGGGCAGGTGCTCGCAGGCGTGAAACACTTCGTAAAGTAAATAACCGAGGATCATGCAGCCGGCGAACAGCCCGGCGATGTTTGGGCTCAGGTGGGCGAGCAGCCACCAGGCGGGCAGGGTGATGGCCAGGCTGTGCAGCACGATCAGCCACGCCGGGAACAGGATCACGCGCCAGTCCCGTGGGCTGTCGTAGGTCATGTGACCGGGCGTGAAGAAACTGTGGTGGTCGCCGGTGTGGCGTGCATAAAACAGCTTGGCGAGGCTGTGTTTGTGATGGCCCAGGTGGCGGTGGACGAGGTAGATGCACAGGTTGAAGAACACCAGCGTCAGCGGCACCGTCAGCCACTGCAGCGGGGTGATGGCCGCGGTGGTGGACCAGGCCAGGGTGATGCAGAAGATGCCATAACCGAGGACGAAACCGGCGTGCAGCCATGGGTGGTAATGGCGGCTTATGGCGGCGCGATAGCGGGCGCGGAAGGTCTCGGTAGGGTGGGCCATGGCGGGAAGCTCGGTATTTTTTGTTGGGGCCTGAGCTTAGTTGGTGGTGGGGAATGCGCGAGTTTTTGCCCTGCGCATGAGATCCCTGTGGGAGCTGGCTTGCCTGCGATGCAAGCACCTCGGTACATCAGGCACACCAGGTTGATGCCATCGCAGGCAAGCCAGCTCCCACATCCGAAGCGACCAGTGGGGGCTTGCACAGCCCCCATTTACTTGCTAGTTTCTCGCAAAATGTTAACGATAACATTTGCTCTAAAAATAAAAACAAAACAGAGAATCACGCCATGAAAATGCTCCCGAAAACCCTGTGTTTACTGGCTGTCAGCATCACCCTCGGCACCGCGGCCCCAGCCTTTGCCGACGCCGCCAAGCCCATCCGCATCGGCGCCTCCTTCCAGGAAATCAACAACCCCTATTTCGTCACCATGAAAAACGCCCTGGAGGAAGCCGGCGCGACCATCGGTGCCAAACTGATCATCACCGACGCCCGCCACGACGTGTCCAAGCAGGTCAGCGACGTCGAAGACATGCTGCAAAAAGGCATCGATATCCTGCTGATCAACCCCACCGACTCGGTCGGCGTGCAATCGGCGGTCAAATCCGCCCACGCCGCCGGTGTCGTCGTCGTCGCGGTAGACGCCCAGGCTGACGGCCCGCTGGACTCCTTCGTCGGTTCGAAGAACTTCGACGCCGGCTTCCAGGCCTGTGAATTCCTGGCCAAGAACATCGGCGACAAAGGCAACATCGCGATCCTCGACGGCATCGCCGTGGTGCCGATCCTTGAGCGTGTGCGCGGCTGCAAAGAGGCCGTGGCCAAGCACCCGGACATCAAGATTGTGAGCATTCAGAACGGCAAGCAGGAACGTGACCAGGCGCTGACCGTCACCGAAAACATGTTGCAGGCCCAGCCCACGCTCAAGGGCATTTTCAGCGTGAATGACAACGGCTCCCTCGGCGCGCTTTCGGCCATCGAAGCCAGCGGCCTGGACGTGAAACTGGTCAGCGTCGACGGCGCGCCGGAAGCGATCAAGGCGATTCAGAAGCCGGGCAGCAAGTTCATCGCCACCTCGGCGCAATACCCACGCGACCAGATCCGCCTGGCCCTGGGTATCGCCCTGGCCAAGAAGTGGGGCTCGCAAGTGCCTGCCACCATTCCGGTGGACATCACCTTGATCGACCAGGCCAAGGCCAAGGACTTCAGCTGGTAACTCGCCCAGGCCCCACCTAACCCGTGGGGCTTGAGGTCTCCTTCTGAATACGAGGTCGGCGGTATGAGCAGTCTTCTGAAGCTGGAAAATATCTGTAAGCGTTACCCAGGCGTACAGGCCCTCAAGTCCATCAACCTGCAAGTGGAGCGCGGCGAGATTCATGCCCTGCTCGGGGAAAACGGCGCGGGCAAGTCGACCCTGATGAAGATCCTCGGCGGTGTCGAGCATCAGGACGAAGGGCAAATTCTGATCGATGGCCAGGCGCAGCAGTTCGCCACCTACCGCGACGCCATTGCCGCCGGTATCGGCATCGTGTTCCAGGAATTCAGCCTGATTCCCTACCTCACGGCGGTGGAAAATATCTTCCTTGGCCATGAGCTGAGCAACCGTTTTGGCCTGCTGCGCAAACGCGCGATGGTCGAAGCGTCCGAGGCGTTGTTCAAGCGCCTGGGCGTGAGCATCGACCTGCAGTGCGCGGTCAAGCACCTGAGCGTGGCCGAGCAACAGTTTGTCGAAATCGCCAAGGCGTTGGCCCTGGATGCGCGCTTGCTGGTGCTCGATGAGCCGACCGCGACCTTGACGCCCAGCGAAGCCGAGCTGCTGTTCGAGATCATGCGCGAGCTCAAGCGCCAGGGCGTGGCGGTGATTTTTATCTCGCACCACCTGGAGGAGATTTTCCAGGTCTGCGACCGCATCAGCGTGTTGCGTGACGGCGGCAATGTCGGCGTGACCGATGTGGCCGACAGTGACATCGACCGCCTCGTCGAGATGATGGTCGGTCGGCGCCTGGAAAGCAGTTTTCCACCCAAGCCGACCAAAGCACGCGGCCCGCTGTTACTTGAGGTCAAGGACATCCAATTGGTGCGCAACGGCCCGCACAACAGCTTCCAACTGCACAAAGGCGAGATTCTCGGCTTTGCCGGGCTGGTCGGCTCAGGCCGCACCGAACTGGCGCTGGGCATGATGGGTGCGCTGCCGTCGGTGAGCAAAGAGGTGTGGCTGCGCGGTGAAAAAGTCACCCTCGATGATCCGGCCCAGGCATTGGCCCACGGCATCGGCCTGCTGCCGGAAAGCCGCAAGAGCGAAGGGCTGATCACCGACTTCAGCATTCGCGAAAACATCTCCCTGAACAACCTGCCCAAATACCAGCACGCTTGCGGGCTGATCGACAAGGCCAAGGAATGCGCCAGCGTTGAAGACCTGATGCGCCAGCTGTCGATCAAGGCGCCCAGCGGCGAAAGCCGGGTGTTCAACTTAAGCGGCGGCAACCAGCAGAAGGTGGTGATTGCGCGCTGGATCAACCACCACTGCGACGTGCTGGTGTTCGACGAACCCACGCGCGGCATCGACGTCGGTGCCAAGGCGCAGATCTACGCACTCATGCGCAGCCTTACCGAACAGGGCTACGCGATCATCATGATTTCCTCCGAACTGCCGGAAGTCATCGGCATGTGCGACCGCGTCGCCGTGTTCCACAAGGGCGCCATCGTCAAGCTGCTCGAAGCGTCCGCCGTCAACCCACAAGAGGTCATGCGCCATGCAACAGGGGGCTCAAGTGAATATGTCCATTAACACCGGCGACACCGGCCGGCTGCGCCTGAATCTGGCGCGGCTGGTGCGCTCGCCGGCGTTCTACCCCTTCGTGGGGTTGGTGGTGGTGACGCTGGTGATGATCTTCGCCAGCGATAACTTCCTCACTGCCAGCAACCTGTCGAATATTGCGCGCCAGGTGTCGATCAACGCGATTATCGCGGTGGGCATGACCTGCGTGATTCTCACCGGCGGCATCGACTTGTCGGTGGGCCCGGTGATGGCGTTGTCCGGCACCCTGACGGCGGGGTTGATGGTTGCGGGCCTGCCGCCCGGCCTGGCGATTGGCGCCGGGATGCTGATCGGCGTGGCGTTCGGCATCGGCAACGGGTTGTTCGTCGCCTACCTGCACATGCCGCCGATCATCGTCACCCTGGCGACCATGGGCATCGCCCGTGGCCTGGGCCTGATGTACACCGACGGCTACCCGATTTCCGGGTTGCCGGAATGGTTCGGCTTCTTCGGCCGCCAAAGCCTGTTCGGCATTGAAGTGCCGATCCTGATCATGTTGATCACCTACTTCGCCGCCTACGTGCTGCTGCAACACACGCGCATCGGGCGCTACATCTACGCCATCGGCGGCAATGAAGAAGCGGTGCGCTTGTCCGGCGTGCGCGCCGCGCGTTTCAAGCTGCTGGTGTATGGCATCAGCGGCCTCACGGCGGCGATTGCCGGGCTGGTGCTGACTTCGCGCCTGATGAGCGGCCAGCCGAATGCCGGCGTGTCATTCGAGCTGGATGCGATTGCGGCCGTGGTACTCGGCGGCGCCTCGATTGCCGGTGGGCGCGGGGTTATCGTCGGCACCTTGCTCGGCGCCATGCTGCTCGGCGTGTTGAACAACGGCCTGAACATGCTTGGCGTTTCGCCCTACGTCCAGAGCGTGATCAAGGGCGGGATCATTTTGCTGGCGATTTTTATCAGCCGTCAGCGCCATAAATAAACTCCTACAAGACAGGACCGAACACCATGGACAAGCACACCGAAATGCAAGCCGTCGTCTGCCACGGCCCGAAAGACTACCGCCTGGAGCGCATCGGCAAACCCAAGGCGCGCCCTAATGAACTGGTGATTCGCATCGCCGCCTGCGGCATCTGCGCCAGTGACTGCAAGTGCCATTCAGGCGCGGCGATGTTCTGGGGTGGCGACAACCCGTGGGTCAAGGCGCCGGTGGTGCCCGGCCATGAGTTTTTCGGCTACGTGGAGGAAGTGGGCGAGGGCGCCGAGGAACACTTTGAAGTCGCGGTCGGCGACAAGGTGATTGCCGAGCAGATCGTACCGTGCGGCAAGTGCCGCTTCTGCAAGTCGGGCAAATACTGGATGTGCGAGGTGCACAACATCTTCGGCTTCCAGCGTGAAGTGGCCGAAGGCGGCATGGCCCAGTACATGCGCATTCCGAAGACGGCCATCGTGCACAAGATTCCCGAGTCGGTGTCGCTGGAAGACTCGGCGTTGGTGGAACCCATGGCGTGCTCGATCCACACCGTCAACCGTGGCGAAATCCAGCTCGATGACGTGGTGGTGATTGCCGGCGCAGGCACTCTGGGCTTGTGCATGGTCCAGGTGGCCGCACTGAAAACCCCGAAAAAACTGGTGGTGATCGACATGGTCGACGCGCGCCTCGAACTGGCCAAGCAGTTCGGCGCCGACGTGGTGATCAACCCGTCCCGCGACAACGCCCGCGACATCATCAACGGCCTCACCGACAACTACGGCTGCGACGTGTACATCGAAACCACCGGCGTGCCGGCTGGCGTGACCCAGGGCCTGGACCTGATTCGCAAGCTCGGGCGTTTTGTCGAGTTCAGCGTGTTCGGCGCCGAGACCAGCGTCGATTGGTCGATCATTGGCGATCGCAAGGAACTCGATGTACGCGGCGCGCACCTTGGCCCGTATTGCTACCCGATTGCCATCGACCTGTTCGAACGCGGGCTGGTCACCTCCAAGGGTATCGTCACCCATGACTTCCCGCTGGATGACTTTGCCGAAGCGTTCGAACTGGCCAATTCGACCAAGTCGATCAAGGTGCTGTTGAAGCCGGTGGTCTGAGCTATGAACTATGTAATGGGCGTCGACATTGGAACCCAGAGCACCAAGGCGCTGCTGGTGGATGGTCAAGGCACGATCATCGCCCAGCACAGCCAGGGTTATCGCGTGGATACCCCGAAAGTGCGCTGGGCCGAGCAATGGCCGCAGGTCTGGCTGGACGCCGTCGAGGCCTGCGTCGCGCAGTGCATGGCCAAGGCCAACGTGGCGGCCGCGCAGGTCAAGGCGCTGTGTATCAGCAGCCTGTACGGCGGCTCGGGGATTGCCGTGGATGCGCAGATCACGCCGCTGCACCCGTGCCTTATCTGGATGGACCGCCGTGCCGGCGAACAAGTTGCGTGGGTGCGTGAGCATGTCGACCTGGAGCGTTTGTTCGCGGTCACCGGCAACTCGGTGGACAGCTACTACGGCTTCACCAAGATGCTCTGGCTCAAGCAGCACCAGCCGCAGGTGTGGGCCGAAACCCGCTACTTGCTGCCACCCAACAGCTATATCAACTGGTGCCTGACCGGCGAGTTGGCGGTGGACCACAGCAGCGCCGGCAATATCGGCGGTGTCTACGATGTGGCGCAGCGCGGCTGGTCCGAAGAGATGCTCGCGGCGTTGGACATTCCCTTGGCGATGATGCCCGAGCGGCTGGTGTATTCCGGCGAAGTGGTGGGCGGGCTGTTGGACAGCTGGGCCACGCGCCTGGGCCTGCAGGCGGGCACGCCGATTCTTGCCGGTGGCGTGGACGCCGCCATGGCGACGTTGGCAGCGGGCGTCACGCAACCGGGCAACCATGTGGCGATGATTGGCACCAGCATGTGCTGGGGCTATTTGAACCAGCACGTCGATGCACGCCATGGCTTGGTGAGCATGCCGCACGTCTACAACGGCCAGCGCGACCTGTACATCTTCGGCGGGGCGATCACCGCCGGCGCCTCGGTCAGCTGGTTTCGCGAGCAGTTCTGCCAGGCCGAGGAACAGCAGGCCAAGGCCTCCGGGCAGGACAGCCTGGTGTTGCTGGAGCAGAGCGCGATGACGATCCCGGCCGGCAGCGAAGGCTTGTTGTTCCTGCCGTACTTGATGGGCGAGCGCAGCCCGGTGTGGGATGACCGCGCCAGCGGCAGTTTTGTCGGGCTGAACCTGTATCACAGTCGCATCCACCTGTACCGCGCGGTGCTGGAAGGGGTGAGTTTTGCCCTGCGCCATAACATCGAAGCCGGAACCCAGGGCGCGCATTCGCTGGACCCGCGTTTGATTGTGGTCGGTGGCGCGAGCCATTCGGATTTGTGGATGCAGATTATTGCGGATGTCACGCGGTATCCGGTCTACACCATCGTGCAGGAGGTGGAAGCGGCACTGGGCGCGGCGTTGTTGGCGGCGCACACGGTGGGGTTGGTGAGTGATGGGGAAATGGAGAAGGGCTGGGTGCAATTGGCGTTGAGGGCGCAGCCCAAGCGCGAGAATGTCGCGGTGTACGACCAGGCGTTTGCTGAGTACTTAAAGCTGTACCCAGCCCTGAAACCCATCATGCACACCCTGCAAACCAACTGATTCAACCCGGTCCGGAAATGTGGGAGCTGGCTTGCCTGCGATAGCGGTGGGTCAGCCAGCTCATTTGTTACTGATACACCGCTATCGCAGCGATGCGGCGACCCGACAAGCCAGCTCCCACAGGGGTCTTCTCATTGTTTTTGGAATAGTGACCATGAACGCAGCTTTCAACTTCACCCACCAACGCATCCTCGTCACCGGCGCCAGCAGCGGCATCGGCCGTGAGATCGCCCTGCAACTGATCGCCAGTGGCGCCGAAGTATTCGCGCTGGGCCGCGACGCGCAGGCCTTGGCAACGTTGGGCTGCCACAGCCTTTGCCTGGACATCGCCGACAGCCTCGCCCTCGACAACGCCCTGCAAGACCTGCCCCCGTTGCATGGCCTGGTCAACTGCGCCGGCATCTCGCGCCTGGAACCCGCCGCCGCCATCAGCGCCGAGGCGTTCGACCAGGTGATGCAAGTCAACGCCCGCGCTGCCGCCCAGGTCGCCAGCCGTGTCGCGGCAAAGATGATCGAAGCGAAGATCGCCGGCAGCATCGTCAATGTCTCAAGCCAAGCCTCACTGGTTGCGCTGGATGATCACCTCGGCTACTGCGCCTCAAAGGCTGCACTCGATGCGATCACCCGCGTGCAATGCGCCGAGTGGGGCCGTTTCGGCATTCGTGTCAACAGCGTCAACCCCACGGTCACCCTCACGCCCATGGCCACCATGGCCTGGTCCGACCCGGCCAAGCGTGACCCGGCGCTGGCGGCGATTCCGCTGGGGCGATTTGCTGAAACGGTGGAAGTCGCTTTGCCGGTGCTGTTCCTGCTCAGCGATGCCGCGAGCATGATCAGCGGCGTCAGCCTGCCGATTGATGGCGGTTACACCAGCCGCTAGCCGTTTTCCAATACGCCTGCGATCACCACCTTGTCGCGTGGCTTGTACGGGTCTTCCAGGCGATCCAGCAGCAGGCGCACCGCGCTGCTGCCGGCCAGGGAGGCGTCGTGGGCCACGCACGCGATGGGCACGCCGAAGATATCGGCGAAGGGCAGGCGGTCGATGCCGCAGATGGTCAGGCTGTCGTGGGCGATGTTGTGCATGCGCAGCGCGCGCAACGCGCCGAGGGTGATCAACTGGTTGAAGCCCATGATCGCGTCCGGCGCCGAGTGCTCGGCCAGGTAGTCGAGGGTGTGCAGGTAAGACGGCATCAGCGTGTAGTCGCCGGCCTGCACTTCGACCTGGATGTGCGGGTGTTCGGCGAGCACTTCACGCAGACCCTTGAGGCGTTCCACGGTAATGCGTGAATGCTCGGGGCCGGTCAGCACCAGCAGGCGCTTGAGGTCCGGCGTTTGGCGCAGCAGGTAGTGCGCGGCCTGGATGCCGCTGTGGTAGTTGTCGAGCACTACGCGGCTGAACGGGCTGTCGTGGATCGTGCGGTCAAGCAGCACCACCGGGGTTTTGCCGTTGCCCAGGCGCTCCAGATAGTCGGGCTGGTAGCTCGGCTCGTCGGAGACCGGCGACAGGATGATCCCCGCCACGCGGTAGCCCAGCAAGGTGTCGACGGCCTTGCTTTCCAGCTCCTCCAACTCATCGGTGTCGACCAGCATGATGGTGTAGCCGTGCTTTTTCGCCTCGCGGGAAATCGCCTTGATCATCTCGCTGTAGAACGGGTTGTCGACCGAGGCAGTGATCACGCCGATGATCAGGCTTTCACTGCGCTTGAGCCCTCGCGCGAAGGCGTTGGGCACGTAGTCCAGCTCCCGCGCCACTTCGAGAATGCGCGCCAGGGTGGCGGGCTTGACCAGGTCGGGTTTGCTCAGCGCGCGGGACACCGTGATGGTGGTCATGCCAACCCGTTTGGCGATGTCGCTGATGGTGACGGACTTTTTCTTGTTCATCGGTAAGGCTGCAAGAGGAAACACCCGCAGGCTAGCATGTGCGCAGGCGCAGGGTGATTCAAATCAGCGGGTCCCAGCGTTGCGACCAGTCACTTTCGGCCTTGACCGCCTCGCGCAGCAATGCCAGCGCCTGTTGCAACACCGCCGAATCCCGCGCCCTTGAATACACCAGGAACGTCGGGAAACTGAACTGCGGCGCCTTCGGCACGCGCTGCATCACGCCGCTGTCCAGGTAGCTCTGCACCACGCGCGTGCGCAAATACCCGGCGCCGCCATTTTCCAGAATGTACTGCAACGCCAGCGGCCCGAGGTTGAAGCTCAGCGCGGCGCGGGCTGACCTCACCGCCAATGTGCAGCACGTTGCGATAGCCATCGGGCAGCGGCAGGTCACGTTTTGCGGCTTCCCAGGTTTGCAGCAACTGGTTGGCGTACACCACAAAGGCCTCGCCGTCGGCGGCCAGGCTGCCGCAGCGGGTGATTTCGAGGAAGGTGCGTGCCAGTTCGATGTCCATGAAGCCCCCAGGGATGATGGACGGGCATTGTAGACCAGAGGGTTTACTCCCCGGCCTCTGTTTAGCGAGAGGCGGTTTAGTCTTGTTACACAAACTGATGCAACTGGCGCTGGAAAAAGTCCACACAGGGGTAAGCAAGACATCACCCTTAGACTTATCAAGAGACCATGATCCTTATGATAAATCCTTCAACGCAATCCCTACTCGACTTGGCCATGTCAGGGCCGCGTTTTGATGAGCAGCCTGCCTCTGAGTCACAAGTAAACACCTCAGGTGCGAACGAAAATGCAGGACCAGCAGCGTATGAGCAGGCCATTCAGAAATTTGTACGCGATGGTAAAAATCCCGAGCTGCTTCAATTAAGGGAGGGGCTCGGACGCGTTTTGGATGCATTTAATAGGTCGGTAAAGAACGATTCAAAATCGCCTGCGGATGATCGATATGAGCTCTTCCTGCTTTTTCTGATGGGCAATGAAAGCGTGAAGCTGGTTGAGCCCATAGTTGTGACCCACCGGGGCCAAATTATATATTCTCAGCCGGAAGAGGGCATTGCAGCGTTTATGGGTAAGGCAGGTTTGAAACCGCCTACTAACAAACGCGAACTGCAGCAAGTAATCGACGCGTTGCCTTCAAAACCTGAATTACCTCCACGTACATCAGCGGGCGGCTTGCGCGCATTGATTCAGTTGGGGAATAAATCGGTGTGACTGCTTGGTAATGGAATGCGATTAAAAACTATGGGAGCGGGCATTTCAGCTAAAGGTCGACTGATCGTTACTGAATCCCGATAGACCAACTGTGTGTCGTCTGGTCGTCGTGGCGCTGCTCCAGGTCATCTTCATACTGGCAGCGCGGGCCTTTACAGGTGTAGTCGAATGTCACCGGCGGCTTGGTCGTCACCGGGAATAACGATTTGGCCGTAGCCGGCGCAGCCTGGGGTACAGCCTCGGTAACAGGCGCTTCATAGGTCAAATCCAGCGCTGTAGCGAGGGCTACGGTCGGCAGGATGGCGAGCACTGCGCTCGCCAGAACGGTCCTTATGAATAGCATTTGAAACAATCCGCGCAACAAAAATGAAGCGCGAATTATAAGCCAGGTGCGTGCGCAGATGCACAGCGCGATCCGCGGTCGAACGCCGCAGTTCAGAGCCTGCGCGGTGCTTGAAGGTGTTCGGTGGGGAACGCCTTGGCATACACCTGGCACACCCGTAGCACCTGCTCATCGGCAAACCGCGCGCCCACCACATGCAACCCCACCGGCAAGCCATTCGCCGCCAGCCCACACGGCACCGACGCCGCCGGTTGCTGGGTGAGGTTGAAGGGATAGGTAAACGGCGTCCACTCCATCCACTCACTCATCCCCGAGCCCGGCGGCACGTTGTGCCCGGCCTCGAACGCGGTGATCGGCATCATCGGCGAGACCAGTACGTCGTAATGCTGATGGAACGTCGCCATCCGCGCGACCAGTGCAGCACGGGCTTCGAGGGCGTCGTTGAAGTCGCGCAGGCTGAGTTGTTCGCCGCGTTGCGCGATGCGCAGCAGGCCCGGGTCGAGCAGCTGTTTTTGCGCCTCGCTCATCGAGCCGGTCAGGCGTGCGGCGCCCGCCGCCCACAAGGTGCTGAACACCTCCAGGGGGTCGCTGAAACCTGGATCGATCTCCTCGACTTGCGCGCCCAGTTGCACCAGACCGTCAACGGCTTGGGCGACGACTTTGGCGACCTGCGGGTCGACATCCACATAACCGAATGTCGGGCTATAGGCCACGCGCAAGCCTTTCAAGTCCGTACCTGGCGTGAGCCATGGCGTAGTGCGCGGCGCACCGATCAGGCCATCGCGCGCATCTGCTTGTGCCACGGTTTGCAGCATCAGCACGGTGTCTTCCACCGTGCGTGTCATCGGCCCCAGGTGCGACAGAATCGTCATGGAACTGGCCGGCCATTGCGGCACATAACCGAAAGTCGGCTTGATGCCGAAGGTGCCGGTAAACGCACACGGAATACGGATCGAGCCCCCGGCGTCGCTGCCCTGGTGCAACACACCGAGGTTCAACGCCGCCGCCGCGCCCGCGCCACCGGACGAGCCGCCCGCCGTGGTGCGGGTATCCCACGGGTTGCGGGTGATGCCGTACAACGGGTTATCGGTGACGCCTTTCCAGCCGAATTCCGGCGTGGTGGTTTTGCCCAGCAGCACTGCGCCGGCCTTGCGCATCAAGGCCGAGAAGGGCGCGTCCACGTCCCACGGCCCTTCGGCAGATGAGGTGCGCGAGCCCTTGCGGGTCGGCATGCCGAGGGTCAGCGTCAGGTCTTTTATCGACGACGGCACGCCATCCAGCGCGCCACAGGGTTGGCCTTTGAACCAGCGTTGTTCCGAGGCGCGTGCCGCGTTGAGTGCCCCTTGCGGATCGACATGGCAGTAGGCGTTCACCACCGGGTTGTAGCGCTCGATACGCAGCAGGGCGTCTTCGGTGACCTCCACCGGCGACAAGCTCTTGTCGCGAAAATGCTGCAGCAGTTGCACCGCTGTCAGTTGGCCGATCTCACTCATGCCTGTTCCCCCTGCGCCGCGTTGACCATGGCGCGCAGCAATACCGCGCAGCCCGCCGCCAGGTCATCCGGCGCGGCGTTTTCGATTTCGTTATGGCTGATGCCACCTTCGCATGGCACAAAGATCATCCCGGCCGGGCCGAGTTCGGCGACGAAAATTGCGTCATGCCCGGCGCCGCTGACGATGTCCATATGGCTGAAGCCCAGGGCACTCGCGCCGTCGCGCACGGCGTTGACGCAGGCGGGGTTGAAGTCCAGCGGCGGGAAGTCGGCAGTCGGCGTCAATTCAAAACTCAGGCCGTGGCGCTTGGCGCTGGTCTCGATCACACCGCGTACTTCATCGACCATGGCCTGCAGCTTGTCGGCATGCAGGTGGCGCAAGTCGAGGGTCATGTGCACCTGGCCGGGAATCACATTGCGCGAGCCGGGGTGCAGGCTCAGGCAACCGACCGTACCGCAGGCATGCGGCTGGTGCTGATGGGCGATACGGTTGACCGCGCTGACCACCTCGGCGGCGCCCACCAGGGCGTCCTTACGCAGGTGCATCGGCGTGGGGCCGGCGTGGGCTTCGACGCCGGTGAGGGTCAGGTCGAACCACTTCTGGCCCAGGCAACCCATGACCACGCCGATGGTGGTGGCGCGGTCTTCCAGCACCGGGCCTTGCTCGATATGCGCCTCGAAATACGCACCCACCGGGTGGCCGAGCACCGCACGCGAACCGGCGTAACCGATGCGCTGCAATTCAGCACCCACCGACAGGCCGTGCTCGTCCTGTTTGTCGAGGGTCTCCTGCAGGTCGAACTTACCGGCAAACACCCCGGAGCCCATCATGCACGGCGGGAAGCGCGAGCCTTCTTCGTTGGTCCACACCACCACTTCAATCGGCGCCTGGGTCTCAATGCCGAGGTCATTCAAGGTGCGGATCACTTCCAGCCCGGCCATCACCCCGTAGCAACCGTCGAACTTGCCGCCCGTAGGCTGGGTGTCGATATGGCTGCCGGTCATCACCGGCGCCAAGGCGGGATTACGCCCGGCACGCCGGGCGAAAATATTGCCGATAGCGTCGACACTGACGCTGCACCCGGCCGCCTCGCACCATTGCACAAACAGGTCGCGGGCCTGACGGTCGAGGTCGGTGAGGGCCAGGCGGCACACACCGCCTTTGACGGTGGCGCCGAGCTGGGCCAGGTCCATCAGCGATTGCCACAGGCGGTCGCGGTTGATCAGCGGGGCGTTGCTCTGGAGCGGTTGTGCAAAGCTATTCATCTGCAATCTCCGGTCAGGCACTCAGGGCCAAATAACGGTTTTTGATGCTCGGGTCGGCGCGGAAGGCGGCAGCGCTGCCCTCATACACCACGCGGCCTTGTTCGAGCACGTAATGGCGGTCGGCGAGCTTGTCGCAGACCATCAGGTTCTGTTCCACCAGCAGCACGGGCAGGCCGTCGTCCTTGACCTTGCGCAGGATCTTCACCAGTTCGTCGACGATCACCGGCGCGAGGCCTTCGGTAGGCTCATCGAGAATCAGCAGCTTGGGGTCGTTAAGCAGCGCACGGGCGATGGCGAGCATTTGCTGCTCGCCACCGGACAGCGCGTGGCCGGCGTTTTTGCGCCGCTCCTTGAGACGCGGGAACATGCCGTACACGTCCTCCAGCTGCCAGCGGCTGGTCTTGCGCACGGCGATGCGCAGGTTTTCCTCGACGGTGAGCAGGCGGAAGATCCCGCGGTTCTCCGGCACCAGGGCCAGCCCCTGACGGGCGATTTCAAAGATCTTCTGGCCCACCAACGCCTGGCCATTGAAGTGAATCTGGCCCTGGCGCGGGCAGATAATCCCGAGAATGCTGCGCAGCGTGGTGGTCTTGCCGGCGCCATTACGCCCGAGCAAGGTCACCAGCTCGCCAGGGTTGACGGTCAGCGACACGCCTTCGAGCACGTGGCTCTTGTCGTAGTAGGAATGGATGTTCTCGACGATCAGCATCAGGCAGCCTCCCCAAGGTATGCAGTGCGCACACGCTCATCGGCGCGCACGAATTCCGGCGTGCCTTCCACCAGAATCTGCCCGTGGCTCATCACGGTGATGCGTTGGCTGATGGACATGACGATGCTCATGTTGTGTTCGATCAACAGCACCGTGTGGTCGCGGCCGAGGTCGCTGATCAGTTGGGTCATGATCGGGATATCATCGATGCCCATGCCCGAGGTGGGCTCGTCGAGCATCAACAGTTTGGGCTTGGAGCAGATCGACATGCCCACCTCCAGCACCCGCTGTTGGCCGTGGGACAGTTCGCCGGCCAGGGTGTCGGCGCGGGGCGTGAGTTGCAGGCGCTCGAGTACCTGGTCAGCCATCTCCAGGTGTTCGCGCTGGCTGTCGACACGGCGCCAGAAGTTGAGGGCGCGCGCGCCGTCGCGGCCTTGGGCGGCCAGGCGCAGGTTCTCGTGCACGCTGAGGTTCTGGAACAGGCTGGTGAGCTGGAACGAACGCGCCATACCCAGGCCGACGCGGGCGTGGGCGGGCTTGCGCATCAGGTTCTTGCCGTCGAAATGGATCGCCCCGGCCGTGGCCTGGCGCTCGCCGGTGAGGCAGTGAAACAGGCTGGTCTTGCCCGCGCCATTGGGGCCGATGATGGTGTGGATGGTGCCGGCTTCGACCTTGAGGTTGACGCCATTGACCGCATGGAACGCGCCGTAGGCCAGCTCGAGGTTTTGGGTTTCCAGCAGGATGCTCATAACACTTCCTCCTTGGCGACGACGGCGGTTTTGCGGCTGCCGCGCAGGCGTTCGAACAGCGACGACAGCCCGCCCCACAAGCCGCCGCGCATAAAGATCACCACGAAGATCAGGATGATTCCGAGCAGCATCAGCCAGCGCGGCCACAGGTCAGAGAGGAAATCCCCCAGCAGCACGATGGAGCCGGCGCCCAGCAACGAGCCGAACAGCGAGCCGGTGCCGCCGACGATGGTCATGATCAGGATGTTCTCGGACATTGCCAGGTCGATGTTCGACAGCGGCACAAAGTGCAGCAGCATCGCGTACAGCGCTCCGGCAATGCCGGTGACCGCGCCGGACAGCACGAACACCAGGATCTTGAAGTGGCGCGTGTCATAGCCGATGGCCGAGGCGCGGGTTTCGTTTTCACGGATCGCCATCAAGGTGCTGCCGAACGGTGAGGCGATGACCCGGCGTGCGCCGATGAAAATCAGCAGGAACAGCACCGCGACAAACCCATAGAACGCACGGGCGTCGGCCAGCGACAGCAGCACGTTGTCACCGATGCGGATTTCCGGGCGCGGCACGCTGAGCAGGCCGTTGTCGCCGCCGGTCCAGTCGCTCAAGGTGTAGGCGACGAAGTAGGCCATCTGGCTGAACGCCAGGGTCAGCATCACGAAGTAGATGCCGGTGCGCCGGATCGCCAGGGCGCCCACCAGCAGCGCCAGGAAACCACCGGCCACGGCGGCACCGAGCAAAGCGGGGAACAGGCCCATTTGCAGGTGGATCATCAACAACGCCGCGCAGTAGGCGCCGGCGCCGAAGAAGATGCCTTGGCCGAAGGACAGCAGCCCGGTGTAGCCCAGCAACAGATTGCAGGCCAGGGCCGCCATGGCGAAGATCAGGATCTCGGTGGCCAGGGTCGCCGAAGGCAGGATCAACGGCAGGCCGATCAGCACGGCCAGCACCCACAGCAACATCGCGCGCGATTGCGTCTTGGCAAACGGCAGGGGGTTTTTCTCGCTCATGTCAGGCTCTCCCAAACAGGCCGTAAGGGCGTACCAGAATCACCACGGCCATCGCGCCGTAGATCATCAGGCTCGCGCCTTGGGGCCAAAGTGTGGTCATCAGGCTTTGCACCACGCCCACCAGCAAACCGCCGACCAGCGCCCCACTGAACGAGCCCATGCCGCCGATCACCACCACCACGAAGGCCACGCCGAGAATCTCCGGGCCGACAAAGGGCTGCGCACCGCGCAACGGCGCGAACAGCACGCCGGCCATGCCGGCCAAGCCCACGCCGAGGGCGAACGTCATGGAAAACAGACGGAAAATATTGGTGCCCAGCAGCGACACGGTTTCAGTGCTTTCACTGCCGGCGCGCACCAGGGCGCCGAAGCGCGTGCGTTCCAGCAGCAGCCACAGGCCCAGGCCGACCAGCCCGGAAAACACAATGAGGAACAGCCGGTAATAGGGGTAGACGAAATCGCCGACCACCAGCACGCCGCGCAGCAGTTCCGGCACGGCGACGCTTTTGCCCACCGGGCCCCAGATCATCACGCTGGCTTCCTGGATGATCAGCGCGATCCCCAGGGTCACCAGAATCTGGAACATGTGCGGCAAGTGATAAATCCGCTGGATCAACAAGCGCTCGATCACCCACGCCAGTGCGGCCACCACCAGCGGCGCAATCAGCAGCGCCAGCCAGAAGTTGCCGGTGAGGCTGACGGCGGTGTAGCAGATGTAGGCGCCCAGCAGGAAGAACGCGCCGTGGGCGAAGTTGACGAAGTTGAGCAGGCCGAAAATGATCGTCAGCCCAACCGCGATCAGGAAATAGATCATCCCCAGCCCAAGGCCGTTGAGGATCTGGAACAGGTAAAGATTAAGCATGCAGAAGCCCTCGGCAGGAAGCTGCTCGCGCAGCCCTGCGGTGCACTGTTTCGGGGGATCAGGCGAGCGTGCAGCCCGTCGCCTCGACCGGCGGGAACGACTGGCCGGCGCTGAGCACCTTGGCCAGGTCATCCTTGTCGGCCATGTCGCCGCTGGCCTTGCCGATCATCAAGTAGTAATCCTTGATCACCTGGTGGTCGCCGGCGCGGATCGATTCCTTGCCGGTCGGGCCGTCAAAACTCAGGCCTTGCATGGCCTTGGCCACCGTCGGCCCGTCGAAGCTGCCGGTGGAAACGATGGTGTCGAGCATGACCTTGGTGCTGATGTAGTCGGCAGCCAGCGGGTAGGTGGGGTTGATGCCGTATTTGGCCTGGGTCAGCTTGACCAGCTCGCGGTTGAGCGGGCTGTCGACCTGGTGCCAGTACTGCGCGCCGAGGTACACGCCTTCGAGCACGTCGCTGCCCAGTTCCTGGAACTGATCAAGGCCGGCGGACCACACCAGCAGCACTTTCATGCGTTCCTTGATGCCGAAGTTCACCGCCTGGCGCAGGGTGTTGGACGACTGGCTGCCGAAGTTGAGCAGCACCAGCACGTCAGGTTTGGCGGCGATGGCGTTGGTCAGGTAGCCGGAGAATTCCTGCTCCTGCAACGAGTGGTAGCTGTTGCCGACATGCTCCAGGCCGTTTTCCTTGAGCACGGTCTTGGCGCCTTCGAGCAAGGCTTCGCCGAACACATATTGCGGGGTGATGGTGTACCAGCGCTTGGCGTCCGGCAGCAGCTTGATCAGCGGCACCATGGTTTCGCGGATCGCGCCGTAGGTGGGCACCGACCAGCGGAAGGTGGCTTTGTTGCAGTCCTTGCCTGTGACTTCATCGGCGCCCACCGGGGTCATGAACACGCCACCGACCTTGTCGACTTCCTTGGCCACCGCCAGCGCCGATGACGACAGCGTGCAGCCCTGGAAGAACCGTGCGCCGTCCTGCTGGATCGCCTCCTGCACCTTGCGCACCGCCTTGCCGGCGTTGCCTTCGGTGTCGATGACTTTGTAGTTCAGCGGGCGCCCGAGAATTTCGGGGTGTTGTTCCACCGCCAGGCGCGAACCCATGTCGGCAAACTTGCCATAGCTGGCAAAGGCGCCAGACATGGACTTGAGGCCGTAAAAGGTAAAGGGCTCGGCGGCGAATGCAGAGCGCACACTCAGCGGAAGGCTGAGCGCGGCGGCGGCGGTGAGACTGGCTTTCAACAACGTACGACGCTGCATGGGGTGACTCCCTGGTTTAGTTATTGGCAGGAGCGGCAATGGCGATACGGTGGAGCAAGGGCCTGTGGGCAGGCCTGTTATTGGATGATTGGCTTCAGCGAGTTGAACTCGGTCAACTGTGGGAGCTGGCTTGCCTGCGATTGCATCGACTCAGTTCAATTGATGCACCGAGGTGTCTGTATCGCAGGCAAGCCAGCTCCCACATTGATTGGGTTTTTACAGGTGGATCTGTGGTGTTTTTAAGAGTGATCGAACTCCAATAGGAAGTGCGGGCTGACTTCGCCTTCCAGTGCGGTCATATGGTGTTCGGCGTCGCACATGTGTTCATGCATCAAGCTGCGCACCGCGCTTTCATCACCTGCGCGAAAGGCCAGCAGCAACTGCTTGTGGTAGTCGAGGTTGGCCGCATCGAACTGCTTGCGCTTGGGTTTGTAGGCTTTTTTCAGCACCACCAGGTCGCGCAGCAGGTCGTTGAGAAACTGCGCCATGAAGCTCAAGAGCGGGTTGGGGCAGGCCTTGGCCAGCAGGTTATGGAACTCCAGCTCCGCCAGGCGCTGTTCGCGCTGGCCGGCTTCGCTGTCTTCCGGCGCGCTGCAAAAATCCACGTTGTCTTGCAGGGCCTGGTAGTCGTCTTCGCTCAAACGCCCGAGCACCGACACGGCTAGTTCCACTTCGATGACCTTGCGCAGCTGATACACCTGCTCGCCATCGAGGTGCTGAAAATGCAGGTAGTTACGCAACGCTCGGCTGGCCGGCTCGGTGCCGGCCTGGTTCAGGTAGGCGCCGCCGCTGGGGCCGGTGCGCGTACTCACCAGGCCTTCTACTTCCAGGGCCTTGAGCGCTTCGCGGGCCGAGCCCTTGGAACACTGAAAACTCTCCATCAGCTCACGCTCGGTGGGCAACCGGTCACCAGGCTTCAGGGCGTCGGTGACGATGGAGCGCTTGACCGACTCGACAATTACATCGGAGAGCTTCTGGCGTTTGCGTCGTAACGGGCGACTGAGCATGCTGGTCTATTGATCCTATTAATGCGGATTAATAGCACTTAATAACGATTGGGCAGGAGCGTCAACGCAGGGTGTCGTTTTCGACGCGAAGAGGTCGTAAACGTGCGGGTTATTCCCAGCTGCCAAGGTCGAGGCAGCGTGTGGCGGGGGGCGGTTGCTTGCCGCTGACCAGAAAGTCTGCGACCCAACGCTTGATGCACCCGGCACCGTCGGGCCGAGACGACTCTTTGAGCAACAGTTGCTCGACGCCGGTGTTGGACGCTTCACTGTGCCCGGCGTTGACTAAAACCATGCGTGCCACGTGCTCGGAAAACAATGCCGCATACCGGCTACCGATCCGGGCGGCTTCAGCGTTACCCAGGTAATTGAGCTGTGCCTCACCCAGTTGTGCGCGCACAAACTCCATATCGCGCGCCGCCTGCTCGACGCCGTTCTCGTGGCTCAGGTCGCGCGGTGTCAGTTCGATGACGTCATAACGATTGACCAACTGTTTATAGGCTGGCGTGGCATAGGACTCCCAGCGGCTGACCAGGTGCACACCGAAGGTGGCACCTTGGCCCAGTTGCGGCTCGCCGGCCTGGATAAACACCACGCCTTCACGACTGAGCGGATCCCGGGCGCCGACACGGGTCAGGGCCAGGCGCACGTTGCCACGCTTGGGCGCGGCATAGTCGCGGGGCACGCTGACACTCGCGCATTGCGTGCGCTCCAGTACCTCGGGGTCTGGTTGTTTGAAGGCGGGAAATGGGCAGTCCAGCAGCCAGTCAATCGCGGTAGGCGCGATCAGGGGCTCGGCAAAAGCCTGGCCTGCGACCAGCCAGAGGCCGATGCACGCCAGGCGTTTTACAAGAACGCTGGGTTTCATCAAGAGATACCGGGCAGCCGTATGAAGGTGGCTTTTTTACCAAGTACCAGGGGTAGACGAATGTAGGTTTAATAAACGGAATGTGTAGGAGTTTTGAGTTTTGTTATCGGAAATCGGCGTTCCAGCCGCCACCCAAGGCTTTGTACAAGGCGATACTGGCTTGCAGGCGTGACAGCCGCAATTGCACATTCAGGTCCTGCGCTGCGTATAAGGTGCGCTGGGTTTCCAGCACCGTCAGCAAGTCGGCAGCGCCTGCCTGGTAGCGGCTTTCGGCGATCTGGAAGGCGGTTTGCGCCTGCCGCAGTTCCTCGCTCTGCCAATCGCGTTGCTCATCCAGGCGCGTGATGCTGCTGAGGGCTTTCTCCACGTCGGCAAAGCCGTTGATGATGGCGCCGCGGTAGGTTTGCAGCAGCTCATCCTGACGGGCGCGGGCCTTGTCGCGTTCGGCGCTCAAGCGGCCATTGTTGAAAATCGGCGCCACCAGGCCGGAGGTCAGCGTGTAGAACGGGCTGCGCAAAATATCTGCGGCCCTGTCGGAGCCCGAGCCCAGGGTCGCGCCCAAGGTTACCGTGGGCAGCATCGCTGCGCGTGCCACCGTGACGTCGGCACTGGCCGCCGCCAGCTGCGCTTCGGCCCGGGCCAGGTCGGGGCGGCGGCTCAGCAGTTGGCTGGGTACGCCCGGGCCAATGGCCGGCCAGGTCAGTGCCTGGAACGGCTCGTCAGTCAGGTTCAGGGCTTGCACGGGTTGGCCGAGGAGGGCCGCCAGGGTGATCAGCGATTCCTCAGCCACCTGCTGAATCTGCGGCAGTTGCCGTTGCTGGCTGGCCACCAGGCTTTTCTGCTGGGCCAGCTCCAGGGCAGTGGCGGAGCCGGCCTCGTAGCGGGCCTGGACCAGGTCGAGCACACTGCGCGCATTCGCCAGGTTCAGCTCGGCGATCTGTCGTTGTTGGCGCGCGGCGAGGGTTTGTGCATAGCGGTCGGCTACGTTGCTGAGCAGGGTCAGCTCCACGGTGGCCTGGTCGAACTCACTGGCGCGCAGGGTTTGCACGGCGCTGTCGCGGGAGGCGGCGCGGCCACCCCAGAAATCCACTTCATAGCTGGCGGTCAGGTTGGCGCCGAAGCTGTCGACGGTGTTGTCAGTCTCCGTGGCGTCCAGTGTCGAGTTGCCGCTGCCGCGCAGCAGTTTTTGACGGCTGGCGGAGAGGTTGAAATTAACCTCCGGCAACAATGGCGCGCCGGCAATTACCGCGCTGGC
Organism: Pseudomonas sp. MONT-RG-20F-20-E-7-02; assembly: GCF_022662395.1. Classification (NCBI taxonomy): domain Bacteria; kingdom Pseudomonadati; phylum Pseudomonadota; class Gammaproteobacteria; order Pseudomonadales; family Pseudomonadaceae; genus Pseudomonas; species Pseudomonas sp. MONT-RG-20F-20-E-7-02. The sequence goes on from NZ_JAKNQN010000001.1 coordinate 850,087, forward strand.
CTGGGCCTGGCGCACCCGCGCCATGGCGGCGCCGACGTCATAACTGTCACGGCGCGCCTGGTCGATCAGGCGGTTGAGTTGCGGGCTGCCGAACTGCGTCCACCAGCGCTGGTTGGTGACTTGGGCAGCGTCACGCTCGGCGTACTGCCAGGCGGCAGGCGCTGCGATGCCGCTGTCGACGGCGGGCGGGTTGCCGGTGCAGGCGTTGAGCAACAGGCACAGGCTGAGCACCGACAGGCGCGGCGCGATGGATGGTTTATTCACTGGTCAACGCCTTAACCGGATCGAGCCGGGCAGCTTTACGGGCCGGCATAAAGCCGAATACGACACCGGTGACCAGCGCACAGCCAAACGCGCCAAGCACCGCCACCAGGGAGAACTGCACCGCCACCTCGGCCAGCACCAGCACGCCGCCCACCAGCAGGGCCAGGGCAATACCGCACAGGCCGCCGACCACCGAGAGCATCACCGCTTCAGTGAGGAACTGGCGCAGAATGTCGCGCTGGCGTGCGCCGGTGGCCATGCGGATACCGATTTCGCGGGTGCGTTCACGCACGGTCATCAGCATGATATTCATCACGCCGATCCCGCCCACCAGCAGGGAAATCGCCGCGATCGAACCGAGCATCAACGACAGCGTGTTCGCCGTGCGCGCCTCGGCCTGGATCATGGCGGCGTCGTTGGTCAGGTGGTAGTCGCGCTTGCCGTTGTGCAGCGTTTGCATGAGCTGATCGATGGCCTTTTCGGTTTCATTGACCTTGCGCGCATCGGCGGCGGCAATCACCACGTATTCGGGGTTATAGGTGCCGAACAGGCGTACGCTGGCGGCGGTGTAGGGGATCGCGACACGGTCGTCGCTGTCTTGCATGCCGGAGCTGGAGCCTTTTTCGGCCAACACGCCAATCACCTGGAAGGGCACGTTTTCTATCAGGATGTATTGGCCGATGGGGTCGACTTCGCCTTTGAACAACTTTTCGCTGACGCGATGACCGATCACCGCCACCGTGGCGCCCGCGCGTTCGTCGGCCTCGGTAAAGTAGCTGCCTTGGGCCACTGGCCAGTTGAAAATGGTCGGGAAGTTGGTGTCGTTACCGCCCACATAGGCCATGTAGTCGACGTTGCCGAAGCGTACACCGGCGTAGGTGCCGTTGACGGGCATGATGCGCTTGACCTGCGGCAGTGTGGCCAGGGCTGCGACGTCATTGGGGGTCACGATACCCTGCGGTGTACGCGGGTTGGGCGAGAAACCGCTGAGGTAGATGATGTTGGAGCCGAACGCTGCCATCTGCGCCATGACCTGGCGCTTGCTGCCTTCGCCCACCGCCAGCATGACCACCACCGACGCCACGCCGATGATGATCCCCAGCAGCGTCAGCGCGGTGCGAAAGCGATTGAGCCACATCGCCCGCCAGGCCGCGAGCACCGCGTCCAGCAGTTCGGCTTTCCACGCACCGTTGTGTTCGGCACCGTCGGCCAGGCGTTGGCGCAGGTCCACGGCTTGTAGTGCGTCACTGTTGGCCGTGACGGGCACGTGGGTGTCACTCAGTGCCGAGTCGCTGATGATCAGCCCGTCGCTGATCTCGATGATGCGGTTGGCGTGCGCGGCAACTGTGCGGTCGTGGGTAATCAGGATAACCACGTGGCCCTGGCTCGCCAGTTCATCGAGCAGCACCATCACCTCGGCACCGCTGTGGCTGTCGAGGGCACCGGTGGGTTCGTCGGCGAGGATGATGTGCCCGCCGTTCATGAGTGCGCGGGCAATCGAGACACGCTGTTGCTGGCCGCCGGAAAGCTGATGCGGACGGTTGGCGGTGCGGTCGGCCAGACCCAGCCGGGTCAGCAGGGCCTTGGCGCGGGCATGGCGTTCGGCGGCGCTGATACCGGCATAGATCGCCGGCATCTCGACGTTTTCCTGGGCCGAGCCGGACGGGATCAGGTGGTAGCCCTGGAACACAAAGCCAAAGGCTTCGCGACGCAACCAGGCCAGTTCGTCGCTGTCCAGGTGGGCAACGTTTTCTCCGGCGAACAGGTAGTCACCGACAGTGGGGCGGTCGAGGCAGCCGAGGATGTTCATCAGCGTGGACTTGCCCGAGCCCGATGCACCGACGATGGCGACGAATTCCCCGGCATGGATCGACAGGTCGATCCCGCGTAATACATCGACTTGCGGGCTGTCGCCGCCGCCGTAGGATTTGCGGATGTTCTTGAGTTCGATCAGCGGCGTGGTCAAATCAACCCCCGCTGCCGTCGTTTGGGCCGATCAGCAGGTGATCGCCTTCGTTGAGACCGTCCAGCACTTCGACCCGCAGGCGGTCGCTGATCCCCAGGCGTACTTCACGTTCCTGGACGCTGCCATTTTTGGCCACAACCCGGGCCACCTGTTTATCGTGGCCTCCGCTGCCCATCAAGGCTGCGACCGGAACGGTGAGGGCGTCCTTGACTTGGCTGGCGACGAAAAATACCTGGGTAGTCATTTCGGCCATCAGCGCGTTGTCGGTGTTGTCGACATCCAGCAGCACGGTGTACAGCACCACGCGGCCGCTGCCGGTTTTGCTTGTACTGCTGGGGCTGCCATTGCCCTGGCTGGTTTCATTCAGCGGTTTGGGCGGAATCGGCAGGATCTGGCGCACGGTGCTGGTCCAGCGCCGGCTGCCACCGGCGAGGGTGGTGAAATAGGCGGTCATGCCCGGTTTGACATGGCTGATGTCGGCCTCGGAAACCTCGGCCCACACAGTCATCGGCGACAACTTGGCGATGCGCAGGATCAGCGGCGTCTGTTGCTGGGCGTTGAGGGTCTGGCCGACCCGTGCGTCCACTGCCACCACGGTGCCGCTCATGGGCGCGTAGATGCGGGTGTAACCCAGTTCTGCCTCGTCACTGCGCAGGCTGGCCTGGGCCTGGCGAATCTGCGCCTGGAACATATTGACGCGGGCCTGGGTGGCACTCAGCTCGGCCTTGGCGGTTTGTACGTCTTCTTCGCGGGTGGCGTTGCCGGCGACCAGGCGCTGCTGGCGCTGGTACTTCTGACGGGCCAGTTCGTGCTGGGCTTTCTGTTCCTGCAACTGCGCCTGGAGGTTTTCGATGGCGTAGCGGCTGGCGTCGAGCTTGGCCTGCTGTGTGGCAGGGTCGATTTCCACCAGCAGGTCGCCTTCCTTGACCTGATCACCGGCCTCTACGTGGATCTTGCGGATTTGCCCGGACGCCTGGGCGCCTACGTCGACGTACCGGCGCGGCTGCAGAGTGCCCAATGCGGTAACGCTGTTTTCTATGTTACCGCGCGTTACGGTGACAGTCGGCAGGCTATCGCGCCCCGGCTGCAGCAGTTGCCAGGCAGCCACCGCAAGGATGGGGATCAGGCACGCGACAGCAAGCAGGGCGCGTCGGGCGGGGCGAGGGCGTTTCATGCGTTGGTTCCAGCCAGAAATTTGGGCCGCAGTTGCGGAGGGCTGACTGTTATACGAGAAAATTGCCCGAAGATTTAGGCGTTTACATACGCCGTAACAGCTCTGTCGAATAAAAAAAATCGTGCGTGGGTGCAAGACTTCTTTAAAAGTAGATGAGAATTACTATAAATTGCACGCACTCAAACTGCCATCACCGATGGCCTGTCTTCTTTAGCACTCAAGGATCTGATACCGCTTCCCCAGGCGGTCGGGAGTCATGTTGGAAAACTACTATCGCGAGCTGGTGTGTTTCCTCAACGCCAAGCTGGGCAACCGTCAGGTAGCCGAGGATGTGGTGCATGACGCTTATGTCCGGGTGCTGGAGCGCGCAAGCGACACGCCAATCGAACAGCCGCGGGCGTTTTTGTATCGCACGGCGCTGAACCTGGTGATCGACGGCCACCGGCGCAACGCCCTGCGCCATTCCGAGCCCCTGGAGGTGCTGGACAGCGAAGAGCGTTTCGCCCCCAGTTCACCGCATGCCAGCCACGATCAGGACCAGCGCCTGGAAATGCTCGAACGCGCCCTGGCCGAGCTGCCGCCGGCCTGCCGCGACAGCTTCCTGCTGCGCAAACTCGATGGCCTTTCCCACCCGCAAATCGCTGAACGCCTGAGCATTTCCCGCAGTGTGGTGGAAAAACATATCGTCAACGCCATGAAGCATTGCCGGGTGCGCATGCGTGAGTGGGAAGCGCACTGATCACTGATTAGTTAAATTTTATTTCACTGTCCTCGTTTCCTATCAACACATGACCTGTTGTTCAGGTCTTGAAAGGTATTCCCGCCCCACCGCCAAGGGGCTTATCCAGAGGACACTGGAATGACACAGGCAATTGCTTCGCCCGCGGTTCACGACCTGATCGGTATCGGTTTCGGCCCTTCGAACCTGGCGCTGGCCATCGCCCTGCAGGAGCGCGAAAAAGCCCAGGGCAAACTCGATGTGCTGTTTCTCGACAAGCAGGCCGACTACCGCTGGCACGGCAATACCCTGGTGACCCAGAGCGAACTGCAGATTTCGTTCCTCAAGGACCTGGTGACCTTGCGCAACCCCACCAGCCCGTATTCCTTCGTCAATTACCTCAAGGCCCACGACCGGCTGGTGGACTTCATCAACCTGGGCACCTTTTATCCGTGCCGCATGGAGTACAACGACTACTTGCGCTGGGTCGCCGGGCAGTTCCAGGCCCAGGCGCGCTACGGTGAGGAAGTGCTGGCCATCGAGCCGATCCTGCAACAGCAGCAGGTTGAAGCGTTGCGCGTGATCTCCCGTGATGCGTCTGGCGAACAGCATGTGCGCACCACCCGTTCGGTGGTGGTCAGTGCCGGTGGTACGCCACGCGTGCCGGAGGCATTCAAGGCGCTCAGGGATGACGGCCGGGTGTTCCACCACTCCCAATACCTGGCGCGCATGGCCCAGCAGCCGTGTGTTGAAGGCAAGGCGATGCGCATTGCGATCATCGGCGGCGGCCAAAGCGCGGCGGAAGCCTTTATCGACTTGAACGACAGCTTCCCATCGGTGCAGGTCGACATGATCCTGCGCGGTTCGGCGCTGAAGCCGGCCGATGACAGCCCGTTCGTCAACGAAGTGTTTTCACCGGCGTTTACCGACCTGGTATTCCAGCAAGTCGGCGCCGAGCGTGAACGTTTGGTGGCCGAGTACCAGAACACCAACTATTCGGTGGTGGACCTGGACCTGATCGAGCGAATCTACGGGATTTTCTACCGCCAGAAAGTCTCCGGCGTCGCCCGCCAGGCCTTCCGCACCATGACCGTGGTCGAGAAGGCCAGCGCCAGCCCGCTGGGCATCGAGCTGGTGCTGCGCAACAACGCCAACGGCGAAACCAGTGTCAGCCATTACGACGCCGTGATCCTGGCCACCGGGTACGAGCGCCAGATGCACCGCGAACTGCTTGCGCCGCTGGAAGCCTATATGGGCGACTTCGAGGTGGCGCGCGACTATCGCATCGTCACTGACGAGCGCTGCAAGGCCGGGATCTATATCCAGGGGTTCAGCCAGGCCAGCCATGGTTTGAGCGATACGCTGCTGTCGGTGCTGCCGATTCGCGCGGATGAGATTGCGGCGTCGCTGTATGAAAACGATCGCCATCGGGGCAAAGCGCGTTCGGTGCAGGATTTGCTACTCGCCACCGCGAGCTGACAAGCTGCACTTGTGACAAGCAGGGCTGCCTGATACTGTACAAAAAACCAGTATCGGTAGCCCTTCATGCAGTTGATCGAAAAACTCAGCATCCTTGCCGACGCCGCCAAGTACGACGCTTCCTGCGCCAGCAGTGGCGCGCCCAAGCGCAGCTCCGAAGGCAAGGCCGGGCTGGGCTCCACCGATGGCATGGGCATCTGCCACAGCTACACCCCGGACGGCCGTTGCGTGTCGTTGCTCAAGGTGTTGCTGACCAACTTCTGCCTCTACGACTGCCAATACTGCGTCAACCGCCGTTCCAGCGACGTGCCCCGCGCGCGTTTCAGCCCGGAGGAGGTGGTCACCCTGACCCTGGATTTCTACCGGCGCAATTGCGTCAGCGGGCTGTTTCTCAGTTCCGGCATCATCCGCTCGGCCGACTACACCATGGAGCAGTTGGTCCGGGTCGCCAAACTGCTGCGCGAAGAGCATGACTTTCGCGGCTATATCCACCTCAAGACCATTCCCGAAGCCGACCCGGCGCTGATCGCCGAGGCCGGGCGTTACGCCGACCGGCTCAGCGTGAATATAGAACTGCCCACCGATGCCAGCCTGCAAACCCTGGCGCCGGAGAAGCAGATCGTCTCGATCAAGCAAGCCATGCAAACCATCTACACCGGTGAGCAAACCGTACTCAACGAGCCGAGCGCGCCGCGTTTCGCCCCGGCCGGGCAGAGTACACAGATGATCGTCGGCGCCGATGACACCGACGACAGCACCATCCTGCACGGCGCCGAGGCGTTGTATGGCAACTTCAAGTTGCGTCGCGTGTATTACTCCGCGTTCAGCCCCATCCCCAACAGCCCGAAAAGCGTGCCCCTGGCCGCGCCACCGCTGATGCGCGAACACCGTTTGTATCAGGCGGATTTCTTGCTGCGCAGCTACGGTTTCAGCGCCAACGAACTGTTTGAAGGCCCAGGCCACCTGGCGCTGGATATCGACCCCAAGCTGGCCTGGGCGCTGGAGCATCGCGAGGTGTTTCCGCTGGACTTGAATCGCGCCGAACCGACCCTGATTGCACGCATTCCCGGCATTGGCCTGCGTACTACCCAGCGCCTGGTCGACCTGCGTCGCGAACGCAAGATCCGTTTCGAAGACCTCGCGCGTATGCGTTGCGTGCTGGCCAAGGCCAAGCCGTTTTTCATCACCAGCGACTACCACCCGCAACAGGCCGACAGCACCAGCGTGTTGCTGCGCGAGCAACTGCGCGACCGCCCGCAGCCGCAACAAATGGGGCTGTGGGGATGATCAGCCTGGAATGCGACAACCTGTTCAGCACCTGGCGCGAACAGGCGCGCTGGCTGCTCAGCCATCAGGTCGACCCCAGCCAGGTGAGCTGGGGTGAGGCCGAGGTGGCGGACCTGTTTGCGACCGACGAGCCGATCCCTGAGCAGCTTGGCCCATTCCAGGCCCGAATTCCCAAGGCGCTGCTGGAGCTGCTGGAGTCGGCCGCCTGTTACCACGGTGATCAGCGCTGGAGCCTGTTATATGAGGTGTTGTGGCGAGTCAGCCATGGCGACCGCACCGCGATGCTTGCGGGCGACAAGCTGGGCAGCGAGTTGCAGCGGCGGATTAAGCAGGTCAGTCGCGAAGCCCATCACCTGCATGCCTTTGTGCGGTTTATCGCGTTGCCGGCAGAGGCGGGGCCTGAGCTGCCGGAGTATGTGGCGTGGCACGAGCCGGCCCATGACATTCTGAAATCAGCCAGCCAGCACTTCGTCGGGCGCATGGGCCGTCATCGCTGGATGATCGCCACGCCCCTGGACGGGGTTTATTACGACGGTGAGCAGTTGATTCATCAGCGCGAGTGCCCCGAGGCGTGGCGGCAACTGGCGCAAAATGTCGAAGACCCGCACAGCGCCATGTGGCTGACCTACTACAGCCACATCTTCAACCCGGCGCGGTTGAACCCCAAGGTGATGGAAGGGCACTTGCCCAGCCGGTTCTGGAAGAATCTGCCGGAGGGCAAGTTGATTCCGGGGTTGATCAGCGAGGCGCGCACGGGGAAGCAGAAGGATGGGCAGGCGAAGCTGATTGGGGCTCGGCCTGGGAAGAGAATTATGCACCCCGCCAATGTGGGAGCTGGCTTGCCTGCGATAGCGGTGTGCCAGTCAAATCAAAGTTGACTGATAAACCGCCATCGCAGGCAAGCCAGCTCCCACATGGGGTTTGTGTTGTTGATGATCGTTCCCACGCTCCGCGTGGGAATGCTGCGCCGGACGCTCCGCGTCCGCTGTGAGGTCGTGACGCGGAGCGTCACAGGATGCATTCCCACGCAGAGCGTGGGAACGATCTGTCTATCTGTCTTCTGTGTTTGAGAAATCAGGCCAACTCAGTCACAGTGTTCTTCACCACTGCCAACTCCGGATGCGCCACCAATTTATCAATGTGCAACTCGTCGTTGTTCAACCAGGTCTCCGTCAGCACGCGGTAGTGCTCCATGTCCCGGCAGCGCATGCGCAGGCTGTAATCAAACGGCCCGCTGATCAGCTGGCATTCAAACACTTGCGGGCAGGCTTTGACGCAGGCTTCAAAGGCCTTTTGCGCCGAGCGCCCGCTTTGATTGGACAAGGCCACCAGCACCAGCAGCGAAAGCCCAGGCGAGACCATCTGCACATCGATGATCGCCCCGTACCCGCGAATCACGCCGCGCCGCTCCAGCTTGCGCACGCGCTCCAGGCAGGGCCTGGGCGTCAGGTGCACCAGCGACGAGAGCTTTTCGTAGGTGATACGCCCCTGGTGCCGCAACACGTCGATGATGGCCTCATCGATGCGATCCAGCGCAGGGGAAGAATGGGGTCCGTTGGCCTTGGTATCCATGAGTTCACTTCAAACGGTTGGAAAGAAATTGCTGCAAGCGTTCGCTGCTGGGGTGGTCGAGGATCTCGGCGCCGCCTTGTTCTTCGACCCGGCCCTGATGCAAAAACAGCACTTGGCTGGACACCTGGCGGGCAAAGCCCATTTCGTGGGTGACCATCAACATGGTACGACCTTCCTCGGCCAACGTCTGTATGACTTTTAGGACTTCTCCTACAAGTTCCGGGTCCAGCGCGGAGGTCGGTTCGTCGAACAAAATGATTTCCGGCTCCATCGCCAGCGCCCGTGCGATGGCCACGCGCTGTTGTTGGCCGCCGGACAGAAACGCCGGGTATTGATCCGCCACACGGCCCGGCAAACCGACTTTGTCCAGGTACATGCGTGCACGTTTTTCTGCCTCTGCCGCGCTCACATTCAGCACGCGGCGCGGGGCCATGATGATGTTTTCCAGTACGGTCATGTGGCTCCACAGGTTGAAGTGCTGGAACACCATGGCCAGGCGCGTGCGCAGGTTCTGCAGTTGCGCCTGGTGCGGCGCGCGGGTGCCGGCGCGGCCTTGCTGCATCTCGATGCTGATGCCGTCGAGGGTGATCACTCCAGCGTCCGGCTGCTCGAGAAAGTTGATGCAACGCAGCATGGTGCTTTTGCCCGAGCCGCTGGCGCCGATCAGGCTGATCACATCGCCCTGGCGCGCATTGAGGGACACGCCCTTGAGCACTTCGTGATCACCGTAGCGTTTATGAATGCCTTCGACCTGCAGTTTGACGGCTGCCGTGACCGCCTTGGCGGACGGCGCGGGGTGTACATCGGCGGGATAAGTGGCCAGGGCCTGCGCGGACTGATTCATGGGTTAGCCTCGGGTAGGAACAAGAAAACGCATCCAGCGACGTTCGGCCAGTCGAAACAGGCCCACCAGTGCAAAGGACAGCAGCATGTACAGCAGGGCGGCGATGCCGAAGGCCTGGAACGTCAGGAACGTTTCGGCGTTGGCATCGCGGGCCACCTTGAGGATGTCGGCGACGGTGGCGGTGAACGCCAGCGAGGTGGCGTGCAGCATCAGGATCATTTCGTTGCTGTAGGCCGGCAACGCGCGGCGCAGTGCAGCGGGCACCACCACAAACAGGTTGAGCCGCCAACCGTGCAGGCCGTAGGCGCGCGCCGCTTCGATTTCGCCATGGGGAATAGTGCGGATCGCCCCGGCGAAGATTTCCACGGTGTAGGCGCAGGTGTTGAGCACAAACGCCAGCAGGGTGCAGTTCAGCGCGTTACGGAAAAACTGGTTGAGCAGGGCGTTGTCCTGCACCACCTCCAGGCTGTACAGCCCGGTGTAGCAAATCAGCAACTGGATATACAGCGGCGTGCCGCGAAACAGGTAGGTGTAGACCTCCACCGGCCAGCGCAGCCAGAAATGCTCCGAGACGCGCGCCAGCGACAGTGGGATCGACAGCACAAAACCCAGGACCACCGAGATGATAAACAGCCACAGCGTCATGGCGACCCCGGACAAGCCGGCGCCATCGCTGAACAGGTAGGCCAGGCCGTATTGCTGGAACAGTTCGATCATCGCGCCATCCCCTTGATGCCGAGGTTATAGCGCCGTTCGAGGCGCTTGAAGATACGGTTGGAGAGGGTGGTGATCACCAGGTACACCACGCCGGCGAGGATCAGAAAGTACAGCGGCTCGTTGGTGCTCTTGCCGGCGTTTTGCGCAGCCTTGACCAGGTCCGACAGGCCGATGATCGACACCAGCGCAGTGGACTTGAGCAGCACCAGCCAGTTATTGCCCAGGCCCGGCAGCGCAAAGCGCATCAACTGTGGGAACAGCACCAGGTGGAAGCGCTGCCAGCGGCTCAAGCCATAGGCGGTGGCGGCCTCAAGCTGCCCGGCCGGCACACTGAGGATCGCGCCGCGAAAGTTTTCGGTGAAATACGCACCGTAGATAAACCCCAGGGTGATCACCCCGGCGGTAAACGGGTCGATTTCGAAGTAGTCCCAGCCGAACACTTCGCTGAGGTCGTTCAGCCACAGTTGCAGGCTGTAGAAAATCAGCAGGATCAGCACCAGGTCCGGCACGCTGCGGATCAGCGTGGTGTACAGCGTGGCGGGCACCCGCAGCCATTTGACGCTGGAGAGCTTGGCGCCGGCCGCAATCAGGCCCAAGGCGAGGCTCAGGGCCAGCGCCAGGAACGCCAATTTGACCGTCATCCAGGCACCCTGGGCGAGCATGGGGCCGTAGCCTTGCAGGTTGAGGAATTCGTTCATGGGAAAGATCTCGATGGAGCGCAGAGATTTACTGTGGGAGCTGGCCTGCCTGCGATGACGTTGGGTCAGCTAATACCTCTGCGTCTGATACACCGCTATCGCAGGCAAGCCAGCTCCCACAGGGGACGAGGCGTTACTCGTTGTAGATATCCTGATCGCCGAAGTACTTCTTCTGGATCTGTGCGTAGGTGCCATCGGCCTGCACGGCGGCGATGCCTTTGTTGATCAGCGCGCGCAAGTCTGCGTCGTTTTTGCGCAGGCCCATGGCGATGTCCAGGGGCAGGGTCGGGTCCTTGAAGGCCGGGCCGGTCTTGAAGTCGGCGCCTTCAGGCTTGGACAGGAAGTTGAGCTGGGCTTCGAGCTTGTCGGTCAGGGTGGCGTCGAGGCGGCCGTTTTGCAGGTCGGCGTAGTTCTGTTCCTGGGACTGGTACGCCTTGATCTGCGCGCCGAGCTTGGCCAGGTGCGCGCGCGCGTAGGCTTCTTGCAGCGAACCTTGCAGCACGCCGACCTGCTTGCCTTTCAGGGATTCGGGGGTGTCGCCGAAGTCGGCGCTTTTGCGGGTGATCACCGAGGTCGGGCTGAGGAACAGGCGGTCGGTGAAGTCGATGACTTTTTCGCGCGCCGGCGTCACGGCCATGGACGACATGATCGCGTCGAACTTGCGTGCGCGCAGGGCCGGGATCATGCCGTCGAATTCGTTGTGCACCCAGGTGCATTTCACTTCGAGCTTGGCGCAGATCGCATTGCCCAATTCGATATCAAAGCCTTGCAGGCTGCCGTCGGCGGCCACGGATTCGAAAGGCGGGTATTCGGGGAATACGCCGAAGCGGATTTCTTTCCAGTCCTGGGCGTGGGCGGCGCTGGCGCACAGAGGCAACAGCAATGCAGCGAGGAGTGATCGCAGTGGAGTCATGGGGCGTCCCTATATTTTGTAATTGATGTCAGGGCAGTGAAAGTGTGCAGCGTGCATTCATTTGCTGACTCTTTGGTCGGGCTCAGAATGCTTCATGGTGGTGCGTTTTTTGTGTCGTTTACCCGGTGCATAAAGCGCGAATTGCGCTGTTAAAAAGCGCAATGCAGCGGAATCGGCTGCCGCACGCGCTAAATCGGCTTTTCACCGGTGAGGTTCAGGCCTGCCCTGGGCGCAAAGCGGCAGGCCAGAGCGGTCTCAGGCGCGCTTTTTCTGCTGTACGCGCGGCTGTTGGGCCAAGCGTGCAAACAGGTCTTTCGGGTCGGCCAGGTCTGGCACCAGTTCGAGTGTGCTGCCCACATCCAACGCGTTGGCCACATCGAACACATAGCGCAGTGCCGAATAATCTTCGATGGCAAAACCCACCGAGTCGAACAGCGTGACTTGGCGTGCGTTTTCGCGGCCGGGCTTCTGGCCATTGATGACCTGCCACAGCTCGGTGACCGGCGAATCTTCCGGCATGTGCTGGATTTCGCCCTCGATGCGGCTTTGCGGTTCGTACTCGACGATCACGCGGGCGCGTTCGACGATACGTCGGTCCAGCTCGGTCTTGCCGGGGCAGTCGCCGCCCACGGCGTTCAGGTGCATGCCGGGTTCGATCATGTCGTCGGTGAGGATGGTCGCGTAGGCCTTGTCGGCCGTCACGGTGGTGACGATGTCCGCGCCTTTCACCGCTTCGGCAACGCTGCCGGCCAGGATCACTGTGATTGCCGGGAAGGCCTTGAGGTTGGCGGCCAGTTTGGCGGTGGCCTTGACGTCGATGTCGAACAGGCGGATTTCGGTGATGCCGAGCATGGCATGGAAGGCCAGGGCCTGGAACTCACTTTGCGAGCCGTTGCCGATCAGCGCCATGCTGCGGCTGTTGTCGCGCGCCAGGTAACGAGCCACCAACGCCGAGGTGGCGGCGGTGCGGATGGCCGTGGTCAGGGTCATTTCCGCCAGCAATACCGGTTTGCCGGTATCCACGTCGCCCAGCGCGCCGAAGGCCATCACCGTGAGCATGCCGGCCAGGGTGTTCTTGGGGTGGCCATTCACATATTTGAACGCGTACAGCGAAGCGTCGGACACCGGCATCAGCTCGATCACGCCATCCGGCGAGTGGTTGGCCAGGCGTGCGCATTTTTCGAAATCCTGCCAGCGCAGGTAGTCGGCGCGGATGTATTCGGCCATTTCGGTGATGCAGGTTTGCAGGCCTTTTTGCGAGACCAGGTAGCTGAGATCGTTGACGTCGATATAACGGGTCATGGCAAGACTCCTTATTGAAATGAGGGGCGGGCGGGCAGGTGCACTTCCGCCAACATGCAGCGGGCACTGCCGCCGCCGATGCGTTCGATGTTGTCGATGTTCACCACCACCGGCCGCGTGTGGCGTTCCACCTGTTGGCGCTGGGCTGGGTGCAAGGCGCCCCAGGCGCTGGCGGACATCACCAGCAGTGGCTGGCCGTCGCGGTCGTGGACTTCGAGCATGTTGCCGGCGAAGGCTTCGAGCTGGTTGAAGTCGAGGGCGAGGATGTCTTTGCCGGTGTCGCGCAGTGAGCGTTCCAGGCCCAGGCGTTCGCTCGCGTCGGGCAGGGCTTGCAGGCACACCACCGAGAGGTCGCGGCCGACGCTCATCATCACGTTGCTGTGGTAGATCGGCGCGTGGTGGCGGTCAACGGCGTGGAACACGCAGAGTCTGTAGTCGAGGCGTTCGGCGAACTGGCGCAGGGCGTCCTGGTGGGTGCGCCCGGAGTGGCAGGCGTAGCTGATGCGATGCTGGCGGTCGAGCACCATGCTGCCGGTGCCTTCGAGGAAGATGTTCTGTTGTTCGAGGTGGCTGAGGTCGATGGTGTGGTGGATCGCAAAGCGCTGCTCGAGCACTTGCAGCACGCCTTTGTCGCGCTCCAGGCGTCGGTTCTGGCCTTCCATCGGGTACAGCACCAGGCTGCCGTCGGCGTGGCTGCTCCACCAGTTGTTGGGGAAGATCGAGTCGGGGGTGTGAGGCGCGGGAGTGTCCTGCACCACCAGCACTTCGACGCCGTGTTGGCGCAGGGTGTCGACGTAGCCGTCGAATTCTTCCAGCGCTTTGTGCTGCGCGCTGAGTGGGTCGAGGGGCGGGCGCTGGAAGCGGTTGTTGATCGCGGTGTCCGGGTTGAAGGCAAAGCGCGCCGGGCGAATCATCAGGACAGTGTTTGTTGTTTGCATGGGTGCACGGGTCCATGGGGGGCTGAGCTGTGGGGGTATTTTGTGCGTTGTGGTGGGGGAATCCCGGCTGAAACAGAGGGGCGGCTCAGCCGGGAAAGCTGAAAAGTGGGGTGGGGCAGCCGAATCGGCTGAGAGGCTTGAAATGCGCTCAAACTGTGGGAGCTGGCTTGCCTGCGATAGCGGTAGGTCAGTACTAAATGTTCTGACTGACAGACCGCTATCGCAGGCAAGCCAGCTCCCACATTAGTATGGTGGCGGTCGTGACACCCGAGCCAGGAAGGAGAATGCATGTCTACCGCTGTTCGTCTTGCCCAAACCACCGATGCCGAAGGGATCAGCCAGGTCATCCTGGCTGCCTTGCACAGCAGTAATGCGCGGGATTACCCGGCGGAGGTGATTGCTCGGGTCGCGCGTAATTTTACGCCTGACGCTGTGCTGGCTTTGCTCCAGCGGCGGGTGGTGCTGGTGGCGGTTCAGGAGCAGGTGATCGTCGCCACTGCGGCACTCGACGGCAATGTGGTGCGCTCGGTGTTCGTCAACCCGGCGCTGCAAGGGCAGGGCATTGGGCGGCTGTTGATGATCGAAATCGAATTGCGTGCCCGCGAAGCCGGGGTGACGGTCTTGAGCGTGCCGTCTTCGCTGACGGCCGAGCCGTTCTATACCAAGCTGGGGTTCCACACGGTGCGCAATGTCTACCACGGCAACGAGCGCACGTTGGTGATGGAGAAGGCGTTGTTATCTCGCCATCCCATTGGGCCGTACCGCGACCGTCAGCACCGCGCGCAAGTGGTGGCCCTGTGGCAGGAGGCGTTTGGCTATGACACTGCGCACAACCTGCCGACGTTGGCGATTGATAAGAAACTGGCGGTCAACGATGGCTTGTTCTTTGTGGCGACGGATAAAAAAGCCGTGGTCGGCAGCATTCTCGCCGGCTACGACGGGCACCGTGGCTGGCTGTATTCGGTGGCGGTGCACAGCGATTATCGGCGGCAGGGTTTGGGCGCGTCGTTGGTGCGGCATGCCGAGCAGGCGTTGACGGCGCTGGGGTGCATGAAGATCAATTTGCAGATAACTGGCGGCAATGACGCGGTGGTGGGGTTTTACGAGGCGTTGGGGTATGGGGTGGAGCCGAGGATTAGTATGGGGAAGAAGATTGGTGTGAATATCCCAAAAAACGTGTGAGAACACTCAAACCCACTGTGGGAGCTGGCTTGCCTGCGATGGCGGTGGGTCAGTCAACTTGTTTAGTCACTGATAGACCGCTATCGCAGGCAAGCCAGCTCCCACATGGGTTTTGTGGTGTGGCTGGCTTTTGGGTTTAGACCTTGACGATCCAGCCTTCCGGCGCTTCGACGTCGCCGGTTTGCACGCCGGTCAGCTCTTTGTAGAGCGCCTGGGTGATCGGGCCGACTTCGGTTTCGCTGTGGAATACGTGCAGTTTGCCGTTGTACTGGATGCCGCCGATCGGCGAGATCACGGCAGCCGTGCCGCAGGCACCGGCTTCCTTGAACTGATCCAGTTTGTCGATGAACACTTCGCCCTCGACTACTTTCAGGCCCAGGCGCGACTGGGCCAGTTCGATCAGCGACAGGCGGGTGATGCCTGGCAGCACCGAAGGCGACTTCGGCGTGATGAACTGGTTGTCGTGGGTGATACCGAAGAAGTTGGCCGAACCGACTTCTTCGATTTTCGAATGGGTCATCGGGTCCAGGTAGATCGCGTCGGCGAAGCCGGATTTCTTCGCTTCGGCACCCGGCATCAGGCTGGCGGCGTAGTTGCCACCGACCTTGGCGGCCCCGGTGCCTTGTGGCGCGGCGCGGTCGAAGGTGGAAATCTGGAAGTTGTGGGGCACCAGGCCGCCTTTGAAGTAGGCGCCGACCGGGATGGCGAAGACCGAGAAGATGAACTCCGGCGCGGTCCGCACGCCGATGTTGTCACCGGTGCCGATCACGAACGGGCGCAGGTACAGGGCGCCGCCGCTGCCGTATGGCGGGATAAACCGCTCGTTGGCCTTGACCACTTGTTTGCAGGCGTCGATGAAGTCTTCGGTCGACACGTGCGGCATCAGCAGGCGTGCACAGCTGCGCTGCATGCGTGCGGCGTTCTGGTCCGGGCGGAACAGGTTGATCGAACCGTCTTTGCAACGGTAGGCCTTGAGGCCTTCAAAGCATTGCTGGCCATAGTGCAGGGCAGTCGAGCCCTCGCTGATGTGCAGCACGTTGTCGTCGGTCAGGGTGCCTGCTTGCCATTCGCCGTTTTTCCAGACTTGGAGAAACCGCTTGTCGGTCTTGATGTAGTCAAAACCCAGCTTGTCCCAATTGATGCTTTCGTTACCCATGACACCCTCTATCTCTGGTCAACCGCCTGGTCGAAGGCAGGCTTGTCGGTTTTTTTCTGGATGGGCGCAACAATACTTCATTCTTGGCCGGTGTGGGAGCGGGTGGGCGGGCCATTCGGCATGTGCGTTGGCTGATCCGCCGCTATCGCAGGCAAGCCAGCTCCCACATTTGCAATGCATTCCCCTGTGGGAGCTGGCTTGCCTGCGATGGCCTCACCGCGGTTTTACAGGTGCAGCGCGTGGCCCAAAGCTCTTAAAGCGGCTTCCTGTACCGCTTCGCCGAGCGTCGGATGGGCGTGGATGGTGCCGGCCACGTCTTCCAGGCGCGAGCCCATTTCCAGGCTCAGGCCGAAGGCCGTGGACAGCTCGGACACGCCAACGCCCACCGCTTGCCAGCCGACGATCAGGTGGTTGTCACGCCGCGCCACCACGCGCACGAAGCCGGTTTTCGACTCCAGGGTCATCGCCCGGCCATTGGCCGCGAATGGGAAGCTCGACACGATGCAGTCCAGGCCGGCAGCCTTGGCTTCGTCCGGGGTCTTGCCGACCACCACCAGTTCCGGGTCGGTAAAGCACACCGCCGGGATCGCTGCCGGGTTGAATTCGCGGGACTTGCCGCTGATCAGTTCGGCAACCATCTCGCCCTGGGCCATGGCCCGGTGCGCCAGCATCGGCTCGCCACTCAGGTCACCAATAGCGTACACATTGCGCATGCTGGTCTGGCAACGGTTGTCGATCTTGATCGCCGAACCGTTCATGTCCAGGTTCAGTGCTTCGAGGTTCCAGCCCTGGGTGTTGGGTTTGCGGCCTACGGCCACCAGCACTTGATCGGTTTCCAGCGACAAGGTGTCGCCATTCGGTTCGCGCACTTGCAGGCAGTTGTTTTCGAAGCCAGTGACGCTGTGCTTGAGGTACAGCTTTACGCCCAATTGCTTGAGGGATTCGGCCACCGGCAATGTCAGCTCGGCGTCGTAGGCGGGCAGGATATGTTCCTGCGCCTCGACCACACTGACCTCGGCGCCGAGCTTGCGATAAGCAATGCCCAGCTCCAGGCCAATATAGCCGCCGCCGACGACAATCAGGCGCTTGGGCACACGGGTGGGCGCCAGCGCTTCGGTCGAGGAGATGATCGGCCCGCCAATCGGCAACATCGGCAGGTTGACGCTTTTCGAACCGGTGGCCAGCAACAGGTGCTCGCACTGGATACGCTGGTCGCCAACCTCAACCGTCTTGCCGTCGACCACCTTGGCCCACCCGTGGATCACTTGCACTTTGTGCTTCTTCAACAGCGCGGCAACGCCGGTGGTCAGGCGGTCGACGATGCCGTCTTTCCATTCCACGCTTTTGCGAATGTCCAGCGTCGGCACATCCACTTCGATGCCCAACTGCGAGCCCTGGCTGTGGTGCACGGTTTGCTGGAACTGCTCGGCCACGTGGATCAAGGCTTTGGAGGGTATGCAGCCGATATTCAAGCAGGTGCCGCCCAATGCCTGGCCTTCGACCAGAATGGTCGGGATGCCCAACTGGCCGGCGCGAATGGCCGCCACGTAACCGCCAGGGCCACCGCCGATAATCAGCAGTGTGGTGTTCAATGTCTCAGACATGCCTTACTCCAAAAACAGGCTGGCGGGTTGTTCGAGCAGGCCGCGAATGGCCTGGATGAATTGCGCCGCGTCCATGCCATCGACCACGCGGTGATCGAAGGAGCTGGAGAGGTTCATCATCTTGCGGACCACGATCTGGCCCTTGATCACCATCGGCCGCTCAACAATGCGGTTGACGCCGACGATGGCCACTTCCGGCAGGTTCAGCACCGGCGTGCTGACAATGCCGCCCAAGGCACCCAGGCTGGTCAATGTAATCGTCGAGCCCGACAGCTCATCGCGGCTGGCCTTGCCATTGCGTGCGGCTGTGGCCAAGCGCGCGATTTCCTCGGCATTGCCCCACAGGCTGCGGGCTTCGGCGTGTCGCACCACCGGCACCATCAGGCCGACGTCGCTCTGGGTGGCGACGCCTACATGCACCGCGCCAAGGCGGGTGATGACCTGGTTTTCGTCGTCATAGCGTGCGTTGATCTGCGGGAAGTCGCGCAACGCCACGACCATGGCGCGCACGATAAATGGCAACAAGGTCAGCTTGCCGCGTGTAGCGCCGTGTTTTTCATTGAGGTGCACGCGCAGCTCGTCGAGGGCGGTGACGTCGATCTCTTCCACATAGCTGAAATGCGCGGCGCGCCGGGTGGCGTCCTGCATGCGCTGGGCGATCTTGCGGCGCATGCCGATCACCGGGATTTGCTCTTCGTCGTTGCGCTCGGCGTAAGGGTTGGCGGCCGTTGATTTTTTGCCCGGACGATCGAGCAAGAAAGCCTCCAAATCTTCGTGCAAAATCCGGCCCGCCGGACCAGAGCCCTGGACCAGGCGTAGCTGGATGCCAGCATCCAACGCATGTTTGCGTACGGCCGGGGAGGCCAGTGGACGTTCGTCGGCTTCACGGGCCACCGGGGCTTGCGCCTGGGTCGCCTGAGGTTTTGTCACCGCCGACGCGGGCTTGCTTTCAACCGGCGCGGGTTTGGCTTCAACCACCGGCGCCGCCTTCGCAGGCGCCGCCACTGGCGGTACATCCTTGGCGTTGCCCGCGCCTTCCACTTCAATGCTGATCAAAATACTGCCCACGGCCATGACTTCGCCCGGCTCGCCGCCGAGGGAAATCACTTTGCCGTGCACCGGCGAGGGTATGTCCACCATCGCCTTGTCGGTCATCACATCCGCCAGCACCTGGTCTTCAACCACCAGGTCGCCGACCTTCACGTGCCATGCCGACAGTTCAACTTCTGCAATGCCTTCGCCAATGTCCGGCATCTTGATAACGTGCGTGCCCATTCAGACCTCCATGACCCGTTTCAACGCCGCGCCCACGCGGGACGGCCCTGGGAAATACGCCCACTCTTGCGCGTGCGGATAGGGCGTGTCCCAGCCGGTGACGCGTTCGATTGGCGCTTCCAGGTGGTGGAAGCAATGCTCTTGCACCAGCGACACCAGCTCGGCACCAAAGCCGCAGGTGCGCGTGGCTTCGTGCACCACCACGCAACGGCCGGTCTTTTTCACCGATTTGACGATGGTTTCCAGGTCCAGTGGCCACAGGCTGCGCAGGTCGATGACCTCGGCGTCGATGCCGGTTTCTTCGGCAGCAACTTGCGACACATACACGGTGGTGCCGTAGGTCAGCACGGTGACCGCCGAGCCCGGACGCACGATGGCGGCCACGTCCAGCGGCACGGTGTAGTAACCGTCCGGCACTTGCGCTTGCGGGTGTTTCGACCACGGCGTCACCGGGCGGTCGTGATGGCCATCGAACGGGCCGTTGTACAGGCGCTTGGGCTCCAGGAAGATCACCGGGTCATCGTTTTCGATGGAGGCAATGAGCAGGCCTTTGGCGTCGTACGGGTTGGACGGCATCACCGTGCGCAGGCCGCAAACCTGGGTGAACACCGCTTCGATACTCTGGCTGTGGGTCTGGCCGCCGTAGATGCCGCCGCCGCAGGGCATGCGCATGGTCAGCGGCGCGGTGAACTGGCCGGCCGAGCGATAACGCAGGCGAGCGGCTTCGGAGATGATCTGGTCGGTGGCGGGGTAGACGTAGTCGGCGAACTGGATTTCTGCCACCGGGCGCAGGCCGTAGGCGCCCATGCCCACCGCCACGCCGACGATGCCGCTTTCCGAGATCGGCGCGTCAAACACCCGCGAGCTGCCGTACTTGTTCTGCAAGCCTTCGGTGCAACGGAACACGCCGCCGAAGTAACCGACGTCCTGGCCGAACACCACCACGTTATCGTCACGTTCGAGCATCACGTCCATGGCCGAGCGCAGGGCCTGGATCATGGTCATGGTGGTGGTGGTCATGGCGGTTTCCAGTTCAATACTGTTGTTGTGATCGTTCATGTCAGATCCCCAACTCTTGACGCTGGCGCTTCAAATGCTCCGGCATCTCTTTATAGACGTCTTCGAACATGGTCGCGGCGCTTGGAATCTGGCCACCGGCCAGGGTGCCGTACTGTTCGGCTTCCTTTTGTGCCTTGACCACTTCGGCCTCAAGTTCGGCGCTGACCGCCGCGTGTTCCTCTTCGGACCACTGGCCAATCTTGATCAGGTGCTGCTTGAGACGGGCAATCGGGTCGCCCAACGGGAAGTGGCTCCAGTCATCGGCCGGGCGATATTTCGACGGGTCATCGGAGGTGGAGTGCGGGCCGGCGCGGTAGGTGACCCACTCAATCAGGGTTGGCCCAAGGTTGCGGCGCGCGCGCTCGGCCGCCCACGCGGAGGCGGCGTACACCGCGATAAAGTCGTTGCCGTCCACGCGCAGGGAGGCGATGCCGCAACCGACGCCGCGTCCGGCGAAGGTGGTGGCTTCACCACCGGCGATGGCCTGGAAGGTGGAGATCGCCCACTGGTTGTTAACCACATTGAGGATCACCGGCGCGCGGTACACGTGGGCGAAGGTGAGGGCGGTGTGGAAGTCGGATTCGGCGGTGGCGCCGTCGCCGATCCAGGCCGAGGCGATTTTAGTGTCGCCCTTGATCGCCGAGGCCATGCCCCAGCCCACGCCTTGTACGAATTGGGTGGCGAGGTTGCCGGAAATGGTGAAGAAGCCGGCGTCCTTGACCGAATACATGATCGGCAACTGGCGACCCTTGAGCGGGTCGCGCTCGTTGGACAGCAGTTGGCAGATCAGGTCTACCAGCGGCACTTCGCGGGCCATCAGGATGCTTTGCTGGCGGTAGGTCGGGAAGCACATGTCGTCGATGTTCAAGGCCAGGGCCTGGGCGCTGCCGATGGCTTCTTCGCCAAGGCTTTGCATGTAGAACGACATTTTTTTCTGACGCTGGGCGACCACCATACGGTTGTCGAAGATCCGCGTCTTGAGCATGGCGCGCATGCCTTTGCGCAGGATCTCGACGGGAACGCCTTCGGCCCATGGGCCAAGGGCCTGGCCCTGGTCGTCGAGCACGCGGATCAGGCCTTTGGCGAGGTCGGCGGTGTCGGCGGGTTCTACGTCGATGGCGGGTTTGCGCACCGTACCTGCGTCAGTCAGGCGCAGGTAGGTAAAGTCGGTCTTGCAGCCTGGGCGGCCCGAGGGTTCGGGCACGTGCAGGCGCAGTGGTTCGTACTGCTGGGTCATGGCTTTCTACGCTCTATCTTGTGAATTTCTTGTAGTGGGCGCGCTAGCTGACAGTCAGTCTCCGGATAGGAGAAATCTTGTCCTACAACAATCATAGGCGTGGCGTAGAAGAATATTTATCTCTGTTTCGTTGCGCTCGCGATCATTTGCGGATAAAAAAACTGCATAACCATAATAAACAGGTGATTTTGTCTCATGCGTAAACTGGACCGTACCGATATTGGCATTCTCAACGCCCTGCAGGAGAACGCCCGCATCACCAACGCCGACCTGGCTCGCTCGGTCAACCTGTCGCCCACGCCGTGTTTCAACCGGGTCAAGGCGATGGAAGAACTGGGCCTGATTCGCGACCAGGTCACGCTGCTCGACGCCGACCTGCTGGGGCTGCACGTCAACGTGTTCATCCATGTAAGCCTGGAAAAGCAGAACGAGCTGGCATTGCAGCAGTTCGAAGGCGCGATCTCGGACCGCCCGGAAGTGATGGAGTGCTACCTGATGGCCGGCGACCCGGACTACCTGATCCGCGTGTTGGTGCCGACCATCCAGTCGCTGGAGCGCTTCATGATGGATTTTCTGACCAAGGTCCCAGGCGTCGCCAACATCCGCTCCAGCTTTGCGCTCAAGCAAGTGCGCTACAAAACTGCATTGCCCCTGCCAGCCAACGGCATCAGCCTGGGGAGCTGAATCACCTCAGTCAAAATGTGGGAGCTGGCTTGCCTGCGATAGCGGTTGTTCAGGCTCAGATGGATTGGCTGACAGTCCGCTATCGCAGGCAAGCCAGCTCCCACAAGGAGACCGGCATTTTCAAAGTTGGTTAAGCGGAATCTTCAGGTAAACCACCCCATTCTCCTCCGCCGGCGGCATATGCCCCGCCCGCACATTCACCTGAATCGCCGGCAACAACAACGTCGGCATCCCCAGCCCGGCATCACGTTGCGTGCGCATCGCAACAAACGCCGCCTCATCCACCCCGTCATGCACATGAATATTCCCCGCGCGCTGTTCAGCGACGGTGGTCAGGCACTTGGCCTCCCGGCCTTCAGGCGGGTAGTCATGGCACACGTACAGCTCGGTCTCCAAAGGGAAGGCCAGCAACTTGCGCATCGACGCATACAACTGCCGCGCATCGCCGCCAGGAAAGTCGCAGCGCGCCGTGCCCACATCGGGCATGAACAGCGTGTCACCCACCAGAATCAACCGATCTTCGATCAGGTAGGCCATGTCCGCCGGAGTATGCCCCGGCACATGCAGCGCCTGGGCTTTGAGGTTGCCGATATAAAAGACCTCGTCCGGCGCGAACAAATGGTCGAACTGCGAACCATCGACGCGAAACGCCGGTTCCAGATTGAACAGGTTCTTGAACACGCCCTGGACCTTGCTGATCGACTGACCAATCGCGATTTTGCCGCCCAACGTGCGCCGCAGGTAAGGCGCGGCGGACAGGTGATCGGCATGGGCGTGGGTTTCCAGCAGCCATTGCACCTGCAAGCCGTGCTCACGCACAAAGGCGATGACTTTGTCGGCTTGGGCTGTGTCGGTGCGCCCCGAGGCCGGGTCGTAATTGAGCACCGAGTCGACGATGGCACACGGTCCACCGTCATTTTCATGGATGACGTAGGTGAAGGTCGACGATGCCTCGTCCAGAAAAGCGTGAATCAACGCTGGCATGGCGGCTGTCCCTGTTTAGAAAAATACGATGAAAAAAGTGGTTACAATCAGTTTACGTTTACACATAATGTTTTGAGCTTAAGTGACGTAAAGGACCCGAAGCAAATGGAATCTACTCTGAGTGAGGGCGAAGTCGCCCAGTTGCGCGCATCGGCGTCCAAGGCCTGCTCCTTGCTCAAGGCGCTGGCCAACGAGGATCGTTTATTGATTCTCTGCCAGTTGACCCAGGGTGAGCGCAATGTTGGCGAATTGGAAACCATGACCGGCGTAAGACAGCCTACGCTGTCACAACAGTTGGGCATTTTGCGCGACGAAGGGTTGGTCGCCACCCGTCGGGAAGGCAAATACATTTTCTACGGGCTGGCCAGCCACGAAGTGATTCAAGTAATGAAGACCCTCTCCGGGCTGTACTGCGGTGCGGTCATCAAAAGCTGGGCGTGACGCCATCCGGCAGCGACCCTTGTGTGCATGTATAAAAAGGCGATCGACATGAACGACCAACACTGTGGCCCCACCATCAGTGGCGATATCGTAGTCATTGGCGGCGGTTCGGCGGGCATCGGCCTGCTGGCCAGCCTGCTCAAGCGTGATCCGCAGCTGAACATCACCCTGATCGAACCGAGTGAATACCACTGCTACCAGCCGGCCTGGACCCTGGTCGGCGGCGGCGCCTACGACGTCAAGAAGACGCGGCGGCCCATGGCGGAGGTGTTGCCCAATGGCGTGAGCTGGGTGCAGTCCGCCGTCAACGAGTTGCTGCCGGATGAGCAAACTCTGGTGCTCGACAGCGGCCAGCGCGTCACCTGGAACAACCTGATCGTCTGCCCCGGCCTGCGGCTGGCCTGGGAAAAAGTCGAAGGGCTGCAAGACACCCTGGGCCAGAACGGCGTGACCTCCAACTACAGCTACGAGCACGCCGCCTACACCTGGCAACTGGTGCAGCAGCTCAAGGGCGGCAAGGCGATTTTTACCCAGCCGGCCATGCCGATCAAATGCGCGGGCGCGCCGCAAAAGGCCATGTACCTGTCCTGCGATCACTGGCTCAAGCACGGCAACCTGAACAATATCGACGTCGAGTTCGACCTCGCGGGCGCCGCGCTGTTTGGCGTAGCGACCTTTGTGCCGCCCTTGATGAAGTACGTCGAAAAATACAACGCGCGCCTGGCGTTCAACTCCAACCTGGTCAAGGTCGATGGCCCGGCGCGCAAGGCGTGGTTCGAGGTCAAGGACGCCGAAGGCAACGTTACCGTCGCGGAAAAAACCTTCGACCTGCTGCACGTGGTGCCGCCGCAAGTTTCCCCGGACTTTATCCGCCAAAGCCCGCTGGCCGATGCCGCCGGCTGGTGTGAAGTGAACCCCCACAGCCTGCAACACCTGCGTTACACGCACATCTTCGGCCTGGGGGATGTGTGCGGCACCACCAACGCCAAGACCGCCGCCGCGGTGCGCAAGCAGATCGTGGTGGTCGCCGAAAACCTGCTGGCCCTGCGCAAACAGGCGCCGCTGCCGCTCAAGTACGACGGCTACGGTTCCTGCCCGCTGACGGTGGAGAAGGGCAAGGTGGTGCTGGCCGAGTTCGGCTACGGCGGCAAACTGCTGCCGACCTTCCCGCTGGACCCGACCCAGGCGCGCCGTTCGATGTGGTTCCTCAAGGCCACGCTGCTGCCGTGGTTCTACTGGAACGGCATGCTCAAGGGCCGCGAGTGGCTGACCCGCCTGAGCAAGGTGGATTAAATGCTGCTGGCAAGTCTGTTGGGCGTATTGATGGGCCTGGTCATGGGCCTGACCGGCGCGGGCGGTGGCATCCTCGGGGTACCGGCGTTGGTGTTGGGGTTGGGCTTGACCATGACCCAGGCGGCGCCGGTGTCGCTGCTCGCCGTGGGGGCGGCGGCGGCGGTCGGCGCCATCGATGGGTTACGTCATGGCCTGGTGCGTTATCGCGCGGCGATGTTGATCGCGTTGCTGGGTGCATCGTTTTCGCCGTTGGGGGTGTTTGTCGCTCACCAAATGCCCGAGCCCGCGCTGATGGGGCTGTTCAGCGCGCTGATGGTGCTGGTGGCCTGGCGCATGTTGCAGCGCGAAAAGGTCGAGGCCGGGCCGAGTGACCATGGCGCCGCGTCCTGGGGCCAGAAGAACTGCATGCTTGATCAGCAGACCGGGCGCTTTGCCTGGACCGCCAAGTGCAGCACCACCCTGGCCGCCCTCGGCGCGGTGACCGGCGCGGTGTCGGGCTTGCTCGGCGTAGGTGGCGGCTTTCTGATTGTGCCGGCATTCAAGCAACTGACCGATGTGCAGATGCGTGGCATTGTCGCCACCTCGTTGATGGTGATCAGCCTGATCTCGCTGATCGGCGTGGCCGGCGCGCTTCATGCCGGTGTGAGCATCGAGCCCATGGGCTGGGTGTTTATCGGCGCAAGCATCGTCGGCATGCTGATCGGGCGGCGCCTGTGTTCGGTAATCAAGGCGCGCACCCTGCAAGTGGGCTTTGCCACCCTGTGTGTGGTAGTAGCCGCCGGCATGCTGCTCAAGGCCGCGCTCTAATTCCAACCTGAAATACATCCCAATTGTGGGAGCTGGCTTGCCTGCGATAGCGGTCTGACTGATCCACCGCCATCGCAGGCAAGCCAGCTCCCACAGTTTTGAGCGCGTCCGCTTGAGGCATGGCAAGATGAACTCTGCTCAGGTTTACTACTCCCTGAGTAACGGATTTACCGACCTTGCACGTCGGCTCATCAAGGCCACCGAATGGACAACAAATACACCCCTCACACCTGGCAGCCCCACGAGCGACCGAGCCTGCCTGGCTCGCCGTCGACGCCGCTGCACCCCACGCACAAGCGCTGGCTGTTCGCGCTGGTCGGCGTGCTGGTGGCAATCACCGGCGGGCTCGGCAACGCGTTGGTGATCGCCAACCTGCAATACCTGCAAGGCGCCTTGGGCGCAACCACCGCCGAGATGGCCTGGCTGCCCGCCGCCTATGTAATGACCAACGTGTGCATGAACCTGCTGCTGGTGAAGTTTCGCCAGCAGTTTGGCCTGCGCGCGTTTACCGAGGTGTTCCTGGTGCTGTACGCGCTGGTGACCTTTGGCCACTTGTTTGTCAACGATCTGAGTTCCGCCATCGCGGTGCGGGCGGCCCACGGCATGGTGGGCGCGGCGCTGAGTTCGCTGGGCTTGTATTACATGATCCAGGCGTTCCCGGCCAAGTGGCGCATGAAAGCCCTGGTGCTGGGCCTGGGCACCGCGCAGTTGGCGCTGCCGCTGGCGCGGCTGTTCTCCGAAGACTTGCTGCAAATTGCCGAATGGCGCGGGCTGTACCTGTTTGAACTGGGCCTGGCGCTGATCTGCCTGGGCTGCGTGTTCCTGCTCAAATTGCCGCCGGGCGACCGCTTCAAGACCTTTGAAAAACTCGACTTCCTCACCTTCGGCATCCTCGCCACCGGCGTCGCGTTGCTGTGCGCGGTGCTGTCCCTGGGGCGTATTGACTGGTGGCTGGAAGCGCCGTGGATCGGCGTGGCCTCCGCCTGTTCGCTGGTGCTGATCATGGCCGGCCTGGCCATCGAGCATAACCGCGCCAACCCGCTGCTGATGACCCGTTGGCTGGGCAGTGGGGTGATGATTCGCCTGGCGCTGGCGGTGGTGTTGATTCGCATGGTGCTGTCGGAGCAATCCACCGGCGCCGTGGGCTTCATGCAAATGCTCAACATGAGCTATCAGCAGATGCACACGCTGTACGTGGTGATGCTGGCCGGGGCGATTGCCGGGCTGGTGGTCAGTGCGCTGACGATAAACCCCGCGCACCTGCTGATGCCGCTGATCATCTCCCTGGCGTTGATGGCCACGGGGTCAGTGATGGACAGCTTCTCCAGCAACCTGACCCGACCGCAAAACCTCTATATCAGCCAGTTCCTGCTAGGCTTTGGCGGCACCTTCTTTCTCGGCCCGACCATGGTGCTGGGCACGCGCAACGTGCTCACCAACCCGCGCAACTTGGTGAGTTTTTCGGTGATGTTCGGTATCTGCCAGAACCTCGGCGGCTTGATAGGCGCAGCCTTGCTCGGGACGTTCCAGATCGTGCGCGAGAAGTACCACTCCAGCATGATTGTCGAGCACCTGACCTTGCTCGACCCGCGTGTGGCCGCGCGGGTACAGAGCGGCGGTTCGGCGTATGGCGGGGTCATCGCCGACCCGGAATTGCGCAACCTGATGGGCATTCGCAGCCTGGCCACGGCGGCCACGCGTGAGGCGAATGTGATGGCCTACAACGATGTGTTCATGCTGATTGCGATCATCGCGATCCTCACCATGCTCTGGATCTTCACCCGCAGCCTGTGGCTGATGAGTACCACCAAGGCAGCAGCCCCTCCCGTTCAACCCAGCGGCGTTACTTCATGACCGAACCGACTACCAGTACTACGACAACCACCAACGCCATCGCCTCCACCCCGGAAGGCACCACGCCGCCGGGCGCCTCGGTCACCGAGCCGCGTTCGCTGCGGGTACGCATCATCTCGTCGTTGGGCTTTGCCGCGATTGCCATCGTCGGCGTACTGATCGTGCTGTATGCCTGGCAATTGCCGCCGTTCAGCAGCGCGGTGGAAACCACCGAGAACGCCCTGGTGCGCGGCCAGGTGACGATTATCGGCCCGCAACTCGCCGGCTATGTGTACGAAGTGCCGGTGCAGGACTTCCAGTTCGTCAAGGCCGGTGACCTGCTGGTGCGCCTCGATGATCGCATCTACAAACAGCGTCTTGACCAGGCGCTGGCGCAACTGGCGGTGCAGAAAGCCGCGCTGGCCAACGTGGTGCAGCAACGCAACAGCGCCGAAGCCACCATCAAGCTGCGCCAGGCCGCGTTGGTCGACAGCCAGGCCCAGGCGCGCAAAAGCACCGCCGACCTGCGCCGCAATGAAGAACTGATCAGCGACGGCTCGGTGTCCAAGCGCGAGCTGGACGTGACCCGCGCCGCCAATGCGCAAACCATCGCCGCCGTGGCCCAGGCCCAGGCCAGCCTGGAAATTGCCCGGCAGGACCTGCAAACCGTGATCGTCAATCGCGGTTCATTGGAAGCTGCCGTGGCCAGCGCGGATGCGGCGGTGGAGCTGGCGCGTATCGACCTGTCCAACACGCGCATCCTCGCGCCGCGTGACGGCCAGCTGGGGCAGATCGGCGTGCGGCTCGGCGCCTACGTCAACTCCGGCGCGCAGTTGATGGCGCTGGTGCCGCCGCAGCTGTGGGTGATCGCCAATATGAAGGAAACCCAGATGGATAACGTGCAGGTCGGCCAGCCGGTGACCTTCACCGTGGATGCGCTGAACCACCGCAAGTTTCACGGCACGGTGCAGCATATTTCCCCGGCGACCGGCTCGGAGTTCAGCCTGCTGCAGGCGGACAACGCCACCGGCAACTTTGTGAAGATCGCCCAGCGCGTGCCGGTGCGGATCACGGTGGACCCGGATCAGGCCGAGAGCGAGCGGTTGCGACCGGGGTTGTCGGTGGTTGTGAGTATCGATACCGCCGGCCGCCTCAAAAACACCCCGCCCTGACCGACGCGAACCCTGTAGGAGCTGGCTTGCCCGCGATGCAGGCAGCTCGGTCTGTCAGGTACACAGAGTCGATGCCATCGCAGGCAAGCCAGCTCCCACAGACCCCGGTACTCGCGGATAACCGCGTCACCGCTAGAGCACGAAGCTGGGTTCGGGCAACCCTTGCACGCCTGGGTTGAGGGCAAATACGCCACCCGACAGCGACTGCTCACTCTGGTCATCACGAATCGAGGTGACGAACAGCGTGTCCAGGCGACTGCCGCCAAAGGCGCACATGCTGGGTTTTTTCACCGGAACGCTGAGGGAGCGATCGAGGCGACCTTCCGGGGTGAAGCGGTGAATCAGCCCGGCGTCGTTGGCGCAGATCCAGTAGCAGCCGTCGGCGTCGACCGCCGCGCCGTCGGGGCGGCCGGGCAGCGGTTGCATGTCCACAAACACGCGGCGATTGGAGGGCGTGCCGGTCTCGGTGTCGTAATCGAACGCCCAGATCTGCTGCACCAGCGGGTGTGAGTCCGAGGCGTACATCGTGCGGCCATCCGGGCTGAAGGCCAGGCCATTGAGGGTGATAAACCCGTTCAGCTGGGCGTGCGGCGCCGAACCCGATGCGTAGCGATAGAGCGTGCCCTCGGCTGCGTTCAAACCCATGTTCAGCACCATGCTGCCGGCCCAGAAACGGCCCTGGCGATCACAGCGGCCGTCGTTGAGGCGCATGTCGGCGCGCGGGTGCTCGACACTCGCCAGAGGCGTGGTGTCGAGGCTGCCGTCGTTGTGCGGGGTGAGCTGGAAAAAGCCGGTTTCCATCCCGGCGACCCAGTTGCCCGCGGTGGCGCGGGCGATACAGGCGAGCATCTGCGGGGCTGTCCAGGCGGCGATGTGGCCGGTGGCGGCGCTCCAGCGTTGCAGGCCGCCGTTGGGAATATCCACCCAATACAGCGCGTTTTCCTCGGGCACCCACACCGGGCACTCGCCCACGGCATTGCGGGCGTCGACGATCAATTCAGCAGTCATGGCCACTCATTCCCTTGGGTTGCTGTGCACTCAGTCACCGAACGGCCCCGCCGCGCAGAACGCGCCGCCCTGATAGACCCTGGCCGGGTCATCGGCGGCCACCGGTGGCTGGGTTTCGACCTGGGCGCGGAACACTTCGGAGCTGTCTTTGGGCGCGTAACCCAGGTGCGCGGCGTAGCGGTTGTCCCACCAGGTATCGAGGTTATCCGACATGCCGTAGACCACGGTGTGCCCGACATTTGGCGTGTACAGCGCGCGTTCGAGCAGTTGAGTGAGGTCGTCGAAGCTCAACCAGGTGTGCATCATCCGACGGTTTTGCGGTTCCGGGAATGATGAGCCGATGCGGATGCTCACGGTCTCGATGCCGTAGCGATCGAAGTAGAAACTCGCCATGTCTTCGCCATAGGATTTGGACAAGCCGTAATAGCTGTCCGGACGACGCGGCGAATGGGCGTCGAGTTTTTCGCCCTGCTTATGAAAGCCGATCACATGGTTGGAGCTGGCGAAGATCACACGCTTCACACCATGACGGCGGGCGGCTTCGTAGATGTGGAAGATGCCGCTGATATTCGCGCCAAGAATCTCTTCGAACGGGCGCTCTACCGAGACGCCACCGAAATGCAGGATGGCATCGACGCCTTCCACCAGATGGTGCACGGCTTGTTTGTCGGCGAGATCGCAGGGTTGCACTTCTTCGCTGGCATCGGCAGCCGGGGCCATCGAGGCGATGTCCGACAGGCGCAACACCTGGGCATAAGGGCGCAGGCGTTCGCGCAAGACTTTGCCGAGGCCGCCGGCGGCACCGGTGAGCAACAGGCGGTTGAATGGAGCAGGCGTGGTGGTGGTCATGGGAATTCCATTGTTGTTGTAGGTTGTCGTATGACTTGTCGGAAGTATCGTTTTGGACTCCCCAGGTTGTCAACGCCTTGCCAGACGACAGGTTTCAAAAGGTGGGAGCTGGCAAGCCAGCTCCCACAT
Source organism: Pseudomonas sp. MONT-RG-20F-20-E-7-02 (assembly GCF_022662395.1). Taxonomy (NCBI): domain Bacteria; kingdom Pseudomonadati; phylum Pseudomonadota; class Gammaproteobacteria; order Pseudomonadales; family Pseudomonadaceae; genus Pseudomonas; species Pseudomonas sp. MONT-RG-20F-20-E-7-02. Next base: position 880,672 of record NZ_JAKNQN010000001.1, read on the forward strand.
GCCTGCTCGTTCCCGCGCTCTGCGTGGGAACGCCTCTTGTGACGCTTTGCGTCACGCTTTGGACGCAGAGCGTCCAGGGCTGCATTCCCACGCGGGAGCGTGGGAACGATCAGCAACCGCAATCGCAGGCAAGCCAGCTCCCACATGCCTGCTCGTTCCCTCATTGACCGAGTTATAACAGTGAGATCGGATAGCTGATAAAAATCCGATTCTCATCAAACTCATTGTTGCTGAAATCCCGACGCATGCTCGAATTCCTCCAGCGCACGTTCAAGTCCCTCAGCGCGCCGCTCTGCACCGTGTAGGCGAGTTCCGATTCGCGTCCCCATTCCTTGCCATCGGTAATCGCCCCGGTGTGCACGTTACTGCCGCTGATATAGCGGTTCATCATGGTCAGCCCTGGAATGCCGAGCACCACAAAGTTGAAGTCATGGCGCACCTGCCAGGATTTTTCCTTGGCGTTATCGTAGCTGGCGTTGTAGCTGTCGTTGGCCAGGGTGCCGCCGCTGGTGCCATTGACCCTCATCAACAGGCTGTCGCCGGTGAGTTTCTGCAGGCCCACGTAGAACGTGTTGCCGTTGTAGCGGGCCGAGAGCAGGGCCGAGACGGTCTTGTTGTCGAGGTTGCCGGCCAGTGCGCGGCCATCTTCCTTGCCGTTGAAATAACCAAGGTTGGCGCCCAGGGTCCAGTCGCCGACGGGTTGGCTGTGGGTCAGGTTGAAGTATTGCTGCTGGTAGATATCGGTTAATTCGGCGTACCACACGCCGACCTGGGTGCGCTTGTCATTGAAGCTGTACTCGCCGCCGCCAAAGTTGAAACGGTCGGAAGTGAAGGCCGCTTTGCCGTTCATGAACATGTCTTCCATGCTCGCGTCGTTGCGCGGGCTGTTGCCGCGAAACTGCCCGCCGTAAAGGGTCAAGCCGGCAATTTCGTTGGACGTGACCTGGCCGCCGCGAAAGGTCTGGGGCAGCGAGCGGCCATCGTCTGAGCGCAGGATGGGCAACACCGGCATCCACTCGCCGACCTTGAGTTCAGTCTTCGACAGCTTGGTTTTCAAGGCCACGCCCAGGCGCCCGAAGTTGTCGGCGGGGCGCCCGTCGCTGTGGATCGGCAGCAGTTGCGTGCCACCGGTGCCTTTGCCGCCGTCGAGCTTTTGCGAGTACAGGCCCAGCACATCAAGGCCGAAACCCACGCTGCCCTGGGTGAAGCCGGATTTGGCATCGAGGATGAAGTTCTGCGTCCATTCCTCGGCCTTGGCCTGCGGGTAGGTCGGGTTGGTGAAGTTGCGGTTGAAGTAGGCGTTGCGCAGGTTCAGCGTGGCTTTGGCGTCTTCAAGGAAACCGTCGGCCTGGGCGTTGTGGGGCAGGGCGAAGGCCAGGCTGCCGAGGCCGATAAGGCGGATACACGAGGAGGAATTGCGGGCGAATGGACGCACTGTGAAGCTCCCTTTTCTTTTGTTGTTTTTATTATTTGTTATACGTTGTCGTATAACATTGGGCGGGATATTTGCGAGGTTTTGCTGGAGTGTCAAGCAGAAGTTATGCGATGACTTAATATGCCCGGACCTGAAGTGGGCACCGTCACTGTGGGAGCTGGCTTGCCTGCGATGGCATCGCCGAGGTGTAGTTGTGGGACCGAGGCGCCCGCATCGCAGGCAAGCCAGCTCCCACAGGTTGAGCGCATTTCAAAGTCGGTTTTCAGTTGGCCATGACCATCGGCGGCAGAGTGCCAAGCAGGGAAACCGCCGCCACCGCCGCCACACCCAATGCCCATTCCAGCATCACGCTGGCCTTCAAACTGCCCAAGCGCTCTTCACAGTGCTCAATGCGCAGCCGGTTCAGCAGCGCCAGGGCCAACATGCCCAGCACCAGCAGCACCTTGATCAACAGAATCAGCGCAAAGCCGTTGAACAGCGGCGTAGGCCACAGCTGCCCCGTCAGCACACGCACATTGATCAAACCGGTCACCAGCAAACCGGCGACCAGCCCGTACCCCACGCCGCTGAAGCGCCGGAGGATGATCTCCAGCGCAGGCCGTTGCGGCTGCCTGAGGATCAACACCAGCAACAGCAACCCGCCGAGCCAGGCACCGACACAGACCAGGTGCACCACCTGGTTGAGGATCAGCAATTGCCCGCTCAGCCCATTGAGCATGGCGCCGTGGCCGACCGGTGCGAGCGTCGCCAACAGCAGCGCAGTCAACGGCAGGCGCAGGGCCGGCCAGGGTTTGATCAGCACGATCACCAGCAGCAGGTTCAGCAACAGGTGCCAGACCCACACCTGGCCAAAGAAGGTTTTGCTCAGCACCAACTGCACGGTGGCCGGTTGCAGGGCCGCCGCCCAACTGCTGGCCATGCTGGCGGTGATCAACAACAGCCACGCCACGCCGGAGACCAACCCCAGCCAGGCCAGTACACGGGTGATGCGCTGCAGGTGCCGGTCCAGCGCCGGCTGCGGTTCAGCGCCGAGCAGCCAGGGCCTGAACGCACAGGCCCCGAATATCAACAACACGACGATGAAATGCAGGAAGCGGCACAGCACCAGCAGGGTCGCCATGGGTTATTGGCCGACCTTGAAGCTGTATTCACCGTTGCTCTTGTGGGTGTCGACCGACACCGCGTTCCACACCACTTTATAGGTGCCTGTGGCCAGTGGCGCGGCGGGCGTGACGACCAGGGTTTTCTTGTCGGCGTCCGGGGTTTCCAGGCCCTTGATCGCGACTTCGGTGCCGTCTTTGCTCAGTGACACCTTGGTGAAGGTGGCTTCGACGCCTTCGCTGAAGGTCAGGCGCAGGTCAGCAGGCGCGGCGACCGTGCTGTCAGCCGCCGGCGTCGAGCTTTTAAGGTGAGCATGGGCAAACGCCGCCGAAGCGCCGAGCAGGGACGCCAGCAGGGCGACGGTGGTCAGGGTTTTCTTGATCAACATTGTTCAATACCTTCAGGTTTAGAGAGTCGGTAAAGCCATGTGCAGCAAGGGAAAGGGTTTGCCTTCGCCATCCAGCGGCGAGCGCGCGACCTGGATAAAACCATAGTGCAGGTAGAAGCCCACGGCTTGCGGGTTTTGTTCGTTTACATCCACGGTCAGGGTGTCGTGGCGGGCGCGGGCGTGGTCGAGTAATTGGCGGCCAATGCCCTGGCCACGGCGGTCGGGGTCGATAAACAGCATTTCTACGTTGTGCCCGCCGGTGCCGATAAACCCGGCGATGCCTTGGCGGTCCTCGAACACCCAGACATCCAGTGCAGGCATCGGCAGGTAGGCGTCACGCACCAGGGGCAGCAGGCGCTGGATGTCATCCTCGGGGAGGAAGTCATGGGTGGCCCGCACCGAACGCTCCCACAGTGCTCCCAGCACTGGGTCGTCGGCGGCCACGCGAGGTCGGATAGTCATGGCAATGATCCTTCATGGGGATCGCGATCCTAACCAATCCGTTTTGCAGGGGAAAGGTTCGCGTAAGAAGTTTCATTATGCCCTGTCGCCGCGATCTAGAGCCGATGGTAGTCTTGAGGCCATGTTGTTGTCAGGGAGCCCTTATGGGCAATCACAAAATCGGAATTCGTCGGGTCAACGTCGAAAAGATCCTGCTGGCGGCGGAGAAAATCTTCGCTGAAAAAGGCTATGGCAGCACCGCCATGGCCGACATCGCTGAAGAAGTGCAACTGCCGCGCTCCAACCTGCATTACTACTTCACCACCAAAAGCGAGCTGTACAGCGCGGTGCTGTTCGACTTGCTGGAAGTGTGGAAGCAGGACGCCCTGAGCTTTGAAACCTTCGATGACCCACGGGTGGTGCTCAGCAGCTACATCCGCGCCAAGATGCAGCGCTCGCGCACGCGGCCGTATGGCTCGAAAGTCTGGGCCAATGAAATCATCCACGGCGCGCCGACACTCGGTGAGGCGCTGGATGAAAGCCTGTACGACTGGGCCAAGATGAAGGAAGCGAAAATTCGCCAGTGGGTGGAGGACAAACGCATCCTGCCGGTGGAGCCGTCGAGCCTGCTGTATATGATCTGGGCCTCGACCCAGCACTATGCGGACTTTGACCACCAGGTGAAGATTTTGAATGACCACCAGCCGTTGTCGGACATGCAGTTTGAGAAGGCGATTCAGACGGTGACGGGGGTGATTTTGCGCGGGATTGGCTTGGAGCCGTAATGATCGTTCCCACGCGTGATCGTTCCTACGCTCCGCGTGGGAATGCCTCACTGGACGCTCTGCGTCCGCTCTTGGGACGCGGAGCGTCCCCGGCTGCATTCCCACGCGGAGCGTGGGAACGATCAATCAAGCGCTACACCGCCTCCCGATACGGATTGCGCGGATCCTGCGTCCAATTCAAAAACGGCTTGCCCGTGTCCATCGGCACCATCTCAATGCAATCGGCCACCGGACAGGTGATCTGGCACAAATTGCAGCCCACGCACTCATCATCAATCACCTCGTATTTATGCGTGCCATCCGCCTGTTTCAAGCTCGCGATCGCCTGGTGCGAAGTGTCTTCACAGGCGATATGGCAACGCCCGCAACCAATACAGGCTGCCTGGTCGATCTTGGCGATCACCTGATAATTGATATCCAGGTACTTCCAATCGGTGGTATTGCCCACCGCGCGCCCGGAAAACTCCTGCAGGCTTTTGTAGCCTTGGCTGTCCATCCAGCGCGACAGCCCATCCTTCATCTCTTCCACAATGCGAAACCCATGCAGCATCGCCGCCGTACACACTTGCACTGCGCCGCAACCCAGCGCGACGAATTCTGCTGCGTCGCGCCAGTTGCCGATGCCGCCAATCCCGCAGATCGGCAAGCCTTGGGTCTGCGGGTCGCGGGCGATTTCCGCGACCATGTTCAAGGCGATAGGCTTCACCGCCGAGCCGCAATAACCACCGTGGGTGCTTTGGGTGCCGACCACCGGCAGGGCGACCATGCGCTCCAGGTCCACGCTGGTAATGGAGTTGATGGTGTTGATCAGCGATACCGCGTCCGCGCCGCCGCGATACGCCGCACGCGCCGCCACACGGATGTCGGTGATATTCGGCGTGAGCTTGACGATCACCGGCAGCGAGCAGTACGTCTTGCACCAGCGCGTCACCTGCTCGACATATTCCGGCACCTGGCCGACGGCCGCGCCCATGCCGCGTTCCGGCATGCCGTGAGGGCAGCCGAAGTTCAGTTCGATGCCGTCGCAGCCAGTGGCTTCCACCAGCGGCAGGATGTTTTTCCACGACTCTTCCACGCACGGCACCATCAGCGACACGATCAGCGCGCGGTCGGGCCAATCCTTTTTCACCTGGGTGATTTCGCGCAGGTTGATCTCCAGCGAGCGGTCGGTGATCAACTCGATATTGTTGATGCCCAGCACTTCACGGTTGGCGCCATAGTGCGCGGAATAACGCGACGACACGTTGACCGCCGCCGGGTCTTCACCGAGGGTTTTCCAGACCACGCCGCCCCAGCCGGCTTCGAAGGCGCGGACCACGTTGTAGGCCTTGTCGGTGGGCGGCGCGGAGGCCAGCCAGAACGGGTTGGGGGCTTTGATACCGGCGAATACAATCGAGAGATCGGCCATTACGCAGCCTCCACATTCAGCATGAGTTGGGCGTGCATGGCTTCGGCGGCCAGCTTGCCGTGTTGCACCGCCTGCACGGTGAGGTCCTGGCCGAGGCTGACGCAATCGCCCCCGGCGTAGACCCCTGGAATGCTGGTTTGCAGGTGTTCGTCGACGAAGATGCGCTCACCTACGCGGTGCAGTTGTTGCGCCAGCGGGTCGTGCAGCGCTGCGTTATCGAAACCTTGGCCGATGGCCTTGAAGATCGCATCGGCGGCCAGTTCGAAGGTTTCGCCGGTGGGGTGCAGGCGACCGTTTTCCATGCGCGTGCGGGCGAAGCGCATGCCGCGCACACGGCCCTGGTCATCCAGCAGCACTTCTTCAGGTTGAGCCCAGGTCAGCAGGCGCACCTGATTGGCCTTGGCAATCTCCTGTTCATGCCCAGTGGCGCCCATGTCGGCGAGGCCACGGCGGTACACCAGGTTCACATCACGGGCGCCAAGCCGAGCCATTTGCACGGCCATGTCTATGGCGGTGTTGCCGGCGCCGAGCACGATGCAGCGGTCGGCCAAGGGCAGTTGAGTGAGGTCGTCGGCCTGGCGTAGTTCGCGGATGTAGTCGGTGGCGGCGAGCAAACCGGGGGCGTCCTCGTGCGGCAGGCCGAGCTGTTTGCTGGCGGCAAGGCCGAGGCCGAGGAACACCGAATCGAACTGCTGGTGCAGTTCGCTCAAGGTCAGGTTGTCGCCCAGGCGCTGGCCGTGGCGGATCTCGATGCCGCCAATCTGCAGGAGAAAATCCAGCTCCTTCTGGGCAAAGTCATCCACCAGTTTGTACTTGGCGATCCCGTATTCATTCAGGCCGCCGGCCTTTTCCCGCGCTTCGAAAATCACCACGTCATGACCGTGCAAGGCGGCGCGGTGGGCGCAAGCCAAGCCGGCAGGCCCGGCGCCGACCACGGCAATGCGCTTGCCGGTGGGCGCGGCGCGCTGGAACGGGTGTTCGCTGAAGTGCGCGTTGTCAATCGCGTAGCGTTGCAACAGGCCGATCAGTACCGGTGCGCATTCTTCGGCGTTGTTACGCACGCAGGCTTGCTGGCACAGAATCTCCGTAGGGCAAACCCGCGCGCAGCTGCCGCCGAGGATGTTCGCCGAGAGGATCTTTTGCGCCGCGCCTTGCACGTTGTCGGTGTGGATATTGCGGATGAACGACGGGATGTCGATTTCGCTGGGGCATGCATTCACGCACGGCGCGTCATAGCAATACAGGCAGCGCGAGGCTTCCAGTTGTGCCTGGCGGGCATTGAGTGGCGGCGCCAGGTCGGTGAAGTGGCTGGCGAGGGTCGGCCCATCTTCATGGGGATGGGGGAGGTGGTTCAGGGTCTGGATCACGGTGTTGGCCTCACGGTTTTTTGGGGCGACCGTTCCCACGCTCTGCGTGGGAATGCCTCACTGGACGCTCTGCGTCCGCTTTTGGGGCGCAGAGCGCCCCTGGCTGCATTCCCACGCAGAGCGTGGGAACGATCATGTGCGCTGTATGTTCAGCGCTTTACAGCAGTGGGCCTCGAATGCTCGGCCCGCTTGCTCAACTGCTCAAACACCGCCGGGTACGCCGGCCGTTCCACGTACCGCCCGGCACCGCGCTCGGCGCGCAGGTCGCCATCGGCCCAGACCAGCTTGCCCTGGCTGATGGTGTGGCTCGGCACACCGCGCACGGTCTTGCCTTCGAAGATGTTGAAGTCGACTTTTTGATGGTGGGTCTTGGCCGAAATCGTCCGCGTACCTTGGGGATCCCACAGCACCAAGTCCGCATCGGCGCCGACTCGAATCGCGCCTTTACGCGGGTAGAGGTTGAAGATCTTCGCGGTGTTGGTGGAGGTCAGCGCGACGAATTCCTGCATCGACAGGCGCCCGGTGTTTACGCCTTCGTCCCACAGCAGCGCCATGCGGTCTTCGATGCCGGCAGTGCCGTTGGGGATCTTGCTGAAATCGTCACGGCCAGCGGCTTTTTGCTCGGCGCAGAAACAGCAATGGTCGGTGGCGGTGGTGTGCAGGTTGCCCGATTGCAGGCCGTGCCACAGCGCTTCCTGATGCCCGCGCGGGCGGAACGGCGGGCTCATCACGTAGCCGGCAGCGGTTTGCCAGTCGGGGTGTTGGTAGACGCTGTCGTCGAGCAGCAAGTGGCCAGCGAGCACTTCGCCATACACCGGCTGGCCCTTGCCACGGGCGTAGGTGATTTCATCCAGCGCTTCCTGGGTGGACACGTGTACCAGGTACAGCGGCGTGCCGATGGTCTCGGCGATTCGAATCGCCCGGCTGGCCGCTTCGCCTTCGACCTGGGAAGGGCGCGACAGCGGGTGGGCTTCCGGCCCGGTGATGCCTTGGGCCATCAGCTTGCGTTGCAGGTGATACACCAGCTCGCCGTTTTCCGCGTGCACGGTGGGCACTGCGCCCAGTTCCAGGCAGCGTTCGAAGCTCGCGACTAGGGTGTCATCGGCGGCCATGATCGCGTTCTTGTAGGCCATGAAATGCTTGAAGCTGTTGATGCCATGATGGCTGACCAGCTCGGCCATCTCCTCGCGCACCTGCTCGCTCCACCAGGTGATCGCCACGTGAAAGCCGTAGTCGGAAGCGGATTTTTCCGCCCAGCCGCGCCACTGGTGAAAGGCTTCCATCAAGGACTGCTGCGGGTTGGGAATCACAAAGTCGATGATCGAGGTGGTGCCGCCCGCCAGACCCGCCGCCGTGCCGCTGAAAAAGTCTTCGCTGGCCACGGTGCCCATGAAGGGCAATTGCATATGGGTGTGCGGATCGATGCCGCCGGGCATCAAGTACTGGCCGCTGCCATCGAGTATTTGAGTGCCGGCGGGAATATCCAGATTCGTGCCAATAGCGCGAATTAGACCGCCTGCGCATAACACATCGGCGCGATAACTTTCATCATGGGTAATAACGGTGGCGCCACGGATCAACAGCGACATGTCGAGTTCCTCACAGGCTTGACCGGCTTGTGCCAGTTCTAAGTGTTGTAATGCGGCTTGCCGATGGTCGGTTAAATCCTGTCATCGGTGACAGGAATAGAAACTAGCCCGAGTTTTTAGATTGAGCAAGAAGATTTTTCTTATGCTTATAACGATTTTAACTGCATGATTTTAAAAGATAAAAATAGTTAATCACCAAAATGTAGCGACCTCTCACCATTTTGACGCACTTGACAGGTTATCGATTTGAGCAACATTTCTTATTGCAAATCAGACGCTTGAGACATGCCTCTTGACGGGGCCGGTAAATAAAAATAATTGTGTTGCACCAGATTGAGTCCTGAGGGTTCAGGAACTTGCGCGTTATTTAGCCTGAGTAAGGCGACAAGTACTGTAGGCACAATCGGAAAGCTGATTAACATCAGCACGTTAGTTAAGCGGTGCGGGTTAAAGTCGGGTGGTCGGCACGGTTATTGAGTGCAGTGGCGGCTGGCCGGGCCCGTGATGTCATGTTGTTTACGAGGTACTCCGGCCACCCTGCGCCAAGCGTTGGGTGAGCAACAATAATTCAAAAAAACCGTGGAGCGGCCATGCAACAGAACAGATCGCAAGTCATCGAACGCAACGGCCTGTACGAACTCGACGCCGGCCCCGACGTCCTCGACAGCCCTCGCTATAACCACGACATGGCACCCACCAAGGTGCACGAACGCACCTGGAACAAGTGGCACATCACCGCGCTGTGGGTCGGCATGTCGATCTGCGTGCCCACCTACACGCTGGGCGGGGTGCTCACCGCGTACTTCGGCTTGTCGGTGGGCGAGGCGCTGATGGCGATTCTGCTGGCCAATATCGTGGTGCTGATCCCGCTGACGCTTAACGCCTTTCCCGGCACCAAGTACGGCATTCCGTTTCCGGTGTTGTTGCGCTCGTCCTTCGGCATTCTCGGTTCCAACGTGCCCTGTCTGATTCGCGCGCTGGTGGCCTGCGGGTGGTTTGGCATTCAAACGATGTTCGGCGGGCTGGCGATTCACCTGTTTCTGGGCTCGATTTTCGACGGCTGGAAATCCCTCGGCGGCACCGGCGAAGTGATCGGCTTCATGATCTTCTGGTGCCTGAACTTGTGGGTGGTGTTGCGCGGCGCCGAGTCGATCAAACGCCTGGAAACCCTGTCTGCGCCGCTGCTGGTGGCGGTGGGTATTGGCCTGCTGGTGTGGGCGATGCCGAATGTGTCGCTCAGCGAGTTGATGGCGATTCCACCCAAACGCCCCGAAGGCGCGAGCCTCACCGGTTACTTCATGGCGGGCCTCACCGCGATGGTGGGTTTCTGGGCGACCTTGTCGCTGAATATTCCCGACTTCAGCCGCTACGCCAAAAGCCAGAAGGACCAGATCCTCGGGCAGATTTTCGGCCTGCCGCTGACCATGTTCCTGTTCGCCGCCCTCGGCGTAATCATGACTGCTGCGTCGGTGAAACTGGTGGGCGTCAGCGTCTCCGACCCAGTGAGCTTGATCGGGCATATCCAGAGCCCGGTGTGGGTGGCCGTCGCCATGGCGCTGATCATCGTCGCCACCTTGTCCACCAACACCGCGGCGAACATTGTCTCGCCCACCAACGACTTCCAGAACATCGCGCCCAAGCTGATCAACCGCACCACGGCGGTGATCCTCACCGGGCTGGTCGGGCTGGCGTTGATGGGGCATGAACTGCTGAAAAAGCTCGGGCTGATCGTCTCGGACGTGAGCCTGGAAACCGTGTATTCGAACTGGTTGCTGGGCTACTCCAGCCTGCTGGGGCCGATCGCCGGGATCATGGTGGTGGACTACTTCATCACCCGTAAACAGCAACTCGACCTGGCCGGCCTGTACCGCGATGACGTGTACCCGGCCTGGAACTGGAGCGGGTTTATCGCGTTCGGCGTGCCGGTGGTGCTGACCTTGCTGTCGCTGGGCAGCGATGCGTTCAGCTGGTTCTACAGCTATGGCTGGTTTACCGGTTCGGCGTTGGGTGGGGTGTTGTATTACGGGTTGAATGCCAAACGTGGCATCAGCCCAGTCACCGCTAAATCACCTTTGTAAAAGCGGTCAATGTGGGAGCTGGCTCCCCCATTTGAGCGAGTCAATTCTTAAGAACAGTAGCCTGAGGAGATCCCCATGAACGCTGCCATCGACGTTCTGCAATCGACCCATCAGCACATCAACCGCGACCGCCTGTGGCAGTCCCTGATGGACCTGGCCAAACTCGGCGCCACGCCAAAAGGTGGCGTGTGCCGCCTGGCCCTCACCGACCTCGACCGCAAGGCCCGCGACCTGTTCGTCAAATGGTGCGAAGACGCCGGTTGCACCGTGACCATCGACGGCATCGGCAACATCTTCGCGCGGCGCCCGGGGCGCAATCCCAACCTGCCCCCGGTGATGACCGGTAGCCATATCGACACCCAGCCCACCGGCGGCAAGTTCGACGGCTGCTTCGGCGTGCTGGCGGGTGTGGAAGTGCTGCGCACGCTCAACGACCTCAAGATCGAAACCGAAGCGCCGCTGGAAGTGGTGGTCTGGACCAACGAAGAAGGCTCGCGTTTCCCGCCGTGCATGATGGGCTCGGGCGTGTTTGCCGAAAAATTCACCCTGGCGGATACCTTGGCCAAGGTCGATGTGGACGGCGTCAGCGTGGGCGCTGCGTTGAGTGCGATTGGCTATGCCGGCACACGACCTGTCAGCGGCCACAAGGTGGGCGCCTATTTCGAAGCGCATATCGAACAAGGGCCGATTCTTGAGGATGAGAAAAAAACCATCGGCGTGGTGCTGGGCGCCCTTGGGCAGAAGTGGTTCGACCTGAAATTGCGCGGTGTCGAGGCACATGCAGGGCCGACGCCGATGCACTTGCGCAAGGATGCGTTGGTAGGCGCGGCCGCCGTGGTGGCGGCGGTGAATGCGGCGGCGTTGGGGCATCAGCCGCACGCGTGCGGCACGGTGGGTTGCCTGCAAGCCTATCCCGGTTCGCGCAACGTCATCCCCGGTGAAGTGCGCATGACCCTGGACTTCCGTCACCTGGAGCCGGCACGCCTGGATTCGATGATTGCCCAGGTGCGTAAAGTGATCGATGAGACCTGTGCCAAGCACGGCTTGAGTTTTGAAATGGAACCCACTGCGGACTTCCCACCGCTGTATTTCGACAAAGGCTGTGTGGACGCCGTGCGCGATGCGGCGAATGGGTTGGGCCTGTCGAACATGGACATCGTCAGCGGGGCAGGGCATGACGCGATCTTCGTCGCCGAACTCGGCCCGGCCGGGATGATCTTCGTACCTTGTGAGGGCGGCATCAGCCATAACGAAATCGAGAATGCCGCCCCGGATGATTTGGCGGCGGGCTGTGCGGTTCTATTGCGCGCAATGGTGGCTGCCTCAGCCGCTATCGCCAGCGGCAAACTCGCTGCCTGACGATCGTTCCCATGCTCTGCGTGGGAATGCCGCGCCAGACGCTCCGCGTCCGCTCTTGAGGTCGTGACGCAGAGCGTCACAGGATGCATTCCCACGCGGAGCGTGGGAACGATCAGGTCAGGCGCCGGGTTGCCAGCCGCCGCCGAGCGCTGTCACCAGCCCCACGCTCGCCTGCAACTGCCGCGTCTGCACCGCCTGCAATGTCCTCTGTGCCTGCAATGCTGCCGTCTGCGCCGTCACCACGTCCAGGTAACTTACGGCCCCGGCCTGGTAGCTGTTCATCGCCAGCGATTGCGTGTGCTGCGCCGCATCCACCGCCGCCTGTTCGTCCTGCGCTTCCTGTTGCAAATCCCTGAGCTGCGCCAGGTTGTCTTCCACCTCACGCACGGCTTTGAGTACATGGCTGCGGTACTGCGCCGAGGCTTCTTCAAACTCGGCTTTGGCCTGGCGTTCATTGGCACTCAAACGCCCGCCGTCAAAGATCGGCAAATTCACCAATGGCCCCAGCGCCCAGTACCGATTGCCGGCGGACAACAGGTTGCCAACCCCTTGCGTCTGCCCGCCAATTAACCCAGTCAGGCTGAAATCCGGATACCACGCCGCTTTCGCCACGCCGATATTCGCATTGGCGGCAAACACCCGTCGTTCCGCCGCTGCAATGTCCGGGCGACGTTGCAGCAGGTGGCTCGGCAGCTGCGATGGAATCGCCGGCAGCGCAATCAATTGCTGGCTCGGCGGCAACGTAAAGTTGCTGGCTGCCACGCCCACCAACTCGCCAATCGCATGTTCGGTCAGGTTGCGCTGCCCGCGCACTTCATCCAGTTGCGCCTTGGCTTCGGCCAGTTGGTTTTGCGCGCGAGTCAGGTCCAGCTCTGAAGCAATCTGGCCTTCGTAACGGCTGCGGGTCAGTTGCAATGCCTGGCTGAAATCATCCAGTGAGCTGTTCAGAATCCGGCTCTGTGCATCCAGCCCGTTGAGCTGCACATACAGCGTCGCCAACTGGTGTTGCAGGCTCAGGCGCGCGACCGCCAAATCATCGCCGGAAGCCTGCGCCTGGGCATCACCGGCTGCGACCTGGTTGCGGATTTTGCCCCACAGGTCCAGGTCGTAGCTCAGCGAGAAACCCGCGGTATTGCTGTTGTACACCGACGGCTGTGTGTCGCCGCGCAGTGGTCGCGAGTCCGACTGCCGCTGGCGCAGCGGCTGCGCACTGGCGGTGATCTGCGGGAACAACCCGGCGTGCAGTTGGCTGGCATACGCCTGGGACGCATCGAAGTGCGCCAGTGCCGCCGCCAAATCCGGGTTGGCCTTGAGCAGTTGCTGTTGCAGATCGGTCAGGCGCGAATCGTTGTAGAGCTTCCACCAGTCGGGCGCCAATGGGTCGGACGGCTGCGCGCTGTGCCACGGGCCGTCGCTGGTCTGTTCGCGGTAGCCGGCGGGCAGGTCAACCGATGGCACCTTGTAGGTCGGCGCCATCGAGCAGCCCTGCAATAGCAGCAGCATCAACGCCGCCAGGGGTTTAAGCCTTGGGCGCATGCGCACCTCCGGCGTCGGCCAGTTGCACGGGGTCGCCTTCGCGCAGGGCGTCGGGCGGGTTATCGACCACGCGGTCGGCGGGTTTCAGGCCCTGGTCGATGACCAGGCGCTCGCCGAGGTCGAGGCCGATGTGGATGGCTTGCAGGTGCACGTGGTTCTGCGCATCCAGCACCGCGACTTGGGTGCCTTGGGCGCGGAAGATCAGCGCGCTGGCCGGGATGCTCACGCCGTGGGTGTCGGCCGGAATCGGCAGCGTGGCTTCGGCGTAGTCGCCGGGCAGCAATTCACCGTTGGGGTTGTCGGCGACGAACTGCGCGAGCAGCGTGCCGGAGCGGCGGTCGATGGCGGTGGAGTCGCCGATCAGGCGCGCCTTGAAGTGCTCGCCGGGGTGCTCGGGCACGGTCAGCTCGGCTTCGAGGCCTGGGTGAATCACCGCCGCATAGTTCTGCGGCACCGGCACATACAGGCGCAACTGGTGGGTGTCGGCGATGTTGAACAGTTCCGGATCGCTGTCGGTGTCGGCCTTGATCAACTGGCCGATATCGGTGTTGCGCGCGGTGATGGTGCCGGCGAACGGCGCGCGGATGGTCTTGTAGCCTTCCAGCGCCGACAGCCGCGCGTAGTCGGCGGCGGCGGCTTCGGCGTTGGCCTTGGCTGCAGCGGCGTTGGAGGTTTTTTCATCCGCCTCCTGGCGCGACACCGAGTGGCTGGCCAACAGGTTTTGCCAGCGTGTGGCGGTGGTCTCGGCCAGGCGTGCATTGGCCTGTTCCTGCACCAGCCGGGCGTGGGTTTGCGCCAGTTGCTGGTCGAGGTCGGGGCTGTCGATTTCGGCAAGCACTTGCCCGGCTTTGACCTGGGTGCCGATGTCGGCTTTCCAGTCCTTCAAGTAGCCGCTGACCCGCGCGTGGATCGGCGCCTTGCTCCACGCCTCCAGGTGCGCGGGCAGGCGCAGGGTGTCGCCGGCGACGTTCTGTTTCGGTTGGAACACCATCACTTGCGGGATGGCGGCGGTTTCGGTCCAGGCGCTGACCGACTGTTCGTGCATCGTGCGGGCGTGCAGGCCGTTGGCGACCAACAGGGCGGCCAGTGTCAGGCCGCCGACACCCATGAGCATCAGACGCTTGCGCGAGGGTTTGTGATCAGACGACATGTGAAGTTTCTCCAGCAACTGCGCGAGTAGGGTGACGACCGTGGACCAGGCTGAAGACCACGGGAACAAACAACAGGGTGGCGATGGTGGCGAAGATCAAGCCGCCGATCACCGCCCGGCCAAGGGGTGAGTTCTGCTCTTCGGACAACGCCAGCGGCAACATGCCGATGATCATTGCCAGGGCGGTCATGCACACCGGGCGGAAACGCGTGTAACCGGCCTCCATCGCGGCCTTCAACGCGTCGCCATGTTCGGCCAGGCGTTCACGGCAGAAGCTCACCACCAGGATCGAGTTGGCCGTGGCCACGCCCATGCACAGGATGGCCCCGGTCAGCGCCGGCACCGACAACGAGGTGCCGCTGAGGAACAGCATCCATACGATCCCCGCCAACGCTGCGGGCAACGCGGTGATGATCACAAACGGGTCCGCCCAGGATTGGAAGTTGACCACGATCAGCAGGTAGATCAGCACCACCGCACCGAGCAAACCAAAGCTCAAACCACTGAAGGCTTCATGCAGCGCATCGATCTGCCCATGCAGGCTGATCACCGCGCCTTTGGGGCGCATGGAAGCGGTGTCATCCAGCACTTTTTGCACGTCGCGCGCCACGCCGCCGAGGTCACGGCCTTGCACGTTGGCGTACAGGTCCAGGGTCGGTTCGATGTTGTAGTGGGTTACCACGGCCGGGCTTTGCACGCGTTCGATGCTCGCCACGCCGCCGAGGATTTGGGACTGCCCATCGGCGCCGGTGACCGGCAAGGCTTCCAGCGACGGCAGGCTGTCGAGGCGGTACTGCGGGGTTGCGGCGACGATTGAATACGACACGCCGTTGGCCGGGTTGAGCCAGAACGTCGGCGCAGTTTGCGAGCTGCCCGCGAGGGAGGCGACCATGCTATTGGTCACGTCACGTTCGGTAATGCCCAGGCCATTGGCGCGCATGCGGTCGACGTTAACTTGCAGCGACGGGTAGCCGGTGGACTGCTGAATACGTAGGTCGGCAATCCCCGGAATGTGCGACAGGCGCCGCTCCAGTTCCACCGCATAGGCGCGGTTTTCTGCATCGCTGCGCCCGGAGATTTTCACGTCCAAGGGGGCCGGTGCGCCGAAGTTGAGAATCTGGCTGCTGATGTCCGCCGGCAGGAACGCGAAGTGGCTGCCGGGGAAACTTTGCGGCAAGGCTTCACGCAGTTTTTTCACGTAGTCGGCGGTGGGCGCGTGGTCCTTTTTCAGCGTGACCTGGATGTCGCCATCCTGCGGGCCGATGGTGCCGCTGCTGCTATAGGCCATATCGATGCCGCTGAGTGGGATGCCGATGTTGTCGACGATGGTGTCGAGTTCTTCGGCCGGGATCACTTCGCGAATCCGCGCTTCAATCCGGTCGAAGGCGGCGGCGCTTTCTTCAATCCGCGTGCCCAACGGCAAGCGCACGTGAAGGGCGAGGGCGCCGGCGTCGGTGGCCGGGAAGAAGTCCTGGCCCAGGCTTGGCAGCAGCAGGAATGAAGCCAGCACACAGGCCAGGAAACCAACGATAAAGCGCTTGCGATTGCCCAACGCGAGGATCAGCAAGCCATGGTAGGTGTCGCGGATATTCGAGAAGTGCCGCTCGAAACCCTGCTGGAAATTCAGCACCGATTGCAGCACGGCATTGCGTGGTTTCTTGTGCTGTTCACCTTCATGGTGGTTGATGAATGCATCTTCCGGGTGGTGCCCGGCGCCTTGCTCCGGTGTGTGCGGCTTGAGCAGGAACATCGCCAGTGTCGGCACCAATGTCCGCGAAAGGATGAACGAGCTGGCCATGGCAAAGATCACCGCCAGCGCCATCGGCCGGAACAGGTAACCGGCGATGCCTTGCAGCAGGAACATCGGCACGAACACGATGCAGATGCACAGCAGCGAGACGAACGCCGGGCCGACGATTTGCGCAGCGCCGTCAAGGATCGCGGTCTTCACCGCTTTGCCTTGTTCCAGGTGCCAGTTGATGTTTTCGATGGTCACCGTGGCGTCGTCCACCAGAATCCCCACCGCCAACGCCAACCCGCCGAGGGTCATCACGTTGAGGGTTTGCCCGGTAACCGCAAGCAGTGCGATGGCCGACAGCACGGCCAGCGGAATCGACGCGGCGATGATCAGCGTCGAGCGCCAGCTGCCGAGGAACAGCAGGATCATCGCACTGGTCAGCAGTGCGGCAATGATGCCTTCCTGGGCCACGCTGCCCACCGATTGCTTGACGAACACCGAGGCGTCACCCAGCAGCGAAGTCTTCAGCGACGGCGGCAGGGTTTCGTTAATGCGCGGCAGCATCTGGCGGATGCCGTCGATGATCGACAGGGTCGAGATGCTGCCGTTTTTCAGGGCCGGCATCAGCACCGCACGGTGGCCGTCGACGCGCACGATGTTGGTCTGCGGCGGCGAGCCGTCACGCACGTGAGCCACTTGGCCGATGGTGATCAATGCGCCGTCGACGGTCTTGATCGGCAGGTCGTTGAGCTCATCAATCGCCTTGGGGCTGTTGTTGAGCAGGATCGTGTATTCGTTGGGGCCGAGTTTGGCGGTGCCCACCGGAATGATCTGGTTCTGCAGGGCCAGGGCGTTGCCCACGTCCTGCGCCGACAGGCCTTTGGCAGCCAGGGCTTGGGGGTCGAGGTCGAGGGTGATCTGGCGCTGCTTGCCGCCCATTGGCGTGGGCATGGCCAGGCCGGGCAGGGCGCTTAACGGCAGGCGGATGTTGTTCTGCACCAGGTCGCGGATCTTGGCTTCCGAGAGGCTGGGGCTGGAGAACGCCATTTGCAGGATCGGCACCGTGGAGGCGCTGTAGTTGAGGATCAGCGGCGGCGTAATGCCCGGTGGCATCTGCTTGAGCACGGTTTGTGACACGGCCGTCACTTGGGCGTTGGCGGTGCGGATGTCCACGCCGGGCTGGAAGAAGATCTTGACGATGCCCATGCCGGGCAGCGATTGCGATTCGATGTGTTCGATGTCGTTAACGGTGGTGCTCAGGGAGCGTTCGTAGGTGTAGATCACCCGACCGGCCATGGCGTCCGGTGACAGGCCGTTGTACTGCCAGACCACAGCGACGACGGGAATGCCGATATCGGGGAAAACATCCGTAGGGGTTTTCAGGGCCGCCATCGGCCCGACGATACAGATGAATATGGCCAACACGATAAACGTGTACGGCTTTTGCAGTGCGGTCTTTACCAGCCCGAGCATGCGTGAACCTCCGGAGAACACAGGATTGCAAACCCCGGCAGTCTTGCCCGACCCACCTAACACGCACCTTTCAGCCAGGTGAAGGAACATTTAGTTAGCGGCTGAAGATCGTTTCATATGTATTCATTTGTTCTACAAAGGGTGGCTCTCCAAGCTTGTCATCCATCGGACGCGACACATTTGAACGTCGTCCAACGCTTTTAACCGATGCCCTTTGGAGCCCTGCCATGTCACTGAAACCCTTGTTGTTGATCCCTGCCCTTGGCGCTGTTTTGTTGTTGTCGGCGTGCGCCGGCCCGATCCCCAAGGCGGACCCGAGCGAAGCGTGGATTGGCTTGAAAGAAGAAGCGCCAAATGACCTGATGGCCGAGCGCGTCGATGGCAAGCGCGTGGATGACGGGCGCTTTTTTGAAGTGACGCCAGGCGACCATCGCCTGGACGTGACGCTGTTTGAAGAAGAGCCGGGCGATGACAACCAGCAAGACTGCCAGGGGCGCGTTGAGTACAAGCACTTCCAGGCGGGTGAGCACTACACCTTGGTTGAATCGAGCCTGGGCACCACCGTGCGCGCCGTCCTCAAGGACGGCCACGGCAAGGAAGTCGCGGCGACTCAAGACTTCAGTTGCATGCCTGGCTAGGCGTGGTGCACCGCAGCCTTGTGTGGCTTGGCCGGTGCAGCGGGTTTGACGTGGGGGTGATGGTGCCGACGGGTCACGCGCATGACCCCCCACAACATGGCGCCGGCGACTGCCAGCCAACCGCAGATCAACATCAGAATCGTTGTTGCAAGGCTCATTCGGGCCTCCTTTCGCCCCGCTCGGGGCACACTCAGTCTTCTCAATGGACAGTCTAGCTACCTGACGGTTGCCTGCTATTGACCAATGGTCGAGTCCTCCAACTTGTTTGCTCTATCCCGGGCGTTTTACTAGCGCTTGAGGCTATACCCGCGTTCAAGAGCAACCTATGATCAGGGCCCTTACCGGCCGTTGATCAAGAGAGTCAAAAATTGCGCTCGAACGTTAAAACCTCCTTGTTGCTGGCGTGCGCCCTGGGGCTCGCGGCCTGTTCCGGGCACCCGTCGAAACTGGCGGGCCTGCCGGAGCGCGTCGAACTTAATGGCGTGCCGACCTTTCGCAGCGAGGCTTACCTCAGTGGCCCCTCGGCTTTAGCCAGCATGCTGTCGCAACAAGGCATTGTGATGACACCCGGTTTGCTCGATAAGCCCCTGCACTTGCCAGGCGGCGAGGCGGACCTTGAGCGCAATATGCAGGTGCTGGCGCGCGAGTACGGGCTGATGGTGTATCCGCTGGATAACCAACTGACGGCGGTGCTGGCGCAGGTGGCGGCGGGCTACCCGGTGATGGCGCGGATCAACCCGAGCTTCTGGTCCGGGACGCGCTATGTCGTGGTGGTGGGGTTCAATCAGCAGAAAAGTACGCTGCTGCTGCGCTCGGGCCTGGAGCGGCGGCTGGTGATGAGCTTCAGCGACTTTGAATCGGCGTGGAAGAGCGCCGGCCATTGGGCAATCCTGACCCAGCGCCCGAGCCAGCTACCGGCCAATGTCGATGCGAAGCGCTGGCGCGAGGCTGCTAACGCGACGGCGCAAGCCGGGCAGGAGCAGGCGGCGGCGCAGGCGCTCAAGGTGTTGGCGGAAAGGAAGTAACAGCGCTGAAGATCAAACAGGTGGGCGCGGGGCTTCTGTGGGAGCTGGCTTGCCTGCGATAGCATCAACCCGGTTCAACTGAAAAACCGAGTTGCCTGCATCGCAGGCAAGCCAGCTCCCACAAAGACCAGCTCCCACACAAGCTGGCTGTAGGATTAGATATTTACGGTTTTAACGACGCACTTCTGCGGCATTCGGGCGGTTCTTCAGGTTCTTGTCGGCCTTATAGCGCAGCGCGACGTCCGGCACTGAGCCGCTCTTGCCGGTCTCGACCCAATTGCGAATCCGCCCGGCATCGGCAAAGTGGGTGAATTTGCCAAAGGCATCCAGAATCACCAGCGACACGGGGCGGTTACCCATGCTGGTCACCAGCACCAGGCAGTGGCCAGCCTGGTTGGTGAAACCGGTCTTGGTGAGTTTGATATCCCAATTGGCGCGGTTGATCAGGTGGTCGGTGTTGGAGAAACCCAAGGTGTAGTTGGGTTTGCGGAACGCCACGGTCTTCTCTTTGGTGGTGCTCAACTGGCTCAACATCGGAAATTTGCGCGCATAGGCCAGCAGCTTGCTCAAGTCGCGGGCGGTCGACACGTTGTGAATCGACAGGCCGGTGGGTTCGACATAGTGGGTGCTGGTCATGCCCAGCGCCTTGGCCTTGGCGTTCATCGCCGCGATAAACGCCGGGTAGCCGCCCGGGTAATGGTGGGCCAGGCTCGCGGCCGCGCGGTTTTCCGAGGACATCAACGCGATCAGCAGCATTTCCTTACGCGGCATTTCGCTGCCGATTTTCACGCGGGAAAACACGCCTTTCATTTCCGGCGTGTCCTTGATGTTGATGTCGATGTATTCGTCCATGTTCTGCTTGGCTTCCAGCACGATCAGGCCGGTCATCAATTTGCTCACGGAGGCGATGGGCACCACGACATCGGGGTTGCTGGAATAGATGACTTTGTTGGTCTGCAAGTCCACCAGCATGGCGCTGCCGGAAGCGATTTGCAGTTTGCTGGTATCACGCGGGGCGAGGGTGGTTTCGCTGGCGTGTGCGAAGGTGCCTGTAAATGCAAAAAATAGGCTGACAAGAGAGAGACGAATTTTCACGCGGATGAACTCGCTAAAAAGTAAGGAAATACCGTTCGGGAACGGTTTTTTGATAAATGCCGTTACATTTTAGGAGTATGGATCAGAAACTGTCGAATGTTCTTCTAGATCCGGACGAAAGTGCTTAAAAACTAAGAAAAAACAGGTTTTTTTGCGGCCAATAAAAAGCCCTGCGATAAGGCAGGGCTTTTTCAGTACGGCTGGTTATTAGCCGTGCAGGGTTTCTGCGGCGTACAGGGTATTTTCCAGCAGGCAGGCACGGGTCATCGGGCCAACGCCACCCGGCACCGGCGTGATCCAGCCGGCGCGGGGCAGGGCGGTTTCGTAAACAACGTCGCCGACCAGCTTGCCGTCTTCCTGGCGGTTGATGCCCACGTCGATGACGATGGCGCCTTCTTTAATCCACTCACCTTTGACCAGGCCCGGCTTGCCGGCAGCGACGACGACCAGGTCGGCGCGGCCGACGTGGCCGGCCAGGTCCTTGGTGAAGCGGTGGGTGACGGTCACGGTGCAGCCGGCCAGCAGCAGTTCCATGGCCATCGGGCGACCGACGATGTTGGAAGCGCCGACGACCACGGCATCAAGGCCGTACAGGTCGACACCGGTGCTTTCCAGCAGGGTCATGATGCCTTTCGGGGTGCACGGGCGCAGCAGCGGGATACGCTGTGCCAGGCGGCCGACGTTATAAGGGTGGAAACCGTCGACGTCCTTGTCCGGGCGGATGCGCTCCAGCAGTTTGGACGCGTCCAGGTGTTCAGGCAGCGGCAGCTGGAGCAGGATGCCGTCGATGGCCGGGTCGTCGTTGAGGCTGTCGATCAGGTCGGTCAGGGCCTGCTGGGTGGTGTCAGAAGGCAAGTCGTAGGCTTTGGAGATAAAGCCGACCTCTTCACAGTCTTTACGCTTGTGCGAGACATAAACCTGAGAGGCAGGATCGCTGCCGACCAGAATCACCGCGAGCCCAGGCGTGCGCAAGCCTTGCTGGCTGCGCTCGGTGACTCGTTTGGCGATCTGCTGGCGCAGGCTGGCGGCGATTGATTTGCCGTCGATAAGTTGTGCAGTCATTACGCGTGATTAACCATCGAGAGGGGGAAGAAAAGTGCGCGCATTCTCGCACGCCAAGGCGTGAGGGCAAAGGCGCTTGGTCCGCAAATTGCCCTAACCCCTTAAATAAAATGAATTTTTTTCAAAAAAGATTTGACGGGTTTCCGGGGCGTCTATACTATTCGTCGCACTTGTCGGGCACAGCCTAGCACTGGTTAAGAAGGTCGAGCAGAATTGTTGTACTGCAAGGCTGGAAGCACTTAGTTTGTAATCCTCAAAGAGTACAGATTAATAAGGCGCCCGTAGCTCAGCTGGATAGAGCATCCGCCTTCTAAGCGGATGGTCGCAGGTTCGAGTCCTGCCGGGTGCGCCATTAGGCAGCTTTGGCACAAGTAGCGCTAGATGGTGGGCGTAGCTCAGTTGGTAGAGCACGGGATTGTGACTCCCGTTGTCGAGGGTTCGATCCCCTTCGTCCACCCCATATTTTGAAAGGCGCCAGATTAATCGTCTGGCGCCTTTGCTTTAAGAGCTGCAAGCGCGGATGTGGTGGAATTGGTAGACACACTGGATTTAGGTTCCAGCGCCGCGAGGCGTAAGAGTTCGAGTCTCTTCATCCGCACCAATTAAAGCTTTGCCCTGCCGTCAGGTGGTGTGAGGTTCAACAAAGAAGATGTTCGAGTTCTTTGTTAATGCAATATGGTGGGCGTAGCTCAGTTGGTAGAGCACGGGATTGTGACTCCCGTTGTCGAGGGTTCGATCCCCTTCGTCCACCCCATATTCAGAAAAAGCGCCAGATCAATGATCTGGCGCTTTTTTTTGTGTCGGAAATTTCCGGTCCTTTTGCGGCGAAACTTGACGCCAAGAAAAAACAAGCATTCTCAATGCCTTGGCGTTAGAATCGTTGCCGGTTTTGAGCGTGTAGAACTGATCCGCGGCTTTATCAGGGTCAGTACAGCTATTTAATAGCGAATAACGGCGCAGTACCTGAAAAAGGGCTGTGCCGTTTTTGTTTAAGTGTTTTGAGTTTCCGGGGCAGGGCGTTTCGTCGTATTTGTGTTTCTCGATGCTGGCGCCGTGTCCTCCGACCTTGCCTGCGAGGTCGGTCGCCAAGGGTGTGTGCCTACGCGCTTCTATATATAGAAGGCTTGATGCAGAGCCCTGGTGAGATGAGCTGTATTTGCTAACAGGATGAGGTGCATGCGTGCACTTGAACCTATAAATGACCTGCTGTTTTTCCACCCGTTTTCAGTAGGGTGACTTCTTGAGTTTGACCCACTAGAATGCATGCCCTTGATTCTGGGGTCGGAAACGGCCGGCTAACGTCTGTGCAACGAGGAATATCCATGCAAGTTTCTGTTGAAAATACTACTGCTATCGAGCGCCGCCTGAGCATCACCGTGCCGGCAGAGCGTATTGAGACTGCGGTCAACAAGCGTCTGCAGCAGACTGCCCAAAAGGCCAAGATCGCTGGTTTCCGTCCAGGCAAAGTGCCAATGAGCGAAATCAAGCGTCGTTTTGGTGCCGATGCGCGTCAGGAAGCTGTAGGTGACGTGATCCAGGCTTCGTTCTACGAAGCTGTTGTCGAGCACAAGCTGAACCCGGCTGGCTCGCCTTCGATCGAGCCTAAGTCCCTGGAAGCGGGTAAAGACCTGGAATACGTCGCGACTTTCGAAGTGTTCCCGGAATTCACTGTTGCCGGTTTCGAAGACATCGCCGTAGAGCGCCTGAGCGCTGACGTTGCGGATGCCGACCTGGACAACATGCTGGAAATCCTGCGCAAGCAGAACACTCGTTTTGAAGTGGCCGATCGCGCTGCCCAGAACGAAGACCAGCTGAACATCGATTTCGTTGGCAAGGTTGACGGCGAAGTATTCGCTGGCGGCTCCGCCAAAGGCACTCAGCTGGTGCTGGGTTCCAACCGCATGATCCCGGGCTTCGAAGACGGTCTGGTTGGCGCTAAAGCCGGCGAAGAGCGCGTTCTGAACCTGACGTTCCCGGCTGACTACCAGAACCTGGACCTGGCCGGTAAAACCGCCGAGTTCACCGTTACCGTCAACAGCGTTTCCGAGCCTAAGCTGCCAGAACTGAACGAAGAGTTTTTCGCTCAATTCGGTATCAAGGAAACCGGTATCGAAGGCTTCCGCACCGAAGTTCGCAAGAACATGGAGCGTGAGCTGCGCCAGGCCATCAAGTCCAAGGTCAAGAACCAGGTCATGGACGGTCTGCTGGCTGCCAACCCGATCGAAGTGCCTAAGGCCCTGCTGTCCAACGAAGTGGATCGCCTGCGCGTTCAAGCGGTTCAGCAGTTCGGTGGCAACATCAAGCCTGACCAACTGCCGGCCGAGCTGTTCGAAGAGCAAGCCAAGCGTCGCGTTGTGCTGGGTCTGGTCGTGGCTGAAGTGGTCAAGCAATTCGACCTCAAGCCTGACGAAGATCGCGTTCGTGAAATGATCCAGGAAATGGCTTCGGCCTACCAGGAGCCTGAGCAGGTTGTGGCGTGGTACTACAAGAACGACCAGCAGCTGAACGAAGTACGTTCGGTTGTGCTGGAAGAACAAGTTGTGGATACTGTTCTGCAGAAGGCTAAGGTGACCGACAAAGCGGTCTCTTACGAAGAAGCAGTCAAACCGGCGGAAGCAGCACAAGCCGACTGATTGTCCAACTCGTTCGAAATACAACCATAAGCCAGCCTCGCGCTGGCTTATGCGTTTTCAAGACATGACTATTTGGGAGTAACTGCAGAGCATGTTCCGTAATTCCTATATTCAGCAGAACTCTGATATCCAGGCCGCTGGCGGCCTGGTCCCGATGGTTGTCGAGCAATCTGCTCGTGGCGAACGCGCCTATGACATCTACTCGCGCCTGCTCAAGGAACGAGTGATCTTTCTGGTCGGCCCTGTAGAGGACTACATGGCCAACCTGATCTGCGCGCAACTGCTGTTCCTTGAAGCGGAAAACCCGGACAAGGACATCCATCTTTACATCAACTCCC
The DNA here is from genome assembly GCF_022662395.1 of Pseudomonas sp. MONT-RG-20F-20-E-7-02. NCBI lineage: Bacteria > Pseudomonadati > Pseudomonadota > Gammaproteobacteria > Pseudomonadales > Pseudomonadaceae > Pseudomonas > Pseudomonas sp. MONT-RG-20F-20-E-7-02. The sequence goes on from NZ_JAKNQN010000001.1 coordinate 905,311, forward strand.
CGGGCGGCTCGGTAACGGCAGGTATGTCGATCTACGACACCATGCAGTTCATCAAGCCAAACGTGTCGACGACCTGCATCGGTCAGGCCTGCAGCATGGGCGCATTCCTGCTCACCGCGGGCGCCGAGGGCAAGCGTTACTGCCTGCCTAACTCGCGCGTGATGATTCACCAGCCTCTGGGCGGCTTCCAGGGCCAGGCGTCGGACATCGAAATTCACGCCAAGGAAATCCTGTTTATTCGTGAGCGCCTCAACACGTTGATGGCCAAGCACAGCGGGCACACCCTGGAAGAAATCGAGCGCGATACCAATCGTGACAACTTCATGAGCGCCGAAGCTGCGCGCGCCTATGGGTTGATCGACGCAGTGATCGAAAAGCGCCCCGCTTAATATAAGCACCTCAAAATAGGGCTGGTCGGCGCGTCCGACCACCGCGGGCTTGAAAAAGCCCGCATAAGCCTTCATCTTGTGTTGCAAGCCTATCGGATTTGGATCGAACGAATGACTGACACCCGCAACGGCGAGGACAACGGCAAGCTGCTCTATTGCTCCTTCTGCGGCAAAAGCCAGCATGAAGTACGCAAATTGATTGCCGGCCCCTCGGTGTTTATCTGCGACGAGTGCGTCGACCTGTGCAATGACATCATCCGCGAGGAGGTGCAGGAAGCCCAGGCCGAGAGCAGCGCGCATAAATTGCCTTCGCCTAAAGAAATCAGCGGCATCCTTGATCAGTATGTGATTGGTCAAGAGCGTGCAAAGAAGGTTCTGGCCGTAGCGGTGTACAACCACTACAAGCGCTTGAACCAGCGTGACAAGAAAGGTGACGAAGTCGAACTCGGCAAGAGCAACATCTTGCTGATCGGTCCTACAGGCTCGGGTAAAACCTTGCTTGCGGAAACCCTCGCTCGTCTGCTGAATGTTCCCTTCACTATCGCCGACGCGACCACCCTCACCGAGGCTGGCTACGTGGGTGAAGACGTCGAGAACATCATTCAGAAGCTGCTGCAGAAGTGTGACTACGACGTAGAGAAGGCCCAGATGGGTATTGTCTACATCGACGAAATCGACAAGATTTCGCGCAAGTCCGACAACCCGTCGATCACCCGGGACGTTTCCGGTGAAGGCGTGCAGCAAGCCCTGTTGAAACTGATCGAAGGCACGGTTGCTTCCGTACCGCCACAAGGCGGCCGCAAGCACCCGCAGCAGGAATTCCTTCAGGTTGATACGCGCAATATCCTGTTCATTTGTGGCGGTGCGTTCTCCGGTCTGGAGAAGGTTATTCAGCAACGTTCCACCCGTGGCGGCATCGGTTTCGGTGCGGAAGTGCGCAGTAAGGAAGAAGGCAAGAAGGTGGGCGAGTCCCTGCGTGAAGTCGAGCCTGACGATCTGGTCAAGTTCGGTCTGATCCCTGAATTCGTTGGCCGTCTGCCGGTCCTGGCCACGTTGGACGAGTTGGATGAGGCTGCGTTGATTCAGATCCTCACCGAGCCGAAAAACGCCTTGACCAAGCAATACGCCAAGTTGTTCGAGATGGAAGGTGTAGACCTCGAGTTCCGTACCGACGCACTCAAATCAGTGGCCAAGCGGGCACTGGAGCGCAAGACCGGTGCACGTGGTTTGCGCTCGATCCTCGAAGGCGTGTTACTCGACACCATGTACGAAATCCCCTCGCAGTCCGAGGTGAGTAAAGTGGTGATCGACGAAAGCGTTATCGAAGGCAAGTCCAAGCCACTGTATATCTACGAAAACAGTGAGCCGGCTGCCAAGGCTGCACCGGACGCGTAAGCGTTCAGCTGTCGCAGCACACGCAAGGGGCCTTTTTAGGCCCCTTGTTTTTTTACGGCGGTTTTTCAGCATTTATTTTAAATTCTCGTTTATTCATGCGTTTAACTGCTGGCATTGAGCTTGTTTTTTTTGCAAGCAGCCCCCATCTTGGTTTCAAGTTTACTTTTCAACTGTCATAGAGGCGAAATCATGAAGACAACCATCGAATTGCCTCTCCTGCCGTTGCGTGATGTCGTCGTCTATCCGCACATGGTTATCCCGCTGTTCGTGGGGCGCGAGAAGTCTATCGAAGCCCTCGAGGCCGCGATGACGGGCGACAAGCAAATCCTGCTGTTGGCCCAGAAGAATCCAGCTGATGATGATCCAGGCGAAGATGCCCTGTATCGCGTTGGTACCATTGCCACTGTTCTGCAATTGCTCAAGCTGCCTGATGGCACCGTCAAGGTGTTGGTGGAAGGTGAGCAGCGTGGTGCGGTGGAGCGTTTCATGGAGGTGGATGGCCACCTGCGCGCCGAAGTGGCGCTGATCGACGAAGTCGAAGCCCCTGAGCGCGAATCCGAAGTGTTTGTGCGCAGCCTGCTCTCGCAGTTCGAGCAGTATGTGCAGTTGGGCAAGAAAGTCCCGGCTGAAGTCCTGTCTTCCCTCAACAGCATTGATGAGCCAAGCCGCCTGGTCGACACCATGGCCGCGCACATGGCGCTGAAAATCGAGCAGAAGCAAGACATCCTCGAAATCATCGACCTGTCCGCCCGTGTCGAACACGTGCTGGCGCTGTTGGATGGCGAGATCGACCTGTTGCAGGTTGAGAAACGCATCCGTGGTCGCGTGAAGAAACAAATGGAGCGCAGCCAGCGCGAGTACTACTTGAATGAGCAGATGAAGGCCATTCAGAAAGAACTCGGCGACAGCGAAGAAGGCCACAACGAAATCGAAGAGCTGAAAAAGCGCATCGATGCTGCCGGCCTGCCCAAAGACGCCCTGACCAAGGCGACTGCCGAGCTGAACAAGCTCAAGCAAATGTCGCCGATGTCGGCCGAAGCCACCGTGGTTCGCTCCTACATCGATTGGCTGGTGCAGGTGCCGTGGAAGGCCCAGACCAAAGTGCGCCTGGACCTGGCCCGTGCCGAAGATATCCTCGACGCCGACCACTACGGCCTCGAAGAAGTCAAAGAGCGCATCCTCGAATACCTCGCCGTACAAAAGCGCGTGAAGAAAATTCGTGGACCGGTGTTGTGCCTGGTCGGTCCTCCGGGTGTGGGTAAAACGTCGCTGGCTGAGTCGATTGCCAGCGCCACCAACCGTAAATTCGTACGCATGGCCCTCGGTGGCGTGCGTGACGAGGCGGAAATTCGTGGTCATCGCCGTACCTACATCGGTTCGATGCCAGGTAGATTGATTCAAAAGATGACAAAGGTTGGCGTGCGCAACCCGCTGTTCCTGCTCGATGAAATCGACAAGATGGGCAGCGACATGCGTGGCGATCCGGCCTCGGCGTTGCTCGAGGTGCTCGACCCGGAGCAGAACCATAATTTCAACGACCATTACCTGGAAGTCGACTACGACCTGTCCGATGTAATGTTCCTGTGCACCTCCAACTCCATGAACATTCCGCCAGCGTTGCTGGACCGGATGGAGGTGATTCGTCTGCCGGGTTACACCGAAGACGAGAAGATCAACATCGCCGTCAAATACCTCGCGCCCAAGCAGATTTCGGCCAACGGCCTGAAAAAAGGCGAGATCGAGATTGGCGTCGAAGCGATCCGTGACATCGTTCGCTACTACACCCGCGAGGCTGGTGTGCGGGGCCTGGAGCGCCAGATCGCGAAGATCTGCCGCAAGGCGGTCAAAGAGCATGCACTGGAAAAACGCTTCTCGGTGAAGGTGGGTGCCGACGACCTGGAACACTTCCTGGGCGTGAAAAAATTCCGTTACGGCCTGGCTGAACAGCAGGACCAGGTAGGGCAGGTGACTGGCTTGGCGTGGACTCAAGTGGGCGGCGAATTGCTGACCATTGAAGCTGCGGTCATCCCGGGCAAAGGCCAACTTATCAAAACCGGTTCGCTGGGTGACGTGATGGTCGAATCCATCACGGCCGCGCAGACTGTGGTGCGCAGCCGCGCCAAGAGCCTGGGGATCCCCCTGGACTTCCACGAGAAGCACGACACCCACATCCATATGCCGGAAGGGGCGACCCCGAAAGACGGCCCCAGCGCCGGCGTAGGCATGTGCACGGCCCTGGTGTCGGCATTGACTGGCATTCCTGTGCGAGCCGATGTGGCAATGACGGGTGAAATTACTCTGCGCGGTCAGGTATTGGCCATCGGTGGTCTGAAAGAGAAATTGCTCGCAGCACATCGAGGTGGAATCAAGACGGTGATCATTCCTGAAGAGAATGTTCGCGACTTGAAGGAAATTCCTGACAACATCAAGCAGGATCTTCAGATTAAACCGGTTAAATGGATTGACGAGGTCCTGCAAATTGCGCTGCAATACGCGCCGGAGCCCTTGCCGGATGTGGCTCCGGAGATTGTCGCGAAGGATGAAAAACGCGAGTCTGATTCCAAGGAAAGAATTAGCACGCATTAATGCGATTAAGCCGGGTGGCTTCCTTGACAGCTTTTTAGAGCCCTTGTTATAAAGCGGCTCTTAAGTGTCTGTAGGCCATTCAGCACTGGTTTTTGCTTTCACCAAAAAACTTAGAATCATACTCAATAGATATATAAGGGGACTTAGAGTGAACAAGTCGGAACTGATTGATGCTATCGCCGCATCCGCTGATATCCCGAAAGCTGCTGCTGGCCGTGCGCTGGACGCAGTAATCGAATCCGTCACTGGCGCTCTGAAGGCCGGCGACTCCGTAGTGCTGGTAGGCTTCGGTACTTTCTCTGTGACCGACCGCCCAGCTCGCACTGGCCGTAACCCACAGACCGGCAAAGCACTGCAAATCGCTGCTGCCAAGAAACCAGGTTTCAAAGCCGGTAAAGCCCTGAAAGAAGCCGTTAACTAAGCTTCGCTCAAGCCTTACCTACCCGGGTCAGACGCAGGTCTGGCCTGGCAGCGGAGCGGCAGCCGACCCAGTTATCCATCGGGTCGCCACGGCCTGGGGTGTTGGTTCAAACCCCCGTCCGCTCCGCCAGTTACGAGAAGGCGCATCCTCGGATGCGCCTTTCTTCTATCCGGACTCTACCCACGCTCCACGGTTGCCTAATTTTTGAAGATCAACCGTTTCTGGGGGACGCATGCTGCAAAATATCAGGGACAATTCACAAGGCTGGATTGCCAAGACCATTATCGGGATCATCGTCGCATTGATGGCGTTCACCGGTATCGAGGCCATTTTCCAGGCTTCGACCAACAACAAGCAGGACGTGGCCAAGGTCAATGGTGAAGAAATCACCCAAACCGAATTGAGCCAGGCCGTCGACATGCAACGTCGCCAGCTGATGCAACAGCTGGGCAAGGATTTCGATGCTTCCCTGCTGGACGAAAAACTGCTGCGCGATGCGGCCCTCAAAGGGCTGATCGATCGCAAACTGTTGCTGCAAGGCGCTGCTGATTCCAAGTTCGGCTTCTCGGAAGCTGCCCTGGATCAGGTGATCCTGCAGACTCCGGAATTCCAGGTGGACGGCAAGTTCAGCGCCGAACGCTTTGACCAGGTGATCCGTCAACTGGGCTACAGCCGTATGCAATTCCGTCAGATGCTGACCCAGGAAATGCTGATCGGCCAGGTTCGCGCAGGTCTCGCCGGCAGCGGTTTCGTCACCGACGCCGAGGTGCTGGCATTCGCCCGTCTGGAAAAACAGACCCGCGATTTCGCCACCGTCAACATCAAGGCCAACCCTGCGGCGGTGAAGCTCACCGACGATGAGGTCAAGGCTTATTACGACCAGCACGCCAAAGAGTTCATGACCCCGGACCAAGTCGTCATCGACTACCTGGAACTGAAGAAGTCTTCCTTCTTCGACCAGGTCACCGTGAAGGACGATGAACTGCAGGCTGCCTATCAGAAAGAAACCGCCAACCTCGCTGAACAGCGTCGTGCCGCGCACATTCTGATTGAAGTCAACGACAAGACCACCGACGCGCAAGCCAAGGCCAAGATCGAAGACATCCAGGCACGCCTGGCCAAGGGTGAGAAGTTCGAAGCCCTGGCCAAGGAATTCTCCCAGGATCCAGGTTCGGCCAACAATGGCGGCGACCTCGGCTTTGCTGGTCCTGGCGTCTACGACCCGGACTTCGAAACGGCCCTGTACGCCTTGAACAAGGACCAGGTGTCGGCGCCGGTGCGCACCACGTTCGGTTGGCACTTGATCAAACTGTTGGGCGTTGAAGCACCCCAAGTGCCATCGTTCGCCAGCCTGAAAGACAAGCTGACCCGCGAGCTCAAGACCCAGCAAGTTGAGCAGCGCTTTGTCGACGCCTCCAAGCAATTGGAAGATGCGGCATTCGAAGCCTCTGACCTGGCCCAGCCGGCGTCCGACCTGAAGCTGACCGTGCACACCTCCGCGCCATTTGGCCGTGAAGGTGGCGAAGGTGTTGCAGCCAACCGTGCTGTAGTCACCGCGGCATTCAGCCCGGAAGTCCTGGATGAGGGTGCCAACAGCACCGCCATCGAGCTGGACCCGGAAACCATCATCGTGCTGCGCGCCAAAGAACACTTGAAGCCTAAGCAACTGCCACTGGAAAGCGTCTCTGCCGCGATCCGTGCGCAGATGACCAAGGAGCGCGCCAGTGCGGCTGCCAAGGCTCACGCTGACGAGTTGATCGCCAGCCTGCGCGATGGCAAGACCCCGCTGAACCAGCCGATTGACGGCCAGGCCTGGAAAGTCACTGAAGCGGCTACCCGTAGCGCTGAAGGGATCGAGCCTGCGGTGTTGCAAGCCCTGTTCCGCATGCCTAAGCCTGCGGCCAAGGACAAGCCGACCTTCACCACGGTAACCCTGGCTGACGGTAGCCTGGTCATCGTGCGCTTGAACGGTGTCAACGAAGCCGCTGCGCCTACGGACGAAGAAAAGGCGCAATACCGCCGCTTCCTCGCTTCGCGTATTGGCCAGCAAGACTTCGCGGCTTACCGCAAGCAACTGGAAACCAAGGCTGACATCAAGAAGTTCTGATGGATCGTTCCCACGCTCTGCGTGGGAATGCCGCCTTGGACGCTCCGCGTCCCGCTATAGAGTGACGCGCAGCGTCACGGGATGCATGCCCACGCAGAGCGTGGTAAAGAACAGCCCCCGGCCTGAAAGGACCGGGGGCTTTTTTTTGCGCAATGTCGGCTCAGAACTTCAGTTTGCCCCAGCTCAGCCCAATCATCGCTGCCACGGTCGAGGCCGTCAGCACACTCAGTTTGGCCGCTGCCAACAGTTCCGGGTCGGAGAAGGCCAGGGACGAGATAAAGATCGACATGGTAAAACCAATCCCCGCCAGCAAGCCAACCAGGCCGACACCGCTCCAGGTGACACCGTCGGGCAGCTTGCAGATATTGAGTTTGACCAGCGTGATACTCGCCAGCATCACGCCCAACGGCTTGCCGACCACCAAGGCGACGATCACGCCCATGAACACACCGTGGGGCAGCGGGTGCGCAAGGTTCAAGCCCTGTAGGCTGACACCGGCATTGGCCAGGGCGAACAGTGGCATCACGCCGAATGCGACCCACGGGTGCAACGCCGATTGCACGCGCTGCACCGGCGGCATCAGGTCGCGTTGGGCTTCGCGCAGTTGCTTGAGCGGCTTGGCGACCTGGTGCGCGTCTTGGGCAGGTTTGGAGAGGCGATCCATCAGCTCGTTGAAGGTGCGTCCAATGGTGTCCAGTGGGCGCTCGGTAGTCGGCTTGGAACTGACCGGCGTCATCAGGCCGAGGATCACCCCGGCGAGGGTCGGATGAACGCCGGTCTTGAGCAGGCCGAACCAGACAATCGCCCCCGGCAGCAAATAGATCGCTGCCTTGCTGATGCCCATCCGTTGGAACACCAGCACTAAGGCCAACCCGCCTGCGGCAACCACCAGGCCCATGTAGTCGAGGCTTGCAGTGAAGAACACGGCAATGATCAGGATCGCGACGATGTCATCGATGATGGCCAGTGCCAGCAGCAATACGCGCACACCGCTGGGGATCGATTTGCCCAACAGCGCCAGCACGCCGACGGCAAAGGCAATGTCGGTGGCGGTGGGCACGGCCCAGCCAGTGGCGGCGGCGGTGCCATGGTTGAGCACGGTGTAAAGGATGGCTGGCATCAATACGCCACCCAGTGCGGCGCCCAGCGGCAGGGTCGCAAGTTTCAGGTTGGCAAGTGCGCCGTCCTTTATTTCCTGGCGTATCTCCGCGCCAACCACCAGGAAGAAGATGGTCATCAGGCCGTCATTGACCAGAAAATGCAGTGAGCGCGACACACTGAAGTCACCCATCCCGAGGGTAACCGGGGTGTTCCAGAAGTGTTCGTAGGACTCGGCAGCCGGGCCGTTGGCCCAGATCAACGCAGCAATGGCCGCCAGGAGCAGGACGATGCCGCTGACTGCCTCGATGCGTGAAAACCGCTCAAGGGCCGACAGTGCGCCCTCGGTCAATGCCTGGGGACGCGGGATGGCAGGGTGTTTTTTGGGCACGACAAGTCTCCATTGGCGGCCCGACCAATGCTTTGCTTTAACCTGCGTTGTGCCCTATGCAGTCACGCACCCAGGGCGATGATAGGAAGGTGATGAATAAGTTGTAAACAATGTTGTCAGGCTCAAGGGCTTTTTGTCGGTGGGTGTAGAAAACCGCGCGCCAATTGCTGGTACAACTCCGGCCCCATCCGTGAACTGACGGCCTTGGCAATCAGCGCCACCGCCATCAGGCTGATCACCATTCCGTGGCTGTCGATCATCTCCATCACGATGATCGCCGAGGTGATCGGCGATTGGGTGACGGCCGCCAGAAAGCCCACCATGCACAGCGCAATGATCGGTTGTGCTGCCAGCGCGAAAAACTCGGCTGCATTGGCGCCCACGGCCGCGCCGACGGCCAGCGATGGGGCAAAGATGCCGCCGGGGATGCCGGAAAAATACGTCACGACCGTGGCCAGAAAACGCGTGACAGGCGCATGCCACGGCAGGCCGACATCGGCAGAAATAATTTGCGAAGTAATCCCGTAGCCGCTGCCGAAGGACATGCCGCCGCTGAGCCAGCCCAAGATTGCCACCACCAGCCCACACGCTCCGGCGAACCACACCGGGTGGGCGCGCCGCCATTCCCAGACCACAAACCTGTGGTAGCGCTGGGGCCACAGCAGCATGCGGCTGAACAGCCCTCCGAGCAGGCCGCAGCCGATGCCTGCCGCCAATACCGGAACAATGATGTCGAGCTTGATCTGTTCAACATCCAGGTGGCCGAAGTAGTTGTAATTGCCCTGTAGGGCGATGGCCACCATCCCCGACAAAATAATCGTGCTGAGCAATACACCGCTGGTGCGGGTTTCGAGCTTGCGCCCCAACTCTTCTACTGCGAAGGCGATGCCGGCCAGCGGCGTATTGAAGGCAGCGGCGATTCCGGCGGCGCCGCCGGCCAGGATCAAGTCTTCGCTGCGGATGATGCGTGCATTGGGCAGGTAGCGATGGCAGAAATGCATGATCGACGCCGCCACCTGCACGGACGGCCCTTCGCGCCCGGCAGAAAAACCACCGGTCAAGGCCAGCGTACCCAGGCCTATCTTGGCGAAGGCGATACGCAAAGACACCAGCGTGCTGACGTCCTGCCCCTTGTTGGCCAGGCGGGTGGCGGCGATGACCTGGGGAATGCCGCTGCCTTGGGCACCGGCAAAAAAGCGCGTGGTCAGCCACACCACCAGCATGCCCACCAGCGGTGTATAGAAGAAGGGCAGCCACGGGTGGGCGCTGGACTGCTCGGCGAATTGGGTGAGCGCCACGTCAGCCAGGCGCGCAAACATCACCACCATCAGCCCGGCGAGGGTGGCGCCCGCCCACAGGGTGATCCGGGTGCGCCAGCGCAGTGAGGTAAAGCGGCGGCGCAATGAAATGAACGGTTTGATCACCCAGGCGAATTCCGAATAAGTTTCAGGGTGTTTCAAGGTTAACCGTATATTCAGCGCTTGTCCTCGCGAGGCGCCGTGTCGCAGCCAATGCCAACAGTATCAATCCGCCAACCGCCCACGGGAACAACGCGACCCCCGATGTTTGCAGCAACAGGCCGCCCGCCAGCCCGCCGCCGGCAATCCCCAGGTTCCACACCGTCACCAGCATTGATTGCGCGGCATCGGCCGAGTCATCGGCTGACTTGGCCAGCGCCGTTTGTAACAGCGCCGGCAAGCCACCAAAGGCCAGGCCCCACAGCGCCACGCTGGCATACACCGCACGGGTGGAGGTCATCCACACGCCCAGTGCCACGGCCGCTACCGCGAACATCGCGCAACTGATGATCAGCAGGCGCAGCAAGTGTTGATCAATCAACACGCCCGTCAGCCAGATGCTCAGCAAGGCCATGAGGCCAAACACCAGCAATATCTGGTCGATGTCGGCGACTAGCCCGGCAGGCACCAGCAGGGGCGCGATGTAGGTGTATAGAATGTTATGCGCCAGCACGTAGGTAAAGGTCACCCACAGCACCGGGCGAATGCCCGGCAGGCTCAGTACCTGGCGCAATCCCAAGCGCTTTTGCGCCGCTTGCCCGGCGAAATCCGGCAGTTGCCAGCGTGCCCACACCAGCAGCAACAGCGTTAGCCCGGTCATGATGGCAAAGCTCAAGCGCCAACCCACAACGCTGCCAAGGAACGTACCGGCGGGTACGCCCAGCGACAAGGCCAGCGGTGCGCCGAGCATGGCGACAGCAATCGCCCGGCCTTGCAGGTGCGGGGCCACCATTCGGCTGGCATACCCGGCCAACAGCGCCCAGAGCAACCCGGCGAATACGCCGGCAAAAAACCGCGCGACCAGGGTCAGCCCGTAATGGGTGGACAGTGCCGTCACGCTGTTGACCAAGGCAAAGCCGCCGATGGCAATCAGCAGCAAGGGTCGCCGCCGCCAGCCTCGGGTCAACAGCGTGAGCGGGATGGCCGCGAGCAATGAGCCCAGGGCGTACAAGGTGACCAGTTGGCCCACCAGTGCAGGCGAAACGCCCAGGCCGTCGCTCATTTGCGGTAGGAGCCCGGCGGGCATGGCTTCGGTGAGGATGGTGATAAAGCCGGCTGCGGCCAATGCCAGCAAGCCGCCGAATGGCAGTGCGTCACGCTGGGTGACAGCGGGTGAATCGGTGATTGAAGGGCTGTTGCTCATCGCACGCTATCCATGAAAAGGGCCAGGGACGCAGAGTAGGGGGCTGCAGGCTGCGGAAAAACAGGCTAAGGTTCCGAACTTATCGGACGTTGGTGTCCGCAATCTTCAAGGGTAAGACGATGGACAGTCTGGGCAGCCTCTCGGTGTTTGTGCAGGTGGCGGAGACGCGCAGTTTCACCGCCGCTGGCCGCGTGCTCGGCGTGTCGTCTTCGGCGGTGGGCAAAAGCATCGCGCGCACCGAAGCGCGCTTGGGCGTGCGTTTGTTTCATCGCAGTACGCGCAGCATCACGCTGACCAGCGAGGGCGCGTTGTTCCTTGAGCGTTCACGGCGGATCCTCGCCGAGGTCGAGGCAGCGGAGCAGGAGTTGACCGAAGCCAGTGCCACGCCACGCGGCAAGTTGCGTGTCAGCCTGCCGCAAGTGCGCGGGCTGTTGATGCCGGTGCTCAGCGACTTTATGCGCGCCTACCCGGATATCGAGCTGGACCTGGATTTTTCCGACCGCATGGTGGACGTGATCGAGGAAGGTTTCGACGCGGTGATTCGCACCGGCAAGCCGGAAGATTCGCGGTTGATGGCGCGACACTTGGGGCATTACCGCTTGGTACTGGTGGGCACCCCGACTTACTTCGCGCAGTTCGGCACCCCGCAACAGCCACAGGATTTGAGCAGCCACGCCTGCCTGCGCCATAAATTCTGCGCCACCGGCAAGCTGGAACCCTGGCCGCTGCGGCACGTAGCCGGCTCGGTTGAGCCCACCTTGCGCACGCCGCTGGTCAGCACCACCATCGAGTCCCTCAACCATGTGGTGCACGAAGGGTTGGGCATCGCCTGCCTGCCGGACTTCATGGTCAACCAGGCTGTGCGGGAAGGGCGTTTGCAGCGGGTGCTGGACGACCATCTCGACCACCGTGGCAGTTTCTGGATGTTATGGCCATCAAGTCGCCATGCCTCGGCAAAACTGCGCGTATTTATTGACCATATGGGCGCCGGGCTTTTTCCTGCAGGCGCCGTCCTGTAGGCCTGTGACGTTTTACCGACAGGAATGCGCGCGCCAAGGCCTCGTTCTGTTGCACAATACCGCCCGGACTGTTTTTCTCAGGATTTTCAATGTCGACATCATTTCACTTGCGTAGCCTCGGGCTGGCGCTGGTGCTGGCGGGCGCCGCGGGCTGCTCGTCACCCAAGACCGCTATTTATGAACATGAGAATTTCGACGACTCCGGTACGTTCTCCCGTGATTACCCGGTCAGCGATGTGGCGGCCTGTGAAGCGGCGCGACGTGCGCTGTTGAGCCAGGGTTACATCATCACCAGCAGCGACCCCAAGCTGGTGGTGGGTAACAAGAGCTTCCAGCAGACTGGCGAGACTCATTTGCAGATCAGCTTCAACGTGGTGTGTGCCAACGATGGCAAAGGCAATAACCACTCGACGATGTTTGCCAACGCCTTGCAGGATCGCTACGCGCTGAAGAAGGTCAACAACTCCGCGAGCCTGGGTGTGGGCGTGTTGGGCTCGGTGTCGATGCCGATTGGCTCCACCGATGACTCGATGGTCAAGGTGGCGAGTGAGACGGTTTCGGCGCCGAAGTTCTATGACCGTTACTTTGCGCTGGTGGATGTGTTCCTGCCGCAGGAAGTGAAGAAGGCCGAGCACATCCCTGAAAAGCCCAAGGCTGAGCTCGGGGTGCCGGAACCCAAGGCCGCTCCGGTTGCGGAGAAGGTCGAGGCACCGAAGGACGCAACGCCAGCGCCTGCCGCTGCGCAACCGTTGGCACCGCCTGCCGAGGCCGCACCGATTGCGCCACAGGCCGAACCCGAACCGGCTCCAGCACCCGCTCCGACCACGCCGACCACGCCGACCTTGCCGGCGCCGACAGAGGCGATTCCTCCGCTGCCGACGCCTGCGCAGTAACTCAGACCGCTACGGGGTTCGCCTTGTCGACGTTGATCCCGTAGCGGTTGATCGCTTCACTGACGTTATCGCGCCCGATCACGCCGTCATCCGCCAGCGCTTTTAAAGCCGCGAGGACGATGAAGTGGCGATCCACCTCAAAGAATTCACGCAAGGTTTCCCGGGTGTCCGATTGCCCGAAACCATCGGTGCCCAGCGCCACAAAGCGGCGGGCGTGGACGAAGGGGCGAATCTGGTCGGCGAATAATTTCATGTAGTCCGTGGCGACCACCACCGGCCCGGTGTGCCCGGCGAGGCATTCCTCGACGTAGCTGCTGCGCGGCTCGCTCAGCGGGTGCAGCAGGTTCCAGCGCTCCGCCGCGTGCCCGTCTCGGCGCAACTCGGTCAGGCTGGTGACGCTCCACACGTCGCTGTGTATGCCGAAGTCCTTGGTGAGCAAGTCGGCTGCGGCGATCACTTCGCGCAAAATCGAACCACTGCCCATCAGTTGCACCTGCGCTTGCGGGTGGCGGCTCAGCGGATACATGCCCTTGAGAATGCCATCCTCCACGCCTTCGGGCATTGCCGGGTGCGGGTAGTTTTCGTTGAGCAGGGTGATGTAGTAGTAAATGTCCTCCTGCTCGACATACATGCGCCGCATGCCCTCCCGAATAATCACCGCCAGCTCGTAGGCAAAGGTCGGGTCATACGACACACAGCACGGAATGACCGACGACAGAATGTGGCTGTGGCCGTCGTCATGCTGCAAGCCTTCGCCCATCAATGTAGTGCGCCCGGCCGTAGCGCCGAGCAGGAAACCACGCGCCCGTGCATCGCCGGCCGCCCACGCCAGGTCGCCGACCCGTTGGAAGCCGAACATCGAGTAGAAAATGTAGAACGGCACGGTCATCAGGCCGTGGTTGCTGTAGGACGTACTCGCCGCGATCCACGAGGAAATGGCGCCGGATTCATTCAGGCCTTCCTGCATGATCTGTCCGTCTTTGCTCTCCTTGTAGTAGCTCAGTTGCCCGGCATCCTGTGGGGTATAGAGCTGGCCTACAGCAGAGTGGATGCCGATCTGACGGAACAGGCTTTCCATGCCGAAGGTGCGCGACTCATCCGGCACGATGGGGACGATCAGCTTGCCCAGGTGCGGATCCTTGAGCAGTGTGCCGAGGATGCGCACAAATGCCATGGTGGTGGAGATGGCGCGCTCGCCCGTGTCCTTCAGTTGGGTGGCAAAGGCGCTCAGTTCGGGGATCTGTAATGACTCGACGGCCGTGTGGCGCGCGGGCACATAGCCGCCCAAGGCCTGGCGCCTGGCGGCGAAATAACGCGCCTCTTCACTGTCGGCGGCGGGTTTGAGGTAGGGGATTTCGTCGAGTTGGTCATCCGCCACTTCCAGCCCGAAGCGGTCGCGGAAGGCTTTTACCGCGTCGGCGCCCATCTTCTTCAACTGGTGGTTGATGTTCTGGCCTTCGCCGGCTTCGCCCATGCCAAAGCCCTTGACGGTCTTGGCCAGGATCACCGTCGGCTGGCCCTTGTGGCGCACGGCGGCCGCGTAGGCGTTGTAGACCTTGTCCGGGTCATGGCCACCGCGTGAGAGTTTCCAGATTTCGTCGTCGGACATGTCCGCAACCAACGCCAGCAACTCCGGGTATTTGCCGAAGAAGTGCTCGCGTACATAGGCGCCGTTCTGCGATTTGTAGTTCTGATAGTCGCCGTCCACGCATTCCATCATGCGCTGGCGCAGCAGGCCGCTCTGGTCTTTTTCCAGCAGCGCATCCCAGCCACCGCCCCAGATCACCTTGATCACGTTCCAGCCGGCGGCGCGGTACAGGCTTTCGAATTCCTGGATGACTTTGGCATTGCCGCGCACCGGGCCGTCCAGGCGTTGCAGGTTGCAGTTGACCACGAAGATCAGGTTGTCGAGTTTCTCGCGGCCGGCCAGGGAGATCGCCGCCAGGGATTCCGGCTGGTCCATTTCGCCATCACCAAGGAACGCCCACACTTTGCGGCCTTGGTGTTGCTTGAGGTCACGCAACTCCAGGTAACGCATGAAGCGCGCCTGGTAAGCCGCGGTGATCGGCCCGAGGCCCATGGACACAGTAGGGAATTGCCAGAAGTCCGGCATCAGCCGTGGGTGCGGGTAGGAGGACAGCCCCTCGCCAGCGGCCTCGCGGCGGAAGTTGTCCAGCTGAGCTTCGCTGATGCGGCCTTCCAGGTAGGCGCGGCCGTAGATGCCCGGCGAGGAGTGACCCTGGATGTACACCAGGTCACCGTCGAACGTGTCGGTGCGCCCACGGAAGAAATGGTCGAAGCCTACGTCGTACAGCACGGCGGCTGACGCATAGGTCGCGATATGCCCACCCACACCGGAATGTTTGCCTGCGCGCAACACCATGGCCATGGCGTTCCAGCGAATAAACGCATTGGTGCGCCGCTCGATGGCGAGGTTGCCAGGGTAGGGCAGTTGGCGGTCAACCGGGATGGTGTTGACGTAAGGCGTGGTCACCCGCCCGTAGAAGTCTCCATGGCGCGCAACGTCGAAATCCAGCAACTGATCAATCAGGTAGTGGGCGCGCGGGCGGCCTTCGGTGGACAGCACCGATTCGATGGACTCCAGCCATTCGCGGGTTTCCTGTGGATCGTCGTCCAGTCTTACTGCGTTATTCGGGGTCATGTGAGGCTCCAGGGTAGGCGGATTTCAAGCGGCAAGCTCCTTGTGGGAGTAACGCCAATGTAGTTGCAATTGCAACGACATGCCTGAATCTAGCGCGGGATGAGCTACTATTGCAACCTTCTTGAAATTCCCCGGATGGTGTTGCATGTCGTCGAAAGAGCCTGATGTATGGTTCCGTTTTGTCAGGGCCCACAGGACGGTCATCCGTGAAATCGAACGCCGTTTGGCGCAGGCGGACCTGCCGCCATATGCTTGGTATGACGCCCTGTGGGGCCTGGAAAGTGGTCCCGATGGCACCCGTCGCATGCACGAATTGGCCGACGTGCTGGCGATTGAGCGCTACAACCTGACACGCCTGGTGGACCGCCTGGAAAAAGACGGCCTAGTGGTGCGTTCGCGTTCTGACGGCGACGGCCGTGCGGCGTTTGCCTCGATCACCGACGCGGGTCGGGTATTGCGAAAAAAGATGTGGACGATCTACGAAAGCACCGTGGACGAGCTGTTCCTGTCGCAAATCGAGCCCGAGCAGCGCCAGCTGTTTGCCGACACCCTGGAGCGCGCGGCGGGGCTGGCCGTGGAGGCGGGCGTGCAGGTTCGAGGGCGACGCAAGGTGTGAGGCAGCACAGGCAAACCATGTGGGAGCAGGCAAGCCAGCTCCCACCATTGACGGTTTCCCCCTTCAGTTGAGTGCATACCGATCCATCGCCTTTTCTACCTGATTCGCATCCATACATCCCTCATCCACCAACGCCCTCAACGCACACACCACAATCCAGTAACAGCTGGGCGCAGACGCCTGCACCGAACCCGCGCCGAGCGCGACAAACCGCGCCTCCACATGCGCCGCCAGCTGATCGACAATCGCCTGCGGATAACCGGTGACGGCAATCACGGGCGCGCGGCTGCCGCCCAGGCACTCACGTAAATGGCAGCTCTGCCTGGGCGCTGTGGGGTGCAGTCGATTCCAGCGTTCGGCGGCTGCCGCTTCGCGCGCCAGTCGCGTGTAGCTGGGGCAGCTCCACAGCTGCGCCGTGATGTTCCAGTCCTTTTCCAGCAATTGTGCAGCCTCGGCAACTTCCACCAGCGCCCGGCCGGCACCGAGCAATCGCACCTGCCCTTGGCGACGCTGGATCGGGTACATCCCCTTGAGGACATCGTCACGATCCTGTGCATCCAGCGTCGTCGCGCTGTCCTGGTCGTGCAGCGCCAGGTAATAAAACCCAGGCTTGCCCTCGACATACAGCGTGCGCAAACCCGCCAGCACAATCGCGCGGGCTTCCGCGCCTGACGCCGGGTCATACGGCGTGCAGCGCGGGTGAGTGGCCAGCCATAACGGCAGCGACGGTTGCGTGCCCCTGGGCCATGCCGACGGTTGATTTTCGATGTCGTTGCACAGGATGCCGCGCTGCGCGGTCTCGTCCGACAATGCACATAACTGCGCCGACGACGCCGCGCTGTGCAGGTACAACATGGGTTTTTCAGCGGTGTTGCGTGCGAACCAAACCGGCCAGCCGCCCACACGGCGGGAGCGTGACTGACCGCGGATCACCCAGGCCTGGCGGCTGAGTTCCAGGGTGTTGGCCATGGTCATGACCGTGTACAGCGGCGAACTGCTTGAGTGCGCAGCCGTGCTGAGTGCGTCGATACAGCATTGGGCGGCATGGGCGGTAGAGGCGGGCATGGGACGAGCTCCTTGCAACAGAGGTTCGTACCCTAATGGAAATGTTGTTGCAATTGCAATGATTGCAATAGTATCTCAACGCCCAGGTGCTAAATCAAGGCAGCGCTGCTACGTTTTATCCTGAAGTGCAGGAACGTCATGGCGCCGACATTTTTTCGTCATCACGGCACTTTAGGCTGGCTGTGCAGGTCATTTATTGGCAGCTGCTTTAAACCTACAAGGAGTCCACCATGGACGATTACCAAGAAGAACTGCTTGAGTACCACGCGTTTGAGTTGGATCCGCTGGATCCGGTTGATGACGCCACCGAGCTGTAACACCGACTTCAGGCGGAATGCCGCTGACTGCGGCGAAATTCCCCTGGGGTCTGGTTGTTCCACCGCCTGAACGCCCGTTGAAACGCCTGGGCTGAGGCAAAACCGAGCAAGTAGGCGATCTCGCCGAACGCCAGCTCCGTATCGCGAATGTAGGTCATGGCCAAGTCGCGGCGGGTGTCGTTGAGAATCGCGCGAAACTGCGTGCCTTCATCGGCCAGTTTGCGGCGCAGCGTCCAGGTCGGCAGCTTCAAGCGTGCCGCCACTTCTTCCAGGTCGGGTTCCCGGCCACCATTGAGCATCGGCCCGAGCAAACGGGTAATGCGCTCGCGCAAGCTGCGGGTGCGCGTCAACTGCTCCAATTCTGCTTCACACAACTTCAACAACAGCTGCCAGGTACTCGGGCAATGCTGCGGGTTACGCAGTGCCAACGTGTTTTGGCTCAGGCGCAGTTGATTGGCCTCGGCGCCGAAGCACACCGGGCTGTCGCCCAGCACACCGTATTGTTCGCTGTACTCGGGGGCTTCAAATTCGATGTCGATGCGCTGCGCCCGCACCGGTTGCAGCGCCACGCTGGATAACTGCTGCAGCCAGCCGGCGATGATCGAATCCACCACAAAGCGGTTATAGGCGTTGTACGGGCTGATGGAATAAAACCGCAGCCAGGCGCCTTCGGCATCCTCGTGAAAACTCGATTGCCCGCGGTAATTGGAGCCGTACAGCGCTTCAAAACGGGTCAAGGCACGCGCCGCTTCACGCACATTGGGCGCTTGTGCGGCGGTGACGCCTGCCAGACCTGCCTGGCTCAAACGGCTGAGCTGGCCCATGCGCAGGCCCAGGCCTGGGTCGCCGGTCAGCTGGATGGCTGCGTGGCCCAAGCGCATATAGCGCGGGATCGACAAGCGTGCGCCGGCTTCGGCCAGGCGTGCCGGGTCAAGGCCGTATTGCAGGAGCAGCGGTTGCGGGTCCAGGCCGTGGCTTTGAATAGCATCCGCCAAGGTGTGCACGAAACCCACCGACAGATCGCCAAGGCGCACCGGCTTCAAGACGCTACAACCAGATATTCAGCAGGCGCGCGCCACGGGCACCGTTGTCGGCATTGATTTGCCCGTTGCTGCTGAGAAAGCTGTGCCCGGCAGTGCCCAGATCCCAGAACTGCCCGCGCAGGAACACGCTCATGCCGGCAGTGGCCTGGCTGATCGGTTGCTGGCTGATCAGCGTAAGGCGGTGCCAGGCTTCGCCTTCGCTGAGTTCTTCGGGTTTGAGGCTGATTTCGGGCGGCGTCGAAACGCTTTTGAAACCGCGCCATGGGCGGTCCCACGTCTCGCGGCCGGTCACAAAGGCAGGCACGGCAACCAATTGCGCGCCTTGCTCGTTCAGTTTGCGGTAGTTGTCCGGGTACCAGCTGTCGCTGCCGATCAGGATGCCCAGGCGCCCGGCCGGGGTATCGACCACGCTGACGATGTTTTCATCGCCCGGCTGGATAAAGCCGCGCTCATCGTAGATCGGATAGAACTGGCGCTGCGGCTGGCCAACCGGCAAGCCGTCGGTGCCAAACACCAGGCTGGCGTTGTACAGCGCGCCATGGCCAATGTGCAGTTGCCCTTGCTCGACACTCGGGTTGGGCAGGGCGATGGAGCCGGCCACCAGCGTCACGCCAAACTCTTTGGCCAACCCGCCGAACAGCACCTGATAGTCGCGGGCCATGGCGGGGGCTTTCATGCGCAGGTAGGCGTCGTCCATGCGGTTATCGCCCTTGGCGCTGATCCACGCGCGTGCGAACTGCAGCGGGTTGCTGGCTGACAGCCAGTTCATCGCGTCCTTTAAATGGACCGCTTGGTACAGCTCGTTCTTTTCGCCGCTGAGCATCAGCCAGGTGCCGATGTGTTCCGGCAGCACGACGATGGTCTTGCTGTTAATCAACCCTTGGTCCCGAGCTTTTTGCAGATAAGCCGCCAGCTTCAGGTGCAGGCGTTCCAGGCTCTGGTAATCGGCGGGGAACAGCTCCGGCTGGATACCCAGCAGGTTGCCACGGTCGGCAGGCTGGCCTTCATTGACGGCCAAAGTGATGCGCAGGTCCGACAGGTAATGCGCCACAGGGCGCTCCTGGGTCCAGACCAGATACGCGGTGGTGGCGGCAACCAGGGCCATGACGAGGGTGAAGCCTAGAAGTTTACGCATGGGGCAACAGACAACAGACCGTGTGCAGGGTTCGCCGACTAGGGTAGGGCCCATGCACCGGCTTGCCAAGGGGCGCTGTGCATTTGGATCAATAACTTGTCAGTTTCAGTCATTGAGCGGTAGTCCGCTGCCTCTTAGTCTGTGGGACATAAACCGATGGCAGGCCATTTCGAGCCTTCCACGTCCCGTGATGATCCGTTGTGGAGCTGTACCATGACCGCTGCTGCCTACCCGCACCTGCTGGCCCCGTTGGACCTGGGCTTTACCACCTTGCGCAATCGCACCCTGATGGGTTCGATGCACACCGGCCTGGAAGAAAAACCCGGCGGCTTCGAGCGCATGGCCGCCTATTTTGCCGAGCGCGCCCGGGGTGGTGTCGGCCTGATGGTCACCGGCGGTATTGGCCCGAACGATGAGGGCGGCGTGTACGCCGGTGCCGCCAAGCTGACCACCGACGAAGAAGCCCAGAAACACAAGATCGTGACCCAGGCCGTGCACGCAGCGGGCGGCAAGATCTGCATGCAGATCCTCCACGCCGGGCGCTATGCCTACAGCCCCAAGCAGGTCGCACCGAGCGCGATCCAGGCGCCGATCAACCCGTTCAAGCCCAAGGAGCTGGACGAGGAAGGCATCGAGAAGCAGATTCAGGACTTTGTCACCTGTTCGCTGCTGGCCCAGGTCGCCGAGTACGACGGCGTGGAAATCATGGGCTCCGAAGGTTATTTCATTAACCAATTCCTCGCCGCCCACACCAACCATCGCACCGACCGTTGGGGTGGCAGTTACGAAAACCGCATGCGCCTGGCGGTGGAAATCGTGCGCCGGGTGCGCGAGGCCGTCGGCCCGAACTTCATCATTATCTTCCGCCTGTCGATGCTTGACCTGGTGGAAGGCGGCAGTAGCTGGGAAGAAATCGTGCTGTTGGCCAAGGCCATCGAGCAGGCGGGTGCGACCCTCATCAACACCGGCATCGGCTGGCACGAAGCGCGTATCCCGACCATCGCCACTAAAGTGCCGCGTGGCGCGTTCAGCAAAGTCACCGCCAAGCTGCGCGGTGCGGTGCAGATTCCGCTGATCACCACCAACCGCATCAATACGCCGGAAATTGCCGAGCAGATCCTCGCCGAGGGCGATGCCGACATGGTCTCGATGGCGCGGCCGTTCCTGGCCGACCCCGAGTTCGTCAACAAGGCCGCTGAAGGTCGCGCCGATGAAATCAACACCTGCATCGGCTGCAACCAGGCCTGCCTGGACCACACCTTCGGCGGCAAGCTGACCACCTGCCTGGTCAACCCGCGCGCCTGCTACGAGACCGAGCTGAACTACCTGCCGGTCAAGCAGATCAAGAAAATCGCCGTGGTCGGTGCCGGCCCCGCAGGCCTGGCGGCGGCCACCGTGGCGGCGGAGCGCGGCCATCAAGTGACCTTGTTCGACTCGGCCAGCGAAATCGGCGGCCAGTTCAATATCGCCAAGCGCGTGCCGGGCAAAGAGGAGTTCTTTGAAACCCTGCGCTACTTCAAACGCAAATTGCAGACCACCCACGTCGAGGTGTGCCTCAACACCCGTGTGGATGCCGCGCAACTGGCGGCGGGCGGGTATGACGAGATCATCCTGGCCACCGGCATTGCGCCGCGTACCCCGGCGATTCCGGGGATCGACAACGCCAAGGTGCTGAGCTATCTGGACGTGATCCTTGAGCGCAAGCCAGTGGGCAAGCGCGTGGCGGTGATTGGCGCTGGCGGTATCGGCTTCGACGTCTCCGAATTCCTGGTGCATGCAGGCGTGTCTACCAGCCTGGACCGTGAGGCATTCTGGAAAGAGTGGGGCATCGACACCCAGCTGCAAGCCCGTGGCGGTGTGGCGGGTATCAAGCCTGCGCCGCATGCACCGGCCCGTGAAGTGTTCCTGCTGCAACGCAAGGCCTCCAAAGTTGGCGACGGCCTGGGCAAGACCACCGGCTGGATTCATCGCACGGGCCTTAAGAACAAGCGGGTGCAGATGCTCAACAGCGTCGAATACCTGAAGATCGATGACCAAGGCTTGCACATCCGCATCGGCGCCGACGGTGAACCTCAAGTGCTGGCGGTGGACAACATCGTCATCTGCGCTGGCCAGGACCCGCTGCGCGAACTGCAGGACGGCCTGGTTGCCGCAGGCCAGAACGTGCACCTGATCGGCGGCGCCGATGTGGCGGCCGAGCTCGACGCCAAGCGCGCCATCAACCAGGGCTCGCGCCTGGCCGCCGAGCTGTAAAACGCCCAAAGGGGCGGTGTTAGACTGCCGCCCCTTTTCATTCAGATACCTTCCCCGATGGGCCCTTTCGACTGGCTTCCCCACGCACCGCTCGAACCTTTGCAGCTGGATTGGCTGAACGGCGTCGAGTTGGCTGTGCTGCGCCTGGACCGCATCGACCCGCTGATCAGCGGCAACAAGTGGTTCAAGCTCACCGAGCACCTGGCCCAGGCAAACATGGCCGGTGCCAGCGGGGTCATCAGCCTCGGCGGCGCCCACTCCAACCACCTGCACGCCCTGGCGGCAGCCGGCAAACGCTTCGGTTTCCCCACCGTCGGCCTGTTACGCGGCCATCCTCAAGACACGCCCACTGTTCTCGACCTCAACACCTTCGGCATGCAGCTGCATTGGCTGGGGTATGGCGGCTATCGTGCGCGGCATGAGCCAGGTTTCTGGCTGCCATGGCGTGAACGCTACCCGCAGTTCCATGCCGTGCCCGAAGGCGGCGGTGGAATAGCGGGTGCCTTGGGCTGCGCGGCACTGGTCGAGCAGGTGCGCGAGCAGTTGGGCAACCTGGGTTGGGCCGATTACGATGCCTGGTGGCTGGCGGCGGGCACCGGCACCACCGTGGCCGGGCTGGCGCTGGCAGAGGCGGGCGCGCACCCGGTGTTCGGCGCCTTGGCCGTGCCGGACGATCACGGCGTTGAGCAAAACGTGCAGGCGATCGTGCAGGGCGGTTATGAACTGCTGGACGCCAGCCGAGGTGGCTTCGCCAAAGTCGATCCGTTATTGCTCGCATTTATTGAACACACCGAACAAGCGTCCGGCATGCCGTTGGAGCCGCTCTACACCGGCAAGGCCCTGCTGGCGCTCAAACACCAGATCGAGGCCGGACACTTCGCCCCCGGCACCCGCCTGATCTTCGTGCACACCGGCGGCCTGCAAGGCCGCCGAGGGTTTGAAATCTAGCGATGTGCCCCTGTGGGAGCGGGCTTGCCCGCGATTGCGGTCTATCATTCAACAGATTTGGTGACTGACCCGCCGCCTTCGCGAGAGAGCCCGCTCCTACCCGGCATCATGCGCAGCGCCGTGTTATCGCGCAGGATGTAATGGTGAATGATCCCCGCCAATGCATGCAGCCCGATCAGCCAGTAGCCGATCTTGCCGAACAGCACGTGCCAGCCTTCAATCTGCTTGGCCAGCGCCTTGTTCTCAGCGATCAATGGCGGCAACTCGATGCCGTAGAACATCACCGAATGCCCCTCGGCGCTGACGATCAGCCATCCGGCAATCGGCATGCCGATCATCAATGCATACAGCGCAACATGCATCAGCGTGGCCAGCAGGCTTTGCCATTGTGGCGGCGTCGGCACGATTTTCGGTGCCACCCCCAGGCTGCGTGCAAACAGGCGCAGCCACACCAGCACGAACACGGTCAGGCCGAACATAAAGTGCATTTCGACGATCAATGTTCGCGCGCCACTGCCTTTGGGGAATTGGCCGCGTAACTCTATGCAGGCGTAAACCACCGCCAGCAGCACCACCATCAACCAGTGCAGCGCAATCGACATGGTGCTGTAGCGCGTATCGGAGTTTTTCCACGGCATCGCTGTGTTCCTCACTCATCAGGGCAAACCTCCATTCTTTAGTGACGGAGTCCTTTAACTGTATGCCGATTTTGAGCGATTCGCCTGGCGTAAGTGCCGTTGTTTTGACCTCAATCAGTGGCTTTGCGGCATTTCACCGCGGGCCAGGCGCTGGTTGATGTCGGTGATGACAGCCGGCAGGTCGTTGATAGTGTCGATCAGGTAGTGCGGGCGCGAGCCTTCGAACAGTTTCTCGATGCGTTCGCGCTCGCTGTTCAGGGCGGCGGCGTCCAGGTCGCGGAATTGCTCATAGGTCAGGCCCAGCGCATTGCCCGAGCAGGTGAGGGCGACGGTCCACATGCCGGCGCGGCGGCCTTCGAGGATGCCCGGCACGGTGTCGTCGACCTTTACGCAAGCCGCCACATCGTCAATGCCCAGCGCAATCACGTTGGCCAGCGCCTGGGCGGGCCATGGGCGGCCGTTGGGCACTTCGTCGGTGGCAACCACGTGGTCAGCGATGTAGCCATTGGTGGCGGCGAGGGCGACGACTTTGTCCATCACTTGCTTGGGGTAGCCGGAGCAGGAACCGATCTTGATGCCCTGCACGCGCAGCCGCGCAATGGTGTCGAGGGCGCCGGGAATCAGCGCCGAGTGCTCGGCGATTTTCTCGATCTGCAACGGCATGAAACGCTGGTAGATGGCGGTTACGTCATCATCCGTTGGCGTACGACCGAAGGCCTTGCGATAACGCTCGGCCACCTGCGGCTGATTGCAGAGCGTGCGGATATGGTCCCATTTGCCCATGCCCATCGGGCCACGGGCTTCGTCGATGGAGACTTGCACGTCGAACTCGGCGAAGGCTTCGACAAAGATCTGCGTGGGGGCGAAGGAGCCGAAATCGACTACGGTGCCGGCCCAGTCGAGGATAACGGCCTGCAGGGTGTTGGGGTTCTGGTAGTTCATGGTTCGATCCTGTGAGTAATTGGGGGAAATCAAACGGTCAACACTTCCATTTCTTGCAGCACTTCGGCGATCGCCTTGACCGCTGCGCGCATGCCGGCCGCATCAACGTGGCCGATGCAACCCACGCGGAAGGTTTCCACTTGGGTCAATTTGCCGGGGTAGAGGATGAAACCCTTGGCCTTGACCCGCTCATAGAAGTCCTTGAACTGGTAGCGCGGGTCTTGCGGGGCGTGGAAGGTGACGATGATCGGTGCCTGGATCGCCGTCGGCAGAAAACTGCGCAGGCCCAGTTCGGCCATGCCGTCCAGCAGCGCCTGGCAGTTGCGGGCGTAGCGTTGGTGACGCGCGGGCAAGCCGCCTTCTTCCTGGTATTGCAGCAGCGCTTCATGCAAGGCCGCGACCACGTGAGTGGGCGGGGTGAAACGCCACTGGCCGGTCTTGGCCATGTAGCTGTGCTGGTCGAACAGGTCCATCGCCAGGGAGTGGCAGTTGCCTTGGGCGGCGGCCAGTGCCTGTTTGTTGGCGAAGACGAAACCCATGCCCGGTACGCCTTCCAGGCATTTTCCGGAGGCTGCGATGAGTGCGTCGAACGGCACTTCGCGCGCGTCGATCGCCAGTGCGCCGAAGGAGCTCATGGCATCAATGATCAGGCGCTTGCCGTGGTTTTTCACCACGCCTGCGATCTGCGCCAAAGGGTTGAGGATGCCGGTGCTGGTTTCGCAGTGGATCAGCGCCACGTGGGTAATGGCCGGGTCGGCCTGCAGCAGGCGGTCGACGTCGGCGGCGGTGGTCGGTTCATCTTCGGCGGTTTCGAAGGTGCTGAAATCGCGGCCGAGCACTTCGCAGATCTTCGCCAGGCGCTTGCCGTAGGCGCCGTTGATCAACACCAGCACCTTGCCGTCACGCGGCACCAGCGTGCCAATGGCGGCCTCGACGGCAAAGGTGCCGCTGCCTTGCAGGGGCACGCAGTGGTGGCTGCCTTCGCCGTTGAGGATCGCCAGCAGTTGCTCGCAGACACTCGCGGTGAGCTGGTTGAAACGGTCATCCCAGGAGCCCCAATCCACCATCATTGCCAGACGGGTGCGGTTCGATGTGGTCAGTGGGCCAGGGGTCAGCAGGATCGGCGCGGCAGTGCTCATCTCAATTCCTCGCAAGGTATCGGGGGTTGAATCTACGGCGCCTAAATTGCAGTTTGGCTTGTCATCAATCAAATTGTTTGTTGTTATGCGAGCTATCAGTGAGGCCGATAGCTATGAACCTGTTTCAATTGCGTGCATTCGATGCAGTGGCCCGCGAGGGCAGCTTTACCCGAGCGGCCGCGCGGCTGTTTATCAGCCAGCCAGCGGTGACCGGGCATATCAAGGCGCTGGAAGAGCACTACCAGATTCCGCTGTTGCGCCGCACGGCACGGCGCGTGGAGCTGACCGAGGAGGGCACCCGCCTGGCGGCGATCACCCGCGCGATCTTCGGCCTGGTGGACGAGGCGCAGACCTTGCTGGAGGCCAATCGCCAATTGCTCACCGGGCGCCTGGAAGTCGCGGCGGATGGGCCGCACCTGGTGATGCCGATGATTGCCAGCCTGCGCGCTCGCTACCCGGGTATTACCGTCAACTTGCGGCTGGGCAACGCCCAGGAAACCTTGGCGGCGCTGTTGTCGGAGCATGCGGATGTGGCGGTGCTCACCGAGGTGGAACCGCGTAACGGCCTGCACCTGCAACCGCTGAGTGAGTCGCGCATTTGCGCGTTGGTGCCCGCCGGCCACCCGTGGGCGCAACTGCCCAAGGGCATAGGCCTGGGGCAGTTGAACGATGTGATCATGGTACTGCGCGAACCTACCTCCATCACCCGTCGCACCTTCGATGACGCTTGCCGCTCAGCCGCGGTGCAACCCAAAGTGTTGCTGGAGCTGGACAGCCGCGAGGCGGTCACCGAAGCCGTTGCCGCCGAACTGGGCGTGGGCGTGGTCTCATCGATGGAAGTCAGCCCGGACCCACGGGTGCAGCCCGTTGCGATCCAGGGCGATGGGTTGCGCAACCGGCACATGCTCGGCTGCATGGAGAGGCGCCGCTCGTTGCGCCTGATTCAGGCGTTCTTCGAGTTGGCGCCTTAAGCGCAAGGAGGCTGAAGGCCGGGTGGGCGCAATCGCCGGCTTGCCCGTGATGGGCCCTTGGAGTTCACCGCAGGCTTTCCCGGACAATATCGAGAAAGGTCGCCACCACCCGGCGCGAACTCTGCTCTTTGAGGCACACCAGGGTTTCTTTCATGCGCTGGCTGCAATCGCGGATCGGCATGGCGTACACCCGTGAGTCGGCGCCGAGTTCGGCTGCGGACACCACGCCCACGCCAATCCCCACCACCACGGCCTCACGCGCGGCTTCGCGGCCCTCCACCTGGATCGCCGGGCGGATACGCAGCCCGGCTTGGCGCATTTCCTGTTCGAGGGTCTGGCGCGTCACCGAGCCGATTTCGCGCAGAACCAGCGGCGTATCATCCAGATCGGCCAAGCAGATCGACGCGCGCCCGGCCCATGGGTGGTTGCGTGCGACAAAGGCGAGCAATTGGTCGTCGGGCAAGGGCAGTGAGAGCAGGCGTTCATCGTCGACATCGCGACCCAGCAACGCCAGGTCGGCCTGGTAGTTGTACAGGCGAAACAGCGACTCATCGGTGTTGCCGGTTTCAATCTTCACGTTGATCCCCGGGTAAAGCTGACAGAAACGTGCGATTTGCGGCAGCACGTGCACAGGCGCATCCACGGCGAGTGTGAGGGTGCCGGTTTGCAAGGCGCGCGAGTCCTGCAGCAACTCTACGGCCTCGGCTTCGATCACAAACAGACGCTGGGTGATGCTCAGCAGGCGCTCACCCAGGTCGGTCAGGCGCACCGAGCGTTTGTTGCGGTGAAATAACAGCACGCCGAAGCGCTCTTCGAGTTTGCGCACCTGGTCGGAAATGGCCGGCTGCGTCAGAAACAGGCGCTCGGCCGCTTGGGTAAAGCTGCCGTGTACGGCCACGGCGTGGAAGGCTTTGAGTTGTGCATGGGAAACCGACATCGCAGATCCTCTTACAAGCTCAGCTTATATTTGAAATACGATAAATCGATTTTACCTATTAGTCAGCCATTGGTTTTATACGCCCAGTCGCCGTCAGTTGAGTCCTACAACTGCGCCGGCCATGGGTTCTGGCAGCAGTGCCCATCTGACCAATGTCGTGCGCTCCAAGGCTCGACATTGCAGTGCTTAACCATAAAAAAAACAGGCATTCGCTTCTCGATTCTGCCGGCACACTCACCTGAGGTCAGAACCACCATGAATATCCCTATGGGTAATATCAAGCGTTGGCGCGTGCAGATTTTCGCCATCACCTGGCTGGCGTACGCCGCCTTCTATTTCACTCGCAAAGCATTTTCGGTGGCCAAACTCGGGATCGTCGACGACCCCAGTTTTCCCCTCGATAAAATGATGATGGCCAACCTCGATGGCCTCTACCTGGCTGCCTATGCCGTGGGGCAATTCACCTGGGGCATGCTGGCCGACCGCTTTGGCCCTCGGGTGGTGGTGCTGGGCGGGCTGCTGATCTCCGCTGCCGCCGCCTTGGTGATGGGTACGTTTGCCACCTTGCCGATCTTTGTCAGTTGCATGCTGATCCAGGGGCTGGCGCAGTCCACCGGCTGGTCGGGTTTGTGCAAGAACCTGGGCAGTTTCTTTCCGGCGCAGCAACGTGGGCGAGTGCTGGGATTATGGAGCTCGTGCTACGCCTTCGGTGGCCTGGTGGCGTCACCCTTTGCCGGGTGGTGGGCCTACACGTTGATCGGCAGTTGGCACGCGGCTTTTATGTCCAGTGCGGCGGTGGTGGCCGTGGTCGCGGTGCTGTTCTTTATCTTCCAGCGCAATACGCCTCAGGATGTGGGCTTGCCTGCAGTCGACCCGCAACCGCAGCTGAGCGCCGAGGAGGCGGCCGCCGAACAACGTATCAGCGTGCTTGAACCGCTGCGCGCCATCCTGCGTAACCG
Source organism: Pseudomonas sp. MONT-RG-20F-20-E-7-02 (assembly GCF_022662395.1). NCBI lineage: Bacteria > Pseudomonadati > Pseudomonadota > Gammaproteobacteria > Pseudomonadales > Pseudomonadaceae > Pseudomonas > Pseudomonas sp. MONT-RG-20F-20-E-7-02. The sequence continues at coordinate 933,896 of NZ_JAKNQN010000001.1, forward strand.
CACGGTGCTGACGTTGGGGCTGGCGTACTTCCTGTTGAAGCCTGCGCGTTACGCCATCCTCTTGTGGGGACCGGTGATCGTTTACGAACAGATGCCCTCGGTGGGCAAGGTGGGGGCGGCTATCGTGCCCACGGCGTTTGAGCTGGCCGGGTTGCTGGGGCCGATCATGATCGGGCTGGCGTCCGACAAACTGTTCGGCGCTCGGCGCATGCCCGCCTGTGTGCTCAGCCTGCTGGCGCTGACGGTGGCCCTGGCGTTGTTCATGGGGGCGCTGCACACCGGCAGTGTCATGCTGGTGATGGCCTTGTTGTTTGTCATGGGCCTGACCCTGTACGGCCCGGATTCGATGATCAGCAGTACCGCCGCCATCGACTTCGGTACTGCCAAGGCCGGCGCCACGGCCGCCGGCTTTGTGAATGGGTGCGGTTCGGTCGGGGCGATTCTCGGCGGGTTGCTGCCGGGATACTTCGACACGGTGACGGTATTTATCGTGTTTGCCGGCGCCGCGCTGTTTTCCTCGGTGGTGCTGATGCCGTACTGGAACGCCAGGCCTGCGGTGCTGGCGCAGGTGGGGGATTTTGTGCCGGACCGCAGCGTTGCGATCAAACCCTTGCGAACCTGAGGGGCATAGCCGGTTTTTTGGTGGATTAGCGCGTTTTTGCCCTATAAACTCTGCCCCCAAAGCGCCGGCCAGTAGACGTCTCGGCGCGATGGACAGAAGAGAGTGAGTCATGGGCGCACAGTGGAAAGTTAAACATAAAGAAGCGGCATCGAATGCCAAGGGCAAAATCTTCGGCAAGCTGGTGAAAGAAATCACCATCGCCGCCCGCAACGGCGCCGACACCGCGACCAACGCCCACCTGCGTCTGGTGGTAGAACAGGCCAAAAAGGCCTCGATGCCCAAGGAAACCCTGGAGCGCGCGATCAAAAAAGGCGCCGGCCTGCTGGGTGAAACCGTGCAGTACCACCGCGTGACCTACGAAGGGTTTGCCCCGCACCAGGTGCCGCTGATCGTTGAGTGCGTGACCGACAACATCAACCGTACCGTGGCGGAAATCCGTGTGGCATTCCGCAAGGGGCAACTGGGCGCTTCCGGCTCCGTGGCCTGGGACTTCAACCATGTCGGCCTGATCGAAGCCTCGCCGGACACCCCGGATGCCGACGCGGAAATGGCCGCGATCGAAGCCGGCGCCCAGGATTTTGAAGACGGCGAAGAAGAGGGCACCACCCTGTTCATCACCGAAACCACCGACCTGGATGCCGTACAGAAAGCGCTGCCGGAGCAGGGCTTTACCGTGCTGTCGGCCAAGCTCGGCTACATCTCGAAGAACCCGGTGAGCGGTTTGACCGATGAGCAGATGGCTGAAGTCGAAGCCTTCCTGGAAGGCCTGGACAACCACGACGACGTGCAGGATATGTTCGTTGGCCTGGCTGGCTGATTAAACGCGGTTCACTCATGAGGGAGCTGGCTTGCCTGCGATAGCGCTGTATCAGTCACTGAAAAGGTGAATGACACGGCCTCACCGCAGGCAAGCCAGCTCCCACAGTTGGATTGGGTTTCACCCCAGGTTCAGCAGCGCTTCAATCTCTTCAAAGCTCGGCCGCGCCAACACATCAGGCTGGCAGCAGCTGTTCTGCAGCGCGACCAACGCCTCGTCGTTGAACGGCGTGTCGACGCGCTCCAGCAACTCCCCCAGCAACACCCCAAACGCCCGCACTTCAATGCGCTGCAATGCCCGGGTTTCCACGGTATCCGCCGTGGCATGGAACGAGGCCGCGCCAAAGTCGCCGAGCAAGCAGTCGCCATCGGCGTTCCACAGAATATTGTGGCCGTAGAGGTCGCCATGGGTGATGCCGTGCCGGTGCAAGTGCGCCGCCACCGAGGCAATGCCCCGCGCCATGCGCAAGGCCACTTCAGGGCTGAAGCGCGTGCTCGGTGCGTAGATGTCCCGCGTGCACGACGCCAGGCTCGGCAAGGCGGCGAGGTTGCGGTAGCTCGGGTCGATCAGGTCCATCACCAGCGCGGCCTGATCTTCGGGATGGCCCACCACGCGGCCTTCCACCTTGATCAGGTTGGGGTGCAGGCCAGCGGCGATGCAGGCCTGCATTTCATGCAACGGTGAACCGTCGCTGGTGATCGCGCCTTTGTACAGTTTGACCGCCACGGGCAAGGCCTGCGGCTTCCATAGCGCCTTGCGGATGATCCCCGAAGCGCCTTCGCCGAGCACATCGCCCAGCTCCAGTTCCGCCCAGGCAATGTTCGGTGTTGCGTCATCGGTGGCTACGTCCACCGCCATCTCCACCGGGTTGCCGGCATAGGCCAGCCAGGTCAGGCTCGGCAGCGTCAGCAGCCACTCGGGCAATTGGGTCAGGCGGTTGGAGGCGATGCGGATCAGCTCCAGGTTGTGGCAGTTGATCAGGCTGTGCGGCAGCTCCGTCAGTTGGTTGCCGGCCAGCATCAGTTTTTGCAGCAGCGGCCGCTCGCCCAATTCGCTGGGCAATTGGCTGATGCGGTTATCGGTGAGGATCAGCCAGCGCAACTGCGGCGGCAGGGCGGCGGCGGGCACGTGGCTGATCTGGTTGGCCTTGAAGCCGATCATGCTTAGCTTGGCGCACTGGCCCAGGCATTCCGGCAACGCGGTGAAGGCGTTGTCCGAGCAAAACAGCACGCGCAGGTGCGACAGGCGATGCAGGTCGTCGGGCAGGCTGCTCAGGGCGTTGCCCGTGAGGTTGAGGATTTCCAGCGAGTCGGCCAGTTCGAAGATTTCCCGCGGGAATTCGGTCAGCCCGCAGGACAGGTCCAGGCGCGTGGTGCCGGCCAATTGGCCGGCCTTGAGTTGGGCGAGGGTATTCATGAACGGCGCGGTCACTCGGCAAGAGGGCGTAAAAGGCGCTCATGATACCGGGTGATGCGCGGGTTGCGGGCACAGGCTTTGCAATTCGGCGGTTTGTAATTGATGCAGGCGGCTGGCCGTGCGGGCAAGGTCGATGGCTTGGCCTTCCAGGCAGTGCGCCAGCGGCTGTTGACCGATCAGCGTCAGGCGTTTGTCCTGGTCGTAAAGCACATCCACCAGGTTGATAAAACGCTGTTGCACGGCGATTGGGCATTCGGCCAATTGCGGCAGCCCGTCGATGATCCAGTGGTCGAAGTCCTGACACAGCAGCAGGTAATCCATCACGGCCGTGAGCTGTTCGCAAAGGTCGTTGAAGGTGAAGACGATGGTCGGCGCCTGATGGCTGCGACACCGCAACTGGCGGTTGCCCACTTGCAGGGTCTGCGCCGGGCCATCCACGGCGGGCAGCCCCAGCGCTTCACGCTGGGCGGCTGTGCCGGGCCATACATACTGACCGGCGCTGAAGCGTTGCTCGGTATGCGCCTGGGGCAGGCTGCGAAAGTCCTGGGGCGAGCTGACTTCCAGCACGTCCATGCGCGCGGCGATCAGGTCGATCACCGGCTTGAACCGTTCGTGGTACAGCGGGTTGGGCAGCAACCCCTCGGGAGCATAGTTGGAGGTCACCAGCACCCACACGCCACGCTGGAACAAGGCCTTGAACAGCCGGCTGATGAGCATGGCATCGCCGATATCGTGCACATGGAACTCGTCGAAACACAGTACCCGGCAACCCGCCAGCAGCTCGTCCAGGGTGACGCCCAAGGCATCGTCGTGCTCGCGGTGCTGGAACATGCCGTGATGCAGGCGCGCAAAAAACGCGTGGAAATGCACGCGCTGCTTCTCGGCAATCGGCAACGCCTGGAAAAACCCGTCGAGCAGCCAGCTTTTGCCGCGCCCCACCGGGCCATGCAGGTACAGGCTGCGCGTCGGCGTGCCAGTGAGCAGGTGCTCGGTCTCGCGGGCCAGGGCGGCAATCGCCTGGGTTTGGCCGGTGCTGAGGGTGTAGCCCTGCTGCTCGGCTTTTTGCTTAAAGAACGCCGGGATAGGCGAGGGGCCCGAAGGTGCGGTGGTTTTACCGAGCAGGCGCCGGATCAGGGAAAGCACAGCCAATGCAAGTCACTCTGTAGTGCGGTGGTCGCTCACTTTAGGGCGCCTGTCGCCATTTGACCAATAGAGAAGGGCGCTGCCAGCTATCTCGAAACAGCATGTCGCAGGTGTAATCCTGTCCAGACTGGCAGTTTCCCCCTGAGTGACTAACCTCCTACATAGCAATTACCCCTGTACAAAGGATTGGGTGCAGTGAAGGGACGAGTGGTATTGGCAGTCATGGGCACGATGCTCTGCAGCACGGTTTACGCTGCGCAGCTCCAAGTGGAGGTGCGCATCGACGTGCAGCGGGGCTGCCAGTTGGTGGGCACCACCCGCAGTGCTGGCATCGAGCAGCTTGGCGTTTTGGATTTCGGCAGCGGCCCGCGTCTGGATGACCCGGCCGGCCCCTTGAGTGCGGCGCTGATCAGCCAGCGCCAGCCACGCCTGGAATGCAACCCCGACACGCCCTATCAAATGCGCGTCGACGGCGGCCTGCACGGCGGCGTAGGCGAAATACGCTACCTGAGTGCCGCAACCCCTTCGAGCAAACCTATTCCCTATCGTATTTACGCCGATGCAGCGCGGCGAATTCCGTTGTCCGTCAATGAACCGTTGAGCGGGCGCGTGCCGGACTCCGGCTCGGTCGACCTGCCGCTGTATGGCCGCATCGAACCGCTCAAAGACATCCCCGCCGTCGGCCGCTACACCGACCTGCTCAAGGTCACGGTCACATGGTAAGCCGGGGCTGGGCCCTTGTGGCCATGGGCGGCCTGTTGCTGCTGGCGGATGACGCCCAGGCGGCAGCGGTCACCGGGCAGATCCACGCGCGTTTGGTGATCACCGCCAGTTGCGAAGTCAGTAAAGGCGTAGAAAGCGCCCCGGTCAGCCCCACGGGCGGCACCGCGATGCTCGACTTCGGCAGCCAGGGGCCGACCTGGAGCAACCCCTTGGGCGCAGGCGTGACCGACGGCAGCAAGGCGCCGCTGTCGGTGTCGTGCAACCCCTCGGTGGTCAGCAGTTTCACCGTGACCATCGACGGCGGCGCCAACGGCGACGGCACCACACGGCGCCTGAGCAACGGGCGCCAGACCATTCCCTATCGGCTATCGGCTGACCCGCTGGGCCACAGCGACTACAGCATCGGCCAACAACGCAATTTCGTCGTGACCAAGGGCACACAAGTACCGATCCCGGTATTCGGCTCGGTGGTGGCGAATACCAGGGCCCTACCGGCCGGCATCTACACAGACACCCTGACGGTGACTCTGGATTGGTAAATCATGAGGATGAACATCATGCATGCACTTGTATCGAAAGCGGTTTTTCCATTGATGGCGCTGGTGTGGGTGTCGGGGGCGCAGGCGGCGACCGTGGCCGGCACCGTCACCGCGACGCTGGTGCTGACCAGCAGTTGCCAGGTCAATGGTGCGGCGGCGACCGGCGGGATGAGCTTCGGTAACTTGAACTTCGGTACGGCCAACAGCCTGTTCACCGAAGCCGACGGCCAGGTGCTGGGCGGCGGTGGCGGGGCATTGTCGATTCTGTGTTCGGCGGGCACTTCGCCGACGCTGACCGTGTCCGCCGGCGCCAATGACGGCAAATCCACCGGCGGCGCCCGCGCACTCTACGACGGCGTGGCCAACTACGTGCCGTATGACTTGTACACCGACAGCGGCCATTCGCAGCTGCTGGCCATCGGCGGCGTGATCAACCTGGCACCGAGTACGGGTGTTGCCCAGGCCGTGAATATTTACGGTAAGGCCAATGGCAAGGCCGGGCTGCCGGCCGGTACGTATACCGACACGGTCAACGTGACCCTGACGTTCTAAGGGCCATGAACCGGGCAGGGTGGGCGGCGTTGGCGGTGTGCATCGGCTGGGGCATGCCGGTGTCGCTGCTGGCGGTGACCAGCCAATCGTTCCAGGTCAGCGCGACGATCACGCCCGGCTGCCTGGTGGTCGGTGGCGGGACGAACTACGGCAGCCTGGTGTTCGGCACGTACTCGGCACTGGCGACCAGCACGGCGTCGGTCGCACTCACCGGCGGCGTGACCCTGCAATGTACGCCGGGGGTGGCGTTGAACATGAGTGTCGATGGCGGTTTGCACAACAACAGCGGCCGGCGGATGCAGCTCAATAGCGGCACCGCCCAAGTGGCGTATCAGCTGTTTCGGGACGCGGCGTTCAGCCAGAGCCTGGGCATCAGCCAAAGCGTGAGCGTGACCTACGCCAACGCCGCCAGCATCACCTTGCCGATTTATGGGCGAGTGCAGTTACCGGGTAATACGCCTGGGGGGACGTACAGCGACACGTTGCAGGTGCAGCTGTCGTGGTAAGGCGATTGGCAATAAGGAGTGAGACCTATGTATGCAGCTTCCCGGCGGTGGTGGGCAGCGGGTTTTAGCGCGGTGTTGGGGTTGGCGGCGGGGCAGGCCCAGGCGGCCAGCTCGGTGCTGATTTGGCCGATTGACCCGGTGCTGGAGGCCGATCAACAGGCCAGCGCATTGTGGCTGGAGAACCGTGGCACCGAGACCGCCAACCTGCAAATCCGCGTGTTTGCCTGGACCCAGAGCGGCTTTGATGAGCAATACCAGAACCAGCGCGACGTTATAGGCAGCCCGCCGGTGGCGAAAATCGAGCCGGGGCAAAAGCAGTTGGTGCGCCTGACCCGTACCAAAGAGGTGCCGCCGGGCCAGGAGTTGGCCTATCGCATCATCATTGATGAGATCCCTTCGGCGACGCCGCCCGCCGCCCCGGCCGATGGCAAGACCGCCGCCGCGGTGCGTTTCCAGATGCGTTATTCGGTGCCGCTGTTCGCCTATGGCCCAGGCCTGTGGAGCAAGGTCGACGGCACTCGCGATCGCGACCCCAAGGGCGCCGGCAAGCCGGACCTGAGCTGGAAAAAAGTCAGCGTCGGCGGGCGCAACTACGTCGAGATGCGTAACCAGGGCGCCGTCCACGCGCGTTTGACCGATGCCACCTTCAAGCAGGGCGGCCAACCGCGGCCACTGGTGGAAGGTTTGATGGGCTATGTGCTGCCTGGAGCGACCATGCGCTGGGCGGTGCCGGATGGGCTGCCGGCGGATCAGCCGTTGCAGGTACGTGTGAATGGTGCGACGCAACTGGAGAGCCTCGCGCCAGGGCGATAAAACAGTGCGGTAGGGCATGGAGCAGCCCTTGGTGTTAACGGATGGAGATGTCCATTGATGGACACAAAGCCTTGGTGAGCCATGGTCGAGCTCGATATCTATGGCGATCGGTGTGGGTGGTGAGTGGCTTGTCCGGCCTGGCGTTTGCGGCGCCGGGCGTGGCCGCGCCGTTGCCGCCCCCTCCCAGCAGTATGGAGGCTGTTGCCGATGCTCAGTTGTTTCTGGAACTGGTGGTCAACCAGATGGACACCGGCCGCGTGGTCGCCGTCAATCAGCGCGCCGGGCAATTGTTTCTGCCGGCCTCGGTGTTGCAGGAGATCGGCATGAAGCTGCCAGGCGAGGTGGGCGCCGAGGTTGCGCTGGAAAACCTGCCGGGCCTGCACACCGATTACGACAGCCAGGGCCAGCGCCTGATGCTCACGGTGCCGCCCGCCTGGTTGCAGGAGCAATTTATCGGCAGCCGCAATAACTACCCGCGCACCCAGGCGCTGACCAGTTTCGGCGCGTTGCTCAACTATGACGCCTACCTGAATGACACGGATGACGCCGGCACTTACCTCGGCATCTTCAACGAAGTCAGGCTGTTCGACAGCTGGGGTACGCTGTCCAACACCGGCCAGTACCGCACCACCATTGGCCGGGAGACAGCGGGCAGCAGCCTTGACAATGGCTATCGGCGCTATGACACCACCTGGCGCTTTTCCGACGATGAGCGCCTGCTGACCTACGAAGCGGGCGACGTGATCAGTGGCGCCTTGCCGTGGAGCACCTCGGTACGCCTGGGTGGAGTGCAGGTATCCCGCGACTTTGGCGTGCGTCCCGATCTGGTCACTTACCCCTTGCCACAGTTCGCCGGGGAAGCGGCGGTGCCGTCGTCGGTGGACCTGTTTATCAACGGTTACAAAACCAGCAGCGCCGACCTGCAGCCGGGGCCGTACACCCTTACCAACGTACCGTTTATCAACGGCGCGGGGGAGGCGGTGGTGGTCACCACCGATGCCCTCGGCCGGCAGGTGTCGACCACGGTGCCGTTCTATGTCACCAGTACGCTGTTGCAAAAGGGCTTGTCGGACTTCTCGGTGGCGGCGGGTAACCTGCGCCGCGATTACACCGTGCGCGATTTCGGCTACGGCCCCGGCGTGGCCAGTGGCACCTTTCGCTATGGTCTGTCGGATGCGTTTACCCTGGAAAGCCACGCCGAAGCCTCCGGCGACCTGGCCTTGGGCGGTGTCGGCGGCAACCTGCGCATGGGCAATTTCGGCGTGCTCAACACCGCCGTCAGCCAAAGCCAGTTCGACGGCCGCACCGGCCAGCAGTTGAGCCTGGGCTACCAATACAGCAATCAGCGTTACAGCCTGTCTTACCAACGCGTGGAGCGCCGCGATGAATACGCCGACCTGAGCCTGGTCGATACGCCGTATGCCAGCCTCAGCAAGCGCAGCCAGCAAGCCACCTTGAGCCTGAACCTCAACGATTTCGGCAGCCTCGGCGTGGGCTATTTTGATGTGCAGGCGGCGGACGACTCGCGCACGCGCCTGGTGAATATGACCTGGAGCAAATCGTTGTGGCGCAACAGCAGTTTTTACCTGTCGGCCAACCATGAGGTCGGCGATAGCAGTTGGGCCGTGCAGGCGCAGGTGGTTATTCCCTTCGACGTCTACGGCAGCCTCAGCGTGGGCAGTGAGCGCAGCAAAACCGGGCAAAGCCTGCAGCGCGTCAACTACAGCCGTGCGGTGCCCGCCGAGGGCGGCGTGGGCTTTAACCTGGGCTACGCCAGCGGTGATGGCCCGGCTTATCGTCAGGCCGATCTAACCTGGCGCCTGCAGTCGGTGCAATTGCAGGCGGGCGTGTACGGCACCAGCGACGCCGAAACCCGCTGGGCGGATGCCAGCGGCTCGCTGGTGTGGATGGACAACCAAGTGTTCGCCGCCAACCGCGTCAACGATGCGTTTGTGGTGGTGAGCACCGACGGCGTCAGCGGCGTGCCGGTGCGCTACGAGAACCAGGTGGTCGGCGAAACTGATCGCAACGGCCACCTGCTGGTGCCGTGGAGCAGTGCCTACTACCGTGCCAAATACGAGATCGACCCACTGAACCTGCCGGCCAACGTACAGGTGCCGAATGTCGAGCAACGCGTTGCCGTGCGCCGGGGCAGTGGTTATTTGCTGGAGTTCCCGGTGCGCCGGGTGCTTGCCGCGAGCATCACCTTGGTCGATACCCAGCATCAGGAGTTGCCCCTGGGCAGCCAGGTGCGCCATGAACAAAGCGGCGCGTTGGCGGTGGTCGGCTGGGACGGCCTGGTCTACCTGGAAAACCTCGCGGCCCATAACACCTTGCAGGTCACGGTCGGCGACGGCCAGACCTGCCAGGCCACGTTCGAGCTCGATACAACACAGGAGCAGGTGCCGCTGATCGGGCCACTGGTGTGCCAATGACATAAAGGAGTGTGCGTGTGCGGGTCAGGGAATGGCTGTTGCGGTTACTGCTGTTGGCGGGCCTGGGTGTGTCGGCGCAGGTGCAGGCCGTGTGCTCGGTGGTCGCCACCGTCCCGGCCAGCTTTGGCACGACGGTGAGTTCGATGATCGTGCGCACCACCTCCCAGCCCAGTTCGACCACCAACGGTGGCTTGAGCTGCACGCCCGCCGTACTGTCGGTATTGACCTCCAGCGACCATTTCTACGCAACCATTACCGGCTCTTCACAAGGCGGTTTGGTCGGGCCGACCGGTGACGTGATCAACTATACGGTCTACGCCAACAACACCACCGCGTTCCCGATGACACGCGGCACGGCGTTCGATTTCGGCGGCAGTGGCGGGATTGCCGCCTCCCTCGGCCTGGTGTTCGGGCCCGGCACGAAAGTCGTGCCGTTGTACTTCGCCACCACCATTGGCAGCAACGTGGCTGCAGGTGTGTACAGCGAAACCCTGAGCATTTTCTGGAACTGGAACTACTGCTCCGGCATTGGGTTGGGCGGGATATGCCTGGGCCGCGAGGTCAACAGTGGCACCACCACGCTGAACGTGAGCATGACCGTGGTCAATGACTGCCAGATCACCACACCGCCCATCGCGTTCGGCAGTGCGCCTGTGGTCGGGGCGTTTTCCACCGTCAGCGGGCAGGCCAGTGTGGCGTGCACCAAGGGCAGCGCCTACACCGTGGGCCTCAGCGATGGGCAGAACCCTGTGAGCGTGGGCGGGCGGCGGCGCATGGTGTCCGGGAGTAATTTTCTCGCCTACGACATCTTCCAGGGGGCCGGCACCACCCGCTGGGGCAGCGTGGGCGCGGCGCGGCGGGCCAGCTCCACGGCCGAGATCAACCCCGGCAACGGCCTGGGCACCGGCAGCCAGGTGTTCAACTACAACGCCAAGGTCTACACCGACCAAACCACGCCGCCCGCTGGCACCTATATCGACAACGTGGTGCTCGATGTCGGCTTCTAGAACTTCAACGTAGTCTGCTGACCCACCGGGCTGACCACGGCGTAGTTGTAGCCGCTGCCGGACCAGTACTCGGCCTGCAAGCCATCGGCGCTGCGGCTGCCGCGCGGCAGGAAGCCGTTTTCCGGGCCCGGTGGGCGGATGTAGAAACTGATGCGCCGACCTTGCCCGTCTTCGTACAGCACCATGGCGGCGGCGCCTTGCTCGGTGGTGAGCAAACGCCCGCTCACCGGTTTGAAGCCCGATTGGCTCAAGTCCGGCAGGCGATGGGCCTGGTTGAAGTAGCGGTCCAGCCAGGCCTGCATGCTGCCGCTGTTCTGGGCGTTGTAGTCGGCGGGCATGATGCCGTCCTGGGCAAACAGGCGGAACGCCTGCATCGCGTCGGCCATCGGCAGCATCGCCGGTTGCGTGGCTTCACGGGCGTGCCAGCCGCCAATGCCGCCCAGGCTGATTGCGATCAGCAGCACGGCGGCGCTGGCGAGGTGGCGGCGCGACTGATGCTTGATGCGCTGGCGAATCAGTGCCGGGTCCAACTCGGGGTTGGCGGGTTGCTGCAGCGCGCCGCTCAGTGACGCGCGCAGCGCCTGTGCATCCTGTTGCCAGGCGTGCACCTGGGCGGCGACTTCCGGGTGGGCCGCCAAGTAGGTTTCAAGCACGCGGCGGTCGCTGTCCAACAGTTGGTGATCGACGTAGGCATGCAAATCGCGTTCGCTGGGGGGCAGGCTGATCATTTGAGTATCCGCAGGGAAGGGCTGGCAATTTCGCCATCGCTGAGTTGACGCAAGGCTTGGCGCGCCCTGGACAGGCGCGACATGACGGTACCGACTGGCACCTCAAGGATAGCGGCAACCTCCTTGTAGCTTAAGCCTTCGACCGACACCCAGAGCAGCAAGGCGCGCTGTTCGGTATTGAGTTGATCGAAGGCCTGCAGGGCCGATTGGGCCATCACCGTGCGCTCCACCGACGGTTGCGCGTCGTCACGGCCGGTGAAGAAGTCGAGCATGCGCGCGTAGCGGCGACTGCGGCGATGGGCGTCGAGGAACTGCCGGTAGAGGATCGAGAACAGCCAGGCGCGCAGGTCGCCTTCGATGCGTTTGTCGGCCCAACTGATGATCGCTCGCTCAAGGGTCGACTGCACCAGGTCGTCGGCGCTGCTGGCGTTACGGGTCAGGGACACGGCAAAGCGCCGCAATCTGGGGATGACTTCACGTAACTGTTCGTCGAGTTCATGCATGGGAATCTGGCTGGTCGCTACGCTGGGACTAGAGAGACGTCCGGCGTTAAAGGTTATTCCCAAGTCTGAAAAATAAACACAGCACGTGGGAATAGAGCAGATCGGCGTTCGTCTTAATGCTCCGACCTTATGTTTCACCGCTTAGGCCTTCTGGCCCTGGAGTCACTTCATGGTAGATCACTCATCACCGCCCCGTCCGCCGCTCAGCACGGCGAGCCTGATCGCACGGCTCGCCGGTATCGGCGCCGTGGTTGCCGTTGTAGCCGGGGCGTTTGCCTACGTCAACGGCACGCTCGACCCACAACGCCTGCGCCCAAAAACGCTGGTCAATGCTCTGGAAACCAATAACGGCCTGCACCCGGGCTTCCGCCGCAACCATGCCAAAGGCGTGTGTGTGGCCGGTTATTTCGAGAGCAGCGCTGAGGCGCGCGCTTACTCCAGTGCCCAAGTGTTCAGCGCGGCGAAAACCCCGGTAATCGGCCGTTTTGCCTTGCCCAGCGGCAACCCTTACGCGCCGGACAGCAGTGTGCCGATCCGCAGTTTTGCCCTGCAGTTCAGCCAGGCCAACGGCCAGCAATGGCGTACGGGCATGAACAGCATGCCGGTGTTCCCGGTGGGCACACCTGAGGCGTTCTACCAGATGCTCAAGGCGGGGGCGCCAGACCCGGCCACCGGTAAGCCGAACCCGGCGAGCATGCCGGCGTTTTTTGCCGCGCACCCGGAGACGGCGCCGTTCCTGGCGTGGGTCAAGACGGCCAAGCCTTCGGCCAGTTACGCGACTGAAACCTACAACGGCATCAATGCGTTCTATTTGGTGAGCGCCGATGGCAAGCGTCAGGCGGTGCGCTGGGGCGTGGTGCCGCAGAGCCAGGATGCAGCGGGCGATACCGCGCCATCGGGCAGTGATTTTCTCGAAAAAGACTTGGTACAGCGCCTGGCTTCAGGGCCACTGCGTTGGCAGTTGAACATGACCCTGGCCAACCCCGGCGACCCTTTGGATGATGCGAGCAAGACCTGGGCCGGTGAACACAAGGTGCTGAACGCGGGCACTCTGGTGCTGCAAAGCAGCCAGCCGCAAGCGGACGGTGATTGCCGCGATATCAACTTTGACCCGCTGATTCTGCCCAGTGGTATTCAAGCCTCCAACGACCCGCTGTTGGCTGCACGCTCGGCCGCCTATGCCAGTTCGTATGTGCGCCGCGCCGGTGAAGTCAGCCCACTGCACAGTGCCCCTCAGGAGTCGAAGCCATGAATGTTCAACCACAGTTTTTTGCGCCACTGGCGCGTCTGCTGCATTGGCTGATGGCATTGATGGTCATCGCCATGTTGTTTATCGGCGCGGGTATGGCGGCGTCGGTGTCGGAGCGCCATGAGTGGTTGATTCACCTGCACAAGCCGCTGGGCATTGCGATTCTGGCGCTGGTGATTGTGCGGCTGGTGGTGCGTTTTTCCACCCGGCAACCGCCGCTGCCCGCCGATTTGCCACTGTGGCAAGCGCTCGCAGCCAAGGCGTCCCATGTGTTGTTGTACGGGTTGATGCTGGTGTTGCCGCTGCTGGGCTGGGCGATGATTTCGGCGGCCGGTGACCCGGTGATGCTCAGCAGTTCAGTGCAGTTGCCGGCGCTGGTGGGGGCCAATGCGCCGTTGTTTGCGCTGTTGCGCAAGGCCCATGGTTACCTGGCTTATCTGCTGTTTCTGACGGTGTTGTTGCACTTGGCGGCGGCACTGTTCCACGGGCTGATTCGCCGCGACGGTGTGCTGCAAAGCATGACCGGTACCAAGCACTGAGGGTTGTGGCGAGCGCGCAGGTTCGCTCGCCACAACAAGCAGTCAGCGCAAGTTGCCGACGATATCGGCTACGCTGCTCAGTACGTCCTTGCCCAGCTGTTTGGAGCGCTCACCCGACCAACCGGTTTTCGGGTTGGGCGCGTCGTCGTTGTCCTTGAAGGGCATTTCCAGGGTCAGCGACAGGCAGTCGTACTTCTCACCGACCGCATTGCAGGCCAGCGTCATGTTGGCCTCGCCCGGCAGGTCGCGGGTGTAACCGTGGGTGGTCTGGAAGTCACGGGTCAACGCGCTCAAGTGGCTGCGGAACTGTTTTTCCAGGGCTTCCAGACGCGGTGTGTAACCTGGGTTGCCTTCGCAACCGGCGGTGAACACGTAAGGGATTTCTTCGTCGCCGTGGATATCGAGGAACAGGTCCACGCCGTACGTTTCCATCTGCTGCTGGACGAACAGCACTTCCGGGCTGATTTCCTGGCTGGCGCTCTGCCAGGCACGGTTGAGGTCCTGGCCCATGGCGTTGGTGCGCAAGTGGCCGTGGAAGGCGCCGTCGGGGTTCATGTTGGGGATCAGGTACAGGTCGGCGACGGACAGCAGCTTTTTCAGCTCCGCGTCACCGTCCTGCTGCAGGCGCTCGATGATGCCTTCCATGAACCACTCGGCCATGTGTTCGCCGGGGTGTTGCTGGGCGATGATCCACACGCTGCGTCGGCCTTCGCCACCTTTACCGCGGCGCAACAATTGGATGTCGCGGCCTTCGGCGCTTTTACCGGTAGCCAGTAATTGGGTGCCGGCCCGGTTCAGGGCCTGCTCGATCAGCCAATCGTGACGCTCACGGCTGTAGGGTTCGAAGTAGGCGATCCAGGCGTGCTTCTCGCGGGTTTCCAGGCTGATGTGCAAGGTTTCGCCATCAAAGCGCGTGGGTACGCGGAACCAGTTGATATGGTCGTAGGACGCCACCGCGTTGTAGCCGCTCCAGGCGTTTTTGTAGGAGGACTGGCTCGCGTTACTCAGGCGAAACGTGTGGGTGTGGCCCACGTGCATGCCTTCGGCCTTGAAGTGGAACCATTGGAAATGCGCGCTGCGGGTATCGGGTTTGATCGCCAGCAGCAACTGATAGGCGTCGCTGGCATCCAGGACCTGGATATTGCCGCTGTCGAAGTCGGTGCTGATCTTGATGGAGGTCAAGGCCACGGTCATAGTCGGGTCGCCTGAGTACGAGAGGTGTGGCGGATATCTTACAAGGAGTCAGGCAAAATTCTGATGCGAAATTGTTGCAGAGGGGAGGGGGCGTCGTCCTTGACGCCGCAGCAGCTTAGAATCTATGAGATTGATTCTCAAGCGCTATTTCGTAAAGATCCGGGCTAGAGCGCCCGTTCGACTTTCTTTTGGCGATGGTCTTTTGCTACCATGCGCGCCATCGAGCAACACACAGTCTTCATTAGCCTGAAGCCATGCCAGGGAAACTGGCAAAAAAAAGACCCGGCCAAAGAGCCGGGTCAAAAACCGTGATTAGCCTGATGAGGAGATATTCCAAGAGTCCGACCTAAGGTCCCTTGGTCTATCGACTGATCTCGCGATCAGCTGAGCCCAATAATAATCATTATCATTTGCAAGTCAAATGTTTTTATCCGTGGGATAGAAATATTTTTGCGCTCTGCCGGTTATGCGTTTGCCTGACCCACTGGCGCCCGCAACGTCTGCTCCACCATCGCTTTCGCCATATCAATCAAATACACCACTGAAAACGCCAGGTCCCGCCCGTCGCCACGGCGACTGCTTGCCGACTCATAGGCTGCCGCTGCTGCGCTGCGCAATAGGTCTGAAGCGTGAATCAACGCGTCCTCATGGCTGATGCCGGGCTTGATGTCGAAAAACGGCTCGTCCGCGACCGGCGCGCACACATCTTCTTTCAAGTAATAGTCGAGTGCGCGCCGGGCGGCGCCGCTGTTGCGCATCCCCAACAGTTCGTCGGTTTCAGGCGTGCCGGGCAGGTGATTCGGGCGGGTCGTCATGAGGGCGGGTACTCTGAGTGAATGTCGAAAACCTTCCCTCGATAATAGTACGAATCGTATTTATGTCATTTGATGGATTACTACAAACTGTTTATTGTCGTGGCAAATACGCAACGTATTGTCTCGCCCGTGGATAACTGGATAGCGTTGGTCAAAGCCAACATGAAAGACCGCAAGGTCACGCAGGATGAACTGGCCGAACGCTTGGGCATGTCCCAGGGCGGTGTTGGCCATTGGCTCAACAAGCGCCGTGTGCCAAGCCTGGCGGACATGAACCGGGTGCTCGCCGAGCTGGGGTTGGGCTACTTGGAAGTCGCGCTGGAAATTCGCCAGAAAGCCGAAGAGGCGCCGGCTCTGGAACATCACTACAACCCGTATTTCCGCTACCCGGTCAATGACTGGAAAGGCATCTGCGAAATACGTGAAGAACGCCCGACCTACGGTGCCCCGCGATTCGAACTGACCGATTACCACGCCCGTGGCGAAGCCTTCTGGCTGCCGGTGACGGGCGACGCCATGACCGCCCCCAGCGGCCTGAGCATCGGCGACGGCATGATGATCCTGGTGGACCCGGCCATCGATGCCGAACCCGGCAAGTTGGTGGTCGCCCAATGGGCCGACAGCAATCAGGCAACCTTTCGCCAATTAAAGGAAGAAAGCGGCCAGCTTTACCTGGTGCCGCTCAATCCCACTTACCCCAAGCTGCTGTTCAGCGACGATTGCCGAATCCTCGGCGTGGTCGTGCAAGCCACGGCGAAGTTTTAGTCCGCCGTTTCAAGCTCGACCAGGGCACTGCCTTCGGCAACCATTTCACCTTCCTGGCAAAACAGTGCTTTGACCACCCCGGCCTGGGGCGCGCGGATGCTGTGCTCCATCTTCATCGCCTCGAGCACCACCAGTTGCGTACCGGCTTCGACTGCCTGGCCGACCTCCACCAGCACCCGCACGATGCTGCCGTTCATGGGCGCCGTGAGGCCGCCCTGATGGGATTGGTTAGCCTCGACGGCGGCAATCGGGTCAAACAGGCTGACGGCATGCATCTCGCCGTCCCAGCGCAGGTACACGCTGCCTTCGCTGCGCACCGCCAGATGAGCGCGACGCACGCCGTTGTGTTCGATCCACAGCTGCTCGTCTCGCCACTGCGCGTTGGCGCCCTCGAGCCTCACCCGCCGGTCCTGCCCATTGCAGCTCAAATGCAGTGATACTTCGGCAGGCAGCCCGGCACGAAACCCGCGCGTATCGGCCCACGGACCACTGCCTGCGGGCAAACTCTGCATAAACGCCGCGCCTGCCGCCTGCCAGAACGCATCGCTTAATTCACCCGGCGCAGGCAGCAGGTCCTCCTGATAACGCGGGATAAATCCGGTATCCAATTGCGCTGCCGCAAATGCCGGATGAGCGATGATGCGCCGCAAAAAGCCCAGGTTGGTCTTAAGCCCGCCCACGGCAAACTCATCGAGCATGCTCAACAACCGCAGGCGCGCCTGTTCGCGGTCTTCGCCCCAGGCAATCAACTTGCCGAGCATCGGGTCGTAGAACGGCGATACCGTGTCGCCTTGTGCTACGCCGCTGTCCACGCGGCGGCCCGGGCCTGGCGCCGATTCGCGGTACAGCGCCAGGTGCCCGGTGGCCGGCAGGAAATCATTGGCCGGGTCTTCGGCATACAAGCGCACTTCAATCGCATGCCCGATCAACGGCACCTGTTCCTGCGTGATCGGCAGCGGCTCACCCTGGGCGACTCGGATCTGCCAGGCCACCAGGTCGAGGCCGGTAATCGCCTCGGTCACCGGATGCTCCACTTGCAGCCGCGTATTCATTTCCATGAAGAAAAACTCGCCACGCGCGTCCAGCAAGAACTCCACGGTGCCCGCGCCTACATAACCGATGGCCTGCGCTGCGCGTACGGCGGCTTCACCCATGGCTTTGCGTTGTTCAACACTCAAGCCCGGTGCCGGCGCTTCTTCCACGACCTTTTGGTGGCGACGTTGAATCGAGCAGTCGCGCTCATTCAGGTACAGGCAATGGCCGTGCTGGTCGGCGAACACCTGGATCTCCACATGGCGCGGCTTGAGCAGGTATTTCTCCACCAGCATCTGCCCATTGCCGAAGGACGACAGTGCCTCACGCTGGGCCGACGCCAAGGCTTCCGCCAGTTGGCTGACGTCCTCGACCACCTTCATGCCTTTGCCGCCGCCGCCGGCCGTGGCCTTGAGCAGCACCGGGTAGCCGATGCGCTCGCAGGCATCACGGAAGGTTTCCAGGTCCTGGGCTTCGCCGTGATAACCCGGCACCAGCGGCACACCGGCGGTTTCCATCAACGCTTTGGCGGCCGATTTGCTGCCCATGGCGTCAATCGCCGAGGCGGGCGGGCCGAGGAAAATCAGGCCTGCCGCTTCAATCGCGCGCGCAAAACCGGCGTTTTCCGACAAAAAACCATAGCCCGGATGGATCGCCTGGGCGCCGCTGGCCTGGGCGGCGGCAATCAGCTTGTCGATCTGCAGGTAACTGTCCGTGGCCTTGCTGCCGCCCAAGTCGACACGGATATCCGCCTCGCGGCTGTGGCGTGCATCGCGGTCGATGGCGCTGTGGACGGCCACGGTGGTCAGGCCCATGGCCTTGGCCGTGCGCATCACGCGGCAGGCAATTTCGCCGCGGTTGGCCACCAGTACAGTGGTCAGTGTGTTCATGAACGAGGCTCCTGCGCTTGCCAGCTGGGCGGGCGTTTTTGCAGGAAGGCGCGCAAGCCTTCCTGGCCCTCGGCGCTGACGCGAATTCGTGCGATGGCGTTTTCGCAATAGCGGCGCAGGGCCGGGGTGAGGGCACCATTCCCGACTTCGCGCAGCAAGTCTTTGCTGGCGCGCATCGCGGCGGGGCTGTTGAGCAGCAGGTTGGCAACCCAGTGTTCCACCTGCTGGTCGAGCTCGCTGGCCGGGTAGCTTTCCGCCAACAAACCGATGTCCCGCGCACGTTGGCCGCCAAAGCGTTCGGCGGTCAGGGCATAACGCCGCGCCGCGCGCTCGCCGATGGCCTGCACCACGAACGGGCTGATCACCGCCGGGGCCAGGCCGATACGCACTTCCGACAAGCAGAACTGCGCGTCATCGGCGCCAATCGCCATGTCGCAGCAACTGATCAGGCCCAGCGCGCCCCCGTAGGCGGCGCCTTGCACCACCGCCAGCGTGGGGATTTTCAGCTTGGCCAGGTTGTACATCAACTCCGCCAGCTCGCGGGCGTCGTCGAGGTTGGTGTGGTAGTCCAGCTCGGCCGATTGCTGCATCCAGGCCAGGTCGGCACCGGCACTGAAGTGCTTGCCACGCCCGCGCAGCATCAGGAAGCGTAAAGATGGGTCGCCCTGCACGTGGTCGAGGGCGATGATCAGTTCGCGGATCATTTCGGCATTGAACGCGTTGTTCTTGGCTTCACGACTGAGCCACAGCGTGGCAAAGCCACGGCTGTCGGTAATCAGTTCGAGGGTGTTGAAATCGCTCATGGGGTACGGCTCCATTTACATGCGGAACACGCCGAAGCGGCTCGGCTCGATGGGGGCATTCAGCGACGCGGATAAGGCCAGGGCCAGCACCTCACGGGTTTGCTGCGGGTCGATGACGCCGTCATCCCACAAGCGCGCGCTGGAGTAATACGGGTGGCCCTGGGTTTCATACTGGTCGAGGATCGGCTGCTTGATCGCCGCTTCTTCCTCGGCGCTCAAGCCTGTGCCTGCGCGTTCGGCCTGCTCACGTTTGACCTGCACCAGCACGCCGGCCGCCTGTTCGGCGCCCATCACGCCGATGCGCGCATTCGGCCACATCCACAAAAACCGTGGGTCGTAGGCGCGACCGCACATGCCGTAGTTGCCGGCACCAAAGCTGCCGCCGATGATCACGGTGAACTTCGGCACCTTGGCGCAAGCCACCGCCGTGACCAGCTTGGCGCCGTGTTTGGCAATGCCGCCGGCTTCGTACTTCTGGCCGACCATAAAGCCGGTGATGTTCTGCAGAAACAACAGGGGAATCCCGCGCTGGCAGGCCAACTCGATAAAGTGCGCGCCTTTTTGCGCGGCTTCAGCGAAAAGAATGCCGTTGTTGGCCAGGATCGCAATCGGGTAGCCGTGCAGGTGGGCAAAACCACACACCAGCGTGGTGCCGAACAACGCCTTGAACTCATCGAATACCGAGCCGTCGACCAACCGCGCGATAACCTCGCGCACGTCGAACGGTTGCTTGGCGTCGGCGGGGATCACCCCGTAAAGCTCTGCGCTGCTGTACAGCGGCGCTACCGGCGTGCGTTGCAGCAGCTCGCCCTGTTTGCGCCAGTTGAGGTTGGCCACGCTGCGCCGAGCCAGGGCCAGGGCATGCTCGTCACTGTCGGCATAGTGGTCGGCCACGCCGGAGATCTTGCAGTGCACGTCGGCGCCGCCGAGGTCTTCGGCGCTGACCACTTCGCCGGTCGCGGCTTTCACCAGCGGCGGGCCGGCGAGGAAGATGGTCGCCTGCTGGCGCACCATGATCGCTTCGTCGGCCATGGCCGGCACATAGGCGCCCCCGGCGGTGCAGGAGCCCATCACCACGGCAATCTGCGGGATACCTTGGGCGCTCATGTTGGCTTGGTTGAAGAAGATCCGCCCGAAGTGCTCGCGGTCGGGAAACACTTCATCCTGACGCGGCAGGTTGGCGCCACCCGAATCGACCAGGTAGATGCACGGCAGGCGGTTCTGCTCGGCGATGGTCTGGGCGCGCAGGTGTTTTTTCACCGTGAGCGGGTAGTAGGAGCCGCCTTTGACGGTGGCGTCGTTGGCGACAATCATGCATTCGACGCCTTCGACTCGGCCGATTCCGGCAATCACCCCGGCCGCCGGCACGTCTTCGCCATACACCTGATACGCGGCCAGTTGGCTGAGCTCAAGGAACGGCGAACCGGGATCGAGCAAGCGATTGATACGCTCGCGAGGCAGCAGTTTGCCACGCGAGGTGTGCCGCTCCTGGGCCTTGGCGCCGCCGCCTTGCTGCACGTGGGCGAGCAGGCTGTGCAGGGCGTCGACTTGTAGGCGCATCGCTGCGCTGTTGTCGGCAAATTCCGTCGAGCGTGGGTTGAGCTGGGTGTGCAAGGTGGCCATTGGCGCGCTCCTTCAGCGGGTTTCGTTGAAGAGTTCGCGACCGATCAGCATCCGCCGAATCTCGCTGGTGCCGGCGCCGATTTCGTACAGCTTGGCATCACGCAACAGGCGGCCAGCCGGGAATTCGTTGATATAGCCGTTGCCGCCCAGAATCTGGATCGCATCGAGGGCCATTTGTGTGGCGCGTTCGGAGCTGAACAGGATCACCCCGGCCGCGTCCTTGCGCGTGGTCTCGCCGCGCTCGCATGCCTGGGCCACCGCGTAGAGGTAGGCGCGGCAGGCGTTGAGTTGGGTGTACATGTCGGCGACCTTGCCCTGGATCAGCTGGAACTCGCCGATGCTCTGGCCGAACTGCTTGCGGTCGTGGATGTACGGCACGATCAGGTCCATGCACGCCTGCATGATGCCGATCGGGCCGCCAGCCAGTACTACGCGTTCGTAATCAAGACCGCTCATCAGCACTTTGACGCCGCCATTGAGCGTGCCGAGGATGTTTTCTTCGGGCACTTCGACGTCATCGAAAAACAGCCCGCAGGTGTTGGAGCCGCGCATGCCCAGCTTGTCGAACTTGTTGCTGCGGCTGAAGCCTGTTGAGTCGCGCTCGACGATAAAGGCGGTGATGCCGTGCGCGCCTTTTTCCAGGTCGGTCTTGGCGTAGATCACGTAGGTGCTGGCGTCGGGGCCGTTGGTGATCCAGGTCTTGCTGCCGTTGAGCACGTAATGATCGCCGCGTTTGTCGGCGCGCAGCTTCATCGACACCACGTCGGAGCCGGCATTCGGCTCGCTCATGGCGAGGGCGCCGATGTGCTCGCCGCTGATCAGCTTGGGCAGGTACTTGATCTTCTGTTCGTGGCTGCCGTTGCGGTTGATCTGGTTGACGCACAGGTTGGAGTGCGCGCCGTAAGACAAGCCCACCGAGGCCGACCCACGGCTGATTTCTTCGAGGGCCACCACGTGGGCCAGGTAGCCCAGGCCGGCGCCGCCGTATTCTTCCGGCACCGTGATGCCGAGCAAGCCCATGTCACCGAACTTGCGCCACAGGTCGGCGGGGAACAGGTTGTCACTGTCGATTTGAGCCGCGCGGGGCGCGATTTCCTTGGCCACGAAGGACTGCACCTGGTCGCGCAGCATGTCGATGGTTTCGCCGAGGGCGAAGTTCAGGGACGGGTAACTCATGGACAGGCACCTTAATGTGAGCTTTGTTGTTGTGTGGATAGCGCGCCAGGGGAGGGCGCTCACCTTTACGTTAACGTAAACTTGCGTTACGGCGCTGTCAATCGTAGTTTACGTTTACGTCAACCTACAAAAAAGACAACAGGGGTCGTTATGGATCAACCGAATCAGAGCTACAGCCGTGGCGCTCAGGACAAGACCTTGCTGGCCATGACCATCGGCCAGGCCTTCGATCACACGGTGACGCAACATGCCGATGGCGAAGCCTTGGTGGTGCGCCATCAGCAGCGTCGCTACACCTGGCGGCAACTGGCCGAGACGGTTGACCTGCACGCCCGTGCCTTCCTCGCCCTGGGCATGCAAACCGGCGACCGCCTGGGCATCTGGGCGCCCAATTGCGCTGAGTGGTGCATCAGCCAAATCGCCAGCGCCAAGCTGGGTGTGATTCTGGTCAATATCAACCCGGCCTATCGCAGCAGTGAACTGGACTACGTGCTCAAGCAATCCGGTTGCCAATGGCTGGTGTGCGCCGGGTCGTTCAAGGGCTCCGATTACCACGCCATGCTGCAAGAACTGCAACCCGAGCTGTGCGCGATAATCAGCCTCGACCCCAGCCCGCCCCCAGGGTTTGTGCCCTGGCAGCAACTGGCAGCCCTCGGCGCAGGCGTCCCGCCCGAACAACTGTACACGCGCCAGGCCAGCCTGCACTTCGATCAAGCCGTCAACATTCAGTACACCTCCGGCACCACCGGCTTCCCCAAGGGCGCCACCCTCAGTCACCACAACATTCTCAATAACGGCTACATGGTCGGCGAAAGCCTGGGCCTTACCGCGCAGGACCGCCTGGTGATTCCGGTGCCGCTGTATCACTGCTTCGGCATGGTCATGGGCAACCTCGGCTGCATCACCCACGGCACCACCATGATTTACCCCAACGACGGCTTCGACCCGCTGCTGACCTTAAGCGCCGTCGCCGCAGAACGCGCCACCGGGTTGTACGGTGTGCCGACCATGTTTATCGCGCTGCTTGATCACCCACGCCGGGGCGAGTTCGACCTGGCGAGCTTACGCACCGGCATCATGGCCGGTGCCACGTGCCCCATCGAGGTCATGCGCCGGGTTATCAGCGAGCTGAACATGGGCGAAGTGCAGATTGCCTATGGCATGACCGAAACCAGCCCGGTGTCGCTGCAAACCGGCGCGAATGACGACCTTGAGCGTCGCGTCACCACCGTGGGCCGCACCCAGCCGCAGCTGGAAAACAAGATCATCGACACCGACGGCAATACGGTTGCACGCGGTGAGATCGGCGAACTGTGCACCCGTGGTTACAGCGTGATGCTCGGCTACTGGAATAACCCCGAAGGCACCCGCGACGCCATCGACGAGGCCGGCTGGATGCACACCGGCGACCTGGCGAGCATGGACGAGCACGGTTACGTGTGCATCGCCGGGCGCAACAAGGACATGATTATTCGCGGCGGCGAAAACGTGTACCCGCGCGAGCTGGAAGAGTTTTTCTTCACCCACCCGGCAGTGGCGGATGTGCAAATTATCGGCATCCCGGATGAGCGTTACGGTGAAGAAATCGTCGCTTGGGTCAAGTTCCACCCCGGCCATGTGGCCAACGCGCTGGAGCTGCAAACCTGGTGCAAGGGCCGCATTGCGCACTTCAAGACGCCCAAGCATTTCAAGTTCGTGGATGAATTCCCGATGACGGTGACGGGCAAGATCCAGAAGTTTCGCATGCGCGAGATGTCGATCGAGGAGCTGAAAACCAATTCCAACTAACAACCCAAAACCCACATAGGTAAATGGCAGAAAGCACAAAGGGGACCCGAAGGTCCCCTTTAATTTGTCGTTGCGTGCTCTTTTTTTATTATTGAGGGACGGTCTATTGTTGTTTTTGGCAACCGTTACCCTTTACCGCTGTTTTGGGTGACCCCCATCCGGGGTCAAGAGCAAACGTATTTTTTTGAGCGCTGATCTGCTTCTTCGTTATCGATCCAACCAGTGGTAGCTACCTGAGGTAGTTTTATTTTTCTCTAACCGGTTGCGGGTTTCGGCACGCCGTACCCTGCGAAGCACATCTTCTCCAAAAAAATCTGTTAGCTGCGTCTCTGCCGTGTTGTTTTTGTTATGTCAGAGTCGTTTCGTCTTATTTTTATTAGGTTTGGCGCTTTTTATTCTTGTTATGCAATAGAGATAGCAGAAGGCGTGCCAACTTTTAAAAGTCCTTTAAAATCAATGGTTTGATTTTTTAGTGGGCAGTGGCATAGGGCAAATCGGGCAAAATATGTTCCCGTGTTACTCGTTAAGTAGGCGTGCGGTAACACATTGTCACAGCAATGCTACTCAACCGGCGTTACGCGCCTTGGCCACCCGCGAGCCGCTGGGTCGGCCGAGCACCTGGCTGATTTGCTCGCCCGCGCGAATCAACGCGTCCAGGTCGATACCGGTGTCGATCCCCAGGCCGTTGAGCAGGTACACCACATCTTCGGTGGCAACGTTACCGCTGGCGCCCTTGGCATAAGGGCAGCCGCCGAGGCCCGCGATAGAGCTGTCGAACACATTGATGCCTTCGAGCAGGCTGGCGTAGATATTCGCGATTGCCTGGCCGTAAGTGTCATGGAAGTGACCGGCCAGCTTGTCCCGCGGCACCTGCGCGCCGACCACCTCGAACAGCCGCCGTGTGGCGCCCGCCGTGCCAGTGCCGATGGTGTCGCCCAAGGACACCTCATAGCAGCCCATCGCATACAGTTCGCGCGCGACCGCCGCGACCTGTTGCGGCGCAATCTCGCCTTCGTAAGGGCAACCCAACACACACGACACATAGCCGCGCACGCTGACGCCGTGTTGTTTGGCCGCCGCCATGATCGGCGCAAAGCGCTCCAGGCTTTCGCTGATGGAACAGTTGATATTGCGCTGGGAAAACGCCTCGGAGGCGGCCGCAAATACCGCGACTTCCTTCACGCCGGCGGCCAGGGCATCTTCAAAACCACGCACGTTCGGCGCCAGTGCACCGTAGGTGACGCCGGGCTTGCGCTGTATCTGCGCAAACACATCGGCGGAGCCGGCCATCTGCGGCACCCACTTGGGCGACACAAAACTGCCGACTTCGATATAGCTCAAACCCGCGTGGGTCAGGGCATCCACCAACTGGACCTTATCGGCCACGCTGATCGGCCGGGCTTCGTTCTGCAAACCGTCGCGCGGGCCGACTTCGACCAGGCGCACGTGTGAGGGGAGGGACATGATGGCTACCTTGTGGTTATTGGCCAACCTGGCTGATGGTCTGCGCCAGGGCCTGGGTGCAGCGCTCTTCGGCGGTGTCCAGCTCCAGCTTCATCTGTTCGATATCCAGCAGTTGTTGCTCAAGCTGCTCGCGGCGCTCGGCGATCTTGGCAAGCATGCTGTTGAGTTGGATGTGGTTGCCGCTGCTGGGGTCGTAGAGTTCGATCAATTCGCGGCACTCGGCCAGGGAGAAGCCGATACGTTTGCCCCGCAGGATCAGCTTGAGGCTGACCTTGTCCCGCGCCGAATAGATGCGCTCCTGGCCCCGGCGTTCCGGAGCCAGCAGGCCTTGTTCTTCGTAGAAGCGAATGGCGCGGGTGGTGATGTCGAGCTCGCGGGCGAGGTCGGAAATGCTGTAGGTCGTGCTCATGGGGGCGCTCAAGAAGGTCTTGGCGCTAAGCTAATGGCAGGTTGACGTAAACGTCAAGGGCCGCTGCGCAGCCCATCGGGGGCAAGCCCCCTCCCACACACAGCTTCAGGTCAGGCTTGCTTGCCATCCAGCTTCTTTTCGTGCGCGGTGACTTGCTGGCACAGCTCAATCATCTGCTCACGCATCCAGCGGTTGGCCGGGTCCTGGTCGGTGCTTTCGTGCCAGTACAAGTGGGTTTCCACCGGTGGCACATCGTTGACCGGCAGGTTGAACCAGTGCAGCTCATGGCGGCGGGCAAAGCGCTCGGGCACGGTCATCACCATGTCGGTCTGCTGCAACACTTGCGAGGCCATCAAGTAATGCTGGGAGCGCAGGGCGATCTTGCGCTGGATGCCCATTTTGCCCAAGGCCAGGTCAACGTGGCCCAAACCGTTGCGACGGCTTGAGATATGGATATGCGTCAGCGACAGGTAGTCATCCAGCGTGAACTTGTCCTTGCCCGCCATCGGGTGGCCCTTGCGCATGGCACACACGTAGCGGTCTTCCATCAGCTTGACGTGACGTACCTGCGGGTCGGTGTTGAGCGGCGCGTCAACGGCAAAGTCCAGGCGCCCGGCAGCCAGTTCCTTGGTGGTTTCGCGGCGTTTGGACAGGAAACTCTCAATCACCACTGTCGGCGCCAGGCGGCGCAGGCGCTGGAACAGCAGCGGCAAAATCACCGCCTCGGTGAGGTCGGTCATGCTGATGCGATAGGTCTTGGCCGCCTGTTGCGGGTTGAAAATCCGGCTTTCCTGCACCGACACCCGCAGCAACGACAACGCGTTGCGCACCGGGCCGATGATGTTCTGCGCCATCGGCGTGGGCACCATGCCCTGGGCGGTGCGCACGAACAGCGGGTCGTTGAAGGTTTCGCGCAAGCGCGCCAACGCGTTGGACACTGCCGGCTGGGTGATGCCGACGATCTGCCCGGCGCGGGTCAGGTTGGCTTCGGTGTAGATCGCGTCGAAGACAATAAAGAGGTTGAGGTCGACCTTGCTCAAATTCATTTCGTTGCGCTCTTATTGTTAGGTGTTCATACGCCGATCATATATCGGTGATGAATGTTAATACACGCCGAGAATAGGCTAGGTAAATTATCAACGCTGTTCTAGCATCGATTGCATGACCTAAACAACCTCTCAGAGAAGGGAGCTGCTCATGGATTTCGCCTATTCGCCCAAGGTTCAGGAACTGCGTGAACGCGTCACCGCGTTCATGGACGCTTACGTTTACCCGGCCGAGCCGGTGTTCGAACGCCAGGTCAATGAAGGCGACCGCTGGCAGCCCACCGCCATCATGGAAGAGTTGAAAGCCAAGGCTAAGGCCGAAGGCCTGTGGAACCTGTTCCTGCCCGAATCCGAACTGGGCGCCGGCCTGACCAACCTCGAATACGCGCCGCTGGCCGAAATCATGGGCCGCTCGCTGCTGGGCCCGGAGCCGTTCAACTGCTCCGCCCCGGACACCGGCAATATGGAAGTGCTGGTGCGCTACGCCAATGAAGAGCAGAAACAACGCTGGCTCGAACCGCTGCTGCGCGGCGAGATTCGTTCGGCGTTCGCCATGACCGAACCGGACGTGGCCTCCTCAGACGCCACCAACATGGCCGCCCGCGCCGAGCGCCAGGGCGATGAATGGGTGATCAACGGCAAGAAATGGTGGACCTCCGGCGCCTGCGACCCGCGCTGCAAAATCCTGATCTTCATGGGCCTGAGCAACCCGGATGCGCCGCGTCACCAGCAGCACTCGATGATTCTGGTGCCGTTGGATGCTCCCGGCGTGAAAATCGTGCGCCCGCTGCCGGTATTCGGCTACGACGACGCGCCCCACGGCCACGCCGAAGTGCTGTTCGACAATGTGCGCGTGCCCTACGAAAACGTGCTGCTGGGTGAAGGCCGTGGCTTTGAAATTGCCCAGGGCCGCCTTGGCCCAGGCCGTATCCACCACTGCATGCGCTCCATCGGCATGGCCGAGCGCGCGCTGGAACTGATGTGCAAGCGCTCCGTCAGCCGTACTGCGTTCGGCAAGCCGTTGGCACGCTTGGGCGGCAATATCGACAAAATCGCCGACTCGCGGATGGAGATCGACATGGCCCGCCTGCTGACCTTGAAGGCGGCGTACATGATGGACACCGTCGGTAACAAGGTCGCAAAAAGCGAAATCGCCCAGATCAAGGTGGTGGCGCCGAACGTGGCATTGAAGGTAATCGACCGCGCGATCCAGATTCACGGTGGTGCCGGGGTGTCCAACGACTTCCCGCTGGCCTACATGTACGCCATGCAACGCACCTTGCGCCTGGCGGATGGCCCGGACGAAGTGCACCGCGCGGCGATCGGCAAGTTCGAGATTGGCAAGTATGTGCCTAAAGAACTGATGCGCAGCGGTCAGTAAGACCGAGTCGCCTGCATCGCGGGCAAGCCCGGCTCCCACAGGAGCATGCATTCCAACATGTGGGAGCGGGCTTGCCCGCGATGAGGCCAGTGTCAGCCACACAAAATCTGCAGGTCAGTACACCCAAACCTCCACCCGCCGATTCTTGATCCGCCCCTCATCCGCCGTATTCGCCGCCACCGGCATCTGCGCGCCAAACCCGCGAATATCGCGCAGCACCACGCCGCTTTTAACCAACTCGCGCCGCACCGCCATCGCCCGCAACTTCGACAGCAACGCCGCCCGCTGCGGATCATCTTTGGCGTCACCAAACCCCACCAGCGTTACCTGCTTGTCGAGCTTGGCGTGGCTGCGGATATACGCCACCACTCGCTGCAAATCCTGGCGGGCCTTGTTGTCCAGGCTGGCGCTGCCTTCCTCGAAGCGAAAATTCACCGTCAAACGCTGCGCGTCACGCGCAATGGCTTGATAGTCCTCGGGCATTGAGGCGCGTGGCTCCACGCCGATCGCTTGCACTTGCTGCGCAATAAAACCATTGGCCGCCACAATCGCCTGGCCCTTGCTGCTCTGGGTAAAGTCCACCAACGCTTTGGCCCAGGGGTTGCGCCCCGAAGGTGGCAGGTAGAAATACAAACGGCGTGACAGCGGGTAATCCTCGGTGGCGATCAGGCTGGTGACCGGCAACATAGGCTGCGAATCGCCGTCGACAATCGCCACCGCCTTGGCCTGGCGCACCGACGGCAGGCCGATAAACCCAATGCCCTGCGGGTCATGGCTGACCGCATCAGACAAGGCTTCGCTGGACTCGAAACGCTGGGCAGAACTTGCAAGGGGCTTGCCGCGCGGGCGCAGCACCAGTTCCTTGAAGGTGTCATAGGTGCCGGATTGGTCATCGCGCGCATATAAATGAATGGCGCCACCACGGCCGCCGAGTGCTTCCCAGGTGCTGACCTCGCCGTTGAAGATCTGTGCCAACTGCTCGGTATTCAGCGTGTTCAGTGGGTTGCTCGGGTTAAGGATGATGGCCAGGCCGTCGATGGCGATCACCTGTTCGGCTTCGGGGCTTTTCAGGTCGCCGAGGGGTTCAAGGTCAACCAGTTCGCTGTCCTTGATCGGGCGGGACGACGCGGCCAGGTCGGCGCTGCCTTTTTTCAGCGCCGTAAACCCGGTGCTGGAACCGTGGGCGGCCACCTCGATGATCACCGGTTTGCCCTGGCGCGTCTTGCCGACCACACGCTGTTCATTGGCGCCGTCGCCCGGCTCGCTGTGCACCGCCTGCAAGCCCTGGTGTTCCATCAGGCCCTTGACCAGCGCCGGGCCAAGCGCCGCGCCAATGGTGTTGGAACCCTGGATGCGCAATGCAGGGCCATGGTCGGGGATGGGCAGGGGTGCAGCCACAGCGCAGAGGGGCAGGGTCAACAGGAACAGAACGCGCAGCATCATGCCGGCACCTTCTTAAGCCAAAGGGGGTGCCGGGAGAATAAGTCAGTTGGATTTCAACAATATGACGGGTACACAACAAAACCAAAGGTGGGAGCTGGCTCCCACATTGAGTCGCGTCAGCTCAACTCAAGCCAGATCGGCGCATGGTCCGACGGCTTTTCCAAACCACGCAAATCGTAATCCACGCCCGCATCCTTCACGCGGGGCAGCAAGCCATTGGACGCCATGATCACGTCAATGCGCAGCCCACGCTTGGGCTCATCCTCAAAGCCACGGCTGCGGTAGTCGAACCAGCTGAAACGGTCGGCCACGTCCGGGTTCAAGTGGCGGAAGCTGTCCACCAGGCCCCAGTTTTTCAGGCGTGCCATCCACTCGCGCTCTTCCGGCAGGAAGCTGCACTTGCCGGTTTTCAGCCAGCGCTTGGCGTTGTCGGCGCCGATGCCGATATCGCAGTCTTCCGGGGAAATGTTCACGTCGCCCATCACCACCAGTGCCTGTTCATTGCTGAACTGGCTTTCCAGCAGGTGCTGCAAATCTTCATAGAAGCGCTGCTTGGCCGGGAATTTGGTCGGGTGGTCGCGGCTTTCGCCTTGAGGGAAATAGCCGTTCATGATGGTGACGGGGTTGCCGTTTTCATCGGCGAAGGTGCCCCAGATAAAGCGACGCTGGGCGTCTTCTTCATCACTGGCAAAGCCTTTGTGTACGCTCAGCGCCTCTTTGCGCGAGAGCAGCGCGACGCCGTAGTGACCTTTTTGGCCGTGGTAATAAACGTGATAGCCCAAAGCCTGGACTTCGGCCAACGGGAACTGATCATCATGGACCTTGGTTTCCTGCAGGCCGATCACGTCGGGTTGATGCTTTTCAATCAGCGCCGCCAGCTGATGAGGGCGAGCGCGCAGCCCGTTGATATTGAAGGAGACGATTTTCATGGTCGGCAGTCCAGTCTGGCAAAAGGGCGATGCTAGCTGACAAGTCGGATGGGGGCCAGCGTGGCGGCAGGGCGGTTGCACTGCTAATGTCTGGGAACGACTCGCGCCGTACAGGTTCGTACCCGTAAGAACGCCATCTTTTGAGTGGCGCCCAGGGAGATTGACTGTATGCCTGACACTTCGACTGCCACCGCCGACATTCGCCTGCTCAACAGCGGCTACTCGCGCGAGGCGCGTTCCATGTTGTACCAGGCCTATCGGCATGAGCCGACCTTCGCCTACATCTTCGAGGCTGAACGGCCAGGCTATGAACAGCGGGTGCGCGCCACGGTGCGCGAGCTGGTCAAGCAGCATTTTTTTCAGAAACTGCCCGCCATCGGCCTGTTCGTCAATGACCGGCTGATTGGCATCGCCTTGATCGCGCCACCGCAACGGCGCCTGGGCATCACCGAGAGTTGGGCCTGGCAATTGCGCATGTGGCTGAGCACTGGTGTGCGCGGTACGCGGCGCTACCTGGAATACCATCACGCGGTGCTGGCCTGCTTGCCGAGCGAGTCGGTGCATGTGCTGCCGCTGTTGGGCATTCATCCGCAATTCCAGGGTAAACACTACGGCGAGCAACTGCTGGAAGCCGTGCACAATTGGTGCGCCGAGGACCCGCATTCGTCGGGTGTGGTGCTCGATACGGGTAATTCACGCTACCTGGATTTCTATAAGCGTCAGGGCTATGAGGAAATCGGCGAAGTGGCCATAGGGCCCGTTTTGGAGCATGTGTTTTTCCATCCCAATCCCCAAACGTTACATGCTGCAACGGCTTAGACAGAATTATTCAGACAATTCCGGGTTCAAAGAGCCTCCCTAGCTCGTGTAGCATCCGCGCCTATGAAGTTTCCAGGAAGATTTACCAGCGGCTTGATTCTGCTGTTCACAAGCTGCGGCGCGTTGGCGCAAAGCGAACTGGACGTGCGGATCAAACCTTCAAACGACGCGTTGAAAGCCAACATCGAAGGCTATATCGGCGGGGTCGGCGATCGCGATGAAGAAGCCTTGCAGCGCTTCAGCCGTGGCGCCGAGGAGCAGGCCCGCAAGGCCGCCCAGGCGCTCGGCTTCTATCAGCCGCAGATCGCCAGTGAGGTCAGGGGCGGCAAGAACCCGCGCCTGACCCTCACCATCGACCCCGGCGAACCGGTGCATTTGCGCAACGTGACCATCAAGGTCGACGGTGACGCTGCGAGCCTCAAGGCGTTTCGCGTGCCTGCCAGCGACGACCTCAAATCCGGCGCCGTGCTCAACCACGGCCATTACGAAGACGCCAAGCGTCTGATCCAGAACCAGGCCTCGCGCTACGGCTTTTTCAGTGGGCGCTTCACCCGCCAAAAACTCTCGGTCGACCCCAAGGCGGGCGTCGCCGATATCGAACTCGTTTACGACAGCGGCCCGCGCTACAGCATGGGCAAGGTCAGCTTTGCCGGCGACACGCCGTTCGATGAAGAGCTGCTGCAACGCATGGTGCCGTTCAAAAGTGGCACACCTTACGACTCCGAGCTGATCGCCGAACTCAACCAGAACCTGCAATCGAGTGGCTTCTTCGAGGCCGTGCGCGTCGACGCCAGCCCAGCCGCGTCGGCCAACGATGTGATCCCGGTGGCCGTGCAACTGGAAACCCGCAAGCCGCGCACCATGGGGCTGGGCCTCGGTTATTCGACCGACGTCGGCCCGCGCGGCAAAGCCAACTGGACCCGTCACTGGGTCAACCCGCAAGGCCACAGTTACGGCTGGGAAGCCGAACTGTCGGCGCCACGCCAGAACGTCGGCCTGTGGTACGACATTCCCCTGGACCCGCCGCTGACCGATAAATTGCGCTTCGCCGGTGGTTACCAGAACGAAGAAATCGCCAACACCGACACCCTGAGTAAATTGCTCACCCTGGGCCCTGAATGGCACAGCAAATTGCCCAGCGGCTGGACACGGGTTATCTCGCTCAAATACCAGCGCGAAGAATACCGCCTGGGCAATGACTCGGGCCTGAGTAACCTGGTGATGCCAGGTATCAATTATTCCTACCTGCGCAGCGACAACCGCATCGACCCACACAATGGCTACCGCCTGATGTTCGATGCCAAGGTCGCCAAGGAAGGCCTGGGCTCCGACACCAACCTGCTTTACGGCACGGCGACGATCAAAGGCTTGACCACCTTGTGGGATAACCACCGCTTCCTCGGGCGTGCGCAGTTCGGCGGCAGTGCCACCAATGGCTACAACGCCGTGCCGCCGTCGCTGCGCTTCTTTGCCGGTGGTGACCAAAGCGTACGCGGCTACGAGTACCAGACCTTGTCGCCGGAGAACGATCGCGGTGATCGCATCGGCGGCCGCTACATGGTGGCCCTGAGCGCCGAGTATCAATATTCCATCGCCGAAAAATGGCGGATCGCGACCTTTATCGACCAAGGCAACTCGTTCAACACCCTCGAAATGCCCAGCCTGAAAACCGGTGTGGGCGTGGGTGTGCGCTGGGTGTCGCCGGTCGGGCCGATTCGTCTTGACCTGGCCCATGCCCTCGAAGATCCGGGCGGCATTCGTTTGCACTTTTCCATGGGGCCTGAGCTGTGATGCGTGGTTTGAAAATAGCGGGGCTGGCCGTTGTGGCGGTCCTTGCCCTGGTTGTGTTGGGGCTGTGGACCGTGCTCGGCACCCAAGCAGGCAGCCGTTGGGCCTTGGGCCAGGTGCCGGGGCTGACGGTGGAGAATTTCCAGGGCCACTTGGGCGGCCAGTGGAGCGCCGATCATCTGCTCTGGCAGCAGGACGCCAGCCGCGTCGAACTCAATGCGCCGAAGTTTGACTGGTCACCGGCGTGCCTGCTGCGCATGACCTTATGCGTCAATCAGCTGGATGTGGAGCAGGTCAGCCTGCAGTTTCCGCCCAGCACCGAAGAAAGCAGCGGTGGGCCGATTCAACTGCCCGATTTGAAACTACCTGTGGCGATCCAGCTGGGCGACGTTCGCGTCGGTAGCTTGCTGTTTAATGGCAGCGAAGAGCTCAAGGGCCTGCAATTGGCGGCGCACTGGACGGCTGCCGGTATGCAGATCGACTCGGTGCACCTGCAACGCGACGGCTTGGTGCTGGACCTCGCCGGCCTTCTGCAACCGACCGGCGACTGGCCGCTGAGTGCCACGGGCAACCTGAGCCTGCCTTACGCACCCGGTGGCGCGCCGTGGCAAGTTGCGTTGAAAATCGACGGTGACCTGCTCAAGAGCCTCAAGCTCGACGCCGACAGCAGCGGCTACTTGCCCGCCAAGCTCAGCGGCGAGCTGCAACCGCTGGTGGAGAACCTGCCCGCGCAACTGCACCTCACCGCGGACGCTTTCAAACCCAGCGCCGAGTTGCCCGATACCCTGCAACTCAATCAACTGGACCTCACCGCCAAGGGCGACCTGAGCAGCGGTTATCAACTGTTGGGCAAGGCCGTTCTGCCAGCGGAAAAGGGCCCGGTGGACCTGCTGCTGCAAGGCAAAGTCGACGCCAAGGGCGCGCAGATCGCCGGCCTGGATTTGACCGCCGGCGACAAACAAAACCTCAAACTCAGCGCCAACCTCGACTGGCAACAAGGCTTTAGCGCTGACGCCAGGATCGACTGGCTGGATTTCCCTTGGCACCGCCTCTACCCATTGATCGATGAGCCGCAGGTCGCGTTGCGTACCTTCAATGGCGAAATCTCCTATAAAGACGGCAACTACCTCGGCAACCTCAAGGCCGACCTCGACGGTCCGGCCGGCAAGTTCAACGTGGTCACACCGTTCAGTGGCGACCTCAAGCAAATCTTCCTGCCCGAGCTGAAACTGACGGCTGGCCAAGGCAAGGCTGAAGGGCACCTGAACCTGCAGTTTGCCGACGGCATAGCCTGGGACACCGCACTCGACCTGTCGGCGTTGAACCCGGCGTATTGGGTCGCTGAGTTGCCGGGCACATTGGCCGGGCCATTGCGCAGCAAAGGCGAATTCAAAAATGAACAGCTCAAGCTGAACGCCGACCTCGATCTCAAGGGCCGCTTGCGTGGCCAAACCGCCGTGCTGGCGGCCAAGGCCGAAGGTGCGGGTGAGCAATGGACCCTGGCCAACCTGGATATTCGCCTGGGCGACAACCGCATCAATGGCAGCGGCAGCCTGCAACAACGCCTGGCCGGGCAGATCGATATCAAGCTGGCGCGCCTCGCCCAACTGTGGCCGCAGCTGCGCGGGCAGATCAATGGCCGCGTCGATGTGGCCGGCACGTTGAAGGCGCCGCAAGGCAAGCTCGACCTCAAGGGCCAGCAGCTGGCATTCGCGGACAATCACCTGCAAAACCTCAGTCTCAACGCCACGCTGGATAACGCCCAGCGCGCGAAGATCGACCTCAAGGGCAGCGGCATCCAGGCCGGTGAGACCCAAGTCGGCACCCTGACGGCCAGCGCCCAAGGCGATATCAAAAGCCAGAAAGTCCAGCTTGACCTCGCCGGGCCGTTGGTCAAATTGGCCCTGGCCCTGGACGGCAATCTCGACAAAGGCAACTGGCGCGGGCGCCTGGCCAGCGGTGACGTACAAGCCGGTGGCC
This sequence comes from Pseudomonas sp. MONT-RG-20F-20-E-7-02, assembly GCF_022662395.1. Lineage (NCBI taxonomy): Bacteria > Pseudomonadati > Pseudomonadota > Gammaproteobacteria > Pseudomonadales > Pseudomonadaceae > Pseudomonas > Pseudomonas sp. MONT-RG-20F-20-E-7-02. Next base: position 968,833 of record NZ_JAKNQN010000001.1, read on the forward strand.
AGGACTGGAAGCTGCAGGCACCGGCGAAAATCGAACGCCTGGCCGACGGCAAGCTGACGTTTGCTGCGCATTGCTGGGTGTCCGGCCCGGCCAGCCTGTGTGGCGAAGACCAACGGCTGATGCCGGAACCGAAGCTGCGCTACCACCTCAAGCAGTTCCCCATCGACAGCCTGGCGGCGTTCCTGCCCAAGGACTTCGCCTGGCAGGGCAAGCTCAACGCCGACGTCCAACTTGACCTGTCTGACAGCGGGCCCAAGGGCGTCGTTTCGGTCGATGCCAGTGGCGGCACGTTGCGCGTCAAGGACAAGGACCAGTGGCTGGATTTCCCTTACGACACCTTGAAGCTGGAAACCACGCTCAATCCCAAGCGTATCGACACCCAGCTGAATTTCCGTGGCGGCAAGCTCGGCGAGTTGCTGGTGCAGGCGCAGATCAACCCGCTGCCGAAGAACAAGCCGATCACCGGTAATTTCAGCCTCAACGGCCTGGACCTCGCAGTGGCGCGGCCGTTTGTGCCGATGGTGGAAAAACTCACCGGCAAGCTCAACGGCAACGGCCGTATCTCCGGTGGGTTGTTGGCGCCGCAGGTCAACGGCAGCGTCAACCTGGTTGGCGGCGAAATTTCCGGGCCGGAACTGCCGATCAGCCTTGAAGGCTTGAACGTGCAAGCGTTGATTGCCGGCGAAAGCGTGCAATTGAATGGCGCCTGGAGCAGTGGCAAAGCCGGGCAGGGCAGCCTCAAGGGGCAGATCGACTGGGGCCAGGCCTTGGTCGTCGACCTCAGCCTGCAAGGCTCAAAACTGCCGGTCACCGTGGAGCCTTATGCGACGCTGGAAGTGGCCCCCGACCTGAAAATCAGCCTGAAAAACGACAAGCTGGCGATTGCCGGCAAGGTACACATCCCGCGTGGCGATATCACCGTGCGTGAATTGCCGCCGTCCACCGTCAAGGTCTCGGATGACACCGTGATCGTCGGTAGCCAGACCGAAGAGGGCAAGGCGCCGATGGCGATGGCCATGGACATCGACGTGGTGGTGGGCGAAGACCAGCTCAACTTCGCCGGATTCGGCCTTACCGCCAAGGTCCAGGGCCAGGTGCACATTGGCGACAACATGGACACCCGTGGCGAGTTGTGGCTCAACGATGGCCGCTACCGCGCCTATGGGCAGCGGCTCAATGTGCGGCGTGCGCGGCTGCTGTTCGCCGGGCCGCTGGATCAACCGTTCCTGGATATCGAAGCCATACGCGTGGTTACCGAACCGTCCAGAACCGTGACCGCCGGCATTCGCCTGAGCGGCAGCGCCGAACAGCCGACTACGCAAATTTTCTCCGAGCCGGCCATGCCCCAAGAGGATGCGCTGTCGTACCTGGTGCTGGGGCGTTCGCGCAACAACACTGGCGAAGACAACAACATGCTCGCCGAAGCCGCCTTGGGCCTGGGTTTGATGGGCAGCGCCGGGGTGACCTCGGATATCGCCACCAAGCTCGGTATCCAGGACTTCGACCTCGACACCCAGGGCACCGGCAATAACACCTCCGTGGTCGCCAGCGGCAAGATCACCGAAAAACTCAGCCTGCGTTATGGCGTGGGGGTGTTCGAACCGGCCAGCACCATTGCCTTGCGTTACTTGCTGAGCAAAAAGGTGTACCTGGAAGTGGCGAGTGGCGTGGCCAGCTCGCTGGATATCTTCTACAAGCGGGATTTCTAAGCGCTTACGCAGTAAAAAAATGTGGGAGCTGGCTTGCTGTGGCGAGCGGGCTTGCCCCGCGTTGGGCTGCGAAGCAGCCCTAGAACGGCTAATGCGTTCCTCCAGAATAAACGCGCTGGCAGGTTTCAGGGCCGCTTCGCGCCCCAACGCGGGGCAAGCCCGCTCGCCACGCAGAACGGTGGCTCCCCATGGAAGTTCCATAGATGCCAGCTCCCACTTTTATTTGTATGCCAAGCCTTCCGTCGCGAAATTAGCAAGCAAGCTAATAATTCCATTTGACATTCGCTGCCTAAGCAGTAACATCTTGTCATACATTCACTGCCTAGGCAGTAATAAGGTGACTTCCGATGACCCACTTCACCCCTGACAGCTTTCGCAACTGCCACCTCGGCCTGTTGCTGGGCCGGGCGGCGCTGCTCAAGGACCGTATTATCGACACCCATATGGAACCGCATGGCGTCACCGCTGCGCAGTTCAAGGTGTTGATCATCATTGCCCAGTTTGACGTCGACACCCCGGCCGAGCTGTGCCGCAACCTGTCGCTGGATAGCGGTTCGATGACGCGCATGCTCGACCGTCTGGAGCAAAAGGGCCTGCTGGCGCGCAAGCGTTCCGAGCAGGACCGGCGCCAAGTGCAGTTGGTACTCACTGAAGACGGCCAGCGCCTGGCAGACATGCTGCCGCACATCGGTGCGCAGTCGATGAATGAACTGGCCGGCGCCCTGGAGCCCGGTGAGTTGCAAACCCTGGAAAAAATCCTCACGAAAATTCTGGTAGCTGCCGGTGACGCCATCGTCATCCAGCGGGTAGGTAATCAATGAACACACGCGCACTTAGCCTGGTGCTGGTGGCGATGAGCATGGCCGGTTGCGCCAACTTCAGCGGCCTCGACACCCAGGGCCAACGTCTCGACGCCAACACCTTGCAAACCGGTAAATCCCTCAGTGGCGTGACGCTGTCCAACGCCGCGTGGCCGACTGCCGACTGGTGGAAAAGCCTTGGCGACCCACAATTAGACGGCCTGATCCACGAAGCCCTGCAAAACAGCCCGGACATGCAAGTCGCCAGCGCCCGTGCCCACCAGGCCGAAGCCGCTGCCTATGCCGCCGACGCTGCACGCATGCCGACCCTGGATGCCAGCGCCGGCGTGAGCCGTTCGCGCCTGGCCAAGGATCAGGACCCGCGTGGTGAGGGCGATGCCTACGCCACCGTGCGTAACATCGGCGCCAGCTTCAACTACAACTTCGACCTCTGGGGTGGCCAGCGTGCCGCCTGGGAAGCCGCCTTGGGCCAGGCGCGTGCCGCCGAAGTCGATCAACAGGCTGCCCGCCTGACCTTGGCCGCCAACGTCGCCAAGGCTTACAGCGACTTGGGCCAGGCCCACATCGTGCGTGACTTGGCCGCCGACGACCTCAAGCGCACTCGCCAGATGCTCGACTTGAGCAAGCGTCGCCTGAGTTCCGGCATCGACAGCCAGTACCAGTACCAGCAGACCGAAAGCCTGGAAGCCAGCTCCCAGTCGCAATTGATCGATGCGGAGAAACAGCTGCAAAGCGCCAAGATCGCCCTCGCCGTATTACTCGGCAAAGGCCCGGACCGTGGCAACGAACTGACCCGCCCGAACGTGCTTAAACCCAGTGCGGTAGCGGTGCCTTCGGTGCTGCCGGCCGAGTTGCTGGGCCGTCGCCCGGACCTGATCGCCGCACGCTGGCGCGTCGAAGCCGCGAGCAAGAACATTGCCGCGAGCAAAACCCGCTTCTACCCCAACCTCAACCTCAGCGCGAGCGCCGGGGCCGAGTCGTTGCTGGGGGACGCGATGTTTGGTTCGGCCAGCCGTTTCTTCAGCATTGCGCCGACGATCTCGTTGCCGATCTTCGATGGCGGCCGCTTGCGCGCCGACCTCGATGCCCGCGACGCCGATTACGACCTGGCCGTGGCCCAGTACAACAAGACCCTGGTGCAAGCCTTGGGCGATATCGGCAACACCCTTTCGCAATTGCGTGACACCGGTCGGCAGATCCAGGCGCAGCAACACGCCGCGGACATTGCCCAGCAGTCCTACGACACCGGAGTGCAACGCTACAGCTCGGGGATCGGCAATTACCTCGATGTGCTCAGCATCGAGCAGCAATTGCTGCAGGCCCAGCGTCAGCTGGCGACGCTGAATGCGGCACAGATCGATCTGTCGATTCAATTGATGCAGGCCCTGGGTGGCGGGTACGACGCCAAAAACGTGGCCGCGACCACCCCAGCTACACGCACGGAATAATTTGAGGTAATTGTCATGGCCACTGCCGAAAACACCCAAGCAAACGAACAACCCAAAGACACCAACCCGCGCAAACGCAAGATCATGCTGATTGGCCTGGCGCTGATTGTCATCCTCGGCGCCTTGGGCGTATGGGGCTGGTATGAGCTTTACGGGCGCTTCAGTGAAAGCACCGACGACGCTTATGTGAATGGCAACGTGGTGGAAATCACGCCGCTGGTGACGGGCACTGTGGTCAGCATCGGCGCTGACGATGGCGACCTGGTTCACGAAGGCCAGGTGTTGATCAACTTCGACCCGAACGACGCCGCTGTCGGCCTGCAAAGTGCCCAGGCCAACCTGGCGCGTACCGTGCGCCAAGTGCGGGGTTTGTACAGCAACGTTGATGGCATGAAAGCCCAGGTACTGGCGCAGCAAGCCAACGTGCAAAAAGCCCAGGACAACTACAACCGGCGTAAGAACCTCGCCGCCAGCGGCGCGATTTCCCAGGAAGAGCTGTCCCACGCCCGTGACGACCTCACCTCGGCGCAAAACGCCCTGGCCAACGTGCAGCAACAGTTCAAGACCAGCAGCGCGCTGGTGGACGACACAGTGATTTCGTCGCACCCGGACGTACAGGCCGCCGCCGCGCAACTGCGTCAGGCTTACTTGACCAATGCGCGCAGCACCTTGATCGCACCGGTTACCGGCTATGTGGCCAAGCGCACCGTGCAGCTGGGCCAGCGTGTGCAGCCGGGCACGGCGTTGATGGCGGTGATCCCGCTGGATCAGCTGTGGATTGATGCCAACTTCAAAGAAACCCAACTGCGCGATATGCGTATTGGTCAGCCGGTGGACATCGAGTCGGACATCTACGGCAGTGACGTCAAGTTCAGCGGCACCGTTGACAGCCTGGGCGCCGGTACCGGCAGCGCGTTCGCCCTGCTGCCGGCGCAGAACGCCACCGGTAACTGGATCAAGATTGTGCAACGGGTGCCTGTGCGTATCCATATCAACGCCGACGAACTGGCCAAGCACCCGCTGCGTGTGGGCTTGAGCACCGTGGTCAATGTGGACCTGCACGACCAGAGCGGCCCGGTGCTGGCGCAACAGGCGCCGCAAAAGGCCTCGTTCACCACCAACGTGTATGACCGCCAATTGGCCGAAGCCGACGCCATGATCACCCAGTTGATCCATGACAACAGCCTCGCCGCGCCCAAGGCTGTGCAACGCTGATGAGTGCTAACGCCCCCGCGTCCTTTACGCCGCCGAGCTTGTTGATGGCCACTATTGGCCTGTCGCTGGCGACCTTTATGCAGGTGCTCGACACCACCATCGCCAACGTGGCGTTGCCGACCATTTCCGGCAACCTCGGCGTGAGTTCGGAGCAGGGCACCTGGGTCATCACCTCGTTTGCGGTGAGCAACGCCATTGCCTTGCCGCTGACCGGCTGGCTGAGCCGGCGCTTTGGCGAGGTGAAGCTGTTTTTGTGGGCGACCATCCTGTTTGTGTTGGCGTCGTTCCTGTGCGGTATCTCTACCTCGATGCCTGAGCTGATCGGCTTTCGGGTGTTGCAAGGCCTGGTGGCCGGGCCGCTGTACCCGATGACCCAAACCTTGCTGATCGCGGTTTACCCACCGGCCAGGCGCGGCATGGCCCTGGCGTTACTGGCGATGGTCACGGTGGTGGCGCCGATTGCCGGCCCCATCCTTGGCGGCTGGATCACCGACAGCTACAGCTGGCCGTGGATCTTCTTCATTAACGTGCCCATCGGCATCTTTGCGGTGATGGTGGTGCGTTCGCAGCTGAAAAAACGCCCGGTGGTCACCAGTTACCAGCCGATGGATTACGTCGGCCTGCTGAGCTTGATCGTCGGTGTCGGTGCCTTGCAGATCATCCTCGACAAGGGCAACGACCTGGACTGGTTCGAATCCAACTTCATCATTATTGGTGCGGTGATTTCGGCGGTTGCCCTGGCGGTGTTCATCATTTGGGAGCTGACCGACAAGCATCCGGTGGTTAACTTGCGGTTGTTTGCCTATCGCAACTTCCGCATCGGCACCATTGTGCTGATCCTGGGTTACGCGGGTTTCTTCGGCATCAACCTGATCCTGCCGCAATGGCTGCAAACCCAGATGGGCTACACCGCCACTTGGGCAGGCCTGGCGGTGGCGCCGATCGGGATTCTGCCGGTGCTGATGTCGCCGTTTGTGGGCAAGTACGCGCACAAGTTCGACCTGCGCTTGCTGGCGGGCCTGGCATTTTTGGCGATTGGCCTGAGCTGCTTTATGCGCGCCGGCTTCACCAATGAGGTCGACTTCACCCACATCGCCCTGGTGCAGCTGTTCATGGGTATCGGCGTGGCGCTGTTCTTCATGCCGACCTTGAGCATCCTGATGTCCGACCTGCCGCCGGCGCAAATCGCCGATGGCGCAGGCCTTGCCACGTTCCTGCGGACCTTGGGCGGCAGCTTTGCGGCCTCGCTGACCACGTGGATCTGGATTCGCCGCGCCGACCAGCACCATGCCTACATGAGCGAGAACATGACCACCTACGACTCGGCAACCCGCGACGCGTTGCAGGCGCTTGGCGGGGCAGGGCACAAGGCCTATGCGCAATTGGACCAGATCCTCACCAGCCAGGCTTACATGATGTCCACCGTGGATTACTTCACGTTGCTGGGATGGATGTTCATGGGCTTGATCGTGATTGTGTGGCTGGCCAAACCGCCATTTGCGGCGAAGGCCGGGCCGGAGGCTTCGGGGCACTGAGCCGAAGTTGAGGATCGTTCCCACGCTCCGCGTGGGAACGCCTCCTGTGACGCTCTGCGTCACGACCTTCAAAAGCGGACGCCGAGCGTCCAAAGCGGCATTCCCACGCAGAGCGTGGGAACGATCTGGTTCAAGCGCCAGGCAACGCCAGCTGCGGATTGACGAAGTCAAACGCCGCCAACGCAAACCCTTGCTCATCCACCTGCAACGCCCAACCCTGCTTGTCCCAATCCCCCAGCACAATGCGCTTGGCCGCCTGGTCGCCAATCTGCAACTTATGAATGGCGGGGCGGTGCGTATGGCCGTGGACTAACGTGCGCACGCCAAACTGCTGCATCACCCGTGGTACTTCCTCGGGCGTCACATCGACAATGTCGTTGGCTTTCATGCGCACTTGGGCAGTGCTCTCACTGCGCAGCTTGCGTGCCAGCTTGTGCCGCGTGCGCAAGGGCAGGTGCCGCAGGACAAACAACACAATCGGGTTACGCAGGATGCGTCGCAGCTTCATATAGCCGACGTCGCGGGTGCACAGGCTGTCGCCATGCATCAATAGCACGGGCTCGCCATAAAACTGCACGACACTCGGGTCCTTGAGCAAGGTGGCGCCTGCCGCTTTGCAGAACGCCTTGCCGATCAGGAAATCGCGGTTGCCGTGCATGATGAAAATCGGGGTGCCGCTGTCGCTCAGCTCGCGCAATGCTGTGCAAATCGAGCGCTGGAACGGTGTCATCCCATCGTCGCCAATCCAGGCTTCAAAGAAGTCCCCCAGAATGTACAACGCCTGGGCGCCACGGGCGCGGCCGTGGAGCAAATCCAGAAACGCCCGGGTGATATCCGGGCGCCCCTCTTCCAGATGCAAATCTGAAATCAGCAATATCACCCAACGATCTCGGCTTTTTCGACGATAACGTCTTCTACCGGAACATCCTGGTGACCGGCTTTACCGGTGGTCTGCACGCCTTTGATCTTGTCAACGACGTCCTGGCCTTCGGTGACTTTACCGAATACCGCGTAACCCCAACCCTGCACGTTCTTGCCGCTGTGGTTCAGGAAAGCGTTGTCGGCCACGTTGATGAAGAACTGTGCGGAGGCCGAATGCGGCTCCATGGTACGGGCCATGGCGACGGTGTATTTGTCGTTGGAAAGGCCGTTGTCCGCTTCGTTCTGGATGCTTGGACGCTTGTCTTTCTTTTCTTTCATGCCAGGCTCGAAACCGCCGCCCTGGACCATGAAGTTACCGATTACACGGTGGAAAACGGTGCCGTCGTAGTGGCCAGCCTTCACGTATTCGATGAAGTTGGCGACGGTGATCGGCGCTTTCTCGGCGTTCAGCTCGATGACGATGTCACCGTGGTTGGTGGTCAGTTTGACTTGAGTCATGTTCACTACTCTTTTCAGGGAATTCGTGGGTTTGGACGCCCGGGCGCCGCTACCGGATTGGCGAAACAGCAGCCAAGGCGCGCAGTTTAGCGTGACCTGCAGGAATTTCGAGGTGGTTTTTTACCGCCTGGGCAATTAATCCAGCAGTTTTGGGCCGCGCTCTGTCAGTGTCTTGACAGCTTCGGCTATCATAAGCCCTTTGTTTTATCGGCCCCACTTCTGGCCAAGCACTTCGTCTGTTCAAGGATCCTATGAGCAAGCCCACTGTCGACCCTACCTCGAATTCCAAGGCCGGACCTGCCGTCCCGGTCAATTTCCTGCGCCCGATCATCCAGGCGGACCTGGATTCGGGCAAGCACACGCAGATCGTCACCCGCTTCCCGCCAGAGCCCAACGGCTACCTGCACATCGGTCACGCCAAGTCGATCTGTGTGAACTTCGGCCTGGCCCAGGAGTTCGGTGGCGTCACGCACCTGCGTTTCGACGACACCAACCCGGCCAAGGAAGACCAGGAATACATCGACGCCATCGAAAGCGACATCAAGTGGCTGGGCTTCGAGTGGTCCGGTGAAGTGCGCTACGCGTCCAAGTATTTCGACCAGCTGTTCGACTGGGCCGTCGAGTTGATCAAGGCCGGCAAGGCCTACGTCGACGACCTGACCCCGGAGCAAGCCAAGGAATACCGTGGCAGCCTGACCGAGCCGGGCAAGAACAGCCCGTTCCGCGACCGTTCGGTCGAAGAGAACCTGGACTGGTTCAACCGCATGCGCGCCGGTGAGTTCCCGGATGGCGCCCGCGTACTGCGCGCCAAGATCGACATGGCCTCGCCGAACATGAACCTGCGCGACCCGATCATGTACCGCATTCGCCATGCCCACCACCACCAGACCGGTGATAAGTGGTGCATCTACCCCAACTACGACTTCACCCACGGTCAGTCGGACGCCATCGAAGGCATCACGCACTCCATCTGCACCCTGGAGTTCGAAAGCCACCGTCCACTGTACGAATGGTTCCTCGATAGCCTGCCAGTGCCGGCGCACCCGCGTCAGTACGAATTCAGCCGCCTGAACCTGAACTACACCATCACCAGCAAGCGCAAGCTCAAGCAGCTTGTTGACGAGAAACATGTGCACGGCTGGGATGACCCACGCATGTCGACGCTGTCGGGCTTCCGCCGTCGCGGCTACACCCCGGCGTCGATCCGTAACTTCTGCGAGATGGTCGGCACCAACCGTTCCGACGGCGTGGTCGACTACGGCATGCTCGAGTTCAGTATCCGCCAGGACCTCGACGCCAACGCCCCGCGCGCCATGTGCGTGCTGCGCCCGTTGAAAGTCGTGATCACCAACTACCCGGAAGACAAGGTCGACAACCTCGAACTGCCGCGTCACCCGCAGAAAGAAGAGCTGGGCGTGCGCAAGCTGCCGTTCGCGCGGGAAATCTACATCGATCGTGATGACTTCATGGAAGAGCCGCCGAAGGGCTACAAGCGCCTGGAGCCGAATGGCGAAGTGCGCCTGCGCGGCAGCTACGTGATCCGTGCCGACGAAGCGATCAAGGACGCCGATGGCAACATCGTCGAACTGCGTTGCTCCTACGACCCGGAAACCCTGGGCAAGAACCCTGAAGGCCGTAAGGTCAAGGGCGTGATTCACTGGGTACCGGCCGCTGCCAGCATCGAGTGCGAAGTGCGCCTGTACGATCGTCTGTTCCGTTCGCCGAACCCTGAGAAGGCGGAAGACAGCGCCAGCTTCCTGGACAACATCAACCCTGACTCGCTGCAAGTTCTCACCGGTTGTCGTGCCGAGCCATCGCTTGGCGACGCACAGCCGGAAGACCGTTTCCAGTTCGAGCGCGAAGGTTACTTCTGCGCGGATATCAAGGACTCGAAACCAGGTCATCCGGTATTCAACCGTACCGTGACCTTGCGTGATTCGTGGGGCCAGTGATTCTCTAAGGAAGCCGTTGTGCTAACGATCTACAACACACTCAGCAAGACCAAAGAAGTCTTCAAGCCGCTCGATGGCAACAAGGTGCGCATGTACGTGTGCGGCATGACCGTGTACGACTACTGCCACATCGGCCACGGCCGCAGCATGGTTGCCTTCGACCTGGTGACCCGCTGGTTGCGTTTCAGCGGCTATGACTTGACCTATGTGCGCAACATCACCGACATCGACGACAAGATCATCAACCGCGCCAACGAAAACGGCGAGTCGTTCGACGCGCTGACCGAGCGCATGATTGCCGCCATGCACGAGGACGAGGCCCGCCTCAATATCCTCAAGCCGGACATGGAGCCGCGTGCCACGGATCACATCCCTGGCATGCACGCGATGATCCAGACCCTGATCGACAAGGGTTACGCCTACGCCCCGGGCAATGGCGACGTGTACTACCGCGTCGCCAAGTTCATGGGCTACGGCAAGCTGTCGCGCAAGAAAATCGAAGACCTGCGCATCGGCGCACGCATCGAAGTCGACGAAGCCAAGCAAGACCCGCTGGACTTCGTGCTGTGGAAAGGCACCAAGCCCGGCGAGCCGAGCTGGGAGTCGCCGTGGGGCGCGGGCCGTCCGGGCTGGCACATCGAATGCTCGGTGATGTCCACCTGCTGCCTGGGTGACACCTTCGACATTCATGGCGGCGGCAGCGACCTCGAGTTCCCGCACCACGAGAACGAAATCGCCCAGAGCGAAGCGGCCACCGGCAAGACCTACGCCAACGCCTGGATGCACTGCGGCATGATTCGCATCAATGGCGAGAAGATGTCCAAGTCCTTGAACAACTTCTTCACCATCCGCGACGTGCTGGAAAAGTACCATCCGGAAGTGGTGCGGTACCTGTTGGTATCGAGCCACTACCGCAGCGCCATCAACTACTCGGAAGACAACCTCAAGGACGCCAAGGGTGCCCTGGAGCGTTTCTACCACGCGTTGAAAGGCCTGCCGGCCGTGGCGCCTGCCGGCGGTGAAGCGTTCGTTGCACGCTTTACCGAAGTGATGAACGACGACTTCGGCACGCCGGAAGCCTGCGCGGTGCTGTTCGAAATGGTGCGTGAGATCAACCGCCTGCGCGAGACTGATCTCGACGCAGCGGCCGGGCTTGCGGCACGCTTGAAAGAGCTGGCCAGCGTGCTGGGTGTGCTGCAGATGGAAGCCGATGACTTCCTGCAAGCCGGCGCCGAAGGGCGTGTGGATGCGGCTGAGGTGGATGCGCTGATTCAGGCGCGTCTGGCGGCTCGTACCAATAAAGACTGGGCGGAGTCCGACCGTATCCGTGACCAACTGACCGCGATGGGTGTGGTGTTGGAAGACGGCAAGGGCGGGACGACGTGGCGCTTGGCTGATCAGGCTTGATCGGTAAACGCTGAATGAAAACGCCCCGACGGGTTCGGGGCGATCGTTCCCACGCAGAGCGTGGGAACGATCAGGCTCACCGCATTCGCGAGCAAGCCCGCTCCCACAATTTGACCGAGTTCAGCGTTCACATTGGCTTCAGATACGGCGGTGAGGCACTGACCTCATAAGCGCCACTTTGCGCTTCGTTGCGGATCAGCCTGTGGTATTGGTCATTTTTGAAATGCAGAGCAACGCCATCATCTACCGCGTAGGCAGGCTGTATACCCTGGAGACGCACCAGCTCGACAAACGATGCTTCCCTTCCTACCTCTGAGCAGAAATGCGGACACAGGGCGCCGGAAAGCAAGCCGAGGCCTGCGACCAGGGCAAACGCTCCCCCTGAATCAGAGTGCCCATAATCAAACCAGCAAATGGCCCCGGCACTGACACCACAGAGCACTGTGCCGTTTTTCGCTGCCGCTTTCAGAAGCCCGGTCATGCCGAACTCGCGCCACGTAGCCAGCATGGCGCGCGTATTTCCGCCCGCCACATAAATGATGTCGGCCTGTTCAATCAGCGATGAAACCCGGTCAGTGCCGGGGAAGGGCGCAATGAAAAACGTCAGCGTGGTGACGGTGCAGCCTGCGCTTTGATATTTGGTGATGAAGTTGGAGATTTTAGTTCGGTCATCGCCATTGGCAGTGGAGATATAGAGAACATTCGGACGTGCTTTGCCTGATGACGCGACGATGTGTTTGTCGATACACGTCATACGTGTCATCTCCGCGTCGGACTCTCCGCCGATAACAATGATGTTTGTATCCATCCTGGCCTCCAGCCTGTCCTGGGACGATTAAGCCATTCAATATAAACGTGCGGTTTTCTGATCTCAATTTCGTGAGACCTTTCAGAAAGTTCTGTTTTGTTTTGACGCTCGCCCAATCATGGCTTTAGATATTCGCCACGACCAAACTCATGATGAAACGGGCGGTGATTTGAATGGATTGTATTTTTTGCAGCATTGTCCGAAAGACCTCTCCAGCCCACATTCTGTGGGAGGACGAACACCATATGGCGTTCCTGTCGATCTTCCCCAACACGCCGGGTTTCAGCGTGGTGATCCCCAAGCAGCATTACGGCAGCTATGCATTTGCGCAGTCGGATAAGGTGCTGGCTGACCTTGTTGTCGCCACCAAGAAAACCGCGTTGCTGATCGACCGGGCGTTTGCGGATGTGGCGCGCACGGGGATGATGCTGGAAGGGTACGGCGTGGATCACCTGCACGCGAAGCTGTTTCCCATGCACGGCACAGGGCAGGACAGTGCGTTCAAGCCAATCAGCTCCAAGGTGGATAAGTTCTTTGAAGCGTATGAGGGCTACATCTCGTCCCACGATTGTGTGCGGGCGGATGATGGAGAGTTGGCAGAGCTGGCGGCGCATATCCGCTCGTTTGCCTGATACAAAACCAACTGCTCCCACATTTTTATATCCTGTGCGCCTGGTCGATCAGCGGCGGCTACTGACCTCAGCCGGCACATCGTCCCCGGCCATGCGCTTGCGGAACAGTGCGGTGCGAGCCAGCAGCAGCGTGGTCACCGGCACCGTGATCGCCAACAAAATCGGAATCAACCACCCGTGCAGCACCGGCGCGGATTTGAGCACCGAAAAGTAGATAATCGACGCCAACGCCACGCACCACGCGCCCAACGTCGAGGCCAGCGCCGGTGGGTGCATGCGCTGGAAGAAGTCCTTCATGCGCAACAAGCCAATCGCGCCGATCAGTGCAAACAGGCTGCTCAGCACCAGCAGCACGGCCACGCTCACTTCAACCCATAACGGCATCATTCAATCACCTCGCCACGCAGCAGGAATTTCGCCAGGGCGAACGACCCGACAAAGCCAAACAGTGCAATCAGCAGCGCTGCTTCAAAGTAGGTGTCACTCGCGTAACGAATGCCAAGCACCAGCATCATCAGCATCGCCAGGATGTACAGGTAGTCCAGCGCCAGAACCCGGTCCTGGGCCGACGGGCCTTTGAACAGGCGCAGCAGGGTCAGCACCATGGCCAGGGAGAACAGGAACAGGCTGACCAGGATCGCATTGGAGAGCAGGGCGCTCATTCGAAGATCTCCATCAGGGGCCGTTCATAGGCGTGTTTGAAGTGCTGGATAAACTGCGCTTCGTCATCCAGGTCGAAGACGTGGATCAGCAGAATACTGCGGTCCAGCGCCAGTTCCGACCAGACGGTGCCGGGGGTGACACTGGTGATCATCGACAGCACGGCCAGGCCGTTGGCGTCGCGCAGGTCCAACGGGACTTTGATAAAGCGCGAGCGCGGTGGCCGCGAACCGCAGGTCAGCACGCCCCAGGCCACGTGCAGGTTGGAGATGATCACGTCACGGCCCACCAGCAGGAACAGGCGGATGATCACGCCGGGGCGGCGGATGCGGATCGGCAACGGGCGCAACGGCGCCATCAGCAACGGGGCGAGAAAACCCATCAGCGCGCCCAGCAGCAGGTTGCCGGGGCTGACCGACAGGTTCAACACCAGCCACAACAGCCACAACGCCAGCGACAACCACGGAGCAGGCAACAGACGCTTCATGGCTGCACCTCCAGGGCGGCGGCCTTGGCTTCAGGGCTGGGGATCGGGCGCGTCGCCATCACCGCCATCACATAGTGTTCCGGGTTGTTCAGGCTTTCGGCGGTGGCCTGGGTGTAGCGCATCAACGGCTCGGCCTTGAACGTCAGGAGGATGCTCAGGCCGAGCAGGAAGAAGATCGGCACGCACTCGTAGCGGCGCAGCAGCGGCGAGGGGCGCTCTTCCGGGGTCCAGAAGCGCTGGATGCCCAGGCGGGCGAAGGCGATCAGCGAGGCCAGCCCCGACAGAATCAGCAACGTCACCAAGCCCCAGGCGGCCGGGCGGATCGGCTCGTCCACGGCGTTGCCCAGGCCCATTGGGTTAACCAATGCGCTCAACAGGCTGAGCTTGCCGATAAAGCCGGACAGCGGCGGCATGCCGATAATCAGCAGCGCACAGGCGACAAAACTCAAGCCGAGGAAGGCCATGGTCCAGGGAATTACCTGGCCGACCACGGCTTTCTGTTCATCGTCGAGGTTCACGCCAGGGCGCGGATGCAGCGATTCCATGGCCTTGGGCAGCGCGTCGATTTCCTCATCCAAGGGAAGGTCATTGGCGGAGCGCGAACGCTCGATCAGTTCAGCCAGCAGGAACAGCGCGCTCAATGCCAGCGTCGAGCTGACCAGATAGAACAACGCACCGGCGGTCAGGCTCGGCTGGGCAAAACCTACAGCCGACAGCAGGATCCCGGCGGACACCAAAATGCTCAAGCTCGCCATACGCTCCAGGCGTTGCGCCGCCACCATCGCCAGTGCCGCGCAAATGATCGTCGCCATGCCGCCGTACACCAGCCAGTCGCCGCCGAACAGCGCCGAGGCACCGGCCTGGCCGGAGAACAGCAGCGTCCACAGGCGCAGCACGGTGTAGACGCCAACCTTGGTCATGATCGCAAACATCGCCGCCACCGGCGCGCTGGCCGAGGAATAGGCGGGCGCCAGCCAGAAGTTCAGCGGCCACATGCCGGCTTTGGCCAGGAAGGCAGTCGCCAGGATCGCCGCACCGGCGTGCAACAGGCCACGATCAGCCTCCGGCACCAGGGGGATTTTCAGCGCCAGGTCGGCAAAGTTCAGCGTGCCGGTGACGCCGTAGATCATCGCCGCGCCGATCAGGAACAGTGACGAGGCCAGCAGGTTGATCGCGATGTAATGCAGCCCCGACGACACCCGCGCGCGGCCCGAGCCATGCAACATCAAGCCGTAGGACGCCGCCAGCAGCACTTCGAAGAACACAAACAGGTTGAACAAGTCGGCCGTGAGGAAGGCGCCGTACAGGCCCATCATCTGGATCTGGAACAGCGCGTGGAAACTGGTGCCGGCGCGGTCCCAGCGGGCCATGGCGAACAGCAGCGCACTCACGCCGATGATCCCGGTCAGCACCAGCATCATCGCCGACAGCGGGTCCACCACCAGCACAATGCCGAACGGCACCTGCCAGTTGCCCGGCAGGTACACGCCGATCGAGCCGGGGCCGCCTTGCTGGGTCAAGTACAGCAGCAGGATGGCGATGCCCAGGCCGATGGCACTGGAGAACAGATTGATTTTAGCCTTCAGCGGGCGGCGTTTTTCGCCGAGCATCAGCATCAGCGCGGCGGTCAGCAACGGCAGCAGGATCGGCGCGACGATCAGTTGATTCATCCACGTCATTCCTTGGGCTCCCGGCCGTCTACATGGTCAGTGCCGGTCAAGCCTCGGGAGGCCAGCAGCACCACCAGGAACAACGCCGTCATGGCGAAGCTGATCACGATGGCGGTCAGCACCAGGGCCTGGGGCAGGGGGTCGGTGTAGTTGAGCAGGTCTTGCGGCACGCCGTCCTTGATGATCGGCTCCTTGCCGATAAACAGGCTGCCCATGCTGAAAATGAACAGGTTGACCCCGTACGACAGCAAGCACAGGCCCATGACGACCTGGAACGTCCGTGGCCGCAGGATCAACCAGACGCCGGAGGCCGCCAGGACCCCAATGGCAATTGCGATGACTTCTTCCATCAGGCGGCTCCTTCCGTAGCGGCAACGGCTTTGGCCTGGTTGCTCGGTTTGTGGGCCCGCACGGATTGGTGACCGAGGGCGGTGAGCATCAGCAGCGTGGAACCAACGACCATGGCGTACACGCCGACGTCGAAGAACAGCGCGCTGGCGACATGGATATCGCCGAGCACCGGCAGGCTGAAATGCCAAGTGTGGGTGGTGAGGAACGGGTAACCGGCAAACAGCGCGCCAAGCCCGGTGAGGGTCGCCGAGAGCAGGCCGAAGCCCATCCAGCGCATCGGCCGCAGGCTCATTTGCGCCTCGACCCACTGGGTGCCTGCCACCATGTATTGCAGGATGAACGCCACCGACATCACAAGGCCTGCGACGAAACCGCCGCCCGGCTGGTTGTGGCCGCGCATGAACAGGTAGAACGACACCACCAGCGCAATCGGCAGCAGCAGGCGTACCAGCACCGCCGGCACCATCATGAACCCCAGCGCGGTATCGCTGGCCTGGCGTGGGTTGACCAGATCAGTCGCCACGTCCGGCGCCAGTTGGCGTTGTTGTGCAGGCAGTTGCATGCTTTCTTTTGATGGGCGGAAGCGGCGCAGCAGGGCGTACACGGTCAAGGCCACGGCGCCAAGCACGGTGATTTCGCCGAGGGTGTCGAAGCCCCGGAAGTCCACCAGCATCACATTGACCACATTGCTGCCGCCGCCTTCGGGCAGTGCGCGGCTCAAGTAGAACGAGGAAATGTCGTTGGGTGTCTGGCGCGTCAGCATCGCGTAGGACAGCAACGCCATGCCGCCGCCGACCACGGTGGACAGCAGGAAGTCACGCAGGCGGCGAATGCGCGCCTTGCGCAGCGAGCTGGGCAGTGGCGAGACTTCTTCGATCCGCCGTGGCAGCCAGCGCAGGCCCAGCAGGATCAGCACGGTGGTCACCACTTCGACCACCAACTGCGTCAACGCCAGGTCCGGGGCCGAGAACCACACGAACGTAATGCAGGTCATCAGGCCGCATACGCTGACCATGGTCAGGGCTGCCAGCCGGTGATACTTGGCTTGCCAGGCGGCGCCGAGGGCACAGGCGATTGCCAGCAGCCACAGGGTCACAAACACAATCGACCCCGGGATTTTTGGCCGGTCGCCCCAGCTGAGGCCGCTGTTGAGCATTGGGATCAAGCCTGCAATCACTGCCGCCAGCACCAGCAGGAACAGCTGGGTTTGCAGGCGCTTGGTGCTGATGCGTTTCTCGATCCTGCGCACACCGCGCATCATCACCACCAGGCTGCGCTCGAACATGCGCTTGCCGTTGAAGTAGCTGATGATCGGCGGGTATTTGAAGCGGCCGCGCTTGAGTTGTTTGCGCAGCATCAGGTAGAGCATCACACCGCCGGACATGGCCACCAGGCTCATGATCATCGGCGCGTTCCAGCCGTGCCAGATCGCCAGGCTGTACTCGGGCAGCACGCCACCCACCACCGGCAGCGCGGCGGCGGCGAGGATCGAACCGACCACCTGGGCCGGGAAGATGCCCACCAGCAGGCAGGTGAACACCAGCAACTCAACCGGCGCACGCATCCAGCGCGGTGGTTCGTGCGGTGTGTGCGGCAGGTCGGTGGCGGGCGGGCCGAAGAACACATCGACCGTGAAGCGCAACGCGTAGGCGACACTGAAGGTGCCGGCGATGGTCGCAATCGCCGGCAGGGCGATTTCCACCCAGGCGGTCGAGGTAATGAATACGGTTTCGGCGAAGAACATCTCTTTGGACAGGAAGCCATTGAGCAACGGCACGCCAGCCATCGACGCACTGGCCACCATCGCCAGGGTCGCGGTAAACGGGATCAGCCGCACCAGGCCGCTGAGCTTGCGAATATCGCGGGTGCCGCTTTCGTGGTCGATGATGCCCGCGGCCATGAACAGCGAGGCTTTGAAGGTGGCGTGGTTGAGAATATGGAACACCGCAGCGACGGCAGCCAGCGGGCTGTTGAGGCCCAGCAACAGGGTGATCAGCCCGAGGTGGCTGATGGTGGAGTAGGCCAGCAGGCCTTTGAGATCATTTTGGAACATGGCGCAGTAAGCGCCGAGGAGGAGGGTGATGGCGCCGGCACCGCCGACGATCCAGAACCATTCTTCGCTGCCGGACAGTGACGGCCACAGGCGGGCCAGCAGGAACACGCCGGCCTTCACCATCGTCGCCGAATGCAGGTACGCCGACACCGGCGTGGGTGCCGCCATCGCGTGGGGTAGCCAGAAGTGGAAGGGGAATTGTGCGCTTTTGCTCAAGGCGCCGATCAGCACCAGGGCCAGCATGACCGGGTACAGCGAATGCGCGCGAATCTGATCGCCCGCCGCCAGCACCTGGTCCAGGTCATAGCTGCCGACGATATGCCCCAGCAGCATCACGCCCGCCAGCAGGCACAAACCGCCCGCACCGGTGACCATCAGCGCCATATAGGCACCGCGCCTGGCATCGGCGCGGTGGTGCCAATAGCCGATCAACAGGAACGAGAACAGGCTGGTCAGTTCCCAGAAGAACACGATCTGGATCAGGTTGCCGGAAATCACCAGCCCGAGCATGGCGCCCATAAAGGCCAGGAAAAACGCGAAGAAACGCGGTACCGGATCGTCCGGCGACATGTAATAGCGCGCATACAGCGACACCAGCGAGCCGATGCCCAGCACCAGCATCGAGAACAGCCAGGCGAACCCATCCATGCGCAACACGAAGTTCAGCCCAAGGCTGGGCAACCACATGAATTCTTCGCGGATCACGCCACCATGGGCGATCTGGGGGTACAACAGGGCGACTTGAATGGTGCCGACCAGGGCCACAAGGCCAGCCAACAGGGATTCGGTGTTACGTGCATTGTGCGGCAGCAAGGCCGCCAGACAGCTGCCAATAAAAGGCAGAAGCAGTAGAACTATCAGGGACATAGGCTTCTAATCTGCGGGAGTTTGGGATGCATCATACGTGCCGCTTTCTCGATCACCAAACGGCAAGATGTGGCAGGATCCTACAAAGTAGGCTGAAAACCCCTGTTTCGCATTGTTTCAGCGGGTCCCTGTCCACCTGGCACCACCGCCCCCTGTGGGAGCCGGGCTTGCCCGCGATGGCGATCCGACAGCCACCACAAACCGTCAGACCTTACCCCTGCTGTTCCTGTTCCCTTTCATCTTGCAGTTCGATGGCCTTCTGCCCCTTGGTCTTCAACTCACTGACAATCACCGCCGCCACAATCAACGCCGCGCCCACCATCGCAATCGGCGGGAAGCGTTCCCCGGCGATCCGCCCGATCACGCCGGCCCAGACTGGCTCACCGGCGTAGATCAAGGTGGCACGTGTCGGCGAGACACTTTGCTGCGCCCAGTTCATCGCGACCTGGATCACCGCGCTGGTCAAGCCCAGGCCTACCGCACTGAACACCAGCAGCCAGGAGAACCCCGGCAAGGCCTCACCCATTGGCACCACCATCAGAAACGACAGCAGCGACGCCGTGGCCAACTGCACCACCGTCACCCGGCGCACATCCACCTGCCCGGCAAACGCGCTGATCAGAATGATTTCGGCGGCCACCGCGACCGCACAGATCAGCGTGGCGATTTCGCCGGGGCTGAAGTTCAGCGAGGCGCCGGCCGGGCCGGTGAGCAACATCAACCCGGTAAACGCCAGCATGATGCCGATGGCCGGCATCAGCGCCGGGCGCCGACCGAGTACCAACCACTGCAACAGCGGTACAAAGGGTACATACAGCGCCGTGATAAACGCCGACTGGCTGCTCGGAATCGTCTGCAAGCCAATGGTCTGCATGCCATAGCCGAACATGATCGAGGTGCCAATGAAGGCACCGGCTTTCAATTCAAACCAGGTCAGGTCGCGCAGGGTGCGCAACGAAAAGAACCCGACCACGATGGCCGCCGCCGCAAACCGCAGGCCCACGAAAAACATCGGCCCGCTGACGGTCATCGCATGCTGCACCAGCAAAAAGGTGCCGCCCCAGATCATGGTGATCACCACCAGGATGCATTCGGCTTTGCTGAAACGGTTGAAACGTGAAGAAGCGTTCGGGGCAGTCATGGCGGCTCGGTCTTGCAAGGGAAAGGCACGGACCGCACAATGCGCCGCACGCTGGGCAGTATACTGCGCACACCTACCTTATGAGCAATATAGTGCACAAAGAAAATCCACAACGCGCTTCGGTCCTGCAACACGTCAGCCAGAATGTGCGTCGTTTGCGGCATGCTGCCGACCTGAGCCAGACCGCGCTATCGGAAAAGTCCGGGGTCAGCCGGCGCATGCTGGTGGCTATCGAGGCGGGCGAGAAGAATGTCAGTTTGTCGACCCTGGATCGCGTGGCCGAAGCCTTGGACGTGGCCTTCAGCGACCTGATCCAGGCCCCGGATGCCGGCGACCACAGCCGCATCAACGAGTTGGCCTGGGCCGGTGAAATCCCCGGCAGTAAAGCCGTGCTGCTGGCCAAGGCCACGGCGCGGCGTGAGGTCGAGTTGTGGGAGATGCACCTGGAACCAGGCGATCGCTACAACCCCGACCCCGACCCGGACGGCTGGAGCGTGCAGCTGTTTGTGTTCGAAGGCTGCCTCACGCTTTTGGTCGGCGATGAGGAAAAGCGCGTCGCCGCCGGTGAGTTCTACATGTTCGCCAGCCGTCACGTTCACGGCTATCGCAATGACGGCGACGTGCCGGTGCGCTTTGTACGCAACGTGGTGATCTAACTGTCTGCCAGGCAACAGTGGATGGACACTTTGCTCGTCTGCAAGCGCGCTCGTTTCAAGGTTTTAGCCGCAAACCGCTGATTTTATTGCCGATTACATTCAGGCACGACTCCTGCAATCACTCCGTTATCCCATCGGAGCCTGGAGTCGGCCCATGTCAGCCCACCCTCAACACCCAGCCCATATCATTCGCTCGGATGCCGAAGCCATCGAGGTGGCCACGCGTTTGGCTGCCCGCTTCGCCATCGACGCCAGCGTGCGCGACCGCGAGCGGCGCCTGCCGGTGGACGAGCTCGAAGAGTTCTCTGCCAGCGGCCTGTGGGGCATCACCATTCCCAAGGCCTACGGCGGCGCTGAGGTGTCCTATGTGACGGTGGCCGAGGTGATCAAAGTGATCTCCGCCGCCGACCCTTCACTGGGGCAAATCCCACAGAACCACCTGGGTGTTATCGACATCCTCCTGCAAACCGCCAGCGAGGAACAAAAGCGCCATTACTTCGGCAAGGTCTTGGCGGGCTACCGTTTCGGCAATGCCTTTTCCGAAGCCAAGAGCAAAAACGCCGGCACCTTCGACACCCAGATTCGGTTTGACGGCGACACCGCGCAAATAAACGGCGAGAAGTTCTACTGCACCGGCGCGTTGTTCGCCCACATCGTGCCTACGGTCGGCAACAATGAAAACGGCCAGGCCTTTATTGCCTTCGTCGAACGCAATGCGCCGGGCCTCACAGTGATCGATAGCTGGGACGGCTTTGGTCAGCGCACCACCGCCAGCGGCGGCGTGACCCTCGACGGCGTGACCGTGCCGCGCACCGCGGTGATCCCGGCGCACCTGGCGTTTGACCAGCCTACCGCGAATGGCCCGATCTCCCAGATCATCCAGGCCGCCGTCGACACCGGCATCGCCCTTGGCGCGCTGGAACAGGCAAAAAACTACGCGCGCCAGGCGCGGCCCTGGATCGACAGCCAACAGGAACACGGCTGGCAAGACCCCTTCACCATCGCCGCCATCGGTGACCTGCAATGGCGCGTGCACGGCACCGAAGCCATTCTCGCCAAGGCCGGCAAGGCGGTCGACCGTGCCCTGGCCGAGCCGAATGAAGACACCGTGGCCCAGGCTTCGCTGGTGGTCGCCCAGGCGAAAGTGTTGTCGGCCGAAACCGCCTTGCTCGTCAGCAGCAAGCTGTTCGAACTGGCCGGCACGCGTTCGGTCACCGCCAAGCACAACCTCGACCGCTTCTGGCGCAATGCGCGCACCCATACCTTGCACGACCCGGCGCGCTGGAAATACCACCTGATCGGCAACTTCGTGCTCAACGGCGTGAAGCCTGCGCGCCACGCCTGGAACTGAGGAACCTGCCCCATGACTGCACTGAATCAAGCGCGTCAACTGCTGCAAAGCACCCGTCGCGCAGTGGAAACAAGCGATGACCCTTACGTGATCAGCCGCTTCGGCGACTGGCAGATTCGCGTCGATGTGGCCGCCGCCTTGCTGGAACGCGCCGAAACCCATCCAAGCCCGGTCGCAGTGACCGAAGCGCAAATCGCTGCCGCCGAAGCGCTGATTTTCGCCAGCAACGCCGAATTCGAACTCACCGGCCAACGCACCGCGCTGCTGCCCAGCCTGGATGATCCGTTGCGCTGGAAATACCAGATCGTCGGCAACTACCACCTCAACGGAGTGCGTTGATGTCCCGTGAAATCCGCTTGAATGCCTTCGACATGAACTGCGTCGGCCACCAATCCCCCGGCCTGTGGGCGCACCCGCGTGATCGCTCGTGGCAGTACAAAGACCTGGAATACTGGACCGACCTGGCCAAAATCCTCGAGCGCGGCAAGTTCGACGGCCTGTTTATCGCCGACGTGCTGGGCATCTACGACGTGTACAACGGCAACGGCGACGCGGCGATTCGCCAGGCCGCCCAGGTGCCGGTCAATGACCCGCTGTCACTGATCGCGCCGATGGCGCTGGTCACCGAACACCTGGGTTTCGGCCTGACGGCCTCGTTGTCGTTCGAGCATCCGTACCCGTTTGCCCGCCGCCTGTCGACCCTCGATCACCTGACCAAGGGCCGTATCGGCTGGAACATCGTCACCTCGTATCTGGAAAGCGGCGCCAAGAACCTCGGCCAGAAAGCCCAGACCGAACACGACGCGCGCTACGACTACGCCGAGGAATACCTGGAGGTTTGCTACAAGCTCTGGGAAGGCAGCTGGGAGGAGGGTGCGGTACTGCGTGACCGCGAGCGGCGAATTTTCAGCGACCCGAGCAAAATCCACGAGATCCGCCACGTCGGCAAGCACTTCCAGGTGCCCGGCATTCACCTGTGCGAGCCGTCGCCGCAGCGCACACCCGTGCTGTACCAGGCCGGCGCGTCCAGCCGTGGCAAGCAGTTCGCCGCCGAGCAGGCCGAGTGCGTATTCGTGGCGGCGCCGTCCAAGGTGCTGCTGAAAAAAACCGTCGCCGACATCCGCCGCCGTGCGGCTGAGGCTGGGCGTGATCCGAAGAAAATTCTGATTTTCAATTTGCAGACGGTGATCGTCGGCGAGACCGACGCCAAGGCCAAGGCCAAGTTCGACGAATACAAATCCTACGTCAGCTACGAAGGCGCGATGGCGCTGATTTCCGGCTGGACCGGCATCGACTTCAGCCAGTTCAAGCCGGATGAGCCGCTCAAGCACGTGCACACCAATGCGATTCAGTCGGCGGTGGAAGCCTTCTCCACGGCGGACCCGAACAAAGTGTGGACGCCAAACGAGCTGGCCGACTGGGTCGGCATCGGCGGCTTTGGCCCGTTGTTTGTCGGCGGCCCGGAAACCGTGGCCGACCTGCTGCAGGAATGGGTCGAAGAGACCGACGTGGACGGCTTCAACCTCGCCTATGCACTGACCCATGAAACCTTTATCGACGCCGTGGACCTGCTGGTGCCGGAGCTGCAAAAGCGTGGCGTGTACAAAACCGAATACGCCCAGGGCACCTTGCGCGAGAAGTTGTTTGGCGATGGAGCGCGATTGGGGGCGAACCACCCGGGCGCCGGTTACCGCGATCTCAAAGCCACCACCCTCTAACTGAAACACCTCGGTCAATGTGGGAGCTGGCAAGCCAGCTCCCACAGTAGAACGGTGTTGATCCAAATTACTCAGCCAGCGGACCACCGCACGCACATCACTTGAATAGGAGCATTACCCCTATGAGCGTGCACGAACTCAAACGCCCGCTGGCCCTGGAATGGCCTGCCGAGCTGCTCGGCAACCTGCCCAAGGCCTTTGAACAATTGCACCACTGGGCGCAGATCACCCCGTTGCACACCGCCCTGCGCCACAAGCGCCAGGGCCAGTGGTATGCCTGGCGCTGGATCGACGCCTTGCGCGATGTCGAGCGCCTGGCCGATGGGTTGCGCCAGCAAGGTTTCGGCGAGCAATCGCGGCTGGCCCTCAGCGGCGCCTTCGAGCCCAACCTGTTGCTGCTGGCCTTGGCTGCCCAGTCCGTCGGTGGGCAGGTGTTGACCCTGGCCGATGACCTGGAACCCGAAGTTCTGTACCAACAGCTGTGGCGCATTCGCCCCAGCCATTCTTACGCCCAGGGCCGCCAGCAGGTGCGGCACTGGCAGTCCGCCAACCTGGTGGATTTTGCCCAATTGCTCGGCCCCATTGACCCGGCGCAGCACCTGCAGCGTTGGTGGCAACCGAGCGGCGAAACCGTGTTGTGGAGCGAGGAGGGCACCCATTGGCAAGGCGGGCTGGCGGTGGTGCTGGAGCAATGGCTGAACAGCGGCCACGGCCTGGCATTCCCGGAAAGCCTGGCTTCGGCGCGGCGTGATCGCAGTGAAGTCGCACCGACCGGCCTGCTGCTGTCGCCCGAGCGTTTACAGCACCTGGCCGATGATATCGAAAGCCGCCTCGCGCTCCACGGCACTTGGCGCCGACGCTTGTGCGACTGGGCCATCGCCCACCCGCAAAGCGGCCTGCGCCGGTTGCTGAAAAATCGCGTGCGCAGGCTGCTCGGTTTCCAGCGCCTGTCCTCTATCTGGCAACCGCTCAAATCCAGCGCCGAGCCGGTATGGCTGGCCGAATTCAAACGGGACATCGCATGAGCCAGGCCATTCTCCAAGTGCGGGATATCTCGCTGTCGTTCAAAGGCGTCAAGGCCATCAATGCGTTGTCGTTCGAGGTGCAGCGCGGCGAAATCTGCGCGTTGATCGGGCCCAATGGCGCGGGGAAGAGTTCGTTACTCAATGTACTCAACGGCGTGTATCGCTTTGACGCCGGCGAGATCGTGTTTGAGCAACAGCACTTCCAGCGCATCGACCCGCTGGGCGCCGCGCGCCGAGGCATCGGCCGCACGTTCCAGAACAATGCGCTGTTCAAAAAGATGAGCGTGCTCGACAACATCCTTACCGGCCTGTCGCGGCATATGCGCACCACCTTTATCGAACAGGCCCTCGGCTTACCGCGCGCCCGGCGTGAGGCTGAGGCCTTCCGCCTGCGTGGCCAAGCCATCCTTGAATTGCTCGAACTGCAAGCCGATCGCGACGTACTGGTCGGCAACTTGTCCTACGGCCTGCAAAAACGCGTGGAGTTGGGCCGCGCATTGATCGCAGGCCCGAGCCTGTTGCTGCTCGACGAGCCGATGGCCGGGATGAACGCCGAAGAAAAACAGGACATGGCGCGCTTCGTCGCCGACGTAAACCGCGACCTCGGCACCACCGTGGTGTTGATCGAGCACGACATGGGCGTGGTCATGGGCCTGTCCGATCACGTGGTGGTGCTCGACTACGGGCGCAAGGTCGGCGACGGCACGCCCGCCGAGGTGCAGGCCAACCCCGAGGTGATTGCCGCTTACCTGGGAGTCGCACACTGATGACCTTCTTTTTCGAAACCCTGCTCGGCGGCCTGCTCGCCGGCACCCTGTACTCGCTGGTCGCCATCGGCTTCGTGCTGATCTACAAGGCCAGCGGTGTGTTCAATTTCGCCCAGGGTCCGATGCTGCTGTTTGCCGCGCTGACCTTCGTCAGCCTGCATGACCAGGGCGTGCCGTTTGCCCTGGCACTGCTGCTGACGGTGATCGTGATGATCATCGGCGCCTTGCTGATCGAGCGGCTGGTGTTGCGCCCGCTGGTGAACCGCTCGCAGATCACCCTGTTCATGGCCACCTTGGGCCTGTCGTTCATTATCGAAGGCCTGGCCCAAGGCTTGATGGGCTCGCAGGTGCGCGCGCTGGATCTGGGTATCGACGACGTGCCGCTGTTTGTCGGGCCGCTGATGCTCAGCCAGTTCGACCTGATCGCCGCTGCCGCTGCGGTGGTGCTGGTGAGCGTGCTGGCGTTGCTGTTCAACAAGACCCGCATCGGCGTGTCGCTGCGCGCGGTGGCGGATGACACCACGGCGGCGCTGTCCATCGGCATCAACCTCAACCGTATCTGGCAGATCGTCTGGGCCGTGGCCGGGGTGGTCGGGCTGGTGGCGGGGCTGTTGTGGGGCGCGCGCCAGGGCGTGCAGTTTTCGCTGTCGCTGGTGGTGCTCAAGGCCTTGCCGGTATTGATCATCGGCGGCTTTACCTCGATTGGCGGGGCGATCGTCGGCGGGTTGATTGTCGGCGCGGCGGAGAACCTCGCCGAGGTGTATATCGGCCCGCTGATCGGCGGCGGCATCACGCCGTGGTTTGCTTACGTATTGGCCCTGGCCTTCCTGTATATCCGCCCCGCCGGCCTGTTCGGCGAGCGCGCCATCGAGCGAGTCTGAAACCATGTCGATTCCCGTTGCTCAAGTAACCGCGCCGCTGGTGTTGATCCAGCGGCGCGTGCCCTGGGGCCTGATTGGCCTGCTGGCGCTGGCCTTTATCGTGGTGCCGCTGTGGGGCAATGACTATTGGCTCAACGCGATCCTGATTCCCTTCCTGGTGCTGTCCCTGGCCGGGCTGGGCTTGAACCTGCTGACCGGCTACACCGGGCAAACCTCGGTGGGCGCGGCGGGCTTCATGGCCGTTGGTGCGTTCGCCACCTATGGGTTTTTATTGCGCCTGCCGGAGCTGGGCTTGCCGGTGGCGCTGCTCGGCGGCGGCGTGATCAGTGCGTTGGTGGGGCTGCTGTTCGGCTTGCCCAGCTCGCGGATCAAGGGTTTCTATTTGATGGTCACCACGCTGGCCGCACAGTTTTTCCTCGAGTGGCTGTTCGTCAAATTCCCCTGGTTCTACAACTACGGCTCCTCGGGCACCATTTCTGCGCCGAAACTGGCGCTGTTCGGCCATGACCTCAACACCCCGGTTGGCCGCTATCTGCTGACCTTGATTACGGTGCTGCTGTTGACCTGGACCGCCGTCAACCTGGTGCGCAGCCAGGTCGGTCGCAACTGGATGGCGATCCGCGACATGGACACCGCCGCCGCCGTGGTTGGCATTCCGGTGGTGCGCTACAAGCGCCTGGCGTTCGCGGTCAGCTCGTTCTACTTAGGCATCGCCGGCGCGCTGTGGGCCTTCGCCTACCTGGGCACGGCCAGCGCCAGCAGCTTCGATATCAACCGCTCGTTCCAGATCCTGTTCATCATCATTATCGGCGGCATGGGCAGCATTGCCGGTAACTTTGTCGGCGCGGCGTTTATCAGCCTGCTGCCGATTTTCCTCAGCCATGCCGGGCAGGCGTTGTTCGGCGGTTCGGTGGATGCGGGGCAGTTGCAGAACCTGCAGAAAATCATCTTTGGCGTGTTGATCATCGTGTTCCTGATCAAGGAACCCGAGGGCTTGATTCGCCTGTTGCACACCCTTCGCGATCGGCTGCGTCAGTGGCCTCTACGTTTCTGACCCTAAGAGAACCTCCCATGCGTGCATCCTTGAAACGTTCCCTGGTCGGCGCCGCCTTCGCGCTGGCCGCCCTGGCCGGTGCTGTGCCCCAGGCAAGCGCCTCGCCCGACCAGCAATTCATTCCCCTGGCCACTTACCGCGTCGGCGCCTACGCCTCCAGCGGCGTGCAGGTGTGGGCCGGGATGATCGACTACCTGCGTTATATCAACGAGGTTGAAGGCGGCATCAATGGCGTGAAACTGGTGTGGCAGGAATGCGAGACCGAGTGGACGGCAGAGAAGGGCATCGAGTGCTACGAGCGCTTCAAAAATGGCCTGGATGGCGCGCCGGTCGCGGTGTATCAACCCAATGGCGCACCGGCGGCGTATGCGCTGAGCGAGCGCGCCGAGGTCGACAAGATCCCGCTGATCACCCTCGGTTACGGCCGCACTGAAGCCACCGACGGCACCGTGTTCCCGTACAACTTCCCGGTGATGCTGACCTTCTACAGCGAGGCGTCGACATTGGTGAACTACATCGCCCAGCGCGAAGGCGGTTTCGACAAGCTCAAGGGCAAGAAGATCGCCACGGTCTATCACGACTCGGCCTACGGGCGGGAAACTCTCGGCCCGTTGAAGCTGCTGGCGGAGAAATACGGCTTTGAAAACATCCAGATTCCGGTCGCCGATCCCGGCAACGAGCAGTCGGCGCAATGGCGCCAGGTGCGCCAGGCCAATCCTGACTGGGTGTTCCTGCGTACCTGGGGCGTGTCGACGCCGGTTGCGGTGAAGACCGCCGCACGCTTCGGCTTCCCGGTCGATCACATCATCGGCGATATCTGGGCCAGTTCCAGCGAAGACGTGTTGCCGGCCGGCGCTGCTGCCAAAGGCTACCTGGCACTCACCCCATACCCGGCCGGCGCCGACTTCGAGATTCATAAACGCCTCAAGCAATACATCCTCGACAAGGGCCACAGCGACCTCAAAGACCTGAAAAACTTCGGCAGCGTGTACTACAACTCAGGTCTGGTGAACGCCGCCGTGGCGGTGGAAGCCATTCGCACCGGCCAGGCCAAATTCGGCAAACGGCCACTCAATGGCGAAGAAGGCCGCTGGGGCCTGGAGCATCTGAATATCGACGACGCGCGTTTGAAGGACATGGGCTACCTGGGCCTGATGCAGAACCTCAAGCTGTCGTGCCGCGACCACGAAGGTGGCGGTTCGGCGCGCGTGCAGCAGTGGGACGGTGCCAACTGGACGCTGATCAGCGACTGGATCGCCGCCGACCGCGCGTTGTTGCGCCCGTTGATCGATGAAAAGTCCGCCGCCTTCGCCAAGGAAAAAGGCCTGACGCCGCGCACCTGCACCGGGGATGAATAAACCATGAGCCAAGCCGCCGCTGAAACTGCGCAGCCGTCGCTGCTGACGGTCAACGACATCGAAGTGATCTACGACGGCGCGATCCTGGCGGTGGCCGGGGTGTCCTTGAAGGTGCCCAAGGGCGCCATCGTCGCCTTGCTCGGCGCCAATGGCGCGGGCAAAAGCACCACGCTCAAGGCGATTTCGGGGCTGGTGCGTGCCGAGCGGGCCGAGGTCAGCCGGGGTGTAATTACGTATGCCGGGCGCGATGTGGCCGGCATCGACCCCAGCCGGCGCGTGCGCCAGGGCATGGTTCATGTGCTGGAAGGTCGGCATGTGTTCGGCCAACTGACGGTGGAGGACAACCTGCGCAGCGGCGGCTTTGTGCGGCGCCTGAGCCGCAAGGCCATGGAGCACGACCTGGAACGCATCTACGCCTGGTTCCCACGGCTCAAGACCAAGCGCCACACCCGCGCGGGGCTGACGTCGGGCGGCGAGCAGCAAATGGTCGCGATTGGCCGGGCGCTGATGACTCGCCCGACCTTGGTGCTGCTCGACGAGCCGTCGATGGGGTTGGCGCCGATGATTGTGCAGGAGATTTTCGAGATCATCGCGCAGCTCAACCGTGAGCAGCAGGTGAGCTTTTTGATCGCCGAACAGAACATCAACGTCGCGCTCAACTATGCGTCCCAGGGCTACGTGCTGGATACTGGACGAGTGGTGTTGAATGGCAGTGCAACTGAGCTGCTGGCGCGTGGCGATTTGCATGATATTTATCTGGGTAAACAGTAAGGGCGAACGTGCATGACTGAATCCATCCGCAACGCTGATGTATTGATCATCGGCGGCGGCCTGAGCGGCACGATGTTGGCCGTGCAACTGCTGCGCCAGCCCGGGCAGCGGCACATCCTGGTGATTGAACCGCGCGCCGAACTCGGGCGCGGCGAGGCCTACAGCGCCGTTGAGCTGGGCCACACCTTGAACGGTAACGCCGCGCGCATGAGCGTCGACCCGGACAACGCCGATGACCTGACCCAATGGCTCACCGACTACATCGGCGCCGGTGGTTGGCCGGAATCGGATCAGCAGCATGTGCCGATCAGTGAATTGTTCCCGCCGCGCGGAATTTTTGGCGTGTACGCGCAGCAGCGGCTGGCCGAAGCCAAGGCGCTGTCGATATCCACCGTCGAGCATGTGCGTGGCGAAGTGGTCGACCTGCAAGTGGACGACGCAGCCACATTGCTCACCCTCGATAACGGCCAGCAACTGCGCGGCACTTACGCGGTGCTGGCCACCGGCATGTTCCCGGCGGCGCGTACACCGCAGACCGAGTCCAGCGGTTTGAACGCCGCCGCAGTGGACCCGTGGGATGTGCAGGCCATGACTCACATCGACCCGCAGTCGACGGTGCTGATCATCGGTTCCGGGCTGACCATGGTCGATGCCGTGGTGTCGCTGGAGCAGGCGGGCCATCGTGGGCCCATCGAGATTTTCTCGCGACACGGTCTGTTGCCGCATGTGCGTCGGCAGCCGCCAAGCTGGGAAGACTTTCTCGCCGCCGACCACAGCCTGCGCAGCCCACGGCAACTGCTGCGCGAGGTGCGCCGCCAATGCCGGATCGCACAGGCCCAGTGCATCGATTGGCAGGCGCCGCTGGACACCGTGCGCGCGCACATCGGCCGCCTGTGGAGCCAGGCCGACGAGCGCGAGAAGCGCCAGTTCGTGCGTCATGTACGGCCGTGGTGGGAGAGCCATCATCACCGTTCGCCGCCGTTGAGTGCGCAGTTGGTGGCGCGGTTGCAGGCCGATGGCAGGTTGCGGATTCAGGCGGCGTCGTTCAAGGGGTTGGTGGCGTCGGACGCTGGCGTGACTATTCGCTTGCGGCGTCGTGGTGAGCAGGCGGTGACGCAGGTGTCGGGCGCGGCGCTGATCAATTCCAGCGGTATCGAATACGACTGGCGCCGCGTGGCCAGGCCGTTGCCGCAGCAGTTGCTCAAGCGTGGGTTGATCCGGCCGGGGCCGTTGGCGTTGGGGATTGCGGCGGATGTGTCGGGGGCGGTGGTGGATGCTGAGGGCAATGTCAGCCCGCGCCTGTTTGCCATGGGGCCGCCGTTGCGGGGGATGTGGTGGGAGAGTACGGCGGTGACCGATGTGGCGATTCAAGCCAAGGCGTTGGCGGTGAAGCTGACAAAAAACTAATGTGGGAGCTGGCTTGCCTGCGATAGCGGCCTCTCAGGCAACCCAAATCTACCTGACACCCTCCATTCCAAATGTGGGAGCGGGCTTGCCCGCGAATGCGGTTTGTCAGTCAATTCATCTGTCACTGACCCTCCGCATTCGCGAGCAAGCCCGCTCCCACAATTAGTCCGAGTTCGGCCGTCAGTATTCTGTGCTCTGCTTTTCTGTGGGATCCGACAAGCCAGCTCCCACAGTTAATCAGCATTTCAGCCGCCAATCTTCACGAAGCCAGGCTTCAGCCCAAACACTTCCACCCCCTGCGCGGTCGACTGCCCGGTGGTGACCTTCACCCGTTCCACTGGCTTATCCATCGCCTCGCGGTATTCGACCGTTTTGTCCGCCTGGATCGCCTGGCTCGGCACTACAATCGCCTGCTCATTGTTGTACGTGACAATGGTCAACCGCGCACTCATCCCCAGCCGCACCCGCTGCAATTGCTGCGGCGTCAGCTTGGGTATCGACAAGGTCACCGGAAATTGCGCGCTGCCCTGGCTGTCGCTGGCTATCGCCAAGCCACTGACCACGCTCACGGACCCGGTCAGCCGTTCACCGTCGAAGCCATCGCCCATCACTTCCACCGCCTGGCCCTGGTGCAACTGGTTGATGTCCAGCTCCGACACTTTGGCGACGATTTTCAATCGCTCGATGTTCGCCAGGCCAAACAGCACCTGGCCCTGGCTGACTTTGCTGCCGGCCTGCACCGGTGCATTGGTGTTGCCGGCGCCTTGGGGCGAGCTGTTGCTGCCGGGCGCGGGCACCACGATGCCGGAGAACGGCGCCTTGACTTCCTTGCCCTCCAGCAGCGTGTGCAGGGCGTCGTATTTCACCGTGGCGTTGGTCAGTTCCATATCGGCGATCTGCCGGTATTCGCCTTGGCCTTGATCCAGCGCTTGCTGCAGTTCGCTGCGGGCGGAGGCGAGGTCGAGTTGCTGTTGCTGGGTCTGTTGCTTGAGATCGTCCAGTTCATTGCGCGGGATGATGCCGCGCTTGAACAGGTTTTCGCTCTCGGTGAGTTTGCGCTGGGTGTTGCCGGCGGTCATTTCGGCGGTGCGCAGGCTGCGGCGCGCGCGGCTGACGGCGGGGCTGCTGTTCCAGTCCTGCATTTCCTGCACGGTGCGACGAGCCTTGAGCAGGACGGACAGCGCATCGCGCAGTTGCACTTCGAGGGTGGACGGGTCCATGCGCAGCAGCACCTGGCCAGCCTCGACGCGCTGGCCTTGCTCCACCAGATTGGCCAGCACGTTGCCGTCGAACGGCGCCGTGAGGATGAGGGTGGTGTCGGGTTCGATCTTGCCCACCAGGCCGATCTGGTGCACCAGCGGGTCAGGCTTGACGGCCAGCCATTGCGTGGTCGCGGTGGCCTGGCCGGTCGCCGGGCTGCGCAGGGCAATGCCGGTGCCCGCCAACAGCACGACGAGCAAGGCACCCAGCAGGTATTTTTTGTTAGTAGTCATTGAGGGCGATTTCCCAACTTTCCAGCGTCATGCCCAGCGTCAAGTCGAGCTGGGTCTGGGCGTTCAAATAAGCGATCAGCGCATTGAGCCGCGAATTTTCGGCGTTGCGCAGGTCGGTCTCGAAACTCAGTACCTGGAAGTTGGTGGAGCGCCCGGCGCTGAGTTTTTCCCGCTCGATCTCGATCTTGCGCCGCGACAGTTCCACCGCACGTTGGGCGATTTCATATTGGCGCCAACGCGTGCCGAGGTCGCGCACCACGTCATTGACGCTGCGTTCCAGTTCCTGGCGCGCGTCGGTGATGCGGATCTCCTGATCTTCCACATTGACCCGTGCGCGCACTTCGGCCTGGCGGGTGCTGATGTCGCCGATCGGGATTTGCACCTGCACCCCGGCATAGCTGTTCCACGAGCGGTTATTGCTGCTGCCGTTGTCGTTATTGTAGGCATCGCGAAGCTGGTTGGCCCCGGCCACCAGGTCGACTTGCCAGCGCCCGGAATCCTTGGCGATCACCAGGTTGAGGTCGGCCTGCTGGCTGCCGAGCAGGGCGGCGAGGTATTCCGGTTGCTGGGTCTGCGCCAGGTTGAAGGCCTGACGCTTGTCGATGGTCATCGGCCTGGCCTCCAGGGCCTCGCTGGCGCGGATTGGCGTCGACAGGTCCAGGGCCAGCAGGCGCAGCAGCGCCAGGCGGCTGGTATCGAGTTGGTTCTGGGCTTCTTCCACGCCGAGCTGCTGGGTGGCGATGTCGGCCTCGGTCTGCACGATTTCGAACTCGGCCATGCGCCCGGCACTGATCAAGGCCTTGTTGACTTCCAGCAAGGTGCCGGAACGTTTGAGCGCATCCTGGACGATGCTCAATTGCTCCTGGGCGCGCAGCAGTTCGCGGTAGGTGGCGATGATCTGGCTGATGGTCTGCGCCACGGTGGCCTTGAGGTTCAGGCGGTTGGCCTGCTCCGACAAGCGTGACAGGCGCAACGGCGCGGTGGTGGCGTCCCAGCCGGCACCCCGCATCAGCGGCTGGATAAGTGCCAGGTCGAGGCCGTCGCTGCGGTAGCGGCCGGCGCGGTCGGCGTTGTTCAGTTGCTGGGTCCAGGCCATGCTCAGGCGGGTGCCGTATTCGCCGAGCAAGGTGGCGTTCGGCGCCAGGTTGGCATTGCGGGAGTTATCCGCGGTACCGCGACTTTGGCGGTAATAACTGTTGAGGGTGAGCTTGGGGTTGAAGGTGTCTTCGGCCACGCGCAGGTCGAATTTTTGTGCAACGCGTTGCAGGTACGCGCTGCGGATCGCCGGGTTGTTGCGCAAGCCCAGGTACACCGCATCGCCCAGGGTCATGTTGGTGGCCTGGGCTTTGAGCGAGACACTGCGGTCATAACCGCTGCGGGTGGTGCTGGGGGCCGAAGGGTTGATCACCACGTCGGCGGCCATAGCCGGCAGGCTCGCGAAAATCAGTAGCAGCGGCCATTTATTCATCACGCAAGGCCTCCACTGGCTGCAGCCGTGAGGCCGACACCGCCGGGTAGATGCCAAAGAACAAGCCGACCAGCAGCGTGCTGCCCACCCCCAACGGCAGCGCGGCGGCGGCCAGGGCGAATTCCCAGCCCGACAGCCAGGCGTAGAACCAGGCGGCGGTCATGCCCAGCACCGCGCCGCAGAGTGCGCCGACGGCGGTCAGGGTCACGGCTTCGAGCAGGAACAGGTTGCGGATATCGCGCTGGCGCGCACCCAGGGCCATGCGGATACCGATCTCACGGCGGCGCTCCGAGACATTCATCAGCATCACGTTCATTACGCCGACGCCGCCGCCCACCAGCGAGATCGCGCCCAGGGCCAGCAGCAAGTAGGCGAATGTGCGGCTTTGCCGGGTCATGCCATCAATCATTTGCTGGGGCACCTGGATATCGACATCGTGGTCGGTGAGCTGGATTTTCAGGGCGATGGCGGTGTCGCGGGCGATCTGCTCCATGTCCTCGCCGGGCGCGGCGCGGATAATCACGTTGCCGATCTGCGGCGCGAGGTAGATGCGGCGCATGCCTTCGGCGGGGATAAACAGCGATTCGTTGGCCTGCACCGGCATCAGCATGGCGCGCGGTTGGTTGTGCAAGATGCCCACCACCAGGAACAGGTAATCGTTGATGCGGATGCGGTCGCCCAGCCGCAGCGGGTCGCCGGGCGCGCCCAGGGCTTGGGCGACTTGGTCGCCAATCACGCCGTAGGTTTCGCCGGCGTCGAAACTCGACAGAAAGCGCCCCTCGCGCACGGCCAGGCGCATGGCGTCCTTGATGTCCGGGGTAGTGCCGACAAAGTTGGCGTTGGCGCTGCGGCCATGGAACACGATGGGCCCGCTGAACAAACTGAGTGCGCCGATATGGGCAATGCCCGGTACGGCTCGGCGCACGGCCTCGAGGTCGAGGCTGGCGCGCATCGGTGTGTTGCCGCTGCCCTTGGGCGGGAACTGGGCGATCAGCGTGTCGGTGCCCATGTCTTTGAAAATCAGCGCCGCATCCACCGCCGCGTTATGGCCGATATTGATCAGCGCCACCACCGACGAACTGCCGATCACGATACCCAGCAACGCCAGGACCGAGCGTTTGCCCAGGGTGCGCAGGCTCACGAATGCTTCGTGCAGCAGTTGGCTCAGGTTCTGCTCGACCCGCAGGCTCATAGGCATCCGACCTCATGCACCACGCCATTGCGCACCAGGATTTTGCGCTCCAGGCGCTCGGCGATATGGGGGTCATGGGTGACGATGATCAGCGTCACTTGCTGCTCGCGGTTGAGGGCCAGGAGCAGGTCCATGATCTCTTGGGCAGTGGTGCTGTCGAGGTTGCCGGTGGGTTCGTCGGCGAGGATCACCGAAGGTTTGCCGACCAGCGCGCGGGCAATGGCCACGCGTTGGCGCTGGCCGCCGGAAAGGTCGGCGGGGCGATGGTGGGCACGCTCGGCCAGGCCGACTTGTTCGAGCATGCGCAACGCCTGCTCCACGGATTCATGGCGTGACACGCCACGGTAACTCAGGGGCAGTGCGACGTTGTCCACGGCACTGAGGCGCGGCAGCAGGTTGAAACTCTGGAACACGAAGCCGATCTGCTGATTGCGGATCGCCGCCAGCTCATCCGGGCTGGCGCTGAAAATATCGTGGCCGGCAAAGTGGTACTGGCCGCAATTGGGCAGGTCCAGCAGGCCGAGAATATTGAGCAGGGTGCTTTTGCCGGAGCCGGAGGCACCCAGAATGCCGCAGCTGTCACCGCGGGCGATGGCCAGGCATACATCGTTAAGAATGGACAGGTGTTGCCCGGCGAGCTGATAGTGCTTGCCGATGCCTTGCAGGGAGATCAAGCCTGGGTGCGCGGGGGTATCTGTCATCATGACTACGCCTGCAGTCTCGACGGTGCCGCTTGCCCCCGGTAAATCTTTGTAACAAGTTCGGGAGCTGGCTGGTACGCGTCACGGACTGGTTTTATTTCTTGTTTTTAAAATATTGTTTGAATAGTAACCGTGTTCAATGCGCTTCGCCAGCCATGGATGTAGAGCGGTTTTACCCCTTGAAACGAATTTTCTGCGGCCGGGTTCGAGCGGCGCCCAAAACCCTCGACTACCCTCGTTACGCCCGGTTATACAGGCTTTTAGAGGGGTAGCGCAGCGGCAGTACTTGCTTTCGAAGGGCTGCCCCGGTATAAAAAATCAAATTATTTTTTAAAACAATATTTCCCCCGTGGAACTCCTATGGTCGCGAAGAAACTCAGCGCTCCAAACGTTACCAAGACTCGATTGCTGGATGCGACAGAGGCTCTCTTCATCAAGTACGGCTACGACGCCGTTCTGCTCCGGCAGATTACCGAGCGCGCCCAGGTGAACCTGGCCGCGGTGAACTACCACTTCGGGGACAAGGACTCCCTGATGAAAACCCTGCTGATGCAGCGCCTGGAGCCGCTCAACGAGCAACGCCTGGAATTGCTCGCGCGCTGTGAAGCCGAAGCCGACGGGCCGCTGGACTGCGACACTTTGCTTGGCGTGCTGTTCGCCCCGGCCATGGGCCTGGAGCGCAGTGACCCGGCCAGCGGGGAAGGGCGCTCGTTCATTCGTTTCCTCGGCCGGGTCTACAGCGACACCTCGCCGTTTATCCAGGAATACCTCAAGGTGCATTACCAGCCGGTGTTCCAGCGTTTTTTCGAAGCCTTCGCCCTGGCCTTGCCGGACTTGCCACGCAATGAGCTGGGCGTACGCCTGCAATTTGCGCTCAAGGCGATTTCCGGGGTAATGGCTGGCACTGAACTGCGCCTGCTGATGAACTCCATGAGCCTGGGCCGCCCGGCCACGGACGCCGAGGTGATGGCCAAGCTGATCACATTGGTATCGGCCGCGATCCGCGTGCCGCAGCAAAGCCCGCAAGCGGAAACCGCTTTGGCCAAGGTGCTGGATACCCAGCGCGCCATTCGTGAGCAGGCGGCGGCGCCTGCCATCAAGGCCGCGCGTTAAGCGCCCTCCCTTAAAAATTCCAGGCAAAAAAAAGCCCGCTGGGGCGGCGGGCTTGATGTGCAACGTTTGTAACGGATGAGGCTTCACCCTACGTCTGTGGATGTGAATAAATCGTGAAAAATATGTAAGAAAAAACGCGGCGACAGGAAAGTTTTGATCGCCGTGGTGGCTGCCAGATTAATCCTACGCACCTACCGCTCGTCGCCACTGTCAATTCTGACAGTAGATTGGGCTGCGCCTCCAGGAGCCTTATTTCCCTTGCCCGTCGCGCCATTCTTGCGCGGCTTATCCCTGCAAGGTGATGGTCATGTCCACTGTTCCTACTCCGCCCTATGACTTACTTAAACCCACGCCTTCGTCGCCTGCTCAGATTCAACTGAGAACGCCGATTGACCCTGATGATCCCGATGGGCCTGAAGAACCCGACTTTCCTCGCAAACCCCTCTATCGAGAAGATGCCCTCTGGGGCGTCGGCCACGCAAGCATGCAGAAGGATCTGCTCTTTATCAGGGTAGTGGCCTGGTCTGATCTCGCCATGGGCGACTACTTCGAAGTTGTTATCAAAGACCAGAAAGACCCAAAAGCCTTTGATTACGTTCGAGAAGTGAAAAGTGAATACTTTTTGACGGTCAAAAAGGCGGATTTGCCGGAGGGCGAAGTTCCGATCTTTACCCGGGTGGTTCGCTCCAATGGGCAGGAAAGCCGCACGCACACCCTCTTGGTGTTGATCAAAACGACACTGCCTGGCGGGAAAGATCTGAAGTTTTGGGAAGCCTGGCATAGCGAGTTGAAGCTGTCGCTGGAAGACCTGCCGGAAGAATCCATTATCGATAAAGACATCGTCGCAGCCGGAGTGTGGTGCCTGATTGAAAAATATCCGAACTGCCGCAAGAACGACAAGTTGACCATCAATTGGGGGGGGCAGGAGTTCTATTACACGGTAAGCCCCGAAGACGTCGCCCGCGCTGGACCCATTCGGATTCAAGTCCCTGCTAAGACTATCGCGGATGCCATCCAGGATGGAATCATTGGCGTCGGGTTTACGGTTCAAGATGTGGTCGGGAATCAGCCAGGAGGGAATTACACGTATTCCAAACCCTACAAGGTACGCCTGCAAACGGATAAAAAGCTGTACAAGCCACCCGTCCTCAGAGTGGATGGGGAGCCCACCACCCAAGTCGATTTTGATACTCAACACAACTCCGTATTCATGCTGAAGACCTATGTACCTTTTAACAAGCCAAAGCCCAACCCTCGCCATACGATCACGGTCGTCCTTTCCATTAAGAAGGATGACGACACCTGGGCCGAAGTGCGCTTGAAGGGTGTTCCCGACACTAACGTGGAGGGGGAGGATATCAATGTCCCCAACGACATTATTGCTAAAGCGGCAGGCGGGCAGAAACGCGGGGAAATCCTGGCATGGGTGGAGGTGCACAACGCCAGTGGTACGAAGTTAGGGTCGTCGGCCTACGCCC
This sequence comes from Pseudomonas sp. MONT-RG-20F-20-E-7-02, assembly GCF_022662395.1. Classification (NCBI taxonomy): domain Bacteria; kingdom Pseudomonadati; phylum Pseudomonadota; class Gammaproteobacteria; order Pseudomonadales; family Pseudomonadaceae; genus Pseudomonas; species Pseudomonas sp. MONT-RG-20F-20-E-7-02. Next base: position 1,007,402 of record NZ_JAKNQN010000001.1, read on the forward strand.
AGATCTTTGTCGTAGGTACGGCGACCAAGATGCCGGCACCGCTGGTCTCCCCGATGGAAGGCACGTTGATGCCGTTTGATACGGACGCGGCAGCGACAATCCCCAATTATGAGCCGTGGAATCGCATGTGGCGAGAAGACCTGGTGTTGCTACTGGTAAAAGAAGGCGGCAGTAGTGTGATCTATACGGATTCGCGGCTGGCCGGTGAACAAGGCGGTGTGCGCGACGTGCTCAAGGAAGATCTCAAACAGTTTGAAAATAAAGGCCCATTCTCTATTTTTTACCGCGTCAATAACGGCAAGGGCCTCGCGTCGTCCATCCGTCAATCCGAGGTGGTGACGGCCGAGATAGGTGTTCGCGTGATCGATGCGCCTGCACCGATCGTCAAATACAACGTTAACGGCAACCTCGACCCTAAAGACGTAAAACGCTCTGTCATACAGATGTCGTTTCCCTTCATCGGTGCGACCGTTGGCTGCACGATCTTCTGGAACATAGTCGGGGTGGACCCCGAAGCGTCGGACAGCGGCAGCTTCGTTATCGATGCGTCGACCGAAGGGCCGCTTTTGACGCAACTGTGGATTGAGGCAAGCCCTTCGGTCATGCGCCTGAATCTCGACGGCTCGATCCGTTGCAGTTACAGCGTGCAAAAGGAGGGCACAGCGACGATGCCTAAAACATACGTGCGTTCCGAATTGCTTAACCTCACCGTCGGCCCACTGGTGGAGCTTTCGCTGCCCAGGGTGTTGGAGGCCGATAAGGTCTTGCAGGATCAACTTCACCCCAAAGACGTAATGAATGGCGCCACCCTGGAGGGGACTATCACCAATCTGCGCCCCACTGACGAGGTTATTTTCCGGTGGGAGGGGGAGTTTGGCATCAGCATCACTGAGGTGACCGTTAATGGCGATTCCAAGGGGAAAGTTAAAGCCGTTATTCCACCCGACATCATTGCGTTGGCCATTCGTGAAAGAGGCAACTTTATTACCGTGGACTACCGTTTTACCCGCGGGCAAATCACGTACCGATCCAAACCCTTGAAGATCAAGTTGCTGCTCGTCACTGCGCTGCCGGCGCCGACGCTCAACAAGATTGAGAACGGTGTATTTCCGTTGCTGGCACTGGGGAATGAAGCGAAGATCCACGTGCCCAAGTGGATTATGATTCAAAAAGACCAACGGATGTTTTTGACGATCAAAGGCACGTTGAACGATGGCTCGGCACTTGATGAGGTCATCTACTCTGCTGACAAGGTCACCGAGGAAGAAGTTGCCAACGGGGTGAACGTGCTTGGGCCGGTGGAGCAACTGCGCAACCTCAAGGCTGACTCGATCTTGAGCCTTATTTTCGGCGTCAGTTTTGCGCAACGGGATGAGGCGCAGACGCAGGTGCCGTTTGCCAAGTGTGAGTATCATGTCCAGGCTGTTCCGGCGACGCTGCCGGCCCCGGCCTTCGACGCCAATACAGGGCCGACGCTGAATGTCTCAGGCCTGGGCTATAAGCAAGGGACCAATGTGCTGGTGGCGTACTCCGGTATGACGACGGCGCAGGACATCACCCTCGAAATGATGCTATCGGACGGTACCTTCGCTTTTACTGCACTGAAAGGGCTGAGCGGCGGGCGAGTAACCTTCGCCTTGACGCCGCGATTTATCGCCCAGTGTGTGGGTAAAACGCTCACCTTGCGCTACAAGGTGACAACGGGAACCAAAGTTGTCTGGTCAGACACCCAGATTGTCAAAGTTAGCCCTATTTCCGCAGAGTATTTCCCACAGGCATTGATCAATAAGATCGCGGACAATGGTGCCGTTAACCTGGCGACCTTCGGCGCTGACCCTACCTTGACGCTGCCTATATGGATTTTGATATTTGCCGGTCAGCGGGTATGGATTACCCTGCGCAGCTTGGGCGTTGCGCAGTTGAATGTGCTGGCGAACTATGTGGTAACGGACACTGATGTAACGAAAGGACTGCAAAATATACCGGTTTCGAGAGCCTGGCTGGAGGCGTTACCCGCTAATCGCACGGTGGTGGTGGAAGTCGGGGTCGCATTGGATGGCAGTGACAAAGAAGAAAACAAGCAGCCGTTTAAATCAACGACCTATACGATTTCGGGGCAGTTGAAAATTGATCAAAATTATATGTACTTGAATGGCGTTTCTATAAAAGGGTTGCCTCTGGGAAGAACGGGTGCGGATTCAGTAGCGAATACTCAATACCGGCAAGCCAGTGGCGGTGCCGGCGGTTACACGTATGCCTCAAATAACCCACGAGTGGCTTCAGTGGACGCAGGCGGGAAAGTGACCGGTAACGCGAACGGGACCGCCATAATTACCGTGACCGATAAGAACTTAACAAAAGTTTCCTACTATGTATGGGTATCCAATATTTATCGGTTTGTGTTTAATAATGGCCAACTAACGGCCGACGAGGCGTTGGCGTGGACTTACAGTGTTCCTCAATGGGCGCTTATGAACGATTCTGCGCTCTACGATGTGCAACGCTGTTACGTGAATTCCTGGTCTTATATAACTAACCGTTGGGCGGGCCGTGGATGGACATATTTTCAATACAACGCGGGCGTCTATATCAGGGACGGGCGTGAGAGGTGGCCAGTGATGTGCTTGCAATCCGTCTACTGACGTTGGAATGAGAGGGTGGTTTGAGTAACAAAAAAGGGGCAGCACTATTTGAATATAGGCTGTCCCTTTTTACTGCTGACTCAAATCTTCCAATGCCTCGCCGTCTTCGCCAACCGCTGGCGCATCCCATCCACATTCCCCGCCAGTTGCAACGTCAACAACCGATACCCATCCAACGCACTCTGCACCGGCGCGTCCAGCACGGCTTCATCCATCGCATTTGCAGCAGGCCGTTCCAGCCGCTCGGTAAACCCTGATTTCAACGCGCGTGCCATCCCCACCAATTGCACGCGAATCTGTCGATGCTCGGCCTTCAACATCACCTGCATCCGTGCCATGGCCTGCTCGTCCCGAGGGTCGGGGCGCGTATTGCCGAGAATCTCCAGGGTGCTGATGCACATGCGCAAGTGCCGTTGGATCGCGTCCAACTCGGTCATGGAAATGCGCACTTCCTTGGACACCGATGGCATCAACGAACGCAGTTGCAGCATTGCCGCGTTCAAGCGGTTGAGCAGTTTGAAGTGTTCGTCGTCGGTGACCGACTGGCCGTTGATGATCCGGCTGTAAATCGCGGCGCAGTCGCGCAGCGCGCTGGCCAGGTTGTAGCGCCACGAATACACGGCATAGAGCGGCAGGGCAAAGGAGAAGGCCAGGGCCAGGACGATGCCGATGAGGATATCGACGGTGCGCCACAAGCCATCCGAGATCGGGTTGTCGCCGTGACCGGCGACGATAAACACCGTGATCGCCGACAGCAGCGCGATGTAACCGCCCTTGCCGATGGCGTGATAGGAAAAGAACCCGCACACCACTGACATCAACAGGTAGGTCAACAACGGCTGGCCGAAATACGCTTGTTGCACCACCAGCAGCAAGCCGACGCTGGCGCCGATCAACGTGCCGTAGGCGCGCTCCACGGCTTTTTTGCCGATATTGCCGTGGTGCTGCAAGCCGCCGATCACGATCAGCATGGTCACCGAGGCCCACTCACCGTGGGGCAGGTTGATGCCGGTGGTCAGCAGGATCGTCGCCAGCAGGCCGATGGACACGCGTACCGCGTGGATCAGCTTGGCATGGCGATAGCGGCGGTACGGGTCGAGCAATGGGCGCAGCAGGCGCCGGGCGAAGAAGGGCAGGTTCATCGGGAGTAAAATGGCCTCGGTAGTCAGGGCAAAACCTTTAGAAAATATAGTCAGTGGTCAAAAAGCTCGAATCGCGATTGCGCAGGATATCGCTGACCAGTGCCTTGTTGCTCTCCTGGAATTTGGTCGCCACCAACGTGCGGATCGAGAACACGCGCAATGCGTCATGTACCGACAGCGTGCCTTCTGCCGAGTTCTTGCGCCCGTTGAAGGGGAAGGTGTCCGGGCCGCGCTGGCACTGGGCGTTGATATTGATACGGCCGACCTGGTTGGCAAATACATCCACCAGGCGCCCGACTTCCACGGCGTTGGTGCCGAAGATACTCAGTTGCTGGCCGAAATCCGAATCCAGCACGTAGTCGATCACGGTCTCCAGGTCACGGTAGGGCACGATCGGCACCACCGGGCCGAACTGTTCCTCGTGGTACACGCGCATCTGCGGGTTCACCGGGTACAGCACCGCCGGGTAGAAGAACGAACCACGGCTGGTGGCGCCATTCGCATTCACCACCTGGGCGCCATGCTGCGCCGCATCCGCCACCAACGCGTTGAGGTAATCGACCTTGCCGACTTCCGGCAGCGGCGTCAGTGAGACGCCGTCTTCCCATGGCATGCCGGGTTTCAGTGTGGCCAGTTTGGTGTTGAATTTTTCGATAAAGCTGTCGACCACATCTTCATGCACAAACAGGATTTTCAACGCGGTGCAGCGCTGGCCATTGAACGACAGCGAGCCGGTGACGGCTTCGTTGACCGCATTGTCCAGGTCCACCTCGGGCAGCACGATGCCGGGGTTTTTCGCATCCAGGCCCAATGCCGCGCGCAAGCGATGTGGTTTGGGATGCAGCTTTTTCAAATCGCTGGCGGCCTTGTTGGTGCCGATAAACGCGAAAATATCGATCTTGCCGCTGGCCATCAACGCGCTGACGGTTTCGCGACCGCTGCCGTAGATCACGTTGATCACCCCGGCCGGGAAGCTGTCGCGGAACGCTTCCAGCAATGGGCGAATCAACAGCACCCCGAGCTTGGCCGGCTTGAACACCACGGTGTTGCCCATGATCAGCGCCGGGATCAGCGTGGTGAAGGTCTCGTTCAGCGGGTAGTTATACGGCCCCATGCACAGCGCCACGCCCAGCGGTACGCGGCGGATTTGCCCGAGGGTGTCCTGTTCCAGTTCAAAGCGGCTGCTGCGGCGGTCGAGTTCCTTGAGCGCATTGATGGTGTCGGTGATGTAGTCGCAGGTGCGGTCGAACTCTTTCTGCGAGTCCTTGAGGTTCTTGCCGATCTCCCACATCAGCAGCTTCACGACAGCATCGCGCTGTTCGCGCATGCGCCGCAAAAAGGCTTCCACATGCTGGATGCGTTCGGCCACGCGCATCGTCGGCCATTCGCCTTGGCCACGGTCGTAGGCGCGCACGGCGGCGTCTAGGGCGGTGAGGGCCGTGTCGGCGTCCAGCAGCGGCGTGCTGCCGATATGCACGCGCTCATCACCGATTTGCACCGGGCTCAGCACTTGGGCCAACGGGCCGTTCCACACCTGTAACTGGCCATCGACCAGGTAATCACGCTGTTCAATCGGCGCCGCGAGGCGAAATTGCTCGGGAATATCGGCGGCGGATGTGGGAAACAGCTGGTCGAGCAGGTTACTGGTGGTCATGTCGCTACCCCTGGAATAGTTGCAAAACATGACTAGAGAGTCACCCAACAACCGGCTCTATGGCAAGGCTTGTGCGCTTTCTTGTACACATTGCTGTGTGCGCCACGCTCGTCGGAGTAAACTGCGCGGCTTTTCAGAAGGAGTTCACATGAGTCAGTACCAGCCGGGCATTCTTGCCGCACCGGTGCCGTTGCAGGCACGCCATCTGTTTTTTGCCGTCGAGTCCCTGGCAGCCGTGCCCGCCGCGTTGGACGCGCTGGTGCAGTTGGTGGATTCGGCCGCGGTGGTCGGTTTTGGTGAGTCGCTGGTAACCGCACTCGGCGCCCAGGTCGAAGGGCTGCGTGCATTCCCCGCCGTCAGCGGGCCGGGTGCGCATAACCCGTCCACCCAGCAGGCGCTGTGGGTATGGCTGCATGGTGTGGATCGGGGTGAGCTGCTGTTACGCAGCCGTGCGTTTGAAAAAGCCCTGGCCCCGGCCTTTCGCCTGGTGCAGATGACCGAAGGCTTTCGCTACAAGACCGGCTTCGACCTGACCGACTACGAAGACGGCACTGAAAACCCCCACGACGATGCCGCCGTCGACGCCGCGATGACCGACAGCGGTGCCAGCTTTGCCGCGATCCAGCAATGGCAGCACGACCTCGACGGTTTTGCCGCGCTGCCCGCACAAGAGCGTGACCACATCATCGGCCGCCGCCATGGCGATAACGAAGAACTGGACGACGCGCCTGAATCAGCCCACACCAAGCGTACCGCCCAGGAAAGTTTCACACCGGAAGCCTTCGTGGTGCGCCGCTCCATGCCATGGGCCGAGAACGGCCAGGCGGGGTTGATGTTCCTGGCGTTCGGGCATTCCTTTGATGCGTTTGAAGCGCAGTTGCGGCGCATGAGCGGGTTGGAGGATGGGATTGTCGATGGGTTGTATCGCATCAGTACGCCGTTGACGGGCGGGTATTACTGGTGCCCGCCGTTGAAAGATGGGCATTTGGATTTGGGTGCGATCACTGTTTCGCCGCCTCTCTAAACCTGTGGGAGCAGGCAAGCCAGCTCCCACATTAGCCGGTCAGCTGTTCTGCATGCCCAGCTGCGCAAACATCGGCATCATCCCGGCGCCTCGGCAATGGCGGCAGCCGTACACGCCGAGTATCACCGGCTCTTTGACCACCGGCACGGGCGCGCGCTCGACCCACGTCGGCGCGACAAACCGGTAGCCCTGGCCCGGCGCCGTGGCGATGTAGAACGACTCATCGTCGCCCAGGGCCCGGCGCAGGGTCTTGATTTGCGTGCGCAGGTTGCATTCTTCCACCACGGTTTTCGGCCAGGCGATGGCGAGCAAGCGGTTTTTTTCCAGCAGTTCACCCGGCCGCGAGGCGAGGGCGATCAGCAAGGTCAGGGCGCGGCTGCCGAGGGCCACGGGTTGCCCGTGCTTGAGCAGCAAGTGACGTTGGGGCAGCAGTTGGAAGGGGCCGAAGTGGATACTTGAAGCCGTGTCATCGGTGAAATACGTCATGTCGTAGAACCTTTAGGCGGTGAAAGCTTAATCCGGTCAGGTGTTGATGGCCGGGATCGGGTCGGCCGGGTAATCGCCATCCATGGTCGGGCCACCGGTCAAACCGTATTGCTGCAGCACTGGCGCGAGCTGGCCGTAGAACGCGTCTTGCGCCTTGCCGTGAGCATCCGCCAGGGCGAACGGCAGGAAGGCGCTGCCGATACCGCCGAGTATCGCCGTGGCCCCGCCGAGAATGCCGCTGATGGTGCCGGCCACGGCGCCGATTTCAGTCGCGCCATACAACCCGGCCCCGGCCTCAACCAGGCCGGCGACGGCCGCGCCCGTGCCGAGCACGCCGGTGGCCACCGAAAAACTGCCGGTGAGGTAGTCACCTTTTTTCAAGGAGTCGACACCGCCGATAATCCCGATCACGCCGCCGATAATCCCACCGGCCGAACCGATGATCTTGCCGGCGGCACCGATATCGGCGATCTGCTGGGCTGACAGCGGGCCTTTGCCCACCGGCACCTTGCCGGGGAAATCACCGATGGTGCCGCCGTCCGGGCGGTTGACCCAGGTCACGCCGTAGCCGGCTTCCTTGGCGTACTTGGTGCCGCCTTCCAGCAACAGGCCGGCGAATTGCAGGCCTGCCGAGACACGGTTGGCATCTGCCACCGGCGTGTTGCTGCCATTGGCCGAACGCGCCATCAGCACGCCGCTCATCAACACCGCGCTGCCGATGTGCAGCAGGCCTTGCTTGAACGCCGGGCTGACATCACCGAACTTCATGCCTTCGATTGCCTTGGGCAGGGCGTCGGCGATCTTGTTGCCCTGGCGGCCGATGTCCCACACCGAACGCAGCATCGACACCACTTGGGCCGGGTCGATCTTGCCGCCATCGGAGGTGACGAACATCTGCGGGTCTTTCTGCTGCGCGTCGTTGATCGCGGCGGTGACTTTGGCCTCGTCAAAGTTGCCCTTGCCATCGCCCAGCGTGACGTTGAGGGTGTCGGTGGTGGCGCCGCCGAGCAGGGCGTCGCTGAGGTTTTCGTTGAAGTTGACCTGCAAGGTTGCCGCGTCATCCGCCGTGGCCTTGTTACCCAGGAAAGCCTGGGCCGACGCGGTGCTGGCGGCGAAACTGCTGGCCGCCACCGTCGGGTCCATGCCACCGGCCACGGCGTCGGTGAAGGCTTTGCCGGTGACCAGTTGGTTCTTGTAGTAGCTCTGGATCGCGTCACTTTGCCCGGCATTCGCGGCGATTTTGCTCAGGTCGACATGGCCGTTGCCGCCCAGCGCCAGGTTGGCGATGGTCGCGTCGTTGGCAGCGTTCTGCAGGCCCATGCCCATGTCGATCTGCTTGCCGTTCTGGTCCTTGGCGTTGAGGTTATCGTTGAGGTTCTTGCCCGACTCGATGCCGTCGGCCACGTAGTTCTGCATCGCGACTTTCATGGTCGGGTCGCTGCCGACGATATCGCTCAACGCCTGGCCGCGATTGTTCTGCAAAAAGCTCTGCACATCCGGGTCGGCCGACAGGGTCTCGATGCCGCTTTGCAACTGCGCCTTGATCTTGTCTTCGTTGGGGTTCAGGCCCCAGTTCGGCGAGGTGTACTTGTCCATCAAGCCTTCGTTGCCGACGTAATCGCTGACCAGCAGGCGCGTTTGCGCGTCGGTCAGTTGCACCATCACCGCAGCTTTTTGTTCGCCGCTGTAGTTCTGTGGGTTGGCCAGGATGTCGGCGGTCAGCTTCGAGGTGTCCACGCCCGCGACCGCATCGCGGGTGGCGGCGCCGTCGAGGAAGGTCAGGGTGTCGCTGTCGGTTTTCGGCGCCTGTTTTTCCAGCCACGCGCCGATGTTGTCGCGGGTGCCGATGGTGTCGGATTTGCCGGTGGCGGGGTTGTCGCCACCGGTTTCCAAGGCGTGGAACATGCCGGGTTTCGACCACATGGCCGCAGCACCCGTCAGCTCATTGCTCAAGGCCGAATCACTGCCCAGCGCCTCAAGGTTGTCGGGGCGAATCATGCCGTCGTTGCTGCGCTGGTTGTCACCGGGGCGCATCACCGTGCCGGAGCTTGCGACCAGGCTTTCGTTGGCCATCACGATAGCGGCGGACTTGGCGTTGGCGGTTGCCAGGTCGCCGGGCTTGCTGCCCATGAAAATGCCGAAGGATTTCGACGCCGCGCCAAGGTCCTTGTTGGCGTTGTCGATAAAGTGATCGACGTCGGAGTGGGTGATCACATTGTCGGCTTTACCGCGCCCGCCACTGTCCAGCGCCGCCATCAGGTTCGGGCTGCTGGCCACGTATTTGAGCACCGCCTGCGCCTCGGGTGGCAAGGTGGTGGGCGGGTTGGCGAAGTCGATCGGCGCGCCGTGCAGGCCCCACGCGTCCCAGTTCTGCGAGAGCAGCTGCGCGGCGGCGCGCGGGCGGTTCAGGTCGAGTTCTTCCTTGGTGGGCGTGCCGCTGGTGTTGCCGGTGATGGTGTCCCAGTCCTTGGCACCGGAGACGCCAAACGACGCGTTGTCGATCCACGACGTGTCCGAGGCGCCAGCTGCGCCGGCGTCGGCCTCGGTGTAGCCGGCGGCTTTGCTGTCGGCGAGGTTTTTTTCGAAGCTGGCATCGTTCTGTTGCCTGTTGTACTGGTCGACCAGTGTTTCGAAGAGGCGCGGGTTGTCGATCTGCTTGAGCGTCACCGGTTTGTCGCTGCCCAGCGGCGTATAGGTGATGGTGTTGTTCACCGGTGCTTGCACATTCTGATAGGGCAGGGGGATCGAAGGACCACGGATCTTGGACGGGTCAAACGTCGGCTGGTTGACAGCCGTGAACAGCGCGGTTTCGAATTTTTTCTGCGCGCCGTCTGTGCCTGGGGTTTGCGCCGGGTCACGACTACTTGGGATCGCTGGCATAAATGATCACCTGGAAGTTCTTGCCTATATCAGGGCCTGCGCACGCAGGGTGTTAGCTATTAGTGCAACTGCACTAACTAATGGCGCAGGAAATTAGTTGTTAACGCGCATTAAGGTCGCTTGCGCCGAGCTATAAAACGCGATGATCAAGTCGCTTTTGTTACAAATGGAAATATCTGCAAAGTTGGGCAAAGGGCTATTAGCGAAAAATGTGAAGTGGTCGCGAAAATAGTTGCCGGATAAGCTCGGAACGATCGCTCGCAGGGGCGCAGAGTGTTCAGCGAGGTTCCAGGTGAGGCCAGGAAAGCCCTGTAAACATTGGACTTGGCCATGTTTGGTTTTTTCGGAAAAAGTTCAACGCCCTCAACTGCATGAGTTTTTCTCAACGCCAGGTTGAGCCAAACCTTTCACACCCGGTAGCCGAAACGTTTCACAAGCTTTCACAGCGAAGGCGTTTTGATCGTGAGTAGTATGGCTGCCATGCAAACCAACGACGGTTCGAAGGCTCACTGTCTGACGTTTTGGGCATTCACCGGTTTGCATACTTTCAGCTTGCTGTTGCGCAACTGAATAACTTCCCTATCGATGCAAGGAGATGAACATGGCTGATGTCCCACCAGTAAAAGCCGGCGGCGCCGACGACGCTATCGCGAAGATGGAAGCGACCTTCAACATGGCTATCGAGAAGTCGGCCAAGATCACTGAAATCAGCACCGCGAAAAAAGCGGAACTCGACGCCACCAAACAGCGTCCGCAGAACTGATTCGCCAAAACGGGCGGCGCCGGCGCTGCCCGTTTACCTGAGTACTTTTACCTCCTGATTGTTGACCCCGCTGCACATGCTCAAGGGGGCAAACCCGAACATGACAGCCTTGATTTCTTTAGGCCCGGTCGCCGGTATTGGCGCACCGACCTTGACTGTGACCGGCGGTTTGCACCAGGGCAGTTCCCTGGTGCTCGACCAGCCCGTCTATACCCTCGGCGCAGACCTTGCGGCCGACCTGGTACTCAGTGATCCCGGCATCGCCGGCTTGCACCTGCGCCTGCGTTTTGAGGGCGACCAGGTGGCGGTCGAGGCCTTGGGCGGCGATGTGCTGCTCAGTGGCAATGTGCGTATTCCCCACGGCAGCGGCCATCGCGCGCGCTTGCCGGTGCAATTGCGCCTCGGCGCGGCGGGCGTGAGCCTGGCTTTACCGGAAGGGGCGCAAAAACCTTCGGACGCGAGGCGCCCATTTACCCCCTGGAGTGTCGCGATCGTCCTGCTGTTTTTGTGTGCGGGGGCCTTGGCGGTGCGTAACGACGCACCAATAGCCCAAACTGCCGTGACAGCAGCAGATGTTCCGGTGCTGAAAAAACCGCCCCGTGAACTCGCCAAAGCCTGGCTGGAGCAGCAACTCCAGGCCGCCCATCTGGACGCAATAAAGGTCACTAACGCCAACGGCCAACTCAGCGCTGTGGGCAGCTTCGAACAGTCGCAAAAACCCCAGTGGCTGGCCCTGCAACAAGCCTTCGATCAGCGCTACGGCCAACAAATCGTCCTCAACCCCCGCGTCGCCGTGCGCGCCGACGCCGCGCGACCACGCGTGCGCTTCCAGGCCGTGTGGTTCGGCACCCACCCCTACGTGATCAACGACAGCGGCAAACGCCTGTACCCCGGCGCAGCCCTGGCGGACAACTGGGTGCTGGAGCGCATCGAGAACAACCAAGTGATCCTCGCCCGCGGCGAAGAACGCTTCACCTTCACCCTATGAGCTGCGCCATGGCACACACCCAGATGATCGTCCCCACGCTCTGCGTGGGAATGCCGCCCCGGACGCTCCGCGTCCTGACGTCAGCGCACGGTGACGCGGAGCGTCACACCCTGCATTCCCACGCAGAGCGTGGGAACGATCAGGCCCGCGCATGAAAGTCGAACCCCGCCCGCTCATCCCCAGCGACGTGCGCAGCGCGCCCGTCGAAGCCGTTCGCCCGGTCAACTCACGCCAGGCCACTGCCTTCGAAGCGGTGCTGAAAACCCGCAAGACCCAAACCCGCCGCTCGCTGCGCAGTGACCTCGAAGAACTCACCAGCGCCGCCGGCGTCGACTCGCTGCTGTTCGGCAGCGCCCGCTCCCTGGAACTGTTGGAACACGTGATGGAACACATCTTGCCAAGCCTCGACGCCGAGCCCGAAATCAAGGAACTGGCCCACGACCTGATCAGCGAAGAGATCGAAATGCGCCGCACCCTCGAACAGCAACGCTCGGAGGTACATGCCTGATGGCCCGCGATAACGACGACGCCGTGCAACTGCTCAAGGGCATTGGCGAGCTGTACCGGCGCAATGGCCAGTCCCAGCGAGCGCTGGTGATGTTGCTGATTGCCGTCAGTGTCGCGCCAGAAGACGCCGTGTTGCTGCGCTCGCTGGTGCTGGCCTTTACCGACAGCGGCGACGCCACCCGCGCCCTCGGTGCCCTCGACCGCTTGGTGGCGCTGGAAGGTGAGTCCGCCAGCCTGTTGCTGCTGCGCGCCCGCGCGCTGTGGTACGGCGAGCGCAAGGACGAAGCGCGCCAATGCTTCAAACGCTACCTGGCCGCACGCAGGGCCAGCGCATGAGTGCACTCAACCGCCTGAACAACCTGGCGCGCATGGCGGCGCAGCGCACCGACGTGATCATCGTCGCGTTCATGCTCATGGCAATTGTGATGATGATCATCCCGCTGCCCACTTACCTGGTGGACATGCTGATCGGCCTCAACATTGCCCTGAGCATCCTGATTCTGATCGTCGCGTTCTACATCGGCCATTCGGTGGAGTTCTCCGCGTTGCCGCCGCTGATCCTGCTCAGCACCCTGTTTCGCTTGTCGCTGTCGATCACCACCACCCGCTTGATCCTGCTGCACGGCGACGCCGGGCATATCGTCAAGGCCTTCGGTGACTTCGTCATCGCCGGCCAGGTGGTGGTCGGCATGGTGGTGTTCCTGATCATCACCGTGGCGCAGTTCGTGGTGATCACCAAGGGCGCCGAACGCGTGGCGGAAGTGGCCGCGCGCTTCACCCTCGACGCCATGCCCGGCAAGCAGATGAGCATCGACAACGACCTGCGCAACGGTGATATCGACCAGGCCGAAGCGCGCCGCCGCCGTTCGCGCCTGGAGCGTGAAAGCCAGATGTTCGGCGCGATGGACGGCGCGATGAAGTTCGTCAAAGGCGACGCCATTGCAGGTTTAGTCATCCTCGCGGTCAACCTGCTCGGCGGCATGCTGATTGGCATGATCGAGCGCGACATGCCATTCGGTGTGGCGGTGCACACCTACTCGCTGCTGACCGTGGGCGACGGCCTGATCGCACAGATCCCGGCGCTGCTGATTTCGGTGGCGGCAGGCACTGTGGTCACCCGCGTCAACAGCGACGGTGAAGCCGGTGACCTGGGCAGCGAGATCATCAAGCAGTTGGGCGCCAGCTACCGCGCGCTGGGCCTGACCGCATTGATCATGATCGGCGTCAGCTTGTTGCCGGGCTTCCCGACCTGGGTGTTCCTCGGCTTGTCCGCCGCCTTCGGTGGTGCGGCGTTCGTGATGTATCGCCGGCACACGCGCCAGCCCCAAGTCGAGCCTGAAGCCTTGGTCGAGGCACCGGAACCGGTGGTCGAAGTGCAGGCCGAGCTGGATGACAACCTGCTGCCCGATACCCGCGTGCTGCTGACCATCGGCAGCGGCCTGTCCCAAAGCGCGCCGCGCCAGTTGCTGCGCCAGCGTGTCGAAGCGCTGTGCCACGACATTCGTACCGACCTCGGCGTGGATGTGCCGGTGCCGGGCATCTACATGGAACCCAAGGCGCCGCCGGGCGGTTTCCGCGTGTCGCTGGAAGGCGTGCCGGTGAGCGAAGGCGAGTTGCCGATCAACTGTCTGTTGCTGCAGGACGATCCGGTGCATGTGCAGCTGCTGGACATCGCCACCGTGCAAGCCGATTCGCCGCTCAATGGCCGCAACGCCCACTGGATCGAGCGCCAGCACGAAGAGACGTTGCGCAACGCCGGCATCGGTTTCCTGCTGCCCGATGAGGTCTTGCGCGCTGTGCTGGAACGCAGCTTGCGCCGTTATGCCGCCGACTTCCTCGGCATCCAGGAAACCCGCCTGTTGCTCGAACGCACCGAAGCCACCTACGGCGAGCTGGTCAAAGAAGCCTTGCGCCTGGTGCCCTTGCAACGGGTTGCCGAAACCCTGCGCCTGTTGGTCGGCGAAGGTGTATCGATCCGCAACCAGCGCGCCTTGCTCGAAGCCATGGTGGAGTGGGGCGCCCGCGAGACCGATGCCGGGCGCCTGGCCGAACACTTGCGCGCCGCGTTGGCGCGGCAGATCAGCCATCAATACGCCGACCGTAACCGGGTGATCGGCGCGCTGGTGCTGGCGCCCGGCCTGGAAGATCAGTTGCGCGCGTCCCTGCGTCGCCAGGAACCGCAGCGCGAAGTGATCCCCGAAGACGTCAGCCGCGCCTTGCTCGCGCAACTGCGCCAGGCCTGTGAGAACACCCGCGAAGTCAACAGCGCGGTATTGCTGGTGCACCCGGAATTGCGCCGCAGCCTGCGTCGCCTGGTACTGCGCGGCGAGCTGGAACTGGCGGTGCTGTCGTTCCGCGAGCTGGCCACCGAATACAACCTGCAAGCGCTGGTGACCATCAGCCTCTCCGATATCTCTAACCGCCGCGCACCTGCCGCGGCTTCCGTCACTACCCTGGCGTCTGCCTCATGATGCGTTTTTGTGTGTTGTTGCTGGCTCTGGTCAGTTGTGCAAGTCAGGCTCAGGAAATTGCCAATGGGGCGGGGGGCTCGATCAATCTGGCGTCCGGCGAAGGGCGTATTTTGCATTTTGTCGCGCCGGTGGAGTCGGTGCTGGTGGCCGAGCCCAACGTCGCTGACCTGCAAGTGGTGTCGCCCGGCACGCTGTATATCTTCGGCAAGGCGCCGGGCAACACCAGCCTGATCGCCCTCGGTAATGACGGCAAACAACTCGCCAGCCTGACCTTGTCGGTCAGCAGCGGCACCCAGGCGGTGACGGCGCCGATGCAGGAACTGCACCCCGGCAATGGCGCGCAAATCACCGGCGCCGGCAACCGCCTGATCGCCAAGGGCACTGTCGGTTCAGTGGCCGAAGCGACCGACCTCAACGCGCTGCTCAACCCGCAGGGCCAAGGTTTCCAAAGCGCAATCAACACCACCGAATACGCCGGCGCCGCCCAGGTCAACCTGCGTGTGCGCTTTGCCGAAGTGTCGCGGTCCGAGTTGCTGCACTACGGCGTGAACTGGAACGCGATGTTCAACAACGGCACCTTCTCGTTCGGGCTGATTACCGGCGGTGGCCTGGCGGCTGCCACGGCGGGGGGCTTGGCGTCGGCGGGCACCGGCTCGGGCAATGTGAATATCGACGGCATGCTCGACGCACTGCAAGCCAACGGTGTGTTGCAGATACTGGCCGAGCCGAACATCACCGCCATGACCGGCCAGACTGCCAGCTTCCTCGCCGGCGGCGAAGTGGCGATCCCGGTGCCGGTCAACCGTGACCTGGTGGGCATCGAATACAAGTCGTTCGGCGTGTCGCTGCTGTTCAACCCGACGCTGTTGCCCAACGGCCGCATCGCCCTGCAAGTGCGCCCCGAAGTCAGCAGCGTGGTCAGCGGCGGCACCGTGGATTTCGGCAATTTCCATGTGCCGTCCTTCAGCGTGCGCCGCGCGGATACGCGGGTTGAAGTGGGCAGCGGGCAGACCTTCGCCATCGCCGGGCTGTTCCAGCGTGAGAGCAGCCAGGACATCGAAAAACTGCCGTTGCTGGGCGACTTGCCGATCCTCGGCAACCTGTTTCGCTCCAAGCGTTTCCAGCGTAACGAAACCGAGTTGGTGATCCTGATTACGCCGTATCTGGTGGAGCCGGTGCGCAGCCGCAGCCTTGCCACACCGTTGGACGCACAGCCGGCTACCGCCGCAGCCACCGGTCCGCGCAGCGGCGGGGCGTTCGGTTTCTACATGAATTGATGAGGGGGCCTGCGATGACTGCTTTGCGTGTGTTGATGCTGTTGCCCCTGGCGCTGGTGGGCTGCCAGACCCATTTGGCGCCGGTGTATTACGCGCCGGAATACCGCGCGGATGGTTTGCCGAGCCAATGCCAGCAGCCGCCGGCCAAGGATGCAATCGGCCTGGACGAAGATTTCAAACCGACCTTGCCGTTGGGCTGTGCGAACAATTTGAATTTGATGCAGATGGTTGAGCGCAAGCAAGACCTGACCCAAGGCCGCGCCACCGGCCCGGCCATGGCCGCCCCCGTCGGCCGCGCCGCCCAGGTCTACATCGAAGGCTTCGACCGCGAGCAACTGCAGCGGCGCAAAGATCAGCAAGAAGCCAAAGCCGGCGCCACCGGAGGCCAACAATGACCAAAGGCACGCCAATGATCGCAATGATCGTTCCCACGCTCCGCGTGGGAATGCCCCTTGTGACGCTCCGCGTCACGCCTCGGAACGCAAAACGTCCCGGCCTGCATTCCCACGCAGAGCGTGGGAACGATCAGTCAGCGCGGGTCCACCAACCCCAATTCCTTCGCCTGCGCCACCGGATCACTGATCGCCTTGATGCGCTTGGCCTCCACCACCAATCGCGCGCGCTCAGCCGCGGGAATATCATCCAACGGCAACCCGGCAATCTTTTGTTCAAAGCCCGCCAACACCATCACCAACAACTCATTGCGCTGATGCCGTGGCAACGCACGGGGCGACTGAGTCACCGGTGCAATGGTCTCCAGCGCCTGTTGCGACTGCCCGCCAAGCGCATAAGCCAGGGCCAGATTGCAACGGCTGTCGAGGTCGTCCGGCTGCAAGCTCAGGCTTTTAGCGAACGCCGTCTGTGCCGCGACCGCCTGGCCATTCAGCACCTGGGCGATGCCCAAACGGGTGTAGGCGACCGGCAAGTGATTGATCTCGGCAGCCTGCCCCAAAGCGGTCACCGCACGTTGGGTCTTGCCCAATTGCAATTGCGCGGTGCCCAGGCCGAGCAGGGCGTCGGCGTTGTGGGCGTCGAAGCCCAGGGCCTGCTGGAAGGCGCGTTCGGCGCCCAGCGCGTCCTTGGCGTCGAGCTTGGCCTGGCCGAGTTTGAGCCACAGGTCGATGCCGGCGCCCGGTTGCTGGGCGGCGCGCTCGTACAGCGCGGCCGCGCTGCTGTAGTCGCCGCGTTTGCTCAGGTCGTTGGCCAGTTGCAGGGACTTGTCGGTATCGGTCGCAGGTTTGCTGGAACAGGCCGCCAACAGCAGGGTACTGGCGAGCAGAAAATTCTTGGTCATCGTCACAACTCGTCGGGCGAAGGCGGACGTCATGTAAGCATATTTTTGATGGCCGTCCTATGCCTGTTCAATGCCGGTTTGGCCGACGCCGCCGAAGAGCCCGCCTGGTTCTCCCAGCCCTACGCCTACGTGCTGGTCGATCAGGATGTACGCAGTGCCCTGGAAGAATTCGGCCACAACCTCGACGTGCCGCTGGTGCTCTCGGACAAGGTGCGCGGCAAGGCCCGCAGCACCATTCGCGCCGCCACTGCCGGTGAGTTCCTGCAGACCCTGTGCAGCACCAATGGCCTGACCTGGTACTTCGACGGCAACCTGCTGTACCTCAATGCCAGCGACGAAATCAGCACCAAGCTGTTCAAGGCCAGCGCGCTCAACCTCGACCAGTTGCAGGCCTACCTGAACACCCTCGACGTGTTCGGCCAGCAGTTGTCGATGCGCAATAGTCCCGAGGGCGATGAGGTGTTTGTCTCCGGCCCACCGCCGTACCTGGCGTTGGTGCAACAGCATGTCGATCACCTGCAACCCACTGTCGCGGCCGCCCCGGTGGCACGCGAGCATGGCGTGCGGGTGTTCCGTGGCGCCCAAGTCAGTACCGAAACCCCAACCCAGTAAAGGAGCAGCACCATGTCCGTAACGGCCGTAGACAGCAACCTCGCCCCCGGTGGCGCCAGCCCTGAAGCCAAGTTCAACGCGGCGGTGGATAACGCCAAGGCCGCCGACAAACCCTCGGACACCAGCGATGCCGAGTTCAACGATGCGCTGATCACCCAGGCGGTCACCATTGGCGGGCAGTTCATCATCATGCCGAAGATGCAGGAACTGCTGAACGACGCCATGTCCGATGACGACGACGAGTAGGGAGCCCCTATGACTATCAGTCTCGCTGCCGGCGCTTCGGCTTTGCCGCCGTCCGCCGGTGCGGGGCCCGCCGGGGCCTCGCAGAACCTGTTCGAACACATGGCCAATACCGCCAAGGGCATGCCCGAAGGCGCCAGCCCGCACCAGATCGGCTCGGGCCTGATGGAGCGCATGAACAGTTTCATCGACCGCACCCGGGCGTTTTCCGAACGCGCCGACGTGCTCACCAATAACCCGTCGGCGCCGCCGCCGGCCTCGGTGGAAATCCGCACGGCGAGTGCTTCGCCGCAGGGCGAGCCGGGCAAAAAAGTCGGCGAGCAGCAGGTCGACCAGATCGTGCACTCCCTGGGCAAGATGTTCGATTACTCCATCGAAACCCAGATGGTGGTGCGCGGTGCGACGCAGATTTCCGGGTCCGCCAACACGTTGCTCAAGGGTCAATAACGCCATGCCAAGCCCAAACCGCGCGCTGCGCCTGCTGCTGATCGGCCTGCTCGCCAGCCTCTTGCAGGCGTGCAACACCGACCTCTATACCAACCTCAGCGAGCGCGATGCCAACGCGATGGTCGCGGTGCTGCTGCGCGGTGGCATCCCGGCGGAGCGCAAGACCCAGGACAACGGCCAGCTCAAAGTGGTGGTCGATGAGGAGCGCTTTGCCGAAGCCATGACCCTGCTCGACAACGCCGGCCTGCCCCAACAGAGCTTTTCCAACATGGGCGAGGTGTTCAAGGGCAATGGCCTGGTGTCGTCGCCGGTGCAGGAACGCGCGCAGATGATCTACGCGCTGAGCGAAGAGCTGTCGCACTCGGTGTCGCAGATCGACGGCATCGTCGCCGCCCGTGTGCACGTGGTGTTGCCCGACAACGACTTGCTCAAGCGTGTGATTTCGCCGTCGTCGGCCTCGGTGCTGGTGCGTTACGACCCAGGCACCGACATCAATACGCTGATCCCGCAGATCAAGACCCTGGTCGCCAACGGCATCTCCGGCCTCAGCTACGACGGCGTGTCGGTGACCGCGATCAAGGCCGCCGTGGCCATCAGTCAGAACCCGGCACAGCCTCGGCTGGCGCGCTTCATGGGCCTGTGGTTGCTGGAAGACAACCTCGCCCAGGCCCGCATTATGTTTGGCGGCTTGCTGCTGATCGCCCTTGGCGCGCTCGGCGTACTGGCCCGCCAGCAGTGGGCGCGGCGCCAATCCCAGGCGTTGTATGTGCTCAAGGAGGGTGAATGAGTTTGTTTGAACGCTGGCAGGGGCTGATCGCCGAGCCGCTGCAGTTCGTGCGCGCGCCAAGCCTGGGCGCGTGTTTTGCTGATGACCTGCCGGAAGACGTGCTGCACGCGATGCAAAACCAGCCACGTTTTCGCCAGCGCCTGGAACAACTGCTGGTCAGCCACTATCAGCTGGCGCCGCTGGCATACCTGGTGACGCCGTTGGCGGCAGACCTGCCGGTGTTACTGCTGTCGCCGGCGCAATTTGCGCGCTTGCCGAGGTTGTGCGGCGCCATCTGGCACGCCTCGACCTTGAGCCGCGAGATTCGCCGCGACGTGGTCAATGAACTGCGCGAAGGCCTGGGCGCCGAGGTCTTCAGCCAGGCGCTGGCCTTGCGTCAACTGGGCGGTGCTGCGGATTTGCTGCGCGAGCCTGCGGAACTGATCGACGCCATCGACCGCGATGGTCAGGGCTGCGTGGCGGCCTGGCTGCACGCCCAGCAGGCCGATTTGCAGGGCTGGATGCGTTTGCGTTTTGCCTTCCCCCAGGGCCATAGCGCGCGGCTGCCGCGTGACCTGGAGATCGTCCAGGCCGCCGCCGCCCTGATGGCCGAGGATAATACTGATGAGTGAATTACCGAGCCGTCCCACCGCACGCATCCTGCGTGCCGAAGAAGCCGCGCTGTGGACCGACGGTTTTGCCTTTTTGCAGGCCGCCAAGGATCAGGCCGAGCAGGTCAAGGCCGAGAGCGACCAGTGGCTGCAAGCCGCGCGCGCCGAGGGCTTTGAAACGGCGCGGCAAGAAGGCGCGGAGCAAGTCGCGCAGTTACTGGTGCGAACCCAGTCCCAAGTGCAGCACTACCTGAGCAGCCTGGAGGCATCCCTGGCCGATCTGGCCCTGGGCATCGTGCGTGAGGTGTTGGGTGAACTCGACAACGCCGAGCGCGTGGTGCGTTGCACCCGCCAGGCCTTGAGCGCCTTTCGTCAGGACCAGGCGTTGACCCTGTGGGTGCCGCCTGCCGAGGTTGAGGCCTTGCGCCAACGCCTCAAGCACGAAGGCCTGGCGATTGCCGTGGACGCCGATGAACAGCTGAGTGCCGGCCAGGCGCGCCTCAACAGCCCGGCCGGCTCCGTCGAGCTGGGCCTGGAAGCGCAATTGCAAAACCTGCGTCGCAGCCTGTTGCCGTTCGCCGAAGAGGGCGTGGCATGAACCTGGAGCAGTTGCTGCCGCGCTTGACTGAGCGCTTGGCCCAGGCGCGTATACGACCGATGCACGGCACCGTGTTGAGCATCCGTGGTGTGCTGCTGCGCGCCAGTGTCGCCGGCGCAAGCATCGGTGAACTGTGCCAGCTGCGCGACCCTGGCAGCGGCCGCAGCTTGAGCGCCGAGGTGATCGGTTTTGATGGCGACGAGGCGATTCTGTCGCCCATCGGCTCCATGGAAGGCCTGTCGACCCGCACGCAAATCACTGCCACCGGCGAAACCCTGGGCGTGGCGGTGGGCGATGCGCAACTCGGGCGGGTGATCAGCCCGATGGGTGATTTCCTCGACGGCGACGGCATCCCGCCGACCCTGGCCTTGCAGCGCTACCCGCTGCACGCCGAACCGCCGGCGCCGTTTTCGCGGCAACTGATTGTGCGTTCGATGGCGCTGGGTATTCGCTCCATCGACGGTTTGCTGACCTTGGCCCAGGGCCAACGCATGGGCATTTTTGGTGAGCCGGGCGTGGGCAAGTCGTCGCTGCTCGCGAGCATCATTCGCAACAGCGAAGCCGATGTGATTGTGATCGGCCTGATCGGCGAGCGCGGCCGGGAAGTGCGCGAATTGCTCGATGTGCAACTCGACGCCCAGGCCCGCGCGCGGACGGTGGCGGTGGTGGCGACGTCTGATCGGCCGGCGGCGGAGCGGGTGCGTGCGGCGTTTGTCGCCACCACCCTGGCCGAGTACCACCGCGACCAGGGCCGCAATGTATTGCTGTTGATGGACAGCCTGACGCGCTTTGCCCGTGCCCAGCGTGAAATCGGCCTGGCGGTGGGCGAACCGCCTACCCGCCGCGGTTACCCGCCGTCGTTTTTCTCGGCCTTGCCGCGCCTGCTGGAGCGCGCCGGCCCAGGCCCCACCGGCAGCATCACCGCGCTGTACACCGTGCTCACCGAAGGCGACGCCGCCAGTGATCCGGTGGCTGAGGAAGCGCGTTCGATCCTCGACGGGCATATCGCCCTCAGCGCCGAACTGGCCCAGCGCAACTATTTCCCGGCGGTGGATGTATTACGCAGCCGCAGCCGCTTGATGGAGCAGGTCGCGGGTGAAGAACACAAACGCCTGGCCCTGCGCATTCGTGAACTGATGGCGCGCTACGGCGAAATCGAAATGCTCATCCGCGTGGGCGAGTACTCCGCTGGCAGCGACCCGCTGGCCGACGAAGCCATCAACCGCCACGCGGCGATCGAAGCATTCCTGCGCCAGAACGCCGGCGAACCGAGCAGCCTGGACCAGACCTTGGTCCGCATGCGCCAGGTGCTGGCATGAGATCAATGAACAACGGTGAACTTCAGCCCCATGCAAAACCCTGTGGGAGCTGGCTTGCCTGCGATAGCGGTCTATCAGTCACACAAGGGCAAGCTGACCCACCGCCATCGCAGGCCAGCCAGCTCCCACCGTTGATCTTCATGGATCTAAAGATTGTCACGCAGGCTTAAGGAAGGAGTGACCCCCAATGAAAACTGACCAACTACGCACCCTGCAAACCCTGCGGGTGCTGCGTGAACAACGCGCCGCCAGCCAACTGGCCGCCCAACAGCAACGCTGCGCGCAAACCCACGGCGTGTTGACCGATGCCAAGGAACAACTGCGCCTGCACCGTGAGGCGATTGCCGAAGAGGCGCGGCAGGTGTATGCGTCCCTTACCGAAGGCTTGTCGGTGGCCAGTTGGCAGGCGGCCCAGGACCGTTTGCGCGGCCTGTCGGATGACCAGCAACTGCTGGAAAACGACGTGACCCACGTGTCCACCACCCTGCAAAGCCAGGAGCGCGAGCGCGACCTGTTTCGCCAGGAACGCCTGAACCGTCAGCGCCAGTCCGAAGCCTGGCAAAGCCTGCTGGACGGACGCGAAAGCGCTGAGCGCCGCGTCGGTGAGTTGCGCGACGAAGGCACCGGCACATGATCGCAGCCCTTGCCGACCCTCTGGCGCCGTGGCTGACGCTCTACGACCCGGCGTTGCTGGATTTGCATAACCAACTGCACCGGCGCCGGCGCGCCTGGCAGGGCCGCTGCGCCGGGCAAGACCTGCGCGTGAGTTGGGCCGCTGAGCCGCACACCCTCAACGCCCCGCGCGATGTGCTGCTGTTGCTCGGCCGCGCGCCGGTGCGCCTGCGTTTGTCGACGGCCGCACTGGAACAGGTGCTGGTGCCGTTGGCGCTGCAATTTGACGTGCAGCTGTTGCCCTCGCTGCCGCGTTCGTTGCTGCTGGAACTGGCGGTACTCGACCTGATCGAGACCCTGGAACCGTTGCTTGGCCACCCGGTGCAGTTGCTCGAAGGCAAAGACGACCCGCGCACGTTTGCCGTGAGCCTGGCGCTTGAACTGACCTTCGGCAATCAACCCGCCATGCGCGCGCAGCTGGACCTGAGTGAAGGCGCCGCCGTGCTGGTGGCGCAGTTGCTCACGCAATACGGCCAGGTCGAGCCCGACCCACTGCCCGCGCTGCGCCAGACCCTGGCGGTGCTGGCGGGGCAGCAGTGGCTGAGCCTCGGTGAGTTGCGCAGCCTGCGCCCCGGCGATGTGCTGATGCTGGAACACGACGCGGGCTTGCTGCTGGACCTGGACGGGCGCTTGCAGGCCCGCTGCCAATACCAGGGTGAAGCCTTGCGGTTGCAAGAAGAATTGAAAGCGCCCCTTTTGCACATGGAGAACACAATGACTGATGTGGATGCGGCTGCGGCCCTGGATGACTTGCCGCTCAAACTGGTGTGCCAGGTCGGCAGCCTGGAATTGAGCCTGGCGCAATTGCGTGAACTGGGCGCGGGCAGTCTGTTGCAGCTCAACACCCAAGGCGTGGACAGCGTCGACCTGATGGTCAACGGGCGCCGCGTCGGGCAGGGCCAACTGGTGAAAATCGGTGACGGTCTGGGCGTGCGCCTGCTGAGTTTCGCCACCCCATGACCGGTTATCAGCCGAACCTGATCGAGATCATCCTGGTCGTTGCGACGATCGGGCTGATCCCGTTGGCGGTGGTCACCCTCACCGGTTTCATGAAGATTTCGGTGGTGCTGTTCCTGATCCGCAACGCCCTCGGGGTGCAGCAAACCCCGCCGAACCTGGTGCTGTATGGCATCGCGCTGATCCTGTCGGTGTACGTGACCACGCCGCTGATTGGCGACATGTACCGCCAGGTGGAAGGGCGCGACCTCAACATCGAGCATGTCGAGCAACTCAAGGACCTGGGCGATGCGCTACGCCCGCCGCTGCAGGCGCATTTGAAGCGCTTTGCGAATGAGTCCGAGCGTGGTTTTTTCGTGCAGGCCACCGAGACCATCTGGTCGCCGGAAGCCCGCGCCGACCTGCGTGACGATGACCTGGTGGTGCTGATTCCGGCGTTTGTCAGCTCGGAACTGACTCGCGCCTTCGAGATCGGCTTTCTGCTCTACATCCCGTTCCTGGTGGTGGACTTGCTGGTGTCCAACGTGCTGATGGCGATGGGCATGTCGATGGTGTCGCCGAACCTGATTTCGATCCCGCTGAAGATCTTTTTATTCGTGTCGCTGAGTGGCTGGTCGCGCTTGATGCACGGTTTGATTCTGAGTTACGGCTGAGGCGCGACCCATGGGCCAGGACGTTTTCCTGTCATTGATGAAACAGGCACTGATGACCGTGCTGATGCTCTCGGCACCGGCGCTGGGCGTGGCGATTATCGTGGGCTTGAGCGTGGGCCTGTTCCAGGCGCTGACGCAGATCCAGGACCAGACCTTGCCCCAGGTGGTGAAGCTGGTGGCGGTGTTGTTGACCATCGTATTTCTCGGCCCGGTACTCGCGGGGCAAGTCGCGGAGCTGGGCGGCCAGGTGCTGGACAATTTCCCCATGTGGACGCGCTGACCGCCCATGGATGCCAGCCTTACCGCGCAGTTTCTTGAAGTCGCCTACCCGGTGATCAGCGCCGCCTCGCTCGCCGCCTGCCGCGCGATGGGCGTGGTGGTGATCACCCCGGCGTTCAACCGCCTGGGTCTCACCGGCATGATTCGCGGCTGCGTGGCCGTGGCCATCTCAATTCCGATGTTCTTCCCGGTGTTCGACGCACTCACCCATATGCCCGAACACGGCAGCGTGTTTATCGCCGGGTTGCTGATCAAGGAGTTCCTGATCGGCATCCTGATCGGCCTGTTGTTCGGCATCCCGTTCTGGGCGGCGGAAGTGGCGGGGGAGTTGATCGACCTGCAACGCGGCTCGACCATGGCGCAATTGGTCGACCCGTTGTCGTCCGGCGAGTCCAGCGTGATGGCGACCTTGCTCACGGTGATGCTGATCACGCTGTTCTTCATGTCCGGTGGTTTTATCCTGATGGTCGACGGCTATTACCACAGCTACCAGTTATGGCCGGTCACTTCGTTCACCCCGGTGTTCGCCAGCTCCGCGTTGCTCGCGGTGTTGTCGATCCTCGACCAGATCATGCGCGTCGGCGTGCTGATGGTTTCACCCTTGCTGATTTCGCTGTTGATCACTGACTTGATGCTCGCCTACCTGTCGCGGATGGCGCCCAACCTGCATATTTTCGACTTGTCGCTGCCGGTGAAAAACCTGTTTTTCAGTATCTTGATGGTCATCTATATCGGCTTCCTGATTCCCTTGATGCTCGACCAACTGGCGGAGTTTCGCGGCACCGTCGAACTGCTCAAAACCCTGTCGGGCATGGAGTAGCCCATGGCCGATACCAGCGAAGAGAAATCCCAGCCGGCCACGGACAAGAAACTCAAGGACGCGCGCCAGAAAGGTCAGGTCGCCAAGAGCCAGGACCTGGTGTCGGGCATGGTCATCCTGTTTTGCACGCTGTGTATTTCCATCCTCGCACCGCGGGCCAGGGCCCAGGTCACGGCGCTGATCGACCTCACCGCGCAAATCTACATCGAGCCGTTCGCTACAGTGTGGCCACGGGTACTCGACCATGCCGAGCAACTGGTGATCAGCATCACCTTGCCGGTGATGGCGGTGACCACCGGCGTGGTGATCCTGACCAATATCATCACCATGCGCGGCTTTGTGTTCTCGGTGGACCCGATCAAGCCGGAGTTCAAGCGCATCAACCCGGCGGAGGGCATGAAAAAGATTTTTGCCTTGCGCAACCTGGTGGAGTTCATCAAGGGACTGATCAAGGTGCATGTGCTGGCGATCGCGTTTTACGTGATCGGCAAGCATGCGTTGCAGGCGCTGATGGAGTCGTCGCGCTGTGGTGCGGAGTGCATGGAGTCGACGTTTTTTCTGGTGCTCAAGCCGCTGGTGTTTACCGTGTTGTGCGCCTTCATCCTGGTGGGCGCGGTGGACGTGATCATGCAGCGCTGGCTGTTCGGCCGCGACATGAAAATGACCCGCAGCGAAACCAAGCGCGAACGCAAGGACATCGACGGCGACCCGCTGATCAAGAGCGAACGGCGCCGCCAGCGCAATGAAATGCAGGCACTGGCGACCAAGCTGGGGTTGGGCCGGGCGTCGATGATGATCGGCACCACCGATGGTTGGGTGATTGGCGTGCGTTATGTGCGCGGCGAGACGCCGGTGCCGGTGATCGTGTGCCGGGCGTCGCCGGAGGAGGCGTTGTTGATGTTGCAGGAGGCTTACGATTTGGGCATTCCGCATGCGCCGGATAAAACCCTGGCCACTGAAATTGCCCGTAAGACCGTGCCCGGCGACCCCGTGCCGGACGCCTCATTCCAGGCCGTGGCCGATTGGCTGGTCGCGGCGCGTCTGATCTGACCCGACACAACTCCAAATGTGGGAGCGGGCTTGCTCGCGAATGCGGTGGGTCAGTGACACATGAGCTTGCTGATACACCGCCTTCGCGAGCAAGCCCGCTCCCACATTTGATTGAGTTCAGCTTCAATGAACAGGCCGGCTGTCAGGCCGCCTCGGCCTTGCTTTTGATCCAACCACTCAGGTCGGCTACCAGGCCGCCGTGCTTTTGATCTTGATCTGCTTTTGATCTTAGGCGCCCCGTTAAACCACGCTGGCCGAACGCAGGCTTTGGAGCGGGGGTAAACCGGCAGGACGCCGGTTTAGCCGCGCTGGGCCAAGGATGGCCCATCGCGGCGGCCCCCGCTCCAAAGCCGGAGTGAGGGCACACCGAGCCTAGGCGAGGTGCCGAGTGGTGGGGCAAGAGCGTTTTGCTTACTTTTGCGCTGTTCAAAAGTGAGCCGCCGTAAGGGTGGAACCCATCTCAGCCCTAACCCAAATAACGGATATGTACTCAACCCCACCCATCAACGATGCTGAAACCGAGGCAACGAAGCAATCCGCAATTTAGGCTCCTGCAACCGCGCCAAATCCGTCGCAATCTGCGCCCGCCAAAAATGCGCCCCCGCCAATTGCGCATCCACCCACGCCTGACGCAGCAGCACCTTGGCCTTGTCCACCGACCCATAATGCCCCTGGCGCAATGTCAGTTGCGCCTTGATCCGCAACATCTGCGGCACAAACCAACGCTCATGGCGGCCAATCGCCAAATGCAGCGTGTCCTCCAACACTTCCAGCGCAAGTTTCTCCAGTCCCAGCCGCGCCAAACCCAAAGCATATTCACACCGCAACAAACTGTAGAGCTGGCTGTCACCCTGGCCCTGCAAGTGATGCAGAGCCTCACCAAGCTGTGGCACGCCTTCTTCCGGCGAACCCTGGCGAATCAGCAGGATGCTCTCAAAACACAGACGAAACTGCCGCCAGATATGCAAATCCTGACGCGTGGTGCTGTCTTGCAGCAGGCCCAGGTAATAACGCATTTTCGGCAAGTTAGAGGCCAACAGCGCCAAAGGAATCGCCCCCAGGCACAAGGTGTACCAGAGCGTCGCCGGGTGATCGAGTGAGATGGCTTCGTCGACGCAGGCGCTGATCAAGCGCAGCGCCGGGTCGACATCACCTTCCAGCAACAACACCTTGGCCTTCAGGCAACGGGCGGCGATGCGTTGGTCGAAATGCACGTCGATGATGTGCGAACGCGGTGCCGACGGCGCGCCAAGGGCCTCGTCGATATTCTGCCGCGCGCCCGCCAGGTCGCCCATATGAAACAGCGCCACCGCGCGCATGCGTTTACCCAGTAGTTGCTGGTTGCCGCTGCTGTTCAAGGCGATATAACGCTCGGCCAGTTCCAGCGCTTCGGTGTATTGGTTACAGCCGCAACGGTCCGTCCACAGGCCCCACAAGGCGCGCATTTTGTGTTCGGCATCGCCCAGCTCACGGGCGTCTTCGCGTACCTGGCGCCAGGCTTCGCGCATCGGCCCGCCGGTGCCGTAGGTGAGCATCAACACACTGGCCAGGGCGGTTTGCAGGAGCATGCGTTGGCGCACCGGCAGCGGTGCAATGGCGTTGCTGGCCAGGCCTTTTTCGACCCAGGTACGGCACTCGCTGACCAGCGACAGGCGCAACCACAGCGGCACGCCGCCCAGGGTCAGCTCGATGCCCAGGGACAGATCGCCGTTGGCCGAATACGCCCAGTCCAGGGCCGAGCGAATGGTGCTGATTTCTGGCCCGTACAGCGCGATCCAGGTTTCCGGCGACAGGCCATCCAGGTTTTCGCCGGCCTCCTGCAACACGCCAAGGGCGTAACGGGCATGGCGTTGGGCGGTGGCGTTGGTTTCGCCATGCTCAGTGAGTTTTTCCTGGGCATAGGCGCGGGTGGTTTCCAGCAGGCGGTAGCGCTTGAGCAACTGCGACTCACCGGCGATCAGCAGTGACTTGTCCATCAGGCTTTCGAGCAAAGGCAGCGCGTTGCGTGGGTCGAGGCTGCTGCGGGTGGTCATCGCCTTGACTGCATCAAGGGTGAACGAGCCGGTGAATACCGCCAGTTGGCGCAACATCGCCTGCTCGTCGCCGCTGAGCATCGAATAGGTCCAGTCCAGGGTCGCGCTCAACGAGCGGTGGCGGGCGAGGGCGGTGCGCCGGCCGGTCATTTGCAGGCGAAAGCTGCCGTCGAGCAGGCCGACCAGGTCCTGGATGCCGAAGGTGCGGACCCGCGCGGCGGCGATTTCGATGGCCAGCGCGTTGCTGTCGAGTTTGCGGCAGATTGCGCAGGCTGCTGCCACATCGGCGTCGTTGAACACAAAGTCGGGGTCGAGGGCGCGCACGCGTTCGACAAACAGGCGTACGCCGGACCAGTTCAGGGCTTCGGCGGCGTTGAGGTGCGGCCCATCGTCGGGCACTTGCAGCGGTGCCAGGTCGTGCACGCGTTCGCCTTCGGCGCGCAGCGGTTCACGGCTGGTGGTCAGCACGTAGCAGTGAGGTGCACTGCGCAGCAGGGTTTCGACGGCGTCGGCGGTGGCCGGCAGAACGTGTTCGCAGTTGTCCAGCACCAGCAGCAGGCGTCGCTCGGCGAGGGTGGCGGCGATGCTGTGCAGCGGATCGTCGCTGACGGTCTGGATGCCCAGGGCGCTGGCGAGCATACCGGTCACCCATTGCCCGTTGGTGGCGGGCGCCAGGTCGACGAAGCAAGTGGCCAGTTGGAGTTCGTTTGCCAACTTGTGCGCCACGCCCATGGCCACGGTGGTCTTGCCGATGCCGCCGGGGCCGGTGAGGGTCAAGAAGCGTTGGCTCAGCACTTGTTCGGCCAGGCTTTCGATTACCGCATCGCGGCCGATCACCTCAAAGGACGGCGGCGTGGCGCAGGGTTCCTGGCTGCGCGGGGCGGGCACCGGCAAGCTGTCTTCGCCGGCCGCCTGCACGGTCACCGGCGCGACGAAGCGATAGCCACGGCCCGGTACGGTAACGATGTAACTGAAGTTGCCGTCGTCGCCCAAGGCGCGGCGCAGGGCGACGATCTGCGCGCGCAGGTTGCATTCCTCCACGACCACCTTGGGCCAGGCGAAGGAAATCAGTTCGGCTTTCTCCAGCAACTCGCCGGCGCGGGTGGCCAGGGCGATCAACAGGTACAGGGCGCGGCTCCCCAGCGTGACGGGCTCGCCGTTACGCAGCAACACGTGCTGGCGTGCCAGTAACAGGAAGGGGCCAAAGCCCAACACGTTATCGCCGGTAGTCGGGGCTTGGTGGTCTGCGTCCATACAGGACACTGCGTGATTCTTGCTCGAGCTCATCAATTCGTCCTTTTTATAGTCAGGCTTGTTATTGGCGATCAGGCCATTCGCCCTTTTTGGGGTGCAGATGTGCAGCAGCAGTCTTGGAAAGTTGATGTCGATCAAAAAGTCGAAAAAGTCGCCCTCCTTTGGGGCGTTGTCGTTTTTATTCGCGTGTCACGGATTGGGTTTCAGTGGATGAGACTGTCTCAAAGCTGAAACATTTTATTACTAGAAATACTGATAAAGCAGAATGTATGCCAGTTGGCATGTAACAAAGATGACAACAACCTTATGAAATTTATGGTGATTTTTGCGGTCGTTGGCGGCGCCTGAGAGGCACCGTTCGGAAAGGCGAATATTTCTAATTGTGTCGTTCGGGATGCCGAATAAATTGGCGGAAATTTGGCAGCTTTTTATTGACTGTGTATCGCACTGTATCCCCGCACCACCTTGATACACCGGCATGACGTTCTGTCGTGTTTGCGACACAGAGCGGATACACGCCTGGCTTTAACTCTGTTCACCAGCTGGCGCCGGCGGTCACTCACCGCCACTCGCGCCCTGGCCACACTCAGTCAAGCCAGGAGATACACCGATGAAGCGTCCCTACGCTGCCCTCGCGGCAACCCTCGCCCTGTCCCTCAGCGCCTTCGCGGCGGTGGCTCATGCCGATGAGCCCAAGCCCCAGGAAAAATGCTTCGGCGTGTCCCTCGCCGGCGCCAATGATTGCGCTGCCGGCAAGGGCACTTCGTGCGCCGGCACTGCCACTGCCGACTACCAAGGCAATGCCTGGGTGCTGGTGGACAAAGGCACCTGCACCCAGATCAAAACCCCCAAAGGCTACGGCAGCCTGACGGAACAACCGTGATCCAGCGCCTGCTGCCCCAGGCCCTGCTGTTGCTGGTGGCGCGGGTCGCGATTGCGGCGGTGTTCTTCCTGTCGGGGCGCACCAAGGTCACGGGGTTTCTTGAGCTTAAACCGTCGACCTACACGCTGTTCCGCTCGGAATACGCCTTGCCGCTGATTCCGCCGGACTGGGCCGCGCACCTGGCGACCTACGCCGAACACCTGTTCCCGCTGCTGCTGTTGCTGGGCCTGCTGACCCGCCCGGCCGCCGCTGCGCTGCTGGGCATGACCCTGGTGATCGAGGTGTTCGTGTACCCCGACGCCTGGCCGGTGCACCTGACCTGGGCGGGGCTGTTGCTGCCGCTGCTGGCCGCTGGCGGTGGGGCCTGGTCGTTGGACCGCCTGCTGTTCGGTAAACCTTTACAACCCTGATGGAGATTCCCGATGCGCATGCTTTCTTCCCTGGCCGTTGCGATGGCCATGACTGTTCCACTGCTGGCCCAGGCGGCCGACATCGCGCAGCCCGGCACCGGTAAAAGCGTGGTGATCGTGCCCGGTTCGTTTGTCGACGGCTCCGGTTGGCGTGTGGTGCACGACATCCTGATTCACAAGGGCTACAAGGTCACCGTGGTGCACCAGGGCCACGAAAACCTGGCCGCCGACGTGGCCGAGGCGCGCGAAGTGCTGGAGCAGCAAGTCGGCCCGGTGGTGTTGGTGGGCCACAGTTCCGGTGGCGCGGTGATCTCGATTGCCGGCGACCGCGACAAGGTCAAGTCGATGGTCTACGTCTCGGCGCTGCAGCCGGAAGTGGGCGAGAACATGGCCCAACTGATCGGCTCGATGCCGGCGCCCAGCGATGACATCAAACAGAGCCGCGACGGCCACCTGTTCTTTGACCGAACCAAATACAACGCAGATTTTGCCGCCGACTTGACCACCAATCGCACCGATTTTATGGCCGCCTCACAGGTGCCAGCTACCACCGCGCTGTTCGGCGGCACCGTGTGGGCTGCGGCCTGGCACAAGAAGCCGACCTACGCGGTGGTCTCCACCGAAGACCGTGCGCTCAGCCCCGCGCTGCAACGCTGGATGTACCAGCGTGCCGGTTCCAAGGTCACTGAAATCAAGGGCAGCCACTCGGTGTACATTGCCCAGCCTGAGGCTGTGGCGAAGGTCATCGAAGACGCTGCTTCCGTCATCAAATAACGCCCCCCGAAAAAAGGAAAACACCATGAACACTGCACTCAAATCTCGCCTGAGCCTCGCCGCTGCTGCTGCCCTGATCGCCATGGCCTCGGCTTCATTCGCCAGTGCCGTCAGCGCTGCCGATCAGCAGGAAAAACCCGGCCGTTGCTACGGCGTCAACAGCTGCAAGGGCGAAAGCCTGTGCGCCACCGCCAAGCATGACTGCAAGGGCCTCAACAGCTGCAAGGGCGAAGGCGTGATCGTCAAGACGCCGTCCGAATGCCTCAAGGCTGGCGGCACGCTGACTGAGCCGAAGTAACTCACCCACCCTTGTGAGGTGCGGGTTTGTTGTGGCGAGGGAGCTTGCTCGCCACCACAAGCTCGCTCCTGCAGTTGATGGAGAACAGGCTATGCCAACACCCAACCCACATTTTTCCGGCTACGGCCTGGGCCTGCGCAAGGAACACTACTGCGACTTCCTGGAGACCTCGGTGCCGGTGGATTTTGTCGAAGTGATCTCCGAGAATTTTATGGTCGAAGGCGGCCAGCCTCGGCATATCCTGCGCCAGATTCGCCAGCGCCATCCGGTAGCGCTGCATGGCGTGTCGATGTCGATCGGCAGCGCTGAAGGGCTGGACCCGCACTATCTGCGCCGGCTCAAGTCGCTGGTGGATGAGGTCGAGCCGCTGTTTGTGTCCGACCACTTGAGCTGGTCGCGCAGTGGCGGCTTCAATTCCCATGATCTATTGCCCGTGCCCTATACCGAGGAGGCGCTGGAGCGGGTGTGCGCCAATATTCACCAGGCCCAGGAAGTGCTGGGCCGCACGCTGTTGATTGAGAACCCCTCCAGCTATGTGGCCTTCGACGGTGCATCCATGCGCGAGTGGGAATTTATCGCCGCCATGGCCCGGCGCACCGGCTGCGAGCTGTTGCTGGACGTCAATAATGTGTTTGTCAGTGCCCGCAATCATGGCTTCGATGCGCTGGCGTTTCTTGATGGCATTCCCGCCGAGCGTGTGCGTCAGGTGCACTTGGCCGGCCATAGCCAGGGCCGTGATTTGCTCATCGACAGCCATGACAGTCCGGTGTGTGTCGGGGTGTGGGAACTGTATGCCAAGGCCATTAAGGTACTCGGGCCAGTGGCGGTGATGATTGAACGCGACGATGAGATTCCGCCGCTGGCCGAGTTGCTTCAGGAGCTGTCGATGGCCCGAGCCTTGGGGGCGCAGCGATGAACCTGAGTGAGTGGCAGCAGGCCTTTCGCACGTGGCTGGTAAGTGCGTCGGACGACGCCGCGCAGGTGCTGGGTAATCACCGCGCGGGTCTGGCGGTGTACCAGAATAACTACCGCGCGCAGTTGGTCGGGTGCCTTGAGCAAGCGTTTCCGAATCTGCGCCGCTGGCTCGGCGATGAGGTGTTTCTGGCGGCCAGCATTAGCCATATCGACCAGCACCCGCCGCATGCCTGGACGCTGGATGCTTATCCTGAAGGTTTCAACGCGACGTTGAAGACGCTGTTCCCACATAACCCCGACGTGCATGAGTTGGCCTGGATCGAGTCGGCCTTGAATGAAGCCTTTGTCGCCGCCGATGCGTCGCCTGTGCCGCTGCACGCGTTGGCTGAGTTGGACTGGGATACCGCCATTTTGCGGCTGACGCCGTCGCTGCGCTGCCATGCCCTGACCACCAATGCCGAGAGCATCTGGTCGGCGCTGTGGCAGGAGACGCCCGCGCCCGAAGCGACGATGCTTGAAGAGGCGGGCGGCCTGCTGGTATGGCGACGCCAGTTCACCTCGCGCTTGCGCCAGGTAGAGGCTTTGGAGCTTGAGGCCTTGCTGCACTTACGTGCCGATGGCAGCTTCGCCGGGCTGTGTGAGTTTCTGGTGGCGCGATTGGGGGAAGACGCGGGTGTGGCCCAGGCCGGTGAATACCTGGCGGGGTGGTTGGGCAGTGAGTTGATTGTGGGTGTTGGGGCGAGTGAGTAACGGGTCCCTTTTTGGCGAGCGGGCCTGTTGTGGCAAACGGGCCTATTGTGGCGAGCGGGCTTGTTGTGGCGAGCGGGCTTGCCCCGCGTTGGGCTGCGAAGCGGCCCCAAAGGCTACCAACCAGTTTTGTCAGAAATACCGAGGCGACTGGGGTGGGAGCGCTTCGCACTCCAACGCGGGGCAAGCCCGCTCGCCACAACAAGCGTCTGGCCACAACAAATCGACGGTTTAAATGAAAATTCTGACAGCCAGGCAATTGGCCACTGAAAAAATCCGCGTCTGCCCGTACTCTAGAAGCCTTTGTTACCAGCGCCGGATTGTCCATGTCTTCTGTTGCCGATGGGTTGCCCTCCAATAAACGCCTGCCGGCGGTGATCGCCCTTTCTTTAGGCATCGGCATGGCAACCCTGGACACGGCCATCGTCAACACCGCGTTGCCGACGCTGGCCGAAGGCATCGGCACTGACTCCGCCTCGGTGATCTGGGTGGTCAACGCCTACCAGCTGGCGATTATCGCCACGGTGCTGCCATTTGCTTCGTTGAGTGATGTGTGGGGGCATCGCCGGGTGTACCTCGGTGGCTTGCTGCTGTTTATTCTCTCGTCGCTGTTTTGCGGGTTGGCCGGGTCGTTGCTGACGTTGACCGCCGCGCGGGTGGCGCAAGGGCTGGGTGCGGCGGCGGTGATGAGTGTTAACACGGCGCTGCTGCGCCATATCTACCCATCAAAAATGTTGGGGCGTGGGCTGGGCTATAACTCGCTGGTAGTGGGGCTGGCCTTCACGCTGGGGCCGACTGCGGCGTCGGCGATTTTGTCGGTAGCCACCTGGCATTGGCTTTATCTGATCAACGTGCCGCTGGGTTTGCTGGCCCTGGGGTTGGGCCTGCGTTCATTGCCGACGCTGCCCATGACCGGCCACGCCTTCGACCGTCTCGCCGCTGCACTGTGTGCCGGGTTGTTCGCCTTGCTGGTGCTCGGCCTGGGCACGGCGGTGCACGGTGCCCAGGGCGCACTGACGTTGGGCCTGATCGCCGTGGCGCTGGTGTGCGGCGCGTTGCTGCTGCGCCGCCAGGCCGGTCACCCGGCGCCGATGCTGGCCCTGGACTTGTTCAAGCGGCCGGTGTTTGCGCTGTCTTCCCTCACCGCGATCTGCGCATTCAGTGCTCAGGGCCTGGCGTTTGTGTCGTTGCCGTTCCTGTTGCAGGCGGCGCTCGGGCATAGCCAGGTGGAAACCGGTTTTCTGATGACGCCGTGGCCGGCCGTGGTCGCTGTGATGGCTCTGGTGGCGGGGCGCCTGGCGGATCGTGTGTCGCTGGGCGTGCTGTGCGGTATCGGCCTGTTGATGCTCAGCGCCGGCATGGCCGCGCTGGCGACCTTGGGCAGTGGCGCGTCGGCCTTTGATATCGGCTGGCGCATGGCCTTGTGCGGCGCCGGCTTTGGCTTTTTCCAATCGCCCAACCTCAAGGCAATCATGACCAGCGCGCCGTTGGCCCGCAGCGGCGGGGCGAGTGGCATCGTCGCGATTTCGCGGTTGCTGGGGCAAACGCTGGGGGCGTCATTGGTGGCGTTCTGTTTCCATCTGTCGCTGGGCAGTGGCCCGCAATACGCGCTGTGGCTGGGTTGTGTGTTCGCCTTGGTGGGCAGTGTGGCCAGCGGCTTGCGCTTGTTGCCCTATGAGAAAAAAGCCTGATGGGGCGTTGTAAAACCCGGCACGAGAAGGCTAACGTGGCGGCCTGAGTATTTCGGGATGTTTCAGATTTATGTCCAGCCTGGCCCAACGCACTGCTGATACGACCTCCCGACGCGCCGCACTGACCCTCGCGTTATGCCTGCCCAGTGACGTGCTGCTCTACCTGCTGCTGCCGATGGAATCCCAGGCGTTTGGCATCACGCTGGCCCAGGCCGGGGTGTTGCTGGCGGCTAACCGGCTGGTGCGGATTTTTGGCTACCGGCATGTGCTGAATTTCTACGCACGCAACGGTGATCGGCTGACATGCATGATCGCCGCCGCGGCCGCCACGGTGTGCGCCTTGGGCAACTCGATGCTGTCGGGTTTCGCCGCATTGCTCGGGCTGCGGCTTATCTGGGGCTTGTGCTTTGCCGCGCTGAACCTGTCGACCCAAGTGTTGGCGACGTCCGAACCCGCTGGCGCCGCGCGCAGGGCAGGGCGCTCAAGGGCGATGATTGCCCTCGGGCCAATGCTGGCGTTGCCACTGGGTGGCTGGTTGACCTTATGGGCCGGGCCGCGCCCGATCTTTATGATCCTCGCCGGCTGCTGCCTGGCGGGCGTGTGGGCGGCGCGCGGTTTGCCCACCGCCGGGCATGACCTGCACAGCACCGGGCGACGTTTCAAGTGGCCCGACAGCGTAGCGACCTGGTCGTTTATCGAAGGCGTGGCGCTGGACGGGCTGTTTATTTTTGGCCTGTCGATCCAGGCACAGAAGATTCTCGGCGGCGATGCGGTACTGATCGCCGGTGGCCTGATGGCCCTGCGATACGCCTCGGAAATGCTCCTGAGCCCATTGGGTGGCCGCGCGGCACAACGCTTTGGCGCCACCTCGATGCTGTTGCTGTTTTCGTTCTTGAGTGCCCTGGCCTTGACCGCGTTCGGCAGCTATTGGGTGATCGTCGGCGCAGCCGCCGTGCTGGTGCTGCGCGCGCTGCAACTGCCTCTGGTAACCACCTTGGTGGCCGAGCGCAACCCCGGCTCGATGCGCGTTTCCGCGCTGGCCTCCAACGCGGTGTGGCGTGACGTCGGCGCTGGCCTCGGGCCGTTGCTGGCCGGTTTGTTGCTGCCAGTGGCCTCGGCGCCGTGGGTGTTTGGCGTGGCGGGCGCGGCCATTGCGGTGAGCGCGGTGTTCTGCTGGCGAGCCAGGGTTGCCCGCTGACGAGGTCAGGCTTTTTTTACATGTTCAAGCCAGGCGGGGTCGAGGCGGGTTTGCTCGGTGTCGATCCCCAACGTCTGCATCTTCTCTTTGTGCGCCTCAATCTCGCCAACCAATTGCGCCTGGGCGCTGGAGTTGGCGTCCAGCTCATGCATCTGCGTAAGGCCCAAATGGTAGAAGCGCAGCAGCTTGATCGCCGTCGGGTCGTTGGCCTGCACGCGTTCGGTGACGGTGTGCATCACGTTGGTCACGCTCATCAGGCTGCGCTTGAGCTGCCAGCCATACACCGCCGGCGCGAACCATGGCTGGGTCCAAAAGGGCCCTCGCACCAGGGCGATGGTGATCAAGACACCGGCAAACACGCCGCCGACATTGAAGCGAAAGTTGTCCCCGCCGGGTTCGCCGAACAGCATCACTGCCAGGCTCGACAGCAGCATTGCCAGGGCCACGAACAGCACGGCGATGATCAGGGTGCTGCGGCGCGTCTGTTGGCGGAAAGTCACGGGGTCGCAGGGTTTGAGCTCGAACATCCGGGTCAGGTCTCAAGAAGGGCGGGGTGGCATCTTCGCATGCTTTGCGCAATCAAGTTGAACGATGGCTTGCGGCGCTTTCTCTAAACCTGTGTAGGCCAGCCAATCCCCCGTGAGGTGAACCATCATGCCCGAATACAAGCAACCGCCGCCGGGTACGCCCGACCCTGACCGCACACCCGGAGAAGAGGAGCGCGACAACGATGCGTTACGCCCCAACGACCCGGCGGAGCGTCAGGATGATGAGGTGGAGCAGGTTGAGGAAGACCTGGAAACCCTGCACGACAAAGCCCGCCCGCTGTAACTGAGGAGAGCACTGTGAGTAATCCACCGAAAGGCCCGCGTTCAGGCGAACATGCCAGCGGCAAGGATGAACTGGGCTTCGACCCGGATTCCCCCGATGTAGCCGACCCGCAAGTCGACCCCATCGGCCCGGCTATCGCGCCGCTGGATCGGAAAGATAAAGATGAAGCCAAAAAAAAGCCGCCCTACGATCCGTTGGGCGACTTGAAGAAGTAACGCAAACCCCGCCACTGTGCGGGGTTTGTGCTTAGTTAGGGGCTGCTTATTTGGGCGCGATCCAGGTGACGTCGGTAATGCCGAACTTTTCCGCCCAGGGCCGGGTGGTTTTCTTCACCTGTTCATGACCCACACGCCCAATGCGGCTGACGTGGGCGATGTCGGCATCGACCGCCGCCCAATGCCAGGCTTCGGCGTTGTTCATCACTTCGGCGCGCACCACAAAGGACTTCGGTTGACCGTGCAGCTGATAGTTGATGGTGTAGATTTTTGCGGTACTCATGTTGCCTCCCTGTCTTGTTATAGATGGATAGGCGAGCGTTCAAAAAGGTTCAGTCAAAATGACAAGTCGCCTGCTTGCGCTGCATAGTGATGCCTTCGTCACGCGCCCAAGGATCGCGCCATGCCCCGTTTGACTCATTGCCAGCTCTACCTGCAACGCCTGGGCTACGATTCGCCGCCACCGCCCACCTTGCAAACCTTGCAGGAACTGCAACTGCGCCATGTGTGCACGTTTGCCTTTGAGAGCCTGTCGACATTGCTGCGCACGCCGGTGCCGATCGACCTGCCCAGCATCGAGCAAAAGGTGTTGCTCGACGGGCGTGGCGGGTATTGCTTCGAGCTGAACCACCTGTTTCTGGCCTTGCTGCAGGACTTGGGTTTCGACGCGCGCGGCCTTACCGGCTGGGTGGTGATGGGCGGGCCGCCGGACGCGCGCACCGGGCGTACCCATCGCCTGAGCCTGGTGACGCTGGAGGGCGTGCGCTACGTCACCGACGTCGGCTTTGGCGGCATGGTGCCGAGCAGCCCGTTGCAGCTGGACACCGATGCGACCCAGGCCACCGCCCATGAGCCGTATCGGCTGACGTTCAATGACGGCGCCTACACGCTGTGGGCACAAGTCGGTGAGGAATGGCGGGGCTTGTATGTGTTCGACCTGCAGACACAGGCGGATATCGACTATGAAATCGGCAACTGGTACGTGTCGACGCACCCGGCTTCGGTGTTTGTCGGTCAGTTGAAGGCGGCGCTGTTGGCAGTGGGTAAACGCCATACGTTGAATAACGCCAACTACGCCGTCCATTACCTGGACCGGCCCAGTGAAAAGCGCGCCATCGAGAGTGCCGATGAGCTGCTGACGTTATTGCAGGCGACCTTCGGCATTCGCTTGCCGGCACATCCGCAATTACGCGAGATAGTTGATGGCTTAATAATGGCGAATTCCAAAGAAGGTTGAGATAGAGCCTGCGCTGAACCGTTTTTCCTCCAAGTCGACGCAAATTAATTCGAACTTTCCGCAAAAGCCGAGGTTCGAAGCGGTTCCTGAATAATTTGCTCACCAGACAAGGAGATGTAGAACGATGTCCAAGCTATTCGGAAAATTCCTCAAAGGTTCCTCGCTGCTGGCGCTGGTCGCTGCGCCTGCCGTGGTGTTCGCTGCACCGTCCACCGGGCCGATTTCCGTACTCGGCCTGCAGGGCAGCTACAACGACTTCAAACTTGAAGGCGGTAGCGAAAGCGACAAGGACCACATGCCCGAAGCGGGCCTGTTCTATAACTTCGGCAACAAGCTCACGGCTGAATCCGGCTTTATCTACCAGGCTGGTATCGAAGCCAAGTACGGCGAAAAGAGCAGCAACAAACTCAAGGAAGGCCAGGCTGACCTGGACCTCGGCTGGCGTGCCGCGCTGGACGCGCGCAACTTTGTCGACGTGATTGTGGGCGGTGGCTACAGCTGGACCCGCTACGAGCCGGACACCAACGACTACGACGTCAAGCTCACCAACAAGTCGCCGTTCGCCAAGGCTGCCCTGGGTTACAACCACCAATTCGATGACATGACCCTGCGCGTCGAAGCCGGTGCCCGTCGCACCATCGACGGCCGCGCCAAGCTCAAGGTGGACGGCGTTGGCAGCGACACCGTGGACCTCAAGGACCGCACCAACCCGTACGCGGAAGTCAGCCTGCTGATGAACCAGAAGGGCGACCTGCCGGTGATGGCGGGCCTGTACTACACCCGTACCGAATACAAGCTTGACGAAGACTCTGAAGTCGCCGACAACACCAAGCTCAAGCGTGACGAGTACGGCTTCAAGGTCGGTATCGCGTTCTAAGCGCGACCCGGGATGCGGGGTGGCCAACGCCCCGCATTCGACTGACCGATCAAGCCTACTTTGTGTCCCCCAAAACCCTCAACGCCGCGCCATCGCTGCCTTAGTGTGGAAACCGCTTCCACATCATAAGAAAAGAGGGTGGCCATGCGCCGCATCGCATTACTGTTGGCTGTGCTGGGCCTGCTGACAGCCTGTGACAACCCACCAAAACCTCACTCCGAACGCGCTGCTGCGATCACCGCCATGCCTGCCGACCCGGCACTGGCCCGTGCGCCAGATATGGGTGGGGCAAGGATTGCCCGACGGCCAGACATTTGCCGATATGCTTGGCGGGCGATAAAACAGCATAAAAAAGCCCCGAACCTGTCGGGGCTTGGTCCATCAACCTAATGCGGCGAGTTGCGCCACGGTTTCCGGAAACCGCGCCACCAGGCGAATCAAGGTGGTGGCCTGGGCGTTCGGCTTGGCGCGACCTTGCTCCCAGTTTTCCAGGGTGCGCAGGTTGGTGCGCAGGTACATGGCGAACACCGATCGCGACAGGTTGAGCTGTTGGCGCACGGCCACCACCTCTTCGGCGGTCAGCGGGGCCAGGTTGTTGAGCTGGACCTTGTGGGTGCGCAGGGTGACTTTGCCTTGGCGCTCGTCGGCCAGGGCGTCGAAGCCCTCGACCAGTTCGGAAAAGATTTCACGTTTCATGTTGTGTTCTCGCTTTGATTTCCCTGTCCAGCAGGTGTTTCAGGGCTTTTTTGTGATGGGGGGCCAGGTCGTCCTGTTCGTGCTTGCCGTACAGGGTGAACAGCCAGAATTGCGTGCCGCCCGACCACCAGTAATAAATGACCCGCAGGCCACCGCGTTTGCCTTTGTTGCGTCGCTCATCAACGAAGCGAACCTTGCGTAGCCCACCGGTTCCTTCGATGACATCGCCCGCTTCCGGGTTTCTCATCAGCTCCTGTTGAAAGCCTTGGAAAAGCTCGTCGCTCAGATAGTCCTTGCGATGCCGTTCGAAGGCCGGCAGTTCGATAAATAGAGCATCCATGTTCTGTACGTAGCCTGCGTATAGTTTGCTGGCCCACGCGCACTGGGTCAAGTGACCTGGCTGTGGGAACTTTCCTAAAACGCAGACACCATACGGCGGCCTTCAGCGGGTAGATGCCGGACGCGGCGGCAGAGGAAAGAGGAATTTTCCGTGATTGGAAGAGGATAAAAGCATTGCAAGCGCGCAGAGCCCTGTCGGTCGACAGGGCTCTGGCGGGGGAAGGGCGAAGGGCTTCAGTAGGCGGCTATCAAACCGTCTTTGCGCGGGTCGGTTCCGCCCACATAGCCATGCTGGGTGCGCTGGATGATCTGCGCGCCACCAAACGCGAACACGCCGCTTTGGTCTTCAACCTGGATGGTGTGGCCTTTGGCGCGCAG
This sequence comes from Pseudomonas sp. MONT-RG-20F-20-E-7-02, assembly GCF_022662395.1. Taxonomy (NCBI): domain Bacteria; kingdom Pseudomonadati; phylum Pseudomonadota; class Gammaproteobacteria; order Pseudomonadales; family Pseudomonadaceae; genus Pseudomonas; species Pseudomonas sp. MONT-RG-20F-20-E-7-02. The sequence continues at coordinate 1,048,333 of NZ_JAKNQN010000001.1, forward strand.
TGCCTGCGCCACCTGTTGATCGAACGCGCGCTCCACGCACACCTCAAGGCCCGCCTCGACCCGCCAGCGGGGCGCATTGGCGGCGGCTTGCGGGTTCTGTTTGTAACGCAGGATGCGCAGCATCATCTGCAGGTGCCCTTGCGCCTGCATCGGCCCGCCCATCAAGCCGAATGCCATCAATGGCGTACCGTCGGCATTCATGACGAAGCCTGGGATGATGGTATGAAACGGCCGCTTGCGCGGCGCGACGGTATTTACGTGGTCAGGGTCAAGCGTGAACGCCGCCCCACGGTTTTGCAGACTGATACCGGTGCCCGGCACCACCACGCCTGAGCCGAACCCCATGTAGTTGGACTGGATGAACGACACCATCATGCCGCTTTCGTCCGCTGTCGACAGGCACACCGTACCGCCTGCCTTGGGTGAGCCGTGGCCGGGGTTGGCCGCCTGCTCATTGACCAGTGCGGCACGTTCGCGCAAATAGGCCGGGTCGAGTAAACGCTCGGGGTCGAGGCGCATATGGTTGCTGTCGGTGACATGATGCTGCAGATCGGCCAGCGCCAGTTTCATCGCCTCCAGCACCGGGTGCAGGGTTTCGACGCTGTCGACCGGATGTTCGCCAACGCCTAGCGCTTCAAGCATGCTCAGCCCGGCCAGTGTGGCGATGCCTTGGCCGTTGGGCGGCAACTCGTGAACCACAGCGCCGGCGTAGGGCACCGACATCGTCTGCGTCCACTCGACGCTGTGATGGGCCAGGTCATCAAGGGTCATGACACTGCCGTTGGCCTGCGCATGGGCAATGATGGCCTGCGCCAGCTCGCCACGGTAGAAGGCTTCGCCCTGGGTCTCGGCGATGCTCTTGAGGGTTTTTGCGTGGTCTTTGAGCCACACTTTCTCACCCGCCACAGGGGCTTTGCCACCGGGTAGAAAACACTCTGCAAAGCCCGGTTGGTCCTTCAGTTTTTCAGCGCCCAGGCGCCACAATTCACCGATGATAGGCGTGACCTGATAACCGTCTTGCGCATAGGCAATCGCAGGTTCTGCCAGTGTGGCGAAGGGCAATTTACCGTAGCGTTCGGACAGCGCCACCCAGGCCGACACCGCCCCCGGCACGGTCACTGAGCCCCAGCCGCGCTGCGGCATTTCGGCTTGCCCGGCGAAATGCTCGGGCGTCCAGCCTTCAGGCGAGTGGCCGGAAGCGTTCAGGCCTTGCAGTTTTTCCCCGTCCCAGACGATGGCAAACGCGTCACTGCCAATGCCGCAGCCCGTGGGTTCGACCACCGTCAGCACCATGGCCGCGGCGATGGCAGCGTCGACCGCATTGCCGCCTTTGCGCAGTATTTCCAGGCCAGCCTGAGCGGCCAGGGGCTGGGAGCAGGCGACCATGTTGCTGCCCATAACGGGCGAGCGCGCGGACGGATAGGGTTGGCTGTAATCCAGGTCATCAAACATGAGTGGCTCTCTTTCGGCAGTCGTCAATTTTTGGGGTCCAGGGCGTCACGCAGACCGTCCCCCCAACGTGCGCCTCTTTTGCGTGCGCTTGGGGGGGGGTAAATCGGCTTAAATGTGGGAGCTGGCTTGCTCGCGAAAGCTCTGTGTCAGTCGCCGGAGGTCTTGGGTCTGAGTACATATCCATTTCTGCGGTAACGGCTACTTAGGGTTCCGCCCTTACGGCGGGTCACTTTTTGAGGGACCAAAAAGGTAACCAAAAAGTCCTCGCCCCACCACTCGACACCTCGCCTAGGCTCGGTGTGCCCTCACTCCGGCTTGAATCCGTGGGCCGCCGCAATGGGCCATCCCTGGCCCAGTGCGGCTAACCCGGCGTCCTGCCGGGTTACCCACGGATTCAAGCCTGCGTTCGGCCAGCGTGGTTGATGGGGCGATCCCAGATCAAGATCAAGATCAAAAGCACGGCGGCCTAGTAGCCGACCTGAGTGGTACAAGCAAAAGCACAGCAAAAGCATAACTACCTGATGTACTGAGATCCAAAATGTGGGAGCGGGCTTGCTCGCGAATGCGGTGGGTCAGTGACACATGAGCTGGCTGATACACCGCATTCGCGAGCAAGCCCGCTCCCACAATTAGACCGAGTTCGGCCGCCAGACTTCTGTGCTCTGCTTTTCTGTGGGAGCTGGCTTGCCTGCGATGCAGGCACCTCGGTGTATCAGGCAGAACCAGTTGATGCCATCGCAGGCAAGCCAGCTCCCACATTTGATTGAGTTTAGCTTCAATGAACAGGTCGGCTGCCAGGCCGCCTAGGCCTTGCTTTTGATCCAACCACTCAGGTCGGCTACTAGGCCGCCGTGCTGTAGATTTTGATCTTGATTTTGATCTTAGGCGCCCCGTTAAACCACGCTGGCCGAACGCAGGCTTTGGAGCGGGGGTAAACCGGCAGGACGCCGGGTTAGCCGCGCTGGGCCAAGGATGGCCCATCGCGGCGGCCCCCGCTCCAAAGCCGGAGTGAGGGCACACCGAGCCTAGGCGAGGTGCCGAGTGGTGGGGCAAGAGCCCTTTTGGTTACTTTTGGGGCTCTTTTCCAAAAGTGACCCGCTGTAAGAGCGGAACCGATCTCAGCCATCACCCAAATATCGGATATGTACCAAGAGCCCCAGACACCTGCAAAAACGGCGCCCAAAGGCGCCGTTCTTTTTACTGCATATTGCTAAGCGATCAAACCCCCAGTACCGCGTGCTGCACCAGGGTGAGCAACGGCTGTGGGTACACGCCCAAGAAGAACGCGAGCAGGGCGATCGCCAGCAGCATCACGCCACCGGCTTTCTGTTCCCAGTGCAGCTCGGCATCCACACGGCGCAGGTTTGGCTCGATCAGGTACAGGGTGACCATCACACGCAGGTAGTAGAACACGCCGATGGCGCTACCCAGCACGAGGGAGGCAACCAACCACCATTCGTGAGCTTCAACACCGGTCGCAACGATGTAGAACTTACCGATAAAGCCTGCAGTCAGCGGGATACCCGCCAGGGACAGCATCATCACGGTCAGTACGGCAGTCAGGTACGGACGGCGCCAGAACAGGCCGCGGTATTCGTACAGGGCGTCAGCGTCACGGCCTTTGAACGGCGAGGACATCAGCGTGATCACGCCGAACGCGCCAAGGCTGGTGATCACGTAGGTGACCAGGTACACGCCCATCGCTTCCACCGCCAGGCCTTTGCTCGCCACCAGCGCGATCAGCAGGTAGCCGAAGTGCGCGATGGAGGAGTAACCGAGCAGACGCTTGAGGTTGTTCTGGGTCAGGGCCAGCAGGTTACCGAACAGGATCGACGCAATGGCGATCACGGTCAGCACGTTGCTCAGCACGCCGGTGTTGGCGGCAGGCGAGATCTGGAACAGACGCACCATCACCGCAAACACGGCAACCTTCGACGCCGTGGCCAAAAACGCCGCCACCGGCGCCGGGGCGCCTTCGTAGACGTCCGGGGTCCACAGGTGGAACGGCACCAGGGAGAGCTTGAACGCCAGGCCGATCAGCATCATGGCCAGGCCCAGTTGGGCAATTGGCGCAGGCATGCTGGTGGTTGCCAGGGCGTGACCGATACCGGTGAAGCTCAGGCTGCCGGCTTCTGCGTAGAGCAGGGCCATACCGAACAACAGGAACGCGGAACCGGCGGCCGACAGCACCATGTACTTGATGCCGGCTTCCAGGGAGCGCTTGTTGAAGAAGGCATACGCCACCAGGCCGTAGGTCGGGATCGACAGCAGTTCCAGGCCGATGAACAAGCCGGCCAGGTGCTGTGCGCTGACCAGCACGATGCCACCGGCCGCAGCCAGCAGGATCAGCAGGTACAGCTCTTCCTTGTTGCCCGGGTAGCCCGTGCCGCCTTCGCCGAGGTAGGCGTGGGCGAGGGTGACGCAGGCCAGGGTGGCGACCAGGATCAACGCGATGTACAGCAGCGCGAAGTCATCGATCATCATCAGCGGGGTCACGGCCAGTGGCGCGACCTTGAGGGCTGGAATGATCGACAGCAGGGCCAGGTTCAAACCGGCACAGGACAGCAGGAACGTTTGCGAGTGATTGCGGCGCCAGGCGATCGCCAGCATCACCACCACGATGGTGAGGCTGGTGATCAGCAGCGGCGCAAGCGCGATAAAGTGTTGGATCGTGAATTCCATAGCGCTCTTACCGTGCCGAAGCGAGTTGAGTGAAGGCGGTGCTGAACCACTGCTGCACGCCATGCATCGTCGCGGCAGAAGTGTCCAGGAACGGTTGCGGGTACACGCCGATGTAGATCAGCAGTACCGCAAGGCCGAGCACCATGATCAGTTCGCGAGCATCCATCCCTTGCAGGACGGTGTCGGACTTGGCCGGGCCGAAGTAGGCGCGGTGGATCATGATCAGCGAGTAAACCGAACCAAACACCAGGCCGGATGTAGCAATGGCGCTGATCCACGGCGTGTGCACGAACGAACCCATCAGGATCAGGAACTCGCCGATGAAGTTGCCGGTGCCCGGCAAGCCCAGGGACGCCGCAGCGAAGAACAGGCTGATCGCCGGCAGGTAAGCGATGCGCGACCACACGCCACCCATTTCACGCATGTCACGGGTGTGCAGGCGCTCGTACAGCTGACCACTGAGGATAAACAGTGCGGCTGCTGAAACACCGTGGGCCAACATCTGGATCACGGCGCCTTGCAACGCCAGTTGGCTGCCGGAGTAGATGCCGATCAGTACGAAACCCATGTGGGAAACGGACGAGAACGCGATCAGACGCTTGATGTCGGTTTGTGCGAAGGCCAGGAACGCACCGTAGAAGATCCCGATCAGACCCAGGGTCATGGCGATCGGCGCGAACTCGGCCGAGGCATTCGGGAACAGCGGCAGGGCGAAACGCAGCAGGCCGTAAGCAGCGGTCTTCAACAGGATACCGGCCAGGTCCACGGAGCCTGCGGTCGGCGCCTGGGCGTGAGCGTCAGGCAGCCAGGAGTGGAACGGCACCACCGGCAGCTTCACCGCGAAGGCGATGAAGAAGCCGAGCATCAGGATGTACTCGGTGGTCAGCGACATCTTGGTTTTCAACAGGTCGGCGTAGTTGAAGGTAATCACGCCGGTGTTGTTGAAGTTGACCAGTACCAGACCCAGGATCGCCACCAACATGATCAGGCCGGAAGCCTGGGTGAAGATGAAGAACTTGGTCGCCGCGTAGATCCGGGTTTTCTTGCCGTCCGAAGAACTGTGACCCCAGAGCGCGATGAGGAAGTACATCGGCACCAGCATCATTTCCCAGAAGAAGAAGAACATGAACAGGTCGAGGGCGAGGAACACGCCGACAACACCGCCCAGGATCCACATCAGGTTCAGGTGGAAGAAGCCCACGTGGCGCTGAATTTCTTTCCAGGAGCAGAGTACCGAAAGGATACCCAGCAGGCCGGTCAGCAGGATCATCAACAGCGACAGGCCGTCGAGGGCCAGGTGCACGTTGATGCCGAAGCGCTGGATCCACACGTGCTTGAATTCAAGCGCGAAGGTTGGATCGACACCCGGTGCCGGAGCGAATGAATAGTCACCGTGGGCCCACAGCCAGAGGCCGAGCGCGAGTTCCAGGGACATGGTCAGCAACGCAATCCAGCGGGGGAGGGTGGCGCCGAAGCGTTCACCCATCCAGCAGAGCAGGCCGCCGATAAAGGGGATCAGGATTAGCCAGGGCAGAATCATGACGGGCTCGTTTCCTTTCGCAAGTTCGCAAAGTTCGCAATGTACATAGTTACACCGCCACGACGACGATGGCGCCGATCACCAGCACGGCACCAACGGCCATGGAGGCGGCGTACCAACGCAATTGGCCAGTCTCGCTGCGGCTCAGGGCGGTGTGACCGGCCTTGGCGGCGCGCGGGATCAAACCGATGGTCTGGTCGAGCGGGTCTTTGCGCAGTACATGGCTGATCGCAAGGTAAGGCTTGACGAACAGTTTGTCGTAGATCCAGTCGAAGCCCCAGGCGGCGAACCACCAGGCCGACAGGAAGCGGCCGATGCCACTGTTGGCAACAGCGGTAACGAAGCGACGCTTGCCGAGGAACAGCAGGGCTGCCAGCAGGATACCGGCCAGGGCGATGGCGCCCGAGGCGATTTCCAGGCTGTGCTTGGCGGCGCCGCCGGCATGGCCAGCGCTTTCCGGCAGTACGCCGGCCAGTGGCGGGGTGATCATGGCGCCGATGAAGGTCGACAGGATGATCAGCACCGACAGTGGCAACCAGTGGGAGATGCCGTGGCCTGCGTGTGCTTCGGTCTTGGCTTCACCGTGGAAGGTGATGAAGATCAGGCGGAAGGTATACAGCGAGGTCATGAAGGCACCGACCAGGCCTGCGTACAGCAGGTTCTGGTTACCGCTGGCAAAGGCTTCCCAGAGGATTTCGTCTTTCGAGTAGAAACCTGCGGTCACCAGCGGCAGGGCAGCCAGGGCGGCACCACCGACGATGAAGCTGGCGTAGGCCAACGGCAGTTTCTTCCACAGGCCGCCCATCTTGAAGATGTTCTGCTCGTGGTGGCAGGCAACGATTACCGCACCGGAAGCGAGGAACAACAGGGCCTTGAAGAAGGCGTGGGTCATCAGGTGGAAGATCGCCGCGTCCCAGGCGCCGACGCCCAGGGCCAGGAACATGTAGCCGATCTGGCTCATGGTCGAGTAGGCGAGGATCCGCTTGATGTCGGTTTGCACCAGCGCGGCAAAACCGGCCAGTACCAGGGTTACGCCGCCGACCAGGCCGACCAGGTGCAGGATTTCCGGCGCCAGGGTGAACAGGCCGTGGGTACGCGCGATCAGGTAGACACCCGCCGTTACCATGGTTGCCGCGTGAATCAGTGCGGAAACCGGCGTAGGGCCGGCCATCGCATCCGCCAGCCAGGTTTGCAGTGGCAGTTGCGCGGATTTACCCACGGCGCCGCCCAGCAGCATTAGGGTTGCAAGGGTGATCCAGAAGTCGCCGACCTGGAATTTCTGCGGTGCCAGCACCAGCAGTTCCTGGATGTTCAGCGTGCCCACTTGTTGGAACAGGATGAACAGGCCGATGGCCATGAACACGTCGCCGATCCGGGTAACGATGAAGGCCTTGAGTGCCGCGTTGCCGTTGTTGCGGTTGCTGTAGTAGAAACCGATCAACAGGTACGAGCACAGGCCCACGCCTTCCCAGCCGAAGTACAGGAACAACAGGTTATCGCCCAATACCAGGAACAGCATGCTGGCGATAAACAGGTTGGTGTACGAGAAGAAGCGCGAGTAACCGGCTTCACCGCGCATGTACCAGGACGCGAACAGGTGGATCAGGAAGCCCACACCGACCACCACGCCGAGCATGGTGATCGACAGGCCGTCGACGTAGAGGGCGAAGTTCGGCTTGAAGCCGTCCACCGACATCCACTGCCACAGCACCAGGGTGTAGTGGCCGCCTTCCGGCGGCGCCACGTTGAATTGCCAGATGACGTAGGCGGCGACGATCGCCGACAGGCCAATGGAACCCACACCGATCAGGGCAGACAGGTTTTCCGACCAGCGTCCACGGGAGAACGACAGCAGCAGGAAACCGATCAGGGGAAATACGAAAGTCAGAAAGATCATGTTCATCCGCGCATCTCACTGGCAGCGTCGATATCAAGCGTGTGGAAGCGACGATACAGTTGCAGCAGGATCGCCAGGCCAATACTGGCTTCGGCGGCTGCCAGGCTGATCACCAGGATGAACATGACTTGTCCATCCGGCTGGCCCCAACGTGCACCTGCAACGATGAACGCCAGTGCTGCAGCGTTCATCATGATTTCCAGGCTCATCAACACGAACAGAATGTTACGGCGAACCATCAGGCCGACTAGGCCAAGGCAGAACAGGATGCCGGCGACCGCCAGACCATGCTCCAAAGGGATAGCAGGCATCGTCATTGCTCCTTGGCTTCGTTGCGGCCCAAGTGGAAGGCGGTGATGGCTGCAGCGAGCAGCAGCATCGAAGCCAGTTCGACCACCAGCAGGTACGGGCCGAACAGGCTGATGCCCACGGCTTTGGCGTCTACGGTGGTGTGGCCGATGGCCTGGCCGCTCTGGTGAGCGAACAGCACATACAGCAGTTCACCCAGCAGCAGCGCTGCCAGGACAACCGGGCCGAGCCAGATGCCGGGCTTGAGCCAGACGCGTTCCTGGGCGACCGAAGCCGGCCCCAGGTTGAGCATCATCACCACAAACACGAACAGCACCATGATGGCGCCGGCGTAGGCGATCACTTCCAGAACACCGGCGAACGGTGCGCCGAGGCTGAAAAAGGTCATGGCCACGGCGATCAGCGAAATGATCAGGTAGAGCAGGGCGTGCACGGGGTTGGTGTTGGTGATCACGCGAAGCGTGGACACCACTGCAATACCCGACGCGAAATAGAAAGCGAATTCCATCTTTCTTCCTTAAGGCAGCAAGCTCTTCACGTTGATCGGCTCGGCTTCGTTTTGTGCGGCGCCCTTCGGCTTACCGGCAACGGCCATACCTGCAACACGATAGAAGTTGTAATCAGGGTTTTTACCGGGACCAGAGATCAGCAGATCTTCTTTCTCGTACACCAGGTCCTGACGTTTGAACTCGGCCATCTCGAAATCCGGTGTCAGCTGGATCGCGGTGGTCGGGCAAGCTTCCTCGCAGAGGCCGCAGAAAATGCAGCGCGAGAAGTTGATGCGGAAGAAGTCCGGGTACCAGCGACCGTCTTCGGTTTCAGCTTTCTGCAGGGAGATACAACCCACCGGGCACGCCACGGCGCACAGGTTGCAGGCTACGCAACGCTCTTCGCCGTCGGGGTCGCGGGTCAGCACGATGCGGCCGCGATAGCGCGGCGGCAGGTACACCGCTTCTTCCGGGTATTGCAGGGTGTCGCGTTTGCGGAAGCCATGGCCGAAAACCATCACCAGGCTTCGCAACTGGGTACCAGTACCCTTAACGATGTCGCCAATATATTTGAACATGGGTCAAATCCTCACTGAACCGCGCCGGCTGGCGTGTTCAACAACACAACAGCAGCCGTCACCAGCAAATTGATCAGGGTCAGCGGCAGGCAGAATCTCCAGCTGAAATCCATCACCTGGTCATAGCGTGGGCGCGGAATAGAGGCGCGCAGCAGGATGAACAGCATGATGAAGAACGCCGTCTTCAAGAAGAACCAGAAGAACGCCAGTTGCGGCAGGATGTTGAACGGGCCGTGCCAGCCGCCGAAGAACAGCGTGACCAGCAGTGCCGAGATCAAGATGATGCCGATGTATTCGCCAACGAAGAACATGCCCCATTTCATGCCGGCGTATTCAATGTGGTAACCGTCAGCCAGTTCCTGTTCTGCTTCCGGTTGGTCGAACGGGTGACGGTGAGTCACGGCGACGCCAGCGATGAAGAAGGTACAGAAGCCGAAAAACTGCGGAATGATGAACCACAGGTTCTGCGCCTGGTACTCGACGATGTCGCGCATGTTGAACGAGCCGACCTGCACCACGATGCCCATCAGCGCCAGGCCCATGAACACTTCGTAAGACACGGTCTGGGCCGAAGCCCGCAAGCTGCCCAGCAGGGCGAACTTGTTGTTGCTCGACCAACCGGCGAACAGCACCGCGTAGACCGACAGACCGGCCATGGCGAAGAAGAACAGCAAGCCGATGTTCAGGTCCGCCACGCCCCAGGTCGGGGTGATCGGGATGACCGCGAAGGCGATCAGCAAGGCGCTCATGGCCACGACCGGTGCCAGGGTGAAGATCACCTTGTCGGCAAACGGCGGGGTCCAGTCTTCCTTGAAGAACATTTTCAGCATGTCGGCAGCGATCTGGAACATGCCGAACGGGCCAACGCGGTTCGGACCATAACGGTCCTGCCACCAGCCCAGCAGGCGACGTTCGACGAAGCTGAGCAGGGCGCCCGCAACGACCACGGCCAACAGGATCACGATGGCCTTGACGACCGAGATGATCACGTCGATCACTTCAGGGGTGAACCAGGTCATTGCGCTGCCTCCTGCAGACCGTCAACGGTTTTGCCAAAGATCGCCGGCGGAATGCCCGCGAGGCCTTTAGGCAGTGCAACCAGGCCAGCACCCAACTCTTCATTGATGCGCAGCGGCAGACGCAGGGTCTGGCCGCCGACGGTCAAGCTCAGCAGGGCACCGTCGTTGACGCCCAGGCGGTCGGCTTCGGACTTGGCCACGGACACGTAAGCGGCCGGAATGCGCTCTTGTACCGGCGCGGCTTTGGAAGAGGTTTCTTCGCTGCCGAACAGGTGGAAGAACGGCACAACCTGCCAGGTGCCCTGGGCCGGGTTGAACGGACGCGGTACGGCTGCGAACCAGTTCAGCGCATCACCGGTGCTTTCGATCAGGCGGGTGCCTGGGTCGCCAGCGCGGATGTGACCACCGACTTCGTCCTGGAACTTGTTCCAGGCCTGTGGCGAGTTCCAGCCCGGCGACCAGGCGAAAGGCACCTGCTGACGCGGCTCAACCGAACCCGAGTAACCTTCCATGGAGAAGGCGAACGCGGTGTCGGGGTCTTGTGGGGTACGCGGTTCGTGCACGCTGATGTCGGCGCGCATGGCGGTACGCCCGGAGTAACGCAGCGGTTCACGGGCCAGTTTCATGCCCTTGATGCGGAACGAGGCGGACGGTGCAGCGTCGACGATACGTGCCAACTGCGGCGCGCTCGCGGCGGCAGCGGCCGTCACGTGGTCGAGCTGGGTCCAGTCGATCGGTTGGTTCAGCAAGGTGGCGCGCAGGGCATGCAGCCAGCGCCAGCCTTCGTGAACCAGGATGCTGGCGTCCATGTACTTCGGATCGAACACCTGGAAGAAGCGCTGGGCGCGGCCTTCCTGGCTGACCAGGGTACCGTCGCCTTCGGCGAAAGTAGCGGCTGGCAGGACCAGGTCGGCACGTTCGCTGGTGGCGGTCTTCTGGTGGTCGGCCACGATCAGCACTTTGGCAGCGTCCAGCGCGGCGTCGACCTTGGCCGAATCCGTGCGGGTGTACAGGTCGTTTTCCAGTACCACGATGGCGTCGGCTTTACCGTCAGTCACGGCTTGCAGCGCGGCATCCAGCGATTCGCCACCGAGCATGGCCAGGCCAAGGCTGTTGGCTTCCGGCACGACCAGGCTGATGGAACCGTTCTTGTCGCGCAGCTTCAAGGCTTTGGCGATGTTGGCAGCGGCTTCGATCAGCGCTTTGGAACCCAACGAGGTGCCGGCAATGATCAATGGGCGCTTGGCGGCCAGCAGGGCGTCGGCGATGCGTTGGGCCAGTTCACCGGCTTCAGCGTCCAGGCCTTCGACGGCAGGCGCGCTGGCGTCCAGGGCGTGCGCCACGGCGAAACCGATGCGGGCCAGGTCGTCTGGGGCGGCGTGGACGCATTCTTCGGCGATATCGTCGAGCTTGGTTTCTGCCAGGCTTGCAATAAACAGCGGGTTCAGCGCGTGCTGGCCGATGTTTTTCACCGCAGCGTCGAGCCAAGGCTGGACGCGCATGGCATCGGCCATGTCTTCAGCTTTGCCTTTGACCGACTGACGCAGCGACAGCGCGATACGCGCGGCGGTCTGGGTCAGGTCTTCGCCGAGCACGAAAATCGCGTCGTGGTCTTCGATGTCGCGCATGTTCGGAACCGGCAGCGGGCTGTCGTTCAGTACTTGCAGGACCAGGCGGATGCGCTCCAATTCACCGGCTTCGATACCGGAGTAGAAGTGCTCGGCGCCGACCAACTCGCGCAACGCGTAGTTGCTTTCGAGGCTGGCGCGGGGCGAGCCGATACCGACGATGTTGCGGCCACGCAGCAGGTCGGCGGCTTTATCCAGCGCGTCGTCCAGGCTCAGCTTGGCGCCATCGGCCAGCAGTGGCTGGCGCGGGCGGTCTTCGCGGTTGACGTAGCCATAGCCGAAACGACCACGGTCGCAGAGGAAGTACTGGTTGACCGAACCGTTGAAGCGGTTTTCGATCCGACGCAGTTCACCGTAGCGCTCGCCCGGGGAGATGTTGCAACCGCTGGAGCAGCCATGGCAGATGCTCGGCGAGAATTGCATGTCCCACTTACGGTTGTAGCGCTCGGAGTGGGTCTTGTCGGTGAACACACCGGTCGGGCAGACCTCGGTGAGGTTGCCGGAGAACTCGCTCTCAAGCACACCGTCTTCAACGCGACCGAAGTACACGTTGTCGTGGGCGCCGAATACGCCGAGGTCGGTGCCGCCGGCGTAGTCTTTATAGAAACGCACGCAGCGGTAGCAGGCGATGCAGCGGTTCATTTCGTGGGAAATGAACGGGCCGAGGTCCTGGTTCTGGTGGGTGCGCTTGGTGAAACGATAGCGGCGCTCGTTGTGGCCGGTCATCACCGTCATGTCTTGCAAGTGGCAGTGACCGCCTTCCTCACAGACCGGGCAGTCGTGCGGGTGGTTGGTCATCAGCCATTCGACAACGCTGGCGCGGAACGCCTTGGATTCTTCATCTTCGATGGAGATCCAGGTGTTGTCGGTGGCTGGGGTCATGCAGGACATGACGATACGACCACGGGTGTCGTTCTCGTCGGTGTACTGCTTGACCGCACACTGGCGACAGGCACCGACGCTACCAAGAGCGGGGTGCCAGCAGAAATAAGGGATGTCGAGGCCTAGTGAGAGACATGCCTGTAACAGGTTGTCTGCCCCATCGACTTCGAGCGCTTTGCCGTCTACGTGGATAGTGGCCATGGTTCAAAGTTCTTCGTTGGCCCGTTGTCAGCGGGCGTGGCTAATGGAATCTTGTTATTCATGTGCATCTACACAGCCATAAAGGCGTCAGCACATGAGAAAGCGAAGGGCACGGACCCTTCGCTCTTTAAACGTTACGCACCAACCATGGTTGGTGTGACCACCTGATTCAGATCGCCAGCGCGCGCAGGTGCGATGCCAGCCTCGAATTCAGAGCGGAAGTATTTGATTGCGCTGCCCAATGGTTCCACGGCGCCCGGTGCGTGAGCACAGAAAGTCTTGCCTGGGCCGAGGAAACCGACCAGACCCAGCAGGGTCTCGATGTCGCCTGGCTGGCCTTCGCCTTTCTCGATCGCCATCAAGAGCTTCACGCTCCAGGGCAGACCGTCACGGCACGGGGTGCAGAAACCGCAGGATTCGCGGGAGAAGAACTGCTCCATGTTGCGCAGCAGCGAGACCATGTTCACGGTGTTGTCCACCGCCATCGCCAGGCCCGTACCCATCCGGGTGCCGACCTTGCCGATGCCGCCGGCATACATTTGTGCGTCCAGGTGCTCAGGGAGCAGGAAGCCGGTGCCGGCGCCGCCTGGTTGCCAGGCTTTCAAGGTATAGCCGTCGCGCATGCCGCCGGCGTAGTCCTCGAACAGCTCGCGGGCGGTCACGCCGAATGGCAGCTCCCACAGGCCAGGGTTCTTGACCTTGCCGGAGAAGCCCATGAGCTTGGTGCCCATGTCTTCGCTGCCTTCGCGGGCCAACGATTTGTACCAGTCCACGCCGTCGGCAATGATCGCCGGCACGTTGCACAGGGTTTCAACGTTGTTCACGCACGTCGGCTTGCCCCACACGCCCACGGCGGCAGGGAAGGGCGGCTTGGAACGCGGGTTGGCGCGGCGGCCTTCGAGGGAGTTGATCAGTGCGGTTTCTTCACCGCAGATGTAACGCCCGGCGCCGGTGTGCACGAACAGTTCGAAGTCAAAACCGGAACCCAGGATGTTCTTGCCCAAAAGGCCTGCAGCCTTGGCTTCTTCCACGGCACGGGTGAGGTGCTTGGCGGCGGTGGTGTATTCGCCACGCAGGAAGATGTAGCCACGGTAGGTTTTCAGCGCGCGGGCACTGATCAGCATGCCTTCGATCAGCAGATGGGGCAGTTGCTCCATCAGCATGCGGTCTTTCCAGGTGTTCGGCTCCATTTCATCCGCGTTGCACAGCAGGTAGCGGATGTTGATGGATTCGTCCTTGGGCATCAGGCCCCACTTCACGCCCGTGGGGAAGCCAGCACCGCCGCGACCTTTAAGGCCGGCGTCTTTCACGGTCTGGACGATATCGTCCTGGGCCATGTCGGCGAAGGCCTTGCGCGCAGCGGCGTAACCGTTCTTGGCCTGGTATTCGTCGAGCCATACCGGCTCGCCGTCGTCACGCAGGCGCCAGGTCAGCGGGTGAGTCTCGGCCGAACGCTTGATCAGGTTGGCCGGGCCGAAAGATGTAAGGGTCATGGGTAGCCCTCGAGCAATTGGGTCACGCCAGCAGGCTGCACGTCACCGAATGTGTCGTCGTCGATCATCAACGCCGGCGCCTTGTCGCAGTTGCCCAGGCAGCACACCGGCAGCAGCGTGAAGCGGCCGTCCGGAGTGGTTTGGCCCAGGCCAATGCCCAGCTTGTTCTGGATCTCGCTGACCACCGACTCGTGACCACCGATGTAGCAGACCATGCTGTCGCACACGCGAATAATGTGGCGACCCACCGGCTGGCGGAAGATCTGGCTGTAGAACGTGGCCACACCTTCAACGTCGCTGGCCGGGATGCCAAGGATTTCGCCGATGGCGTAGAGGGCGCCGTCCGGCACCCAGCCACGTTCCTTCTGCACGATCTTCAAGGCTTCGATCGACGCCGCGCGCGGGTCTTCGTAGTGATGCAGCTCGTGCTCGATGGCCGAGCGCTCGGTTTCACTGAGGGTGAAACGGTCTGTCTGGATAAGCGTGCTGTTCATGCTTAGCGGTCCACGTCGGCCATAACGAAATCGATACTACCCAGGTACGCAATCAAGTCCGCGACCATCTCGCCTTTGATCACCGAAGGGATCTGCTGCAAGTGGGCAAAACTTGGGGTACGAATCCGGGTGCGGTAGCTCATGGTGCCGCCATCGCTCGTCAGGTAATAACTGTTGATACCCTTGGTCGCTTCGATCATCTGGAAGGATTCGTTGGCCGGCATTACCGGGCCCCACGAAACTTGCAGGAAGTGCGTGATCAGGGTTTCGATGTGCTGCAGCGTGCGTTCTTTCGGCGGCGGCGTGGTCAGCGGGTGATCCGCCTTGTACGGGCCGGCCGGCATGTTGCGCATGCACTGCTCGATGATCTTCAGGCTCTGGCGCATTTCTTCGACGCGCACGATGCAACGGTCGTAGGCATCGCCGTTGGCCGCCAGCGGCACTTCGAATTCGAAGTTCTCGTAGCCGGAGTACGGGCGTGCTTTACGCAGGTCGAAGTCGCAGCCGGTGGAACGCAGGCCGGCACCGGTGACGCCCCATTCCAGGGCCTCTTTGGTGTTGTACTGCGCGACGCCGATGGTGCGGCCTTTAAGGATGCTGTTGTCGAGGGCGGCTTTCTGGTACTCGTCCAGACGCTTGGGCATCCAGTCGATGAATTCCTTGACCAGGCGCTCCCAGCCGTTCGGCAGGTCGTGCGCCACACCGCCGATGCGATACCAGGCCGGGTGCAGGCGGAAACCGGTGATGGCTTCGATGACCTTGTAGGCGCGTTGACGGTCGGTGAAGGTAAAGAACACCGGAGTCATGGCGCCGACGTCCTGGATGTAGGTACCCAGGAACAGCAGGTGGCTGGTGATCCGGAAGAACTCGGCCATCATGATGCGGATGGTGTCGACGCGGTCTGGCACTTTAATGCCGGCCAGCTTCTCGACCGAGAGCACGTACGGCAGGTTGTTCATCACGCCGCCGAGGTAGTCGATACGGTCGGTGTACGGGATGAAGCTGTGCCAGGATTGGCGCTCGGCCATTTTTTCGGCACCACGGTGGTGGTAGCCGATGTCCGGCACGCAGTCGACGATTTCTTCGCCGTCCAGTTGCAGGATGATACGGAAGGCACCGTGAGCCGAAGGGTGGTTCGGGCCCAGGTTGAGGAACATGTAGTCCTCGTTGGTGCCGGAGCGTTTCATGCCCCAGTCTTCCGGACGGAAGCGCGCAGCCTCTTCTTCAAGCTGTTGCTTGGCGAGGTTGAGGCTGAACGGATCGAATTCGGTGGCGCGCGCCGGGAAGTCCTTGCGCAGCGGGTGACCTTCCCAGGTCGGCGGCATCATGATGCGCGTCAGGTGCGGGTGGCCCGGGAAGTCGATGCCGAACATGTCCCAGACTTCACGCTCGTACCAGCTGGCGTTCGGCCAGATACCGGTCACGGTCGGCACGCTCAGGTCGCTCTCGGACAGCGCCACCTTGATCATCACGTCGCTGTTACGTTCGATCGACAGCAGGTGATAGAACACGGTGAAATCGGCGCCGCTCGGCAGCCCCTGGCGCTTGGTGCGCAGACGCTCGTCCACGCCATGCAGGTCATAGAGCATGACGTACGGCTTGGGCAGGTTGCGTAGGAAGGTCAGGACTTCGACGAGCTTGGCGCGCGCCACCCACAGCACCGGCATACCGGTGCGTGTGGCCTGGGCGGTGAAGGCGTCAGGGCCAAAACGGTTATTGAGTTCGACGACCACATCCTGGTCGTCTGCCTTATAAGGCGGGATGCGTCGAGCACTGCCTGTAGTCATGGTTTTTTATCGCTTTCGGTCAACGTAAAGAATGAAGCCAGGTTTTCGTTCTATAAAAGAAGCGGTGCTGGATCAGACTTCGTCGGGGCTGCGCAGGTTGGTGACTGCGATTCGCTGTTCGCGGCGCTGTTCCTTTTGCGACGGCATCTCGGCGCGGTACACGCCTTGATCACCGACGACCCAGGAAAGCGGGCGACGCTCCTTGCCAATCGATTCCTGCAGCAGCATCAAGCCTTGCAGGAATGCTTCAGGGCGGGGCGGGCAGCCAGGCACGTAGACGTCCACGGGCAGGAACTTGTCCACCCCTTGAACGACGGAGTAGATGTCGTACATGCCACCGGAGTTGGCGCACGAACCCATGGAGATAACCCACTTCGGCTCGAGCATTTGCTCGTAGAGACGCTGAATGATCGGCGCCATCTTGATAAAGCAGGTTCCGGCGATAACCATGAAATCCGCCTGGCGCGGTGATGCCCGGATAACTTCGGCGCCAAAGCGCGCGATATCGTGGGGCGCCGTGAAGGCGGTGGTCATTTCCACGTAGCAGCACGAAAGACCGAAGTTGTACGGCCACAGGGAGTTCTTGCGTCCCCAGTTGACCGCGCCACTCAGCACGTCTTCCAGCTTGCCCATGTAGATGTTTTTGTGGACTTGGTCTTCTAACGGGTCGGAAACGGTTTCGCGTTCGCCGATTGGGTACTGCTCGTTAGGAGCATCCGGGTCGATCCTGGTGAGATTGTATTGCATCGCCAAAGCCTCATTGTTTCAGCTTCGCTTGCCGCTTGCGACGAGCTTCCGGAGCCCAATCAAGGGCGCCCACTCGAAATAGGTAGACAAGGCCTGCCAACAGAATTGCTATGAAAACGAGGGCTTCGACGAATCCGGTCCAGCCGCTTTCGCGGACGGACACAGACCAGGCAAAGAGAAAGAGGGCTTCGATATCGAAGATCACGAACAGCATCGCGACCAGATAGAATTTGGCTGAGAGCCGCAAGCGGGCGCCACCTGTAGGCAGCATGCCGGACTCGAACGGTTCATTTTTGCTGCGGCCCCAGGCTTTTGACCCGAGGAGGCTGGAGACACCAAGCATGAAGGCGCAAAGGCCGACAACACCGAGGAGGAAAATGGCAAAGCCCCAGTTGTGGGCCATGAGTCCTGTCGCTTCGGTCATGCTGGAAATCCTTAACAGAGAGCAAAGGTCTCTGAGCTCGAAAAAGTAACGATGCAGTGACGATATGTCGCACTGCAATCAATCGCGGTGATTTTATGGCTAAACACCGGGCAAGTAAAATTCCTATAGCGAAATTATTCGATGGAATAAGCACATAGTGCACCTTCTTGGGGCTGTAGCCCTTGCGTGGCGGGCATTAGCGGGCTTTTTATCAAATATGTTTTGTTTAACCAGTAACGAAGTTTTCATGGGCTAAATGATAATGAATATTGTTTGCGTGGGTTTTAAGCGGATGGGTGTGGTGTAACGGGGGAAGTTGCTGTTACTTGCTAGAGTGCCGCTAGTTCATGCAGGGGATCTTTTAACCGATTTTATTCAGGTGAATACCGCTCTGGATCAATGTTTTGCCAGAAACCGGGTAGCAATGAGCTCAATCACCCTCTCGGCCCCCGACTGATGGCTATTGTCAGAAAATTCCCACAAGAGTACAAATGTACTCCATGACGACTCTGACTCCCCGCCGCACCGCCATCCTGACCTTTATCCGCGACCGCATCGCGCAACAAGGCCAACCGCCCAGCCTCGCCGAGATCGCCGAGGCGTTCGGCTTCGCCTCGCGCAGTGTCGCGCGCAAGCACGTGGTGGCGCTCACCGAAGCCGGCTTCATTGAGGTCAACCCCAACCAGGCACGCGGTATCCGCCTGCTCAACCAACCGGCTCGCCCCGAATGGCTGGACGTGCCGGTCCTCGGCCGTGTTGCGGCGGGGTTGCCCATCGGCGCCGACGCCGAAGTGCACAACCGCCTGCAACTCGACCCCGCCACCTTCGCGAAAACCCCGGACTACCTGCTGCGGGTCCAGGGCGATTCAATGATCGAAGACGGTATCCTCGACGGCGACCTGGTCGGCGTACGCCGCAGTGCCGAAGCCTTGAACGGCCAGATTGTAGTGGCGCGCCTGGACGGCGAAGTCACCATCAAACGCTTTGAACGCCATGGCGAGCATGTGCGCCTGCTGCCGCGTAACCCCGCGTATCAACCCATCGTGGTCGGGCCTGATCAGGACCTGGCCATCGAAGGGGTGTTCTGCGGCCTGGTGAGGCAAGGCTGATGGGCGCCGTCGTTGCCCTCGACGCGCTGTTCAATGGCGGCCGCGTCTGGAAGGGCCGGCCCGCCGCGCCACCGGCCAGCGTGCACCCCACTGGGCTGGCGGCGCTGGACGCGGTACTGCCCACGGGTGGCTGGCCGGAATCGGCGTTGAGCGAAATATTGATGGCCAAGGAAGGTGTCGGCGAACTGCAATTGGTCTTGCCGACCCTGGCGCGGCTGTCGGCGGCAGGCGAGCGCATTGTGCTGGTCGCGCCACCTTATACGCCGTACCCGCACGCCTGGCAGAACGCCGGGGTGGACTTGCGCCAGCTCTCGGTGATCCAGGCCGAGGAGCGCGATGCCTTATGGGCAGTCGAGCAATGCCTGCGGTCCGGCAGTTGCGGCGCGGTGTTGTGCTGGCCGCGCAAGGCCGATGACCGTGCTTTGCGCCGTTTGCAGGTGGCGGCCGAAACCGGCCAGACCCTGGCGTTTGCCTGGCGCGCTTTAAATGAAGCGGTGAATGCCTCACCCGCCGCCTTGCGCCTGGCCGTTGAGGCAAAACCCGCGCAAGTGCGCGTGCTCAAGTGCCGCGGTGGGCTGGCCCATCCGGCGCCGATTGCGCTGGCGGGGCACTGAGGTTGCCATGCGCTGGGTGTGTATTGTGTTCCCGCAATTGGCGCTGGACGGGGTGCAGCGTGTGCACCCCGAGCCCGACCAACCCCTCGCGTTGCTGGCCGGCACGCCGCAGCGCCGCGTGCTGCAAACCGTCAATGATGCCGCCCGCGCCTTGGGCCTGCGCCCCGGTCAATCGCTGACGGCAGCGCATGCGCTGGCCAAGACCTTCGCCAGTGCCGAATATGACCCCGCCGAGATCGAGCGCTGGCAGCAGTTTCTCGCGGCCTGGGCCTACCGTTTCAGTTCCCAGGTCAGCCTGTATTACCCGCGCGCCTTGTTGTTCGAGATCGAATCGAGCCTGGGCCTGTTCGGGCCGTGGCCGCAGTTCGAGGCGCGGTTGCGCAAGGAGTTGACCGAGCTGGGCTTTCGCCACCGTATCGTCGCCGCGCCCAACCCGGCAGCGGCGCGGGTGCTGGCGAATCTTTACGATGGCCTGGCCGTGGCCGACGATCACGCCTTGCTGCAAGCCCTGGCACCACTGCCGATTGACCGCGCCGGCCTCGACCCGCAGGCCGCCACGGCCTTATCACGCATGGGCCTGCGCAGCCTCGCCCAGGTGCAGGCGTTGCCCCGGCACACCCTGGCGCGGCGCTTTGACGCCAGCCTGCTCAAACACCTGGATGCGCTGACCGGGCAACGCCCGCTGGCGATGGCGTTCTATCAGCCGCCGGACCAGTTCGATGTGCGCATCGAGCTGAATTTCGACGTGCAATCCCATCAGGCGCTGCTGTTTCCGTTACGTCGGTTGACGGGCGACCTGTCCGCCTTCCTCTGCGGCCGCGACAGTGGCGTGCAGCGCTTCGACCTGCACCTGGAGCACGCCCAGGCGCCCGACAGCGTGATCAAAGTCGGCCTGCTCAGCGCCGAACGCGAACCGGCGATGCTCTTTGAACTGGCCCGAGGGCGCCTCGAGCAGGTGCAAGTGACCTCGCCGGTACGCGGCTTTCGCCTGGTGGCCCAGGACTTGCCGGTGTTCGTGCCACAGCGCCAGGACCTGTTCGACGACCGCCCGCAACAGACCTTGCCCTGGGAGCAACTGCGCGAACGCCTGCGTGCGCGCCTTGGCGATGAGGCGGTGCAAGGCTTGCGCTTTCATGCCGACCATCGCCCCGAATGCGCCTGGCAAGCGGCCGCCGATAACCGTGTGTGCCCCACCTTGAACAAGGTGCAACGCCCTGGCTGGTTATTGCCCGAACCGACTTTGCTGGCCGAGCAGGGCGTGCAGATTCTGATGGGCCCGGAACGCATCGAGTCCGGCTGGTGGGATGGCGCCGATGTGCGTCGCGACTATTACCTGATCCAGACCCGCGCCGGGCAGCAAGGCTGGGCCTATCGCCACGTCGGGCAAAACGACGGGCTGTGGCTGCAAGGCTGGTTTGCATGAACTACGCCGAGCTGCATTGCCTGTCCAATTTCAGTTTCCAGCGCGGCGCGTCGAGTGCGCTGGAATTGTTCGAGCGGGCCAGGCGCCAAGGCTATAGCGCCTTGGCAATCACCGACGAATGCACCTTGGCCGGCATCGTGCGGGCCTGGCAGGCGGCGAAGGCGGTGGACATGCCGCTGATCATCGGCAGCGAGGTGCGCATCGAAAACGGCCCGAAACTGGTGTTGCTGGTAGAAAACCTCAGCGGCTACCAGCACCTGTGCCGCCTGATCACTGTGGCCCGACGCCGCGCCGAGAAAGGCAGCTATCGCCTGTTGCAGGAAGACTTCGAGCAGCCGCTGCCCGGCCTGTTGGCGCTGTGGGTGGCCGAAGACAACGATACCCAAGCCTCGATCCAATGGCTGCGCCGCACGTTTGCCGAACGCCTGTGGCTGGCGGTGCAATTGCATTGCGGCCAGGACGACGCGCGCCATCTGCAACAGCGCCTGGCCTTGGCCGCCAGCCTGAACATTCGCGCAGTGGCCTGCGGTGATGTGCATATGCATGCGCGTGGCCGCCGCGCCCTGCAAGACACCATGACCGCCATCCGCCATCACGTCACGGTGGCCGACGCCGGCACGCGCCTGCACCCCAATGGCGAGCGGCACCTGCGCAGTCTCGACGCCCTGGCCGCGCTGTACCCGCAAGCCTTGCTCGACGAAACCCTGGCCATCGCGCAGCGCTGCACCTTCGACCTCAGCCAATTGCGCTACCACTACCCGCGCGAGTTGGTGCCCGAAGGCCAGGATGCGCAATCCTGGCTGCGCCAGCTCACCGAAGAGGGCATCGCCCAGCGCTGGCCGCAGGGTGTTGACGCCAAGACCTTGCAGCAGATCAACCATGAGCTGGCGCTGATCAGCGAACTGGGCTACGAAAGTTATTTCCTCACCGTGCACGACATCGTGCGCTTCGCCCGCAGCCGTTCGATCCTGTGCCAGGGCCGGGGCTCGGCGGCCAACTCGGCGGTGTGTTTTGCCTTGGGCATCACCGAAATCGACCCGAGCCTGATGAACATGCTGTTCGAGCGCTTCCTGTCCAAGGAGCGCAACGAGCCGCCGGATATCGACGTCGACTTCGAACACGAGCGCCGTGAAGAAGTGCTGCAGTACGTGTTCCAGCGCTACGGCCGCACCCGCGCGGCCTTGACGGCGGTGGTCAGCAGCTACCACGCGGCCGGTGCGGTGCGCGATGTGGCCAAGGCCCTCGGCTTGCCGCCCGACCAGATTAACGCCTTGGCTGAATGCTGCGGGCGCTGGAGTGAAGATGCGCCGCCTTTGGAGCGATTGCGCGAAGGCGGCTTCGACCCGCAAAGCCCGATCCTGCGCCGGGTGCTTACACTTACCCAACAGTTGATCGGCTTTCCCCGGCACTTGTCCCAGCACCCGGGCGGCTTTGTGATTTCCGAATACCCGCTGGACACCTTGGTGCCGGTGGAAAACGCCGCCATGGCCGAACGCACGATTATCCAGTGGGACAAGGACGACCTCGACGCCGTCGGCCTGCTCAAGGTGGATATTCTGGCCTTGGGCATGCTCAGTGCGATCCGCCGTTGCTTCGATTTGCTGCGTCGTCATCGCAACCTGGATTTGGCCCTGGCGACCATCCCCAAGGAAGACCCCGCGACCTACGCGATGATCAGCAAGGCCGACACCATCGGCGTGTTCCAGATCGAGTCGCGCGCGCAGATGTCGATGCTGCCCAGGCTCAAGCCGCAAAAATTCTACGACCTGGTGATCGAAGTCGCCATCGTGCGGCCCGGGCCGATCCAGGGCGGCATGGTGCATCCGTATCTGCGCAGGCGTAATAAAGAAGAGCCGACGACTTATCCATCCCCGCAACTGAAGGCGGTGCTGGAACGCACCCTGGGTGTGCCGCTGTTCCAGGAGCAGGTCATGCAGATCGCCATGGTCGCCGCCGACTACGGCCCCGGCGAGGCCGACCAATTGCGCCGCTCCATGGCCGCCTGGAAACGCCACGGCGGGCTGGAACCGCATCAGGAGCGCCTGCGCACCGGCATGCTAAAAAACGGCTACAGCGAAGCCTTTGCCGCGCAGATCTTCGAGCAGATCAAAGGCTTTGGCAGCTACGGCTTTCCCGAGTCCCATGCGGCCAGTTTTGCCTTGCTCACCTACGCCAGTTGCTGGCTCAAATGCCACGAGCCGGCAGCCTTTGCCTGTGCGCTGATCAACAGTTGGCCCATGGGCTTCTACAGCCCGGACCAGATCCTGCAGGATGCGCGGCGTCATCGCCTGCAGATTCGCCCGGTGGATGTGCTGGCCAGTGACTGGGATTGCAGCCTGGAACCCATCGACGGCCAGCAACCGGCGATTCGCATGGGTTTGCGCATGATCTCGGGGTTTCGCGAAGAGGATGGACGGCGCATCGAGGCAGCCCGCCAGCGCCGCACGTTCAGTGACATTGCCGACCTCGACGAGCGCGCCGGGCTGGATGCGCGCGCCCAGGCGCTGTTGGCGGACTCGGGCGCCTTGCGCGCCCTGGCGGGCAACCGGCACAAGGCGCGCTGGGACGTGGCGGGCGTGCATAAACAGCTTGGCTTGTTCGCCGGCCTGCCCAGCCCTGACGAAGCGGCGGTGGCGCTGCCGGCACCGACGGTCGGCGAGGACCTGCACGCCGACTACGCCACACTCGGCACCACCCTCGGCCCGCATCCGCTGGCGCTGCTGCGGGGTGAATTGCGCAAGCGCCGCTGCCGCAGCTCCCTTGAGCTGATGGCGGTAGAACATGGGCGCAATGTCAGCGTCGCCGGCCTGGTCACTGGCCGGCAGCGCCCAGGCACCGCCAGCGGAGTGACCTTCGTCACCCTGGAAGACGAATTCGGCAACCTCAATGTGGTGGTCTGGCGTGATCTGGCCGAGCGCCAGCGCCAGGCGTTGGTCGGTTCGCGGCTATTGAAAGTCGACGGGCGCTGGGAGGCGGTAGGCGAAGTGCGGCACTTGATTGCCGGGCGCCTGACCGACCTGACGCCGCTGCTGGAGGGCATTAATGTGCGCAGTCGGGATTTTCACTGAGGGGAGTTGCTCAGGTCTCCACGGATAAGCTATATGCAATGAAACGATTTATTGCCGCCAGGCTCCAAGTTTTTAGGAGTGGAACTGCGCCACGACTCCATCTTTCTCTTCGCCACGAGCCAATTGATGCAATTTTTATCCAACACCCATGGCTGCGAAGGCTGGGGCGGTGAAATGGCCCAGCGAATCCGCGCCTTCGATTGGTCGACCACCGACCTCGGCCCGATCGACGCCTGGCCCACCAGCCTGGTCAGCGCCGTGCAGATGCTGTTGGCATCGCCCGTGCCGATGGTGATGCTGTGGGGGCAAGCGGGGTACATGATCTATAACGACAGCTATTCGGTGTTGGCTGGTGGGCGGCATCCGTATCTGCTGGGCACGCCCGTGGAGCTGGGCTGGCCGGAAGTCGCCGATTTCAACCGGCATGTGCTGGACACCTGCCTGGCCGGCGGCACCTTGTCGTATAACGACAAGGCGCTGGTGCTGCTGCGCAATGGCCAGCCGGAAGAGGTGTGGATGGACCTCTATTACAGCCCTGTTGCCGGGGATAACCATCAACCGGCCGGCGTGCTCGCGATTGTGGTGGAGACCACCGCCCACGTGCAGTCCGAACGCGTGCGCCAGGAATTGACCCATAACCTGGAGCAACGCGTAGCCGCCGAAGTAAAGGCGCGTTCCGCCGCCGAAGCCCAACTGCGCCAATCGCAAAAGCTCGAAGCCATCGGTGGGCTGACCGGCGGCGTGGCCCACGACTTCAATAACCTGCTGCAAGTGATTGCCGGCAACCTGCACCTGTTGGCCCGGCATGAGCCGGAAAACGCCCAGGTACAGCGGCGGGTCTCGGCCGCCATTGCGGCGGTGGAACGCGGTGCCAAGCTGTCGTCGCAGCTGCTGGCGTTTGCGCGCCGCCAACCCTTGTCGCCGGCCGTCTATAACCCCCAGCGCATCTACGCAGGCTTGGGCGAATTGCTGCAGCGCGCATTGGGCGAAACCATTCATATCGATGTTCAATTGCCGCAAGATTCCTGGTGCATCAACGTCGACCGTAACCAGTTGGAAAACGCACTGCTCAACCTGGCGATCAATGCCCGCGATGCCATGCGCGGCGAAGGCGTGATTCGGATTACCGGCGAGAACATCATCCTCAACCCCGACGACTGCGCGGGCAAGAGCATCCGCCCTGGCGAGTATGTGCGCCTGGCCGTTACGGACATCGGTGTGGGCATGTCGCCGGCGATCCTGGCGCGGGTGTTCGAACCGTTTTTTACCACCAAGCGCGAAGGCCATGGCACCGGCCTGGGCCTGAGCATGGTGTTTGGTTTCGTCCGCCAAAGCGGCGGCCATGTCGAGGTGTGGAGCGAGGAAAGCAAGGGCACCGTGGTGCAGATGTATTTCCCGCGCAGCCTGGGCGAGGAGTGCCCGGACAGCCACGTCGAACCGGAGCCGCACCTGGTCGGGCAGGAGACGATTCTGGTGGTCGAGGACAACGAGGATGTGCGCGTGACGGTGGTGGAGTTGCTTGAGCAGTCGGGCTACACCGTGCTCACCGCCGAAGACGGCGACCGCGCCATGCAAGCGTTGCAGGGCGGCGTGCAGCCGGACCTGATCTTTACCGATGTGGTGATGCCGGGCCGGGTCAAAAGTACTGACCTGGCCGACTGGGCCCGCTCCCAGGTGCCGCCGGTGGCGGTGCTGTTTACCTCCGGGCATACCCGCGACATTCTCTCCAGCAATCACTTGCTGAGCCCCGACATTCATCTGCTGAGCAAGCCTTACAGCCCCGAAGCCCTGACACAACGGGTGCGCAGCGTGCTCACTGTTCGATAAGGTTTTCCATGACTTCACAGCGCAACTTTCCGCCGCTTACCGGCCAGCACTCAGGCTTTGTACGGGTGCGTGGCGCCCGCGAACATAACCTGCGCAACGTCGACGTGGACATTCCCCGCGACGCCTTGGTGGTGTTCACCGGCGTCTCGGGTTCCGGCAAGTCCTCGTTGGCGTTTTCCACGGTGTATGCCGAGGCCCAGCGCCGCTATTTCGAATCGGTGGCACCCTATGCGCGGCGCCTGATCGACCAGGTCGGCGTACCCGATGTGGATTCCATCGAGGGCCTGCCACCGGCCGTGGCCCTGCAACAGCAGCGCGGTACGCCGAGTGCGCGTTCGTCGGTGGGCAGCGTGACCACCTTGTCGAGCCTGATCCGCATGCTGTACTCGCGCGCCGGCAGTTATCCGCCAGGGCAGGCGATGCTGTATGCCGAAGACTTTTCGCCGAACCTGCCCCAGGGCGCGTGCCCGCAATGCCACGGCCTGGGCCGGGTGTACGAAGTGACCGAAGCGCTGATGGTGCCCGACCCCAGCCTGACCATCCGCCAGCGTGCGGTGGCGTCCTGGCCGTTGGCGTGGCAAGGGCAGAACCTGCGCGACATCCTCGTCACGCTCGGCTATGACGTGGATATTCCCTGGCGCGACCTGCCGAAAAAACAACGCGACTGGATCCTCTTTACCGAGGAAACCCCGACCGTGCCGGTGTATGCAGGCTTCAGTCCCGAACAGACCCGCGATGCTTTAAAACGCAAGCTGGAGCCGAGCTACCAGGGCACGTTCAGCGGCGCGCGGCGTTATATCCTGCACACCTTCACCCACACCCAAAGCGCGCTGATGAAAAAGCGCGTCTCGCAGTTCATGCAGGGCAGCGCCTGCCCGTTGTGCGAAGGCAAGCGGCTGACCAAGGCGGCGCTGTCGGTGAAGTTCGCCGGAGTGGATATCGGCGAGCTGTCACAACTGTCGCTGGCGCAGCTGGCCGAGCTGCTGCGGCCGGTCGCTGCGGGGCAGGACAAGATGAAACTGTCGGTGGAAAAACGTCTGGCCGCCCAGCGCATCGCCCAGGATTTGCTTGAGCGGGTCAGCACCTTGACTGAGCTGGGCCTGGGCTATTTGTCCCTGGAGCGCAGCACGCCGACATTATCGTCCGGGGAACTGCAGCGCCTGCGCCTGGCCACGCAATTGGGCTCGCAGTTGTTCGGCGTCATTTATGTGCTGGATGAACCGTCGGCCGGCCTGCACCCAGCGGATGGCGAAGCCTTGTTCACCGCCCTTGAGCGTCTCAAAGCGGCGGGCAATTCGCTGTTTGTGGTCGAGCATGACCTGGAAACCATGCGCCGCGCCGACTGGCTGATCGACGTCGGGCCGGCCGCCGGCGAACATGGCGGGCAGGTGCTGTACAGCGGCCCGCCTGCTGGCCTGGCGCAAATCGAAGCCTCGCAGACGCGTGAATATTTGTTCGCCGAGCCTCGGCCTTTGAACCCGTCACGCCGTGAGCCTTCCGGCTGGTTGAAACTTGAAGGCGTAACCCGTAACAACCTCAACGACCTGAGCGTGGATTTCCCCTTGGGCTGCTTCACGGCGGTGACCGGTATTTCCGGCTCGGGCAAATCCAGCCTGGTCAGCCAGGCGTTGCTGGAACTGGTGGGCACGGGCCTGGGCCGCGTGGTTGAAAGCGACGAGGAGCCCAGCCTGGAAGACGACACCCCGCAAAGCAGCGGTGGGCGTATCAGCGCGGGGCTTGAGCATATCCGCCGCCTGGTGCAGGTGGACCAGAAACCCATCGGCCGTACGCCGCGTTCCAACCTTGCGACTTACACCGGGCTGTTCGACAACGTGCGCAAACTGTTCGCCGCCACGCCGGCGGCGAAGAAGCGTCAGTATGACGCTGGGCAGTTCTCTTTCAACGTCGCCAAGGGCCGCTGCCCCAATTGCGAGGGCGAAGGGTTTGTCAGTGTTGAACTGCTGTTTATGCCCAGCGTGTACGCGCCATGCCCGACCTGCCACGGCGCGCGCTACAACCCTGAAACCCTGGCGGTCAAATGGCAGGGCTTGAACATCGCCCAAGTGCTGGCGCTGACGGTGGAGCAGGCAGTCGAGGTGTTCGCCGACCAGCCTGGCGTGTTGCGCTCGTTGCAGGTGCTGCGCGATATCGGCTTGGGGTATTTGCGCCTGGGCCAGCCGGCGACGGAGTTGTCCGGCGGTGAGGCGCAACGCATCAAGTTGGCCACCGAGCTGCAACGCAATGCGCGTGGCGCCACCTTGTATGTATTGGATGAGCCGACAACCGGGCTGCATCCACGGGATGTGGACCGCTTGCTCAGCCAGTTGAATCATCTGGTGGAAGCGGGGCATACGGTGGTGGTTGTGGAGCACGAGATGCGCGTTGTCGCGCAGAGTGACTGGGTGATTGATATCGGGCCGGGCGCCGGGGATTTGGGCGGGAAAGTGGTAGCCAGTGGCACGCCGCAGAAGGTTGCGAAGAGCAAGGGCAGCCGGACTGCGCCGTTCCTCAGCCGAGAACTGACCTGACTATCACTGCTTGATCAAATGTGGGAGCTGGCTTGCCTGCGATGACGGTACATCAGTCAACACAGTATTGGCTGAAAGCCCGCTATCGCAGGCAAGCCAGCTCCCACAGGTTTTGATCAGTGTTGGGTCAGTTGAATCTGTTCCTTCGCCAGCTTCACCACATTCTCAAGGGTAAACCCAAACTTCTCCTGCAACTTCGGCAGCGGCGCCGACGCGCCAAAGCTGTTCATCACCACCTTGGCGCCGGTCTGCCCGACATAACGGTCCCAGCCCAGCGGGCCAGCCTGTTCCACCACCACACGGGCTTTAACCGACGGCGGCAGCACGCTGTCGCGGTACGCCTGGTCCTGATCTTCAAACAGCTCCCAGCTCGGCATCGACACCACTTGTGCGGCAATGCCTTCGCTTTTCAACTGCTCATAAGCGGCCACCACCAGGCTGACTTCACTGCCGGTCGCCAACAACAACACCTTGGGATTTTCGGCGCCCGCCAACACGTAAGCGCCCTTGGCCGCACCGGACGCTGCGGCATACTTCGTACGGTCCAGCGTCGGCAACGCCTGACGCGACAACACCACGCAGCTGGGCCGATGGGTTTGCGCCAGCGCAACCTTCCACAGCTCCAGGGTTTCATTGGCATCACCCGGCCGCAAGGTCAGCAGCCCCGGCGTCGCGCGCAGTTGCGTCAAGTGCTCGACAGGCTGGTGCGTCGGCCCATCTTCACCCACGCCAATCGAGTCATGGGTAAACACAAATACCACCGGCAACTCCATGATCGCTGCCAGCCGAATCGGCGGCTTCATATAGTCACTGAACACCAGGAACGTCGAGGTGTACGGCCGCAGGTACGACAGCGCCATGCCGTTGGCAATCGCGCCCATCGCGTGTTCGCGGATACCGAAATGCAGGTTGCGCCCGCTGTAATCCTCGGCGCTGAAACGCCCTGCGCCGTCGAAGGTGAGGTTGGTCTTGGTCGACGGTGACAAGTCTGCCGAGCCGCCGAGCAGCCAGGGGATTTGCTGGGCAAAGGCATTCAGCACTTCACCACCGGCGGCACGGCTGGCCACGCCCTTGGCGTCGGTGTCGAAGTGGGGCAACTCATCTTGCCAATGCTCGGGCATTTCACCGGCGCGCATGCGGCGCAGTTCGTCTGCCAGTTCCGGCTCGTACTGTTCCAGCTGCGACAGGTGGCGCGTCCATTCTTCGTAGAGTGGCTGGCTGCGTTCAAGCAGCGCGTCACGCAGTACGGTGCGGGCCTCATCGGGCACCAGGAAACTGGAATCTTCGGGCCAGCCATACGCGGCCTTGGTCAGGCGGATTTCATCCGCGCCCAACGGCTCGCCATGGGCGGCGGCGGTGTTGTGTTTGTGCGGCGAGCCATAGCCGATCACGCTGTCGACCACAATCAGGGTCGGTGCGCCGGTATTGGTCTTGAACGTTTCCAGGGCGGTACTCAGGGCCTGCAGGTCATTGGCATCGGTGACATGCAAGGTGTGCCAGCCGTAGGCCTGGAAACGCTTGATCACATCCTCACTGAACGCCAGCTCGGTGTGGCCCTCGATGCTGATGGTGTTGTTGTCGTAGATCCAGCACAGGTTGTCCAGCTTCAAGTGCCCGGCCATCGATGCCGCTTCGCTGCTGATGCCCTCCATCATGTCGCCGTCGCCGCACAGGGTGTAGACGTTGTAGTCGAACAGCAGCTTGTCGTCGCGATTGAACCGCTGGCCCAGCCAACGCTCAGCCATGGCCATGCCCACACTGTTGGCGCAGCCCTGGCCCAGCGGGCCGGTGGTGGTTTCAACGCCGGTGGTCATGCGGTACTCGGGGTGGCCTGGGGTCTTGGAGCTGATTTGTCGGAACTGCTTGATGTCGTCCAGGCTGATCGCCGGCTGGCCGGAGCGCTTGCCGTGGGCATCGATCTCCACCACGCCAGCCAGGTGCAGCAGCGAATAGAGCAGCATCGATGCGTGCCCCACCGACAATACGAAGCGGTCACGGTTGGGCCAGTCGGGATGCTGCGGGTGATAACGCAGGAACCGGCTCCACAGCGTGTAACCCACCGGCGCCAGGCCCATGGGTGTGCCGGGGTGGCCGGAGTTGGCCTTCTGCACGGCGTCCATGGCCAGGGTGCGAATAGTGTTGATGCATTGGGTGTCGACAGCAGTGGCGGCGCGAGTCATGAAACCGTTCTCCCTCAGGTGGCGATCTACAGTGGAGGGCAGGGCGCGGCAAAGGTTTGATCCCATCGCCCGCCTGGCGACGAACGGGGATGCAGTGACCCAGGACATGACAACACCCCTTGGAATGGGCTAGCTTCAAAGCGTAGGCCATTGATCAACTTGCGGAGGTACTCCATGCCAGTGAAACACGACCTGCTACAGGACCTGGGTCTGAGCAAAGAAAAAGTCGACGAGCGCCGGGCGAAAAACCCCCACCTGAACGCGCTGTTTGATAAATACAAAACCGTCGATGACTTGGTAGTGACTGCTGAAAAGGCAGCTGGCAGTGACGAGGAACTGAAGAAGCTCAAGGAGAATCGCTTGTCTGTTAAAGACGAGATCAGGCAGCTTCTGGCGTAATTGAACGTCCGCGCTCCTACAGGGCGCGGACACATTTGTTCAGAATTGTCTGAGGGACAGGGCACTTTTCACTGTTTAAGATGCGCCCCGTCCACCCGGCTCTGGGGACTGTTGCGGCGCAAGGATTGCGCTGGTGAGCCGGGCGGGCACTCTGATTTCACCTCAGCATTTCACCCCAGCAGTGCCTGAATGCATTCATCGATGGAGCGCTGCTGCGTTTCGCCATACAGCTTCAACTCATCAATCGTCCGACGGCCCAGGGCCCTTTCGAATTCAGCCTGGTTTGAATTCGCCGCATAGTGACTCTGCGCCGCATCGCCCAGGTTCGACTGAAATATCCCCGCCGCACTCACCGGCAGAAAATCCTCATACACCAACGGTTCCACCGCCACATGGCCAGCCGCAATCAGCGCGTCCAGCGTGCGTGGCTGATTGGCTTGACCGCGCGCCGCCAGGCCTTGTTCGGTGGCGAAGTAGCGGAAGTACGCGAGCCCCTGTTCACGCATCTGGGTGTGGTTGTCGGGGAACGCTTCGAAGTGCTCCTCCATCAATTGCACATAATGCGCGGCGTTGGTCTCATTCGGGAACGCGCCCAATGCGTCGCGTGCGGCGTTCAGCAGTTGGTCGTAAAGGGCGCGGCCTTTTGGCGTCAGCGCGACGCCGCGCTGTTCGATTTCGCCGAAGCGCGCGCTGTGGCTGCCTTTGGCGTCGGTGAAGGCGATGGGTTCGTCGAGGGCCTTGAAGCTGGTCTGGCGCAGCAGGATCGGGCACTGGCGGCGCGGCGGCCCTTCGATCACGGCTTTGGGGGTGATGCCTTTGCCGGGCATGGCGGCCTGCACCTGGTCGATGTCCAGGGTGCGCGGGGTCAGGTGGTTGATGTGCGGGCCTTTGAACGCGACCACGTCGGCGATCAGGCGGTGCTGGTCGCTCAGTTGCTGGTATTGCGCGCCTGTGACGGTGGCGGTGTGGTGCCAGCGGAAGGTCTCCAGGGCTTGGCGTACGAATTCGTCGGCGTCACGGGCGTTGAGGCCGCCGTCGCGCTCCGCTTGTTCGATCAACGCCAAGGCGCGTGGGGTAAAGATGTTGCGTTTGGCCAGGGCGCTTTCGGCGAAGGTGCGCAGTTCGACGTTTTCGATCAATTCCAGGCGTAGCAGCGAGGTGAACACGCGGAATGGGCTGGTTTGCAGTGAGCGCTCATGCACCGCGCGAAAGGCGGTGGAATGCACCGGTACGCCGGCCGGCGTCAGGTCGTAATAGCCCACCGGTTGCATGCCCATCACCGCAAACAAACGGCTGATAGTTGCCAACTCATGGGCGGTGCCCAGGCGAATGGCACCGTGGCGTTCCATGTCCAGTCGATCAATTTCACCGGTGCGTTGCAACTGCTGGGCCAGGCCCGATTCACTCGCCAGCACGCGCGCGTTGGTCTCGGCCACCAGCGCCATCAGTGCGCCGTAGAGTGGAACTTCATCTCGGTACATGTCGGACATGGCCTTGGAAAAGTCTCTGCGAATCTCGTCGGGGCTGACATGTGCGGCGCTTGGCATAGAAAAATTCCTGAACACTGTGGAGAGGGTGCGGCCTTTCTCTGGATTTTGTTGGGCTGGCGGTGGTCTGGCAAACGAAGAATCCTCAGGACTTCATTCTGCAAATGAATGAAATGACGCAAATATGACAAAAAACCACAACTGAGAAATTTCATTTTCGAGCCGCCTTTCCTAACTAATTCTTCACGAGGCGCGCCCCGGTCCTCATGAAACAATCGTCACGTTTGTAGGGATGAAAACGCCGTTTCACACACAACGCACATAAAAATATGTTTAGGGGCCGTGACACATGAAAATTTCTACATTGGCGTTATCCATCACCGCCGCGTTGCTCGCGCAACAAGCGAGCGCTGATGATTTTGGGCTCGGCTCTCTGGGCACGGGCACAGGTCACAGTGGCTTTCTTGAAGACAGCCATGCTGCGATCAGTTCGCGGACCATGTACTACAGTGCGGACAACCGCTCGGGGACCAACAACGATCTGCGCGAAGCCGCGACCCTGCTGCGCTTCGACTACAAATCCGGCTTCACCCAAGGCACCCTTGGCGTCGGTTTCGACGTGATGGCGTTCGGCGCCTTGCGCCTGGACGGTGGCGATGGCCACGCAGCCGGCCCGGGCCTGGCGGGTAACGGCAACAGCTTCTTCCCGACCAAGAACAACGGCACTGAACCTGCCGACAGCTTTGGTCGCGCCGCCGGCAACGTGAAGTTCCGTATTTCCCAGACTGAGTTGCACGTCGGCGGTGGTTTGGCCCCCGTGTTGCCTATCCTGGTTTCCAACGACAGCCGTGTGGCGCCGCAGACCTTTGACGGCGGCATCCTCACCTCCAGCGACATTCCAAACGTAACGTTCACCGGCGGTGAGCTGAACAAGGCCGAAGGCCGTGCGTCCAGCAACTCCACAGGCCTGAGCGTTGCCGGCGGTACGCGCGACAGCGACAGCTTCAAGTTCGGCGGTGTGGACTACAAACCGTTTGGCTCGTCTGACAACGCCATCGCTAAAAACCTGACGTTGCAGTACTACTACGCCAACCTGCAGGACTTCTACAAACAGAACTACTTCGGCCTGGTCCACGTCCTGCCGCTGGGCAATGATCAGTCGTTCAAGACTGACCTGCGCTACTTCGACAGCACCAGCGACGGCAAAAACGGTGAAGCCGGCTACCAGTTCAACAACAACGGTGGCTATGCCAAACACGCTGGCGAAGTGGATAACAAAACCTACAGCGCCGCGTTCACCTACCAGTTGGGCGGCAGCAGCCTGATGCTCGGCCATATTGGCGTGAGCGACGATGGCGGCTTTGTCTGGGTCAACCAGGGCAGCATTGCCGATCCAAACGCACAAGGCGCAGGCGGCAGCGACTTCTACCTGTTCACCGACGCCGTAGTCGGCCAGTTCTCCCGTGCGGGCGAGCAGGTCAATTTCGGTCAGTACACGTATGACTTCAAGGCCTATGTGCCTGGCCTGAAAGCCTCCATTGCTTACCTGGACGGTACGGACATCAAGTCCAAAGTGGCTGGCGGTTCCGATCAGAAAGAGAACGAAACCGACTTCCGCCTGGATTACGTCGTGCAGCAAGGCCCACTCAAAGGCTTCGGCACTACGTTCCGTACCGGTACTTACAAAGGCCACAACACGGGCACCGCGGACCAGGATCAAACTCGCCTGATCTTCAACTACACCTACGCGATCTTCTAAGAAACCCCGCAGGGTTTTACCGCCGAAAAAATCGAGGCCGCCTAATCAGCGGCCTCTTTTTTTGCGCGAGTGGATCAGACTTCATGTGCATCCGCGCGTAGATGGGTTCTACACTGCGCCTCACTGTGTCAGTGATGGAGGAACCAATGACGGCCACGCCCGAGACCAACATCCTTGCAACAACTGAAGGCCAGCGCCTGGCCGCCCAAGACGCCGAGCGCTGGCGCGAGTGGGGCCCGTACCTGAGTGAACGCCAATGGGGCACGGTGCGCGAAGACTACAGCGCCGACGGCGATGCCTGGGCGTACTTCCCGCATGAACACGCGCGCAGTCGCGCCTACCGTTGGGGCGAAGACGGCCTGGCCGGGTTCAGCGACAAGGCGCAACGCTGGTGCCTGGGGCTGGCGCTGTGGAACGAGCGCGACACGATCATCAAGGAGCGCCTGTTCGGCCTGAACAACGCCGAGGGCAACCACGGCGAAGACGTCAAGGAGCTGTACTTTTTCGTCGATGGCGTGCCGAGCCATGCCTACATGCGCATGCTCTACAAATACCCGCATGCGGCCTTTCCCTACGCCGACCTGACCACCGAAAACGCGCGGCGTGGGCTCGAGGATGCCGAGTACGAGATCCTCGACACCGGCGTGTTCGAAGATAACCGCTACTGCGATGTCAGCGTCGAATACGCCAAGCACCAGCCCGACGATATTTTCATGCGCGTTACCGTGCATAACCGCTCGGACCAGCCGACCCGCCTGCAGGTACTGCCCCAGGTGTGGGCGCGCAATGACTGGAGTTGGACCGTTGACGCCCCCAAGCCGCAGTTGCGGCTTGACGGCGCACACGTGCTGGCTCGTCATCATGAGATTTCTGATCGCCACCTCAGCGCTTGGGGCCAGGACGGCGTGGAGTGGTTGTTCTGCGAAAACGAAAGCAATTTTCCCCGGCTGGACGGGCAACCGGCACCGGGCCCATTCAAGGACGGCATCAACGATTACGTGGTGAGCGGCGTGCAGTCGGCGATTCGCCGCGACGCGGGCACCAAAGTCGCCGCGCGTTTCGTCCTCGAACTGGCAGGCCAGGAAAGCAAAACCCTGTACCTGCGATTTGCGCCGACGGATGCGCCCGAGGTGAATGCGCGCAAGCTGTTTGAACAGCGTCGCGAGGAAGTCGATGACTTCTACGCGGCCCTGCAACACGGTATTACCGACGCAGACGCACGTAATGTGCAGCGTCAGGCCCTGGCCGGGCTGCTGTGGTCCAAGCAGCTCTACTACTTTGACGTAAACCAGTGGCTCGACGGCGACCCGGCCCAGCCCGCGCCACCGCCCGAGCGTTTGCATATTCGCAATACCCATTGGCGGCACCTGTCCAACTTCGACATCCTTTCAATGCCCGACACCTGGGAATACCCGTGGTATGCGTCCTGGGACCAAGGCTTCCAGGCGGTGGCGATTGCGCTGATTGACCCGGGCTATGCCAAGCAGCAGCTGTTGCTGCTGGTGAAAGACCGTTTCATGCACCCCAACGGCCAGTTGCCGGCGTATGAATGGCGTTTCGATGACGCCAACCCGCCCGTGCATGCCTGGGCCAGTTGGCGGGTGTATCAGCAGGACAAGGCGTTGACCGGTGTCGGCGACATGGATTTCCTCGAGCGGATTTTCCACAAGCTGCTGTTGAATTTTTCCTGGTGGGTCAACCGCAAGGATGCCGAAGGCCGCAACCTGTTCCAGGGTGGCTTTCTCGGGCTGGACAACATCGCGCTGTTCGACCGCTCGGCCACCTTGCCGCCGGGTTATCAGCTGGACCAGGCCGACGGCACGGCCTGGGTGGCCGCCTATGCACTGGACTTGATGCGGATCGGCTTGGAGCTGGCCAAGCGCAATGTCGTCTACGTCGATATTGCGGTGAAGTTTTTCGAGCATTTCCTCTACATTGCCGGTGCCATCAACCGCGTCGACGACAGCGCCGAAGGCTTGTGGGACGAGCAGGACCTGTTCTTCTACGACGTGCTGCACCGCCCCGATGGCCAGAACGAGCCGGTGCGCCTGCGCTCCATCGTCGGCCTGATGCCGTTGTTTGCCGTGCTGGTGCTGGAGCAGCGCGAGCATGAAGGTCTGGAAGGCTTGCGTGAGCGGCTGTTGGGTTTTATGCACCACCGGCCGGATTTGGCCAAGTTGGTGTCACGCTGGAACGAACCTGGGCAGGGCAATCGCCTGCTCCTGGCGCTGTTGCGTGGCGAGCGGACCAAGGACCTGCTGCGGCGCATGCTTGATGACACCGAGTTCCTGTCGGCTTTTGGCGTGCGCTCCTTGTCCAAGGCGTTTGCCGAACAGCCGCTGGGGTTGAAGATGAATGGCGACACACTGTGCGCGCGTTATCAGCCCGGCGAGTCCGACTCGCGCTTGTACGGCGGCAACTCCAATTGGCGCGGGCCGTTATGGATGCCGGTGAACTACATGCTGATTGAATCACTGCGCGAATTTCATCGGTACTACGCGGATAACTTCTCGGTGGAGTACCCAACGGGGAGTGGTTATCTGGCGTCCCTGGAGGAAGTGGCCGATAGCCTGAGCCAACGTCTCACGCGATTGTTTTTGCGCGATGAAGATGGCCAGCGCCCGTCGATGGCGGGTTATGCGCAATTGGAAGCAGACCCGGCCAGTCGCGATCTGGTGTTGTTCCATGAGTATTTCCATGGCGAAACCGGGCGTGGGTTGGGGGCGTCGCATCAGACCGGGTGGAGTGCGTTGGTGGCGTTGTTGCTGCAGCCGAAAATCTAAGCTGCACCACTGATCTGCTTTTCTGTGGGAGCTGGCTTGCCTGCGATGGCGGTGTATCAGCCACATGCGGATGGGCTGACCCACCGGTATCGCAGGCAAAAATTTCCCGCCACCAAAAGGTCTGAATCAGGTAAATTCGCCACCCCTTCAGACAAGGATGTAGACGATGGCGAATGTTATCGCGCGGGTTGGCAGTGCAGGCCTATTGGGGGCACTGCTGATCACCTGCGCAGTGTCGATCACTTCACTGTATTCCCGAGAAAGCGCCGCGGCCCCGCTGATGATGCATTGCAGCGAATGCGAGAAAGGTGACGACACCTTCGATGCAACAAAATGGTTCAGCAGCGGCATGTACCGCCTTGAAACGGATATTGTTCCCAACCCGATGCGGTCGATGACTCGCACTCATCCGGTGGTCTTCAAAGCCAAGGACAATGACCAACTGGTCGAGGCCGCGCTGCGTGGAATCAGCAATGTGCTCCCATCCTTCGATTCCCGCACGTTTGAAGCACAGTGGCCTGTGTTGACCAAGCGCGTACGTTACAGCTACAGCTTTTTTGTGGCGCCCGATGAACCCCGGGACCTCTATGACATGTACTTGCAAGTGGGCAAATACAAGCTGGTGATCGTGGTTGGGCTTGACGTCAATACCGGTGAAATCACCGCCGAGTATGAAGGGCGTGTGATACGTGAAAACGATGGTAATGACCCTGCGTACATGGACACGTTCGAAGAAATGGATAATGCCAACACCCGCTGACCGGGAGGCTGGCTGAACGAAAAATCCCGCCGAAAGGCGGGATTTTTTTTGAGCGCGGCCTTATCAAGCCGGGAACAGTTCGCTCAGCTTCATGGCCAGCATCATGTCGCCTTCGGTGCGCAGCTTGCCGCTCATGAAGGCCTGCATGCCGTCGGTGTCGCCGCTGACGATGCCTTCCATGGTTTCGCCGTCGGTCACCAGTGTCACTTGGGCGTCCGGGTTTTCGCCTTCCAGCAGTTCGCAGGTGTTGTTCTTCACCACCAGCGAGAAGTTCTGGGTGTCGTCGATACGGAAACCGAACACCAGGTCCAGGCCGTCGGCAGCGGCTGGGTTGAATTTGGCTTTCATTGCTTCTACAGCTTTGGCTACGTCAGTCATGGTTTCGATCCTTTAAGGTAGAGTCCAGTGACCTTGGGGTCACGGTTGGCCGCAATTCATCGGAAGGTGATGAGCTGCGGCGCCTTCAACAGTTGCAAGTGGCTATGACTGTTGAAGGAAGCCAGTGCCACCTCGCGACCGCGGAATTTCAGCTGGTTGAGCGAGGTGTTAACAATTTGCCAGTTCAGTTCGAAGGCCTGCGCCGCAGGCATCCGGGTAATCAGGTGGAGCAGGGCGGTGATGGTGCCGCCGGAGGTAAACACGGCGATTTTGTGTGAGTTTTCAGCCGCTTCAAGCATGCGCTGCAAACCACCCTGGACACGCTCGACGAACCCCAGCCAGCTTTCCAGGCCGGGCGGGTCGTAGGTGCCGGCCAGCCAGCGCTCGACGATCAGGGCAAAAATGCGCTGGAATTCGCCGCGGTTCTGCGCCGCATTGCGCAGGATCTCCAGCGCATCTGGCTCGGTGCTCAACAGGTCGGGGAGCAGGGCGCGGATGATGGCGTCGGCGTCGAACTCGTTGAAGGCGCTGTCGACTTCAAGTGTCGGCACCGGCAGGCCAAGGGCACGGTATTGATCGAAGGCGGCGGTGGCGGTGTGCTGCTGGCGACGCAGGTCGCCGGCGATGCAGCGGTCGAACGTCAGGCCCAGGTCGGCCAGATGGCGGCCGAGCACTTGCGCCTGTTCCACGCCGACGTGCGACAGGACGTCATAGTCGTCTGCACCGAAGGAGGCCTGGCCATGTCGTATCAGATAAATGCTGCCCACGTCCGTTTTCCCGGTACGTTGAAAGTCTGGCGAGGTTATGAGGATGCCTGCGAGCTGTCAATGAAAAAACATACGCTTGTTTTAAAAGCGCGTTAGAGCGCTTGGCTGCTGGCGGTTTGAGCACTGGTCGCCCGGCGATAGCCTCGGTATGCTTGGGCGATCCGCGCCTGGCGCCGTGCATTTTTAAGGGGACACATGGATTTTTTGGCTGAATACGCGAGCTTTCTAGCGAAGACCGTCACTCTGGTGGTCGCTATTTTGGTGGTATTGATCAGCTTCGCGGCGCTGCGCAGCAAAGGCCGTCGCAAGTCCGCCGGCCAATTGCAGGTCAGCAAACTGAATGATTTCTACAAAGGCCTGCGTGAGCGCCTGGAGTCGAGCCTGCTCGACAAGGACCAGCTCAAGGCCCTGCGCAAGTCTGAAAGCAAAACCGAAAAGAAAAACAGCAAGAAAAAGCCTGAGGCCAAGCCACGGGTGTTTGTGCTGGATTTCGATGGCGACATCAAGGCCTCGGCCACCGAGAGCCTGCGCCATGAAATCACTGCGCTGCTGAGCCTGGCCACCCCTAAAGATGAAGTGGTGCTGCGCCTGGAAAGCGGCGGCGGCATGGTGCACAGCTATGGTTTGGCGTCCTCGCAACTGGCGCGTATCCGCCAGGCCGGCGTGCCGTTAACCGTGTGCATCGACAAAGTCGCGGCCAGCGGCGGCTACATGATGGCGTGCATCGGCGAGAAGATTATCAGCGCACCCTTCGCCATCCTCGGCTCGATTGGTGTGGTGGCGCAGTTGCCTAACGTCAACCGCCTGCTGAAAAAGCACGACATCGACTTCGAAGTGCTGACGGCCGGTGAGTACAAGCGCACCCTCACCGTGTTTGGCGAAAACACCGAGAAGGGGCGCGAGAAGTTCCAGGAAGACCTGGACATTACCCATCAACTGTTCAAGAACTTCGTGTCGCGCTACCGCCCACAGCTGGCAATCGATGAGGTTGCGACCGGAGAAGTGTGGCTGGGTGTTGCAGCGCTCGACAAGAGGCTGGTCGACGAGTTGCAAACCAGCGACGAATACCTGGCCACCAAGGCCAAGACCGCCGACGTCTTCCACCTGCACTATGCCGAGCGTAAAAGCCTGCAGGAGCGCGTGGGCCTGGCGGCCAGCGGTTCGGTGGACCGGGTGCTGCTGACCTGGTGGAGCCGGTTGACTCAGCAGCGGTTCTGGTAACCACTGATCGCTGACTGATCGTTCCCACGCTCTGCGTGGGAATGCATGCTGTGACGCTCCGCGTCACCCTTGCGAAGGGCTTGAGTCTGGCGAGGTTGGACGCGGAGCGTCCGGGGCGGCATTCCCACGCAGAGCGTGGGAACGATCAGATACCAGAATGTAGGTAATCCCCTTGTGGGAGCGGGCTTGCCCGCGATAGCGGTGTACCGGTCGATACATCTACCGACTGAACCAGCGCCATCGCGGGCAAGCCCGCTCCCACATGGAATTCAGTGTGTTCAGTGTGTTGGCAAAGACTGGGGCAGCAAGGGAATTGGTTTTCTCATTAAATTCCCCACCACCAATGCCCCCAGCAACGCCAACAAACCCGCCACCCACAATACCCCGCCGAACCCACTCACAAACGCTTGCCGCGCCAGCGGTTGCACCACCGTGCGTGCCGTCTCCGGCAACAATGCCATGGCCGCCGGCATATCACCGGCCACCACCCGCGATGCAATCCCCGCCGCCTGTGCCTGCCACTGCACGTCGATACTTGCGCGCAGCATCTTCTCACTATGGCTGCTCAACAACGCCCCATACACGCCGATGGCCAACATGATCGCGCTGAAGCGCATCGTCGTACTCATCCCCGACGCCATGCCCGCCCGGTCCCGTGGCACGCACGCCATGATGTTTTTCTGCGTATCACCATTAAGCAGGCCTGCACCGGCGCCTGTCACCGCAATCGCCAGGGCGAAGGGCAGGTAGCCGCCGATAGTCACCGCCCAGGCACTTAACAGGTTGCCACAGCCGACCAGGGTCAAGCCGGTCGCCATCATCGTCGCCGGCGCAAATCGTCCGGCCAGGCGCGCGCCGATCCTTGGGCAGATCAGCATGGTCAGCGCAAACGGCAACATGCCCAGGCCCGAGGCAATCGCCGAAAAACCCAAGCCGTTTTGCAGATAAAACGGCAGCAGCGTCATCATCACTTGGGCGCAACCGGCGTAGGCAAACATGCCCAGCAGCGCACCGATAAAGCGCGGGTGCCGGAACAACTGCAAGTCCACCATCGGCCGCTGTTGCACGCGCTCGGCCATCACGAACACACCCAGCAACAGTGCGCCGCCGATGAGTCGCACGTAAGTCAGGGAGTTGCCCCAGCCGATACGATTGGCCTCGATCAGCCCCCAGATCAGGCATAACAGGCTGGCGCTGAAGGCCAGGCTGCCCCACGGATCCAGGCGCGCTGACTGAGTGTCGCGGGACTCAGGAATCGCCCGCAGCACCAGCGCCATCAACCCCAGGCCCACGGGCAGGTTGAGATAGAAAATCCAGCGCCAGCCCAGGTACTGCGTGATCAAGCCGCCCAGCGTCGGCGCGGCGGTCATCGCCACGCCCATGCATGCCCCCCAGAACGCCCAGGCTTTTGCGCGCTCGGCTTCATCGTGGAAGGTGTGGCCGATGGACGCCAGCGCCGAGGTCAGCAGCAACGCCGCGCCGACCCCTTTTACGGCGCGGGCAATGTCGAGGAACAACGCATTCGGCGCGGCCCCGCACCCCAGGGACGCCAGGATGAAAATGCTCAAGCCCCAGATCAGCGTTTTCTTGCGTCCAAAACGGTCGGCGATGCTGCCGGCCGGCAATAACAACGCGGCGAACGCGAGCATATAGGCGCTGACGACCCACTCGATGTCGGCGAAATTGGCGCCCAGGTCGCGGGCGATGCTGGGCAGGGTCACGGCGACGATATTGGTGTCGAGCACGATCAGTGAGCACACACCGGAGGCGGTGAGCAGCGTGAGACGAGGGCTGACTCGGTTCATGATTTAATTACCTTGCAGGTAATGTGGGGAATACGCTTGACGGCCATCGCAAGGGCTCTCTAGTGTTGAGGTCTCGCTAGCGTATTCCCAGCTTCTGCGGTTTTTATTAGCTGGGCTGAAGCACTTCATTACCTTTGAGCTAATGTCACGATGGAAATCCGCCATTTTCGCTATTTCCTGGCCGTTGCCCGCCAGCGCAACTTCACCCGCGCCGCCGAGCAACTGGGCATTGCGCCGCCGACGTTAAGCCGGCAAATCCAGGACATGGAAGCCAGCCTGGGTACGCGCTTGTTTATCCGCCAGCAACGCGAAGTCAGCCTGACCGAGGCCGGCGCGGCCTTGCTGATCGAGGCCGAAGCCACCGTGCGCCAATTCGAATTCGCCCAGCGCAATGCCCAGCGCGCCGGGCGGGGCGAGATCGGCCATATCGAGTTGGGCTATGTGGCCTCGGCGGTGTACTCCGGTGTGTTGCAGCGGCAGATGCAGGCGTTCAGCCAGGCCAATCCCGATGTGAGCGTGAATGTGCGCGAATGCGCGATGGCGACACTGCCCAGCGCCGTGGCGGACGGGCGTTATGATATTGGCTATGTTCGCTCGCCCATGACCTTGCCCGATGGCATCGAAGCGGTGCGCCTGAGCAGCGAAGGGTTTGTGTTGGCGTTGCCGCAGGCTTCCTGGCTGCTGGAGCTCAAAGCCATCGGTTGTGAACACCTGCAAAACGAGACGTTTATCCTGCCGGAACAAATCAGCGGCACGCTGCATGTCGCGGCCCAGGGCGGTTTTGCGCCGCGCCTGGGGCCGCAACCGGGTGGGTTGGTGGCGGTGGTGGCGCTGGTGTCGTTAGGGCAGGGCGTGGCGGTGGTGCCGGTGTCGATGGTTGGGCATGTGAGTTTGCCGGGCGTGGTGTATCGCGCTATTCAGGGCAGTGAGGCGTCGTCGTGGCTGTCGCTGATTCACCGGCGTTTTGAGAAAGCGCCGGCGGTGGCGCGGTATATCCAGCAGGTTTCTGCCGGGGCAAAGGGTTGATTACAGATTTTGTAATAGTTTTGCGTTGTGGGAAATTTTGGTTTCGCCTGTACGATCCAAGTCCTTTTGTTATTTCAGGACTTGCATGAACACCCTCTTGGAGCCTCCCAGTCGTCTTTCCCCAAGACATTTGCTGCTGTTCCCGTTAAAGCACCCCGTATTCCGACTGCTAACCTTGTCCCGGTCCACTGACCGCGCTTTGCCGTGTCCGGCATTCTGAAATCTATTACGAGACTCTATAAATGGAATGGTTAGCGGATCCAACGGCCTGGCTCGGCCTGTTGACCTTGATTGTGCTGGAACTGGTGCTGGGCATCGACAACCTGGTGTTTATCGCGATCCTGGCGGACAAGCTGCCGCCGGAGCAGCGCGACCGGGCGCGGTT
Source organism: Pseudomonas sp. MONT-RG-20F-20-E-7-02 (assembly GCF_022662395.1). NCBI lineage: Bacteria > Pseudomonadati > Pseudomonadota > Gammaproteobacteria > Pseudomonadales > Pseudomonadaceae > Pseudomonas > Pseudomonas sp. MONT-RG-20F-20-E-7-02. Next base: position 1,091,473 of record NZ_JAKNQN010000001.1, read on the forward strand.
GATTGGTTTGTCCCTGGCGTTGCTGATGCGCCTGGGCTTGCTGGCGAGTATTTCCTGGTTGGTGACGCTGACCCAGCCCTTGTTCGAGGTGTTCGACAAGAGCTTCTCCGGCCGTGACCTGATCATGCTGTTTGGCGGTGTGTTCCTGTTGTTCAAGGCCACCATGGAATTGCATGAGCGCCTGGAAGGCCACGTGGCCCAGCGCTCGGGCAATGTGGCGTATGCGATGTTCTGGCCGATCGTGGCGCAGATCGTGGTGCTCGACGCGGTGTTCTCCCTCGACGCGGTGATTACGGCCGTGGGCATGGTGGATGAACTGGCGGTGATGATGATCGCAGTGATCGTGTCCATCGGCTTGATGATCGTGGCGAGTAAACCGCTGACCCGCTTCGTCAACGCGCACCCTACGGTGATCATGCTGTGCCTGGGCTTCTTGATGATGATCGGTTTCGCCCTGACTGCCGAAGGCTTGGGCTTCCATATTCCCAAGGGCTATCTGTATGCGGCGATTGGTTTCTCGATCCTGATCGAGGTGTTCAACCAGATTGCCCGCGCCCGCCGCAAGAAGTCGGCGCAAGGCACGTTGCCGGTGCGCCAGCGTACCGCGCATGCGGTGATGCGTTTGCTTGGCGGTCGCAGCCTGGCCGTCGAAGGCATGGATGACGACGTTGCTGACCTGATGGGCGAGCCGGATGCAGCCCAGGGCCCGTTGTTTGATCGACGCGAGCGCGTGATGATCAGCGGCGTGCTGCAATTGGCCGAGCGGCCGATTCGCACCTTGATGACGCCACGGGCCAAGGTCGACTGTATTGATCTGTCGGACGATCGCGACACTATTCGCCTGAAATTGATGCATTCGTCCTACTCGCGCCTGCCGTTGATCCGCCACGGCGCTATCGATGAGCCATTAGGTTTCGTGCACAAGAAGGAGTTGCTCAAGGAATACCTGGCCGGCAACGAGCCGAACCTGGAGCACTTGGCACGCCGCGCGATCAACCTGCTGGAGAGTTTTTCGATCCTCAACGCCCTGGAACAGATGCGCCAGGAATCCACCCACATTGCGTTCGTGATCAACGAATTCGGCGATTTCATGGGGGTGTTGAGCATGACCGACATTCTCGAGTCCATCGCCGGTGAATTGCCGGATGCCAGCGAGATTGAAGGGCCGGATATTGTTGAGGAAGGCGAGGGTTTTCGTGCCAATGGCGCCGTAAACCTGACCCAGATTCGCCAGCGCACCGGCTTCAAGGCCGTGGCCACCGATGATTATCAGACCCTCGCAGGTTTAGTCATGAGCCTGTTGGACCGCCTGCCGATAGTCGGCGACAGCCTAGAGCATGAAGGCTGGCGCCTTACCGTGGCAGCGGTGGATGAGCGGCGGGTGACGCAAGTTCGTCTGGAGCCTACAGCTAGGCATAGCGGCTGAATATATTGTTCAGTTCTTGCGTCAGGGTTTTCTCGTCTTCAAACCCTCTGATGACTTCCTGAACCTCGCCGTCGATATGCGTTACCAGCGTAGGTGTGCCGGTAACCTTCTCAGTACTGCGGCGTTCAGGCTTGCCCAGCTCAGGCGCAACGGTCGGCTCGATGACATAGCTATCCACAAACCTATCATGCTCTTTGGCGGCGCTTTCAAAAAATGGTCTGTAGTACTCGCATGCCGGGCAGCTTTTTGAAACAAATAGCGTGAATACGATTCGACCCTGTTTCAGTGCGGACTCATAGCCCGCCTGGCTGGTAATGACGTCGTTAGTGGTTGCCATGATGAAATCCCTCTCGGCTTGCGGTTACTGCCAACGCTAAGCCGAGAGATCACCCCCGTCTACTGTCAACCTTCACAGGTAGACACGCTTAAACATCTGCGTCACGTTCCATGCGTTCACGGGCCTTGCGCGCCTGACTCGCGCATTTCTTGTATTCCTCATTGTCCCGCGACGCCTTCGCCTTGCGATAGCCGTGATGGTTCTGGCTGGTGTAATCGGTGCTGAAAGCCTCTTTCAGCTTGGTTAATTCCTCCTTGCATTCGCGCCGATCATTACTGGCCAAGGCCGTACCGGCCACCCACCAACACACCACAACCACCAAAATTCTTACCTTCATCACGCCCGGCTCCTCCACACAGATACCCCCAGCCTAGCCCAACCCAAAAAATCAGCCACACCCACACAATACTCAAAGCAACAACGCCCCCCCCTGTGGGAGCGGGCTTGCCCGCGAATGCGTCAGCTCAGCCACCATTGATGGCAACTGACCCACCGCCATCGCGGGCAAGCCCGCTCCCATAGGTGTTCAATATCAGCCCCGCTACGGTGCAAGGTAACGCCACCCTGGTGCGCCACCTGTCACTGTGTGTCCCTGAGTAGCAGACTGCCTCCATCCGCTGGCCAAGCGCCTCACCCAGCACAAACCATTATCCCTATGATTCAAAACGAATTTATCCCAATCATATTTTTCTCTTACCCCGTGTGGCACACTTTCTGCTGTCTATTCCGTTGTTACATACTAAGTTCCGGTATAGCGGAATACACAACTCCTGGAGTGCTTGTCATGCATCACCGACCTTCCGTGTTTAAAGCGTGTGTTTTTCTCTTCGCCGCATCGGCTTCCCTCGCAAGCGTAGTGCAGGCGGCGGACAGCAAGCTCGATGATGTGCTCAAGCGTGGGCATCTCATCGTGGGTACAGGCAGTACCAATGCGCCGTGGCACTTCCAGGGAGCGGATGGCAAGTTGCAGGGTTTTGATATCGACATCGGCCGTATCGTCGCCAAGGGTCTGTTCAACGACCCGAGCAAGGTCGAGTTTGTGGTGCAGTCGTCTGACGCACGTATTCCCAACCTGCTGACCGACAAGGTCGACATGAGTTGCCAGTTCATCACCGTCACCGCCAGCCGTGCGCAGCAAGTTGCATTTACCTTGCCGTACTACCGCGAAGGCGTGGGCCTACTGTTGCCGAACAACAGCAAGTACAAGGAAATCGAAGACCTGCAAGCCGCAGGCGACAGCGTCACCGTGGCCGTGCTGCAAAACGTCTACGCCGAAGAGCTGGTGCACCAGGCATTGCCCAAAGCCAAGGTCGACCAATACGACAGCGTCGACCTGATGTACCAGGCCGTGAACTCCGGCCGCGCCGATGCCGCCGCCACCGACCAATCCTCGGTCAAGTACCTGATGGTGCAGAACCCCGGCCGCTACCGCAGCCCGACCTACGCCTGGAGCCCGCAAACCTACGCGTGCGCGGTCAAGCGTGGCGATCAGGACTGGCTGAACTTCGTCAACACCGCGTTGCATGAAGCCATGACCGGTGTGGAATTCCCCACCTACAAGGCCTCGTTCAAGCAATGGTTCGGCGTGGATTTGCCAGAGCCTGCGATCGGTTTCCCGGTTGAGTTCAAGTAAATCGTAAACCCTGGGGCGCCCCTGACGGCGCCCCAATCAGGTACTGCCGACCATGAACTATCAGTTGAACTTTGCCGCCGTGTGGCGTGATTTTCCCAGCTTGCTGGCGGGGCTCGGCCTGGGCCTTGAGCTGGCGCTGCTGTCGATCGCGATTGGCTGCGTGATCGGTTTGATGATGGCGTTTGCCATGCTGTCCAAGCACCGCGCGTTGCGAGTCTTCGCCTCGGTGTATGTGACGGTGATCCGCAATACGCCGATCCTCGTGCTGATCTTGTTGATCTACTTTGCACTGCCGTCATTGGGGATTCGTCTCGACAAAATCCCCTCGTTCATCATCACCTTGTCGCTGTACGCCGGTGCCTACCTCACCGAAGTGTTCCGTGCCGGGCTGTTGAATATTCCCAAGGGCTTGCGCGAAGCCGGCCTGGCGATTGGCTTGGGTGAGTGGCGTATCCGCGCCTATATCACCGTGCCGGTGATGCTGCGCAATGTGTTGCCGGCGCTGTCGAACAACTTTATCTCGCTGTTCAAGGACACCTCCCTGGCCGCTGCGATTGCCGTGCCGGAGCTGACCTACTACGCCCGCAAGATCAACGTCGAAAGCTACCGGGTGATTGAAACCTGGCTGGTCACGACCGCGCTCTACGTGGCTGCCTGTTACCTCATTGCCATGCTGCTCCGTTACCTGGAACAGCGTCTGGCGATCCGTCGTTAAGGAGGGTTTCCATGTACGAATCCCCCAGTTGGTTGCATGAGTTGTGGATCGCCCGGGACACCCTGTGGGCGGGCTTTCAGGCCAGCGTGTATGTGTCTGCGCTGGCGATTATTTTCGGTACGCTGATCGGCATTGTCGCCGGGTTGATCCTGACCTACGGCAAGTTCTGGATGCGCGCGCCGTTTCGTCTGTATGTCGACCTGATCCGTGGCACGCCGGTGTTTGTGCTGGTGTTGGCGTGTTTCTACATGCTGCCGGCGCTGGGTTGGCAGATCACTGCGTTCCAGGCTGGCGCCGTCGGGCTGACGCTGTTTTGCGGCTCCCACGTCTCGGAAATCGTGCGCGGTGCGCTGCAGGCCATTCCCCGTGGGCAATTGGAGGCGGGCAAGGCGATTGGCCTGACGTTCTACCAATCCCTGGGCTACGTGCTGTTGCCTCAAGCGTTGCGCCAGATCCTGCCGACCTGGGTCAATTCCTCCACGGAAATCGTCAAGGCCTCGACCTTGCTCTCGGTGATCGGCGTGGCGGAATTGCTGCTGAGCACCCAGCAAGTGATCGCGCGTACCTTCATGACCCTGGAGTTCTACCTGTTCGCCGGGTTTCTGTTCTTTGTCATCAACTACGCCATCGAGTTATTCGGGCGCTACATTGAAAAGCGGGTGGCCTTGCCATGAACCAACCTCAAACAAACCAACCGCTGCTGAACATTCGCGGCCTGCGTAAACAGTACGGCCAGGTAGAAGTGCTCAAGGGCGTCGACCTGTCCATGCAGCGCGGCAATGTGGTGACGTTGATCGGCTCCAGCGGCTCGGGCAAGACCACGCTGCTGCGTTGCGTCAACCTGCTGGAAGAATTCCAGGGCGGCCAGATCACCCTGGACGGCGAGTCCATCGGCTACAGCGAAATCGCCGGCAAGCGCGTGCGTCACCCCGAGCGCGTGATTGCCCAGCACCGCGCGATGACCGGCATGGCGTTCCAGCAATTCAACCTGTTCCCGCACCTTACCGCGTTGCAAAACGTCACCCTCGGCCTGCTCAAGGTCAAGAAGATGGGCAAGGACGAAGCCGTAGCCCTGGCGGAAAAATGGCTGGACCGCGTCGGCCTGCTGGAGCGGCGCAACCACTTCCCGGGCCAGCTCTCCGGCGGCCAGCAACAACGCGTGGCGATTGCCCGTGCGATTGCGATGAACCCCAGCCTCATGCTGTTCGACGAAGTCACCTCGGCCCTCGACCCCGAGTTGGTGGGCGAAGTGCTCAGCGTGATCAAGGGCCTGGCGGAAGAGGGCATGACCATGTTGCTGGTCACCCACGAAATGCGTTTTGCCTACGAAGTGTCGGACAAGATCGTATTCATGAACCAGGGCCGCATTGAAGAGCAGGGCACTTCGAAAGACATCTTCGAACGCCCGCAGTCGCCGCGCCTGGCGGAATTTTTGAAGAACATTCGTTTTTAATCAGGAGCAACTTTATGAGCATTACTCGTTACGGCACCGGCAGCACCGCCGGCGGTGGCCAACCTCGTCCTTTCGCCCGCGCGGTAGAAGCGGACGGCTGGCTCTACGTCTCGGGCCAGGTGCCGGCAGTCGACGGTGAAATCATCAACGGCGGCATCGTCGAGCAAACCCGCCAGACCATGCGCAACGTGGTGGCGATTCTGGAAGAGGCCGGCTACGAACTCAAAGACGTGGTGCGCGTCGGCGTATGGCTCGAAGACCCACGGGACTTCTGGAGTTTCAACAAAGTCTTCGGCGAATACTTCACCCCGGAACACGCCCCGGCGCGCGCCTGTGTGCAGGCCAACATGATGGTGGACTGCAAGGTCGAGATCGATTGCGTGGCCTACAAGAAGAAGTAAAGATGGCTGCCTAAACGATCGTTCCCACGCTCTGCGTGGGAACGCCGCCCTGGACGCTCTGCGTCCGCTTCTGTGACGCAGAGCGTCACGGTATGCATTCCCACGCAGAGCGTGGGAACGATCAACAGAGACCGACTACTGCCATGACCGAAGACACCATCAAACGCCGCGCCAAAGGACTGGACCGTGCATTCGATATCCTCGATTTTCTCAAGGAAATCGGCCAGCCCCTGCGCCCGAATGATATTGCCAGCGGCATCGGCAGCCCCAAATCCACCGTCTACGAACTGGTCGCCTCGTTGCTTGAACGGCGCATCCTCGAAACGGTGGGCAAGGACGGCCACGTCTACCTCGGCCGCCAGCTGTACTTCCTCGGCCAGGCGCACCTGCGCCATTTCGACCTGACCCGCGAGGCCGACCACGCCTTGCAGGAAATCGTCAGCCAAACCCACGAAACCGCGCAGATGTGCCTGCTCAACGGGCGCAAATACACGGTGGCGCTGATGCGCGAAGGCGAGCGGCATTTCCGCATTTCGTCGGACATCGGCGAAAACGCACCGATCCCGTGGACCGCCTCCGGGCGCCTGCTGCTGGGGCACTTGAGTGACCAGCAAATCATCGACCTGATCGACTACGACGACTTCATCCTGCCGGACGGCCAGCGCCTGCCGTTGGAAACGTTCCTGGCGCAAATCCGTCAGGCCACCCTCGACGGGTTCTTCTCTTTCGACAGTGTGGCCGACACCTTTACCCATTGCTTCGCCGCCCCGGTGCGGGACGCGCAAGGCATCAGCATTGCAACCTTGTGCATCGTCGCCCCACGGGCCGACGCGATTAAAAATTACAACGACTATCGCCGGGTGTTGATCGACAGCGCCAACAACCTGGCCCGTCGCATCAACGAATAGGAGTTTTTATGTCTGCCCTCAATGCCGTTGAAAAAGGCGCCGCCGCCGTTGGCGCCCACCTGGTCCGCGACGTCAGCCTGCCGGCCCTGGTGCTGCATCGCGACGCCCTGGAACACAACATTCGCTGGATGCAGGCATTTGTCAGCAACAGCGGCGCAGAACTCGCGCCCCACGGCAAAACCAGCATGATGCCGGCATTGTTCCAACGCCAGATCGAAGCCGGCGCCTGGGGCATCACCCTGGCTAACGCGGTGCAAACCCGCGCCGCTTATGCCGGTGGCGTGCGCCGCGTGTTGATGGCCAACCAACTGGTCGGCGCGCCGAACATGGCGTTGATTGCCGACTTGTTGGCCGACAAGGATTTTGACTTTCACTGCATGGTCGATCACCCGGATAACGTCGCCGACCTCGGCCTGTTTTTCGCCGCCCGTGGCCTGCGCCTGAACGTGATGATCGAGTACGGCGTGGTCGGCGGCCGTTGCGGTTGCCGCAGCGAGCAGGAAGTGCGCGAGCTGGCCAAGGCGATCAAGGCCCAGCCAGCCCTGGCCCTTACCGGTATTGAAGGCTACGAAGGCGTGATCCACGGCGAACACGCCGTCAGCGGCATCCGCGACTTCGCCGCCAGCTTGGTGCGCCTGGCAGTGGACCTGCAAAACAACGGCTCTTTCGACCTGCCCAAGCCGATCATCACCGCCTCGGGCTCGGCCTGGTATGACCTGATCGCCGAGTCGTTTGAAGTACAAAACGCCGCTGGCCGCTTCCTCAGCGTGCTGCGACCTGGCAGCTACGTGGCCCACGACCACGGCATCTACAAAGAAGCGCAATGCTGCGTGCTCGACCGCCGCAGCGACCTCAACGAAGGCCTGCGCCCGGCGCTGGAAGTCTGGGCGCATGTGCAATCGTTGCCAGAGCCGGGCTTTGCGGTGATTGCCCTGGGCAAGCGCGACGTCGCCTACGACGCCGGCCTGCCGGTGCCGCTCAAGCGCTACAAGGCCGGTATTCTGCCGGCCGAAGGCGATGACGTCACGGCCTGCAAGGTCACGGCAGTGATGGACCAGCACGCGTTCATGAGCGTGGCGCCGGGGGTTGAACTGCGTATCGGCGACATCATCTCCTTCGGCACCTCGCACCCGTGCCTGACCTTCGACAAATGGCAAGTGGGCTGCCTGGTGGATGAGCAGTTGCAGGTGATCGAGTCCTTGCAGACCTGCTTCTAAACCGCGTCGCGCCTATCGCAGGCAAGCCAGCTCCCACATTGGAAGTGTGAATACATTCCAACTGTGGGAGCTGGCTTGCCTGCGATGAGGCCCTCCAGAACACCGAGAGACCCAGGCATGAACACACAACCGCGCATCGCCCTCATCGGCGAATGCATGATCGAACTCCAACACCGCGCCGACGGCAGCCTGCAGCAGAGCTTCGGCGGCGACACCCTCAACGCAGCCGTCTACCTGCGCCGCGAATTGGGCAGCGTCGGCACGGTCGACTACGTCACCGCCCTGGGCGATGACAGCTTCAGCGATGCCATGTGCCAACAATGGACCGACGAAGGCCTCGGCCTGGGCATGGTCCAACGCCTGCCCGGCCGTCTACCCGGTTTGTACTGCATCCAGACCGACGCCAATGGCGAGCGCAAATTCCTCTACTGGCGCAACGAAGCCGCCGTGCGCGACTGCTTCACTACCCCGGCCGCCGAGCCGATCCTGGCGGTTTTGCCGGGTTACGACGTGGTGTATTTCAGCGGCATTACCCTGGCGGTACTCGGTGAAGTCGGGCGCGCGCGTTTACTGCACACCCTGATCGAAACCCGCCAGCGCGGTGGCAAGGTGGTGTTCGACAATAACTACCGCCCGCGTTTATGGGCCAGCGTCGAAGCGGCGCGCGCGGCGTATCACGCGGTGTTGGTCGAGGTGGATATCGCCTTGCTGACCGAAGACGACGAACGTGCGTTGTTTGGCTATGCCGACAGCGAACAGGTGTTTGCGGCGTACCCGGCGATTGCCGAAGTGGTGCTTAAGCGCGGCGCAGATGACTGCTTGATCCGCTGTGATGGCGAGCGCTTTGCCGTACCGGCGTTGAAGGTCGAGAAGGTGGTGGACACCACGGCGGCGGGGGATTCGTTCAGTGCGGCGTATTTGGCCAGCCGGCTGAAAGGTCAGTCACCTGAGGAGGCGGCCTTGGCTGGGCATCGGTTGGCGAGCCGGGTGATTCAGGTGCCAGGGGCTTTAATTGCGCGGTGAATGGCCGCCTGCGGCGGTTCGCAGGCAAGCCAGCTCCCACATTTGACTGCACTGATCGTTCCCACGCTCCGCGTGGGAATGCCTCACCGGACGCTCCGCGTCCGCTCTCTGGTCAGTCGCGGTAAAACACCTGCACCAAGTGATACCCAAACTTGCTCTTGATCGGCCCATGCACCACCTTCACCGGCTTCTTGAAGATCACCACATCAATCGCCCCGACCATCTGCCCCGGCCGCACTTCACCCAAATCACCGCCGCGCTTGCCGGACGGGCAGGTCGAGTATTTCTTGGCCAGCACATCAAACGCTTCGCCCTTGGCAATGCGCTGCTTGAGCTGTTCGGCTTCTTCACTGGTCTTGACCAGGATGTGACGGGCTTGGGCTTTCATGTTGTTACCTTGCAACGGTCAAACGGAAGGGCGCGCGATTATGCCTGAACTCATTCGTCAACGTTGATCATGCTGCGGATTTTCGTCGCCAGCAGTTCGATGGAGAACGGCTTGGCCACCATGTCCATGCCATCTTCAAGGAAACCCTGGCGTTCGGCGGCCTTTTCGGCGTAACCGGTCATGAACAACACTTGCAGGCCGGGCCGGTGCTGGCGGGCGATTTCCGCCAATTGGCGGCCGTTCATGCCCGGCAGGCCGACGTCGGTCACCAGCAGGTCCACACGCAAATCCGACTCCAGCAACGGCAGTGCCGTGCGTGCGTCCGCCGCCTGGTGCGCGGTGTAGCCCAATTCATCCAGCACATTGACCACCAGCATGCGCACGGCCGGGTCGTCCTCGACCACCACCACGGCTTCGCCAGCCAGGGCCAGCGGGGCTTCGCTCATGTGCGCCGGCAGGCTGCTTTCCAGCGCGGTGCCGTGCAGGCGCGGCAGGTACAGGCGCACGCTGGTGCCTTTGCCGGGCTCGCTTTGAATGGTCACGTGGCCACCGGATTGCTGGGCAAACCCGTAGATCATCGACAACCCAAGGCCAGTGCCTTGGCCGATGGGCTTGGTGGTGAAAAACGGGTCGAACGCCTTGGCCAGAATCTTCGGCGCCATGCCGCTGCCGTTGTCACTCACGCCGAGCATCACATAATCGCCGGCCTTGACCGGTTCCAGCGTGGTGATGTCGGTGCCGTCCAGGTAACTGTTGGCGGTTTCGATGAGCAATTCGCCGCCGTCGGGCATGGCGTCGCGCGCGTTGATCACCAGGTTCAACAGGGCGTTTTCCAATTGGCTGGCATCGGTGTTCACCGCCCAGATATCGCGGCCCAGTTCCACGTTGAGCGTGATGTGCGCGCCCTTGGTACGCCGGAACAAGTCTTCCAGCGACGCCACCAACTGATTGGGGTCCAGCGGACGTCGGTCCAGTGACTGGCGCCGCGAGAACGCCAGCAGCCGGTGGGTGAGGGCGGCGGCGCGGTGGGCGGAAGACACCGCCGCGTCGGTAAACCGGCCGATTTCGTCGCTGCGCCCGGCCGCGATGTAGCGCTGCATCAGGTCCAGGCTGCCAATAATCCCGGTGAGCATGTTGTTGAAGTCATGGGCGATGCCGCCAGTGAGCTGGCCCACCGCTTCCATCTTCTGCGCATGGCGTAGCGCGTCTTCGGCGCGCTCGCGTTCGAACATCTCGTTTTGCAGGCGCTGGTTGGCCTCGGCCAGCGCCTGGGTGCGCTGGGCCACGCGTTCTTCGAGGTTTTCGTTGAGGTGGCGCAGGGCTTCTTCGGTGAGTTTGCGTTCGGTCTCATCGATCACAAAGATGTAGAAACCGTTCACCGAGCCGTCATTGCTGAAGCGCGGCAGGTACTTCATCAACGCATGGCGCGGGCGCCCATCGTGGTGCGGCGTGATGGTCATAAAGCTGCAGGCCTTGCCGCGCAGCGCGGCGGCGATCTTGTCGGCGCGCCCGGCATACACCTCATCACCGAGCACTTCGCGGATGCTCTTGCCGTACAGCTCTTGCGGGGTCATGCCGTACCACTCCAGGTACGCGCTGTTGTTCAAGCGAAAACGCTGTTCGTGATCGACATAGCCGATCAGCACCGGCATGGCGTTGATGATCAACTGCAGCTCGGTCTGGCTTTGGCGCAGGGCCTGCTCGGTGTGCTTGCGCTCGGTGAGGTCCAGCGCGGCGCCTAAAAAGCGCGCCGGGCGGCCATGCTGGTCCTTGTAGCAACGGCCTCGGGCAAACACCCAGCGCACCTGGCCATCGGCTTGCTGCAGGCGGTATTCCTCGGCGTATTCGGTGCCGAAGGTGATGCAGTGCTTGATGCTGCGCGCCACCATGCCACGGTCTTCAGGGTGCACGCCTTGCAGGTACTCGCTGATCGGCAACAGGCCGGCGTCACTTGGGTCAACGCCGTGCAGGTAGGCGAAGTGAGCGTCGGCAATAAAGCGGTCTTCGCCGATATCCCAGTCCCAGGTGCCGACCGCGTCCGTCGCCGCCAGTGCCAGTTGCAGGCGCTGCTCGCTGTTGTGCTGGGCCTTAAGGCTGTCTTCGGAGCGCTGTTGCAGTTCCAGGGCTTTGCTGCGGCGTTCGTTGGTTTCGATGGCGATGACCAGGATGCCGGCCACCGTGCCGCTTTCGTCGCGGACCGGGCTGTAGGTCAGGTCGAGCCAGATCTCAGTGTCGCGATGGTTGCGTTGCAGCACGAAGCGCTGCTCGCTGAACGTGCGCACCTCGCCGCCGAGGACCGCGTCGTAGACCGGCGCAGTGAAGCTCGCCAGTTCCGGCCACGTCTCATGCGCCGGCTGGCCGAGCGCGGCGGGGTGTTTGTTGCCCGCGAGCTTGGCAAAGCCGTCGTTATAGAGCTGCGTGAGTTGGCTGCCCCACAGCAACAGCATCGGCATCGGTGAGTGCACCACGATGTCGACGGCTGTGCGCAGGCTTTGCGGCCATTCATTGGCCTCACCGAGGGGGCTTTGCGCCCAGTCCAGCCGCGCAATCAATGCAGCGGCTTCGCTACCGGTGGATGTTCCATTCATGAAAAAGCCCTACACCTGACACTTTTAAGTACAACAAAATCCGATTATCCCGCGAGACGGGAGCGGCTGACTACCCCCCGAAAAATAGCATGCATTGGGGTTTTGTCTTCAAATGAGTGCTTGGGAGCTGAAACCTTTCATCTTTACGCCAGTTCAGGGCGGTCGCGAAATTGCTCCAGGGCCTGCGGGTTGGCCAGTGCGTCAGTGTTTTTGACCGGCTCGCCATGCACCACATTACGTACCGCCAATTCAACGATCTTGCCGCTGATGGTGCGTGGGATGTCCGTGACGGCGAGGATCTTCGCCGGCACATGCCGTGGCGTGGTATTGGCGCGGATCACCTGGCGAATCTGTTGTTCAAGCGCCTCATCCAGTTCGATGCCGTCAGCCAGGCGCACAAACAGCACCACGCGCACATCGCCTTGCCAGCGTTGGCCGATGGCCAGGCTTTCCAGCACCTGCGGGACTTTTTCCACTTGGCGATAAATCTCCGCCGTGCCGATGCGCACGCCGCCTGGGTTGAGCACCGCGTCGGAGCGCCCGTGAATCAGCAGGCTGCCATTCGGGCGCTGTTCGGCGTAGTCGCCCTGGGCCCAAACGCCGGGAAACTGGCTGAAATACGAGGCGCGCAGCCTGGTCTGATCCGGGTCGTTCCACAGGCCAATCGGCATCGCCGGAAAGTGCCGGGTGCATACCAGCTCGCCTTTTTCGCCGACCAACGGCTGGCCCTGGTCGTCCCACACTTCGATGGCCATCGCCAGGCTCTTGCACTGCATTTCACCGCGGCGCACCGGCAGCACCGGGTTGCCGATCACAAAGCAGGAGACGATATCGGTGCCGCCGGACATCGACGACAGGCACAGCTCGGCCTTGATCTCGCGGTACACGTAGTCGTAGCTCTGCGGTGACAGGGGCGAGCCGGTGGAGATCAGGCCCTTGAGGCTGCCCAGAGCGTGGCTCAGGCGTGGCTGCAGCCCGGCCTTTTCCAGGGTGGCGAGGAACTTGGGGCTGGTGCCGAACACGCTGATCCGTTCCGCGTCGATCAGGTCGATCAAGCGCGCAGGCCCAGGGTGAAACGGCGAGCCGTCATACAGCACCGCCGTGGCGCCGAGCGCGAGCACCGACACCAGCCAGTTCCACATCATCCAGCCGCAGGTGGTGTAGTAGAACAGGCAGTCGTCGCGCGACAGGTCGGCGTGCAGGCCGTGTTCCTTGAGGTGGGTGAGCAGCACGCCGCCGGTGCCGTGAATGATGCACTTGGGCACGCCGGTGGTGCCGCTGGAATACAGAATGTACAGCGGGTGATCGAACGGCACCGCGACAAACTCAGGCTCGCCGCCAGCTTGGTAAACCTCGTTCCACAGCGCGACCCTGGCGTGAGTCTGGTAGTCCTCGACACGCGCTTGAGGCCGCGCGTAGGGCACGATGATCAACTGTTCGAGGGATGGCAGGCGATCAAGGATTTCATTCAGCTTGGCCGTCTGGTCGATGTCCTTGCCGGCGTAGCGATAACCCGCGCAGGTGATCAGCACCTTGGGCTCGATCTGGCCGAACCGGTCGATCACGCCCTGGGTGCCGAAGTCCGGCGATGAACACGACCAGATCGCGCCCAGGCTGGTGGTAGCGAGCATGCCGACCAGGGTTTGCCAGGTATTGGGCATGCACGCAGCGACGCGGTCGCCCACCCCGACACCGGCCGCGCGCAGGCTGTTTTGCAGGCCCGCGACATGTGCAGCCAGTTCGGCATAGCTGAGGTGTTCGCGCTGGCCGTCCTCGCTGATCGCGACCACCGCCGGGTGATCATCGCGACGGCGTAGCAGGTGTTCGGCAAAGTTCAGGGTGGCGCCGGGAAACCACTGGGCGCTGGGCATTTCAGCCTCTTCGATCAGCGTCGCGCTGGGCGGGCTGCGAAATTGCACCTCGAAGTACGCGACGATGGCCTGCCAGAAGTCGGGGCGCTGGTCGATGCTCCACTGGTGCAGGGCCGGGTAGTCGCTGAGCTGCAGGCTGTAGCGCTGATTGATGAAGCGCCGGAACTGGTCCATCCGCGTGTTGCGGATGCGTTCGGGGGAGGGTTGCCAGAGGATTTCGGACATGCGGGAGTCTCTTGTTCTTGTACCAGGCGCCCAGCCAACACAGGTCGAAACTGTGGGAGCTGGCTTGCCTGCGATAGCGGTGTATCAGTGACAAATGAGTCAACTGGCCCACCGCTATCGCAGGCAAGCCAGCTCCCACATTTGATGTTCAGTGCCTGTATTTATTGCGCCAGCCAGCCGCCATCAATATTCCACGCCGCCCCGCGCACCTGCGCGCCCGCCTCACTGCACAAAAACAACACCAACTCACCCAGCTGCGGCGGCGTCACAAACTCCAGCGACGGCTGCTTCTCCGCGAGCAAGTCATGCTGCGCCTGCTGCGGATCGATGCCCTTGGCTGCGCGGTCATCAATCTGCTTCTGCACCAGCGGCGTCAGCACCCAGCCCGGGCAGATGGCGTTGCAGGTGACGTTACTGGTGGCGGTTTCCAGGCCGACCACCTTGGTCAAACCGATCACGCCATGCTTGGCCGCCACATACGCGGCCTTGCCCACCGAACCGACCAGGCCATGCACCGAGGCAATATTGACGATACGCCCCCAGCCCTTGGCCTTCATGCCCGGCAGGCTCAAGCGCGTGCTGTGGAACACTGCCGACAGGTTGATCGCGATAATCGAGTCCCAACGCTCGGCCGGAAAGTCTTCCACCGCCGACACATGCTGGATCCCCGCGTTGTTGACCAGGATATCCACGCCACCGAACTCACGCTCGGCGTAGGCGATCATGTCGGCGATCTGCGCCGGGTCGCTGACGTCCGCCGGGTGATGGCCGACCTTGCCGCCGAACGCCTGCACTTGGGCGATCACCGCGCTGGCGTCGCCGAAGCCGTTGAGGATCAGGTTGGCGCCGGCCTTTGCCAGGCTCAGGGCTATCCCCAAGCCGATGCCGCTGGTGGAGCCGGTAACCAGGGCGGTCTTGCCGTTCAATGTCGTCATGAAAACCTCACACAATGCCGGTGGCGTAGAAAGTACCGATCACCACGAACACCGCGAGGGTCTTGATGATCGTGATGCCGAAAATGTCCTTGTAGGCTTCGCGATGGGTCAGCCCGGTCACCGCCAGCAGCGTGATCACCGCGCCGTTGTGGGGCAGGGTGTCCATGCCGCCGCTGGCCATGGCCGCGACGCGGTGCAGCACTTCAAGGGGAATATTGGCCGCATGCGCCGCCGAAATAAAGCTCTCGGACATTGCCGCCAGGGCGATGCTCATGCCGCCGGACGCCGAACCGGTGATGCCGGCCAGCAGGGTCACGGTAATCGCTTCGTTGACCAGCGGGTTGGGAATGCCTTTGAGCCAGTCCGCCAGCACCAGGAAGCCCGGCAGCGAGGCGATGACCGCACCAAAGCCGTATTCCGACGCGGTGTTCATCGCCGCCAGCAGCGCACCGCTGACCGCGCTTTTACTGCCTTCGGCGAGTTTGCTTTTGATCGCCGACCAGCCAAACACCAGCACCATGACGATGCCCACCAGCAACGCCGCCTGCACCGCCCAGATCGCCGTGAGCTTGGCAATTTCGGTGGTCACCGGTGCGCTCATGCCGGGCAGGCTGAGGCTGTGGGTCTTGCCGTACCACTGCGGGATCCAGTGGGTGAACAGCAGGTTCATCACGCCCACCAGAATCAGCGGTGACAGCGCGATCCACGGGTTGGGCAAGCTCAGGTTCTCTGCGGTTTCCGGCTCATTGCGCAGCTCGGTGCCATAGCCTTCACCGGCACGCTGGGCCTTGTTGCGCTGGCGCGCCAGGTAAAGCATGCCAGTGCAGAACACAAAGATTGTGCCGATCAGGCCCAGCCACGGCGCGGCCCAGGCGGTGGTGTTGAAGAAGGTGCTGGGGATGATGTTCTGGATCTGCGGCGTGCCGGGCAGGGCGTCCATGGTGAACGAAAACGCACCGAGGGCGATGGTCGCCGGGATCAGGCGCTTGGGGATATTGCTCTGGCGGAACATCTCTGCCGCAAACGGATATACCGCAAACACCACCACAAACAGCGACACGCCGCCGTAGGTGAGCAGTGCGCAGACCAGCACGATCACCAGCATCGCCTGGCGCGTGCCGAGCAAGCGGATCGCCGCCGCCACAATCGAGCGCGAAAACCCCGACAACTCGATCAGCTTGCCGAACACCGCGCCGAGCAGGAACACCGGGAAATACAGTTTGATAAAGCCGACCATTTTCTCCATGAACACCCCGGTAAACGCAGGGGCGACGGCGGACGGGTCGGTCAACAGGACAGCGCCGAGGGCGGCGATGGGGGCAAACAGGATGACGCTGTAGCCACGGTAGGCAGCCAGCATCAGCAGCGCGAGAGCTGCCAGGGCGATGATCACACTCATGGTGTGTCTCCAGATCGAATTGTTATTTTTGTGGGGTGAGGCTTTGGAAAGGGCTATAGCGAGATCTGTGCCAACTGGTTAACCAATTGATATATAAGGATAATATCGTGTAGTTAAGCGAGGGTTTTAAATTTTGTCTCCATCTAGAGACAAATGAAGATTCAATGTGGGAGCTGGCTTGCCTGCGATAGCGGTGTTTCAGTGGCAGGTGTGTGGGCTGAAAGACTGCTATCGCAGGCAAGCCAGCTCCCACATGAGAGTGTCTTTATATTGAGATTTTTGTCTCTTTATGGAGATTAGGCAATGCCCAAGGCCACCATCTTCTTGTACAGCGTCGACCTGCCAAGCCCCAATCGCTTGGCTGCCTCCACCACATTGCCTTCACACGCCGCCAACGCTGCGCCAATCACCTGCCGATCAAAGCGCTCCCGCGCCGCCGCAAAGGTCTCGCCAGCAACCGTCTCCACCGCGCCACGCGCCACTGGGCTGAACGTGCCAATCGCCGCGCGAATCTCCTGGGCATCCAACACCAGGTCATCACTCAACAACGCCGCGCGCTCCAGCACATTGCGCAGCTCGCGGATATTCCCCGGCCACGCATGCCGGGCCAGCAGCGCCAGTGCCTCAGGCGCCAGTTCATGCTGGCTGCGCAGCTCTTCCAGAATCGCCTCGCTCAACGCCGGAATATCGTCCAGGCGCTCGCGCAGCGGCGGCACCTGGATCGGCAACACATTGAGCCGGTAATACAAATCCGCGCGAAACTCGCCGCGCTTGATCGCCGCTTCCAGGTCCATCGACGTGGCGGCAATCACCCGCACATCGCTGTGCAGCATTTCATTGGAGCCTACGGGCTCGTATTCCTTTTCCTGCAACACCCGCAGCAGTTTGCTTTGCAGCGGCAGCGGCATGTCGCCGATCTCGTCGAGGAACAGCGTGCCGCCCTGGGCGATCTGTAATTTGCCCGGACGGCCCTTGCGGTCGGCGCCAGTAAACGCGCCCGGCGCGGTGCCGAAGAACTCGGCTTCGAGCAGGTCATGGGGAATTGCCGCGCTGTTGATGCTGACAAAGGCTTTGTGCGCCCGGGGCGAAGCGCCGTGGATGGCCTGGGCCAGCAACTCTTTGCCGGTACCGGTTTCGCCCAGCAGCAACACCGGCGACTCCGCACTCGCACTACGCCGCGCCCGGCGTTTGACTTCCAGGCTGGCCGCGCTGGTGCCGATAAAGTGCGCAAAATTGTATTTGCTCTGCCGCGACCGCAACAGCGAGCGCGTCGACGCCAACTCCTGTTGCATGCTCAGGTAACGCTCGATCAGCGGCGATAGGTTGCGCAACTCATCGAACAGCGCAAACCCGATCGCGCCGATCACCAAGCCTGCGTCGTCGTGGATCGGCAGGCGCATTACCACCAACGGGCCTTTGGGCGTGTCCTGGATATCCAGCAGGATCGGCTGGTCATTGCGCACCACCTGGCGCAACAGGCTGTTGGCGATCACCTGTTCGCAGGGCTGGCCGATGGCTTCATCGGCGCTCTTGAGGCCGAAACGCTTGGCGTAGCGTTCGTTCATCCACACGATATTGGCGTCACGGTCGACAATCACCGTGCCTTCGCTGGACTGCTCGATAATCTCGAACAGCGACTGGATGGCCAGGCCGCGAACCTGTTGGTAGTCCTTGAGGCTTTCGTTGCTATTCATGCGTGCGAATCCTGTGAACGGTGATCGTTGCCACGCTCTGCGTGGGAACGCCTCCCGTGACGCTCTGCGTCACTTGGCGTGCGGGACGCGGAGCGTCCAAGGCGGTGTTACCACGCAGAGCGTGGGAACAATCTCGGCGCCTACAAAGGAAGCTGCGCCGCCGCCAGCAGCTCTTTGGTGTACGCGTGCTGCGGCGCTTCAAACACTTCATGGCTCGCACCGCGCTCCACCACCTTGCCGTCCTTGATCACAATCATGTCGTGGGCCATGGCCCGCACCACGGCCAGGTCATGGCTGATAAACAGGTAGGTCAGGCCGTACTTTTCCTGCAACTCACGCAACAGCGCCACCACTTGTTTCTGCACCGTGCGATCCAGGGCCGAGGTCGGTTCATCCAGCAGCATCAGCGCCGGCTTGAGCACCAGCGCGCGGGCGATGGCGATGCGTTGGCGTTGCCCACCGGAAAACTCATGGGGGTAACGGTGGCGGCTGTCGGGGTCGAGGCCCACGTCCTTGAGCACCTGGATCACTTGCGCGTCGCGGTCAGCCAGGCTGCACGGCGCGTGCACTTCCAGGCCTTCGCTGATGATCTGTTCGACCGACATGCGCGGGCTGAGGCTGCCGTAAGGGTCCTGGAACACCACCTGCATCTGCTTGCGCCACGGGCGCATTTGCTGGTTGTTGAGCGGGTCGAGGGCTTCGCCCTGAAAGCGGATGCTGCCGGTGGAGTCGAGCAGGCGCAGGATCGCCTGGCCCAGGGTCGACTTGCCCGAGCCGGACTCGCCGACAATCCCCAAGGTCTTGCCGCGCTGCACGCTGAGGCTGATGCCGTCGACGGCGCGCAAGTAGGTTTTGCGCCGGAACAGGCCGCCACTGAGGGGGAATTGCACAGTCAGGTCGTCCACCTGCAATACCGTCTCGCGCTCATCGCTGCACAACACATCACCGGCCGGTTCGGCGTCCAACAGCAGGCGGCTGTAAGGGTGTTGCGGCGCGTTGAACAGCGTCTGGCAGTCGGCCTGCTCGACAATTTCCCCGGCACGCATTACGCACACGCGTTGGGCGATACTGCGCACCAGGTTGAGGTCGTGGCTGATCAGCAGCAGCGACATGCCCAGGCGCTGTTGCAAGGATTTGAGCAGCAACAGGATCTTGCGCTGCACGGTCACGTCCAGCGCGGTAGTCGGCTCATCGGCGATCAACAATTCCGGCTCACAGGCCAGGGCCATGGCGATCATCACCCGTTGGCGCTGGCCGCCGGAGAGTTGGTGCGGATAGGCCTTGAGCCGCTCCTGGGGTTTCTGAATGCCCACCAATTCGAGCAATTCGAGGATGCGCGCCTGCGCCGCTTTGCCGCCCAGGCCCTTGTGCAACAGCAGGGTTTCGCCGATCTGCTTTTCGATGCTGTGCAGCGGGTTGAGCGAGGTCATCGGCTCCTGGAAGATCATCGCAATGCGGTTGCCACGTAGCTTCTGCAAGGTGCCGGCAGAGGCGCCGATCAACTCCTGGCCGCGGTACTTCACCGAGCCCGTGGTGTGCGTGCCGGCTTCGGGCAGCAGTTGCAGAATCGAATGGGCCGTCACCGACTTGCCCGAGCCCGACTCGCCGACCAGCGCCAGGCATTCGCCGGGGCGCACGTCCAGGCTCAGGTTGCGCACTACGGTCTGGCCGCTGAAGGCGACACTGAGGTCGCGGATTTCGATCAGGTTCATCTGCAATCACTCATGAACGTGGGTCGAAGGCATCACGTAATGCCTCGCCGATAAAGACCAGCAGCGACAGGATCAGCGCCAGGGTGAAAAACGCCGTCAGGCCGAGCCATGGCGCTTGCAGGTTCTGCTTGCCCTGCGCGATCAGTTCGCCCAGCGACGCGCTGCCGGCGGGCATGCCGAAACCGAGGAAGTCCAGGGCGCTCAAGGTGGAAATCGCCCCGGTCAAAATAAACGGCAGGTAACTCAATGTGGCGGTCATGGCATTCGGCAGGATATGTCGACGGATGATCTTGCCGTCGCCCAGGCCGAGGGCACGTGCGGCCTTGACGTATTCCAGGTTGCGCCCGCGCAGGAACTCGGCGCGCACCACGTCCACCAGCGCCAGCCAGGAAAACAGCGCCATGATCCCCAGCAGCCACCAGAAGTTTGGCTCGACAAAGCCCGACAAGATGATCAGCAGGTACAACACCGGCAGCCCGGACCACACTTCCAGAATGCGCTGGCCGAGCAAATCCACCCAGCCGCCGTAGTAACCCTGCAAGGCGCCTGCGGCAATGCCGATGGCGGCGCTGATCGCGGTGAGGGCCAGGGCGAACAGGATCGACACCCGCGCGCCAAAGATCACCCGCGCCAGCACATCCCGTGACTGGTCGTCGGTGCCCAGCCAGTTCACCGCCGAGGGCGGGCTGGGGGCAGGGCGGGTCAGTTCGTAATTGGGCGTGTCATCGCTGAACGGAATCGGCGGGAACAGCATCCAGCCGCCGTCCTGCTTGATCAGCTTCTGCACGTAGTCACTGCGATAGTCGGCCTGGAACGGCAACTGCCCGCCGAACTGCTGCTCGGTGTAACGCTTGAACACCGGGAAATACAGCTCGTTCTTGAAGCTGAGTACCAAGGGCTTGTCATTGGCGATCAACTCGCCGCCCAGGGTCAGGATAAACAGGCCGATAAACAACCACAGCGACCACCAGCCGCGACGGTTCTTCTTGAACCGCTCGAAACGCCGACGTGCCACCGGAGACAAGTTAAGCATCAGGCGTTCCTCGCGGCGAAGTCGATACGCGGGTCCACCAGGGTGTAGCAAAGGTCGCCGATGAGTTTTATCAAGAGGCCGAACAAGGTGAAGATAAACAGCGAGCCGAACACCACCGGGTAGTCGCGGGACACGGCGGCTTCGTAGCTCATGCGGCCCAGGCCATCGAGGGAGAAGATCACTTCGATCAGCAGGGAACCGGCGAAAAACACGCTGATAAAGGCCTGGGGAATTCCCGAGATCACCAGCAGCATCGCGTTGCGGAACACATGGCCGTAAAGCACGCGGCGCTCGCTCAAGCCCTTGGCGCGGGCGGTGACCACGTATTGGCGAGTGATTTCATTCAAGAACGAGTTTTTGGTGAGGATGGTCAGGGTGGCGAACCCGCCGATCACCAACGCCGTGACCGGCAGCACCAGGTGCCAGAAGTAATCGGCAACCTTGCCCACGGTGCTCAGCTCGTCGAAGTTCTCCGAGACCAGCCCGCGCACCGGGAACCAGTTCAAGGAGGTGCCACCGGCGAATACCACAATCAGGAACATCGCAAACAGGAACGCCGGCATTGCGTAGCCGATGACGATGGCGGTGCTGCTCCACACATCAAAGCTGCTGCCGTGGCGCACCGCCTTGCGAATGCCCAGCGGGATCGACACCAGGTAGGTAATCAAGGTGGCCCATAAACCGAGGGAAATGGTCACCGGCATCTTTTCCAGGATCAGGTCGATCACGCTTTTGCCGCGGAAGAAGCTGTTGCCGAAATCCAGTTGCGCATAGCTCTTGAGCATCAGCCACAGGCGTTCCGGCGCGGGTTTGTCGAAGCCGTATTGTTTTTCGATGTCCTTGATCAGCTTCGGGTCCAGGCCGCGGCTGGCCCGCGAGCCGCTGCTGATGCCTTCGCCGGATGAACCGCCGACGCCACCGCCGCCGCCGATGCCTTGCAGGTGCGCTATGGCTTGCTCCACCGGGCCGCCAGGCGCGGCCTGGACGATGACGAAATTGACCAGCAGGATGATCACCAGTGTCGGGATGATCAGCAGCAGGCGCCGCACGATATAGGCAAACATCAGCGCGTACCTCCGCGTTTTTTCAACTCGGCGTTCATTTGCTCATTGGTCAGGGGCGTAGGGCTGATTTCCCACCAGGTTTCCAGCGCTTCGTCGTTCTTGGCCTCGATGGCCGGGCGGCCGAAGCGGTTCCACCACGCGGCGGAGGTGCCGGGCGGGTAGTAGTTGGGAATCCACAGGTAATTCCATTGCAGCACACGGTCCAGGGCGTGGGCGTAGGTGAGCATCTGCGCCTGGGTGTCGGCCTTGACCAGGCCCTTGATCAGCGTGTCGACGGCCGGGTCCCGCAGCACCATGTAGTTGTTGGCGCCTGAGTCGTACGCGGCGGCGGAACCGAAGTAGTTGTACAGCTCCATGCCTGGCGAGGTGGTGACCGGGAAGCCGGTGACGATCATGTCGTAGTCACGGGTCATCAGCCGATTGACGTACTGGGAGGAGTCGATGCGGCGGATATTCAAGGTGATGCCGATTTGCGCCAGGTTGCGCTTGTACGGCAGTAACAGCCGCTCCAGGCCCGCCTGGGCGTTGAGGAAGGTGAACTCCAGCGGTTCGCCCTGGGCATTCACCAGCTTGTCGCCGTCCGGTTTCCAGCCGGCTTCTTCCAGCAGGGCCAGGGCTTGCAACTGCTTGTCGCGGATCATGCCGCTGCCGTCGGTGACCGGGGCCTTGAACACCTGGGTGAAGACTTCGTCGGGGACTTGCCCGCGCAAGGGCTCCAGAATCGCCAGTTCCTCTTTCGTCGGCAACTGGCTCGCCGCCAGCGGGCTGTTGGAGAAGTAGCTCTGCTGGCGGATGTACAGATTGCGCATCATCTGCCGGTTGGCCCACTCAAAGTCCCACAGCATCGCCAGGGCCTGGCGCACTCGGCGGTCCTTGAACATCGGCTTTTGCACGTTGAACACATAGCCCTGGGCCGGTTGCGGCATCTCTTTGGCCAGGTGTGCACGTTGCAGGCGGCCATCGTCGAGGGCCGGGCCGTTGTAGCCGATGGAATAGCCGGTGGCGGAGAACTCGCGGTTGAAGTCATAGGCGCCGCCGCGCAGCACCTGGCGGGCCACTTCGGTGTCGCCGAAGTACTCAAGGCTCAAGTGATTGAAGTTATACAGGCCACGGCTGACGGGCAAGTCCTTGCCCCACCAGTCGGGGTCGCGGGTAAAGGTGATGGTGCTGCCGGAGTCGATCTTGCTGATCTTGTAAGGGCCGCTGCCCAGCGGGGCTTCGTAGCCGCCGCCGTTGGCGAAGTCGCGGGTTTTCCACCAGTGCTCGGGGAACACTGGCAGGGTGGCGATATCCAGGGGCAGGGTGCGGTTTTCATTGCTGGAGAAATCAAAGCGCACCTGGCGCTCGCCTTCGACTTCGACGTGCTTGACGTCGGCGAACAGGGTGCGAAAGCGCAGGCTGCCTTGGGTCATCAGCAGGTCGAAACTGTAGCGCACGTCTTCGGCGGTGATTGGCGTGCCATCGGCGAAGCGCGCCTTGGGGTTCAGGTAGAAGCGCAGCGACAGGCCGTCGTCGGCGCGTTCCATTTTTTCCGCGACCAGGCCGTAGACGGTATAGGGCTCATCCAGGGAACGCTGGGCCAGCGGGGCGTAGAGCCAGCCGTCGACCTGGGAGACGCCGATGCCTTTGTCGATATACGGCAACACGTGGTCGAAGCGCCCGATCTCAATGGCCGAGCGGCGCAGGCTGCCGCCTTTGGGGGCGTTGGGGTTGGCGTAGTCGAAATGGGTGAAGCCGGCGGGGTATTTAGCCGGTTCGCCGTAGACCGTGAGGTAGGTCTGCGGGGCCGCGCTCACGGCGGTGCTGGCCAGCAGCAGGGCCAGGGCGGAGCTTAGGAATGTTGTGGGAAAAGCCAATCGCATTGTCAGCCTTGAGCGCCGAGTGAAGATCAGGGATTTGTACGTTAACGGCTTGAGCGTCGCTAGTCATCACATGCACAACGGCCCGCCAAGAGGCGGGCCGTTGTTTATAGCAGCAGCACAGACTGGATCAGTCCTGGCGGCTGGTGACTTCCAGCAGGTGGTAGCCGAACTGGGTTTTCACCGGGCCTTGTACGGTGTTGACCGGGGCGCTGAAGACGACGGTGTCGAATTCTTTAACCATCTGGCCTGGGCCGAACGAACCGAGGTCGCCGCCTTGACGGCTGGAAGGGCAGCTGGAGTTGGCTTTGGCGACTTCTGCGAAATCGGCGCCGCCTTCGATCTGGGCTTTGAGTTCGTTGCACTTGTCTTCAGTGGAAACGAGGATGTGACGGGCGGTGGCTTTGGCCATGGGGAATAACTCCTTGAATAAAAAGGGTGAGCCTACCGGATTGAGGCGGTTATTTGTTGGCAAAGTTCCGTTGGGTTTTGGTTGGGGGCATATCCGTTGCTGCGGTAACGGCGGCTTAGGGTTCCGCTCTTACAGCGGCTCACTTTTTGAGGGACCGGAATGCCGGCCCAGCAAAAAGTAAGCAAAAAGTCCTCGCCCCACCACTCGGCACCTCGCCTAGGCTCGGTGTGCCCGAACGAAGGCTTGAATCCGTGGGCCGCCGCAATGGGCCATCCTTGGCCCAGTGCGGCTAACCCGGCGTCCTGCCGGGTTACCCACGGATTCAAGCCTGCGTTCGGCCAGCGTGGTTGATGGGGCGATCCCAGATCAAGATCAAAAGCAAGAGCACGGCGGCCTAGTAGCCGACCTGAGTGGTAGAAGCAAAAGCACAGCAAAAGCATAACTACCTGATGTACTGAGATCCAAAATGTGGGAGCGGGCTTGCTCGCGAATGCGGTGTGTCAGTCAATTCATCTGTCACTGACCCACCGCATTCGCGAGCAAGCCCGCTCCCACAATTCAACCGAGTTCGGCCGCCAGACCACTGTGCTCTGCTTTTCTGTGGGAGCTGGCTTGCCTGCGATGCAGGCACCTCGGTGTATCAGGCACAACCAGTTGATGCCATCGCAGGCAAGCCAGCTCCCACATGTGATTGAGTTCAGCTTCAAAAGTCAGGTCGACTGTCAGGCCGCCTCGGCCTTGCTTTTGATCTAACCACTCAGGTCGGCTACTAGGCCGCCGTGCTCTTGCTTTTGATCTTGATCTTAGGCGCCCCGTTAAACCACGCTGGCCGAACGCAGGCTTTGGAGCGGGGGTAAACCGGCAGGACGCCGGTTTAGCCGCGCTGGGCCAAGGATGGCCCATCGCGGCGGCCCCCGCTCCAAAGCCGGAGTGAGGGCACACCGAGCCTAGGCGAGGTGCCGAGTGGTGGGGCAAGAGCGTTTTGCTTACTTTTGCGCTGTTCAAAAGTGAGCCGCCGTAAGGGCGGAACCAATACCCGCCATCACCCAAATAACGGATATGCCCCCCCCAAAAAAACACCCAGCGTTACTTCAGCGCCGCCACCTGCTTCCAATCAATCGAAAACCGCCCCAGGTACTTGCGCAGACGATCCGCATCATTCGGTTGCGCCTTGGCCTGGCGCGAAACCCCGAACAACCGGCGACCCGCATCCGACAGGCTATCGGCCTGCAAGCACACCTCGATCACCGCTTTCAGTTGCAGCTGGTCAAACAGGTCCAGGTCCTCAGGCACCAAGGCTTGCCATTCAGCCTGCGGCGCTGACAAACCCCAGGCGTAGCGCAAGCGTTGAATTTCCTGTTCAGCCTGGGCCTCATCAATACGCCCGCTGTCGGCCAGCGTCGCCATGCGTGTGATCGAAGCAGACAGCTCACGAAAATTACCCAGCCAGGCGGCTTCACTCGAGCAGGCGAACGCCAGGTAGCGGCGCCGTGCCTCCAGGTTGAAGCGCACGCGGCGGCCTTGTTCGCGGGCGTGGCGCTCCAGTTCGAAATCGAGGTTGGGTTCGATGTCCTCACGGCGGCCCGCCAGGCCGGGCAGGTCAAAGGTCCAGAGGTTGATACGTGCATACAGGTCTTCACGAAACAGCCCCTGGGCCACGCGCCCGCGCAGGTCGCGGTGGGTGCCGGCGATGATCAGGAAGTCGCTGGCCACTTCCTGGTCGGCGCCCAGTGGGTAGAAGCGTTTTTCTTCGATGGCCTTGAGCAGCATGGCTTGCTCGTCCAACCCCAGCTCACCGATTTCATCGAGGAACAGCATGCCGCCATCCGCCGCGCGCAGCAGGCCGTCGCGGGCGTTTTGCGCGCCGGTGAAGGCGCCCTTGATGTGCCCGAACAGCGCCGACATCGCGCCGTCGCCGCGCAGGGTGGCGCAGTTCACTTCGACAAAGCGGCCTTGCAGCTGGTGGCGGCTGCGCTTGAGTTCGTAGATACGCCGGGCGAGGAATGACTTGCCGGCGCCGGTGGGGCCGATCAACAGCATCGGCGCCTTGGAGCGCACGGCCACGCGTTCGATCTGTTCGATGGAGTCGTTGAAGGCAGCATTGCGCGTGGCGATCCCCGACTTGAGAAATGCCAGGCCTTCCAGGCGTTTGTGGGCAAAGCGCAAAGCGATGCGGTCGTAGCGCGACAGGTCGAGGTCGATCAGTGTGTGGCTGCCGGTGGCACGCGCGGCGTCATTGCCGCGCCGTGCCGGGGCGGTCTGGATCAGGCGCGCCGGCAGGTTGCGAGCCTCGGTCAGCAGGAACCAGCAAATCTGCGCCACGTGGGTGCCGGTGGTGATGTGCACGAGGTAGTCCTCGTGCTCGGTATTGAAGGCATAGTCGGTGGTGAAATCGTGCAGCGCGGCGTAGACCTCTTCGAAGTCCCACGGGTTGTGCAGCGCCATTGCGTGCAGGCGCACTTCGGTGTGCGGTGAGATCTGCAGGATGTCGGCGCGCACCCGTTCAGCGAGGCTGACGTCGCGGGCGTCGACGTCGTGGATCAGCTCCAGGCGATCAATCAGCACGTCGGCTTGCTGGCACAGGCCGACGCTGGGGCGCCAGTGGTTCCAGCGGTTGGCGCCCTTGCCGACGCGATCCAGTTTGGAACCGATAAACCCGATGGCGACGGTGCGCTTGTGTTTCATGGCTAGACCAAAAGATAAGTAACGATATACAAGGATATGAATGGGCGAGTGCGCTTGTCATCGATTTTCGAGATTTAAATCTGGATCGCTATAAATACATAATTAAAACAATGAGTTATAAATTTTTAGTGAAGTGTTGAAAAAGCTGGCACGCCCGCTGCTATAGCCCTGTCAACGCCGCAGTGACGGCCTACCAAGAAAGAATCAAGACCATGCAAGAGAAGACCTACCAACTGCTGGAAGTGGCCAACGGCAAGCCGATCAAACTCTGGACCGAGGGCGTGCCGGTGGAGCCTGAAGCCCGCCAGCAACTGATGAACACCGCGAAGATGCCGTTTATCTTCAAGCACCTCGCGGTGATGCCGGACGTGCACCTGGGCAAGGGCTCGACCATCGGCAGCGTGATCCCCACGGTGGGCGCGATTATTCCGGCGGCCGTAGGCGTGGATATCGGTTGCGGCATGATCGCCGCGCGCACCACGCTGACCGCCAGCGATTTGCCGGACAACCTTCACGGGTTGCGCTGCGCCATCGAAGCCGCGGTGCCCCATGGCCGCACTCGCAGCCGTGCGGGTCGCGATAAAGGTACCTGGGAAAATGTACCGGCCCAGGCGGATCAGGTATGGGCGGCGCTGCACCCGCGCTTCAAGGCGATCACCGACAAATACCCGAAGCTTGAGCACAGCAACAACCGCAAGCATTTGGGCACGCTCGGCACGGGTAACCACTTTGTCGAGGTGTGCCTGGATGAAGCCAACCGTGTCTGGTTCATGTTGCACAGCGGTTCGCGCGGCGTCGGCAACGCCATCGGCAACCTGTTTATCCAGCTGGCGCAGGCGGACATGCGCCAGCACCTGGCCAACTTGCCGGACCGCGACCTGGCCTATTTCGAAGAAGGCAGCCAGCACTTCGATGACTACGTGGAAGCGGTGGGCTGGGCCCAGGATTTTGCCCGGCAGAACCGCGAGTTGATGATGCGCGCGGTGGTCCAGGCCACACGCCAGGTCATCAGCAAGCCGTTTGAAGTGGCGCTGGAGGCAGTGAACTGTCACCACAACTACGTGCAAAAAGAGCGGCACTTTGGTCAAGAGGTGCTGGTGACGCGCAAGGGCGCGGTGTCGGCGAAGAAGGGCGAGCTGGGGATTATTCCGGGCTCCATGGGCGCGAAAAGCTTCATCGTGCGTGGCCTGGGCAACGAGGAATCGTATTGCTCGTGCAGCCACGGCGCCGGTCGCACCATGAGCCGCACCAAGGCGAAGAACACCTTTACCGTCGCCGATCAGATCCGCGCCACGGCCCACGTCGAATGCCGCAAGGATGCCGATGTGATTGATGAAATTCCGATGGCCTACAAGGACATCGACAAGGTCATGCAGGCCCAGCGCGAGTTGGTGGAAGTGCTGCACACCCTGCGTCAGGTGGTGTGCGTAAAAGGTTAAGAGGGAATACGTGATGGAAAAGCAACAACGACACCCATTGAGCGAGGCCATGCGTGCGCGCGTGCTGGATGAGTTGGCGCGCATAGAGCGCGAGCGCAATGTGACCGTGCTGTATGCCTGCGAGTCCGGCAGCCGCGCCTGGGGGTTTGCCTCCACCGACAGCGACTATGACGTGCGCTTTGTCTACGTCGAGAAACCGGATTGGTTTGTGCAGGTGGATGCGCCCCGCGACGTGATCGAACGCCCGCTGGATGACGAACTGGACGTGAGTGGCTGGGAGCTGCGCAAGACCCTCGGGCTGCTGCGCAAGTCCAATCCCACCTTGCTGGAGTGGCTGGACTCGCCGCTGGTGTATCGCCAGGAGACTGAGGCGACGGTGCAACTGCGTGCCTTGGCCGAGGCGTTCTACAGCCCGCCAGCGGCGCGTAATCATTACCTGTCGATGGCCAAGAAGGTTTTTCGCGGCTACCTGCAAGGCGACGAGGTGCGGTTCAAGAAGTACTTCTATGTGCTGCGGCCTTTGCTGGCAGTGCGTTGGATCGACCTGGGCCTGGGGCGGCCACCGATGACGTTCACCGAGCTGCTGGGCACGGTGGATGACCCGCAACTGCTGGATGAAGTGGCAACGCTGCTGGCGCTCAAACGCAATGCCGGTGAAGCCGCCTATGGCCCACGGCGCCCGGCGTTGCATGAATTTATCCTGCGCGAACTGGAGCGCCAGGCGCCGGTTTTGCCACGCACGCAAGCACACTCCCAACGGCTGGACCACTACCTGCGGGACACCGTCAAACGCTACGCATAAGGATGAACATGAAACAGGACGTGATTGAACTCGACGGCGCCATCGGCGGCGGTCAGGTGTTGCGCAGTGGCTTGAGCCTGTCGATGGTGACCGGGCAGACCTTGCAGATCAAAAACATCCGCGCCAAACGCAGCCGGCCCGGCTTGATGCGCCAGCATCTGACCGCCGTGCTGGCGGCCGCGCAGGTGTGTGGCGCTAAGGTGCAAGGCGCTGAGCTGGGCTCGCAAAGCCTGGTGTTCGAGCCCGGGCCGATTCAAGGCGGCGAGTACCGCTTTGCCATCGGCACGGCCGGCAGCTGCACGCTGGTGCTGCAGACGCTGATACCGGCGCTGTTGCGCGCGCCGACCGCCAGCCAGGTGACCATCAGCGGCGGCACCCACAACCCGCTCGCGCCGCCGGTGGACTTTTTGCAGCGCGCCTGGCTGCCGTTGTTGCGACGCATGGGCGCGCGTGTCGAATTGAACCTGAACCGCCACGGTTTCGTGCCGGCGGGCGGCGGTGAGATAGAGGTGTTTATCCAGCCCTCGCAGCTGCTGCCGTTGCAGTTGATGCAGCGCGGCAAGCTGCTGGAAAAGCGCGCTACCACGCTGAATGCCGGGCTGCCCGCCCAGGTCAGCGCGCGTGAGTTCAAGCGTGTTCGCCAACGCCTGGGCTTCACCGAGGCGCAGTGCTTCCCGGTCGAGATTGACCCACAGCAAGGGCCGGGCAATGTGTTGATGCTGGAGTACGTCCATGCGCACGTCACCGAAGTGTTCAGCGCGTTTGGCATGGCCACGGTGCGGGCCGAGACCGTGGCTGACGCGGCTATTGATCAGGCCATGGAGTGGCAGGGCACCGACACGGCGGTGGGTGAGCACTTGGCGGATCAGCTGCTGTTGCCGATGGCGTTGGCCGGCGGCGGGCGCTTTACCACGCCGCATATGAGCGAGCATTTGCACAGCAATATGACCGTGATCCAACGCTTCCTGCCGGTGGTGATCGAAAGCCATGTGCGCGAGGAGGGCGGCTTGCTGGTCGAGTGCCGACCCGCATGATCGGCTAACCAGCGAGCCGAAGGTTTAGCTCAGCAACCCGGTGCTGACCGCCACAATCAAAAAGACGCCCAACAGCGCACGGTAGATTACGAACGGCCAGGTGGAGAACCGCTCGAGGAAGCGCATCAGGCCCCAGATGGCGAAGAACGCCGAGACGCTGGCGACCACCAGGCCGAAGATCAAGTGCGACCAGGCATGGGCGGGCATGTCGGCGTGCAGCAGCACCCACAGCTCTTTCAGGCCGGCGAGGGCGATGGCGGGCAGGCCCAGCAGAAAGGAAAAGCGCGCGGCTTCTTCACGCTTGAAGTTCAGAAACAGCGCGGCGGTCAGCGTGGAGCCGGAACGCGACACGCCGGGAATCAGCGCGCCAATCTGCGCAATGCCGACGATCAACGCATCGCGCAGGCGCATCTGGCTCATGTCGCGGGTGTGGCGCGCGCGCAGCTCGGCGCCAGCCAGCAACACCGCCATGACCACGCAGGAAATGCCGATCACCATCAGCCCGCGCAATGGCGAGTTGCAGGTGTTCAAGGTCGAAGACAGCGCCAGGCCGGCAATCCCAATCGGGATGGTTGCCAACACAATCGCTACGGCTAGCTTGAACCATGGGTCGTCGTAGTCGCCCCGGCGCACTGCGCCGATGCTTCCGGTCGTGACCTGGCGCACATCGCGCCAGAAATAACTGACCACCGCCGCCAGCGCCGCCAACTGCATCGCCGCCGAAAACGCCGAGCCGGGGTCTTGCCAGCCGAGCAGGGCGGGCACCACGCGCATGTGCGCCGTGGACGACACCGGCAGCAGTTCGGTAATGCCCTGGATCACACCCAGGATGAAAATCTGCAGGTAATCCAGGGAGGCAAAGCCCACATCCAGGCCGGCGGAACAGACGTTGGTCAAAGTGCGTGTCCTTGAAAAAGGGCGTGAGAAAAAAACTATTCAGCGAAGTTTATTCTAAATGTTTCAGGATTTTGGGCGCAGCCAAACAAATCCGCAATCGGTTCAGCAAACAGAAAGGTTATGCAATGTATTGGCGTGTGTACGGGTTTTGTGAACAATGAGGCCTTGCGTAATTTTCACTGAGAGCCCAATGCCTGAAACCACCGTCGAATTGATCCAGACCGGCCCCGATGCGTCTGAGCTGATCCGCAATCTTTACCAGTACTACGCCTACGAGTCGTCGGATTGGGAGCAGGAAGATGTCGAGGCGGATGGCCGTTTCTACATCCATGACGAGCACCTGACCCGCTACTGGCAAGACCCGCAATGGAGCGCAAATCTGCTGCTGGTGGATGGCTACATCGCCGGCTTCCTGCTGATCGAAGGCAGTGAACTGCCGGGCATGGATGCGCTGGAGCTGGCCGACCTGTTCATCCTCAAGCGCTACCGTCGCAAAGGCATTGGCCGCGCCATCGCCACCCAGGTGTTGAGCAGCGGCGAGGCGAATTGGCTGGTGCGTTTCTATGACCAGGACGAAGTGTCCCAGGCGTTCTGGCGTGCGGTGCTGGATGACCTGCCGCGCCCGGCGCAGATGATTGAGCTAGAGGATGATCCGCAGCTGGTGAGTTACTTGATCACGCGGGCGGCGCTGCATTAAACACAACGTTGAACTTAACCGGGCGCGGCGGCTCCTGGACGCATCGGCCGGTTTGGCCCTGAATTTCACAAGGATGCGAAATGAACACCTTCACTTCATTCAAACGCGTTGTTTGCGCTGGCGTCTTGCTGACCGTGGGCGGCTGCCTGACGATGTCGGGTAACTACAAGGTCACCGCCGTTGACGCCAACGGCACGCCGGCCAAGATGGTGTTCACCACCCAAGGCCACGGCATCTACTCGGTTCGAAACGCGTTCTGCATGAACAACCCGAAGGGCACGGTGACCATCCGTGACCTGGACACGGGTGAAGAACTCAAGAGCGAAAGCCCTTATCACTGTCGCTAGGCTCCCGCGTTGAACAGCACCTGCTGCATCGCCTGCGGCGGCTGCCCGAACGCGCGCAGAAACGCCTGACGCATGCGCTCGCGATCACCGAAGCCGGTTTCGCGGGCCACCACTTCGACCGGGTGACGGCTGGTTTCCATCATCGCCCGGGCCGCTTCTACCCGCAGCGACTCGATGGCCTTGGCCGGTGTTTGCCCGGTTTCTTCACGAAACACCCGGCTGAATTGACGTGGGCTCAGCCGCGCCACGTCGGCCAGGGCTTCCACCGACAGGTCGTGGGTCAGGTTCTCGCGGGCATAGGCCAGTGCCAGTTGCACGCGGTCGGACTTGGGGTCCAGTTCCAGCAATGCCGACAATTGCGATTGCTCGCTGCCGCGACGTTGGGCAATCACCAACTTGCGCGCAATGCGCCGGGCGAGGTCGCTGCCCAAGTCGGCCTCGACCATGGCCAGGGCCATGTCCACACCGGCGCTCATGCCGGCGCCAGTCCAGACCTGGCCGTCGACCACAAACAGCTTGTCTTCTTCCAGGTGAATAGCCGGGTAGCGCTTGCGAAACGCCGGCGCGTGAATCCAGTGAGTGGTGGTGCGCTTGCCTTCGAGCAAACCGGCTTCGGCCAATACGAAAATGCCCATGCACAACGAGGCGACCCGTCGCGACTGCGCGGAGGCCGCCTTGACCAGTTCGAGCAAATTGGCCTCGGGCAAGCGAAATTCCAGGTAACCGCTGACGATCAGGGTGTCATAGCCTTGCGCGCGAATCGGCGTGGTATTCACCGAAAAGCCCTGGGAGGTCATCACCGCGCCGCCACTTTCCGAGACCAGGTGAAACTCATAGGCCGGTTCGCCGCGCAGCAGGTTCGCGCACTCGAACACCGAGCCGAGGCTAAGGCTCAGGGACTGGAAGTTCGGGTAAACCATCAGCGCAACGCTGTGCATCGTCATTCTCCAAGGGGCGCGGGAGAGGGGATTGTCGGCGTGTACCGGGCAAACGGCAACCGCCTTTGGCGCATGTCCGAAATCCTTGCGGATATGACATTGTTGAAGTTTTTCGCGGCGCCTAACATCCCCTCAACGAACTAGACGACTGGTCTAATCGGACGGGATGAACCATGACTAACGCCACTAAAAGTGCACGGCAGACCATTCTGGATACGGCGCAATTGATTGTGAGCCGCAAAGGATTTTCTGCGGTGGGGTTGAACGAAATACTTCAAGCCGCCGATGTGCCTAAAGGTTCGTTCTATCACTACTTCAGCTCCAAAGATGCCTTTGGCGTTGTTCTGCTCGACACCTATTTTGACCACTACGTGCAGGGCGTGGAGCAGCTGTTCCAGCAACCCGAACTGTCCGGGGCCGCCAAGTTGATGCGCTATTGGCACTCCTGGGTCGACAACCAGACCGGCTGCACCGATGCGGGTAAATGCCTTGCCGTCAAACTCGGTGCCGAGGTGTCAGACCTTTCAGAGCCGATGCGTCTGGCCCTGCAACGCGGCACTGCACGCACCATCGCCTTGCTGGTCGAGGCGTTGCAGCACGGCGTCGCAGACGGCTCGCTGACGGTACAACAAGCGCCCGAAAGCCTGGCCCAACGCCTGTATGCGTTGTGGTTGGGGACCAGCGTCATGAGCAAGATCACCCGAACATCCGCGCCTTTTGACGAGGCGCTGCTGCTGACCCGACAGCTGTTGGGTTGCCCTGAACCTACTGACATTCACATCGATCGAGGCACTGGAAAATGAAAGTATTAATGGTACTGACCTCTCACGACCAGCTGGGCACTACCGGTCGTAAAACCGGCTTCTGGCTCGAAGAGTTTGCTGCGCCCTATTACACCTTCAAAGATGCGGGTGCCGAGTTGGTGCTGGCATCCCCGGCCGGCGGCCAACCACCGCTGGACCCGGTCAGCGACCAGCCTGACGCGCAGACCGAGCAAACCCGGCGTTTCGCCGCCGACTCGGCGGCGCAGCAGGCGCTGGCCAACACCGTCAAGCTGGACACGGTCAACGCCGACGACTTCGACACGGTGTTCTACCCAGGTGGTCACGGGCCACTGTGGGACCTGGCGGAATCGCCGGTGTCCATCGCGCTGATCGAGTCATTCGAGCGCGCCGGCAAGCCCATTGGTTTTGTCTGCCATGCACCGGGCGCGCTGCGTCACGTCAAGGCCGTGAATGGCGAGCCGCTGGTCAAGGGCCGTCGCGTCACCGGTTTCTCCAACTCCGAAGAAGCCGCAGTGGGCCTCACCGACGTGGTGCCGTTCCTGATCGAAGATGATTTCAAGGCACTCGGCGGCCACTATGAAAAGGGCGCTGATTGGCAGTCCTTTGTGCTTGAAGATGGCTTGCTGGTGACCGGCCAGAACCCGGCCAGCTCCAGCGATGTGGCAAAAGCACTGCTGAAACTCACCGCTTGAATTAACTAATCGCTGTATGAATTGGCGGCTCTCAGGAGCCGCCAACGCTTTGGCTCGTCCTGAATTTGGAAATTTGCACATGAGCAGTCGTTTGAATACCCCAGTAAAACTGGGGCATCACACCTTGAACAACCGCGTTGTATTGCCGCCTCTGACGCGTCAGCGCAGCGCGCAACCTGGCGATACCGCCACCGGCCTGATGGCCGAGTATTACCGCCAGCGCGCGAGCGCCGGCTTCATGGTCAGCGAAGGCACGCAAATCGAGCCGCGCGGCCAGGGTTACGCCTGGACGCCGGGCATCTACGCACCGGCGCAGATCGACGGCTGGCGCACCGTCACCGACGCGGTGCATGCCGAAGGCGGGGTGATTTTTGCGCAACTGTGGCATGTCGGCCGCGTGTCCCATAACGCGTTGCAGCCAGAGGGTGCCGCGCCGGTCGCACCGTCTGCAATTGCCGCTGAGCAAGCCAAAGCCTTTATCGAAACCGGGCCGGGCACCGGCGAGCTGAAGCAGCCGCCCGTGCCGCGTGCCTTGAGCGCACTTGAGATCGAGGAATTGGTCGGGCATTACGCCCAGGCGGCGCGCAATGCGTTGGACGCCGGGTTTGACGGGGTGGAAATCCACGCGGCAAATGGTTACCTGGTCAACCAGTTCATTTCGGCCCATGCCAACCAGCGTGATGACGAGTACGGCGGCTCGCTGCACAACCGCCTGCGTTTCCTGCGCGAGATCGTCGAAGCCGTGACCGCCGTGGTCGGGCCGGAACGCCTCGGTGTGCGTTTTTCACCGTTGTTCAGCGGCACCGACCAGGACCGCGTGTACATCGGCCTGGTGGAGGAAGACCCGCATCACACTTATATCGAAGCGATCAAGGTGCTTGAGGCGTCGGGGATTGCCTATGTGTCCATCGCCGAAGCCGATTGGGACAACGCCCCGGACTTGCCCGAGACCTTCCGCCAGGCCGTGCGTAGCACCTTCAGCGGGCGGATCATCTACGCCGGCCGCTACACCGCGGAGCGCGGTGAAAAACTGCTGGAGGCGGGGCTGGCGGACTTGATTGCCTTTGGTCGCCCGTTCATTGCCAACCCGGACTTGCCGCAGCGCCTGTTCAACGGCTGGCCGCTGAACCCGCTGCGGGCTGAAGGCATGTACGGTGGTTCGGAGCAGGGCTATACCGATTACCCGGTGTACGCCGGATAAGTGTTCCAGGCCACTGCGCAGATCCCACCGTTGATCTTCAGCGGGGCTGATCAGCGTTATTCCACCCGCAACACAATCTTGCCGATATGGTCGCCGCCTTCCATCCGCGCATGGGCCTGGGCGGCGTCGGTGTATTCATACACCTTGTCGATCATCGGCAGGCAGCGCCCGGCGGCCAGCACCGGCCACACATACTCGCGCAGTTGTTCGGCGATGGCGGCCTTTTCGTCCTTGGTGCGGGCGCGCAGCAGCGAGCCGGTGATGACCGCGCGTTTGCCGAGGATGGTCAGCAGGTCGACGTCATTGGCCTTGCCGCCGCCGAGGAACCCCAGCATCACCAGGTGCCCGTCCATGGCCAGGGCCTTGAGGTTGTTGTTGAGGTAGGAGGCACCCATGATGTCGAGGATCACATCCACGCCGTTACCGTCGGTTTTTTGTGCAATGACCTCGGCAAAATCCTGCTCGCGGTAGTTGATCGGCTCGGCGCCGAGCTTGGCAATCGCCGCACATTTGTCGGCGCTGCCGGCGGTGGCGAACGCCTGTATACCGTACTCGCGGCACAGCATCAGCGCGGTGGTGCCGATGCCGCTGGTGCCGCCGTGGATCAGCACGCGCTGGCCGGTGTGGGCGTCGCCCAGGCCGAACAGGTTGGCCCAGACGGTGAAGAAGGTTTCCGGCACGGCAGCGGCTTGAATCCAGTCCATGCCTTCCGGAATGGGCAACGCCTGGCTGGCCGGCACCGCGCAAAACTGCGCATAACCGCCGCCGTTGGTCAGGGCGCAAACCCTATCGCCAATGGCGTACTCGCTGACACCTTCGCCCAATGCGACCACTTCACCGGCCACTTCCAAACCGGGAATGGGGCTCATGCCCGGTTTCATCGGGTACTTGCCGGCGCGTTGCAACGCATCCGGGCGGTTGACCCCGGCGGCGTGTACGCGAATCAGGATTTCACCCGGCCCCGCCACCGGCACGTCAGCCCGGCGCGGTTGCAGCACTTCAGGGCCGCCGGGTGCGGTGATTTCGATCAGGGTCATTTCTTTTGGGAGCGACATTTGCGTTTACCTGCAGCGATGAGCGTATGAGTTGGGACCGCGTCGGGCAGTCGCCGGTTCAGCGGCATCATACCGAGGGTTGGCAGTGGTCGAAAAAAAGCCGGGCAAGCCCGGCCAAACAAGGAGCGGGTGAATCAGTCGTTTCAGCGGTTCAGGAACGCCAGCAAATCTTCGTTCAGCTGTTGGGCATGGGTGGCCGCAAAACCGTGCGGCGCATCCTTGTAGACCTTCAGTTGCGCGCCCTTGATCATCTCGGCCGCGACTTTGCCGGTGGTCTCGAATGGCACGATCTGGTCGCCGTCACCGTGGATCACCAGGGTCGGCACGTCGATCTTGGCCATGTCTGGGCGGAAGTCGGTCTCGGAGAACACGGTGACACAGTCCACTGTCGACTTGAGTGAGGCGAGCAGGGCGATTTGCAGGGTTTGGGTCAGCACGCCTTCCGAGACTTTCTGGCCTTTATTGATGCCATAGAACGGCGTGTTGAAGTCGCTGATAAATTGCGCGCGGTCCTTCAGCAGCCCGGCCTTGATGCCGTCGAATGTGGCGGTCGGCACGCCCTGCGGGTAGTCGGGTTTCTGGCCGAAGATCGGCGTGACCGCGCCCAGCAGCACCAAGCCGGCGACGCGGGACGTGCCATGGCGGGCGATGTAGCGCGCCACGTCGCCGCCGCCCATGGAGAAGCCCACCAGGGTCACGTCCTTGAGGTCCAGGTGTTCGATCAGTTGGGCGATGTCATCGGCGAAGGTGTCGTAGTCGTTACCGGTCCACGGCTGGTCGGAGCGGCCGAAACCACGGCGGTCGAAGGCAATAGTGCGAAAGCCACGGCTGCTCAGGTATTCCATCTGGTATTCCCACATGTCGGCATCCAGCGGCCAGCCGTGGCTGAACAGCACGGGCTTGCCGCTGCCCCAGTCCTTGAAGTAGATCTGGGTACCGTCTTTGGCAACAAATGTGCTCATCGAAAACTCCTTGGGTTCAGGGGGCAAAAGGCTCAGCCTCACTATTGCGTCAAACCCGACGAAGGGCTTGTACGGATGTGCTCGGTTGAACGGTTCAGCGTCTATATTGGTCCACTGACCTCTACCGTCAGTTCAACAGGTGAACCAAATGGCCAAGACTTACAGCTACGCCGCTCGGGATTCCAAGGATGCGCTCAAACCCTATACCTTCGAGCGCCGTGCGCCGGGGGCGGACGACGTGCAGATCGACATTCTGTATTGCGGCGTGTGCCACTCCGACCTGCACACCGTGCGTAACGAGTGGCACAACACCTTGTACCCGTCGGTGCCGGGCCATGAAATCGTCGGCCGTGTCACGGCGGTCGGTGCCAATGTGAGCAAATTCAAAGTCGGTGACCTGGCCGGTGTCGGCTGTATGGTCGACAGCTGCCAGCACTGCGCCTCCTGCGCCGAGAGCGAGGAGCAATACTGCGAGAACGGCTTTACCGGCACCTACAACGGCCCGGTGTTCGGTGGCGAAAATACCTTTGGCGGCTACTCGGACAACATCGTGGTCAAGGAGAAGTTCGTGCTGCGCATCTCCCACGATGATGCAAACCTGGCGGCCGTGGCGCCGCTGCTGTGCGCCGGGATTACCACCTATTCGCCGCTGCACCACTGGAAGGTCGGCCCGGGTAAAAAGGTTGGCGTGGTTGGCCTCGGCGGGCTCGGGCATATGGCGGTGAAGATCGCCCATGCGATGGGCGCGCATGTGACGCTGTTCACCACTTCGCCGAGCAAGCGCGAAGACGGCCTGCGCCTGGGCGCCGACCAAGTGGTGGTGTCGAAGAACCCGGACGAAATGGCCAAGGTTGCCAACAGCCTGGACTTCATCCTCAACACGGTGGCCGCGCCGCACGACTTGGATGCCTTCCTTAACCTGCTCAAGCGCGACGGCACCATGACCCTGGTCGGCGCCCCCGACAGCCCGCACCCGTCGCCGACGGTGTTCAACCTGATCTTCAAGCGCCGCAGCCTCGCCGGTTCGTTGATCGGCGGTATCCAGGAAACCCAGGACATGCTGGACTTCTGCGCCAAGCACAAGATTGTCTCGGACATTGAGATGATCGATATCCAGGGCATCAACGAAGCGTATGAGCGGATGCTCAAGGGCGACGTGAAGTATCGCTTCGTGATTGATATGGAAAGCTTGAAGAAGGAAAGCCACGCAGCTTAAAACGCTGTAGATCTAATGTGGGAGCGGGCTTGCCCGCGAAAGCGCATTGTCAGTCAACAGAGTCATCGACTGGTCCATCGCCTTCGCGGGCAAGCCCGCTCCCACATTTTTTCAGTGCGGGCCGTTAAGCCGAAAGGTGCTCGTAAAGAATCGTCGCGCCCACCAGCATCAATACAACGCCGCCGACCATCTCGGCGCGTTTGCCCACCACTGTCCCCAATACGCGACCGAGCATCATGCCAATGGTCACCATGGTCATGGTCGCCAGGCCAATCGCCGCCGAGGCGACCAGGATGTTCACATCCACAAACGCCAGGCCCACGCCGACTGCCAACGCATCGATGCTGGTGGCAAAGGCGGTAACCGCCAGGATCATGAAGGAATGCTGCGTCGGTTTTTCAACCTCGTCATCGTCGGCCTTCAACCCGTTGTAGATCATGTGCAGACCCAGCGCGACCAGCAGGGTGAAGGCGATCCAGTGATCCCAATCTTCCACCCAGCGGGTGGCCGCATGGCCGATGGCCCAGCCGATCATCGGCGTGATGGCTTCGATCACACCAAAGATCAGGCCTGCGCGCAGGGCTTCGATCAGGCGTGGTTTGTGCAGGCTGGAGCCTTTGCCGATGGCCGCCGCAAAGGCGTCCGTGGACATGGCAAGGGCGAGAAAGATAAGGGAAATGGGGTTCACGGTAAGGCTTCCAGTCGGGCTGTATGAGTCAACGACACAACCACACGCCCGACTTTAGGCATGGATGTGTCGCTGGTCTCACCAACCACAACGGTGTTCGTACCACGGCAGGTTGCCGAATATGTTGATACGAACGCTTCTGAGCGGGTCAGAAGCCGGTTACTCCCCAACGAAGGTGCGCAGCATAGACAGCCGAATATGAAAATTCCGTCAACGCCTGTTAAAAGTTGAGCTATAGCCAGGCGCGCCCGCCGACGAAAATCATCTTCGACACCAGCTCCACAATGTTTTTGACCTCGAGTTTCTTCATCAGGCGTGCCCTGTGCACTTCCACCGTGCGGTGCGAGATGTGCAGGCGTTGGGCGATTTCCTTGGACTTGAGGCCGTTGACGATGTGCATCGCCACTTCGCGCTCCCGTGGCGTCAGGTCGCCGGTGCCTTGGTGGGTGCGGTCCAGGCGCTCGAAGTGCCAGATCATCAGCTTGAACGGGTCTTTGGGCGTGAGGGTGTAGCCGTGGGACTTAGCCCAGAACACTTCGCCGTTTTTGTGCTGCATGAAGCGTTCGTCGGAATAGAAGCCGTTTTCGCTCTCCAGCAGCCAGTCATGGCTACGCTTGCCGATGGCGTGATAGTCGGCCTGGGACGGATAGATCAGCAGGGTCAACTGGTTGACCAATTCGTCGCGCGAATAGCCGAACAACTGCAGGAAGGCCTCGTTGCAATCGACCATCACGCGGTTGCGCGTGACCAGTTGCGGGGCGGGGGAGAGCTGGAACGCCAGGCGTTCGATGTCGGGGAATGGCTGTGTAAACGCGTTCATTGGGCATCCTGCCTCGTTGCTTTTCTCACGTGGGCTACTTATCCGTGTAAGTAGTTACACGAATTGGCGAGCGCCCAGCGGTGCGTCATTGTAGGTAAATGTCCGCATCAAAAACAGAAGAAAATTGATTATGTCAGCTGATTGCGTCTCCATTGTTGCCGCCGGTCATTCGCGTTTTGGTCGCCTGGAAGGCACCACCCTTGAGGACCTGATCGTGCAGGTCACCCGCGAAGCCCTGACGGACGCGGCCATTGATGCGTCAGAAATCGATGCGTTGTTCCTCGGCCATTTCAACGCGGGGCTGGTGCCCGACGGGTTTGCGGCGTCGTTGCTGCTGCAGGCCGACCCCGGCCTGCGCTTCAAACCGGCCACGCGCTGTGAAAACGCCTGCGCGTCCGGCTCGGCGGCGATTCAGGCCGGGGTCAATGCGATCCTGTCCGGCAGCGCCGAGCTGGTGCTGGTGGTGGGCGCCGAGAAGATGACCCACACGTCCACCGCCGAGGTCACCCAGGCGTTGGCCGGCGCCGGTTATCAGAATGACCCGGCCGAAGCCGGCTTGAGTTTCCCGCAGTTGTTCGGCCGCGCGGCGCGCCAATACACCGAGCGCTACCACTGCCCGCTGGGCTCAATGGCGGCCATCGCCACCAAGAACCACTCCAATGCCATGGCCAACCCGTTGGCGCAGATGTACCGGGTGATGGATTTCGAGCACTGCAACAATGTGTCCAAGAGCAACCCGTTTGTGGCCGAATCCCTGCGCCTGACCGACTGCTCGCTGATCAGCGACGGCGCTGCCGCGATCATCCTGGCTTCGCCCAAGCGTGCGCGGGCGTTTCGCCGTGACGTGCAGATTCGCGCGATGACCCAGGTCAACGACTTCCTGCCGATTGCCCAGCGCGACATCCTCGCTTTTGAAGGCCCGCAACGGGCGATCCACGCCGCCCTGCGCGGGGCGAATATCACCCTGGCCGACCTGAGTTTCGCCGAGGTGCACGACTGCTTCACCATCGCCGAGCTGCTGATCTACGAAGCCATGGGCCTGGCGCCCAAAGGCGAGGGCCATCGCGTGCTCGACAGCGGCGTGGTGCGCGCGGGCGGGCGGTTGCCGGTGAACTTGTCCGGCGGGCTCAAGGCCAAGGGGCATCCGGTGGGTGCCACCGGTGTGTCGATGCATGCACTGGCGTTCCGGCAGTTGACCGGCGAACCCATCGGCCTGGCGGCGCCCAACCCGGAGTTCGGCCTGGTGTTCAACATGGGCGGCATGGCCGTCGCCAACTACGCCTCGGTCCTGCACGCGCGCCGGTACTGAACCATGAACATTGCCAACTGGTTGCACGACACCCAGCGTCGCCACCCGCAACGCCCGGCGTTGTTCGAAGGCACGCAGCAGGTGGCCGATTACGCCACCTTTGCCGCGCATGTTCGCCAACGCGCCGCACACCTGGTCGACCAGCATGGGCTGGTGGCGGGTGATGCGGTCGCCGTGCTGATGAAGAACAGCTGTGATTACCTCGAATTGCTCTACGCCATCTGGTGGATGGGCGGCGTGGTGGTGCCGATCAACGCCAAATTGCACCCGGCCGAAGCCGCGTGGATCGCGGATAACGCCGAGGCGCGTTTGATCTTTACCGATGGCGGCCGGGTGTTTTCGGCATCGCGGGACTTGCCGCAACGCTGCAAGGAACTGGACGGCCACACACGGCCGCCAACCCGTGGCTGGCCGACCCTGGAGCAGCCGGTGCCGCGCCTGGACCAGGACCTTGCATGGCTGTTCTACACCTCCGGCACCACCGGGCGCTCCAAAGGCGTGATGCTGTCCCACGGCAATTTGGTCGCGATGTCGCTGTGTTACACCACGGACGTCGATTCGGTCAGCAGCGATGATGCCGTGCTGTACGCCGCGCCCATGTCCCATGGCGCCGGGCTCTACAACTTCATTCATGTACGCTGCGGCGCACGCCATGTGGTGCCGGCGTCCCAGGGTTTTGACGCCGCCGAGCTGTTCGGCCTGGCCGCCGAGTTGGGCGATGTTTCGCTGTTTGCCGCGCCGACCATGGTCAAACGCATGGTTGAACAGGCGCGCGTTCAGGGCTATGCAGGCGAAGGCATCAAGACCATCGTCTACGGCGGTGGCCCAA
Source organism: Pseudomonas sp. MONT-RG-20F-20-E-7-02 (assembly GCF_022662395.1). Taxonomy (NCBI): domain Bacteria; kingdom Pseudomonadati; phylum Pseudomonadota; class Gammaproteobacteria; order Pseudomonadales; family Pseudomonadaceae; genus Pseudomonas; species Pseudomonas sp. MONT-RG-20F-20-E-7-02. The sequence goes on from NZ_JAKNQN010000001.1 coordinate 1,134,162, forward strand.
TGTACCTGGCCGATCTGTGTGAGGCCGTCGACACCTTCGGCCCGCGGCTGGTGCAGATCTACGGCCAGGGCGAAAGCCCGATGACCATCAGCGTATTGCCCCGCGCGCTGATCGCCGACCGCCAACGCGCCGACTGGGCCACCCTGGCCGCCTCGGTCGGGCACGCGCAAGCCTGTGTGGAAATCCGCATTCTCGACGCCCGGCACCAACCCGTGCCCACCGGTGAGCGCGGCGAAATTGCCGTGCGCGGCGCCACGGTGATGCAAGGCTATTGGCGCAACCCCGAGGCCACGCGCCAGACGTTGGTGGAGGGCTGGTTGCTGACCGGCGACATTGGCTTTCTCGACCCGGCCGGCTACCTGACGCTGACGGATCGCTCCAAAGACGTGATCATCACCGGCGGCAGCAACGTGTACCCGCGTGAAGTCGAGGAAGTCCTGGCGCAGCATCCCGAGGTGTTCGAGGTGTGTGTGGTGGGCGAGCCGGATGCGCAATGGGGCGAATCAGTGGTGGCGTTTGTGGTGACGCGCAGCGGGCAGCCACTCGATGAAGCCGAGCTGACCGCCTGGTTTGTACAGCGCATGGCTTCGTTCAAAAAACCGAAAAAGTACCTGTTTCCAGGCGAGCTGCCGAAGAACAGTTACGGCAAAATCCTCAAGACCGACTTGCGGCAGTGGCTGAAAGCAGCGAGTATCGCCGCGCTTCCCTAGACCCGTTTTTCATGGACAGATCATCAGACAAGGAGTCCCTTCGATGGGCAATCACGCGCAAGACACGGTTCGCAAGCGGCGCCGTGCGTTTCTCGGTGCCACTTCCGGCCACCTGATCGAGTGGTACGACTACGGCGTCTACGGCTTCCTCGCCGTGTACATCGGCCAGGCTTTTTTCGTCTCCGATGACCCCACCACCAGCCTGCTGGCGAGCTTCGCCGCGTTTGCCCTGAGCTTCTTTATCCGGCCACTGGGCGGGCTGTTCTTCGGCCCGCTGGCGGACAAGATCGGCCGGCGCAAAACCCTGATCATGGCGCTGGTGATGATGACCGGCTCCACGGTGTTGCTGGGCCTGCTGCCGACTTACGCCACCCTCGGCATCGCCGCGCCGATCCTGCTGATCCTGGTGCGCTGCGTGCAGGGTTTCTCGGCCGGTGGCGAGATCGGCACGGTGACCAGTTTTATCTCCGAATACGCCGGCCCCGGCCGACGCGGTTTTGCCACCTGCTGGCTGATGGTCACCGCCGTGCTCGGCCTGCTGCTGGGCGGCGCCGTGGCCAATGGCATGACCTGGATCCTGGGCGCCGACCTGATGCAGGAATGGGCCTGGCGCGTGCCGTTCCTGATCGCCGCACCGCTGGGTTTTATCTCTATGTACATCCGCCTCAAGCTCGAAGACAGCCCGGAATTTCTCGCCCTGCAACGCGCCGGCCAAACCTCCCGCGCGCCGTTGCGCGAAGTCTGGCAGTGGAAGCGCGCAATCGCCCTGGTGTTTTTTATCATCACCTTGCACAGCTCGATCTTTTACCTGGTGCTGACCTTCGCCTCGACCTACATGGCCAAGATCCTCAAGTTCGACAGCGGCACCACCTTGCTCTACGTGTTTGTCGCGAGTTTTTCAGCGGCCTTCGTGATGCCGTTCGGCGGCGCGTTCACGGATAAGTACGGGCGCAAACCATTCCTGATGGTGATCGGCACCTTGGCCACCCTGGCGATGTTCTGGCTGTTCAAGTCGGCGCCGACTGCCACGCCTGCGACGTTCTTTGCGCCGTTGATGGCGGTGGCGATTCTGTTCGGGCTGTATGCCTCGTCCACGTATGCGCTGATGAGTGAACTGCTGCCGACGCGCATCCGTTCCACCGGGATTGCCGTGGCGTACAACGTGCCGGTCGCGGTGTTTGGCGGCAGCGCGCCGTTGATCTCCACGTGGCTGATCAAGGTCACCGGCGACATCACCTCGCCGTGGTACTTCTACGTGGCGACCGGCGTGGTGTCGTTGATTGCCCTGGTGGTGCTGCGCAAGGAAGATTTTGTTGCCAGTGGCAACCCGGTGACGACACCGCTGGGGGCCGGTTTGGCGCCAGCCGCCTGATCGATTACGCAGGCGGAAAATCCGACTACGCTGTTGCAGGCGCATTTCATTGATCAACAAGGAAGACTGACCTTGAGTGAACTGATCAATAGCGTTACCCCCAAGAGCCTCACCGAATTGCTGCAAGAGGCCGGCTACCGCGTCAACCAGACCGAACAGAACGGCGTCGTGCAATTGCTCAGTGCCAGCCAGGGCATCGGCTTTGCCGTGCGCTTCGGCAACTGGGCAGCGGAGCCGGGCAGTTACGTAGACTTCACCTACAGCTGCGCCCTGCGCGTGCAAGGTGAACTGCCTGAAGGCCTGGCCCAGGTGTGGAACGCGTCGCGACGCGTTGCGCGGTTGTCGCTGCAGGGGGAGTTTTTGTTGATGGAAATGGACGTGGTGGTGGCCGGTGTCGGTACCCAGCACCTGCGCAGCCAACTGGAATTGTGGGATCGCCTGTTGCAGGAGTTCATCGTCTACCTGCGTGACTACAGCCAGCAGGCCGCGCAGTTGCAAACGCAAGCAGCGGCTGTCGGCGAGGAAGCACCTGTCGCCTGATTCAGCGCTGCAGCGCACCGCGAAACGTTGCGCTCAAGGCGCGCAATGTTTCGCGGGATCGCGCGTCGCTGATCCGGCTGTGCAACACCACTTCACTGACCGGTAAGGCGGGCAAACCGTATTGCTCGCTCACGTCCACCGCCCCGGACGGGGCCACGCGATGGGCGAGGGCGGCCACGCCCAGCCCGGCGCTCACGGCTGCTCCCACCGCCATCACGCCACCGCCGACAAACACTTCGGTCCAGTCGATACGCGCCGCGTCCAAAGCCCTCACCGCCAGATGCCGAATGCCACACGGCGCTGCCATGGTTGCCATGCGCAACGGTGTGCCGGGGTTGTGTTGCCAGGTCGGTGCAGCGAACCAGCCAAAGCGTTCCACCGCCAACACCTCGCCGTCCTGGCGGTCGCCTTCGTTGCGCACGATCACGGCGTCCAGCTCGTTGCGGTCGAACGCAGCCATCAGGTCGCGGGACGAGGCGATGCGCACTTCAAGAATCACCAGCGGGTCGTAGGCCGCGAGGCGGCTGAGCCAGGTGGGCAGGTCCGGGCCGGCCACGTGGTCGCTGATGCCAATCACCAGGCGCCGTGGTGCGTGGGTGCCCATGTCCCCGAGTGCGCGCTCATGGGCGTTGAGCAAGGCGCGGGCGGCGACGATGAACTGCTCGCCCTGGGGCGACAGGCGCACATGCCGTGGGGTGCGTTCAAGCAGGCGATAACCGAGGCGTTCTTCCAGGCGCTTGAGCTTGAGGCTGATGGCGGCCTGGGAGGTGTCGAGGGCTTCGGCGGCGCGGGTGAAACTGGCGAAATCGGCGACCAGCACAAAGGCCTGTACGGTGTCGATATCCAGGGGTTTGAGCGCGTCAGTCATATCAAATCCTTATCGCACCTATATCCGCTCATATCTTGTTGAAATCATCGCCACTGCGCAAGCTCAAACCTCATTTTGCACAGGAGCGTTGCCATGTTTGCCAAACAGTATTCACACCGCCTGCCGGCCGACTACGACATGGGCGTGATTCGCCGCCGCGCCGCGCAGTTGGGGCCGTTGTGGGATCACACCGAAGGGTTGCTGTTCAAGGCGTTTATCGCCCAGGAGCATGGGCAAGCGCCGGGCAATGTGTACGCGTCGGTGTACCTGTGGGCTGATCCGTTGCAGGCCGCCGATTTTTTGCTCGGCGAGCGTTTTCAAAAGGTGCTCGACAGCTTCGGCCGCCCGCATATCGAGAGCTGGCTGCCGTTGGACTTGCAGCGCGGGCCGGCGCAGAACGCATTGAGTCTGTACCGAGAAGAGTGGGCGCTGGAGCCTGGCGTGGATCGCGCCGGGGTATTGGCCGAGGGCAAACGGCGCAATCAGCAGTTGGCTGATAGCCCTGATACGTTCGCAGTATTTTTGGCGCTGGATGTGCAGGCGTGGCGCCTGATTCGGATCACCTTATCGGGCCAGGCGTTGAACGCGGAGCATCCCGGGACGGGCTATCAGGTGTTTTACCTGGCCCGTCCCGGCATTTGACTCAGGAGTTGAACCGCGCCCGTAGACAGGCCGAAGCATTCAACCGGCTTCCTCTTTCATGTTCGTTGTAACATGTTGAAATAGCTTCGGCAGTCTACGCTGGCTGCGCGTCGAAATAGAGTGAATTGTGATGCACGCCACCCGTTTGACCCTGATTTGCCACGCCGCCACGCCGCTGCAAAAACACGGGCGGTTTCCCGATGATGAATCCGTCGCGATGGATTGGCAGAGCGCGGCGTTGTCCCACGCCGGGCGCTTCAAGAAAGACCCGCGCCTGGTGTGCGCGCCCGAGGCCAGAACCCGGCAAACAGCGGGGCTGTTCGGCGATAACGCGCAGATCGAACAAGCCCTGCGCGACGCTGATTTCGGCCACTGGAAAGGCCAGGCCATCAGCCAGCTCGACGCTGACCAATTAACCGCCTGGATGACCGACAGTGCCAGCGCACCCCATGGCGGCGAGTCGGTGGAGCAGCTTTGCGCACGCATCGGGCAGTGGATGAAAACCCTCGAAACCCAGCCCGGCCACGTAGTGGCAATCACCCACCCCTTTGTGATTCGCGCCGCGATGCTGTACGTGGTGCAGTTCCCGCTGTCGATGTTCTACCGGATCGACGTCGAGCCGCTGTCCGCCACTGAACTGCGCTTCAACAACGTTTGGCGCCTGCGCCTGGAAACTCACGCCTGAGCGCCTGAACATGGCAAAATTCACGCCCCGCAATGAGAGCAACCCATGAAACGCATCCTGATCATCGGCATTGGCGCCGGCAACCCTGACTACATCACGATGCAGGCCGTGAAAGCGCTGAACCGCACCGACGTGTTTTTCCTGATGGACAAGGGCCAGAGCAAAGACAAGCTGATCGACCTGCGCCGCGAGATCTGCGAGACCTACATCACCGAGCCCGGCTACCGCTTCGTCGAGGCCGATTGCCCCGAGCGTGTGCGCGGCGATATCGACTACACCACCGCCGTGCAAGACCTCAACCGCGACAAGCAGCAGACCTTCGAGCGCATGATCAACGAGGAAATGGCTGACGGCGAAGTCGGTGCTTTCCTGGCCTGGGGCGACCCCGCGCTGTACGACAGCACCATCCGTATTCTGCAGGCGATCCTCGCCAGTGGCCGCAGCGAATTCGAGTTCGAAGTCATCCCCGGTATCACCAGCGTGCAGGCCCTGGCGGCCCAGCACAAAGTGCCGCTGAACCGCATCGGCCGTTCCATCGAGATCACCACCGGGCGCCGTTTGGCGGCAGGGCAGGCGAGCGATGCCGACACCCTGGTGGTAATGCTCGACGCCGAAGATTCCTACCGCACCGTGGCCGATCAGGACCTGGATATCTATTGGGGCGCCTACCTGGGCACGCCGGACGAAATCCTCATCAGCGGCAAAGTCAGTGAAGTGGCTGAAGAAATCGAACGGGTGCGCAAGGCGGCGCGCCTGGAAAATGGCTGGATCATGGACACTTATCTGTTGCGCAAACCCTGAGGTAACTTCCCCATGCTCAAACTGTTTGCCCTGGCACTGACCCTGGTGGCCGGTGCCGCCCACGCCGATTCCACTTTGCACACGGACTTGCCGCTGTCGTACCTGGAACAGACCCAGGGCGATGCGCGTAATCAGCCGTTGGTGATTTTCCTGCACGGTTTTGGCAGCAACGAGGAAGACCTGTTTGGCATCAAGGACGCGCTGCCGTCGACCTGGACTTACCTGTCGGCACGCGCGCCGATGCCAGTGGACCCGCACGGCTATCGCTGGTTTACCAAGACGCCGGGTGACGGCGATTACAATGGCGAGACCGCCGACCTGCAACGCAGCGCCAAGCTGATTGAAGACTTTGTCGGCCAAGCCACGGCCAAATACCACACGCAAAGCGATCGGGTGTTCCTGGTGGGGTTCAGCCAGGGCGCGATCATGTCCTACGAGGTGGGCTTGCGACAGCCTGAGTTGGTGCGCGGGATTGCGGCGTTGAGTGGCAGTGTGTTGCCGGTGCTCAAGGCTGAGCTCAAGCCGAGCGAATCACTGGGCAAGCTGGCGATTTTTATCGGCCACGGCACGTTGGACCAGGCGCTGCCGTACAACTCGGCCACGCGGGCGAATGAGGTGTTGGTGGGGCTGGGGTTGAAGCCGGAGTTTCATGGTTATCCGGGCATGCCGCATACCGTGAGTGAGGCAGAGGTGCAGGACCTGAAGGCCTGGCTGGAAAAAAGCCTGAAGTAAACGCGGTTTAAAAATGTGGGAGCTGGCTTGCCTGCGATAGCGGTATATCCATCACCAGACATATTGCCTGGTGGATGGCTATCGCAGGCAAGCCAGCTTCCACATTTGGTCCTATGTTGCAGGGTAGAGCGGGTTATTTGCCGCCAGTAATCTGCTTCACCAGCTCAGCATGGCCCTTCACATCATCCGCCCGCGAAATGGCCTGGATCACCAGCAAGTGGCTGCCCGAGCCGCCGAGGAAGGTCGAGTTCAAAGTCTTGCCGCCGCCCTGGGTGGCGGTGCTGTCGACCTGGCGAAGGCCCAGGCCCTTGTAGGTCAGCTTTTTCTCGTTGAGCTTCTTGAAGTCGGGCAGGGCGGCGCTCTGGTCCTTGACGAAATCCGCCACGGCGCCATCGAGGAATTGCGGGTCATTGTCTTTGATCGTAGCGCCATCGTTGCGCACGGTTTCGGCGACGATCACCACACTCTTGGTGGTCGAGTTGGCGTACAGCGTGCCTTGGGTGTCGGCGGTGCCATCCTCAACCTTGCCGGTGGGCAGCGTGTCGGCGATGTAGGCCTTGGGCAAGTTGAAGGTGAACTTGCCGCCCAGGGTCGAGATGGTCTGTGTGGTGCTCGGCTTGCTGGCTGCGAACACGCTACCGGCGGTGAGCGCGAGGGCCAGCAGGACGGCGGTCTTGGTGAAAGTGGCCATGAAGCGCTCCAGGGATGAACGAAATTGCGGCGTATTCTGTCAGAAATTTCGCAAGATCGTTCATCCGTGCCCTCACACTTTGTCGGACTCTTCCTCAAGCCGATCCATCTCAAACAGCCGCGCCAGTTCGGTTCGGGCTTCCTGGGCGGTTTGCATGACCTTGGCGGCGTCGTCGTACACCGCGTGCTGCGCGGCGAGTACTTGCAGGTCATGGTTTTTGAAACGGTTGATGCGCGCATCGGCCTGGGCCTGGCTCAAACCGAGGCCGACCAGGGTGCGGCGGCTCATTTCCAGGCTGGAGTAAAACGTCTCGCGCACCGGTGACGCGTCCAGGTCCACCAGGCGGTGGACGTGCTGGCGGTTACGTGCGCGGGCGATGATTTTCATGTGCGGGTAGAGGTTGCGCACCAGCTCGGCCGTCTTGATGTTGATCTCCGGGTCGTCCATGGCGATCACGAAGAACTCGGCTTGATCGACTTTGGCTGCGTGCAGGATTTCCGGGCGCTGCGGGTCGCCGTAGAACACCGGCATGCCGCCGAAACTGCGGGTCAATTCGATGGTTTCCACTGACGTGTCGAGGGCGATGAACGAGATGTTTTGCGCGCGCAGGATCCGCGCCACGATCTGGCCCATACGGCCCATGCCGGCAATTACCACGCGCGGCGCATCGCTCTCGATGGCGCGGTATTCCTCGGGCACTTCCACCGGTTTGACCTTGGGCTTGAACAGCTTCGGGCACACCAACAGCAGCAGCGGCGTCACGGCCATGGACAGGGTGATGGTCAGCACCAGCACATCGTAGAGATGCGGCTCGAACAAGCCCTGATCGCGGCCGATCTTGAACACCACGAAGGCGAACTCACCGCCTGCCGCCAACACCACACCCAGGCGCAGCGCGCTTTCGCGATTGAGGTCACCGACCAGTCGGCCGACCGCGTACAGCAGCGGCAGCTTCAAGCCGATCAGCAACAAGGTCAGGCCAATCACCACCAGCGGCGAGCTGAGCAGCAGGCTGAGGTTGGCGCCCATGCCCACGCTGATAAAAAACAGCCCGAGCAGCAGGCCCTTGAACGGCTCGATCTGCGATTCAAGCTCGTGGCGGTATTCCGAATCGGCCAGCAGTAGCCCGGCGAGGAACGCGCCCAGGGCCATCGACACGCCCACCAGTTCCATCAGCCAGGCGGTGCCGATCACCACCAGCAGCGCGGTGGCGGTGGACACTTCGCGCAGGCCGGTCTTGGCGACGATGCGAAACACCGGGCGCAACAGGTAGCGCCCGCCGATGATCACCACGGCGATGCTGCCGAGGATTTGCAGCACGTGCTGCAAGCCCTGGGCTTCGGTGGTTGGGTGATCGCTGCCGGCCAGCAACGGCACCATGGCGATCAGCGGGATCGCGGCGATGTCCTGGAACAGCAGAATCGCAAACGCCAGGCGCCCGTGGGGCTGGTTCAACTCCTTGCGCTCGGCCAGGCTTTGCAGGCCAAACGCCGTGGAGGACAGCGCCAGGCCCAGACCCAGCACAATCGCACTGTTCCACGCCTGGCCAAACAGCCACAGCGCGACCACGCCCATCACCAGGCCCGTCAGCAACACCTGGGCCAAACCGACGCCGAACACCGCCTTGCGCATCACCCATAAGCGTTTCGGCGACAGCTCCAGGCCGATGATGAACAACAGCAACACCACGCCCAGTTCAGAGAACTGCGCCACGCTTTGCGGGTTGCCGATCAGGCTCAGTACCGACGGGCCGATGATCACGCCGGCGAACAGATAGCCCAGCACTGCGCCCAGTTGCAAACGCTTGGCCAACGGCACGGTGAGCACGGCGGCGAGCAGGAACACCACGGCTGCTTGTAACAGGTTGCCTTCATGGGGCATTGCGAACTCCAGGATCTTTAAAGCGAATCGACAGGGCGCTATTAGAGCGCCTTTTTACATTTTGAAACTTGTATTTATGTCGCGACAGTCAATGAATATTGGCTGTAATCCCATTCTTACGCGGTGTTTACGTAAGTATTAATACCATTTAATTCAATGACTTTTCTTTAGCTCTACTACCGTTTCGACAAACTAGATCAGTTGTCGCCACGGTCAGGTATTTCGAATTCGATGCGTGTGGGTCACTAGTGCAGGGCTTCTGCGCATTCATGGATGAAAGGCTTGAACCACGAAGGAGTGTCACGTGGAAAGAAGACTTGCCGCTGCCGGTGTGTCGCGTATTGCCCCGCTGAATATGGCGATTCGAATGGGGATTGTGGGGTTGATGATGGGCCTGCAAGTCCCGAGGCATTGGCCACGTGTTCCACGGCCGGGTCTACCGTGACCTGTACGGGCGTGCCGACCCTGCCGCTGTTTCTGAATACTTCAGCAGTGCCACCAACGGCTTGACCGTCAACGTCAACGCCGGCGCGCAGATGAACGCGACGCTGGGCGGCCACGTGATGGACCTCTCCGGCGTCAACATCAGCTTGAACAACTCCGGCACCCTCGACCCGGCCCTGTTGGGCCTGGTGTCGGTACTGAGCGGCGGGGCCTTTATCGGTACGGGCGCCACCAGCACGGTCAGCGTCCTCAACAATGCCAGCGGGATCATGCGCGGCACCGGCATGTTGCTCGGGCTCAACCTGACGAGCATCGACGGCCTGGCACTGGCGGTGAACAACGCGGCGGCCGGCACCACCAGCATCACCAACAACGGCACGATTACCTCCACCGGTTTATCGGTGGGCGGCATTACCCTGGCCGACACGCCGGTGGTGGGCATATACGGCGGCTCCCAGGTCAACATGACCAACAGCAGTACCGGGGTTATCAACGGGCGGGTCGCGTTCGAAACCTCCGCCGCGGGCAACACCTTTACCAACGCCGGTGCGATCACGGGCGGCGTGTCGATGGGCGCGAGCAGTACCAACACCTTTACCGCGATTACCGGCTCCAGCGTCAGCGTCGGTGACGGTGTGCAAGTCAGCGTGGGCTTGGGCGGGCTGGTTGGCATCAATTTGACCTTTGGCCCTACGGGCACGGTCGATGGCGGGGCCGGGGGCACCAACTCGCTGATCCTGCAGAACCCGATCGGCGTTGGCGGCGGCACTACCGGTACTGGCACGGTATCGAGCGCCACCTATGTCAACTTCAACAACCTGACCCTCAACAGCGGCACCTGGACCCTGCAAGGCCCGGTCGTCTCCGGCAGCACCACGCTCAATGGCGGGGTTGCGCAGTTCAACAACAATGCGACGTTCGGCTCCGGCGTGCTGACCTCCAACGGCGGTATTCTGCAGGCAGTAACGCGGGCTTGAACATCGCTAACCTGGTGACCGTCGGCGCTGGCGGCCTCACCGTACAAGGCACTAACGCCACCACCTTGTCCGGGTGATCTCAGGCGCAGGCGGCTTGACCGGCAACGGCAGTGTCGGCTCGCTGGTCAACAACGGCAGCGTCACCCCCGATGGCGGCAAACTGACGGTGGCCGGTAACTTCACCAACGCCAGCACGGGTGCGCTGAACCTGGTCATCACACCGTCGGTAACCGGTGCCCTGGCGGTCGGAGGCACCGCCAACCTGGGCGGCACTTTGAATGTGATCAACCTGGCACCGTATGCCGGCCCGACCACCTACACACTGCTGACGGCGGGCGCGGTGAACGGCACCTTCAGTAATAGCAACCTGGAGAACCTGGCGTTCCTCAGCACGTCGTTGAACTACAGCCCGACTCAGGTGGCGTTGGCGGTCAGCCGTAACAACGTCAGCTACGCCAGCGTGGCGGCCACGCGTAACCAGCGTGGCGTGGCGGCGGCACTGGGCAGTGGGGCCGCAGTGGGCGGGGTGGCGGTGCAGAATGCGCTGCTCAACGCTGATGCGGCCGGGGCGCGTGCCGCGTTCGACAGCTTGTCCGGCGAGATCCACGCCAGCACCGCCAGCGCGATGCTTGAAGATTCGCGTTACATCCGTGACGCGGTCAACGAGCGCCTGCGCCAGCCTGGCTGCTACCGCGAGGACGACCCGCGCAACAGCCTGGCACCGAGTGAAAACCGCCTGAGCAGCGCCGGTTGCCACGGCGAGATGGTCGGCTGGATGCGCGTACTCGGCACTTGGGGCCACATGGGCGGCGACAGCAACACCGCCAAGCTGGACCGCAACCTCGGCGGCTTCCTGCTCGGCACCGACAAACAAGTGGATGACGCCTGGCGCGTCGGCGTGGCCGCCGGCTACACCCGCAGCGACCTGGACGCCAAGCGCCGCAGCTCCAGCGCCGATGTCGACAGCTACCACCTGATGGCCTACACCGCGTACCAGCAAGAAGCCTTCGCCGCGCGCATGGGTGTGGCGTACAGCTGTCATGACATCGAAAGCAAACGCGACGTGGCGGTGGGCGGCGAAGGCCAACGCCTCAAAGCCGACTACAAGGCCCGCAGCGCACAAGTGTTCGGTGAAGTCGGTTATACCCTCACCACCGGCAACCTGGCGGTCGAACCGTTCGCCGGCCTGGCCTACGTCAACTACGACAGCGACACGATCAAGGAGAAAGGCGGTTCGGCGGCCCTGCGCGGCGATGCCGACCAGGACGTGACCTTCTCGACCCTGGGCGTGTGCATCGGCCAGACCATCACCCTGGGCAACGGCTCGAAAATCACCCCACGCGGCAGCCTCGGTTGGCGTCACGCCTTCGGCGACACCAAGCCGGATGCCGACCTGAGCTTTATCAACGGCGGCGCTTCGTTCAGCACCCAAGGTGTGCCGATCGCCAAGGACAGCGCCGTGGTGGAAGCGGGCGTGGATTACCAGATCAGCCAGAACGGCAGACTGGGCCTGGGCTATTCGGGGCAGTTGTCGCGCAATGACAAGGACCACGCGATGACGATCAGTTTCTCCCTCGGTTTCTGATCAAGGCCGAGCACCTTTAACCGCCTGAAAGGGCGGTTTTTTTTGCGCAAGTATTTCTTGAATTGTACGGCGGTTGCTGGATGTGCCGGGATTGCTGCGCGGAAGAATGTACATACAATTTCCCATGGAACCCGACTGGCTCACCGGTATTTGAAGTCCTAGAGTTATGCCCTTGAGTTTATATTCCATAGGTGGCATATTTGCATGGTCTGGGACATTGAATACACGGATGAATTCGCAGACTGGTGGAGCGGCCTGGATGCCAAAGAGCAATCGTCGGTATCTGCCAGCGTTGATCTACTGGGGCTTTTCGGGCCGGGTCTGCGCTTCCCCCACAGCAGCGATATCAGAGGCTCTCGGCATGGCAATTTGCGAGAGCTGCGCATCCAGCACGCGGGGCGGCCTTATCGAGTGCTGTATGCATTTGATCCCAGGCGCTGCGCCGTGCTGCTGATTGGCGGTGATAAAACCGCACAGCAGCGGTGGTACGAGGAACACGCTCCTGTAGCAGAAAAGTTGTACGACATACATTTGGAAACACTGCGTAAAGAGGGCCGTCACCATGGCTAAAAAATTCGCTGAACTTCAAGCCCGCATGACGCCCGAGTCGCGGGCCGAGGCCGAGCAACTGTTCCGCCAGCATCTGCAAGAAATGCCGCTGCACGAGCTGCGCAAGGCTCAACAGTTGAGCCAGGAAAGCCTGGCCAAGGCGTTGAATATCAACCAGGCGGCGGTTTCCAAGATGGAGCGTCGCACCGACATGTACATCAGCACGTTGCGCGACTACATCCGTGCCATGGGCGGCGAGCTGGAAATTATCGCGACGTTTCCGGATGGCCAGGTCAAGATCGACAACTTCGCTTGTTGAGGCGCTTTGAATGAACCAACTCCTCGCCATGCGCGCGTTTGTCCGTGTTGTCGACACCGGTTCATTCAGCCGTGCATCCGACCAGCTGGCGCTGCCCCGCTCCACGGTCAGCAAGTTGATCACCGACCTGGAAAAACACCTGGGCATCAAGCTGATGCACCGCACCACTCGCGCCTTGGCGCCGACGCTTGAAGGGCTGGAATACTATCGCCATGCGCGCCGACTGGTGGCTGAACTGGATGAAGTGGACAGCGCTGCACGCGGGCAAATCCTCAAGCCGGGCGGGCACTTGCGAGTGGATGCGCCGGCCTCGTTTGCCAATTGCCTGTTGATTCCGGCGCTGGTGGATTTCCATCGTGAGTACCCGAATATCACCATCGCCTTGGGTATCAGCGACCGTGCGGTGAATATCGTCGGGGAGGGTGTGGATTGTGTCATTCGTGCCGGCAAGCTCGACGACATGGCGATGATCGGGCGCAAGGTCGCCGACCTTGAATACCTGACCTGCGCAGCGCCGAGTTACCTTGCGCGCACGGGCCTGCCGGAATCGCCCGAAGACCTCGCGAACAACCACCTCAAAGCCGGTTATTTCTTCACCGGCTCGGGCAAGACAGAGCCGCTGATTTTCGAGCAGGGCGCGCGGCGTATCGAAGTCAACGACTGTGCGTTCTCCACCAATGAGGGCAACGGCCTCAAGGAAATGCTGCTCGCAGGCCTTGGTGTCGGGCAGCACTTCAAGTCCATCGTGCAGTACTACCTCGACACAGGCCAGTTGATCCACGTGTTACCGGACTGGTCACGGCCGGCCACGCCGCTGCATATCCTTTACCCACCCAATCGCCATCAGAGCGCACGGCTCAAGGTGTTTACCGAGTGGGTGATGCGCACGTTTGGTGTCAGGGAATAATCGCCGTTACGCGAATCTCTACTCGCATGGTCGGCAGGCCCAGCGCCTCGACGCCGACTTGCGTCCAGATCGGCGCATGGTCGGGCATGTAACGGCGATATTGCTTGACCATTGCTTCGTTGACCTCCGGAGGAAAGCCGCCGACGTGATAGGAGTTAACGTGAATCACATGCTCCCAACCCGCGCCGGCGGTGGCCAAGGTGCGCTCCAGGTTATGAAAGGCCTGGGCAATTTCTTCGCCAAGGTCGTCGGGGATCTGGAACTCAACGTCCCAGCCGCCCTGGCCTGAGGTCTCTACGCGGTTACCGACCTTCACCGCCTGGGAATAATGCAGGTGTTCGCGCATGTAATCGCCGTAGCCTGGCGTGACAAAAAATTCGGGCGTGCTCATGGTACTTCCTCGGTTCAGTACAAGACCTGGCGAATGCTAGTGGACCGAAAGCGCGAACAAAATCCCGGATTTCTGCCATCTCTATCCATTTATATGCACAGTCGGCTTGCGATAAAGCCCGACGGCCAAGCCGACAATAATCACAACAATCGCGATCAGGTTCGTTAGGGACACGTGCTCGTCCAGCATCAGCATCGAACTGGCAATTCCAAATACCGGAATCAACAGCGACAGCGGTGCCACGGTCGATACGGGGTAGGCCTTGAGCAGCGTGTTCCAGCCCCAGTAGGCAAAGTGTGTCGCCAGGTAAACCTGAAACAGGATCGACAACACGACGGTCAGGTCAAGGCGCTCGGGCAAGTCAGCGAAGGCGGCGTTGCCGTGCAGCCACCACGCCATGAGGAACAGTGGTATCGGCGGAAACAAGCTGGCCCATACCATGAACGAAAAGATTTCCTTCACCCCGGATGCCTTGATGATGACGTTGCCGACACTCCATGCCAGGGCACTGAACACAATGAACAAAACCCCGAGTACTGCGTGCTCGCCGGTCTGGCTGGCGATGATGCCCGCCAGGCCAATCAGCGCGAGCACGGCGCCGACCCACTGTGCAGCACGGATTTTTTCCTTGAACAGCAGGTAGCCCCAGCCGAGCGTGAAGAACACGCTGAGTTGAATAATCAGCGAGGCGATTCCCGGGCTGACGCCGATATGAATGCCGTAGTTGATCACGCCCCACATGCCCAGCCCGAAGATCACGCCGTAAGCGGCCACGTAGCGGAAGGGGACGACGGGCCGCTTGATCACGAACACCAGCGGCAGGGCGGCCAGGGCAAAGCGGATGCCGGTGAGGGCAAAGGGGTCGATTGAGCGCAGGCCCAGCTTGGTGATGGGAAAGTTCAGGCCCCAGACCAAGGTGACCAACAGGGCAAGCGCCAAGTGTTTCTTCTGCATGGGCGTTCCTTTGAGCAGGTTTCTTCAAAGGCGTGAATGCTAGGGTGCCGGCTGATGGCCCGCTTGCTATGCCAGGTCATCCTTTGACAATATCGGGCCATGATGCCGACCTTTGACGACAACGACCCCGAAGCGCTGGTCACTTTGCGTAAATACCCCTCCGGTACCGTGTTCGCGCGGCATACACACCCGCGCGGCCAATTTGCCTACGCCGCCACCGGCGCGCTGAAAATGTTTACCGACCTGGGCAATTGGGTGGTGCCGCCGCAGCGGGCGATATGGGTGCCGGGCGGCGTGCCCCATGAAATGCACATGCGCGGCGATGTGCTCATGCTCAATACCTACCTCGATGCTCAAGCGGCTGAGCGGGCAGGGCTGGGGCAGCGTTGCCAGGCATTCGAGGTGTCGCCCCTGCTCAGGCATTTGCTGGAAGCGGCACTGGCGATCGAGCCAGCGGCGGCGTCGAGTGTCCGCCGGCACTGCGTATTGACGCTGCTGATTGATGAAATTGGCACGCTGCCGGCATTGCCCCTCAGTGCGCCTCTGCCGGCCGAGCCGCGCCTGGCCCGCGCTTGCCAGCGTTTTCTGGATGCGCCCTCGCAAGCCGTCTGCCTGGATGAAATGGCCGAGTGGTCGAACATGAGTCGACGGACCTTCACGCGTCATTTTAACGACAGCACCGGCATGACATTCGTGGCCTGGCGCCAGCAGGTTTGCTTGCTCGAAGCCACGGCGCAGCTCAGCCAAGGTGCGTCGATCACCGAGGTCGCATTTGCGCTGGGTTTCAGCAGTTCCAGCGCCTTTACCTCGGTGTTTCGACGCAACCTCGGTGATTCCCCGGCGCGCTACCTGGCCAAATCCAAAGCGGCATCCCTGTTCTGATAACCGCACACGTCGGTCAGGATTCACCTTCCCCGACGTCATGCTTTGTTACTATCGCCGTCCATCGTCACCAGGAGTCACCGGCCCATGCAACACCAGTGGGATGAAATGCACCGCACCCGCAAGCCCACCTTTGTACAGTGCGGCGAGCCCCAGGGGGATGTGCTCAATCTCTACGTTCACGGTTATTCGGCGTTCTTCAACCGTCAGCAACTGGGCAATTTCAAGCAACAGCTGGCGAGCATCGAAGGCTCGACCAACCTGATGCTGTTCTGGCCGGCGGGGCACTTCCTGGAAAACCTGTTTGCGCCGTTCAAAGACGTCATCACCTCGATGCTCGGCGGTGGTGGCCTCGGTGCGGCAACGGTGGGCGTGGGCAAGGCGATTGCGTATTTCCTCGACCATTACAAAAGTGTCGAGGCGCGGGTCGACGAAGTGGCCAAGACCCTGTTGCCCGAGCTGGCCAGCTACCTGCACGCCGAGTCGCTGGTGGTACGGCGCATCAACCTGATCGGCCATTCCCTCGGCGCACGCATTCTGGTCAAGAGTGTGTTGGCCAGCCCCGAGGTCGCCCGTGAACTGCCGTTGAACAATTTGTTGCTGATGGGCGGGGCGATCTGTACGTCGAGCCCGTGGGATCAAGTGTCGGCGCCGCTCAAGGGCCGCGTGATCAATTGCCACTCCAGCAAGGACTGGGCACTGGCGATGAAACCGGACACTGAGCGCTGCATTGGCCGTTATGCCATTGAGGTCACGCCGGCGCTCAAGGCCAAGGTCACCAATGTGCACCTGGCCACTTTCGACCATGCGGCGTATTGGCCGCAGCTCAAGACCGTGGTGCAGTACACCGACCTGTTGCAGGAGCGGCGCGGCATGATCCGCGCCGATCAACGCAGCAGCGAAGTGCGTTTTGCCGAAGAGGACGGGGAACTGTTCCCGGCATTGCTGCACGCACGGCCCGACGAGCTTAAGTTCCTCGCCGAATTGATGGCGCAAAAGCGCAGCGCGTCAATCGATGCCAGCGTGCGTGAGCCACTGAAGCTGGCCATTGAGTTGCAACGCATGGGCGGTGACAGCTTTATGAACGTTGCCCGTGGCCACGGCGTGAGTTACCGCCAGATCGCCGAAGATGTCGCGCAGCGGTTGGGGATCAAGTTCGATGAACCGGTTGAAACCGTGGCACTGGCGGACATCGAGGCGCGGGTTGCCGAGAAGTTGATCGAGCAATACAAAGACAAACTCAGCCGCGCTGACCGGCAGGCCTTCGACGCCGAACTCAAGGCTGCCGCGCAAAAAGAGCAGGGCATGTTCAACCGTATCGATATCAGCCGCTCGGCCACCACCGCCTTGAGCGGCACGGCGTTGGCGGGGTTTACCGGTTTTATCGTGCGCCGTGGCGCGGCCTCGGCGATTCCGGTGGTAGGCCAGGCATTGGCGGCGGCGATGTTGCTCGTCACTGGTGTGCGGGCGTTCTCCGGCCCGGCGTACTCGATTACCACCTTGTCGGTATTGATGATCGGCATGATTCGCCAGCGTATGGAACGCGAGGCGCTCAACCAGGAGCTGGACCTGGTGGTGCAAGTGGTCGACACCTTTGACCTGCCCCGGGAGACGGTGATGCGCACGGTCACGTCGGACTGATAAGCTGCAGCTCTGACTTGTGTGTTTGCCTGGGATACCGCGTGAAATTCAGCCTGCCGAAAATCGCTACTGCCCCGTTCTGCCCGCCGGAAGTGGCGGGTTCCGTGATCGTTGACCCCAAGGCGTCGTTTTTCAAACGGGCGCTGATGTTCGCCGGCCCCGGCCTGTTGATCTCCATCGGCTACATGGACCCCGGCAACTGGGCCACGGCCATCGAGGCCGGTTCACGCTACGGCTACAGCCTGTTATTCGTGGTGCTGTTGGCCAGCCTGGCCGGCATGGCGGTGCAGTGCCTGTGTTCGCGGCTGGGCATCGCCACCGGCAAAGACCTGGCGCAACTGTGCCGTGAGCGCTACAGCAAACGCTCCGCGCGCACGCAATGGCTGCTGGCGGAAATCTCGATCATCGCCACCGACCTTGCCGAAGTGCTCGGCTGCGCCCTGGCGTTTCACCTGCTGCTCGGTGTGTCGCTGACCACCGGTATTGTCATCACCGCCTTTGACACACTGTTGATTCTGGCCCTGCAAAACCGCGGCTTCCGTCGTCTCGAGGCGATCATGCTGGCGCTGGTCGCAACCATCGGCGTGTGCTTCTTTATCGAGCTGGTGCTGATCAAGCCCTATTGGCCAGACGTATTGAGCGGTTTTACCCCGTCACTGTCGGCCATCAGCGATGCGGCGCCGTTGTACCTGGCCATCGGCATCCTCGGCGCCACCGTCATGCCCCATAACCTCTACCTGCACACCTCGATTGTGCAAACCCGCCTGATCGGCAAAGACCTCGCCAGCAAGCAGGACGCGGTCAAACTGGCGCGCATCGACACCATCGGCTCGCTGGCCCTGGCCTTGCTGGTCAACGCCGCGATCCTGGTGCTGGCCGCCGCCGCGTTCTACAAGACCGGCCACACCGACGTGGTCGAGATCCAGGATGCCTACCACCTGCTTGACCCACTGGTGGGCGGGGCGTTCGCCAGTATCCTGTTCGGCGTCGCGTTGCTGGCCTCGGGGCAAAGCTCGACGTTTACCGGCACCATCGCCGGGCAAGTGATCATGGAGGGTTATCTCAACCTGCGTATCCCTTGCTGGCAGCGACGCCTGATCACCCGCGGCCTGGCACTGATCCCGGCATTTCTCGGGGTGTGGCTGATGGGCGACGATGCTATCGGCAAGCTGCTGATTCTCAGCCAGGTGGTGCTCAGCCTGCAGTTGCCGTTCGCGCTCTACCCGCTGATTCGCATGACCGATGACAAGCAATTGATGGGGCCGTTTGTTAACCGCCTGCCCACGCGGCTATTGGCGTGGTTTCTGTTTGCGCTGATCAGTGGGGCGAATGCTTGGTTGATTGGGCAGTGGTTGTTTTGATCAGAGTTCTGTTCATAAGCCTGCCTCAAACGCGTTCAGCAACTCGTCAGGCAGTGGCGCATCCAAGTCGTCCGGAATAATCAGTTTTCCTCTCATGGAACCGATTCGCTTCCCGTGAAATTGCCCGGCTGGCGCAGGTCGGGCAAGGGCACAGCCATCCTCGGTAATAATGATGGTTTGTCCGGTACTGGCTGGATGAAACCGCTTTGAAAGATCGGCGCTGGCCTGGTCCGACGAGACAGGGATTGCGGTGCGCGGTGACTTCATGGTGTCTCTCCTGTACGGAAGTGACCAGAGTCTGGCGCAGCATGCTGTGCCGGGGAATGCTGGCCCGCAAAATCAGAACGAGCCTACTTTTTCGGCGAGGAATTTTTACCTCTAACCCGCCAGCTCACCGATCCCAATACGGCACCGCCCCAAAACATTCCACAAAATAATCAATCACCGTGCGCACCTTCAGCGACAGCCGCCGGCTGCCTGGCCACAACGCCGCAATCTGCTGCGGCTCCAGTGTGGTCGCCACGTCGTACTCGGTCAGTACCGCCTGCAAGGTACCTGCGCGCAAGCCTTCGCCGATCAGCCAGGACGGAAACACCACCAGCCCCAGGCCTTGCTCGGCGGCGTGGGTGAGGGTGTCGGCGTGGTTGCCGGTGATCGGGCCTTTGACGCTGTAGGGCGTCCAGTCGCCCTGGTCGCGGCGGAAAAACCAGCGTTGCTGGCCGGTGATGCCTTTGTAGGCCAGGCACTGGTGGTTAACCAGCTCGTCGGGGTGGCGCGGTGTGCCATGCCGGGCCAGGTAGGCAGGACTGGCGGCGAGGCGAAAGCGTTGCGGCGCGAAGATGCGTGCCTGCATGCCGGAATCGTTGAGCACGCCGATCCGAAACAGCAGGTCGGTGCCGTCTTGCAGCGGGTCGACGTAGGTGTCGGTTTGCTGGATATCCAGTTGCAACTTGGGATAGCGGCGGCACAACTCGCCCAGCCACGGTGAAAGGTGGCGCTGGCCGAACACCATCGGTGCGTTGATGCGCACCAGGCCGCTGGGTTCGCTTTCCTGTTCCTGCAGGGCTTGCCCGGCGGTTTCCAATTGTTCCAGCATCAACCGCGCATGGTGCCCGAGCAGGCGCCCGGCCTCGGTGGGGCTGACGGCACGGGTGTGGCGGTAGAGCAACTGTTGGCCGAGCGCCTGCTCCATCAACTGGATCTGCCGGGAAATAGAGGAGGGCGCCAGGCTCTCGCGGCGCGCCACTTCGGAAAAACTGCCGTGGTCCAGCACCGCAACAAACAGGCGCAATGCCTTGAAACTCAATTCATTCAAGCCCTGCATCATGGCCTCCAGGCTGTGCGTAATGCGCAAAGGTGTTATCCGCATGCTCCCATTTATCGCACAGCACGGCCACCGGATAATGCGCGCCATGTTCATTTCTTGAAACGCAGGTGATGTATGCAGGCTCGTTCAATCGAGGGTGTGGCCCAGGCCACGCCGAAGAAAAACCTTCTACGGCTGCTGTTATTGCCGCTGGTGATTTTGGCGGGCATGGGCCTGTCGGTGGAGGCCGGGCTGCTCGGGCCGCTGGGTGTGCAGGTGGGCCATCTATGGGCGACCTTGAGCATCTTCGGCGTCGGCACGGCAATCCTGTTTTTGCTGCTGCTGTTCAGCGGCCCGCAAAAAGGCCCGGCGCTGACCGACTTGCCGCGCTGGCAGTTGATCGGTGGCTTCCTGGGGCCGATGTACGTGGTGGTGCTGACCCTGGCCACGCCGCATATCGGCATTGCCATGACCATGATCGCGATCCTCTCGGGCCAGGTCGGCAAGAGTGTGTTGATCGACCATTTCGGCTGGTTCGGCACGGCGCGCAAGCGGGTCAATGGCGAGCGCTGGATCGCCTTGGTGTTGATTGTGGCGGCACTTGTTTTAATTGCACGAGGGTAAGGCGATGAATCTGATTGTGTTGTTAGTGCTGGTGATTGCTGCGGGTGCGGTGCTAAGTGTGCAGGCCGCCATCAACGGTCGCCTGGGCCAGGCGGTGGGCGTGTTGCGCAGCAGTTTGCTGACCTTTGCGGTCGGCGCAATCACCACCGCGCTGTTGATTTTCTTCTTCGAGCCCGCCCAGGCCGTCAGCCTGCTGGACGTGCCCAAATGGCAACTGACCGGCGCGCTGTTCGGCGTGGTGTACATGATGGTGATGGTCGGCGCGGTGCCCATCGTCGGTACGGCGGTAGCGACGGTTGCGGTGATCGTCGGCCAGTTGGGCATGGGCATGCTGATCGACAACTTCGGCTGGCTCGGCAACCCGGCCATCGAACTGTCGGGCAGCCGCATCGTGGCGATGCTCTGCCTGGCGCTGGCCTTGGTGTTCATGTACCGCAGCAATACCCGTCAGGCCGATTAACGGGCTGAACCTTGGCGCGTTGCCGGGAGTCATCTCTTAAGGTGCCGCGTTCGCTGCACCGGGACGACCATGAAAAAGGAGTCTGACCATGCCAGATAAAACCTGTGACTGCCCACACTGCAAATGTGTACTGGGCGCCGACGCAGTAATGAAGGACGGTAAGGGCTATTGCTGCCAGGGCTGTGCCGAGCACCATGCCCATGGTGAGCCGTGTATGGCGCCAACGGGCTGTGAGTGCGCCAAGTCGGCTCACGGTTAAGCGTGTCAGCGAGAGGCCGGTTTTACCGGCCTCTTTTTATTGGGGTTTGAGTTCGAACCTGACGCTGTGGTCTGCCATGCGCTGGCGGCCTTTCACCACCGCGCTGGTGCGCCGCCCCTCCAGCGCAAACACCACGGTTTGCGCCGCGTGCAGATCATCCGGCAGCGGCTGGAACACCCGCAATACGGTGCGCTCCGGCGTGCGCTGTACGCTTACCTGGCACTCGGCATGCTTGGCCATCGGCCCGAACAGTGTGTCCTGGGTGTAGTCAATGCGCGCCTTGCCATTGACCGGTGCTGAAAAGTCCATTGTGAGTGCTCCCTGCCTTCATGGTGTAAGCAAAAGATCCTTGTGGGCGGTAAAAATTCACTCGGATTGGCGCGCGGCGGTCATTACCATGGCGGTTCACCCTTGATGATGCAGAGCCCATGGCCCTGGCCGCGCCCCCCGACCTCAGTGATCACGCCGTGCCCGTGCAACCCCTGGCGCGCACCTACCCGCGTGGGTTGTACGTAGAGCCCCACAGCCATGACTGGGGCCAGTTGCTCTACGCCATGAGCGGCGTGATGTGGGTCGAGACGCCTCGCGAAGCCCTGGTTGTGCCGCCCCAGCGTGCGGTGTGGTTGCCGCCCGGCGTGGAGCACGGTATTCGCGTGGTCTCGGACCTGCAGATGCGCAATATCTACTTGCGCCCGGCCCTGGCGGCGACGCTGGACAGCCAGGTGCAGGTGATTGAAGTGGGTGGGCTGTTGCGCGAGCTGATCGTCGCCTTGGTTGATCAGGGCGATAACGGCGAGGTGGCGTACTACGACGCGGTGGTCGGCCTGGCCCTGTTGGAATTGCAGCGGGCACGCCGCTCGCAGATCCGCATCGCCATGCCGGTCGACGCCGACCGCCGTCTGGTCAACGCTTGCCAGGCGGTGATGGCGGCGCCGTCGCTGGAGATCCCGTTCGAGCAACACGCCGAGGCGGCCGGGGCCAGCGTGCGCACCCTGGCGCGGCTGTTCCAGAACCACCTCGGCATGGGCTTTGCCGAATGGCGCCGCCAGGTGCAACTGGCCACGGCCGTGGCGGAGCTGATCCAGGGCCAGTCGGTCAGCGGCATTGCGCGGTCGTTGGGGTATTCGCCGAGCAGCTTCAGCGACATGTTCCGCCGTGAACTCGGCGTGGCGCCGTCGCACTACGCGGGTTGAGGGTTTGGCCGAAATCCTGAAGCACTTGGCCGATGCTTCAGGCATGCGCTCACTACACTGAGCCCATCAACCTACAAGGCGCCGCCCCCATGAACTACCTGATTTCCCTCGCCATCGGCCTGTTTGTCGGCGTGATCTACGGCGCCTTGGACTTCCGCTCACCCGCACCGCCCGCCATTGCCCTGGTCGGCTTGATGGGCATGTTGCTCGGCGAAAAACTCTGGCCCATGGGGCGCGAGTGGGTCAGCGGTTGGTTGTTCTGATTCCCTGTTTCCCTTCAATGGATATTGGCCATGAAAGCACTGCAATTTTCCGCCACCGGCGACCTCGCCGCCCTGAGTTTCGTTGACGTTGCCAGGCCGGTGCCGGCTGCCGGTGAAGTCCTGGTGCAGGTCAAAGCTGCTGGCCTGAACCCCAGCGACGTTAAGAACGTGCTCGGGCGTTTTCCCTACACCACGTTGCCACGGATTCCTGGTCGGGATTTCGCCGGGGTTGTGGTCGAGGGGCCGCAGGAACTGGTCGGTCAAGAAGTGTGGGGCACCGGCCGAGACCTGGGCTTTTTTGCTGACGGCTCCCACGCTCAATACCTCACCGTGTCGGCCAAGGGCGTTGCGCATAAGCCAACCCACTTGAGCTTCGCCCAGGCCGCCAGCCTTGGCGTGCCATACACCACCGCGTGGGATGCCCTGGAGCGTAGCGGTGTCGCCAAAGGCACGCGGTTGTTGGTGATTGGTGCCAATGGCGCCGTGGGCAGCGCAGCCCTGGCATTGGCGAAAATCCGCGGTGCGCAGGTGCTGGCGGCGGTGCGCAAGGCCGATCAGGTTGAGGTGCTGCAGGCTCAAGGGTTTGACGCGATCACGCTGGGCAAACCGGAAGAATTGGGCGCGCAGGTTAACGCCGTGTTCAAGGGCGGCGCGGATGTGATCTTCGACACCACCGGTTTCTGGTTGCCGGCGGCGGTCGCCGGTCTGGCGCCGTTTGGCCGCATTGCAATCATTGCCGCCCCGGTGGATGGGCATGTGCAACTGCCGGCGTTGGCGCTGTATCGCAAAGGCGGTTCGGTGGTGGGGATCAACTCGTTGCTCTACAACTGCGAGCAGTGCGCGGTGATGCTGGAGCAGTTTGGGCGCTTCTTTGATGAAGGGACGTTGCCACTGCCTACCGGCTTGCGTGAAGTCGCGTTGGCGGATGGCGTGCAGTTCTACGAGGAAGTGAACAAGGGCAGTGCGGACAAGATCATCTTCCTGCCTTGATGCGGTGAAAAAATGTGGGAGCTGGCTTGCCTGCGATGCAGACAACTCGGTACATCAGCCATAACCAGTAGATGCCATCGCAGGCAAGCCAGCTCCCACATTTGACCGAGTGCACACATTTACCTGATGTACTGAGCTCAACATGTGGGAGCTGGCTTGCCTGCGATAGCGGTGGGTCAGCCAACAGTTTTTTACCTGAAAGGCCGCCATCGCGGGCAAGCCCGCTCCCACAGTTTGATCTGCATTAGGCTTTGGGAACTGGTTTGGTTCGGACATTTCCCACAAGGGTTTCAGGTTGTCGGTCGGAAGGGCGCTGACTAACCTCACTGCCGTCGCTGCCAAATCAGCGACCGGATTTGACCGTCCGATTAATTGAAGTACTGCTACGGCAAAAACCTATTTCAGGTGTTTTTTTTACGCCTGAGGTATCGTGTTGCGGTGGCTGTACGCGGGATACCTTCGGGTATGCCGGATTTCCTTTGATTGCCGGTCGGTCAACCCGCGTACAGCTGCCTCCCTCTTTGCTTGACCGCGAATGTTGGCAGCTCCACTCAATCATAGGACCTTCACCATGATCAAAGACAGCCCAAACCCCCCAGGCCAACCAGACTTCGATACCAGCACCCTGCACGAAGTGGCCTACCGCGCGATCAACCACTACCTCAACCCCGCAAAACCCATCCCCGAACCCACCGACGGGCTCTTCACCGTGCGCGCCGACCTGGGCACGGAAACCTTGCTGGTCAATGCTTCCCAGGACCTGGCGTCCATCAGCGAGATTGCCAACCATATGGCGTTTGAAATCGAGGGCTCGCAACGTAATGTCGCGCTGGGCATCTGTCGGATGCTGGAAGGGGTGCAGTTGTTGGTGGATAAGGCGCTGAATGTGGCCCATCCGGCGGCATAAGGATTGTTAACGCGGTCGAAAAAAATGTGGGAGCTGGCTTGCCTGCGATAGCGGTGGGTCAGTCAATAAGTCTCTGACTGACAGATCGCTATCGCGGGCAAGCCCGCTCCCACAGTTTGATCTTCATTGGGTTTCAGGAGGCACGCTCGATCAGACGTTTCCCACAAAGGTTTCAGGTTGTCGGTCGGAAGGGCGCTGACTAACCTCACTGCCGTCGCTGCCAATTCAGCGACCGGATTTGACCGTCCGACCTTGTTAACGAAACGCTTCGCCCTGTACCTATCTCAGGCGTTTTTTTTATGCCTGAGGTATTGTGTCGCGGCAGTTGTGCGCGGGATACCTTTGGGTATGCCGGGTTCGTTGACAACCGGTCGGTCAACCCGCGTACAGCTGCCACCTTAACTCGCTTGACCGCGAGCGTTGGCAGCTTCACTTGTCGACGGAGTTCCACCATGATCAAAGACAGCCCCAACCCCCCAGGCCAACCCGACTTCGATACCAGCACCCTGCACGAAGTGGCCTACCGCGCGATCAACCACTACCTCAACCCCGGAAAACCCATCCCCGAACCCACCGACGGGCTCTTCACCGTGCGCGCCGATCTGGGCACGGAAACCTTGCTGGTCAATGCTTCCCAGGATTTGGCGTCCATCAGCGAGATTGCTAACCATATGGCGTTTGAAATCGAGGGCTCGCAACGTAATGTCGCGCTGGGCATCTGTCGGATGCTGGAAGGGGTGCAGTTGTTGGTGGATAAGGCGCTGAATGTGGCCCATCCGGCGGCATAAGGATTGTTAACGCGGTCGAAAAAATGTGGGAGCTGGCTTGCCTGCGATGGCGGCGCATCAGTCAATAAGTCTCTGACTGACAGATCGCTATCGCGGGCAAGCCCGCTCCCACAGTTTGATTTTTATCAGGCTTCGGGGACGCCTTTTTCCCAGGCGGACCAGTTCTTGAGGATTGCCTGTACCAGCGGATTGCCGGTGCGATACAGGTTCTCCAGCGCCGGCACAAACCCGCCTTGGTCGGCATATTTCAGCAGGTTGTCCACCTCGCTGTAGCCAGGGTACGGCCGGTCAAAGTCCGAACCCGCGCGCACCACGGCCAGGCGCTGGATATCCACCAACCCTTCGAGGCTGGCGCGCAGCAGGGCTTCGTAGGTGGAGTTGTCTTCCTGCTGGGTGGTGCAGTACTCGCCTTTGTTGTCGGTGAGCAATTTGGTCCAGACCTCGGCGCGTTCGCTCAGGCGCGTGCCGGAGAACCAGGTGTTGCCCGCCAGGGTGTCACACTGGGTGACCTGCGGCGGCTGGTTGGCCGGGGCGGCCGGGTAGTGTTTGCGCCAGGCGCTGGACTCCTTGCTTTCGGTCAGCTCAACCTTGTGCGACAGGGCAAACGCCTTGGCTTGCAGCTTGGGGTTGAGCTCAAACACTTCGGTCTTGTAGTCCAGCGGCGGTTTTTCGTTGGGGCCTTTGGTGTTGATGCCGATGTAGCCGGTCGGCCAGTCTTTAGGCGCATCGCGCGAGTCGATTTCCCACTGGGTGCCGAATTCCACCAGGTAATGCGCCCACGCGGCGGTGCCGATGGTGCCGTGTTTGGGGCTGATACCGGCAATCCCGGCAATCAAAAAGTAGCTCTGGCGCAGGTCGAATTTGGGCGACAAGGCCAACGCCAGCGTGGACGCGGCGGCGTTGGTCTGGCCCATGCCGGTGACCAGCAGGCACACGTCCTGGGTGTTGCAGCGGATCACCGGGTATTCGGCGGAAAGGCCCGGCACGCGTACTTCCTGCTTGAGTTCCAGGCGATCGATCCAAGTTTGCGCCTCGGGGGCGAACATGGTGATCAGCATCACTTTGGGCTTGATCGGTGCAGGCGTATCGGCAAGCACGACGTGGGGCAAAAACGCCAAGCCAATAGCCAGCGAGAGTCGAGTAAACACTTTCATCTAATACTCCTTGATCAGAATTGGTAGCCGACACCGGCGTAATAACCCCAACCGTCCGAACGGGCGCGGAAGTTGCCTTCGCCAAAATTCAGCTCGCTGCCGTCTTCCCAGTTGCCGCCGTTGTGAAAGTAACGGCCGACCAGGGTGAAGCGCAGGTGAGTGAACGAGTACAACAGCACGTTGGTGGCCACCACGGAATTGGCGGTGCGTGCCGGGTTGTCCTTGTGCAGGTCCGAGCCGAAATCGTAGTTGGTGAAGCCGATGTAGGTCAGCGACGCGCCGTTGTCGAACTTGCTGATGGGCACGATGTACTTCATTTGCGCGCGGTAGCCATCCCACTGGTATTCATTGCTCGCGCCATAGTTTTCCCACTGGTAACGCCCATAGAAGTTGGCCGACAGGTTGACCCGCGAGTGCGTGTCGATGTCGGTGCCCAAGCCGCTGTACAGGGTATTGGCGCGGTTCGACTTGTTGCTGCCGTGGTCGTAGATCCAGTCAAACGCTACATACCATTCCTTGAACGGCCCGATGGCCAGGCTGCGCCCCGCCAGGTAGTCGATGGAGATGCGCGGCTCGTGCTCCATGAACACCGGCGAGCCATGGTCCCACGCGCCTTTGTCATTACTGTTACCGATGCCGAGAATCTTCGGCACGTCGATATAACCGTACAACTCGAACGGGCCCTTGCGGCCGAAGTATTCGTATTCCAGGTACACGTCATCTTGCGGCTTGGGGCCGAAGCTGATGTCTTTGCTGCCGATCAGCGTCAGGTCCTGGTTAAACCATTCCGACAGGTACGCGCCTTTTTTTGTCGGGCTGGCTTCCGGGGCCAGGGTTTCGCCCTGTGCTGAGTCATCGGCGGGTTTTTCCTGCGCCAAAATGGGTGCGCTGAGTACTCCCGTAACGGCGGCCAGTAGCAAGGAAACACCAAAGGAAGCAGGACGCCTTGAGGTGGGGTGCATTGAAAATCCCTATTCGTACGCGGTTAGACCCGATTCCTCGGGTGAAGGAGAACTTGCCGACCAAGTTCGTTCCGCAAACGTTTGCACAGGCTGTACCAACTTTGCTCAATGGCTTGAATAAAAGGGAAAAAAGCGAAATTAATCGACCTTTTGATCAAAAATGACTGGGTGTCATTTTCTCGATGCGGTTAAACAAATGCATCGCTGTTTCGCGCCGATACTCGCTCGGCGTCTGGTGCATCTCGATGCGAAAATGCCGGTTGAAGTTGGACAGGTTGGCGTAGCCCACTTCAAAGCAAATGTCCGCCACTGACATGTCGCTTTGCAGCAACAGCCGGCAGGCGCGCTGTACGCGGAACTTGCGCATCAGGTCGATAAAACCGTGGCCGGTGTTGCGCTTGAAGAAACGCGAAAAGCCCGGCTCGCTCATCTCCAGCTGTTGGGCGATGACCGACAGGCGCACGTCGCCGGTCAGTTCGGTCATCAGGTAATCAAAGGCTTTGTTGATGCGCTCGGCACTGCGTGCATCCAGGGTGGGCGCGTAGCAGGGGCTGGCCAGCGCCTGCACGTGGGTTGCCGGGGCGTTTTTGAGCGTGTTGAGCAGTTGCAGGAACAGGATCAGCCGTTGCAGGCCGTGGGCGTTGCCGATGTCTTCCATCAAGCGCGCGGCGTGCACGGCAGTGTCGCCGCTGAATTGCAGGCCGCGCCGGGCGAGTTCGAACAGCGGCTGCAAGTCGCCGAGTTCCGGCAGGGTGTTGCGCAGGGCGAGGAGGGCGGCGCCGTCGAATTGCAGCACCACGTCGCGGCCGGTCAGGTATTCACCGGGGGCCAGCTCGCCGATCCAGTCGTGGGGCAAATCCGGGCCGATCAGCGCGACATGCCCGGCACTGAACGCGCCGATATAGTCGCCCGCCACCAGCTTGCCGCTGCCTTGGCGGATCAGGTGGATTTCGAATTCAGGGTGATGGTTCCAGCGCGCCAGGTCATACGGGTAGTCGTGTTCGAACCAGCGAAAACACTGGTCGGGCTCGGGCAGGATGACTTCAAGTTCGGCAGGGCGATGCTCGAACAGCTTGGCGCGGTTGATGGGCATGCTGATGCCTCTTTTACTTATGGAATCACTGCAAAATACGCCGGTTGACAACGGGCGCGCTACCCCCGGTTTCGCCTGGCACTGATACTTTTTTGATCCTGTAGCCCAGGTTAAAAAAGTATCAGCCGAGCATTCGCCACGCGTTTGTGAGGGCCGGGCCAAGCTGCTGTAATCGGCGCTCAACAACAAAAACAACAGGTGGAAACCGCCATGTTCAAGCTCCCGCAAGCGCTTTTCCTGCTGTCCGGCCTGGCCTTGGCCATGCCCAGCTACGCCGCCGATACCGTCACCATTGCCACCGTCAACAACAGCGACATGATCCGCATGCAGCGCCTGTCCAGGGTCTTTGAGCAGCAGCACCCGGACATCAAGCTCATCTGGGTGGTGCTGGAAGAAAACGTGCTGCGCCAGCGCCTCACCACCGATATCGCCACCCAGGGCGGCCAGTTCGACGTGCTGACCATCGGCACCTACGAGACGCCGTTATGGGGCGCCAAGCACTGGCTTGAACCCCTGACCCAACTGCCCGCCGACTACGACGCCGAGGATATTTTCCCGGCAGTGCGCCAGGGCCTGTCGGTCAACAACACCCTGTACGCCTTGCCGTTCTACGGCGAAAGCACCGTGACCTATTACCGCACCGACTTGTTCAAACAGGCCGGCTTGAGCATGCCCGCGCACCCGACCTGGACCCAGCTCGGAGAGTTCGCCGCCAAGCTCACGGCAAAAGACAAAGGCCAATACGGCATGTGCCTGCGCGGCAAGGCCGGTTGGGGCGAGAACATCGCGCTGCTGAGCACCATGGCCAACGCCTTTGGCGCGCGCTGGTTCGACGAACAGTGGAAGCCGGAACTGACCAGCCCCGAGTGGACGGCGGCGGCCAACTATTACGTCAACACCCTGAAAAACTACGGCCCGCCCGGCGTCTCCAGTAATGGTTTCAATGAAACCCTGGCGCTGTTCAACAGCGGCAAATGCGCGATCTGGGTCGACGCCAGCGTCGCCGGCTCTTTCACCACCGACAAAAGCCAGAGCAAGGTCGCCGACGACGTAGGCTTTGCAGCGGCACCGACTGAAGTCACCGACAAAGGCTCCTCCTGGCTGTACGCCTGGTCCCTGGCGATTCCGGCGACCTCCAAGCACAAAGACGCTGCCAAGGCGTTCATCACCTGGGCAACCTCCAAGGACTACATCCAGCTGGTCGCCGATAAAGAAGGCATCACCAACGTACCGCCAGGCACCCGCCAGTCCACCTACAACGAGGCCTACATGAAAGCCGCGCCGTTTGCCCAGGTGACGCTGGAGATGATGAAGCACGCCGACCCTGCGCACCCCTCGGCCAAACCGGTGCCGTACGTGGGCATCCAGTACGTGACCATCCCGGAATTCCAGGCCATCGGCACCTCGGTCGGCAAGCTGTTCTCGGCGGCGCTTACCGGCGGCATGACGGTTGACCAGGCGTTGCTGGAAGCT
Organism: Pseudomonas sp. MONT-RG-20F-20-E-7-02; assembly: GCF_022662395.1. Lineage (NCBI taxonomy): Bacteria > Pseudomonadati > Pseudomonadota > Gammaproteobacteria > Pseudomonadales > Pseudomonadaceae > Pseudomonas > Pseudomonas sp. MONT-RG-20F-20-E-7-02. Next base: position 1,164,566 of record NZ_JAKNQN010000001.1, read on the forward strand.
CAGTCCACCACCGAGCGTGAAATGAAACGCGCCGGCTACCCCAAATAAACAGGACTTCTGCATGAAACGACTCGAAGGTAAGAGCGCGCTGATCACCGGATCGGCGCGCGGCATCGGCCGCGCCTTTGCCCAGGCCTATATCGCCGAGGGTGCAACCGTTGCCATCGCCGACATCAACCTGCAACGCGCCCAGGAAACAGCGGCTGAGCTGGGCCCGCAGGCGTATGCCGTCGCAATGGACGTCACCGACCAGGCCTCCATCGATGCCGCGATTGCCGCCGTGGTTAGCCATGCCGGCAAGCTCGACATCCTGATCAACAACGCCGCGCTGTTTGACCTGGCGCCGATTGTCGACATCACTCGCGACAGCTACGAACGGCTGTTCTCGATCAACGTCGCCGGCACGCTGTTCACCCTGCAGGCCGCCGCCCGGCAGATGATCAGCCAGGGCCATGGCGGCAAGATCATCAACATGGCCAGCCAGGCCGGGCGGCGGGGCGAGCCGTTGGTGGCGATCTACTGCGCGACCAAGGCGGCGGTGATCAGCCTCACGCAATCGGCGGGGCTGAACCTGATCAAGCAAGGCATCAACGTCAACGCCATCGCGCCCGGCGTGGTGGACGGCGAGCACTGGGATGGCGTGGACGCGTTGTTTGCCAGGCATGAAGGGTTGGCGCCGGGCGAGAAGAAGAAACGGGTAGGGGCGGAGGTGCCGTTCGGGCGGATGGGCACGGCGGAGGATTTGACGGGGATGGCGATTTTTCTAGCGTCGAAAGACGCCGACTATGTGGTGGCCCAGACCTACAACGTCGATGGCGGCAACTGGATGAACTAAAGCCGAGCATCGATTAAGAATGTGGGAGCTGGCTTGCCTGCGATAGCGGTCTGTCAGTGACAGCTTTAGGGTCTGACCCACCGCTATCGCAGGCAAGCCAGCTCCCACATTGGATCTTTGTTGTTCTTAAGTGCCAGGCTACTCGGCAAAACTGCGATCAAAGAAATACACTTCCCCAGGCTTCAAGTTCTCCACCGTCGCCTGGGGCCGGCCGCCATCGCCTTGCTTCTTGCGCCCCGTCTCACGCAAATACCCTGCCTCAGTCAGCTTCAACAAACGCTGGCGAATACTGGTCTTCAACACCGGCCGTGCCAGCACCAGAGAAAAGATCGTGGTCGCTTCCGGCGCGCTGAATTCATCGCCCAAAAACATCAGCGGCACATTGCTGTACAGCGACTTGGACAACAGCCGCTCCTGCACCGCGGCGACGATCAGGTTGTGATCGAACGGCAACTTGATACCGCCATCGGCCACCGCCTTCAGCGCGAACCAGCCTTGATGCTCAGCCAGCGCCGGCGCTTGCGCCACAATCGCCAGGTAGTACGTGGATGACGACCAGCAGCGCGGGTCGCGAAACGCGTCGCCCACGGTGCCGACTTGCTCACTCCAGGCCAGCTCAAAACCGACCTTGTCACTCGCCCGCAAGCGCTCCACCGCATCCTTGAGGCTCAGATCTTGCACGCCGCCATTCACCACCACGCCCGGTAACGCCCAATGCCCGGCAAAGGGCTCGGCTTCGCGCTTGTTCAGCAGCAGCTTCAATTCCCCCGAGGCGCGGCAATAGAACAGCACGCACAGGTCGACGGTGTGGAGGTAGGCGCTAAGTGGCATGTGACATCCTTCTGAACAGCGGTGGCGCACAGTCTAACGGATCGAACAGATATGTCATGTACTGGCTCCAGCATAGATAACTAAATGTTTCTTGCAATGAAAGTACATGACGTGTACTTTTTTTTCCAGGCCACAGGAGAACCGCCATGACCCTCGCGAAAACTGCCATTGCTTCATTCGACGTCGATGCCCAGAAGAGCTTCACGCCGCTGTGCCCCAACGAATTGCCGGTGGTGGGCGGTGATCAGATCGGTGCCGAGCTCAACTACATGGCCAGCCTGGCCGGGCATCGCGTCGGCAGCAAAGACGCGCACACCCCGCATGCCCCGTGGGTGGTCACGCAGCACAGCGAGATGCTGCAGCCCACTGGCCTTGCTCACGCCGATGTCACCTGGGTCAGCCACTGCGTGCCGGGCACTGAAGGGTTTACCTTGCTGGATGAACTGCCCACGCCGTATGACTACGACTACTTCATCTGGAAAGGTGTGGAACCCGACCTGCACCCCTACGGTGCCTGCTACCACGACCTGCACGACAAACTGTCGACTGGCGTCATCGAGTATTTGAAAGCCCAAGGCGTGCGCCGCGTGATCGTCGGTGGCCTGGCCCTGGACTACTGCGTCAAGACCACCGCGTTGCAACTGCTCAAGGCTGGCCTGGAGGTGGTCCTGCACTTGCCGGCTTGCCGAGGTATCAGCGAAGAGGGCGGCGTACAGGCGGTGAATGAGTTGCTCAAGGCCGGTGCTGTCATCAGCAGCACCCGCGAAGAACTGGCCGCGATGGCCACGCGTTAAGGAGAAACACCATGGAAAGTGCCTACGACTACGAGTCTCCGGTGATTCAAGGCTTGCTCGACACCGACTACTACACCTTCACCATGATGCAGGCCGTGTTGCACCAGCACCCGAATGTCGACGTCGAATACAACTTCATCGTCCGTTCCAAGGAAAAACTCGGCCACTTGATCCCGCAGTTGCGCGACGAACTGGAAAAACTCGCCGGCCTGCACATGCGCGAAGGCGAGTTGCGCTTTCTGTTCAACCCACGCTTTCGCGAATACCTGACTCCGGATTACGAGCGCTTTCTGGGCCTGTTCCGCTTCAACCTGCGCTACATCCATGTCAGCGAAGTCGACGGCCAACTGAACATCCGCGTGGTCGGGCCGATGCTGCACTGCATCATGTTCGAGCAGCCGGTGCTGGCGCTGGTCAGCGAGTTGCGCAACCGCGACAAATACCCCGACGTGAGCCTCGAAGACGTCACCCGCAAGCTCTACCAGAAGTTCGACTGGCTGGAGAAAAACCTCAGCCGCGACGAGCTGGCCGACCTGCGCGTTTCCGACTTCTCCACGCGCCGGCGCCTGTCGTTCAAGGCCCAGCGTGAAGTGGTGGACATCATGCGCCGTGACTTTCCTGGCCAATTCATCGGCACCAGCAACGCCCACTTGGCCTACGAATTCGACCTGCCACTGATTGGCACCATGGCCCACCAATGGCTGATGGTGCACCAGCAACTGGGGCGCCTGCGCGAAAGCCAGAACGCGGCGTTGGAAAACTGGGTGCGCGAATACCGTGGTCGCCTCGGCATCGCCTTGACCGACTGCATCAGCACCGATTTTTTCCTCAAGGATTTCGACCTGTACTTCGCCAAGCTCTACGACGGCCTGCGTCAGGACTCCGGTGACCCTATCGCCTGGGCCGACAAAGTCCTGGCGCGCTACAAACAGCTGGGCATCGACCCGATGACCAAGGACCTGATGTTTTCCGACGGCCTGAACTTCGAAAAATGCCTGCCGATCCTGCGGCACATCCGTGGCAAGGCCAGGTTCGGCTTTGGCATGGGCACCAGTCTGGCCTGCGATGTCGAGGGTGTGGAGCCGCTGAGTATCGTCATGAAGCTGGTGCGCGTGCACGGCGAGCCGGTGGTGAAGTTTTCCGATGACCCGATCAAGAACGTCTGCGAAGACGCCTCGTTTTTGCAGTACGCGGCGAAGGTGTTCAATGTCGGCAATGTGGAGGTGTGACATGCAAGAACGTATCGCACAGGAACTGAATATCAACCGTAAGCTGGTCAAAGGCGGGGAGCCGCAGGAGATTCAACGGCGTATCGACTTCATCAAGACCACCTTGCGCCATTCCGGTTGCAAGGCCCTGGTACTGGGCATCAGCGGCGGTGTCGATTCCCTGACGGCGGGCCGCTTGTGCCAGTTGGCCGTGGAGCAGTTGCGTGGCGAAGACTACCCTGCGCGGTTTATCGCCATGCGTCTGCCGTACAAGACTCAGGCCGATGAAAGCGATGCCCAGGCCTCGCTGGATTTTATCGCCCCGGACCATATCGACACCCTGAACATCGCCGCCAGCGTCGACGGCCTGATGGCCAGCCTCACCGCCACTGAAACCAGCGCCGCCCATGTGGACTTCATCAAGGGCAATGTCAAGGCACGCACGCGGATGATCGCGCAGTACGCCGTGGCCAACCTGCACAACGGTTTGGTGGTCGGCACCGACCATGGCGCCGAAGCGTTGATGGGGTTCTTCACCAAATTCGGCGACGGCGCCTGTGACCTGGCACCGTTGTCGGGCCTGACCAAGACCCAGGTGCGCCTGTTGGCCGCATCGCTTGGCGCACCGGCCAACCTGGTACACAAACCGCCGACCGCCGACCTGGAAGACTTGGCCCCGGGCAAGTTGGACGAGCATGCCTACACCTGCACCTATGCCGAGATCGATGCCTACTTGATGGGCGAGCCGGTGAGTGAGCGGGTGAGGGCGATTGTGGAAGGCGCCTACAGCAAGACCGCGCACAAACGCGCGCTGCCGATTACCCCCTGATCGTCCCCACGCTCCGCGCGGGAATGCATCCCGTGACGCTCTGCGTCACTCGTGTGACGGGACGCGGAGCGTCCCAGGCGGCGTTACCACGCAGAGCGTGGGAACGATCATCAGGCCTGACTGATCTGGTCCCAAGTGATCGTCCCCACGCTCCGCGTGGGAATGCATCCCGTGACGCTCCGCGTCACTCGTGTGATGGGACACGGAGCGTCCCAGGCGGCGTTACCACGCAGAGCGTGGGAACGATCATCAGCGCTCGATCGAGCGGCTCCAGCGCGCATTCCACTCCGGTCGTGCCTGATTCACCTGGTCCCAATCGATCGAAATCGCCGTCTGCAGGTAACCCTGCATGGCCTCCACCCGCGCGCGGGTTTTATCGGTGGTCGGCGTGGTCGGGTTCGACGGAATCTGGTCACCTTCCTCCAACGCCGGCGCCTGGGCTTCGGCGGTCAGCAAGAAGGCCGCAAGTTTCTGTGCCAGTTCCGGTTGGTCGTTACGCGCGATCACGCATTCGGCCACGTTCAGCACTACGGCGCCTTCCTTCGGTTGCGCATATTCCATCGGGATGCCGAGCAGTTTCTGCGTGGTGACCTGGGTCGGGGTCAGCGGGAAGATCGCGGCTTCGTCGGTTTGCACCATCTCCGAGATCTTCGCCGAGCTTGCGATGTATTCCAGCACGTTAGGGCCGATGGTTTTTGGCCAGGCCTTGAAGCCCGGCTCCACGTTTGTCTCGGAGCCGCCCTGGATGCGGTTGAACATCAAAAAACCGTGCAGGCCGAAGGTCGAGGAGGCCAGGGACTGGAACACCACCTTGTCTTTGAAGCGCGGGTCGGCCAGGTCCATCCACGAGGTGGGCGCCGCCCAGCCTTTCTCCTTGAACATCTTGGCGTTGTAGCCCAGGCCCGTGACGCCCAGGGTCACGGCCACGGCTTCGTCCTTGATTCTGGCCTTGGCCGGGATCTGCTCCAGGGTCGGGTTCGGCGTGAGCTTGTCGCACAGGCCCATGGAAATAGCGCGGTACATGATGCCGTCGTCGAGGAACATCACGTGCATCTGCGGGTTGTCTTTGTTGGCCTGGACCTTGGCGAGGATGTCCGACGAGGTGCCGGGCACGATCACCACCTTGACGTTATTGGCCTTTTCGAACGCGGGCAGCACCTTGTCGGCGTACACCCGCTCCATGGTGCCGCCGTTCATGCCCAGGTACAGCGTGGGCGCAGCATGCGCGGTGGAGGCGAGCAACGCGAGGGTCAAGCAGGACAGCGCGATACGTGTGTGCATGGGTGTTTTTCCTCTCAGGCTTGGAAACGACGGATGGAAAACGCTTCGATGGGTTGGCGGCTGGCCCCGCTGCAGACGATCTCTGCCAGGGCTTCACCGACCGCCGGGCCGAGCTGGAACCCGGCGCCGGCAAAGCCGAAACCGTGGAGCAGGCCAGGTTGGGTGCTGCTGGGGCCGATCACCGGTTCATGATCGGGTAAGTAACCTTCGGTGCCGCTCCAGGTACGAATGGCCTGGGCACCCTTGAGAAACGGATACAACTCGCCGGCGTTGCGCAAAATCTGCAGCACCGCCGCCTGCCCCGGACGCGCCGTCAGCGGGCCCAGCGCAAAGCCACGGCCGCCGCCGAGGATGCAATTACCACGGGCGACCTGGCGCGCGTAAATCCCGCCACCTTCAACCCCGGTGCTCACGTTCATCACCACCGGCAGTGGCTCGGTCACCAGCATCGCCGGGTGCGCCGAGGTGATCGGCACCGGTTCGCCAAATTGCGCGGCAACGCTGCCGGCCCACGCGCCGGCACAGTTGAGCAGCCATGGCGCCTGCAGGTGCAGGCCGTTGGCGCAATGCACTTGGAATTGCTGGCCGTCGTGTTCGATTCGAATCACTTCGGCCTGCTCGTAGACATCGGCGCCATGACGCTGCGCAGCGCGGGCAAAGGCCGGCGACACCAGACGCGGGTTGGCGTGCCCGTCTTCAGGGCACAATGAAGCGCCGACCGCGATATCGCCGACCCACGGGAACCGCGCGCGCAGCTCGGCGTGATCCAGCAACTGCAAGCCCAGCCCAAAGCCTCGGGTGTGCTCGGCATAGGTTTGCAGCGCGGCAAAATCCGCATGGCTGCGCGCCAACTTCAAATGCCCGGAGCGCACGTACTCGCCGTCGATGCCGATCAACCCCGGCAAGTCCGCCCACAGCTGGTGAGCGCGCTGCGACAACGGCAATTGATGCAAGGGCCGACCCTGACGGCGCACACCGCCGTAGTTCACACCGCTGGAATGCGAGCCGCAAAAGTCGCGCTCCACCAACGCCACGCGCTGACCTTTGTGCGCCAGCATCAACGCCGCCGACGCGCCGACGATGCCGCCGCCCAATACGATCGCGTCGATCATGGCTGCACCTCCACGCCAAACGGCAGCGGCTTGATCGGCGCCTGGCCGCGCAGGCGCCCGACGTTTTCAACTTCACGGCCACTGCGTTCAGCGACAATTTCCGCCGCCGCCAACCCGCACATGCGCCCCTGGCAGCGGCCCATGCCAACGCGGCAATGGGCTTTGACCCGATTGATTTCCCAGTGGCCTTCATCCACCACGGCGCGCACATCGCCGACGCTGACTTCCTCGCAGCGACACAGGATCAGCGCATCCGGCGCCTGCGCGGCCCAGTTCTCGGGGAAGGGGAAGGCGGTTTCCAGGCCATGGCGAAAGCGTTGGATGCTCGCCAATTGCTGCTCAAGGACGGCGGCGCGGCGCTGATCAATGGCAATGCCCGCGTCTGCCAATACCGCCAATGCCGCGCGCTCACCGGCCATCTGCGCGGCATCGGCGCCCATGATCCCGGCACCATCGCCTGCCAGGTAAACGTCGTTGATGCTGCTGCGCCCCGCGCTGTCGCGTTGTGGCAGCCAGGCGCGGTTCAAGCTGTTCCAGGCAAACTCACAGCCGAGCAAATCCGCCAGTTGCGTCTCGCTGCGCAAGGCATGGGCGAAGGCCACGGCATCGCAGTCCAAGACGTGCTCGCCCCAGCGAATACCTTTGACGCGTTGCTCGCCATCGATCTGCGTGAGTGTCGCGCCCTGATGCACGGGAACGCCATGGGCCGTGAGCCAGGCGCGGTAATACACACCTTTGGCCAAGGTCACAGGCTGCCCGAGCAGCGCCGGCAAGGCGCGGCATTGCGCGCTGAACGGTGCGCTGTCGAGTACCGCGACCACCTTGGCCCCAGCCTTGGCGTATTGATACGCCACCAGGTACAGCAACGGCCCGCTGCCGCAAAACGCCACGCGCTCACCGATGGCGCAGCCTTGATACTTCAAGGCGATCTGCGCCGCGCCGAGGCTGTAGACGCCGGGCAAGGTCCAGCCGGGCACTGGCAAAATGCGGTCGGTGGCGCCGGTGGCGACGATAATCTGCGCATACTCGAGGCTCTCGGCACGGCCGTCGTTGAGCATGTCCAGGCGCCCGTCCTCGGCGTTCCACACCAGGGTTTGCGGGCGGTAGTCGATCAATGGCGCCAGCTCATCCAGCGTGCGGTGCACGGCCTCGGCCTTGCTGGCTTCAAAGCCATAGAGTTGCTTGGCCGAGCGCTGGAAATTGGCAGGCTGGCGCCGATAAATCTGCCCGCCACCGCGCAGGCTTTCATCCACCAGGCAAGGCTTGATGCCATGGTCGAGCAGGGTGCGCGCCGCGCTGATGCCGGCCGGGCCTGCGCCCACAATCACAATCGGCTTCATGCGTGGCGCCCCGGATCACGGCTGATCGCCTGGCCTTCTTCCAATAACGTCGAACAGGCGCGCACGCGGCGCCCATCCGCCAGGCGCACCCAGCAATCCTGGCAGGCGCCCATCAGGCAGAAACCGGCGCGGCGTTCGGCGCTGAAATCGCTGCCGCGCAGGTGCTCGGCGCAGGTCAGCACGGCGGTCAGCAACGTGTCGCCGAGCAAGCCCGTGGCCGGTTGCCCATCCAGGGTGAAGGCCACCGCCGGGCGCTGGGTTTCGGCCAGTCGTTTGAACAGCGCCATCAATGTTTCCCCACCAGCACGCGGTCCAGGCCGTAGACCCGGTCGAGCAGAATCATCGTCGCGGCGGTCAGCGCAATCACCAGCGCCGACACAGCCGCCATCATCGGGTCGATGGACTCGGTGGCGTACACGTACATGCGCACCGGCAGGGTTTGCGTGGCCGGCGAGCTGACGAAAATCGACAGCGTCACTTCATCGAAACTGTTGATGAACGCCAGCAACCAGCCGCCGGCCACACCGGGCAAAATCATCGGCAAGGTGATCTGGCGAAACAGCGTAAAGCGGCTGGCGCCCAGCGACTCCGCCGCCTGTTCGGCGCTGCGGTCAATGCCAATCGCCGCCGCCAGCACCAGGCGCAACACGTACGGCGTGATGATCACCACGTGGGCGAGCATCAGCCAGGTGAAGCTGCCATTCACACCCATCAGCGCAAACAAACGCAGCATCGCCACGCCCAGCACCAGGTGCGGAATGATGATCGGCGAGAGGAATAACGCACTGAAAAAGTTGCGCCCCGGGAACTGATAACGGCTGATCGCCAGGGCTGCCGGCACTGCGATCAGCGTGGCCAAGGTGGCGGCGGTGAACGCCAGGATCAGGCTGTTATAGAACGCCTGGATAAAGTCGGCACGCTCGAACACTGCGCGAAACCAGCGCAGCGAGAAGCCCGAGGTGGGCAGGCTCAAGGTGTTTTCCGGGGTGAAGGCCACCAGGCACACCACCACCAGCGGCGCCATCATGAACAGCACCACCAGGCCGTGAAAGCCGAGGGCCAAAGGACCGTTTCTGGACATGCGCTTAAACCCCCAGGGACTTTTTGTAGCGGCTTTCGACCATGCGGTTCCAGCTCAGCATGATCAGCAGGTTGACCAACAGCAGCACCACCGCGATGGTCGCGCCCATGGGCCAGTTGAGTTCCGAGAGGTACTGGTCGTACACCACCGTGGCAACCATTTTCAGGCGCCGCCCGCCGAGCAGGCCGGGGATCGCAAACGAGCTGGCCGCCAGGCCGAACACAATCAAGGTGCCGGACAACACGCCGGGCATCACCTGCGGCAACACGATCTTGCGCATCACCGTAGCCTGGCTGGCGCCCAGCGACAGCGCCGCCTGTTCCGCCGACGGGTCGAGTTTTTGCAGCGAGGTCCACACCGGAATGATCATGAACGGCAGCATCACGTGCACCAGCGCGATGATCACTGCAAACGGCGTGTACAGCAGTTTCACCGGGCGTCCGCCAAGCGCCTGGATCACTTGGTTGACCAGCCCGTCGGCACCCAGCAGCAAGCTCCAGCCGAAGGCGCGCACCACCACCGAAATCAACAGCGGTGTGAGGATCAGAATCAGAAAGATCGAGCGCCACGGTGTGCCCATGCGGCTGAGGATGTAGGCCTCGGGCACGCCAATCACCACGCAGAGCAAGGTCACCAGTGCACTGATCCAGAAGGTGCGCCAGAAGATCTCGTAGAAGTAAGAATCGCTGAACAGCGACAGGTAATGGGCGAAGGTCCACTCATCCGCCTTCACGCCGACCTGGTAGTCGAACACGTTGAACGACAGCACCAGCGTCATGATCAGCGGCAGAATCAACAGCCCGGTGAACAGCGCCAGGGCCGGCAACGACAACAGATAACCGCGACTCATGCGTGCACCTCATCTGCCGCCAGCACGCGCAGCAAGCCGGCGTGCCAGTCCAGGCCCACCGCCGCGCCGCAGCCGAGCGGCGCGCTGCCGTCGTTGCTGCGCACCACGGTGATTTCACCGAGGCTGGTGTGGACGCGGTACAGCCATTGGCTGCCGAAGAAGTAGCTGTCGAGGACTTTGCCTTGCACGCGACCAGTGCCGGCAGCCACCAAGGTGATTTTTTCCGGGCGCAGGCTCAGGATCAGCTCGCCGTCGCCGCTGGCATGGCGTACTTGCGGGGTGCCGAGTTCGTCGTAGTCGCCGGGCAGCAGGTTGGCCTTGCCGACGAAGTCCGAAATGAAGCGCGTGCGCGGGTGTTCGTAGAGCGTGTACGGCGCGTCGATCTGCGTGACGCGCCCGGCCTGCATCACCACCACGCGGTCGCTGATCGACAGCGCCTCGGCCTGGTCGTGGGTGACCATCAAGGTGGTGATGCCCACGGCGCACTGGATGCGGCGGATTTCAAACTGCATTTCTTCGCGCAGGTTGGCGTCGAGGTTGGACAGCGGTTCATCCAGCAGCAACACCGGCGGCTCGATCACCAGCGCGCGGGCCAGGGCCACGCGCTGGCGTTGGCCGCCGGACAGCTCACGCGGGTAGCGCTCGGCGTGTGGGGCCAGGCGCACCAGTTCCAGCACGGTTTTGACCTTGCTGGCGATCTCGGCAGCCGGCACTTTGCGCATCTTCAGGCCGAAGGCGACGTTGTCGCGCACACTCATGTGCGGGAACAGTGCGTAGCTCTGGAACACCACGCCCAAGCCGCGGCTGGCGGGTTTGGCGTGGGTGATGTCGCGGCCGTCGAGCAGGATTTGCCCGCCGCTCACGTCGACGAAGCCGGCAATCATCTGCAAGGTGGTGGTTTTGCCGCAGCCCGAGGGGCCGAGCAGGGAAACGAACTCGCCTTTTTCCACCGCGAGGTCGGTGGCGACCACCGCATCGACGGCGCCGTAGCGTTTGCTCAAGGCGTTGAGTTGGAGAAATGCCATGTCTGCGTTCCACCTTTTTTGAGTCGCGTCGTAACGCGCTTTTTTGTTTTGGGCAGATGCGAATGAGGTGTTGCCGGTGCGTTGGCGCTCGATCTTGAGTCGGCTGCCGTTTGTTGTTCATTTCGCCCCTGTGGACGCAGATTAGGACGAAGACTAGGATGGGCGGAAGATGGAATTTCACTCAACGGACTATTATTTTCAGATTTATTCATTCACCAGAATTTATACCGAGATTAAGTGTTATGGATTCCACTGAGCGGAATGACAGCGGCAAAGAAGTCGGTGCCGGCAGCGTGTCGCGTTTGTTCGCGCTGCTGCGTACCCTGGGCGAAGTGCCGGAAGGCGGCGAGCGCGTGACCCAGTTGGCGCAACAGGTCGGCCTCTCCCAACCGACCACCCACCGTCTGTTGCGCAGCCTGATGGACGAAGGCATGGTCGAGCAGGACGCGCGCAGCAAGCGCTATCGCCTGAGCCTGGAGTTCTTCGCCCTGGCGGCAAACGCGGGCAAGACCGGCAACCTGCGCGACCTGGTGCGGCCGAGCATGTTGCGCTTGAGTGCGTCGTTGGGCGATTCCTTGTTCCTGCTGGCACGCAGCGGCTTTGATGCGATCTGCCTGGACCGCAGCGAAGGGCCGTACCCGATCCGCACCTTTACCGGCGACATCGGTGGCCGCGTGGCACTCGGCGTGGGGCAGGGCAGTCTGGCGATCCTGGCGTTTTTGCCCGAGGAAGAGCGGGAAACGGTGATCCGCTACAACCTGCCACGGCTCAAGGACTTTCACCTGTATGACGAGGTGCTGCTGCGTTCGGAGGTCGAGAATGTGCGGCGCCTGGGCTACGCGGCACGCAACACGGGGGTGCTGGAAGGCATGGCGGGGTTGGCGGTGCCGATCCTCAACCGCGATGGGCACGCGGTGGCGGCGTTGAGTGTGGCGACCATCAGTGATCGCCTGGGGCCGAGCCGGTTACCGATGGTGGTGGAGTTGCTCAAGCGTGAGGCGGCGGCGATCGGGCCAAGGATCAACCCGTTTGATCCGACGCTGCGCCGGCCTTCGCAGACTTTTGGGGGATAACTCACTTCAACGCAATGAAGATCCGCTTTTCTGTGGGAGCTGGCTTGCCTGCGATGCAGGCACCCATTGGCTACCTGATCTTCCCCGTAATTGGATATTTCTCATGACCGCCACGGTGCCTACTCTAGCGACCAATCCCCACCGTTCTGGAGTATCACCATGCAAACCCGTACCGATTTCTACACCGCTTCCCCAGACGCCATGAAAGCCATGCTCGCCTTGGAAACCGCCGTCGGCAAACTGTCTATCGAGCTGCCGCTGCTGGAACTGGTGCGCCTGCGCGTCTCGCAAATCAACGGCTGTGCCTTCTGCCTCGACATGCACACCACCGACGCCCGCAAGGGCGGCGAAACCGAGCGCCGCCTGTACACCGTGTCCGCCTGGCGTGAAACCCCGTTCTTCACCCCGCGTGAGCGCGCCGCGCTGGCCTGGGCCGAAAGCCTGACGCTGATCAGCCAGACCCATGCTCCCGATGAAGACTTCAACGCACTCGCCGCCGAGTTCAGCGCGCAAGAACAGGTCGACCTCAGCGTGGCCATTGCCACCATCAACAGCTGGAACCGCCTGGCGGTGGGCTTTCGCAAGATGCCCAAGTAACTAGAAGTTGACCGATGCACTCAAGCGCGCCGTCAACGGCGCGCCCTGGAACAGGTAGTCATCGCCCATGTATTCGCCGGCGTCGCGCCAGTAGCGCTTGTCGAACAGGTTGTCGACGCTCAGGCGAAACACCGTTTCATAGCCGTCAACCCTGGTGGTGTAACGACTGCCGACATTGACCACCGCATAATCCCCCACCTGCACATTGCCGGTGCGGTTGGCGTACTTCTTGGCGGTGTATTGCACGCCGCCCAGCACGGCCAGGCCATTGACCCACGGCAAGGCATAATCGGCGTACACACTGGCGCGCAGCTTGGGCACGTTGATCGCCTGGTGGCCTTCGTAGTCCGGCGTGCCGCTGTCGTTTACCCGTGCGCGAATCGCCGCCACGCTCGTTGCAATCTGCAGGCGGTCGGTGGCCCAGCCATTGGCGGAGAGTTCTAGGCCGGTATTTTTCTGTTGGCCTTGTTGTACGTAGGTGAACTTGCCATCTTCCGGTTTTGCGTATTGATAGGCTTGGCGTGTCTGGAATACGGCGGCGGCGAAGCTGATGCGGCGCCAGTCGTATTTCACCCCGGCTTCGAGTTGCCGTGAGACGGTTGGGGCCAGGGTTTCACTTTGATTGGTGGCAAACCAAGGTGCTGTGCCGCCCAGTGACAGGCCTTTGCTGTAGCTGGTGTACAGCGAGATGTTTTCAATCGGCTTGTAGATCAGCGCGGCTTGGGGCAGGAATACGTATTGCTGGGTGTGGCGCGCTTCGGTGCCGTTCTCATCGAAGGCTTTTTCATCCAGACGCACTTCGCGGCCGCCAAGAATGGTTTGCCATTGCTCGTTGAAGCGAATGCGGTCGGTGACGAACAGGCCGTACTGGCGGCTATCGAGGTTGCGGTGGCTGTCGTTCAGCGGTTTGTCGGTGGGCGTGAAAGTCGGGGCGTCTTCGTTGATGTTTCCGCTGCCGATCCACTCGTTGACTGATTTGCGCTTGTCGATCACACGGCGAAACGCGCTGGTGCCGAAGGTCAGTTCATGGCCCAGACCTGCGGTGTCGAACAGCCCGGTCATGGCCGCCTGCACTTCATCGTCGCGGCGGGTGTCGTCGGGGCTGCGGTAGTCGTAAATGTCGTAGTTGCCTTCGGGGGTGAAGTAATTGCCGACGCCCTGGGTGTCGCCGCCCCAGGCAAACGAACTGTAATCATCAATCACCACCTTGCTGCGCGCAGCGCTCACGCTGCCTTTCCACTGATCGCTGAAGCGGTATTCAAACTTGCCATTAAGGTTCAGCGAGTCGATTCCCACCTGATGGGAACCACTCTGGTGCCCCAGCAGTTTCTTCGGCGACGCATCGTGCGGCACCTCAGTGCCGCCCAGCAGCTGATAACCCGGCACCGAGCGCTGTTGTTTGTTGTGGTACTCCGCATCCAGTTGCAGCACGGCGTCGGGGCTGATGTTCCAGTCGAAGGCCAGCGACACAAAATCGCGCTGGCCATTGGCGTGTTCCACATAGGAATTAAGGTCTTCATGGGCGACGTTGGCGCGCAGGCCAAACTGCTGTTCGCTGCCAAACCAGCCGCCGACATCGGTGGCGATGTAACCGCTGCCACGGTCATCGGTGGACACCGTCACTGAGCGCACATCTTCCGGGCGCTTGGTCACGTAGTTGATCACGCCGCTGGGCTCGGAAATCCCGCTCTGCAAGCCCGCCAGGCCCTTGAGCACTTCCACTTGCTGCTTGTTTTCGAGGGCGACGTTCTGCTCGCCGGTGATGGTGCGCCCATTGATCTTGTAGCTGCTCGCTGCATTCAACGAGAAACCGCGCACCACGAAGTTTTCGTAGTAACCGATGGGGGCATAGCTGTCGCCAACCGAGGCATCGTTGCGCAGCACTTCACTGAGCAGGCGGGCTTGTTGGTCCTTGAGCATGGCGGCGTTGATCACGGTGATCGAGGCGGGGGTGTCGAGCAGCGGGGCTTCGTTGAAGCCGCCGACCGAGGCGGTATCCGCGCGATACCCGGACTCATCCTGGCCCTGGACGTTCACCGCCGGCAGTTCTATCTCGGCTGCCAGGCTGTTGCCGATGCCACCGCTGAGCAGCAGGCCGAGGGCGAAACGTGAAGTGACGACAGGACGAAAACGCAAAACCATGGGGCAGGGCCTATAAGCGCGGGGCGGAGAGGGCGCATAAGCTAGGGGTATGTGTGAGGTTTTACAAGTTATTGAGAAGGGTTCTGTCATGTCGCAGCATCAAGTGTGGGAGCTGGCTTGCCTGCGATTGCATCAACTCGGTGTACCTGATGGACCGAGGTGTCTGCATCGCAGGCAAGCCAGCTCCCACAGGGGATTACATTTCAGCAAGAGCGTTTGAGGGTTTCGCTGGGCAGCTCTTGGAACAGCGCCCGATAACTGTTGGAAAACCGCCCCAAATGCCAGAACGACCAGTTCATCGCCACTTCGGCCACGGTGGTGTCGGCTGCGGTCAGCAATTCGCGCCGCGCGCCATTCAGCCGCCGCAGCCGCAGCCACTGCGCCGGGCTCATGCCGGTGTAGGTCTTGAAGCCTTGCTGCAATTGGCGCAATGGCACGCCGGCAATCTGCGCGAGTTCCAGCAGGTTGACGGTTTCGTCCGGCGCGTCCGCCGCCCATTCGCCGATACGTGCCATCAACCGGCGTTCTTCGCTGCGCCGTTGCAACGAGCTACGGTCCAGGCATACGCAGGCGTTGTCGAGGATAAACAGACAGTCATCGAGCAGTTGCTGGGTAAGCGCATCGCGGCTGATCGGGTCGACGGTCGCGGCCAGGCGGGTGAGGGTGCCACTGAGCCAGCGGGTGAACAGCGCATTCTGCTGGCAGGTCAGCGGCGCCATGAACAGGCCTTCGAGTTTCGCCACATCCAGGCCATGGCGCTGCACGAATTGCGGGCCGAACACCACAGCCACTTCGCGGTAGTTTTCCGGGGTGATCCAGGTGTTGCGGCTTTCGCCATTGAGCATGTACAGCGCGTTGTCGCTGCCGTCGAAACAGAATGCCAACGAGCCGGGCGGCGCGTTGAAGTGCTGCTCCACGCGGGTGTTCATGCATTCCTCGTAGACCTCGACGCCTTGCAGGTCGAGGTAGCGAATCTGCCCGGCAAAATGCCCTGGGGACATCTGCTGGTACTGCTGCACCCAACCGGGTGTCGCACTGCATTGAGCGGCCACATCACCGGTGGTGAAGGCCTGTACGCGCAAAGCTGTTGCCTGTGTCATGGGTGATCCGTGCGCACTCTATTGGTGCGTTGTGGTTCGTGCAAAGTGGATAGATGCCGTTTCAAGGCTGGCCCAAGATAGACCTCAATGCGCCGAGAGTACAAGCCGGCGCATGCACCCAACCCATGACGAGGTCTTTATGAACGCCCCCTTCGATCAGCTGCACGCCTGGCTGAAAGAACACAAGATTACCGAAGTCGAATGCGTGATCAGTGATTTGACTGGCATCGCACGCGGCAAGATTGCGCCCACCAACAAGTTCCTGCATGAGCGAGGCATGCGCCTGCCGGAAAGTGTGTTGCTGCAAACGGTAACCGGGGACTTTGTCGACGACGATATCTACTACGACCTGCTCGACCCGGCCGACATCGACATGATCTGCCGCCCAGTGGCCAACGCCACGTATGTGGTGCCGTGGGCCATCGAGCCCACCGCCATCGTGATCCACGACACCTTTGACAAGCAGGGCAACCCGATTGAGCTGTCGCCGCGCAACGTGCTGAAAAAGGTTCTGCAGCTGTACACCGACAAGGGCTGGCAGCCGATTGTGGCGCCGGAAATGGAGTTCTACCTGACCCAGCGCTGTGAAGACCCGGACCTGCCGCTGAAAACCCCGGTGGGCCGTTCCGGTCGTGCCGAAACCGGTCGCCAGTCGTTCTCCATCGACGCCGCCAACGAATTCGACCCACTGTTCGAAGACGTCTATGACTGGTGCGAACTGCAAGGCCTGGACCTCGATACGCTGATCCACGAAGACGGCCCGGCGCAGATGGAAATCAACTTCCGCCACGGCGATGCCCTCGACCTGGCCGACCAGATCACCGTGTTCAAACGCACCCTGCGCGAAGCCGCGCTGAAGCACAATGTGGCCGCGACCTTCATGGCCAAGCCGGTGGCCGATGAGCCGGGCAGCGCCATGCACCTGCACCAGAGCGTGGTGGAGATCGCCACCGGCAAGCCGGTGTTTGTCGACGCCGACGGCAACATGAGCCGACTGTTTTTGCACCACATCGGTGGCCTGCAAAAGTACATCCCCAAGCTGTTGCCGATGTTCGCGCCCAACGTGAACTCGTTCCGCCGTTTCCTGCCGGACACCTCGGCGCCGGTCAACGTCGAGTGGGGCGAAGAAAACCGCACGGTCGGCCTGCGCGTGCCGACCTCCAGCCCCGACGCAATGCGCGTGGAGAACCGCCTGCCGGGCGCGGATGCCAACCCGTACCTGGCGATTGCTGCCAGCTTGTTGTGCGGCTATCTGGGCATGATCGAGCAGATCGAACCGAGCGCCGCCGTCGAAGGCCGCGCTTATGAGCGCCGTAACCTGCGCCTGCCGTTCACCCTCGAAGACGCCCTGGCGCGGATGGAGGATTGCGACACGGTCAAGCAGTACCTGGGCGACAAGTTTGTGCGCGGCTACGTCGCGGTCAAGCGCGCCGAGCACGAGAATTTCAAGCGGGTGATCAGTTCCTGGGAGCGTGAGTTCCTGCTGTTGAGCGTCTAAAAAACTAAAGGGGTGTCGATATGCGTCTTGTGAAAAAGCTTCTCCCGCTGGCCCTGGTGGCGGCGTTCAGCAGTGCCGGCCAGGCCGCGCCGACGGTCAGTGTGTATAACTGGACCGACTATATCGGCGAGACCACCTTGGCCGATTTCCAGGCCAAGACCGGGATCAAGGTGATCTATGACGTGTTCGACTCCAACGAAACCCTGGAAGGCAAGCTGCTCGCCGGCCGCACCGGGTATGACGTGGTGGTGCCGTCCAACCACTTCCTCGCCCGCCAGGTGAAGGCCGGCGCGTTCCTCAAGCTGGATCGCTCGCAGCTGCCCAACTTCAAGAACCTCGACCCCAAGTTGCTCAAGCTGCTGGAGAAAAACGACCCCGGCAACGCCCACTCGGTGCCGTACCTGTGGGGCACCAATGGCATCGGTTATAACGTCGACAAGGTCAAGCAGGTGCTGGGCATCGACCATATCGATTCGTGGGCGGTGTTGTTCGAGCCGGAGAACATCAAGAAGCTGCACGAGTGCGGCGTCGCCTTCCTCGATTCGGCGGATGAGCTGTTCCCGGCGATCCTCAACTACATGGGCAAGGACCCGCGCAGCGAGAACGCCGAAGACTACAAACAGGCCGAGGCCAAGCTGTTGACGCTGCGGCCGTACATCACCTATTTCCATTCCTCCAAGTACATTTCCGATCTGGCCAACGGTGATATCTGCGTGGCGTTCGGGTATTCCGGCGACGTGTTCCAGGCCGCCAACCGCGCCAAGGAAGCCAAGAACGGCGTGAATATCGCCTACTCGATTCCCAAGGAAGGCTCCAACCTGTGGTTCGACCTGCTGGCGATTCCCGCCGACGCGAGCAACCCCAAAGAAGCCCATGCATTTATCAATTACCTGCTCGACCCCGAAGTGATCGCCAAGGTCAGTGCCTCGGTGGGCTATGCCAACGCCAACCCGGCCGCCAAGCCGTTCATGGCCCCGGAGCTGGTGAACAACCCTGAGGTGTACCCGTCCCAGGAAGTGCTCGACAAACTCTATATTTCCACCACGCCAACCCCGGCGACCATGCGCCTGATGACCCGCGCCTGGAGCAAAGTGAAGACCAATAAATGATCCAGTCCCAAGACCACGCCCGGTCTTACTACCGGGCCTCGGCGAACGCCATGCCTGAGCGCCCATCGCTGGGCGCCGACCTCAGCGCCGATGTGTGTGTGATCGGTGGTGGTTTCACCGGCGTCAACACCGCCATCGAGCTGGCCCAGCGCGGGCTCTCGGTGATCCTGCTGGAGGCCCGGCGCATCGGCTGGGGCGCCAGCGGGCGCAACGGCGGGCAGTTGATTCGCGGCATCGGCCATGACGTGTCGGGGTTCGCCAAGTACGTGGGCGAGGAGGGCGTGGGTTACCTGGAACGGGCGGGTATTGAGTCGGTGGCGCTGGTGGGCGAGCGCATTCGTCAGCACCGCATTGCCTGCGATTTGCGCTGGGGCTTTTGCGAATTGGCCAATACCCCGGCGCAGTTCGCCGCGTTCAAGGGCGAGCAGGAACACCTGGCGGCGCTTGGATACGGCCATGAAACCCGCCTGGTCGGCCCACAGGATATGCATCAGGTTGTCGACTCGGCGGCCTATGCCGGTGGCTTGGTCGACATGGGCTCCGGGCACCTGCACCCGCTGAATCTGGTGCTGGGCGAGGCGCAGGTGGCAGAAGCCCTCGGGGTGCGGATTTTCGAGCACACCCAAGTACTGGAACTGATCCATGGTGACACCGCGCAGGTGCGTTGCGCCGGTGGCACGGTGCACGCCGCCAATCTGGTGCTGGCGTGCAATGCGCATCTTGAGGAACTTGAGCCACGCTTGAGCGGCAAGGTCCTCCCGGCCGGCAGTTACATCATCGCGACCGAGCCGTTATCCGAAGCCGTCGCTGAGCAATTGATCCCGCAAAACCTGGCGCTGTGTGACCAGAAAGTCGGGCTCGATTACTACCGGCTTTCTGCCGACCGGCGTCTGCTGTTCGGCGGCGCCTGCCACTACTCCGGGCGTGATCCGGCGGACATCGCTGCCTATATGCAACCGAAGATGCTCAAGGTATTCCCCCAGCTGGCAGGCACCGCCGTTGAGTTCCAGTGGGGCGGCATGATCGGCATCACCGCCAACCGTTTTCCCCAAGTCGGGCGGTTGCAACAGCACCCGAATGTGTTCTACGCCCAAGGCTATTCCGGGCATGGGCTTAACGTGACGCATTGGTGCGCAAAGTTGTTGGCCGAGGCCATTCATGCCGGTCACAGCCAGGGCCTGGATATTTTCAGCCAGGTGCCGCACATGACCTTTCCGGGCGGCAAGGCATTGCGTTCGCCGCTGCTGGCGCTGGGCATGGTGTGGTTGCGGCTGCGCGAAGCATGCGGCGTGTAACCGACAGGCGCTGATGTGGAAAGGATGAAGGGTCTTTTCCACGGCACTTTTGCGACGGGTTGACTACTGACCGTACGGTTAGTTACCAGCCCTGGAATCTTTACGTAAATTCCGCCCCGCACAACTTTGTCCAGGGAGGATGCTTATGTTCGATATCAATCAACACCGTCACGATTACTTCTACAACCTCGCCACCGTCATCGGCGGGCTGATCCCCGATGAGCTCTGCGATACGCTCGCCAGACGGGTCAACAGTATCATGGCGGTGCAGGGCGTCGACTGGGTGAAGCACCAAGGGCCGGGCACCGATGCGGTGTCGGACCTGGGTGGCGTGTACAACCACCACATTTTCAACGGCGACGATATCCGGCGTTATGTGCCGGAACTGACCGCGATCTACCACAGCCTAGTGCCGCTGATCAGCCTCATCACCCACACCGACACCGTGGTGTCGCCGTACCCTCTCTGTGATATCAACATCAGGGCCGATCCGCCCGGTGGCGGCACCCTTGGGCTGCACTACGACACCAACGGCATTACCGTCCTGCTGTTCCTGACCACCAACCAGGAAGCGCCGCTGTGCATGCAGATCGAGCGTCATCACCCCCGCCAGGAAAAACCCTGGATCCAGTACCGCCGAATCTACGCCACCAAAGGCTCGCTGTTGATCATGCAGGGCCGCAAAACCCTGCACCACAGCGAGCCGACGGTGACCGAGCAAAAGCTCTCGGTGGTGTACAACTACTACGAGCGTCACGACACCTATCGCCACGAAGACTGTGACACGCTCATGTACTACGGCAAGCAGCCGAAGATGCTGGCATAGGGGGCGTGCCGTGGTTTACGGGGCGCCTCGGATCAACCCTGGGGCTCAGTCAACACCTTCCTGAAGGTTTCCACCAACGGCCGCAAATTGACCCGATGCCACGCCGCCCACAGCGGTGTGGTGTAGCTCAGCCACGGCAACTCGCGCAGCATCACGCCGGGCGGGGCGTTGCGGCTCAGGCCTTTTTGTACCATCGCCAGGCCCAACCCCGAGGCCACCAGGCCCAACGCCGTGAATGGTTCGCTGGCCTCCATGGGGATTTGCGGGGTGAAACCGGCGCGGATGCAGGCGGCGACGTCAGAGAAGATTCCGGTAGCCTTCTGGCAGGCGCTGCGCGATGCACAGCTGATTTCGGCGCGCGCACCTCTGCCGCTTTAACTCGTGGCCAACCTCGATCATCCAGCGCGCGGCGAATGTGGATGAAGTGGCGAACCTGGTGGCGTACATTGCTTCACCCCTGTCTTCTACAACCACAGGTGCCGCATTGCGCGTCGACGGTGGTGTTGTCGACAGCATGGCGATCTGAATTCTTGTTATTTTTTTGGAGTATTTATTGTGGCGACAGCTTCTTCTGTAATTGAGGTTCCGGTTTCGGCCGATCAGGTCTGGCAATTGATTGGCGGCTTCAACGCGCTGCCGGACTGGCTGCCGTTTATCGTCAAGAGCGAGGCCAGTGACGGCGGGCGTGTGCGGCATCTGGAAACGGCGGATGGCGGCGTGGTGGTTGAGCGTCTGCAGAGCTTTGATAATGTGGCGCGCACTTACAACTACACCATCGAGCAGTCGCCGTTTCCGGTGAGTGCTTACCTGGCGACGTTGCAGGTTGAGGCGTTGACGGAGGCGTCGGCGAAAGTCACTTGGTCCGGCGTGTTTACCCCAGCGGCGGGGAGTACGGACGCGGCGGTGGAAGAGCTGTTTACCGGGGTGTACAGCGGTGGGCTTGAGGCGCTGCGGGCTAACTTCCCGGCTTGATGATCGTTCCCACGCTCTGCGTGGGAATGCCTCTTGTGACGCTCTGCGTCACGCGTTGGGGACGCGGAGCGTCCTGGGCTGCATTCCCACGCGGAGCGTGGGGACGATCATCGGGGTTTCTTCAGGCTTCGGGCATCAACTGCTGCCGACACTCCAGCACCAGGCACGCGCCGCCTTGCTGGCTGCTGCCGACTTCCAGCTTGAACCCGTGCAAATTGATGATCGCCGCCACAATCGACAAGCCCAACCCGAAGCCGCCTTGCTGGTCGCTTTCATCCACCCGATAAAACCGTTGGAACACCGCGTCGCGTTCCGCTGCCGGAATGCCCGGACCCGAGTCGTGCACTTCGATACGCGTGCTGCCGGCATCATTGACCCCGCGCAAGATCACTTCGCCGCCCGGTGGCGAGAACTTGATCGAGTTGCTCAACAGGTTGGCCAGGGCTTCGAACAGCAGCGCGCGGTCGCCGGTGATCCACGGCAGCGAATCCGGCACTTCGAGGCGCAGTTGCAATTCGCCTTCTTCCGCCAGCGGCAGGTAAAAGTCGTGCAGTTCGCGCAACAGCGGCAGCGGGTCCATTACCAGGAAGCCTGAGCGGCGCTGGTGGTCTTCCAACTCCGAGATGCGCAACAGCCCGCGAAAGCGCGCCATCAGGGTGTCGGTTTCGGCGATCGCGTCGTCGAGTTTTACCGCGTAGGCCGAGTCCTGTTCTGCTTCCTGCTTGATGCGGTACAAGTGCGCGCGCAAGCGGGTCAGCGGCGTGCGCAGGTCGTGGGCGATGTTGTCGCACACACCCTTGACCTCGTTCATCAGCTTCTCGATACGGTCGAGCATTGCGTTGACGATGGCCGCGAGCATGTCCAGTTCGTCACGCCGGTCGGACAGCGGCAGGCGGTGCGTCAGGTCACCGGCGACGATGGCCTCGGCGCTTGCCTGAATCCCGCGAATACGCCGCAGTGGGCGACGGCGCAACAAATGCCAGCCGGCCGCGCCGGGGATAATCGTCAATGACAGCGCCCACAGCAGGGCATGCCAGATAATGCGGGTCACGCCAAACAGCGAACCGTTGGCGCGCACCAGCACCAGCCAGCGGCCGTCTTCGGTGTGGGTCGCGACGGCGTCGCAGCTGTCCTTGGGCAGTTTCGGGTCGTTGGAGTCGACACAATTGGCCAGCGCGTGGATCTTGCCGTCCAGCGGCAGGTCGGGCGGCACGGCGCGGATCGGCCCGCTCAGCGGTCGAAATTGCTCATCGAACAGGCCGTAGGCGTCCACGCCCTTCATGTCGAAGGTCATGCTGGTGGTCAGGGCTTCCACCAGTTCTTCGCCGTCGAAGCGCTGGAACAGGTGCTGGCGCTGCATCAGCGAGTGACGCGAAAGGTCGCCCAGATACCCCGACACTTCGTAATACAGCACCCCCATGAGGATGCAACTCCAGGCCACAAACAGCGAACTGTACAGCGCCAGCAAGCGGCTGCTGGAGGAGCGCCAGCCCTTAGAGGGGTTCAGCAATGACATAACCGGAACCTCGTACCGTGCGGATCAGCGGCGTGAGGCCCGGTGGATCGATTTTCTTGCGCAGGCGACCGATGTGCACATCGATCAGGTTGGTGCCTGGGTCGAAGTGATAACCCCAGACTTCTTCGAAGATCATCATTCGCGACAGGATCTGCCCGGTGTTGCGCATCAGGAATTCGAGCAATTTGTATTCGGTGGGCAAAAGGCTCAGCGGCTGTTCGGCGCGGCTGGCTTCGCGGCTGATCAGGTTCAGTTCGAGGTCGGCCACGCGCAGGGCGGTTTCGAACTCCTTGACCGTGCTTTTGCGGCGCAGCAGCACTTCGACGCGGGCGGCCATTTCGTCGGAGGCGAAGGGCTTGGTCAGGTAGTCGTCGCCACCGGCACGCAGGCCACGCACGCGCTCGTCGACGTCGGAGAGGGCGCTGATCATCAGGATCGGCGTCGACACCCCAATGGTGCGCAGGGTCGTGACGATGGCCAGGCCATCGAGTTCCGGCAGCATTCGGTCGAGGGTGATCAGATCGTAATCACCACTCACAGCACGGACCAGGCCTTCACGGCCGTTGTCCACCCAGTCCACATCCAGTCCATGGCTACTCAGCTCGGCGACGATCTCGCGGGCTGTTACGGCGTCATCCTCGATGGTCAAAATACGGGTCATAGGATTACCTGGTGAGCGATACACACTAGAAGTGGGGGCATTTTGCCAAGAAATGCCTGAACGCTTCCTAAATTAAACTTCATCTTGGCAAAACTGACACAAGTTTCATTGGCGCTGCCTGAATCTGTGGGAGCTGGCTTGCCTGCGATGGCGGTGTGTCAGTTACACATTGTTTGCCTCGTAGACCGCTATCGCAGGCAAGCCAGCTCCCACAGGGATGCTGTTTGAAGTGAGATTGCATAACGCCCGCTCTTGGCGGTCATTTCTTGCAACTTGCATGGTTCAAGTTAGTTCAAAATTTATATCTTGTTGAAATATAAGAAGTTTATTTTTTAGTCGGACTGGCATGGTGCCTGCACTGTCCCTTTTGAGACTTGTAACACTATTTTTCCTGCCGGGAGCAAAACAACAATGATCACATCCTCATCCACGCTGCAAGAGTCAAGCTCGCTCTCCGGGGTTTCCTGGGGGGCGATTTTCGCCGGGGCCGCTGCGGCGGCTGCACTCTCGTTAATCCTCGTGCTGTTGGGTTTCGGCCTGGGCTTTTCGGCGGTG
Source organism: Pseudomonas sp. MONT-RG-20F-20-E-7-02 (assembly GCF_022662395.1). Classification (NCBI taxonomy): domain Bacteria; kingdom Pseudomonadati; phylum Pseudomonadota; class Gammaproteobacteria; order Pseudomonadales; family Pseudomonadaceae; genus Pseudomonas; species Pseudomonas sp. MONT-RG-20F-20-E-7-02. The sequence goes on from NZ_JAKNQN010000001.1 coordinate 1,189,096, forward strand.
TCGCCGTGGGCCGACAGCGGTATCAGCGCCAAGGGGCTTGGCATTTCCACGATTGTTTGGCTGGCATTCACCCAGATCGTCGCTTCGGGCTTGGGCGGTTATATCGCCGGTCGGTTGCGCGTGAAGTGGGCCAGTATGCACGGCGATGAGGTGTACTTTCGCGACACCGCCCATGGGTTCCTCGCGTGGGCCGTTGCCACGCTGGTCACCGCCATGCTGGTGGTCGGTTCGGTCAGCAGTGTGATCAGCGGCGGCGTTAAAGCCGGTGCAGGCGTGGCTGCCGGTGCGGCCAGTGGCTTGACCCAGGCGGCAGGCAGCGCAGCCAAAGGCGCCAACAGCGGCGATTTTGACTACTACGTCGACAGTCTGTTTCGCGATGACCGCCCAGCGGCCGTCAGCGATGACGCGGTGCATGGCGTCGTAGCACGCATCTTCACTCGTACCCTGAGCAACGATGGCCAACTGGCCCCTGAAGACCGTGCCTACCTGGCCCAGTTGATCAGCCAGCGCACCAACCTCAGCCAGGCCGACGCCGAAGCGCGCATCGACAAGGTTTACGGCGACGCCCGTAAAGCCGTTGAAGACGCCAAGCTCAAAGCCAAGCAAGCCGCCGATACCGCAGCGAAAGTCGCGGCCTACACTTCGCTCTGGACCTTCATCACCCTGCTGATCGGTGCGTTCTTCGCCAGCTTCGCAGCCACCTTCGGCGGTCGCCGTCGGGATGCCGTGGTGTATGTCGAGACTGAAAACTACGTTCGTTAATTAAGGAGAACATCATGCGCTCATTACTGCTGTGGTTCCTCGGTGTGCCTATCCCGGTCATCATTCTGATCGCGATCTTCATGCACTAAACCTGAGCCTGGCTCGGTCCCCTGTGGGAGCGGGCTTGCTCGCGAAGGCGGTGTGTCAGTTACTCATGAGTTGACTGACACGCCGCTTTCGCGAGCAAGCCCGCTCCCACATTTGGTTTGGCGTAGTGTCAGCCAGCTGGTGATGAGTAGTGCGCTCGCCACCGAGGTCATGATCACCAAGGGCAGCGACGTACCGTCCGACAACAACCCGGTGACCCAACTGCTCACGGCAGTGAGAAACATCTGGGTGAAGAAGAACAACCCCGACGCCGTCCCGGCAATCGCGCCATACGGCTGCAACACCGACAGCTGACACGCTGGAATCACCATCCCCACCGACACCATGATCACCACCATCGGCAGCACAATCGCCAGCCACGCCTGCGGCATCGCGACGGTGGCGCCTGCGAGCATCACGCAACCGAGCACATTCAAGGCGATGGCGGCGCTGATCAAACGGTCGGGTTCAAAACGCAGCACCAGGCGCCGGAACAGGTTCGCGCCGAGCATGTAGCCGCTGATCGTCGCGGCAAATACCAGCGCGTAAGCCGTGGCAGACAGGTGGTAACCGCGTTGCAGCAGGGCCGAAGACTCGCTGATAAACGGGAAATACGTGCTGTACACACAGCCGATTGCCAGGGAGTAACGCAGGAAATAGCGGTCTCGCAGCAGTTGGCTATAGAGGCGCAGCAGGTTGCTCGGCGGCGCGGCGGCGACTTGCGGTGGGCGGGTTTCCGGCAGGCGCCGATACACCGTGAGGTACAAGCCTGCGCCGATCACGCCGAGCACTGCAAACAGCCCGCGCCAGTTGATAAAGGGCAGCATCAGGCTGCCCAGCACCGGCGCAGCCATTGGCGAGATGGCCATGGCCATGGAGATCAGCCCTAGCAGGCGCGCTTGTTGGTCGCGATCGAAATAGTCGCGCACGATCACTCGGCCAATCACCGTGGTGCAGCAACCGCCCAAGGCCTGGAACAGCCGCGCAACGATCAGCACCTCAAGGCTGTCGGCGAGTGCGCAGACCACGGTCGCGACCACGTACAGGAACAGGCCCGCCAACAATACCGGACGACGGCCGAAGCGGTCGGTCAACGGGCCGCTGACCAGCAGGGATATCGCCGAGCCGATCGCATACACCGTGAGGGTCAGTTGCAGTCGGCTGTCGCTGGCGCGGAAGCGGTCGGCCATGGTGGGCAGCGCTGGCAGGTGCAAGTCCAGAGTGAGGCGCGGCAGGGCGATGAGCACGGTCAGCAGCACCAGCCAGAAGCCGAAGGAGAGGGCGCGTTGAGTCATGGGAGTCTTCTTAGCAAACAGTAGAGCTCGAACTCTAGCCGCATTGTGGTTTAATCCTGTGGGCCACTTAGGTCATGAG
>NZ_JAKNQN010000010.1:0-197127 GCF_022662395.1 Pseudomonas sp. MONT-RG-20F-20-E-7-02
CGAGATGAAGGAAGAAGCGACCCAGATGATTCTGCAAGGGACGCAGCTGGAGATTGAATATGCGCGCGATACCATGCCGCGCGGCGTGTTGGGCATGAATGCGGCGATGATGGAGGATTACCTCAAGTTCATCGCGAACCGTCGTCTGTCGCAGATCGGCTTGAAAGAAGAGTATCCGGGGACCACCAACCCGTTCCCGTGGATGAGCGAGATTATGGACTTGAAGAAAGAGAAAAACTTCTTCGAGACCCGCGTCATCGAGTACCAGACCGGCGGCGCGCTGAGCTGGGATTAACCGCTGGCCCCATGGACCGTGCGATAACGGTCCATGGGGTGACACTCAGTTCGACACCTGCTGCAAAAAGATCAACTGCAAAGGCTCGCTGAGCAGATCATCCGCCGTGGCGGCGAACCGCTGAAAGTAAGGTGTCGCAAAATGCGCATCGAGTGCCGCTTGGTCCCTGAACGCTTCGCGCATGTAAAACGTGCCGGGTTCGTCGCGTCGTTCGAACAATACGTAATCGAGGTTACCGGGCTCCGCCCGTGTCGGTTCGATCAGGCTCAACAGGCCCGCTTTAAGGGCCTGTTGCTGGCCGGGCTTGGCCTTGAGTACGGCAAGAGATACTAAAGAATTATGCATGGCGGTCACTCCGGTGGGTGAAGGTGTCGGTTGCCAGCGGCTGCATCCTGTGATCATCAGCACGCACAGCCACAGGGTCAGCGGTTTCATACGAAGCCCTCGAGAACGATCTTGCCCCGGGCCTTGCCGCTTTCGACCAGGGCATGGGCGCGGCGCATGTTGGCGGCGTTGATCACGCCAAAATGCGCGCCCATGGTGGTGTGCAAAATGCCTTGATCGATCAGTTGGGCAATGCGATTGAGCAGGTGATGCTGGTTGATCATGTCCGGGGTTTCGAACAGGGAGCGCGTGAACATCAGCTCCCAGTGCAAGGATAAGGACTTGAGCTTGAGCGGCATCACATCCAGGCTGCGCGGGTCATCGATCACCCCCAGGCGACCCTGCGGGCGCAGCACTTCGATCAATTGCGCCAAGTGCGCGTCGGTATGCGTAAGGCTGGCCACATGACTGACTTCGCCTATTCCCAGCGCCTGCAACTGCGCCAGCAGCGGTTGATGATGGTCAATCACGTGGTCGGCGCCCATGCGCTTGACCCATTCGAAGGTCTCCGGGCGCGAGGCCGTGCCAATCACGGTCATCCCAGTGAGCTCACGTGCCAGTTGCACCAGCATCGAGCCCACACCACCGGCGGCGCCCACCACCAGCAGTACCTCGCCGTCGCCGCCGTCTTCGCTCACGCCCAGGCGGTCGAACAGCAATTCCCAGGCCGTGATCGAGGTGAGCGGCAACGCAGCCGCATCAGCGGCGCTCAGCGACCGCGGGCGGTGCCCGACAATACGCTCGTCCACCACATGCAGTTCGCTGTAGCTGCCGGCACGGGTCAGGGAACCGGCGTAGTAGACCTTGTCGCCCGGCTTGAACAAGGTGACGTCGACGCCGACTTCACGCACCGTGCCGGCGGCGTCCCAGCCGAGTGTTTTCGGCTCTTTGCCGAACGAGCCGGAACGCACTTTGGTGTCCACCGGGTTGACGGCAACGGCCTCCACCGCCACCAGCAAATCCCGAGGGCCGGGCTTGGGCGCGGGGATGTCCACGTCTTGCAGCGCACGCGGGTCGTCAATGGGCAGGCCGTGCTCGGTAAAAATAATGGCTTTCATGGCAACTCATGGGTGATGGGGTTGCGTGCATCTTTACCGTTCCCACTGCAAAGAAAAATCGACACAATGCAGCAACACTTTCACTGCTGGAGTGAAAATGATCCGCATCGATGATCTTGAATTATTCCTGCGCAGTGCCGCCCTGGGCAGCTTTACCGCGGCGGCGCTGGAAGCCGACCTGCTCCCGGGGCAAGTGGCGGCAGCCATCAAGCGCCTGGAGCGCGAGTTGCAGGTGCGCCTGTTTACCCGCACAACGCGCAGCCTGCGCCTGAGCGCAGAGGGCGAGCAGTACTTGCCCACCGCCCAGGCGGTACTCGAACACCTGGAACAAGGCCGCCAGAAGCTGCGGGGTGACGATGCACCCTTATGCGGCACCCTGCAGATCGCCGCACCTTCAGACCTGGGGCGCAATGTCCTGCTCCCCTGGCTCACCGAGTTTCGGCGCCTGCACCCTGGGCTGACCCTGCGCCTTTTCATCTCCGATCAGTTAAGCAACCTGTTCCGCGACCCGGTGGACGTCGCTATCCGATATGGCCTCAACGAGGATGCCAACTACATCGCCCTGCCCCTGGCCCCGCGTAACCGCCGCGTGCTGGTGGCGTCTGCCGACTATGTGGCCCGACACGGCGCGCCCGTCGTCCCGGACGACCTGGCGCATCACGCGTGCTTGCTGTACCTGCAAAACGGCCGGGTCCATGACCGCTGGCAACTGGGCACGCAAACAGTCAAAGTCGCTGGGCCACTGTTCAGCGATGACGCCGATGTGGTTCGGCGCTGGGCGCTGGACGGCGAAGGCATCGCTTATAAATGCTGGCTCGACGTCAGCACGGATGTGCAGGCCGAGCGCCTGGTCGTGCTGATGCCCGATCACCCTGGCGACGTGTACCCCTTAAGTTTTGCCTGCCCCCATCGCGGGCAGATGTCACGCGCCGTCACTCAGTTGTATCAGTGGCTGAGCCAGCGGTTCAACGCATTAACCCCCCCTGTCATGGATTAGAAAAGCCGTCGTTATTTATGCCCAATCAAACCATCAAAACGCCTTGCGTCGGCCTGTGCTCCACCGTTTACGGTGACCTGGTCTGCCGGGGCTGCAAGCGTTATCACCATGAAGTGATTCAGTGGAACGGCTACAACGCTGACGAGAAACAGGCCGTGTGGCTGCGCCTGGAGCAGTTGCTGGTGCAGGTGATGGCCAGCAAGCTGGAAGTGTTCGACCCACAACGCCTGCGCCAGCAGTTGGAAGACCGCAAGATTCGCTTTATGCCGCACCAGTCGCCGTATTGCTGGGCGTACCAGTTGATTGCTCGGGGTGCGCGGGTGATTTCCAGGCTGGATGCGTATGGCTTGGCGTTGTTGCCGGAATTTCGTGAGCGCAGCCTTGCGGATTTGCGTGATGCGATTGATCGGGAGTTTTTCCTGTTGTCCGAGGCGCACTACGAGCGCTACATCGCGCCGGGGTTTCTGAAAGAGGCCTTTGGGCCTGCCCTGATTGCCACTCTCTAACAGACACCCCAAAACAGTGTGGGAGCCAGCTCCCACAGGTGATCTCTGTTGTTCAGGAGATCCAGGACGCGTGCCTTTCCGTCTGCAAGCCATACCGTTCAATCGCCTGCTGACACACCTCGGGCTCCAGATTCCCCTGCTCCACCAACGCCGTCAGCGCCGCCAGCACCAGGTGGTGCCTGTCCACCTCAAAGAAATCACGCAACGCCGCCCGTGTATCACTGCGCCCAAACCCGTCGGTGCCGAGCACCGTGTAGCGGGAGTCCAGATACGACGCGATCATTTGCGGCACCGCCCGCACATAGTCGGACACGGCAATCACCGGCGCGCCTTTGGGCAAGCAGGCATTCACATGGCTGACGCGCTTTGCGCCCTGCGGGTGCAGGCGATTCCAGCGCTCCACCTGCCGTGCATCCCGCGCCAACTCGCTGAAACTGGTGACGCTGAACACCTCGCTCGCCACGTGCCAATCCTCAGCCAGTAACTGTGCCGCCGCCTCGGCTTCGCGCAGCAGCGTGCCAGAACCCAGCAGGCGCACCTTGGCGTCAGCCGCGCCCTGCAGGCGGTACATGCCTTTGATGATCGCGGCTTCCACGCCTTGCGGCAGGCTTGGCTGCGGGTAGTTTTCGTTCATGAGGGTCACGTAGTAGAACTCGTCCACGTCGTGTTCGAGCATCTGGCGCATGCCGTGGTCGAGGATCACCGCGAACTCGCCGGCAAACGCCGGGTCGTAGGCGCGGCAATTGGGCACGGTGGCGGCGCTGAGGTGGCTGCTGCCATCCTGGTGCTGCAAGCCTTCGCCGCCCAGGGTAGTGCGCCCGGCCGTGGCACCGAGCAGGAAGCCACGGGCGCGTTGGTCGGCGGCGGCCCAGATCAGGTCACCGACGCGCTGAAAGCCGAACATCGAGTAATAGATGTAGAACGGCAACATACGCAGGCCATGCACCGAGTAGCTGGTCGCCGACGCCACCCAGGAACTGATGGCGCTGGCTTCGCTGATGCCCTCTTCGAGAATCTGCCCGTCGGTGGCTTCGCGGTAGCTGAGGATCGAACCGATGTCTTCCGGCTCGTAACGCTGGCCGACGCTGGAATAGATGCCGATCTGCTTGAACAGGTTGGCCATGCCGAAGGTACGCGCTTCATCCGCCACGATCGGCACAATGCGCGGGCCGAGAGTCTTGTCCTTGAGCAGGTTGGTGAGCATGCGCACGAAGGCCATGGTGGTCGACATTTCCTTGCCGTCGGCCGCCATGGCGAAACCGGCGTAGCCCGTCACTGGCGGCACAGCGACTGGCGCCGCGGCCTGGCTGCGGCTCGGTACATAGCCGCCGAGCGCGTTGCGGCGTTGGTGCAGGTAGCGCAGTTCAAGGCTGTCATCGGCGGGTTTGAAGAAGCTCAGCGATTCGGTCTGTTCGTCCGACAGCGGCAGCTGGAAGCGATTGCGGAAGGCGATCAGCGCGTCGCGATCCAGCTTCTTCTGCTGATGGGTGGTCATCTTGCCCTGCCCGGCTTCGCCCATGCCGAAACCCTTTTTGGTCTGGGCCAGGATCACCGTCGGCTGGCCTTTGACTCGGCGTGCGGCGTGGTAGGCGGCGTGGATCTTGACCATGTCATGGCCGCCGCGCTTGAGGCGGTCGATCTGTTCGTCACTCATGCCCTCGACCAGTTTGGCGAGTGACGCGCTTTGACCGAAGAAATGTTCGCGGTTATAGGCGCCGTCCTTGGCGGCAAAGGTCTGGAATTGCCCGTCGACGGTCTGCGACAGGGTGTTCACCAGCGCGCCGTCAGCGTCTTTGGCGAGCAACCCATCCCAATCCGAGCCCCACACCAGTTTGATCACATTCCAGCCGGCGCCGGCGAACAACGCCTCAAGTTCGTCGATGATCCGCCCATTGCCGCGCACCGGGCCGTCGAGGCGTTGCAGGTTGCAGTTGACCACCCAGGTCAGGTTGTCCAGGCCTTCGCGGGCGGCCAGGGTCAGGGCCGACATGCTTTCCGGCTCGTCCATTTCGCCGTCGCCGAAGACGCCCCAGACATGGCGGTCGGTGGTATCGAGCAAGCCGCGATGCTGCAGGTAGCGCATGAAGCGCGCCTGGAATATCGAACTGATCGGGCCGATGCCCATGGAGCCGGTGGGGAACTGCCAGAAGTCCGGCATCAGCCACGGGTGCGGGTAGCTGGAGAGCCCCCGGGCGCCGGTTTTTGGCCCGCCGATTTCCTGGCGGTAGTGCGCCAGGTCGTTTTCAGTCAGGCGGCCTTCCAGATAGGCGCGCGCATAAATACCCGGCGCGGAATGCGGCTGGTAGAACACCAGGTCACCGCCAAAGCCATCGTTGCGGGCGCGGAAAAAGTGGTTGAAGCCCACTTCGAACAAATCCGCCGCACTGGCGTAGCTGGCGATATGGCCACCCAACTCGCCATACGCCTGATTGGCGCGCACCACCATGGCCAAGGCATTCCAGCGCACCAGCGAGGCCAGGCGTTCTTCGGTGGCGAGGTCGCCGGGAAAGGCCGGCTGCTGCTCGACGCTGATGCTGTTGATGTAAGGCGTGCCGTGGCGCGGTTTCCAGTCGATGTGCGCGGCGCTGCCTTCGCGGGCCAGCAGGTCGAGGATCTGCCGTGCGCGTTCGGGGCCGGCGTTGGCCACCAGCGAGGCCAGGGCGTCGCGCCACTCGTCCTGCTCTACCTGATCCAAGGCGGTGTGATTGACTGCACTCGCGAAACCGTTCATGGGCACCTCCGGGCTTTTTTTCCAGTTTATGTCGGGGCTTGAGGATTTTTTGCCTGTTATCCGGCGCAGACGCGTCGATTTTGAGCATGAATCACTGCCAATTGGCTTTTTCCCAGCACGTTGTGCTCAAGCCACACGAAATGTTGCAACTGTGTTTAAAATGCCGCCCGCTTAATGACCGACGCTGACCGATGACCCCAGACGTACTCGCCACCCTGCACGCCCACCTGCTCACCGCCCTGGCCAACCCGCCCACCGAGACCCGGCGCCTGTTCCACGGCCGTGGCCGCTGCTGGCCGGGCCTGGAGCAACTGACGGTGGACTGGTTGCAAGGTGTGATGCTGGTGTCGCTGTTCAAAGAGCCCGACGCCGAGCAGTTGGAGGCGTTGAAACATATGCTCAGGCAGCAGTTCGGCGTTTATACCGTCGCCCTGCAACACCGCTACCTGCCGCAAAGCACCACCGAATGGCTGGTCGGTGAAGCCGTGGACGAGTTGACCATCACCGAGGGCGGCCTGCGTTACCTGATCGACCTGGGCAAAAAACAGAACAGCGGGCTGTTCCTCGACATGCGCTACGGCCGCAACTGGGTGCGCGAGCAGGCCAAGGGCCAGCGGGTGCTGAACTTGTTTGCCTACACCTGCGGCTTTTCGGTCGCCGCCATCGAAGGCGGCGCCGGCCACGTCGTGAACCTCGACATGGCCCGTGGCGCCCTCAGCCGTGGCCGCGACAACCACCGCTTGAATGGCCATGACCTCGGCAAGGTCACCTTCCTCGGCCACGACCTGTTCAAGTCGTGGGCCAAGGTCACTCACAGCGGCCCTTATGACTTGGTGATCATCGACCCGCCATCCTTCCAGAAAGGCAGTTTCCTGCTGACCAAAGACTACCAGCGCGTGCTACGCCGCCTGCCGGATTTGCTGACGCCACAAGGCACCGTGCTGGCGTGCATGAACGACCCGGCGTTCGGTGAAGACTTCCTGATCGACGGCGTCACCCGCGAAGCACCGGGCCTACGCTTTGTGGAACGGCTGCAAAACCCGCCTGAATTCCCGGATATCGACCCGCAAAGTGGCCTGAAGGCGCTGGTGTTCCGTCAGGGTTGATGCTGAAACGTCCTACGCTTGCTACGCTAAGTCATACACCGGGGCGGTGAACCTTATCCTCCCCTTCCCGGTCGATACCTGCATTCCCTGGCCAGACTCGACGGCGTTACGTCGTCGGCTGCCCTGTTTCACCTTTTGGAGAACCGCCCGTGATATCGACCCTGCATGTAGCCAGACTCAAAGCCTGGGGCGCCCACGGCTTTACCGCCACCGGTGTGGTATTGGCCTTCCTGGCCACCCTGGCCCTGCTGGAAAACTCTCCCAAGGCATGCCTGCTGTGGCTGGGCCTGGCGCTGGTGGTCGATGGCGTAGACGGTTCGCTGGCGCGACGGGTGAATGTCAGCACGGTATTGCCAAGTTTCGACGGCTCGGTGCTGGACCTGGTGATTGATTACCTGACCTATGTGTTTATTCCGGCGCTGTTTATCTACCGCTATATCGACCTGCCGGACTTTACCCACCTGTTCACCGTCTCGGTGATTCTGGTGTCGTCGCTGTTCTGCTTCTGCAATGTGAACATGAAGAGCAAGGACAACTACTTTGTCGGCTTCCCCGCCGCCTGGAACGTGGTTGCCCTGTGCGTGTACATCATCCAGCCGGAAGCCTGGGTCACCTTGCTGACTGTGATCGGCCTGGCGCTGCTGACCGTGACGCCGATGAAGTTTTTGCACCCGTTTCGGGTCAAGCGGTTTATGCCGATCAACATCGCCGTGACCACGATCTGGTTGCTGTGCAGCTTTTTGATGGTGGTGGATTATCCGAATACCAACCCGTGGACGTTCGGGTTGTGGTCGCTGATGTCGGCTTACTTCCTGGGGATTTGTGTGTGGCGCACGGCCTTGGAGTGGTTGGGCACCCATAAATAGGTGGGAGCCGGCTTGCCTGCGATGGCGCCGGGTCAGTGACAGCCGTTGGGCCTGCCCTACCGCTATCGCAGCCTACTATTTTTTACGGGTTGAGTACTGCGGTTGGCGCGGGGCCGCTGGGTACATATCCGTTATTTCGATCACGGCTGCTATGGGTTCCGCCCTTACGGCGGCTCACTTTTGAACAGCGCAAAAGTAAGCAAAACGCTCTTGCCCCACCACTCGGCACCTCGCCTAGGCTCGGTGTGCCCTCACTCCGGCTCGAATCCGTGGGCCGCCGCGATGGGCCATCCCTGGCCCAGCGCGGCTAACCCGGCGTCCTGCCGGGTTACCCACGGATTCAAGCCTGCGTTCGGCCAGCGTGGTTTAACGGGGCGCCTAAGATCAAAATCAAAAGCAAGATCAAAAGCAGAGCACGGCGGCCTAATAGCCGACCTGAGTGGTTGGATCAAAAGCACAGCCGACCTAACTTTTGAAGCTGAACTCAATCAAATGTGGGAGCTGGCTTGCCTGCGATGCAGACACCTCGGTGTGTCAGGTACACCGAGTTGATGCCATCGCAGGCAAGCCAGCTCCCACACTTGGATCGCAGTACATCAGGAAGATGTGCTTTTGCCCTGCTTTTGCTTCAACCACTCAGGTCGGCTACTAGGCCGCCGTGCTCTTGCTCTTGCTCTTGCTCTTGCTCTTGCTTTTGATCTTGATCTTGATCTTGATCTGGGATCGCCCCGTCAACCACGCTGGCCGAACGCAGGCTTTGGAGCGGGGGTAAACCGGCAGGACGCCGGTTTAGCCGCGCTGGGCCAGGGATGGCCCATCGCGGCGGCCCCCGCTCCAAAGCCGGAGTGAGGGCACACCGAGCCTAGGCGAGGTGCCGAGTGGTGGGGCGAGGACCTTTTGCTTACTTTTGGGTCCTTCCAAAAGTGAGCCGCTGTAAAAGCGGAACCCTAAGTGGCCGTTACCGCAGGAATGGATATGTACTAGGTCTGATCAACCCAGCTCCCACATTTGGATCTGTGTACATCCGGCAGGTAAGATGCAGGCCTTTGGCGCAGCCCCTTCGCTGCGCCCTGCCAAGAATAAGCCCTGCCCATGCCCTTCGAACTCAGCGTTGACCTGACCACCCTCGCCATTCTCGCCGTCGTTGCATTTATCGCCGGCTTCATCGACGCCATCGCCGGCGGCGGCGGCCTGCTCACCACGCCGGCCCTGCTCACCGCCGGCATGCCGCCGCACCTGGTACTGGGCACCAACAAACTCAGCTCCACCTTCGGCTCCGCCACTGCCAGCTTCACCTTCTACCGACGCAAGCTGTTCCACCCGCGCCAATGGGTGCACGCCATCGTCGGCACCCTGATCGGCGCCCTCGCTGGCGCGGTGGTCGCCCACTACCTGCCCGCCGAAACCCTGAACAAAATGCTCCCGGTGATCGTCTTCGGCTGCGGTGTGTACCTGCTGTTCGGCGGCACGCCCAAGGCGCCGCTGGATGCCGACGCGCCGATCAAGAAAAAATGGCAATCCACTCAGGGCTTCGGCCTGGGCTTCTACGATGGCGTGGCCGGCCCCGGCACCGGCGCGTTCTGGACCGTGAGCACGATGCTGCTGCACCCCATCGACCTGGTCAAAGCCAGCGGCGTGGCGCGCAGCATGAACTTCGTCAGCAACGCGGCGGCGCTGTCAGTGTTTATCTTCAACGGCTCGGTGGATTGGATTGTCGGCATGGCGATGGGCTTCTCGGTGATGTGTGGCGCGTTCTTTGGCGCACGCAGCGCGATCAGCGGCGGCGCCAAATTCATTCGCCCGGTGTTTATCACCGTGGTCCTCGGCCTGACGGTGCGACTAGCCTGGCAACACTGGTTCAGCGTGGCCTAAACGGCGCGCCAGGTAGAGGTCGATCAGGTAACGCGCAATCGAACGTGACGCCGGCAACGGCGGCAGGTCGTGGATGTTGAACCACTGCGCGTCTTCGATCTCATCGGCCTGGGGCACGATCTCGCCACCGGCGTACTCGGCATGGAAGCCCAGCATCATCGAATGCGGGAACGGCCAGCACTGGCTGCCCATGTACTGGATGTTCTTGACCTCCACCTGCACTTCTTCGCGCACTTCACGGATCAGGCAGTCTTCAGCCGACTCGCCCGGCTCGGCAAACCCGGCCAGGGTGCTGTAGACGCCCGTGACGAAACGCGGCGAGCGTGCCAGCAGAATCTCGTCGCCGCGCGTCACCAGCACAATCATGCTCGGCGAAATGCGTGGGTAGCTGCGCAGGTCGCAGGCCTGGCAGAACATCGCACGCTCGCGCGGCACCTGGACCATGGCCTGGCCGCAACTGCCACAAAAGCGGTGCTCGCGCGCCCAGGTGCCGATTTGCGCGGCGTAGCCCAGCACTTTGTAAAGCGTGTGGTCGCCTTGCAGCATGAAACCGCGCAGGCCCTGCCAACTGCAGCCGGGCACTTCACTGGCGGCGTTGAGCTCCAGCAAGTACACCGGCTCGCCGTCGAGGTGACCGATGCCGTGTTCGGCGAACACTGAAAGGTCCTGGCGCTTGAGCCATTCACGCGGGAACAGCGGGCCGTTGGTGTCATGCAAAAAGCCTTCGCGGCTGCGGGCGACGGCCCAGCCGCCGGGGGCGTCGTTGTCCAGCAGCGTTGTGGTAATCCAGCCTGGGGTCATGTCAGTCAATCCACGAATTCGGGTTTCTGCTTACTCATATGGGCCGCGATGGCCACGCGCAAGTCGTTGGATTGCAACATAGCCGAGTTCCAGGTGGCAACGTATTCCAAACCATCATTGACCGAATGGTCACGCATGTAGCTGATCATGGCCTTGGTGCCAGTCACGGCAATCGGCGACTTGGCGGCGATCTGCCGGGCGATTTCCATCACCCCGGCCAGCAGGCTTTCGTAATCCGCGTACACGCGATTCACCAGGCCGATGCTGCGCGCTTCCTCGGCGCCAAATTGGCGGCCGGTGTAGGCCAACTCACGCAGCATACCGTCACCGACGATGCGCGGCAGGCGCTGCAAGGTGCCGACGTCGGCGGCCATGCCAATGTCGATTTCCTTGATCGAAAATTGCGCGTCTTCAGCGGCGTAGCGCATATCACAGGCACTGATCAGGTCGATAGCGCCGCCGATGCAGTAGCCGTGGATCGCCGCCAGCACGGGCTTGCGGCAGTTGTCGACGGCATTGAACGAGGCTTGCAACTCAAGGATCTTGCGGCGCAGCAGGCGTGCGTTACGGCCCACGTCCTTGCCGAAGTCATTGGCCACCGAGGCGAGCATCATCAGGTCGATACCGGAAGAAAAATGCTTGCCGGCGCCGCTGAGCACCACGGCGCGCACGGCGTCGGTGTCTTCGACCCATTGGAAGATGTCGATGATTTCGGTCCAGAACGCCGCGTTCATCGCGTTGATCTTTTCCGGGCGGTTGATCTGCACATGGGCAACGTTGCCGGTGAGTTCGACGACGAAAGCGTGGTATTCGGACATGGCAGTGATCCCTGACTGGCGAGTGATAAGGCCCGAACTATAACAAGGGAGCGCGACGGCGCATCGGCCAAAAACGGGACTGGCAACGTAATGGAATGTTGTGGGCGTGCGGTTCATGCACCCGCGTTACATTTCATCCCGGAAGCGCGCGTTATCGGCTATACAATCAGGGCCCTTGCCTGGAGCCGTGTATGCCGTCCACGTTTCGTTCATCGTTGATTCTGGCCCTGGTGGTCGTGCTGACCGGTATCGGCGCCGGCCTGGGCGGCATGCTTCTGGCGCTGCTGCTGCACGGCATCCAGCACCTGGCTTATGGCTACAGCCTCGACAGCCTGGTCAGCCATGAAACCTTTTTATGGGGCGTGACGGCCGCCGCGCCGGAGCGCCGGTTTATCGTCCTGGTGATGTGCGGCCTGGTCGCCGGCGTGGGTTGGTGGACGATCTATCGCTATGGCCGCCCACTGGTGAGTATCAAGCAGGCGGTCTCGGAAACCATGCCAAGCATGCCGCCCAAAACCACCCTCGCCCACGCCCTGTTGCAGATCATCACCGTAGCCCTCGGCTCGCCGCTGGGACGCGAAGTGGCGCCGCGTGAAGTCGGCGCGGTGGTGGCAAGCTGGTTATCCCAGCGCGCACGACTGGAACCCCGGATGCACCGATTGATCGTGGCCTGCGGCGCGGGCGCCGGGCTCGCGGCGGTGTACAACGTGCCGCTGGGCGGCGCGGTGTTTGTGCTGGAAGTGCTGGTAGCGGCGTTCAGCTGGCCGGCGGCGGTGATTGCGCTGGCAACCTCGGCGATTGGTGCGGCGGTGGCGTGGATCGGCCTGGGCGCAGAGTCGCAATATGTAGTGCCGCACTTTGTGCTGAGCCCGGCGCTGATCGCCTGGGCGGTGGTGTGCGGGCCGGTGTTTGGCCTGGCCGCCTACGGTTTTACCCGCTTTACCGGCGCCGCCAGGGCGAATGCCGCGCGTGGCTGGCGCCTGCCGGTGTTGGCGCTGCTCAACTTCACGATCATCGGCGGGCTGGCGATGCTGCTGCCGCCAATCCTCGGCAATGGCAAAGGCCCGGCGCAATTGGGCTTCGACAATGAGCTGACGATCACCCTGGCCGCCATTCTACTGGTGGTCAAGGTGCTGATCACCGCCAGCAGCCTGCGCGCCGGGGCCGAAGGCGGCCTGCTGACGCCGGGGCTGGCGAATGGTGCCTTATTGGCAATCATCCTCGGCGGCGCCTGGAGCCTGGTGTGGCCCGGTGTGCCGTTGGGCGCTTTTGCAATCATCGGCGCGGCGGCGTTCCTGGCGGCGAGCATGAGCATGCCGCTGACCGCGATTGTGCTGGTGGCGGAATTTACTCGCATCGATCACGACTTTCTGGTGCCGATCATCCTCGCGGTGGTGGGTTCGATGTGCGTGAGCAAGCTGTGCGCGCGCTGGGAAAACGCTGGAAAAAAGCCCGCCTAAGCGCCATCCTTTGCGCTTTAAGCCGCCCCACTCGCGGCGCTCGACGCTCAAAGGAAATGCCATGCACGCCCAACCTCTCAACGCCGCCGATTTCGAATTCATCGAAGACACCCTGCTCAAATACGGCGACGATCATTCGGTGCTGAACCTGGCCGAACTCGACGGCTACTTCACCGCGCTGGTTTCAAGCCCGGCGCAAGTGGACGTCGCGCAGTGGTTCCCGGCCATCTGGGGTGGGCAGAACCCGGACTGGGAAAGCGTGGATGAGGCCCAGCGGTTCCTGGAACTGTGCGTGCGCCATATGAATACCCTCGCCGCGCAACTGGCGACCGATGCCCAGGCATTCAAAGCTCGTTTTGATGACACCGAGCATCAGGGCCACACCGTGACGCTGGCTGAGGAATGGTGCTTTGGCTACATCCGTGGCGCCGCGATTGGCAATTGGCCTGAACTGCCCGTCGAGCAGGCCGCACTGCTGGAGAAAATTTCCTGGTGTGCCGAGCAGGACAACTTCGAGTTGCCGGCGGACCTGGATGTAGACGCCCATCAAAAGCGAGTCAGCGCAATCGAACCGGCTGCGCGGGCGCTGCATGATTATTGGTTGAGCAAACGCTGATCACTGTCCGCCAGCGGATTACGCGGCAATACACGCCGCACAACGATCCCTGCTCGACAAGCGTGGCGTGTTTGGCTGATTATTCGGGTCCCGTCGCGCCACTGCGCACCACCTCGCCTTGATCAGGAGCCTTGCACCTTGAGTTCGCAGAAAACCGTGACCGTTACACCGCCCAATTTCGCCCTGAACGGCAAGGTCGCGCCCCCCGGCTCCAAATCCATTACCAACCGCGCCCTGTTGCTGGCGGCCCTGGCCAAGGGCACCAGCCGCTTGAGCGGCGCGCTGAAAAGCGATGACACCCGCCACATGTCGGTGGCCCTGCGCCAGATGGGCGTGAGCATCGATGAGCCGGACGACACCACCTTCGTCGTCACCGGCTCCGGCAAGCTGCAATTGCCGGCGCAGCCGCTGTTCCTCGGCAACGCCGGCACCGCGATGCGCTTTCTCACGGCCGCCGTGGCGACGGTGCAAGGCACCGTGGTGCTGACCGGCGACGACTACATGCAAAAACGCCCGATTGGCCCGCTGCTGGCCACCCTTGGCCAAAATGGCATTCGCGTCGACAGCCCCACTGGCTGCCCGCCGGTGACCGTGCACGGCGTCGGCAAGGTGCAGGCCAAGCGCTTTGAAATCGATGGCGGTTTGTCCAGCCAGTACGTGTCGGCCTTGCTGATGCTTGCGGCCTGCGGCGAAGCTCCGATTGACGTGGCATTGACCGGCAAGGACATCGGCGCGCGGGGTTATGTGGACCTGACCCTGGACTGCATGCGGGCCTTTGGCGCGCAGGTCGACGTCGTCGACGACACCACCTGGCGCGTGGCCCCGACCGGCTACACCGCCCACGACTACCTCATTGAACCCGATGCTTCCGCTGCGACCTATTTGTGGGCCGCAGAAGTGTTGACCGGTGGGCGCATCGACATTGGCGTGGCGGCACAGGATTTCACCCAGCCGGACGCCAAGGCCCAGGCCGTGATCGCCCAGTTCCCGAACATGCAGGCCTCCGTTGTCGGTTCGCAAATGCAGGACGCGATCCCGACCCTGGCGGTACTCGCGGCGTTCAACAACACCCCGGTGCGCTTCACCGAATTGGCCAACCTGCGCGTAAAGGAATGCGACCGTGTGCAGGCGCTGCACGACGGCCTGAATGAAATCCGTCCGGGTTTGGCCAGCATTGAAGGTGACGACCTGCTGGTGGCCAGCGATCCAGCCTTGGCCGGTACATCGTGCAACGCGCTGATCGACACCCACGCCGACCACCGCATCGCCATGTGCTTTGCCCTCGCCGGGCTGAAAGTCTCGGGTATCCGCATTCAAGACCCCGATTGCGTGGCCAAGACCTACCCTGAGTACTGGAAGGCCCTGGGCAGTCTTGGGGTCGCACTGAGCTACTAAAGCAGCATCGCCATTGGGGAGGGCTTGCCTATGAACATTCGCCAACCCTGCCCACCCGGCGCCTGTGTCTGTGAACGCGAACAGCTGCTGCAGGCGCCCGGCGCCGATCTGCGCATTCTGAACCTGACACGCCAGGAAGAGAAAAAGCTGATCGAGCGCCTCGAAGACCTCAAGAGCCTGCAAGACCTGGAGCGCATGCAACAGCTGATGTACCAGCAATTGGGCATCCGCGTGCATGTCGCGCCGGGTTACACCGAGGTCAAGAGCATGCGCGGCATACAGATTGTTATCGATGACCTGCCCGGCCTGTGCCGCAAGACCCGGCAATCGATTCCGGCAGCCATTCGGCGCGGCATGGAAAAACGCCCGGAAATTGCCTACCGCTTGCTCGATGCCCACGATTTGTTTCGCGAAGGTTGAATTACCCGGCGACTGTCTCGCGCTGAAACAGGCCCTGCCCCAAGGCGTTTGCCGTGTGCAAATGTGCCTGGGCAGCGCCGCTTTCCGAGTCCAGCAACAGTTCGGAGGTCAGCACGTTGGCCCCGCAGTAATCAAACATCCCGTAGTCAATTTGCGTGCGCATCGCTTTGGCATAGCCGTGGCGGTCAAACGCACTTTCGTCCGCTGCGCCCAAGGCGAGCAGGTGTACCTGCAAGTGCCGCAGTTTTTTCACCACCGGTTGGTCGGGGCCGTAATCGATGGCCCAGCCGTTGACGAACACACGATCAACCCAACCTTTGAGCAAGGCCGGCAGCGACCACCAGTAGATTGGGAAGGCAATGACCAGGGCGTCGGCGCGATCGATGCGCGCTTGCTCGGCGAGGATCTCGGCAGGCGGCGCGGCGCGGCTACGGTGGACGCGGTGGTCGGCGGCGGTGTAGCGCGGGTCGAAACCTTCAGCGGCCAGGTCGGCGATTTCGAAGGTGTGGCCGGCCTCGGTCAGCCCCGCCGCCACTTGCGTGGCCAAGCTATGGGTGAGGGATTGTGGGTCGTGATGAGCAACAACGATGAGTGCGTGCATGACAATGACTCCCTTTCGGTTTAGTCTGGGCCCAAGCTACTTTTGGTAGGCTACTATTGGTAAGTTACTATTGGTAAGTTACGGCAATTAAGTTACTTTTGGTATATAAGCATGTCAAGTACTGAATCTCCCGCTCCACGCCGTCGCCTTGCGCGCGAAGATCGCCTGCGCCAACTGCTTGATGTGGCCTGGCAACTGGTACGCGAGGAAGGCACCGACGCACTGACTCTGGGCCGCCTGGCGGAACTGGCAGGCGTGACCAAGCCGGTGGTCTATGACCATTTCGTCACCCGCGCAGGCTTGCTCGCCGCGCTGTATGAAGACTTCGACGCGCGCCAGAACCAGCTGTTTGACGAAGCCCTCGACACCAGCAGTGCCACGCTGGCTGAGCGCGCGCAGGTGGTCGCCACGTGCTATGTCGATTGTGTGTTGCTGCAGGGTCGGGAAATTCCGGGGGTGATCGCGGCGCTGAGCAGTTCGCCGGAGCTGGAAACCCTCAAGCGCAAATACGAGGCGATCTTCCTCGACAAATGCCGCGACGCACTGGCGCCATTTGCCCCTGGCGCCACGCTGTCAAAGGCCGGGCTGCGGGCGATGCTCGGCGCGGCGGAAGCCCTTTCGCAGGCGGCGGCCAATGGTGAGATCAGCCGCGACGAGGCGCAGCAGGAATTGCTGGCGACGATCGTGGCGATGGTCAATCGCGGGCGCAGTTAAATAATTGCTCACGCGGGGGGAATAAAGCGGCGCGACGGGTGTTTACCTGAGTACGGCTTGTGAATACAGCACAAGGCCAGACCCCCAATTCGAAAACACCCAGGAGCTCGTCATGCTGAAAAAATTCTCCCTCGCTGCTGCCGTCCTGATTGCCTGTGCGTCGTCCATGGCGTTTGCCGCCCCGGCCAACGTGGCCGACAGCGCCAAAGGCAAAGTGCTGGTGGACAGCAAACCGGGCGACATCACCGGTGACGGCGTTGGCGGCAACTGGAACCTGGCCAAGCCCTAAGCACTTGTAGCAAACAGGCTTGCTGCTGGCAGTGAGCTTGTTTCGCCCAGTAAGCATTTGTGGCAAGCAGGCTTCTCGTGGCCAGCGGGCCTGTCGTGGCGAGCGGGCTTGCCACAGCAACCACGGCGGGCACTTTATTGTTCAGCGATAAACCGCTGAACCTTGCGCACCAACTGGTCCAGGTGCCGATCGCGCTGTTTCTCGGCATCCACCATCGCGCGCTTGCCGTGCTTTTGCAGCAGGTACGTGTGAATCTGCCGCACTTCCAGCGAGCTATAAATCGCCGCCACGTCCAGCACGCCCATCAAGCCGTCAGTGCCGTAGTCGCGGGTGTTCATCAGCACCTGCGTGCCGCGCGCGCCGCGTACTTGAAAACCCATCGCCACAAAAGCCGGGACCTTTTCCACCGCACAGGCCAACTCGGCGTGGGGATAGCGCGCCAGCACGTCCTCAATCATCGCGCGGGCCACACCCTGGCGGCGCCTGCCGGCCTGCACCGCCATGAACGCGATACCGCAGGCTTGCGGGTCATCTTTGACCGGCAGGTACAGGCAAAAGCCAACCAGCTGTTCCGCGTCCATCGCCACCACCAGCTCAACGGCAATGCCTTTCGAGCCGTTCAGTGCCTCCAGGTACAGGTGCACCTCAAAGCCAGTGGCGTACTGGTAGATGTTGTAGAGCAAGTTACTCGGCGGCAGCGCCACGCTGCTGATGTCGGTGAGGTTGTCCACCACCATCTGCAGGATCTGCGCGTTGATCGGCTCGGGGCACGGTGTGGTGTAGCGGGTAAGGCTGAACATGCAAATTCCTGGGGTTTCGCGTCAAGGCAGCGGCGATTGTACCTGTTGCAGCCGGGTCATGGCCCGCACACCTCGCGCAAACAACCGCGCAACCAGCGATGCGCCAGGTCGGCGTCCAGGCGTGGGTGCCAGAGCATGGCCACGGTAAACGTCGGTATCGATAGCGGCAGCGCAAAGCTGTAGAGCCCCTCGCGTTGGTTGACGGTGTAGCGTTCGGGCACGCTGGCGATCAGGTCTGTGTCGCGGGCCAGGGCAATCGCGGTGGCAAACCCGGCGACGATGGTGCTGATGTCACGGGTCAGGCCTTGTGCTTGCAGGGCCTCGTCGACCTGGCCACGGTCGAGCCCACGCCTGGAGACGTACACGTGCCGGCCCTCGGCAAAACGTTCGGCGCTGACGGCGCCCTGGCTCAGCGGATGGCCGCTGCGCACCACGCCGACCAGGCGATCACGAAACAGCGCCTGGGTCAGCACCTCAGGGCTGGCGCCGGGGTCGACCACACCGATCACCAGGTCGACGCTGCCCTCGCGCAGCAGCGCAGAGTCGTTGTCGGTTTTGTTGACGAAGTGCAAGCGCACGCCCGGCGCCTCCTGGGCGATACGCGCCAGCAACGCCGGGCCGAGGTTTTCGACAAATTCCTCGCTGGCGCGCAGCGTGAAGGTGCGCGCCACCTGCCCCATGTCCAAAGTTTGCGCGGGCCGCAATACCGCCTGCGCTTCCTGCACCAGTCGGCTGACCTGCTCACGTAATTCGAACGCGCGCGGCGTCGGCACCAGGCCGCGACCGGCGCGCACCAGCAAGGGGTCGCCGGTGGTTTCGCGCAAGCGTGCGAGTGCGCGGCTCATGGCCGACGGACTCAGGCGCAAGCGCTGGGCCGCACGCGCGACACTGCCTTCGGTGAGCAACACATCCAGGGTGATCAGCAAGTTGAGATCGGGCATGGGCAATCCTTATAAGGCGTTTGATGCACGTATAGGCTGCAAACCGTGCGCCTTCCGCCATATTAGGCGACGACGTAGATTGGCGACAGCTACCTTCATTCAAGGAATCGCCCCATGCCCACGTCTCCAAGCGGCAGCCTTGTCGCGCTGTCGCTGTCCATGTTGCTGGCCTCGCTCGGCACCAGCATCGCCAATGTCGGCCTGCCGCGCCTGGCGCAGGTGTTTGATGCATCGTTTCACGCCGTGCAATGGGTGGTGCTGGCCTACCTGCTGGCGATCACGGCGGTCATTGTCAGCGCCGGTAGCCTCGGTGATCGCTTCGGGCGCCGTCGACTGTTGGTCATGGGCTTGCTGCTGTTCACCGGGGCCTGCGCGCTGTGCGGCGTCGCGCCCACACTTGAATGGCTGATTGGCGCGCGCATCCTGCAAGGCCTGGGTGCGGCGGTCATGATGGCGATGACCTTGGGCATGGTCGGCGACACCGCCACCAAAGAACGCACCGGGCGCGTGATGGGCTTGCTCGGCACGATGTCAGCCGTGGGCACGGCCATGGGCCCCAGCGTCGGCGGCGTGCTGCTCGGTGTGTGGGGCTGGCGCGCGTTGTTTCTGGTGGGTGTGCCCTTGGGTGTGTTGGCTGCCGCCCTCGCCTGGCGCTATTTGCCGGTGGATCGGCAGCACGGCACCGCGCCTGCGCGTGAGGCATTCTGGGTGCCATTGCGCGACCCGGCATTGCGCGCCGGCCTGGCAATGAGTGCGTTGGTGTCAGCTGTGATCATGGCTACCTTCGTGGTCGGGCCGTTCTATTTGTCCCATGGCCTGGGGCTCGACGCCGCCGCAATGGGCCTGACGATGGCGGTCGGGCCCTGTGTCTCAGCGCTCAACGGCTTACCGGCGGGCCACTTCACCGACCGCTTCGGCAGCCAGCGCATGACCCTCACGGGGTTGGGCCTCATGGCCTTCGGCGCCTTGTCACTGTCTCTCGCCGCAGGCCTGTTGGCGTACCTGGCCTCGCTGATTCTGTTGACGCTGGGCTACAGCCTGTTCCAGGCCGCCAATAACACTGCGGTGATGAGCGATGTCGCAGCCTCGCGACGCGGCACGATTTCCGGCCTGCTGAACCTGTCGCGCAACCTCGGCCTGATTGTTGGCGCCTCGGGCCTGGGCGCAGTGTTCGCCTGGGCCAGCCCCGATGTAACCCACGCCACAGGGCAAGCCGTGGCTAATGGCCTGCACGTGACCTTCGCCGTCGCACTGGCCTTGATCATCGCCGCCAGCACCTTTGCCTGGCGCCGCCACAGCGCCGTGAACGGCCTGCAGAACACCCGTTGAGGCAAAAAAACAAAAAAGGCGTTGCGCCAGACCGGGTTACATCGCGCATCATGGGCACTTTCAAGCTCAAGGGTAACGTCCATGCGCGTGCTGTCATTGATGATGGGTCTTACGACGCTGGCCGCCAGTCTGGCGTTCTGCGCCAGCGCGATGGCGAATGAAGAAAGTCAGTTGGTGCAACAGATCAATCAGTACCGCAGCCAGGTGCAGCGCTGCGGTAACCAGGGTTCCCAGGAACTGCCACCCTTGGCCAGCGATACGCGGCTGGTGCTGCCGGCGACCAATGTCGGCGACTTGCAGCAGGCGTTGGCGCGGGCCGCGTACCCGATGGTCAACGTGCAGGCCATCAGCCTGTCAGGCCCCAAGGATGCCCAGGCGGCCATGAAGGCCGTGCGCGAAAGCTTCTGCCGCGTGGTGCTCGACCCACAATTTGTCGACATCGGCGTGAGCAACAGCGGCCAGGACTGGCGCATCGTGCTGGCACGCCCGCTGCTGTCCAGCGGCCTGGGCGATTGGCAGACCGAAGGCAAGCAATTGCTCAACCTGGTCAATGCCGCCCGCGCGCAACCGCGCCAATGTGGCACCCAAGCGTTCACCGCAACCACGCCGCTGTCATGGAACGATGACTTGGCCGGTGCCGCCAACAGCCACACCCGCAACATGGCCAACGGCAACTTCTTCGACCACCTCGACCACGATGGCCGCACACCCGGCGACCGGGCCGAGCTGGCCGGGTACATCGCGAAAAACATCGGCGAGAACATCGCGGCGGGCCTCGATACCCCGAGAAAAGTCGTGGACGGCTGGCTCGCCAGCCCAGGCCATTGCGCCAACTTGATGAACCCGCAATTTCGCGAATTGGGCGCGGCCTATGCCATGGACCCGAAGAGTGACGCCGGGATTTATTGGACCGGGGTTTTCGGTTCGCAATAACGGCCAGGCGGCAGTTATCACGCCGCCCGACTCATCTATTCATTTGGAGTGAGCATCAAAGTGCCATCTCATGGATAATCGCGCTGAACTGGCAGCGTCCATGCAGGTCTGTAGCTGGATGTGCTGATGTTTACAGGCATTCAGAGGCCGCGGCAAATAAGGTGTTCACCCGATGATGAATTGGCTGCAAAGCAGCAGCGACATGGCTGAAAGGGTTCGCCGGCACGATTGGGCCAGTACACCCCTGGGCCCGCTTGAGCAGTGGCCCGATGTACTCAAGACCACCGTTGCGCTGTGCTTTGCCTCAAGCTTCCCCCACGCCATTGTTTGGGGGCCACACTTGATCACGCTCTACAACGATGCATTTGTGCCTATTCTTGGCGATAAACCGTATTCATTGGGGCGGCCGTTCAGCGAGACCTGGAGTGAGGTCTGGGATGAGGTCAGTCCAATAGCTGACGCAGCCTTTCAAGGGCATGCGACCTACGTCGAAAACTTTCCGTTGGTGATTGAGCGCGGTAACGGCCCCGAACAGGCCTACTTCACATTTTGCTACAGCCCTTTGCGCGACCCTCAAGGCACGGTCGTTGGCATGCTCAATACCGTCACTGAGACCACCGCCACCGTGTTCCTCGCACGCCGCCTGGCCGTACTGGATGCCATCGGCAGCGCCGTGACCAACGCCACCGACGCCGAAGCGATCATGACCACCACCACGCGTCTGTTGGCCGAGCACCTGTCAGTGTCCAATTGCGCCTATGCCGATATGGACGCCGATGAAGACGGCTTCACCATTCGCGGCAACTGGGCCGCGCCCGGCTCGCCAAGTATCGTCGGGCGTTACAGCCTGGCGTCGTTCGGCGCCCGTGCGGTCAAGCAGTTGCGTGCCGGTGAAGCGCTGGTGATTCGCGACAACCGCGACGAATTCCCGCCAGAAGAATCGGCCAGCTACCAGGCCCTGGGCGTCACGGCGACCGTGTGTTTCCCGCTGATCAAGGACGGGCGCCTGACCGCGCTGATGGCCGTGCACCACAAATCCGCGCGCCTGTGGTCGCCGTACGACCTGGCGTTGGTGGGTGAAGTCACCGAGCGCTCCTGGGCGCATATCGAGCGCGTGCGCGCCGACGCTGCCGTACGCGAAGGCCTTGCCGCCATTACCGAGCTGAATGCGACGCTGGAACAGCGGGTAGAAGAACGCACCCACGCCTTGACCCAGGCCGAGGCAGCGCTGCACCAGTCGCAAAAGCTCGAAGCGATTGGCCAGTTGACCGGTGGCGTGGCCCATGACTTCAACAACCTGCTGACGATTATTCGCTCCTCGGTGGACTTCTTGCGCCAGCCAGGTTTGTCCGAAGAGCGGCGCCAACGCTACATGGGCGCCGTGTCGGACACGGTCGAGCGCGCCAGCAAGCTCACCAGCCAACTGCTCGCCTTCGCCCGTCGCCAGCCGCTGAACCCGGAAGTCTTCGATGTGTGCCTGCGGGTGAAAAACATCGGCGAGATGCTCGAAAGCGTCACCGGCGCACGCATCCATGTGCAGATTGAGCTGCCGCACCAGCCTTGCTACGTGCGCGTCGACCCCAGCCAGTTCGAAACCGCATTGATCAACATCGCGCTCAACGCCCGGGATGCCATGGACGGGTGCGGCACCCTCACGCTGCGCGTGAGCACGCTGACGGCGCTGCCACGCATTCGTGGCGAGGCCGAAGCCCGCCAACCGTTTGTGGCGATTGCACTGGCCGATACCGGCAGTGGCATTGACGACGGCACCGTGGAGCGTATTTTCGAGCCGTTCTTTACCACCAAGGCTGTGGGCAAAGGCACTGGCCTGGGCTTGTCGCAGGTGTTCGGATTTGCCAAGCAGTCGGGCGGCAACGTCGATGTGGCCAGCCACCTTGGCAACGGCAGCGTGTTTACCCTGTATTTGCCCGAAGCGGAAGCTGCGGCTATGCCGTCCAACCTGATGCAGGACGCGCGCAGCCTGGCTCACGACACCTCGCTGTGCCATATCCTGATCGTCGAAGACAACCTGGAAGTCGGCCGTTTCGCCAATCAGATCCTGCAGGACCTGGGCTACCAGACCACCTGGGCCACCCATGCCGAACAGGCACTCACGCTGGCTGGCCCTGCAGTTACGGGATTCGACGCGATTTTCTCGGACGTGGTGATGCCCGGCATGACCGGCGTGGCCATGGCCAAGCTGCTGCGCGAACGCCGCCCGGATCTGCCGGTGGTGTTGACGTCGGGCTACAGCGAAGAGCTGGCCGACAGTGGTTACGACGGCTTTGAATTCCTGCCCAAGCCCTACTCCGCCGAGCAGGTGGCGCAGGTGTTGGCCAAATCGATGCGCAAGGATTGAGGCTTTATTCCGCCACCGCCACTTGATTGCGGCCCATGGCCTTGGCGCGATACAGCGCCTTGTCGGCGGTGTTCATCAGGCTGTGCAGGTCCTGGTCGAGGCTGCGGGTAGTGGCCACGCCGAGGCTGGCGGTCAAGCCCTGCACGGGCGCTGAAGCCAGGCCCGAAATCGCCTTGACCAGTTGCTCGGCGATGCCCCGCGCGGTCTCCAGCGACGTATTGGGCAACAACACCGCAAACTCCTCGCCCCCCAGCCGGCCATACACATCGGCCTGGCGAAACGACGCACTGATCACCCCGCCAATCTGGCGCAACACCTGGTCGCCGGCCTGGTGGCCGTAGGTGTCGTTGATGTCCTTGAAGTGATCCATGTCCATCATCAATGCGCACAGCGGCTGCTGGTTATGGCGACATTGCTCATACAACAGCTGGGCATGTTCGAAGAATGCGCGGCGATTCATCAGCCCGGTGAGTTCATCGGTCTGCGCGGCGCGGGTAGAAATATGGTGGGCACGTTCCATTTGCCGGGTCAGGCGAAAGGCTTTTTCCAAGGCATCGGAAAATTTGCGTGTGGCGCTGACCACGAAGGTCGAAAACACCAACACCGCCACCGCCACGCCCACTTGCATCGGCGATGGCTGGAACAGCAACCACAGCGTGCACGGCAATAGCACCAGCGCCATGGAGCCCATGGTCATGTAGCGATAGGCGGAATAACAGGACACTGCGCTGACCGACATGCCGACGGTAAACAGCATGACCAGCACTTGCGATACACGATCGTCGGGGGGCATGACCGCCAGGGCGCCAATGCCCCAGACACCCGCAGAGAGCATCAGCGTGACCCAGTAACGGCGTTCCCAGCGGTCGGGCGTGCGCTCGTTGTCAGGGCAGCGAAACCACTCGGTGAACATCTTGACGCGCAGCAGGGATGTGACCGCCAGCACCACCAGCCAGACCAGCATGACATTGTGGTCAAAACGGTCCCAGCACAGCCAGCAGAGCATGACGGCGCCCAGGTAACTGCCGAAAATGGCGGCGAACGATTGGCGAAACAGCTGGTGCAAACGGTCCGTTCGCACCTGCTCCTCGATAAAGCAATCCTGTTCCTGTCCACGCCCAAGGCCGTTCATTAAATACGCCTGCTTCGACTGCCACGACAAAGGCGCCATTGTGGCACCCTGCCAGTAGCGCGGACAACAGAATCCGCCATGCTAGAGCCCTTAAAGCGTTTCCGGGCGCAGAATCAACACGCCCAACGGCGGCAGGTTCAACGACAGCGACACCGGTTGCCCATGACGCGGCTCATCCTGGGTAAACACTTCCCCGCCATTGCCGAAGTTGGAACCGGCATACATGTCGGCATCACTGTTGATCAACTCGCTCCAACGCCCGGCAAACGGCACGCCGACCGCATACGCCTCACGCGGCACCGGGGTGAAGTTGGCGACCACCAGGACCGGCTTGCCGTCTTTGCTCCAGCGTAGCCAAGCGTAGACGCTGTTGATCGCATCGTCGCCGATCAACCATTGGAAACCTTGCGGGGCGTCGTCCTGTTCATGCAGCGCCGGTTCCTCGCGGTACAGACGGTTGAGGTCACCAACCAGCTTCTGCACGCCCCGGTGTTCGGGGTATTGCAGCAAGTACCAGTCCAGCTGCTGGTCGTGGTTCCATTCGCGCCATTGGCCGAATTCGCAGCCCATGAACAGCAGTTTCTTGCCGGGGTGCATCCACATGAAACTCAGGTAAGCGCGCAGGTTGGCGAACTTCTGCCAGCGGTCGCCGGGCATCTTGTCGATCAGCGAGTGCTTGCCGTGCACCACTTCATCGTGGGAAATCGGCAGGATAAACCGCTCGGACCAGGCATACACCAGGCCGAAACTCAACTCGTTGTGATGATGGGCGCGGTACACCGGGTCTTGCTGGATGTAATGCAGCGAGTCGTGCATCCAGCCCATGTTCCACTTGTAATTGAAGCCCAGGCCACCTTGCTGCGTACTCTGGCTGACGCCGGGCCAGGCGGTCGACTCTTCGGCGATCACCAGCGCGCCCGGCGCTTCCAGTGCCACCACATCGTTCAAGTGGCGCAGGAAGTCGATGGCCTCCAGGTTCTCGCGGCCGCCGTGGCGGTTAGGCACCCACTCACCGGCTTTACGCGAATAGTCGCGGTACAGCATCGAGGCCACGGCATCCACACGCAAACCGTCGATATGGAAGTGTTTAAGCCAGTGCAACGCCGAGGCCAGCATAAAGCCGTGCACTTCGGTGCGACCCAGGTTGTAGATCAGCGTGTCCCAATCCTGATGGAAACCTTCCAGCGGGTTGGCGTATTCATACAGCGCCGTGCCGTCGAACTGGGCCAGGCCGTGGGTGTCGGTGGGAAAATGCGCCGGCACCCAGTCGAGGATCACGCCAATATTGGCCTGGTGCAGGGCGTTGACGAAAAAGCCGAAATCTTCCGGCGAACCAAAACGCGCACTTGGGGCAAATTGCGACAGCGCCTGATAGCCCCAGGAACCGCCGAACGGGTGTTCCATGATCGGCATCAGTTCGATGTGGGTGAAGCCCAATTCCTGCACATACGGAATCAGACGCTCAGCCAGTTCGCGCCAGCCGTACTGGCGTGACACTTCACCGGCTTCGTCCAATTCGCACTGCCAGGAACCGACGTGCAGCTCATAGATCGACAGCGGTGCCGTGGGTTTCTGCTTGTCGGCGCGCAACTGCATCCACTCATGGTCTTGCCAATCCACCTGCAACGGCGCGGCGACTTTCGACGCGGTGTCGGGCGGCAACTGAGTAGCCAAGGCCATCGGGTCGGCCTTAAGTGGCAGAATGCCGTGGGCGCCGAGAATTTCGTACTTGTAGGCTGCGCCCGGTTGCAGGCGCGGAATGAAGATCTCCCACACGCCGGACGGGTGACGCAGGCGCATCGGGTGACGGCGGCCATCCCAGATATTGAAATCGCCCACCACCGACACGCGCCGCGCATTCGGCGCCCACACGGCGAAGCGCACGCCTTGCACGCCGTCGACGCTGGTCACCTGGGCGCCGAGGCAACTGCTCAGGTCACGGTGATTGCCTTCGGCAAACAGGTACAGGTCCATTTCACCGAGCAGCAACTGGCTGAAACTGTAGGGGTCTTCGGTGATTTGCTCGCCGCCGGCCCACTGGATCTTCAGCAGGTATTCCTGGCGAGTGGCGAAATGCCCGACAAACAGACCCGGCACTTGGGTTGCGTCGAGGCTGCCAATCTGTTCACCGCTGTCGCGGGCCAAGACCTTCACACTCAAGGCTTCAGGCAGGAACGCGCGGATAAATTGCCCGCCCTGCTCGTCATCATGGGGCCCGAGAATCGAGAACGGGTCGTGGTGTTCGGCTCTGACCAGTGCTTCGACGTCCTTGGACGCCGGCATGGCCGTCAACTTCGGTTGCAGCGGTTCTTTATTTGTAAAGCTCATGACGTCTCCCCACCGCGTGCAGTTTTCGATATAGGTGTTAGCCCACTGAGCAGGCCGTGCAAACCTTGCAACGGCACCGGCAACCAGGTCGGGCGATTTTCCGCTTCGTAAGCCACTTCGTACGCGGCCTTCTCCAAACTGAACAACGTCAGCGCGGCGCTCTGGCCTTTGGCATCCTGCCAGTCATGCGCCAGTGTAGTCGTAGCCTGATGATAAGCCTGGATAAATGCCTCACGCGCCTCACTCAAGTAACGGTCGGTCACGCGCTTGCGGGCGATGTCCGCTTGCGGCGAGTGATCCACGCCTTGCACATTCAGGGCCATGGCGGCAGCGTAATCAAACGAACGCAGCACACCACTCACATCTTTATACGGGCTGTGCTTGCCGCGCCGTTCATGCAGCGGACGCGCCGGTTCGCCTTCAAAGTCGATCAAGTAGGCATCGCCTTTCACCACCAGTACCTGGCCCAGGTGCAAGTCACCGTGGACGCGGATCCGCAGGCCGCCCGCCGTGGCTTTCGCCAGGGCCTGGACGTGAGCGCCGATGGCTTTTTTCTGCGCCAGCAACTCACTGACCAGCGCCTGATCGGCAGGGTTCAATTGGCTTTGATGAAGTTTGAGCAATTGCAGGGCGCGGTCGATCTGCGCGCCGACATCCTTGGCCCAGGCCTGGGTGTCCTTGACGGTAGTCGCTTCGGGCTTGAAGTCTTTATTGGCGGTTTTCGCCGCCAGCACCACGTGCATTTCACCCAGGCGCTGGCCGAGCAGGCCGGCAAAATCCTGCAACTCGCCGAGGGCGTTGTAGTGCTGTTCCTGTTCAGAAATGGCTTCGGCCAGCTCGTCGCGAATCGCGCGCTCCAGGCTGTTCTGTGTCCAGGCCCAGGCATCGCCCTGATTGCTCAAGTAGCCTTGGGCAATCATCAACAGGTTGTCTTCGCCCTGGGCATAGCGACGAATCATCGAACCGAGCAAGGGCGAAATGTTCGGGTAACCGGCGGCGGTCAGGTAGGCGCTCATTTCCAGCTCCGGGTGCACACCGCTGCTGACTTTACGGATCAGCTTGAGCACCAGGCTTTCGCCCACCACCACCGAACTGTTGGACTGCTCGGCCGACAGGTAGCGAACCTGCGACTCATCGCTCAGGTGCAAACTGGCCAGGTGCGGCGTGGCCTCAAAGCGCAAATCGCCTTCAGGGGTGTTCAGTACGGTGCCGGCTTGCAAGCCGTGGATCACCGCACGAATAAAGTGCTCAAGGCTGAAGGCATCGGTCACCAACCCCACCTGACGCGTGCGGCGTACACGGGCCAGGGCCAGTTGCTGCGGCAAGGCGCTGGTGAACTGGTCTTCGGCGAGGAAGCCGAACGGCAGCTGATAACGACTGACCTGGCCGCCGCTGCTGACCTCAATTTCGCTCAGCAGCACCGGGTGCTGTGGGTCGCCGAAACGCACGCCGTAGGCAATGCGCACGCTGTCGATGGCCACGTCCTTGCCAGCGAACCAACGCCGCTTGGGCAGCCAGGCCGGCAGTGACGTCTGCTCCAGGGTGGTGCGGCACGGCTCTTCGAGCAACTCTTCCATGCGTTTTTTCAATACCAGCGTGGTGAAGTCCGGGATGCTTTGCGCCGGTTCCACATGCCAGCTCGGCATCTGGTTTTCCGCCGCCAGCACGAACCAATAGAAACCGTACGGCGCCAGGGTCAGCAGGAAATTCAGCTGGCCAATCGGCGGGAAGGCATTACCGCCGAGCATTTCCACCGGCACCATGCCGGCGAAGGCCGACAGGTCCAGCTCAGCCGCCTGGGCACTGCGCGACACGTTGGCCACGCACAGGATGATTTCCGTGCGCCCGTCTTCGCCGGTGAATTCACGGGTGTAGGCCAAGATGCGGCGGTTGCTCGGCGAAAGCATCTTCAAGCTGCCACGGCCAAAGGCCTTGGACTGCTTACGCACCGCGAGCATGCGCCGCGTCCAGTTGAGCAGCGAATGCGGGTCCTGGGCCTGGGTTTCAACGTTGACCGACTGGTAGCCGTAAAGCGGGTCCATGATCGGCGGCAATACCAGGCTGGCCGGGTCGGCGCGCGAGAAGCCGCCATTGCGGTCGATGGACCACTGCATCGGCGTGCGCACGCCGTCGCGGTCGCCCAAGTAGATGTTATCGCCCATGCCGATTTCGTCGCCGTAGTACAAGGTCGGCGTGCCGGGCATCGACAGCAGCAGGCTGTTGAGCAACTCGACGCGGCGGCGGTCACGCTCCACCAGCGGCGCCAGGCGCCGACGAATGCCCAGGTTGATGCGGGCACGACGGTCAGCGGCGTAGTAATTCCACAGGTAGTCGCGCTCTTTGTCGGTGACCATTTCCAGGGTCAGTTCATCGTGGTTGCGCAGGAAGATTGCCCATTGGCAATTGGCGGGTATCTCCGGGGTCTGGCGCAAAATATCGGTGATAGGGAAGCGATCTTCCTGGGCCAGGGCCATGTACATGCGTGGCATCAACGGGAAGTGAAAGGCCATATGGCATTCATCGCCGTCATCGCCCTTCTTGTCCCCAAAATACAGCTGCGTGTCTTCCGGCCACTGGTTGGCTTCGGCCAGCAGCATGCGGTCCGGGTAATGGGCGTCGATTTCGGCGCGGATCTGTTTAAGGACGTCGTGGGTTTCCGGCAGGTTTTCGTTATTGGTGCCGTCGCGCTCAATCAGGTAGGGAATGGCGTCCAGGCGCAGGCCGTCGATGCCCATGTCGAGCCAATAGCGCATCACCGACAGCACCGCTTTCATGACTTGCGGGTTGTCGAAATTCAGGTCCGGCTGGTGGGAGTAGAAACGGTGCCAGAAGTACTGGCCGGCGACCGGGTCCCAGGTCCAGTTGGACTTTTCGGTGTCGAGGAAGATGATGCGCGTGCCGTCGTACTTCTGCTCGTCGTCGGACCAGACGTAGAAGTCCCGCGCCGCCGAACCCGGCTTGGCCTTGCGTGCACGCTGGAACCAGGGGTGCTGGTCTGAGGTGTGGTTGATCACCAGTTCGGTAATCACCCGCAGCCCGCGTTTGTGCGCCTCGGCGATAAAGCGTTTGGCGTCGGCCATGGTCCCATAGTCGCTGTGCACGCCACGGTATTCGGCGATGTCATAGCCGTCGTCACGGCGTGGCGAGGGGTAGAACGGCAACAGCCAGATGGTGTTCACACCCAGGTCGGCGATGTAGTCGAGCTTGGCGATCAGCCCGGGAAAGTCACCGATGCCGTCGTTGTTGGAGTCGAAATAGGATTTGACGTGAACCTGGTAGATCACCGCGTCCTTGTACCAGAGCGGGTCTTTGATAAAGGTGGCAGCCTTGGGTTTCTTCGCCATTGGAAACTCCTGAAAATTCTGAAAAAACCGCCTGAAGGAATACGGTCATTGTGGGAGCTGGCTTGCCTGCGATAGCGGTCTACCAGTGACATGTGCATCGCCTGACACAGTGCTATCGCAGGCAAGCCAGCTCCCACATTGGATCCTCATCGGTCTGAAGATCGGGCCGGGCTCAGGATGTTGTGATTCGCCAGATTCCAAATGGGGTGTGCGGCTCCAGCCGCGTCCACTGGGTCTTGCCGTACCAGGTCCAGCGATGGCCGCTCATCAAGTCTTCGCCCTGGGTCTGGGCATCATCCGGCAAGCCCATTTCCCACAGCGGCAATTCGAAGTTCGCTTCCTGGGCATTGAACGGATCGAGGTTGACCGCCACCAGGATGAAGTTACTGCCGTCTTCGCTGCGCTTGCCGAAGTACAGAATGTTGTCATTCCAGGCGTTGTAGAGCTTCAGGCCCAGGTGCGTTTGCAGCGCCGGGTTCTGCCGGCGAATGCGGTTGAGCTGGGCGATTTCGGCAATGATATTGCCCGGCGCCGTGAAGTCGCGCGGGCGGATCTCGTACTTCTCCGAATCCAGGTACTCTTCCTTGCCCGGCACCGGCGCGGCTTCGCACAATTCGAAGCCTGAATACATGCCCCACAGGCCCGAGCCCATGGTGGCCAACGCGGCGCGAATCAAGAAGCCTGGGCGACCCGACTCATGCAGGAAGCCCGGGTTGATATCCGGCGTATTGACGAAGAAGTTCGGCCGGTAGCACTCGCGCCACGGCGACTCGTTCAACTGCGCGAAGTATTCACTCAGCTCGGCCTTGGTGTTGCGCCAGGTGAAATAGGTGTAACTCTGCGAATAACCGACCTTGCCCAGGCGCGCCATCATCGCCGGGGTGGTGAATGCTTCGGCAAGGAAGATCACCTCGGGGTGCTTCGAACGTACATCACTGATCAACCATTGCCAGAACGGCAGCGGCTTGGTGTGCGGGTTGTCGACGCGAAAGGTCTTCACGCCCTCTTCCACCCAGCCGACCACGATGTCGCGCAACTCAGTCCACAGGCTCGGGATCGAGTCGGCGGCATAGAAGTCGACGTTGACGATGTCCTGGTATTTCTTCGGCGGGTTTTCGGCGTATTTGATCGTGCCGTCCGGGCGCCAGTTGAACCAGCCGGGATGCTCTTTGAGCCACGGGTGGTCCTGGGAGCACTGGATCGCAAAGTCCAGGGCGATTTCCAGGCCATGGTCGGCAGCGGCCTTGACCAGGCGGCGGAAGTCGTCGCGGCTGCCCAGTTGCGGGTGGATGGCCTCGTGGCCGCCCTCCTCGCTGCCAATCGCATACGGGCTGCCAGGATCATCGGGGCCTGCCGTCAGGGAATTGTTCTTGCCTTTACGGTGGCTGCGGCCAATCGGGTGGATCGGCGGGAAATACAGCACGTCGAAGCCCATGTCATGGATCATCGACAGCCGTGAG
Organism: Pseudomonas sp. MONT-RG-20F-20-E-7-02; assembly: GCF_022662395.1. Lineage (NCBI taxonomy): Bacteria > Pseudomonadati > Pseudomonadota > Gammaproteobacteria > Pseudomonadales > Pseudomonadaceae > Pseudomonas > Pseudomonas sp. MONT-RG-20F-20-E-7-02. Next base: position 31,556 of record NZ_JAKNQN010000010.1, read on the forward strand.
TGCACATCGTTAAACGTGCCGTGGCGCGCGGGATCGTCGGTGATCGAGCGGGGAAACAGCTCGTACCAGCTAGCGAACTGCGCAGCCTCACGCTCCACATCGATCGGGTAGACGGGGCTGACGCTCAAGTAGGCACGGTGATCGGCCTGGGTCATCAAGTGCGCACTGTCTTCGTGCAGGAACTGTGCGACCTGCTCGGTTTCCAGCAGCCCGGAGAGTTCGTGGTGCAGCAGCATCAAGCGGTCACGCAGCTCATTGTCACTGCGCTCGGCTGCCTGCAGCACCAGGCTGCGGCCTTCCTGCAACTCAAGGCTGACTGGCACGCCGGCTTCGTGCTTTTTACGCAATTCGTAGCAGAAGCTGGCAAACGTATCGATCCAGGCTTCAATGCAGTATTCGTGGGGGCCTTGCTGATCGACCGTAAACGCGCCTTCCCAACCGTTATTGCCGACGTCGGCCATGACCACGCTGTGCCAGCTTTCGTCTTGCCGCGGGCGCCAGCGGATCAGCACGGCCAGCTTGTCGTGGCCGTCGGCAAACACCTTGCTGGTGACAGTCACCCGTTGGCCAACCACCGCCTTGACGGCAAATTCGCCGCCGTCGATCACCGGTGCAGTACTTTCGATAGCGATCCTGGGCAATAGCAACGCCTGGGACAGCGGTAATGTGGAGTCGTCTGGAGCCAGTGTTTCAGCAGTCATCGAGCATCTTCCCCTTACGCCCTGTGGACGCTCTTTGCTTGATCCGAATTCTGAGGCGGCAGCGCTCTCCCTGAGCAGGGCCGTAATAGGTCCGAGCCTGCCGTGAGTGCAAAAGTTCAGGTGGATGTACCGCCATTGGGCGGGGAATCAAATCTCCCCGGCGGTTGTCCACCGGTAGAGCAAAGCACAAAGGAGGCCACACCGATGAATATCCCGATTCCGGCTGAAACACCTGACCCGAACATCGACGACCCGACATTACCGCCTGCGCAGCCACCGCCGATTCCTGAACAGGAACCCCCTGAAAATGAGCCGCCGCCCGTGCAGGAACCCCCAACGAGCGAGCCGCCGGTCATCCTCTGACGTATTCGCTGTAGGTTCGGCGTCCGCTTGCTCGATCCGTGCAAGGGTGGCACTTGCACCAAGACGTGCAGGCGGACGTTAATAGTCGAAATTTCCCACTTACTTAAAAGGGAAAGCCCTAACTCCACCAGACCCGATACTTCCCATACTGACTTTACGCTGGTCTCAACGCCAAGTCCGAGGCCCCAGCGTTCAGCCGATCCGTCTATGAGGAATCATCATGTCGACCATCTCTACCCCATCGCAAGCTCGCTCAGACGCACCGCCAATCCACACTATTTCCCCCGTCAGCCCCCCGGCACCTGAAGTCGTGTCTGCCAAAGCCGTGGACGACCTGCTCCAGTCCGGCCCCAACAGCGCCAGGGAGCCAATGCGCCCCGATAAGCCGAGGATGACGCCTGAAAGCCGGGCCAAAATCGAAGCAGAGCTCGACGACCTCAGTGCCCAGCTAACCCCTAAAACGCTCGACCACATGATGCGCCACCCTAAATCCGAGCAGTCAAAAGCCCACTTCGAAAAGATCGACCGCGTGTTGACCGCAGACAACATCAAAGGCGTGTTGAGCGGCCCGAACGCGGCGTCCTGCATAAAGACCCTTGGCAAGATCGAGACCCAATTAAAACAAGAGTCGATCATCACTGCGTTCGATCCTGTCGCGAACGAGCAGGTCGAAGCCTACCGCAAACATGTGGACTCGATACTGTTTGATCTAAAGGCCCGTTTGATAATGGCCCCGGAGAGCGGTCGCTTTGAAATGGTCCGCGACTTTTCCCGAAAAGAGCAGCCCCGCCTGACGAGCATTCAAGACTATCTAAATGACCTTCACGCCAAGGGTAGCCACCTTTGCGACATTGCCACCGAGGTGCATAAAGCGATCGGGGGGCTGCAATTTTCACATCCTGAAGGTTTGAGGCCAGAGATATACCGCGAACCTGACCACGCACAGCATTCCAAAACCTACAGCTTCAGTAATACCGCGGCATCTACCCTTGAACACCCCTGCGAAATCAGGAATTTCGTCTCTGACCGAGACAAAATCGACGTCACCGGTATTAGTAAGCAACTCAATAAACCCCTGCACTGGGTCAACCAGTTATCCGGCGCCAGTGGTGAAATGCAGTTGAAATACTCACGTGAAAATAATGCCACTGTGCTGGTGATTTCCGGCAACAAAGGGGAGCCCGCGCTGGTCGCGAAGATATTCGGCCAAGTGAAGGAAAAGGACTTACTGGTCTGACCGGTGGTCATCAGTGGCCTCGAATGCTCTGACAATCCTGGGCATCACGCTAAATACCGCCAAGGCCAACAACGTACTGAGCACCGCTGTAGATTCACGGCCCATTCCGGCAGCGACCCCAATCGCTGCGGTCATCCACAGGCCGGCGGCGGTGGTCAGACCTTTGACATGGCCCTCTTCATCTTCTTTGCCTTTGAGGATAGTGCCGGCGCCGAGAAAGCCGATGCCCGCAATGACGCCCTGCACCACGCGACTCATGGCATCGGCCTGATTGCCGGACATCTGTGGCACCAGCACAAAGAGGGCTGCGCCCAACGCCACCAGCATATGGGTGCGTACACCCGCCGCCTTGCCTTTTTGCTCGCGCTCAAACCCGAGAATACCGCCCAGGATCGCGGCGATCAGCAAGCGCACGGTGATCTGTGTCAGTTGCCTGGCATCGCCGATGTCAGCGAATTCGGCTTGCAAGGTTTGCCACACTTCATGCCACCAGGCGTCCATGGAAAGCAGTCCTTTGTAAGAGTTGGTAAAAGGTTGACAGCGGCGACCGCCAGTCAGTTGCCTGGAACCGTTGACCCGGCCCCGAACCCTAACGTTCACCAGCTCTGGGAAAGGAAATCACCATGCCAGTCCGTATCGAAAACCAGACGTGCTATTTCAAGGTCGACGAAAACGGCCAGGAGCGCAGCCTGCCCGCCCCGGATGTGACAGTCAGTACCGACAGTCTCAAAGCCATGTCTTTTGTCACAGTGGATAACGACAGGATCTACATCACCGAAGCCGAGGCCGACGCATTGACAGTGGCCGGCGCAGAGGACGGGCGCAAACACTTGAAGGCTACCGACAGTGATTCGGTGATCTGATTGATCTGTATCAGCACTCGATTGAAACCGCTGCATTCCATACGCCACGGGGTGCAGCAGATCGTCGCAGGCCTGTTTGAGTAACCCATCTGATCTGCTTTTTATCGCCGTAGCTGAGTCTGTTACGCAAACAGTGTGGCGTTCATAGTTCATTTGCCTGATGGAGGCTGATGAGCGAACGACCATGAGCGAAAGAATCCCAACCGTGGAAACCTTTGAGCCCATACACCCAAAGAAGGTGAAGGCCAAATCCAGTGACAACCTGATCCATACCCGCAGTTTCACCGGCCTGTTCCGCACCTTGCGCGTGAGCGGTGCAGGCCTGCTGTTTCTGGCGTTTTTCGGCACTGTGTGGCTGAACTGGGGTGGGCGCCAAGCGGTGCTGTGGGACCTTGCTGAAAGCAAGTTCCATATTTTCGGTGCGACGTTCTGGCCTCAGGACTTCATCCTGTTGTCAGCGCTGCTGATCATCTGCGCCTTCGGCCTGTTTGCCGTTACCGTCTTCGCAGGTCGAGTGTGGTGCGGCTACACCTGCCCGCAAAGCTCGTTTACCTGGCTGTTCATGTGGTGTGAAAAGGTCACCGAAGGCGAACGCAACCAGCGCATCAAGTTGCAAGCGGCGCCCTGGAGCCTGAACAAGCTGACGCGACGGTCAGCCAAACATACGTTATGGCTGGGCATCAGCGTGCTTACCGGGCTGACGTTTGTCGGCTATTTCACACCCGTTCGCCCCTTGGCCATGGAGCTGCTGACCTGGCAAATGGGCGGCGTGAGCCTGTTCTGGGTGCTGTTTTTCACCGCTGCCACCTACCTCAACGCCGGTTGGCTGCGTGAAGCGGTGTGCATGCACATGTGCCCCTATGCGCGGTTCCAGAGCGTGATGTTCGACAAGGACACCCTGACCATTTCCTACGACGCCGCGCGTGGAGAAAACCGTGGGCCACGCAAACGCGAAGCCAAGCCTGCCGACGTCGGACTGGGTGATTGCATCGACTGCCAGCTCTGCGTGCAAGTGTGCCCCACCGGCATCGATATCCGAGACGGCCTGCAAATGGAATGCATCGGCTGCGCAGCCTGCATCGATGCCTGCGACTCGATCATGGACAAAATGGGCTATGCCCGTGGCCTGGTCAGCTATACCAGCGAACATCAACTGCAGGGCGGTAGCACCCAACTGCTCAGGCCACGGCTGATCGGCTACAGTGCCGTGCTGCTGGTGATGATCGCGGCCCTGGTGGTGGCCCTGGTGGGTCGGCCGATGGTGTCGCTGGACGTGACCAAGGACCGTGGCATGTTCCGCGAAAACAGCCAGGGCTTGATCGAAAACATCTACAGCCTCAAGGTCATCAACAAAACACAGCAGCGTCAGGACTACCGCCTGGAGCTGGTCGATGCTGAAGGTTTCCAGTTGCAGGGCAAGACCGAGATCAGCCTGGCGCCGGGGGAAATCAGCGATGTGCCGGTGTCGGTGGCGTTGCTGGCCGATAAGCCGGCAAGCAGTTCGCAGACCTTGCGGTTCAAGGTCACGGATGTGGATGAACCGTGGGTCTACAGTGCTGCCGACAGCCGCTTTGTGGCGCCGATGAACCGCTGAGCTCCCACATTTAATCCTGCGTTTAATTTTAGAAAGCTAATTAGGCCCTCATGAAACGCTACGAAAAATTCGCCGATGACATCGCAGAACTGATCCGCTCCGGCGTCCTCGGGCCCGGCCAGCGCGTGCCGTCAGTGCGCTATGCGAGCCAGACCCACGGCGTCAGCCCGTCCACGGTATTCCAGGCTTACTACCTGCTGGAGCGCCGTGGCCTGATCCGCGCACGGCCGCGTTCCGGTTACTTCGTCAACACCCACGCGCCGAGCCCATTCTCCGAGCCGGTGGTGAGCGAGCAGGTGCATGAGTCCACTGAAGTGGACGTGAGTGAGCTGGTGTTTTCGGTGCTCGATTCCATCAAAGACCCCAACACCGTGCCCTTCGGCTCGGCCTTCCCCAGCCCGATGCTGTTTCCGCTGCCACGCCTGGCGCGCTCCCTGGCCAGTGCCAGCCGTGAGATGGACCCGCGCCTGGTGGTCACCGACATGTCACCCGGCAACCCGCAATTGCGCCGGCAGATTGCCCTGCGCTACATGGTCGGTGGGCTGATGCTGCCCATGGAAGAATTGCTCATCACCAACGGCGCCCTGGAAGCGCTGAACCTGTGCCTGCAGGCGGTGACCGAGCCCGGCGACCTGGTGGCGATTGAAGCACCGGCGTTTTATGCCTGTCTGCAAGTGCTGGAGCGCTTGAAGCTCAAGGCCGTGGAAATCCCCGTGCACCCGCGCGACGGTATCGACCTCAACGCCTTGGCACAAAGCCTTGAGCGCTACCCGATCAAGGCCTGCTGGGCCATGACCAGTTTCCAGAATCCCATGGGTGCCACGGTGCCGGAGGCGAAAAAACAAGCACTGGTAGAACTGCTGCGCAGCCACCAAGTCCCGCTGATCGAAGACGATGTGTATGCGGAGCTGTATTACGGGCAACAGGCGCCGAAGCCGGCCAAGGCCTTCGACACCGAAGGCCTGGTCATGCACTGCGGCTCCTTTGCCAAGAGCCTGGCCCCGGGTTACCGCGTCGGCTGGGTGGCGGCCGGGCGCTATGCGCAGAAAGTCGAGCGTTTGAAACTGATGACCTCACTGTGCCCCTCGATGCCCGCCCAGGCGGCAATTGCCGACTACCTGCAACATGGCGGCTATGACCGGCACCTGCGCAAATTACGTTACGCTCTGGAAGAACAGCAAAGCGCCATGCTCGCGGCCATCGCGCGTTACTTCCCGGCACAGACACGGGTCAGCCAGCCGGCCGGCGGGTACTTTCTGTGGCTGGAACTGCCGGAAAAGACCGATTCGTTGAAGTTGTTCCAGATGGCCCTGGCCCAGGGCATCAGTATTGCGCCGGGGCCGATTTTCTCGGCGACCCAGCGCTTTCGCAACTGCATCCGCTTGAACTATGGCAGCCCCTGGACTGAGGCGTCGGAGAAGGCGATGGAGACGCTGGGGCGGATCGTTCGCTCTTTTTGAGCTGGAACCAAATCGAAGCCTGGACCACATAGGAAGGCGCACTTTTCCCACACTGGAATGTGCGTTTTCTTAGTCAACATCAAGGATTTTTATGAACCCCTTATCGCCCTCAGGTTTTAATCCCTTGCCTGTCCCACCCAACTACATGCGTGCAGCGGAGCAAAATCAAGTGCGCGAAATGACCGGCCCCATGGGCCGGCCACCCGGCGACCACCGCTCGGCAGAACGGATTATCGAGCAAAGCCGGGTCATGAAACGCTTCCTGGAAGGCCGCGATCATTACCAGGTGGGTGAAGACCTCAAAAAGCAGGTCGGTGACTGGACGGATGCCAACCCCGATCCGCAAGCCAGGGCCGATGCGGCCTACGACCTCGACAAGGTACTGCGCTTTATCGATAACGTGGACGACCGAACCCTGAACGCCAGCCATAGCCGCAACGGCTATATCGACGGGTTTTCCGAAGACGGCTTTGGCAACCTGCACAACTCGGAAGCCTCGCTGCTCCAGCAGTTTTCCTGGCACGGCTATGAAACGCTGCGCTATCTGCCAACCTGATCAGGCAACACGTTAACGACCGCCGCCCAAATCCAGGAATGTACCCGTGGCGTACGAAGCCTTGTCCGACAGCAACCAGATAATCGCTTCCGCCACTTCATCCGGGCGCCCGCCACGGGCCATGGGGATACCGGATTCCAGTTTGCTGACGCGGTCCGGGTCGCCGCTGAGGGCGTGGAAGTCGGTAAAGATATAGCCAGGGCGCACGGCGTTGACGCGAATGCCCTCACCCGCCACCTCTTTCGACAGGCCAAGGGTGAAGGTGTCCAGCGCGCCTTTGGAGGCGGCGTAGTCGACGTATTCGCCCGGCGAACCCAGGCGTGCGGCCACCGACGACACGTTGACGATACTGCCGCCCTGCCCGCCATGTTTGGGCGACATGCGCAGCACCGCGTGCTTGGCGCACAGGATCGGCCCCAGCACATTGGTCTTCAGGATTTTCAGGATGCGGAATTCGGACATCTCATCAACCCGCGATTTTTGCCCGACGGTGCCGGCGTTATTGACCAGCGCGGTGACACGCCCCAGCTCAGCGTCCACGCGGTGGAACAGCGCAATAACCTCATCCTCGATGCTGACGTCCGCACGCACCGCGATCGCCTGGGCACCCAGGCCACGAACCTGCTCCAGCACACGGTGGGCGGCTGCTTCGTCAGACTGATAGTTGATGCAGATGCGGTAACCCTCGCGGGCGGCCAGCAATGCCGTCTCGGCGCCGATACCACGGCTGCCCCCGGTGATGATGACGACTTTGTCCATGCGTGCGGTCTCCTGATTCAACCATTTGTTTAAGGTTGGATCCAAGAATACCCGTCACCCACGGCTTTTGTCAGGCGCTGCTGCAGCTTCGGCCCGCAGGATGTCGGCCATGAAACCGTCGGCCGGCAGGGGATGCCCCAGCAAGTAGCCTTGCAGAGCGTTGCAACCCAAGCGCGTCAGGAAACGCTGTTGCATATCGGTCTCTACGCCTTCGGCGACAATCCGCAGGCCAAGGGCCTGGCCGAGGGCAACGATGGCCGAGACGATGGCAGCGTCGTCGCTGTCGTGTTCCAGGTCGCGGACAAAACCGCGGTCTATCTTCAGTTCGTTGGCCGGCAGGCGCTTGAGGTACATCAGGCTGGAATAGCCGGTGCCGAAATCGTCGATGGACAGGTCAACGCCCATGTCCGACAGCTCCTGCAATACCGTCATGCTCGCGTCGGCATCGCTCATGGCAGTAGTTTCAGTGATTTCCAGGGTCAGGCTATTGGCCGGCAACTGATGGCGGTCGAGCGCTGCGGCGACACTTTTGACCAGCCCGGCATGGCAGAACTGCAATGCCGACAGGTTCACCGCGATGCGCCAGTCTTCATAACCCTGGGCGTACCACAGGCGCATCTGACGACAGGCTTCATTCAGCACCCACTCGCCGATGGGGATGATCAACCCGGACTTCTCCGCCAACTCGATAAAGGCGGCCGGCAACAATAAGCCCTGCTGCGGATGCTCCCAGCGCAACAGCGCCTCGGCACCCACCGGGAGACCGCTGAGCGCGTCGAACTTGGGCTGGTAATACAGCCGCAGTTGATTGTGCTCAAGGGCATTGCGCAGGTCCTGCAACAACTGCAGTTGTTTGCGCGCATTGGTGTTCATCGACACATCAAAGAAGCTGTAGCCGTTCTTGCCCATGCCCTTGGCGTGGTACATCGCGGCGTCGGCGTTCATCAACAGTTCCTGTGGGTTGCCGCCATTGCCAGGGTACAGCGCGATGCCGAGGCTGGCGGAAATTTTCAGCTCATGCTCGGCCACCGTGAACGCCCGATTGATCAGGCCGACCTGGCGCTCGGCGAGGCCCATGGCATCGTCCGGCTGGGTCAATTGCACCAGCAACACGAATTCATCACCGCCGATGCGTGCCAGCGTGTCCTGGCTGCGCAGATCCTCGCGCAGACGCAAGCCCACTTCGCGCAGCAATTGGTCACCCATGTGATGACCAAAGGCATCGTTGACCGGTTTAAAGCCGTCCAGGTCAATAAACATCAGGGCAAAGCAGCCGCCCTGCTCGTTCACGGCCTGGATGGCTTGCTGAATGCGGTCGGCGAGCAAGGTGCGATTGGGCAGGCCGGTGAGCATGTCGTGCAGGGCCAGGTGGGTCAGTTCCTGATTGGCCAGGGTCAGGGAGTCGGCGAGTACGGCGGTGCGCGCTTCGAGGCGCGCGTCGAGCAACGAGGTCAGCAGCGCGATGATCAACACCGCCAGGCTGGTGACCAGCACCAGATTGTCCAGGCCCTTGCCGCTGAGCCCCGTCAACGCGGCGCCGCAGAAACTGTTGTCATCAAACTGCGCGGCGGCCATGCCGGTGTAGTGCATGCCCACAATCGCAATGCCCATCACCACGGCTGCGCCACCACGCGCCAGGCGCACGTAAGGTGTGTTGCGACGCAGGTTGAAGGCGATCCACAGCGCAGCGCCGGAGGCCCCGACAGCAATCAGCAACGAAGCACCAAACAGGGTTGGGTCGTAATCGATACCGGGGGTCATGCGCATGGCGGCCATGCCGGTGTAGTGCATGCTGCTGATACCTGCCCCCATGATCAGCGCGCCAAACGCCAACTGCCATGCCGGCAGACGGGGTTGGCTGACCAGCCATAAGGCGAAGCCGCTGGACAACACCGCAATCAGTAGCGACAGCGTGGTGATACCCAGGTCAAACCCGAGGGCAAATGGCAGGCGCAAGGCCAACATGCCAATAAAGTGCATCGACCAGACACCGACGCCCATCGCCAATGCACCGCCCGCGATCCACCCATAGACGGCGCGGCCTTTGGCGGTCGCGATGCGGCCGGCCAGGTCCAGCGCGGTGTAGGACGCCAGGATCGCGACGAACAGTGAAATCACCACCAGGGAGGGGGAATAGCTACCGATCAGCATGGGGATTTCTCAGAACTGACGGGCGTGGAACGCCCGTGCCAGATGGCAAAGCGGGCGATTGTAGCGAGAATAATTATTGGACAGTTGATTAATTATCACAGGGCCATTAGTGGCGTTTTGACGCCAATCTAATGACTGGGAAATGTTGGGGGTGGGACTGTTCCCTGAGGCTGTACTCAATCAAATGTGGGATCTCAGTAGATCAGGACGATGTGCACTCGGTCATTTCTTCTGCGTCAGAGCAGTCTGCCCATCCCAACCACCACCCAACGCTGCAATCAACTGCACACTCGCCACCAACCGTGTCTGCAGCAACGTCAGCACCGTGCGCTCGTTACTCAGCGCCGTCGCCTGCACCGTCACCACATCCAGATAAGCAATCAGCCCGGCCTTGTACTGGTTTTCGGTCAACCGCAGCGACTCCCGCGCCGCCTCCAAGGCTTCATTGCTCACCACCGCCTCGTCTTCAAGTACCTTCAACTGCACCATGTAGTTTTCCACTTCACGGAAGCCATCCAGTACTGTCTGGCGATACTTCGCCACCGTCTCATCGTAGGACGCCACCGTCCGATCAACCTCCGCCGACCGCTGCCCGCCGTCGAACAAGGTCATCGCCAACTTCGGCCCCACCGACCAGAAGCGATTCGGCAAGCTGATCCAATCGGCATAAGTGCTGCTGGAATACCCACCCGCCAAACTCAAGGTCAAATCCGGATAATAAGCCGCCTTGGCCACACCGATATTCGCATTCGCGGCAATCACCGAACGCTCCGCCGAGGCGATGTCCGGACGACGTTCCAGCAATTGCGACGGCAGGCTCACAGGAATCTGTGGCAACGCCGGGATGTCCTTGCTCACTGCCAAGTTGAAATTGGCCGGTGCCTCACCGATCAATACCGCAATCGCGTTCTCCAACTGGGCCCGCTGCCAGATCAGATCAATCAGGCTCGCCTGGGTGGTCTTGAGCTGGGTTTGCGCCTGGGCAATCGCATCTTTGCCGGAGACGCCCGCGCGGTATTGGTTTTCGGTCATTTTCAGCGAACGCTGATAGGTGTCCAGCGTGGCCTGCAACAACCGGGTCTGTTGATCCATGACCCGCAGTTGCAGATAGTCCTGCACCAGTTCCGATTGCTGGCTCAAACGCATCGCCGCCAGGTCTGCCGAGCTGGCCTCGGCCGTGGCTTCATTGGCTTCCAGGCCACGGCGCAGTTTGCCCCACACATCCGCCTCCCAACTCACGCCCAATTGCGCGTTGAGGGTGTCGCGGATACCGCTGCTGGAACTGCTGAGGCTCGCGCTACTGCTGCCAGTGCCTTGGCTGGCGCGGGTTTTCCCGGCGCTCAGGTCCACGGTGGGGAAAAATGCACCGCGCGCGCTGCGCACCTGGGCCTGGGCCTGGCGAAAACGCGCTTCGGCCTGGGCCACGGTCTGGTTGGAAGTATTCAGACGCGTGACCAGGTCATTCAACTGGCGATCGCCGTACAGCTCCCACCAGGCGCCACGCGCCAGCGAATCGCTGGGTGTCGCCTGAGTCCAGCCCTGGGCCTCCTTGAATTGCGCCGGTTCGATCACGTCCGGCCGTTTGTAATCGGGGCCGATGGCGCAAGCGCTGAGCAAAGCCACACACAGCACCAGGCTGGCGACACGGGAGCCACGGGGCATGCTCATGGCCAATTTGGCAAGCGTTGAATCGGTCATAGTGCAGTGTCCAAGGCAGCATCGGTACGCACACCGCGCCAAGCGTTGAAGCGGTGGCGCGCGCGGTCAAGATAGAGGTAAACCACCGGGGTGGTGTAAAGGGTCAGGATCTGGCTGAACACCAGGCCGCCGATAATGGTCAGGCCCAGGGGCTGGCGCATTTCTGCGCCGTCGCCCGAGCCGAGCAGCAACGGCAAGGCGCCGAGAATGGCGGCGAGCGTGGTCATCAGGATCGGCCGCAGCCGCAACAGGCAGGCGCTGCGAATCGATTCCAGCGGGCTCATGCCGTCATGGCGCTCCAACTGCAGTGCCAGGTCGATCATCAGGATGGCGTTCTTCTTCACCACCCCGATCAGCAGGAACAGCCCCAGCAACGAGATCAGGCTGAACTCGCCGCCCAGCAGGTAGATCGAGAGCAACGCGCCGACACCGGCCGACGGCAAGGTCGAAAGAATCGTCAGCGGGTGAATGTAGCTTTCATACAGAATGCCCAGCACCAGGTACACCGCCACCAGCGCGCCGAGGATCATGAACGGCTGGCCTTTCTGGGTTGCCGCAAACGCATCGGCGGTGCCGGCCATTTTGGCGATCACATCTTCAGGCAAGCCCACCTTGGCAATCGCCCGTTCGATGGCGGCCGTGCCCTGCTCCACCGTCACCCCGGGCGACATGTCGAAGGCAATGTTTTCCGAGGCGAATTGGCCTTCGTGGCTGACGCGGTCGTCAGCCAGGCTGTTTTCGTAATGGGCAATGGTCGACAACGGCACCCGTGCGCCAGTGGAGGTGATCACCTGCATCTGGTTCAGGGTAATCGGGTCCTGGGCGTATTTCGGGTTGACCTCCATCACCACCTGGTACTGGTTGAGGCTGTCGTAGATGGTGGAAATCTGCCGTTGGCTGTAGGCATTGTTCAACACCGCCGTGACCATGCTCATGTCGATGCCCAGGCGCTTGGCCTGGTCACGGTCGACCACCAGCGTTACCTGCGCTGCACCACGGCCTTCACGGGCGTCGATGGCGGTCAGCTCAGGCAGCTCGCGCAACGCGGCGACCACTTTCGGATACCACAGGCGCAACGCCGCCAGGTCACCACTTTGCAGGATGTAGGAATACTGCGCGCTGGTCTGGTCGCGACTGCCGCCAAATTGCAGGTCCTGGTCGGCCATCAGGAACAAGCGCCCGCCCGGCACCAGCGGTACTTCCTTGCGAATACGCTCGATCACCGCCTGGGCCGAGATCTTGCGCTCGGCAATCGGCTTGAGGCGCACCAGCATCACGGCGTTGTTGGTGCCGTTGTTGCCGCCAATAAAGCCGGCCACGCTGAGCACCGCCGGGTCCTTGAGCACCGCCTTGCGGAAGGTCTCCATCTTTGGCTGCATCACGTTGAATGACAGCCCGTCGTCGCCGCGCACAAACCCGATCAACTGGCCGGTGTCCTGCTGCGGCATGAAGGTTTTCGGCACCACCACGTACAGCGCGATGTTCACGCCCACGGTGAGCAACAGGCTGAGCAGGGTCAGGCGCCGATGGCGCAGCACCCAGTCCAGGCTGGTCGCATAGGCCGCGACCATGCGCTCGTTGATGCTGTGGCTCCAGCGCTGCAAACCGGTCATGTGGCCTTTGACATGCGGCTTGAGCCAGCGCGCGCAGAGCATCGGGGTCAAGGTCAGCGACACGATCAGCGAGACGATGATCGCCGCCGACAAGGTGATGGAAAACTCGCGGAACAGGTTGGTAACGATACCGCCCATAAACAGGATGGACAGGAACACCGCCACCAGCGACACGTTCATCGACAACAAGGTAAAGCCGACTTCCTGCGCCCCCAGGTAAGCCGCCTTCATCGGCGGCACGCCATCGTCGATGTGTCGCGAAATGTTCTCCAGCACCACGATGGCATCGTCCACCACCAGGCCGGTGGCCAGGATCAGCGCCATCAGCGAGAAGTTGTTCAACGAGAAGCCGAACAGGTACATCACCGCAAAGGTGCCCACCAGCGACACCGGCACCGCCAGGGTCGGGATCAGGGACGCGCGGAAATTGCCCAGGAACAGGTACACCACCAGCACCACAAGGGCCACGGCAATCAGCAAGGTCATCTCGGCTTCATGCAAGGTGGCGGTGATCACCGGCGAACGGTCCATGGCCAGGTTGAGCTTGACGCTGGACGGCAACACCGCCTGCAACGCCGGTAACTGTGCCTTGATCTGCCGGACCGTCTCGATGATGTTGGCGCCGGACTGGCGGTTGATCACCAGCAGCACCGCCGCGTCATTGTTGAAAAAGCCGCTGTTATAGCGGTCTTCCACGCCGTCGCTGATCTTCGCCACGTCGCCCAGGCGCAAGGCGGCGCCGTTCTGGTAACGAATCAGCAGCGGCTCGTAATCCTTGGCCTTTTCCAGTTGGTCGTTGGCCTGGATCTGCCAGTTACGCTCGCTGTCTTCAAGAGAGCCTTTGGGTCGGCGCTGGTTGGCGTTGGCGATGGTGTTACGCACGTCGTCGAGGGCCACGCCGTACTGGTCGAGGGCCTTGGGCTCCAGCTCGATGCGTACCGCCGGCAAGGAGCTGCCGCCGATCTGCACTTCACCCACGCCCGGCACCTGGGACAGGCTTTGCGAAAGGATGGTCGAGGCCAAGTCGTACAACTCGCCCTTTTGCAGCACGTCGGAGGTCAGCGACAGCACCATGATCGGTGCCTGGGACGGGTTGATCTTCTTGTAGGTCGGCATGCTGCGCATGCCGCTGGGCAGCAGGTTGCGCGAGGCGTTGATGGCTGCCTGCACTTCGCGGGCCGCGCCGTTGATATCACGGTCGGAGTCGAACGCCAGGATCACCCGCGTCGAGCCCTGGCTCGATGAGCTGCTCATGGTGGTGATGCCGGAAATCGCGCCGAACGAACGCTCCAGCGGCGTGGCCACGGTGGACGCCATCACTTCGGGGCTGGCACCGGGCAAGCTGGCCGACACCACGATCACCGGGAAGTCGATCTGTGGCAGTGGCGACACCGGCAGCAAATTGAAGCTGACGCCACCGAGCAGCATGATCGCCAGGCTCAGCAGCATGGTCGCTACCGGCCGGCGAATGAACGGTCCGGACAGGTTCATGACTCAACCGGCTCCAGGCTCTGCGGCTCTTTGCGCCAGCGACGGCCCAAACGGTCGAAGTACAGGTAGATCACCGGCGTCGTGAACAGGGTCAGTACCTGGCTCACCAGCAACCCGCCGACCATCACCAGGCCCAACGGCTGGCGCAACTCGGCGCCGGAGCCGGTGGCCAACATCAACGGCACCGCACCGAACAAGGCTGCCAGGGTGGTCATCAGGATGGGCCGGAAACGCAACAGCGCGGCTTGATAGATCGCCGTCTGCGGGTCGAGGCCCTGGTTGCGTTCGGCGTCGAGGGCGAAGTCGATCATCATGATCGCGTTCTTCTTCACGATACCGATCAGCAGGATGATGCCGATGATCGCGATCATGCCCAGGTCATTGCCACTGAGCAGCAACGCCAGCAAGGCGCCCACCGCTGCCGACGGCAAGGTCGACAGGATGGTGATCGGGTGGATATAACTCTCGTAGAGCACACCGAGCACGATGTACATGGTCACCACCGCCGCCAGGATCAGCAGCAAGGTGCTCGACAGCGACGCCTCAAATGCCTGCGCCGCGCCCTGGAACTGAGTCTGCACGCCAACCGGCATGCCGATGTCCTTCTGGGTCTGGTTGATCAGCTCCACGCCTTTGCCCAGCGCGACACCGGGGGCCAGGTTGAACGACATCATCACCGCCGGGAACTGGCCGATGTGCGCAATCGCCAGCTGCGCCTGGCGCTGCTCCACATGGGCCAGGCTCGACAGGCGCACCTGGCCGCCGTCGGTGGTTTTCACATGAATCTGGTTCAGCGCCGCCGGCCCGAGGGTTTCACCGGACTGGGCCTGCAGCACCACGCGGTACTGGCTGGCCTGGGTGTAGATGGTGGAAATCTGCCGTTGGCCGAAAGCGTCGTACAGCGCATCGGTGATGGTCGACACACTCACGCCCAGGCGCGAAGCCGCATC
Organism: Pseudomonas sp. MONT-RG-20F-20-E-7-02; assembly: GCF_022662395.1. Taxonomy (NCBI): domain Bacteria; kingdom Pseudomonadati; phylum Pseudomonadota; class Gammaproteobacteria; order Pseudomonadales; family Pseudomonadaceae; genus Pseudomonas; species Pseudomonas sp. MONT-RG-20F-20-E-7-02. The sequence continues at coordinate 46,992 of NZ_JAKNQN010000010.1, forward strand.
GCGGTCGATCACCAGGAACACTTGCAGGCCTTTGTCCTGAAGGTCGCTGGCGACGTCGGTGAGTTCCGGCAACTGGCTGAGGGCGTGTACCAGTTTGTCGCTCCACAGCGCCAGCAACTCGGCGTCGGGCGACGACATGCTGAACTGGTACTGGGTGCGGCTCACACGGTCTTCGATGGTCAGGTCCTGCACCGGCTGCATGAACAGGCGAATACCCACCAGCTTGTCGATTTGTGGCTGCAGCCGCGTAATCACCTGGGCCGCGCTCAAGTCGCGCTGGCCGTGGGCCTTGAGGTTGATCAACAAACGCCCGCTATTGAGGGTGGCGTTATCGCCATCCACGCCAATATAGGACGACAGGCTTTCCACCGCCGGGTCAGCCAGGATGACCTTGGCCAACTCCTGTTGACGCTGGCTCATGGCCGCAAACGAAATCGACTGCGGTGCCTCGGAAATACCCTGGATCACGCCGGTGTCCTGCACCGGGAAAAAGCCCTTGGGCACCACCAGATACAGCACCACGGTCAGGCCAAGGGTCGCGATAGCCACCAGCAAGGTCAGCGGCTGGTGCTTGAGCACCCACTGCAACATGCTTGCGTAACGCGCGATCAACCAGTCGATCCAGGCGCCGCTGGCCTTGTAGAAGCGGCTCTGGTCTTCTTCCTTGGGTTCGCGCTTGAGCAACCGCGCGCACATCATCGGCGTCAGGGTCAGCGAGACCACCAGTGAAATCAGGATCGCCACCGCCAGTGTGATGGCGAACTCGCGGAACAGCCGCCCCACCACGTCCGCCATGAACAGCAGCGGGATCAATACAGCGATCAGCGACAAGGTCAGGGAAATCAGGGTAAAGCCGATCTGCTTGGCGCCCTTGAGCGCAGCATTGAGCGGCGTCTCGCCCTCCTCGATGTACCGCGAAATGTTCTCCAGCATCACGATGGCATCGTCCACCACAAACCCGGTGGCGATGGTCAGGGCCATCAGCGTCAGGTTGTTGATGGAGAAACCCGCCAGGTACATCACGCCAAAGGTGCCGATCAGCGACAGCGGTACGGCAATCGACGGAATGATGGTCGCGCTGACACGGCGCAGGAACAGGAACGTCACCATCACCACCAAGGCAATGGCGATGAGCAATTCGTGTTGCACATCGGTGACCGAGGCGCGGATGGTCTGGGTACGGTCGGTGAGCACCGTCACGTCCAGACCGGCCGGCAGGTTGTCGGTGATGCTCGGCAGCAACGCCTTGATGCGGTCGACCACCTCAATCACGTTGGCGCCCGGCTGGCGCTGGATATTCAGCAGCACGGCCTGGTTTTCATTGGCCCAGGCGGCGAGCCGCTCGTTTTCGGCGCCGTCGACAATCTGTGCCACGTCTTTAAGGCGCAACGGTGCGCCATTGTTGTAGGCCAGGATCAATTCGGCGTATTGCTGGGGCGAGACCAACTGGTCGTTGGCGTCGAGCATCGACACCCGCGTCGGGCCGTCGAAGTTACCCTTGGGCTGGTTGACGTTGGACGCCGCGATCAAGGTGCGCACGTCCGACAGGTTCAAGCCATTGGCGGCCAGGGCCTCGGGGTTAACCTTGATGCGCACGGCCTGGCGCTGGCCACCGGCAATGCTGACCATGCCGACGCCACTGATCTGCGCGATTTTTTGCGCCATGCGTGTGTCCACCAAGTCATTCAACTTGGGCAGCAACATGGTCTTGGAGGTAATCGCCAGGGTCAGCACCGGGGTGTCTGCCGGGTTGACCTTGTTGTACACCGGCGGCGCCGGTAAATCCTTGGGCAGCAGGTTGGTCGCGGCGTTGATCGCGGCCTGCACCTGTTGCTCGGCAACGTCCATATTGATGTCGAGGTTGAACCGCAGCGTGAGCACCGACGCGCCGCCCGAGCTGGTGGACGCCATCTGGGTCAGGCCGGGCATTTGCCCGAACTGACGCTCAAGCGGCGCCGTCACCGCGCTGGTCATCACATCCGGGCTGGCGCCGGGGTACAGGGTCATCACCCGGATGGTCGGGTAATCCACCTGGGGCAAGGCCGAAACCGGCAGCAAGCGATAGGAAATGATACCGGCCAAGACAATGGCCAGCATGCTCAGCGTGGTGGCAACCGGGCGAAGGATAAACAGTCGCGACAGGTTCATGACCCGACCTTTTGCGCCTTGCCGGCGTTAGCGCCGGTCTCCCCTTTTGCGGCGGGCTTGCCTTGCAGGTGTTCGGTCGGCGTGGTCGGCACTTCGCTGCTGTCGTTGACCACTTCGATGTCGCTGCCGTCCTTCAAGCGGTCGGTGCCTTCCAGTACCACGCGGTCGCCGGCGGCCAGGCCTTCCTTGATCACGGTATTGTCGCCATCGGTATCGCCGACTACCAGCGGCTGGACCTTGACCTTCTTGTCGCCATCGAGCTTGTAGACAAAGGTGCCATTGTTGCCGAACTGGATTGCAGCGGACGGCGCCAGCACCACGTTGTGCAAGGTGTCGGCGAGCAGGTGCACGTTGACGAACTGGTTGGGGAACAGCGCCTGGTCCTTGTTATCGAAACGGCCCTTGAATTTCAGGGTGCCGGTGGTCACGTCGATCTGGTTGTCCAGACTCTGCAGCACACCGACGGCCTGTAGTTTCGCGTCGCCACGGTCCCAGGCTTCCACCGGCAGCTTGTTGCCGGCGTGGTAACGAGTGAGCACGGTGTCGAGTGTATTTTCCGGCAGGGTGAAGACCACGCTGATCGGCTGGGTCTGGGTGATCACCGCCAGGAAGGTGGTGTCGTTGGCAGCCACCAGGTTGCCGACGTCGACCTGGCGCAGGCCGACGCGGCCGCTGATCGGCGCACGGATCTTGGTGAATTCGAGGTTGAGCTTGGCGTCGTCCACCGCACCCTGGTTGGTCTTGACCGTGCCCTGGTATTGCAGGACCAACGCTTCGGCGGTGTCCAGGGTCTGCTTGGCAATACTGTCCTGGGCATACAGGTCGCGGTAACGCTGCACATCGACCTGGGCGTTTTTCAACTGTGCCTGGTTCTGCATCAGCGTGCCCTGGGCCTGGAGCAAGGCGTTCTGGTAGCTGCGCGGGTCGATTTCCGCCAGCAGGTCGCCGGCCTTGACCATCTGCCCTTCTTCAAAGGCGATCTTCACCAGTTCTCCGCCCACCCGGCTGCGTACATTGATGGTGTTGAGCGCGGTCACCGTGCCCAACGCCTTGTAGTACACCGGGAACTCGCCCGTGACCGCCGGCGCCACACGCACCGGAATCGGGCCGGTAGAACCACCGAAGCCCGGGCGCATCATCCCCGATTTACCGGCGTGCCCGGCCGGTTTCTTCTCGGCGGCATCCTTATGGCTGCCAGGCCAGAATTTCCAGCACAGGCCGGCGATAACCAGCAGCACGAGCAGGCCGAACAGCCAGCGGCGGGAGTTGCGGGGGGAGGATTGCATGGAGTGATCAACCATTGGGCGCGAGAGCTTCTACTTTGGGAGGCTGAAAGATAAGCACTGGGGCGCCTTAAGAAAAGCGCCTTTACCGGCTATTTACCTTGGATTACAACTTTTAACTTCTGAGCTTAGTCCGTCCGCTATTTCGCTAAACCGCTGACGCCAAATGAAAACGGCCTGGACTAGGCCAGGCCGCAATCATCTATCAAGCGTGTTACTGCGAAAAGACAGTAATGCGCTGAAACAGTTACTTCAAAACAGCCAGGGCCGCTTCGTAGTTCGGCTCTTGACCGATTTCGCTGACCAGTTCGCTGTGCAGCACGTTGTTGTTTTCGTCCAGTACGACCACGGCACGGGCGGTCAGGCCCTGCAGCGGGCCTTCAGCGATAGACACACCGTAGTCAACGGCGAAGTCGGCGTTGCGGAAATCCGACAGGCTCAGCACGTTGTCCAGACCTTCGGTACCGCAGAAACGCTTCTGGGCAAACGGCAGGTCTGAGGAGATGCACAGTACGACGGTATTGTTGACGTCGTTGGCCTGGGCGTTGAACTTGCGTACCGAGGTCGCGCAGGTTGGGGTGTCAACGCTTGGGAAGATGTTCAACACTTTGCGCTTGCCGGCGAAGGTTTCCAGAGTTGCTTCGGACAGATCAACGGTGGTCAGGGCGAACTCTGGGGCGGTGGAACCGGTTTTCGGCAATTCGCCTTCAACCTGGACAGGGTTACCACGAAGGGTGACTTGAGCCATGAACGGAATCCTTATGCTGGGTTTGATTAAAACGAATTCGAGAGGCAGAAGTTAACCACAAACTGCCGTGGCTACCTATGGCCGAACGTAAATTGTCCTGCCTGCGCCTTGTTAACGGCGGCTATGGTTTAATTGCGCGCTTTTCACCCAGCCCTCAAGGAATCCGTTGTTGATGAATCAGCCCGCCACTAAAGTCCTGGTCATTGGTTATGTCTGGCCGGAACCCCGCTCCTCGGCCGCCGGCGGGCACATGATGCAGATTCTCGAAACGTTTCTGACACAAGGTTGGGACGTTACCTTCGCAAGCCCCGCGACCGTTGGCGAACACAAGGCCGACTTGCCGGCACTGGGCATCCATGAGTGCGCCATCGAACTCAATAACAGCAGCTTCGATGATTTTATCCGCGAGCTGGCCCCGGATATCGTGCTGTTCGACCGTTTCATGATGGAGGAACAGTTCGGCTGGCGCGTCGAAAAACACTGCCCTGATGCCCTGCGTGTGCTGGAGACCTGCGACCTGCAAAGCCTGCGCGACGCGCGCCAGCAGCGCCTCAAGGAGCATCTCAAGGCACACCCTCACAACGACGACTTCAGCGCACTGTTCGCCCCGGCGCTGGTGGAAGAATTCCAGTTGATGGCCGACACGGACGTGGCCAAGCGCGAGATCGCGGCGATTTTACGCTGCGACATCAACTTGATGATCTCCGACGTCGAAGCCCGGCTGCTCACCGAACAGTTCAAGGTGCCCGCCGCCCTGCTCCACTGGTGCCCGCTGATGCTGACACCACCGGCCGAGGCCTTCGCGCCCTTTGAAGAGCGTGCACACTTTCTCAGCATCGGCAATTTCCGCCACGCGCCCAACTGGGATGCGGTGCTATGGATGAAGAACAGCCTCTGGCCGTTGATCCGCCAGCAATTGCCCGGCGCCCAACTGCACATTTACGGTTCCTACACGCCGCCCAAGGCCACTGCCCTGCACAACCCCGCCCAGGGGTTTCACATCATGAACTGGGCCGAAGACGCGTTGCAGGTGATGAGCGCCGCGCGTATCTGCCTGGCGCCGCTGCGTTTTGGTGCCGGCATCAAGGGCAAGCTGGCGGATGCCATGCTCTGCGGCACGCCGAACATCACCACGCCGATTGGCGCCGAAGGCATGGGCGATGAACAACCATGGCCGGGCGCAATCGAGCACAGCGCACAGGCGCTGGCCGCTGCTGCGGTGGCGTTGTATCAGGACCCGATGCGCTGGGCCCAGGCCCAGGAAGATGGCCGCCAGTTGCTTGCCCGTCGCTACGACCACGCAATCCACGGCCCGGCGCTGATTGAATGCCTGGAGCAGTGCCGTCGTAACCTTGCCGCCCATCGCCGGGACAACTTCATCGGCAGCATGCTGCGACATCACGCGCACAAGAGTACGCAGTACATGTCGCAGTGGATCGAGGCGAAAAACCGCAGCGTATAAACACCGACGCTGGCGAGGTCGCGCGCAAGGGGGCATTATCCCAGGCAGCAACCACAATAAAGCGACGGCAGCATGACCCGAGCAACGCGAATCACCGACCCTTCCTACGAGTTGATGGACGATCACAACGGTCTGTCCATCATTTATCGCCAACACGGCTTCCCTTGCCCGTTGGTGCGCTGGCACTTCCACAAGGAATACGAGCTGCACTTGATCGTCGCCAGCGCAGGCAAGGTGTTTATCGGCGACTACATCGGCAACTTCTACCCGCAAAGCCTGTTCCTCACCGGCCCTAACCTGCCCCACAACTGGATCAGCCAGGTAGAGGAAGATGAAGTGGTGCCCAAGCGCGACATGCTGGTGAATTTTACCGACGAGTTGTTTGAGGGCGGCAGCCAGATCTTCACCGAACTCAAGACTCTGGCGCCGCTACTGGAACGCGCGCAATACGGCATCGAATTTCGCTGCAAAAAAACCATCGCCCAAGCCATGACGTTGATGCAACGCATCGAAGACGCCCAAGGCATGGCGCGCCTGGGGCACTTCTTTATTCTGCTGGAAGTGTTGAGCGCGTGTGAGGACTACCAGTTGTTGTCCGGCGTGACCACGCCGCAATTGGCCGATGAACACAGCATTGATCGCACCAACCGCGCAGTGGACTACATATTTGCCCACTACGCCCGCGAGCTGTCGCTGGAAGAGGTCGCTGAATACCTGGGCATGAAGCCCACCTATTTTTCCCGTGTGTTCAAACAGGCTACCGGCCGCACGTTTATCGAGTTTGTGAACCGCCTGCGCATCAGCAAGTCCTGCGAATTGCTGGCCGATGGCAACAAGGCGGTGACCGATGTGTGCTTCGAGTCGGGGTTCAACAATATCTCCAACTTCAACCGGCGCTTTCAGCAGCTCAAGGGCATGACGCCGTCCCACTACCGGCGCCTGGCGGTGCAGCGGCTGACCGAACAGAACCTGGCTTAAGCCTGACAGCGGCGACACACCTCGAACATAAATCCCCGGCCAAAACGGCCCCCTTCCCACGCACCCAGAGGAACGCTCTTGCTGTCCCTGCCACTCAGCGAAGGCATCGCCCGATTTCAATCGACGGGTGCTGCCACTCATTAACGCTAGAGCAAAAGGACAACCCATGATCAACGGCCTGCCACAACCCATTATTGCCCCCACCCCGCAGCCTGCCGAGCCGAAGCCACCGCTTAATCAGCGGGAACACACCCCGAACCCGCCAAGCACGCCCAACCCGCCAAAACAGGATCAGGCAAAACCCTCTGACCAACCACCCGTCGCATCGGGCGCGCTCAATAGCTTGTTGCGCCTGCGCCTGGATCCGCAGAAACCGCCAAGCACTACACTGATGCACACGTTCGCCGATGCGGTGGTTAAAAACGCTGACCAGGAACAGGCCAGTAGTGTCGCGAACAGGTTGATGGACCTGCGGCAAGCGATTGACTCCGGTAAACCAACTCGCTGGGATAAAATTGCGAATGTTATGCCTGAATCGACCTTCGGCAGGTTGTGGGCCAAGTTCGATCAAGCCGTGGTATCGGAACCGTTCAAGTCCTATGCCGAAAAAAACAACATCGATCTGAACGACATGGTCGTTCACCCCAATGGAACGATTACCCATTTTAGCGGCAAACAACCCAGGACCTGGGATGCGAACGCAAGCGCCGAATCAAAAGCCGCTACGGCAGCCGTTATCGCCGCCGCCAAAGACCTCGTGGGGCCTTACCAGGACGCGCTCAACCCTTCCGCTGGGATAAGCTACTTAGGCTACGAAGAAGATGTGACATCGATTGCTACCATCGCCCAGTTCTACGGCTTGCCTGTGGACACCACCAACAGCGATTCCATGACGGCCGCCATCGGCCAACTGTTACGCGAACAGACGTTCCCGAGTTTGAGCAGTAACGCCCCACTCGATGCGCCCATCAAGCAGCTCCAACAGGCGGCCGTGCAACGCATTGAGCAGCTTGAGGAGGAACCGCTCAACGCGCTTCTTGCCACGTTCGAAACTAAAGGTGGCATCCCTAGGTTCAAAACCCCCGATGAGGCGTTGCAAGCACTGTGCGCGCAAGCACTGGCAAAATTGCTTCCAAGTATGGGAGAGCACGAGTCACCGATCATGCTCGACAACATTCCTGAGGCTTCTTCATTCAGCCGGATTCACAACAAAACCAAGGCAACGTTGGAAGAGGTCATGGACTTTTACAAAGAAAGCATGCCCGCCCAACATCAGGCGCCAGAACACCAGTGGGAGAAAAAAAATCTCGATTCCTTATTGACCAAAGTCAGAAAGTTGAACAGTGGCCTAGGCTTCCCGTCAGCACACTCCCATCGATTTTCTTTAATCGGTCAGAGGTACGACGCAACACCGTCGCCACTTGAAAAGCTGGTGCAAGCGGTTAAAGCGTCCAAGTCAACGGCACAGTAAGCCAGTCACATTAGATTGGAACGAGTGGGCAGGCCTTGCCTGACCCAAAGGGGAAATAGTCACTGCGTTTGAACGGCAGGGCTTTTCCCCTGATTGTGGGTGAACCCGTGCCTCACCGCGCTGCATCCTACCGAACCCATTGCCTGCCCCACCTCACACCCTGCAATACCAGAAGGTGAACTTCTGCCGTCTCAAAACCAATCATCCTACGGTTAAACGATAAGTTTCCAAGACGCGTATTCGCAAGGTACGCACTAAAAACTACAGCCTATAAGTCAGCTGTCGTACCGCCCAGGAAGATACTCTGATGAAAATCGAACCCTTACGCTCTAGCCTGCTCCCCTCTTTTACACCCGCCACTCAAACCCAGTCCGAAATTTCCTCTGTTGAGCATGCACGGCCCAAACGCGCCAGTTCGGTGGTGGATCTGGAAACAAAAAAAGCCGCCACCACGCTGATCAGAGCGGGCGATGCCGCCCTCTCCTCTCTGCATAGCGCGGCATTGATGGATGAAGTCATGACTAATCCCACTGGCAAGTATCTGCCGGTGCAGAGCTCGGTTATTTCCGATATTCCTCCGGTCTCAACGTTCGGTAGAGCCTGGGCTCAGCTTACCCATGCGATTCAAAGCGAACCTTTTGCAAGTTTCGCAAGCAAACACAAAATAGACACATCAACCCTCCAAATAAACACGCAGTCAGGCTGGGTTATTGATTGCATTGCAAACGGCAAACGTGCCTCTTTCAGCACTTATGATGAGGGCTATGAACAGGCTACGGCTGCCGTTACCGCCGCCGCTCGAGCGTTCAACTCGCCGCCTAAATCATCGGTTCTGTATACCGGCGCAAACCGTGCCTCGACCGAGGTAATAGGCAACTTCTACGGCGTGCGCCAGGACGGCACACAGGCGAACGCGCTCCGCTTGATCACCGAGCAGCAACATCACCTCACCTTCGACTCGCTGCGTGAGCCTGACTCCAAGGCACCCGAGTTCAACCCTGCGACTTATTCGCGCATCCGAGAGCAACAACGCGAAGCGATAGAAGATTTTGGCGGGGAAATCGCAATAAAGCCCGAGCTGCTCTCCCCTTCGCAACGCACGCCCAAACCGTCGGTTGAGGCCGCAGATCGGGAAATGGCCAGAATGTACAGCGGTGCCTTGTTGAGCCGGCGGCCCGAAATGGCCGCATACGGCAAAGGCCCGCGCACTGGCTTTTTATTCTCGGAAATACCTGAATACTCAACCCTGGGGCAACACCTGCGTAACGCGCAGGTGCCGCCTGGCAAAGACGCGCAGATCAGCCTCGCCGCGATAAGTGAGTTTTACGCTGAGCCGGCCCCCAGCGACCTTACGTTGGTGGGCACCCTTACACATGCGTCAAGGCTCACTCGCGATGGCTTTCGCGCCTTGAACAAAGACAACCCGCCAACAGATGAACACTTGCGCGCGGTCCAGGCAAAGCAACGCGCTGCCATCCAGAGGCTCGAAAACCCAAGCGCCACGGAACCTGAAGTGCCTGCCGCACCGACGCAAACGCCCACCGCCGCCCTCAACCCCGTGGCTGCGATTGCACGCCGTCAGTTTGCCGGCGAGCCCAACCTGTACTCGGTGGTCGCGCGATTGCTCGGCGAGCGGATAAAACAGGCGGCCCCGTCACTGGACGTCGACGTCAACCAGCTCGCCATTGAAACGCCCGACCCGGACAACCCCGGGAACGTTAAGCGAACACAATTGATGGCGCTTGCCTTGAACTACCTGGCCGGCGGTGACGCCCCGAACTTCACCAGCACCGACAGAGCGTTTGACACTCGCCCGGATTTATTTGCCCATACCGGCAACGATCCCGAGGTGCCGCTGGTCCTCGATTTATCAGCCGTGAGCGCTGCCATAGGGGCACTGCCGGGCCTTCTGAACTCAGCCTACGAGGCTGATTCGCAGGACTATTGGAACAAACCGGCCTTCAGCTCTCCGACCAACGCCGACAGCGTCTTCCCCGACAGCCGTCGCACGTTGATCAGTCATATTCTGCGCAGCAACCTGCAACTGGCCAGCATGCAGCAGCCCGGCCTGGATGAGGAACAACGTAAAACCGTGGACATGGTCGTGAGGCATCCCGAAGGCTCGACGCGGCCCGCGCCACTTGACCGCAATTCATCGGGTGCCACCGTCTATACCTTGGGCGGTGCTACGCCGAACCTGCTGATTCATCGACACCTGTCGCAATCAAACCGCAACATTCTCTTGCTCGTGGAGCCCAGTGGAAAAATCACCCCCTACGACTCCTGGGATGACGTCGAAAAAGCCGGGCATGTCCATGCAGCACTGACCGGCAATATGTTCGACACCCAGGCCAACACCCTCATTAAACAGCATCGAGGCGACAGCCTGGTCAACCCGCCACCAACGTTTGGCCCAAAGAGCCCGACGCAAGCCAACACCAAGCTGCCCGACTGGATGAATAATGCCGACGAAGCGCAACGTTTTGTGCTGCACGAGCTCAGCCAGGGGCTGGCAAGCTTCACACAACGTAACAAAGGCCGTGCGTATAACAGCGGCATCCCAGACATCGGCACGTTTGCGCAAGAGCAATTTGACCGGTTGCCCGAAAGCCAAAAGCTGACGCGGCACCACGCCAAGGATCTGAGTGTGGCCTTCCAAATGAGTTACGGGGCGTCGGTTGATGGGTCGACGGCTTACGGCGGTACCCACTACAAAAACGAAAGCCTGACGCAAGTGCTGATCAATAACCTGTCGGGGCTACCGAGTGGCACGCTGGAAGTCTCCAAGCGGGTCAAGGATGAAAACGGCAGAGAAGTCACCTTCAGGGTGCCCGCACTCGAGAAACACGGGGCACTTCAACAGGTGATTACTGACCTTGACATTGGTAAAACCTACCCCGCTTTACTCAAGGAAAAGCTACTCGACAACCCTGCCGAAATGGCGGAACGCCGATCACTGTTTGTCCAGCAAGTACCCCTCGAGATACAGCTCAAGGCACTGGAACTCGGCATCAAGGGCGAAGCCGGTTTCGACAATACGGGGGTCCGGTATGTCCAGGAGATATTCAAGCCGGGCACAGGCCCCAGGATGGTCGACGGGAACGAGATCGTCATCCGGCCGCTGGCCTTTGATAACAAAGGGCAAGGTACAGTCGATGTCGTCGAAGGTGCCTACCTGATCGAACCCAAAGACGGCACGGACGGCCCGGTTGTTTTGTATCGCCCGCTGATTGGCGATGCCCCACTCCTGCAATTTCCTAATCGCCAGGCACTGCTGGAGGCCATACAGAAGCCAGGCAAGCTACAAGACGATACCCTCGCCTGGTTAGCTGACGAAAATACGCGAAAGATCTACAGCGGCAACGGTTTTAAACATCCTAACTTCGTGGCCTTCGGGTTGAATTTTGGGTCCGTTTCCCTCAACGAGACCATCCCCTTGGCCATGGACACCCGACTGCAGCAAACGCTGCAGGAAGGTAAGTTGATGGAGCATCTGTACCAGGCCAATGCGCAAAATTTGATCAGTCTGGCCGAGCAACAATCGACATCCGACGCAGAAAGCCGCTGGGCGACTCTCAAGACCGGAGGCTTCCTGTTACTCAATGCGGTACTGCCGGCACTGCGCGGCCCCGGCGCCGTACTCGGCTATGTACTGCAGGCAGGGGGCGTTATCAATGACCTGGAGGTTCTGAGTGATGAGCGCTCGCAGGGGAAAGAGGCGGCGCTGGCCGATCTGTTGGTCAACCTGGCGTCCTTATTGGCCCATTTCAAGGTCCGGTCACAGCCCGAACCATCCACTGCCCAGTCAGCCACGCCTGTAATCGGCCGCAGCCTGTTGGTGGATGACGTGGCAGCACCCACTCCGCCCTCGAATAACCGCATAGTCCTGGGGGGGCCAGCGGATATCAAACCGATTGCCGGCGACATTCAAGTCTTTGAGGACTCCTACAACGGCAAGCCACGCCTCAACATCATTGGCCACGGTAAGAAACCCCTGGAAGGACAACCTACACGCATCGAAGGAGAAGATGGCAAACGTTACGGGGCAGAAGATATTGACCAGGAGTTGTTGGCGCGTGGCATAGACATTAGAGACTATAAGGACGTGCGGCTATTAACCTGCTACTCCGCCAGCGGGGGTGAACAGTCCCTTGCAGCGAAACTGAGTGCGCGCACGAATGTGCGTGTAAAAGGTTTTGAGCAGGAAATCATTACAGACTACTACAGCGTTGATAATGAAGATCCATTCAAAATCTACGAAGACGCCTCGGCGTATTACCAGGAACACTATCCAAACCTCAGTGTCCGTGACGTCCACCGCCTGGCCGAAACAGAACTGAACCACAGGCTTGCTGGGCGTGATATCCAATTTAATGTCCGCAAAGATGACGGCGCAGAGATTGAGGTAAATCTGGGCAGTGACGAAGAGCCTCTGATCTATAAAACCAGAGTCGACTATCAACCGCGCACCTTTGGTAAACCGAAAATCAAGCCTGTGCCGGTAAAGCCAATTGAAGTAGAGATGGGTTACTCGCATACCGTTGAAGACGCGCGCACCGTACTGTCGACTCGCAGCTTGACGGATTGCTCCGCACTCGCGGTGCTGACTGATCTGAAAGACGGGGTGTATCAAACACGCACGTTGATGCACCTGAAAGGTAGCTATCTGGCGTTCGCTTTAGAACGCCAAGACGCTTACGAAGAACTGCAGAGGCTGAATGAGTCGTTGGCCAATGGCGGAAAGGTGATATTCGTAGCCGGTGTCCATTCAAGCTCTACGTCAGGGTTGGGGGATATATTGGGGCAAGAACACCAAGGGGAAAAACCGCTGCTGGATATCCTCACAAAGCCGGGCGTCGAAGCCACTATCGCCAGCTCTGTGGGGGTTGAGATCAACCCGGATGGCACCTTCAAGTTGATTGAAGGCACAGGTAAGGGCGTGTTCGACAAAACCATGACCCAGGAATTACTCGACAGCGCCCGTTGATCCAGCCCCTGCGCCACCCGCAGTAGCCGTCTGGAGCGACTGCTGCGGGGTTTCAAGAGTGCAAAAAAGTATCAGTCCCAGTGCGCCCAAGGATTTGTCATAACCCCATTTGAAGGCTGTAATCAACGCACACTCTTCCTGACTGCTCGTAGGAAGACACAACAACAATAACTGTCCTTCTGCAGCCCATGGGCGCGGAAATGGAGTGCGCGATGAAGTTCACAGCAAAAGCTCTGCTTGCCTGTACGTGTATGACCCTCAGCGCCGTCAGCCTTGGCGCGCAAACCCTGACCATTGCCACCGTCAACAACAGCGACATGATCCGCATGCAGAAGCTCTCGAAAACCTTCGAGACCGAGCACCCGGAGATCAAGCTGAACTGGGTGGTGCTCGAAGAAAACGTGCTGCGCCAACGCCTGACCACGGACATCGCCACCCAGGGCGGGCAGTTCGACGTGCTGACCATCGGCATGTACGAAGCTGCACTGTGGGGCGCCAAGGGCTGGCTGGAACCGATGAAAGATCTGCCGGCGTCCTACGACCTCGATGATGTATTCCCTTCAGTGCGTGACGGTTTGTCCGTCAAAGGCTCGCTGTACGCCCTGCCGTTCTATGCCGAAAGCTCGATCACCTATTACCGCACCGACCTGTTCAAGGACGCCGGGCTGAGCATGCCCGAGCACCCGACCTGGACCCAGATCGGCGAATTCGCGGCAAAACTCACCGACAAGACCAAAGAGCAATACGGCCTGTGCCTGCGCGGCAAAGCCGGCTGGGGTGAAAACATGGCGCTGATCACCACCCTGGCCAACGGCTACGGTGCGCGCTGGTTCGATGAGAAGTGGCAGCCGGAATTCAACGGCCCTGAGTGGAAGGACGCACTGAACTTCTACGTCGACAACATGAAGAAATCCGGCCCGCCGGGCGCTTCCAGCAACGGTTTCAACGAAAACCTGGCGCTGTTCAACAGCGGCAAGTGCGCGATCTGGGTCGATGCCAGCGTGGCCGGCTCGTTTGTCACCGACAAAACCCAGAGCAAGGTCGCCGACCATGTCGGCTTCACCTTCGCCCCGCACGAGAAAACCGACAAGGGCACCTCGTGGCTGTACTCCTGGAGCCTGGCGATCCCGACCAGTTCCAAGGCCAAGGACGCCGCCAAGGTGTTCACCAGTTGGGCAACGTCCAAGGAATACAGCCAGCTCGTGGCCAAGACCGACGGCATTGCCAACGTGCCGCCAGGCACGCGCAAGTCGACCTACAGCGATGAGTACATGAAGGCCGCGCCATTCGCCAAGGTGACGCTGGAATCGCTGAAAGTCGCCGACCCGACCAAACCGACGCTCAAGCCGGTGCCGTATATCGGTATCCAGCTGGTGACCATTCCTGAATTCCAGGCAATTGGTACCCAGGTCGGCAAGTTCTTCTCGGGCGCGCTGACCGGTCAGCAAACGGTGGATCAAGCCTTGACTGCCGCGCAGACCACCACCGAGCGTGAAATGAAGCGGGCGGGTTATCCCAAATAAGCCTGACTCCCCCTTGTAAATGTGGGAATCCGTTCCATGAGGTAGCAGCTTTTAGGTGGGAGCTGGCTTGCCTGCGATGCAGACACCTCGGTTTGTCAGTTAAACCGAGTGGATGCCATCGCAGGCAAGCCAGCTCCCACAAAAGCCAGCCACATTGACCGCGCTCCGACGCAGATTCTGTACGCATCTGACTGGCCATGATCACCATGAATACAACACCCAAAAACCGCCTGGCCAACCCCGGCTGGTTCCTCGTCAGCCCCTCGGTGGCCCTGTTGCTGCTGTGGATGATCGTGCCGCTGGGCATGACCCTGTACTTTTCGCTGATCCGTTACAACCTGCTCTACCCCGGCGAAAACCAATTCGTGGGCCTGGAGAACTTCACCTACTTCATCACCGACTCGGGCTTCCTGCCCGGCGCCACCAATACCTTGCTGCTGGTCGGCAGCGTGTTGTTGATCAGCGTGGTGTTCGGCGTGCTGATCAGTGCGTTGCTTGAGGCCAGTGAGTTTTTTGGTCGAGGTGTGGTGCGGGTATTGTTGATTTCACCGTTCTTCATCATGCCCACCGTCGGTGCGCTGATCTGGAAGAACCTGATTTTCCACCCGGTCTCGGGGATTCTCGCCGCCGTGTGGAAGCTGTTCGGCGCCGAGCCGGTGGACTGGTTGGCGCACTACCCATTGCTGTCGATCATCATCATTGTGTCGTGGCAATGGCTGCCCTTCGCGATCCTGCTGCTGATGACCGCCATGCAGTCCCTCGACCAGGAACAAAAGGAAGCCGCACGCCTGGACGGTGCCGGCGCCATCGCGATCTTCTGGCACCTGACCCTGCCCCACCTGGCCCGCCCGATTGCCGTGGTGGTGATGATCGAAACCATCTTCCTGCTCTCGGTGTTTGCCGAAATCTTCACCACCACCAACGGTGGCCCCGGCTACGCCTCGACCAACCTCGCCTACCTGATCTACAACCAGGCGCTGGTGCAGTTCGACGTGGGCATGGCCTCGGCCGGCGGCTTGATTGCCGTGGTCATCGCCAATATCGCGGCGATCATCCTGGTGCGGATGATCGGCAAAAACCTGACTGACAAGCCTTGAGGGCCGCGCCATGACGCTTCAACAATCCCGCCGCCTGCAAAGCCTGTTGCTCGGCACTTTGGCCTGGGCCATCGCGATCCTGATTTTCTTCCCGATTTTCTGGATGGTGCTGACCAGCTTCAAGACCGAAATCGACGCGTTCGCCACGCCGCCGCAGTTCATCTTCACGCCGACGCTGGAGAACTACCTGCACATCAACGAGCGCAGCAACTACTTCGCCTACGCCTGGAACTCGGTGGTGATTTCGTTCAGTGCTACCGCCCTGTGCCTGCTGATCTCGGTGCCGGCCGCCTACTCGATGGCGTTCTACGAAACCCAGCGCACCAAAGGCACCTTGCTGTGGATGCTGTCCACCAAGATGCTGCCACCGGTGGGCGTTTTGATGCCGATCTACCTGCTGGCCAAGAGCTTTGGCCTGCTGGACACGCGCATTGCGCTGATCATCATCTACACCCTGATCAACCTGCCGATTGTGGTGTGGATGGTGTACACCTACTTCAAAGACATCCCCAAGGACATCCTCGAAGCCGCGCGCCTGGATGGCGCCACGCTGTGGCAGGAAATGGTCCGCGTGCTGCTGCCGATTGCCAAGGGCGGCCTGGCTTCCACGGTGTTGCTGTCGCTGATCCTGTGCTGGAACGAGGCCTTCTGGTCGTTGAACCTGACCTCCTCGAATGCCGCGCCGCTGACCGCGCTCATCGCCTCCTACTCCAGCCCCGAAGGTTTGTTCTGGGCCAAATTGTCCGCTGTCTCGACCCTGGCCTGTGCGCCGATCCTGATTTTTGGCTGGATCAGCCAGAAACAGCTGGTGCGCGGTTTGTCCTTCGGCGCCGTGAAATAACGGTCTTTCACTAAAAAATTCAAAGCGGAGGCCCATCCCATGGCCAACCTGAAAATCAACAATCTGCAAAAAGGCTTCGAAGGCTTCTCGATCATCAAAGGCATCGACCTGGAAGTGAATGACAAGGAATTCGTGGTCTTCGTCGGCCCGTCGGGCTGCGGTAAATCCACCCTGCTGCGCCTGATCGCGGGCCTTGAAGAAGTCAGCGAAGGCACCATCGAACTGGATGGCCGCGACATTACCGAAGTCACCCCGGCCAAGCGCGACCTGGCGATGGTGTTCCAGACCTACGCGCTGTACCCGCACATGAGCGTGCGCAAAAACATGTCGTTTGCCCTGGACCTGGCCGGCGTCGACAAGAAGCTGGTGGAAAGCAAAGTCAACGAAGCTGCGCGCATTCTCGAACTCGGCCCGCTGCTGGAGCGCAAGCCCAAGCAGTTGTCCGGTGGCCAGCGCCAGCGTGTGGCTATTGGCCGCGCAATTGTGCGTAACCCGAAGATCTTCCTGTTCGATGAACCACTGTCCAACCTCGACGCCGCCCTGCGTGTGCAGATGCGCCTGGAACTGGCGCGCCTGCACAAAGAGCTGCAAGCCACCATGATTTACGTGACCCACGACCAGGTTGAAGCCATGACCCTGGCCGACAAGGTGGTGGTGTTGAACAGCGGCCGCATTGAGCAAGTCGGCTCGCCGCTGGAGCTGTACCACCAGCCGGCCAACCTGTTTGTGGCGGGTTTTCTCGGCACGCCGAAGATGGGCTTCCTCAAGGGCAAAGTCACCCGCGTCGAAGGCCAAGGCTGCGAAGTGCAGTTGGACGCCGGCACCTTGATCAGCCTGCCGCTGAGCGGCGCCAGCTTGAGCGTGGGCAGTGCTGTGACCCTGGGCATTCGCCCAGAGCATCTGGAAATCGCAGCGCCAGGGCAAACCACCCTGACCGTCACCGCCGACGTCGGCGAACGCCTGGGCAGCGATACCTTCTGCCACGTCATCACCGCCAACGGCGAGCCGTTGACCATGCGGATTCGCGGCGACATGGCCAGCCAGTACGGTGAAACCCTGCAGCTGCACCTTGACCCGGCGCACTGCCATCTGTTCGACACCGACGGTGTAGCCGTGGCCCGCCCACTGCGCGCCGCCGCCTGATTTCGCGAGACTTGTGATGAAACTGAATAAACAGAACCTCACCCAACTGGCGCCGCACGTGAACATCCCGGCCTATGCGATTGCCAGCACCACGCAAGGCATCGCGCACATCGGCGTCGGCGGTTTCCACCGCGCGCACCAGGCGTATTACACCGATGCCTTGATGAACACTGGCGAGGGCCTGGACTGGAGCATCTGCGGCGTTGGCCTGCGCAGCGAAGATCGCAAGGCCCGCGACGACCTGGCCGGCCAGGATTACCTGTTCACCCTGTATGAGCTGGGCGACACCGACGACACCGAAGTGCGCGTAATCGGCTCGATCAGCGACATGCTGCTGGCCGAAGACAGCGCCCAGGCGTTGATCGACAAGCTGGCCAGCCCGCAGATTCGCATCGTCTCGCTGACCATCACCGAAGGCGGCTACTGCATCGACGACAGCAACGGCGAATTCATGGCCCACCTGCCGCAGATCCAGCATGACCTGGCGCACCCGAAAGCGCCGAAAACCGTGTTCGGGTTTATCTGCGCGGCGTTGACCCAGCGCCGGGCGGCGGGTGTGCCGGCGTTTACCGTGATGTCCTGCGATAACCTGCCGCACAACGGCGCCGTCACGCGCAAGGCGCTGCTGGCCTTCGCCGCCCTGCACAACGCCGAACTGCATGATTGGATCAAGGCCAACGTGAGCTTCCCGAATGCCATGGTCGACCGCATCACGCCGATGACCAGCACAGCCCACCGCCTGCAATTGCATGATGACCACGGTATCGACGATGCCTGGCCGGTGGTGTGCGAACCGTTCGTGCAGTGGGTGCTGGAAGACAAGTTCGTCAACGGCCGCCCAGCCTGGGAAAAAGTTGGTGTGCAGTTCACCGACGATGTCACGCCCTATGAAGAGATGAAGATCGGGCTGCTCAACGGCAGCCACCTGGCCCTGACTTACCTGGGCTTTCTCAAGGGCTACCGGTTTGTGCACGAGACCATGAACGACCCGGTGTTTGTCGCCTACATGCGCGCCTACATGGACCTGGACGTTACACCGAACCTGGCGCCGGTGCCGGGCATCGACCTGACCGAGTACAAGCAGACCCTGGTGGATCGCTTCTCTAACCAGGCGATTGCCGATCAGTTGGAACGGGTGTGCTCGGACGGCTCGTCGAAGTTTCCCAAGTTCACCGTGCCAACGATCAATCGCCTGATTGCCGATGGGCGTGAGACCGAACGCGCTGCGCTGGTGGTGGCGGCGTGGGCGTTGTACTTGAAAGGCGTGGATGAGAATGGAGTGATCTACACGATCCCGGACCCGCGTGCGCAGTTTTGCCAGGATTTGGTGAGTGATGATGGGTTGATCAGCCAGCGGTTGTTGGGTGTGGAGGAGATTTTTGGCAAGGCTATTCCCAACTCGCCTGAGTTTGTGGCAGCGTTTGAGCGGTGCTATGCAAGCCTGCGCGACAAGGGCGTTACCCAAACCCTGCAAAACCTCCTGAAGAAACCGGCTTAAACAATGTGGGAGCTGGCTTGCCTGCGATAGCGGTGGGTCAGCCAGCCATGATGTGGCTGATAGACCGCCATCGCAGGCAAGCCAGCTCCCACATTGACTGCATTCACACTCCAATAACACTGCTGAGCACTCCACCATGACCCAGCAAAACCTCTACCTCGGCATCGACTGCGGCACCCAAGGCACCAAAGCCATTGTCCTCGACGCTACCAGCGGCAAGGTGCTGGGCCTGGGCGCGGCGGCGCATACGCTGATCAGCGGCGCCAATGGCCGACGCGAACAGCACACCCAGGAATGGCTGGACGCCTTTACCGAAGCCACGCACCGCGCCTTGCAACAGGCCGGTGTCGACGGCCAGGACATCCTCGGCATCGGCGTTTCCGGCCAGCAACACGGCCTGGTGTTACTCGATGACCACGGCCTGGTGCTGCGCCCGGCCAAACTGTGGTGCGACACCGAAACCGCGCCGGAAAACGAGCGCCTGCTGGAGCACCTGGGTGGCGAAAGCGGCTCGCTGGAACGCCTCGGCGTGGCGATTGCCCCAGGCTATACCGTGTCCAAGCTGCTATGGACCCTCGAACAACACCCCGACGTATTCGCACGCATCGCGCACATCCTGCTGCCCCACGACTACCTCAATTTCTGGCTGACCGGCCGCGCCGTGGCGGAATACGGCGATGCATCGGGCACCGGCTATTTCAATGTGCGCAGCCGTGAATGGGACGTGGCACTGCTGCAGCACATCGACCCCAGCGGCCGCCTGGAAGCCGCGCTGCCGGAGCTGATCGAAGCCAATCAAGCCGTGGGCACGATCCTGCCGGCCATCGCCGAACGCCTGGGCATCAACCCCAACGCCCGCGTCTCCAGCGGCGGCGGCGACAACATGATGGGCGCCATCGGCACCGGCAATATCGCCCCCGGCGTGATCACCATGAGCCTGGGTTCCTCAGGCACCGTCTACGCGTTTGCCGAGCAACCGAATGTGAGCCCGCAAGCCTCGGTGGCCACCTTCTGTTCATCCAGCGGCGGCTGGTTGCCGTT
Organism: Pseudomonas sp. MONT-RG-20F-20-E-7-02; assembly: GCF_022662395.1. Taxonomy (NCBI): domain Bacteria; kingdom Pseudomonadati; phylum Pseudomonadota; class Gammaproteobacteria; order Pseudomonadales; family Pseudomonadaceae; genus Pseudomonas; species Pseudomonas sp. MONT-RG-20F-20-E-7-02. The sequence continues at coordinate 67,212 of NZ_JAKNQN010000010.1, forward strand.
GATCTGCACAATGAACCTGACCAACGCCACCGGCGTGATTCGCGAACTCTTCGAACTCGACCTGGCCACGTTCAACGCCCTGGTCGCCGAGGCGCCGGTGGGTGCCGACGGTGTGAGCATGCTGCCCTTTCTCAATGGCGAACGTGTGCCCGCCCTGCCCCACGCCACCGGCAGTGTGCATGGCCTGACCATGACCAACCTGACCCGCGCCAACCTGTGCCGCGCGGTGGTCGAGGGCACCACCTTCGGCCTGCGTTACGGCCTGGACCTGTTGCGCCAGACCGGCCTGCAAAGCCAAACCATCCGCCTGATCGGCGGCGGTTCGAAAAGCCCGGTGTGGCGGCAGATGGTCGCCGATATCATGAACACCGAAGTGGTCTGCACCGAACAAAGCGAAGCCGCCGCCTTGGGCGCGGCGATCCAGGCGGCGTGGAGCCAGTCCGGCGAACCCTTGGCCAGCCTGTGCGACAAATGCGTCAGCGTCGACCCTGCCAGCCGCACGCGGCCGGTGGCGGCCAGCGTGAGTGCCTATCAACAGGTTTACGCGCGCTATCAACAACTCGTGGCAACCCTTTAAGAGCGAACGATTATGTATCTGGTGTGTGGCGAAGCGTTGTTTGATTTTTTCAGCGAGGAAGACGCCAGCGGGCAGGCTTCCAAGGTCAATTACAAGGCCATTGCCGGTGGCTCGCCGTTCAACGTCGCGGTGGGTTTGCGCCGCCTGGGCATCGAGTCTGCGCTGTTCGGCGGGGTGTCCAACGACTTCCTCGGCCAGCGCTTGCTGCAAGTGCTCAAGGACGAAGGCGTCAGTGAGCAGTTCCTGGTGGAATTCCCCGCGCCGACTACCTTGGCGATGGTTGCCGTGGGCGCCAATGGCTCACCGCAATACAGCTTTCGTGGCGAAGGCTGCGCCGACCGCCAACTGCGGGCTGCGCACTTGCCTGCACTGGGCCATGAAGTTCGCGGGCTGCACGTCGGCTCGTTTTCGCTGGTGGTGCAACCCATCGGCGACACCCTGCTGAGCCTGGTCAAGCGCGAAAGCGGCAAGCGCCTGATCAGCCTCGACCCTAACGTGCGGCTCAATCCGCAGCCGGATATTCAACTGTGGCGCGATCGCGTGGCCGAGTTGGTCACCCATGCCGACCTGATCAAAGTCAGCGATGAAGACTTGCACCTGCTCTACCCCGACCGCTCGCCGGAAAGCGTGCTGCAAGGCTGGTTGCAGCACCGCTGTCAGCTGGTGTTCCTCACCCGTGGGGGTGACGGCGCCACGGTGTTCAGCCGCCAGCACGGCAGTTGGTCGCAACCTGCCGTGAAGGTGGTGATGGCCGACACAGTCGGCGCCGGCGATACCTTCCAGGCCGCGTTGATCGCCTGGTTGACCGAGCAGCAGCTGGATTCGGTCGAAGGCCTGCAACAGCTCACCCGTGAGCAGATCGACGCGATGCTCGGCTTCGCCATTCGCGCGTCCGCCCTGACCTGCAGCAAGACCGGCCCCGACCTGCCGTATCGGCAACAGCTGGGCTGAACATGCGTTCATGAAGGTTTTGTCAGTTAGGGCAAAATTAATCCAAGGTTAATCCCGCCAGTCGACTGTGAAGGTGACCGCACACACCGCCTCCCGAGGCCCGTGCGGCCGCCGGCACATCGTGTTGATGCGCCCGCGAACGACTTGCGGAGAACCCTCATGAAACTGCGTACATTATTCTTCAGCGGCACATTGGCCCTTGCTGCGGTATCAGGCCTGGCACACGCCGACACGCAACAGCCCGTCACCAAGCCAGTGCCGTACCAATATGGCATGCCTTTAAATATCGATAAGGTCATCGCCATGCACGAAACCGACACCGACGTGTGCAAGGTGATCAACGCTGATATCAAGTTTGTCGACAAAGCCGGCAAAATCGAAGATGTGGGTTATCGGAAAATGTCCGAAGCCTGTGATTTCCAGAATTGAACCGTTTGACTAGCAACAGAACCGTATGCAACACGAACATAAGGGGCCTGGCGTTTACCAGGCCCGCAGTGCTTCGGTGACACAACCTCACAGGACGGCTTAGTAAACGCCGCGCGCGCCTACTCGTTGCAACGCAGGTGATTGGCTGTGCTTGAGGTCTTCGCGCAACCCCGCGATCAGGTTGCAAATGGCCCGACTGCTGTCGAGTTTTTCAGCGTTTATACCTTTGACTTCCAAATCCACTCGGTCACGGTCACGGTCGTCATACACCTTGATCGTCAATGAAGCGTCTTCGGCTTTGGTGCATTCGCACCGCTTGGGCAGGAAACTTCCTTCAATGATGCTGCGAAGCTCTAATTCCGAAAGCATGGCCAACCTCTCCTTTTATGAGACTGCCAACAGATTATTGTGTGTCCGGCAGGCGTCTGCCTGCCACGTCTTACCGACCCTGGAAGACGCTTACATCCCCAGCCTACTCGGCAAAATCGAATCCCGTTGTAACCATTCCTCATAAGCAGCTGGCGAAGTTACATACTTTTGCGATGACGTGTTTACGCTGTTTAAATCATCGTCAAACGGCTGAGATTAAACGTTTAACTCGGGACTTTGAATTAAACGACGCCCTGTGCGGCGACTCTTTCAGCAACATGTCGCAAACTATCAAAGTTGATATTGGCGCCCGAATTAATTGCCACCAGGGTTTGATCACGCACGCCGTGTTGGGCGACATACTTACGAATGCCCGCCACCGCCAGCGCCCCTGAAGGCTCGGTGATCGAGCGCGTGTCGTCGTAGATCAGCTTGATGGCGCTGCACAATTCATCGTTGCTGACGGTGATGACTTCATCGACCCAGTCGCGGCAGATTTCAAACCCAAAAGCGCCGATCTGCGCAACGGCGGTGCCATCCGCGAAACCATCGACACTGGGCAGCACCACCCGCTCGCCCGCGCGCAGGGCGGCCAGCAGGCAGCTGGAACCTTCGGGTTCGACACCGACGATACGCACATCCGGCCGCAGGTATTTGACGTACGCCACGATCCCGGCGATCAAACCGCCCCCGCCCACCGGTACAAAAATCGCGTCCAACGGGCCCTGTTGCTGGCGCAGGATCTCCATCGCCACAGTGCCTTGGCCGGCGATCACGTCAGGGTCATCAAATGGCGACACGAAGGTGCAACCCGAGGTTTCGGCCAACCGCAACGCGTGGGCCAGGGCAAATGGAAAGCTCTCACCGTGCAATACCGCCTCGGCGCCCCGCGAGCGTACGCCCAGCACCTTCAATTCAGGTGTGCTGCACGGCATAACGATACGCGCCTTAATCCCCAGCTCCCGCGCCGCCAGGGCCACGCCCTGGGCGTGGTTACCCGCCGAGGCCGTGACCACGCCGCAGGCTTTTTGCTTAGCCGTAAGCTGCACCAGCTTGTTGTAGGCGCCGCGAATCTTGAATGAAAACGTGGGTTGCAGGTCTTCGCGCTTGAGCAGCACCTGGTTGCCCAGCAACGCCGACAACGCCGGCGCAGCCTGCAAGGGCGTACGCACCGCCAGGTCATAAACCGGTGCGGCGAGGATCTTTTTCACGTAGTGCTCAAGCAGTCCCGGGGCTGCGGTGTGGGGCGCGGTGCAGGTGCTCATGGGTGTCTCCTGGCTTTTTCGCAAAGGGCGCTGGAGACGGAAAAACAAAACCCGCCTCGAGGGCGGGTTTGGGTACAGCAGCCGTGCGCTATCCCGCCATATGAGGAATGGCGGTAATAATGCTTGGCTGGCTGCGGAAGGCTTGAAATGTCATGACACGAAATTAACCGGCGTTTACCGGGCAAGTCAATGGCTCGCCAGCCTTTTGTCGGCAGAGGTTTACGATGACCATACGAAACATATACGCTTCGTATATCACTCTCTACACGTGAACCTCATGGGCATCGTCAAAATCACCGACCAATTGCACGAACAGCTTCGCCTGGCCAGCGCCGCGATGGACCGCTCCATCAACGCCCAGGCCGAGTTCTGGATCAAGATCGGCCTGCTCGCCGAACTCAACCCGCACCTGCCGTACAACGAGCTGATCAACAAGCTGTTGCTGGACAAGCCCGACCTGATCCGGGGGCGCAGCTGATGATCAAGACTGCCGCACAATTGGCCGTGATGCGTGAAGCCGGACGCCTGCTGGCGCAGGTCTTCACAATGCTCGATGGCTTTGTCGCCGCCGGCCGTTCCACCCTGGAACTGGACGCCACCGTCGAAGCCTTCATCCGCAACGAACTGAAAGCCCGCCCGGCGAGCCTTGGGCAATACGACTACCCCTTCTGCATCAACACCTCAATCAACGAAGTGGTGTGCCATGGCATGCCCAGCGCCAAGGACGTGCTCAAGGACGGCGACATCATCAACATCGACATCACCCTGGAAAAAGGCGGCTTTATCGCCGACTCCAGCAAGATGTACATGATCGGCAACGTGGCGCCCAAAGCGCAGCGCCTGGTGGAAAAGACCTTCGAAGCCATGTGGGCCGGTATCCGACAGGTCAAGCCGGGCGCGCGCCTGGGAGATATCGGCCATGCGATCCAGAGCCACGCGCAAGTCAATGGCTACAGCGTGGTGCGTGAGTATTGCGGCCACGGCATTGGCCGCCAGATGCATGAAGACCCGCAAATCCTGCACTTCGGCCGCCCCGGCACCGGGCTGGAACTGCGTGAAGGCATGGTCTTCACCATTGAACCGATGCTCAACCAGGGCAGCGCCAAGGTGCGCAACCTCAAGGATGGCTGGACGGTGGTGACCAAGGACAACAGTTTGTCCGCGCAGTGGGAGCACACCGTGGCGGTCACCGCCGACGGCTTTGAGGTATTGACCCTGCAGCCAACCGCCTGAACACCACCTGACTGTGGGAGCTGGCTTGCTCGCGAAGGCGGTGGGTCAGCCAGCTCATGTGTCACTGACCCACCGCCTTCGCGAGCAAGCCCGCTCCCACATTTTTGATCTCAGTACATCAGTTAGATGTGCTTTTGCCCTGCTCTTGCTGTGCTTTTGCTTCTACCACTCAGGTCGGCTACCAGGCCGCCGTGCTTTGCTTTTGATCTTGATCTTAGGCGCCCCGTTAAACCACGCTGGCCGAACCCAGGAAAAAGTGTAGATACCTATGCTGCGATGGCATCAACGGTGTGACACTGCAACACAGCGCCGCCTGTATCGCAGGCAAGCCAGCTCCCACAGTTGATCAGCCTTCACACGACATTGGCGCCGCCTGCAATCCGCTTAAGCCCAAGCACCATCAAACCGGCACCCATCGCCATCGCCAGCAGAAACAGCGGGTACGACACCCACCACGGCGTGCCCGCCGTCATCATGCTGAACTCCGACATACCGCCCACGCTGGCAATCAGGTTAAGCGGCAGGAACACCACGTTAATCAACGTCAGCTTGCGCAGCAGGTTGTTCATGCTGTTGTTCATCAGGTTGCCGCGCGCGTCGATCAGCCCGGAAAACACATTGGAATAGATCTCCGCCTGCTTGTAGCACTGGTGATTCTCGATGATCAGGTCATCAATCAGGCCCAGAATCTCGGCACTGAAATGCTCCTTTTCCGCGTGGTTGCGCAGGCGCGACAGCACCGCGCCATTGCTGTGCAGTGCGTTGATGTAATAGATCAGGCTCTCGCTGAGGCTGAACATCTGCATCAAGTGATGGTTGCTCATCGAGGCGTTGAACTGCTGCTGCAACTCCCGCGCCACCAGCTTGATGACCTTCAGGTGGCCCAGGTAGTGATGGATGTTGTTGAGCAACAAATCGAGCAGCACATCCAACGGCGTGTGCAGCGGCCGGCGTGCGCCGAGCCCGGACAACGGGGTTTCATCGGTGGCAATCACCAGCAGGCGGTCCGGCGAAAACAACAGCCCGCAGGACGACACTTCAAACACCAGGTTGCCACCGCCGGAATAGTTTTCCGGGCGCTTCCAGATCAGGAATAGGTTGTCCGGGTGAAATTCGATGCGTGACACTTCATCCGGGTCGAGCGCCGAGGCCAGGGCATGTTCATCCAGCTTATGGTGGTCGCGCAGCCACTCACGCTCGGCCTGGTTGGGGTTGTTAAACAGCATGATCGGGGCAGCGTCGCCCTCGCTACCGCGCAGCTTGCCATCGGTCAATTCAAAGCGCTGGATCATCGCGCGTCACCACACCTGGCCCTGGCGTTTCAACTCCAGGCGCCGCACAAATTCCTCCAGCACCAGGGCATACAGGTCGTCTTGCAGGTAGGCGTCTTCGATGCCGGCGTCCATGTTGGGATTGTCGTTGACCTCGATCACCACCACCTTGTCGCCGGACTGCTTGAGGTCGACGCCGTAGAGGCCGTCGCCGATCAGGTTGGCGGTCTTCACCGCCAGCTCGACCACCGCCTTGGGTGCTTCGTGGACCGCCAGGGTGCGGCATTCGCCGTTGATGTCCTGGCCGATGGCCTTGTGGTTGTAGATCTGCCAATGGCCCTTGGACATGAAGTATTGGCAGGCAAAGATCGGCTTGCGGTTGAGGACGCCAATACGCCAGTCGTACTCGGTGTAGAAAAACTCCTGGGCCAGCAACAGCACTGAATGTTCGAACAACTCGGCGGTAGCCTTGAGCAACGCCGCCTGGCTTTCCACCTTGATCACGCCGCGCGAGAAGCAACCGTCGGGAATCTTCAGCACCAGCGGGAAGCCCAGGCGTTCGCCGACCCGTTCGAAATCTTCCGGTCGCTCCTTGTACAGAATCTCGGTGGCGGGCATGCCCAGTTGATGGCTATTGAGCAAGTCGGTGAGGTAAACCTTGTTGGTGCAGCGCAGGATCGACGCCGGGTCGTCCATCACCACCAGCCCTTCGCTTTCGGCCTTTTTGGCGAAACGGTAGGTGTGGTTGTCGACACTGGTGGTCTCGCGGATCAGCAAGGCGTCGTATTCGGCCAGGCGCGAGTAATCCTTGCGCTCGATCAGTTCCACATCAATGCCCAAGCCCTTGCCGACCCGCACGAAATTCTCCAGGGCCTTGGCATTCGACGGCGGCAGTTGCTCCTGGGGATCGTGGAGTATGGCCAGGTCATAACGGGCCAAACGACGCGAGCGCGGTTGGCGCCAGATCTTGCGGCTGAAGTTGTCGAGGGCGTGGGCGAACTGGTCTTCCTGGTCATCGCGCAACTTGTGCAACACGCCGGACTTGACCCCTTCGATGTGCCAGCCGTTATTCTTGCGAAACTCAACTAACAGGATCGGGCACGGAAAGGTTTCAAACAACTGGCGGGCCAACTCCTGCAACGGTTCTATATTGGTTCGGCCAAAATAAAGTGTCAGGGTAAAGCCTTCGGTATTGCTGTAGAGGTGATGACTCAAGGCTTTATCGAGGGTTTTATCCAGGTCATCCAGCGACAGGCCGTACAACGACTTTTTGGTCAATTCGCTGATGGTGCGCACCGACGGAATCACCTTGTGCCCGCGCGCCTCGGCCAGCAGCGAGCAGTAGTAACCGTGCCCCAGGTACTTGTAGCTGCGGCACAGGTTGATCACCTGCACGCGCTTGCCCGTCTCGTTCTCGCGGGTTTGCTCGAGGTATTCCTGGGCGGTGACGATGTCTTCGCTGGGGAAATAGGAGGCCCAATCTTCCTTGCGCTCGACAATGATCACGACTTGACTGGAGCCTTTAAGAGGTGGAGAAAAATAACCTTTGGAAGTTATTGTCGCCGCGACAGTTTGCTCGGATACTTCACGCCAATGACTTTGTACCGCCGACATAATATTTGATCCGCTTTAGAGAACTCGACCTTTTCTATTAAGCACGATCTTTTAGAGAAGTCCCGTTTCGTTACGCAACTTTTACGGCGGTCATATGGCTCTTTCCTTTCGCGTTGCAACCCCCGCTGATGTGCCAGAACTGGTGGCACTGGAACAGCACTGTTTCACCACCGACCGGCTCTCGCCACGCAGTTTCCAGTGGATGATCAGCCGCGCCCATGGCCAGTTGCTGGTCGCCGAAAAAGACGCCGGTTTGCTCGGATACGCCTTGGTGCTGTTCCATCGCGGCACCTCGCTGGCACGCCTGTATTCCATCGCCATCGCCGAACATGCGCGCGGCATGGGCCTGGGCAAACAGTTGCTGGCGCGCATCGAAGCCTGCGCGGTGGCGCATGATTGCGCCTACCTGCGCCTGGAAGTGCGCACCGACAACCCCGGCGCCCTCGCCCTGTATGAGCGCACTGGCTACCGGCGCTTTGCGCTGATCAACGACTACTACGAAGACCACGCCCCGGCCCTGCGCCTGGAAAAACGCATCGTGCAGCCGCAGCACGCCCGCCCGCAAAGCGTGCCGTATTACCAGCAGACCACCGATTTCACCTGCGGCGCCGCGTGCCTGCTGATGGCCATGGGCGCGCTGGTGCCGGGCCGCGTGGCTGGGCGGCGCGAAGAGCTGCAAATCTGGCGTGAAGCAACCACCGTGTTCATGACCGCCGGCCACGGCGGCTGCAGCCCGCAAGGCTTGGCGCTGGCGGCCTGGCGTCGCGGCTTTCGGGTACGCATGCAGGTGAATGTGCGCGGGCCGCTGTTTCTGGACGGCGTGCGCGATCAGCATAAAAAGGACGTCATGCGCCTGGTGCACGAGGCGTTTGAGGAGGAACTGACGGGCAGCGACGTCGAGCAAGTTCTCGGCGGCGCACTGGATTTACCGCAGGTTTTGCAGGCCGGCGGGCAGCCGCTGGTGTTGATCAGCAGCTACCGCCTCACCCGCTCCAAGTCGCCGCATTGGGTGATGGTCACCGATTGCGACGACGACTTTGTCTACCTGCACGACCCGGACGTGGACCACAGCCAACACCGCCAGCCGCTGGACTGCCAGCACTTGCCGGTCAGCCACGCGGAGTTCGATCGAATGTGCCGGTTTGGCAACAACAAGTTGCGCGCGGCGGTGGTGCTCTTCACTCGGTAAAGGCTCAGGCCACCTGCTTGATCCCGGCCTTGGCTTCCAGCTCGCGTACCAGCGGCAACACGCGCTTGCCGAAGTACTCGACTTCCTCCTGAAAGTGCAGGAAGCCCGCCAGCACCAGGTCCACGCCCACGGCCTTGAGCGCGACAATGCGCTCGGCAATCTGCTGCGGGGTGCCGATCAGGTTTGTCTTGAAGCCGTCGTTGTACTGCACCAGGTCTTCAAAGCTGGATTTGGCCCAGTTGCCCTCGCCTTCCGGAGAGGCTTTACCGGCCTGTTTGGCCGCGTCACCAAAGGCATTTACCGCCTCCGGGTCAGCCTTGTCGATAATTTCGGCGAGTACGGCACGGGCTTCTTCCTCGGTGTCACGGGCGATCACAAACGCGTTGACGCCGACTTTCACCGAATGATTATTCGCGGCAGCTTTGGCGCGGATATCGTCGACCTGGGCCTTGATGCCTTGCGGTGTGTTGCCGTTGGTGAAATACCAGTCCGAGACGCGCGCAGCCATGTCCCGCGCCGCCCGCGAACTGCCGCCCTGGAACACTTCCGGCTGGCCCAGTGGCTTGGGCTTGAGGGTGTAGTTGTTGAAACGATAGAAGTCGCCTTTGAAGGTGAAATCGTCCTGGGTCCAGATGCCTTTCAGCGCGCGGATAAACTCCTCGGAACGCCGATAACGCTCATCGTGCTCCAGCCAGTGTTCGCCGATGGCCTGGAACTCGCCTTTGAACCAACCGCTGACGATATTCACCGCGATACGGCCGTTGGTGAGCTGGTCGATGGTTGCCAGTTGCTTGGCCGCCAGGGCCGGCTGCCACGGGCCGGGCAGGATCGCCGCGATCACCTTGAGCGTGGTGGTCGCCGCCAGCAGTGCATGGCTGAAGGCCACGGATTCATGCTGGTTTTCCGCGCCGTAACCGGCGGTAAAGCGAATTTGCGTCAGGCCGTATTCGAAGCCGGCCGCTTCGGCCAATTGCGCCAGTTTGCGGTTGTAATCGATGCCCCAATGGGTGCGTTGTTCAATCTTGCTCACCACCAGCCCACCGCTGACGTTGGGCACCCAATAGGCAAATTTCACGGCTTGCTGACTCATCTGGTAGTACCTCACACGAAGGGATGTACCCAGGGCTTGAGCAGCAAGCGTGCCAGGCAAAGGCAAAGGCCCTGGCCATGGGCGTCACGGCCCTGAACGCAAGGTTGAATGGCCGAGCCTTTGATGTCGGGGATCGCGCCGGTTTGTCCATCTGCTGTTGCTGGAGCAACAGTGGGCGCGGCTTTTGGCCTGCAAATACGCGCTGAAAGACCCGGCACGGACTGTGCAATCACCCCAAGCATTGATCACTGCCAAGGAGCCGTCCCCATGACCGAGCAACACGTCATCAACCCGCTGTCCACCGGCGTCGACTACCCCACGTTGGCCGCACGCTTTCGGCCGATCTTCCAGCGCATCGCCGAGGGCGCGGTGGAGCGCGAACACACGCGTACCCTGCCCTATGAACCGATCCAATGGCTCAAAGACGCCGGTTTTGGCGCGGTGCGGGTGCCGGTGGAATACGGTGGCGGTGGCGCATCGTTGCCGCAGCTGTTCGAGTTGCTGATTGAACTGGCGGCCGCCGACTCTAATGTGCCGCAAGCCTTGCGCGGGCATTTCGCCTTCGCCGAAGACCGCCTGAACGCACCACCGAGCGCGGGCCGTGAGGTGTGGTTCAAGCGTTTTGTCGACGGCGATATTGTCGGCTGCGCCTGGACCGAAATCGGCAACGTGGCCATCGGTGATGTGGTCACCCAGGTCAGCCCTGACGGTGAGACGTGGAAACTCAACGGTGAAAAGTTCTACAGCACCGGCAGCCTGTTCTCCGACTGGATCGACGTGTACGCGCAGCGCAGCGACACCGGTGGCGATGTGATCGCGGCCACCCGCACGCGTCAGCCAGGCGTGGTGCAAAGCGATGATTGGGACGGCTTCGGCCAGCGCACCACCGGCAGCGGCACCACGCGGTTTACCGACGCGGTGGTGGAAGCGGAAAACGTGATCGACTTTGCCACGCGGTTTAAATACCAGACCGCGTTTTACCAACTGGTGTTGCTGGCGAGCCTGGCCGGGATTGGCCGTGCGGCGCTCAATGACGTGGCGCATCAGGTGCGCAGCCGCAAGCGCATTTACAGCCATGGGAATGCTGCGCATGTCAGCCAGGATGCGCAGGTTCAACAGGTCGTGGGGGATGTGGCGGCGCTGGTGTATGCCGCTGAGGCCAGTGCGTTGAAGGCCTCAGTGCCGGCGCAACGGGCGTACGTGGCGCGGTTTGCTGGGGATGAGGCGGCTGAGCGTGAAGCGAATGTGGCGGCGGAGATTGAATCGGCGACGGCGCAGGTGGTGGTGTCCGCGTTGATCCAGCGGGCGACGACCGAGTTGTTTAATGCACTGGGGGCGTCGGATGTGCGCCAGGGCAAAGCGCTTGATCGCCATTGGCGGAATGCGCGCACGGTGTCTTCGCATAATCCGGTGATCTACAAGGCGCGGATTGTGGGGGACTGGGTGATTAATGGGGCTGAGCCACCGTTTGTGTGGCAGATCGGGAATGGGCCGGGTAAGGGTTGAGGTTTATCTTGGGGCGTTGGGTACATATCCGTTGCTGCGGTAACGGCGGCTATTGGTTCCGCCCTTACGGCGGCTCACTTTGGAAAAGCCCCAAAGTAAGCAAAGGGCTCTTGCCCCACCACTCGGCACCTCGCCTAGGCTCGGTGTGCCCGAACGAAGGCTTTGGAGCGGGGGCCGCCGCGATGGGCCATCCTTGGCCCAGCGCGGCTAAACCGGCGTCCTGCCGGTTTACCCCCGCTCCAAAGCCTGCGTTCGGCCAGCGTGGTTTAACGGGGCGCCTAAGATCAAAATCAAAAGCAAGATCAAAAGCAAGAGCACGGCGGCCTGGTAGCCGACCTGAGTGGTTAGATCAAAAGCCAAGCCGAGGCGGCCTGACAGCCGACCTGATTTTTGAAGCCAAACCCATCAAATGTGGGAGCTGGCTTGCCTGCGATGGCATCGACTCGGTGTACCTGCTCGACCGAGGTGTCTGCATCGCAGGCAAGCCAGCTCCCACAGAAAAGCAGAGCACGGAGGATTGGCGGTTGAACTCGGTTAAATTGTGGGAGCGGGCTTGCTCGCGAAGGCGGTGGGTCAGCCAGCTCATGTGTCACTGACACACCGCCTTCGCGAGCAAGCCCACTCCCACATTTTGGATCTCAGTACATCAGGTAGATGTGCTTTTGCTTCTACCACTCAGGTCGGCTACCAGGTCGCCTCGGCTTGGCTTTTGATCTAACCACTCAGCCGCCGTTACCTAAATAACGGATATGCCCCCATCAAAACGCCAACTTATACCCAATGGCCATCAACATCACCGCCAGGCACGGCCGCAGCACACTATCGGGAACCTTGCCGGTCATGTGGCTGCCCAGGTAAATCCCCGGCAACGACCCCATCAGCAAAAACCCCAGCAGATGCCAATCCATGTTCCCCATGCTGGCATGCCCCAAACCCGCTACCAATGTCAGCGGCACCGCGTGGGCAATCTCGGTGCCGACTAACCGCCGCGTGGCCAGGAACGGATACAGAATAAACAGCGCCACCGTGCCGAGCGCGCCCGCGCCGATGGAGGTCAGCGCAACCATGGTACCCAGGATGGCGCCCGTCACCACCGTCAGCACGTTCAAGTTGCGCGGGCTCATGTGGTAGTCATCACCCGCATGCCGCTGGGCAAACGCCAACAGGCTTTTCTTGAACAGAATCGCCAGCGCCGTCAGCAGCAACACAACCCCAAGCGCTTGTTTGATCACCGCGTTCATGGCGCTCGGATCGGTATGCAGGCTGGCCAGGAACCACAAGGTCAACAGCACCGCAGGCACACTGCCCAGGGTCAGCCAGCCGGTGATGGTCCAGTCGATGTTCTTGTTCTTGCTGTGCACCAGCACGCCACCGGATTTGGTGATCGCCGCGTACAACAGGTCGGTGCCCACCGCAGTCGCCGGGTTGATGCCGAACCACAACAGGATCGGCGTCATCAACGAGCCCCCGCCGACACCGGTCATGCCGACGATAAAACCAACGATCAGGCCCGCGATTACAAAACCAAAATTACCCACATCCATTACAGCTACCCGCGGCCTTATAAAATTCTGGCCGCAGGATAGCGATTTTTCATATAACGACTTATATCAATGTGATCTGACTTTATGCCTTTTGCGTCAGCCGCTGACACACGAAAGCCTGGGTTTGATACGGAAAAGCCACCGTGTCGCGCCCGCGCAAGGCGGGATGGGTGTCGATCAGCGCCTGCAATTGCGCAGTCACCGTGGCTTTTTCGACGGCAGGCAGCGCGGCGATAAAACTCACCGACAAAAACCGATCCAGGATCACCTCCTGCGGGCTGCCAACATGTTGATACGTAAAAGTCGTCATCTCAGGCGCGGAAAAATACTCACCGGTGAAGGCTTCACGCCAACGCCCGGTGTGAAAACGCGGCGTGTCGCCCTCGTACGGCGTGATGATGTCGGTAATCGCGGCGACCCAATCCACCGACTCATCGCGCACATTCCACACCAGCCCCAGGCGCCCATCGGGCTTGAGCACACGGTGGATTTCCGCCAGCGCCGCTTCGGTGGAGAACCAATGGAAGGCCTGGGCACACACCAGCGCATCGGCGACAGCGGTGGGCAGCGGCATGGCGTCGGCGGTGCCTTCTACCAGGCGCACGTCCGGCAGGAGTTTATTCAGCTGCGCGCCCATCGCCTGTACCGGCTCGACGGCGATCAGCGCGGGCGCCAGGGTGCTGAGCAAACGGGTGAACTTGCCGGTGCCGGCACCCAGGTCGATCACCGTCGATTGCGCATCGATGTGCAGCGCATCGGTCAGCCAGCCGGTGAGTTGTCGTGGATAGTCGGGCCGGCCTTGGGCGTAGGTGACGGCCTGGGTAGAGAAACCCTGTTGAGCAGACGTGTGAACACCAGTCATTGCCAATCTCTCCTCGGGTAGTGCGGGGGGCACAGTGTGCGCCCTCGCGGGTTTATTTTCTAATCGCTGCATCCAATCGCGCGCGCCGTGGGTAGTACCTGCAGTTACCCCGCTGTTTTACTGAAATGGAGAAACACCCATGCACGCTAAAACATTGCTCTGCCTCACCGTTCTGCTGGCCGCGGCGCCAGCTGCCTTTGCCCAGGCCGGCCTGCCCGACAGCATCAAGGTGCCGGAGGGGCACAAGGTGGCACTGGAGACCACCGGCGTCGGCGAAATCACCTACGAATGCCGCGACAAAGCCAACGCCGCCGGCCAGACCGAATGGACCTTCGTCGGCCCCAAGGCTGTGCTGAATGACCGCAGCGGCAAAGCCGTGGGCACCTACTTCGGCCCGCCCGCCACGTGGCAGGCCAATGACGGCTCGAAAATCACCGGCACCCAACTGGCCGTGGCGCCGTCGAGTGCGGGCAACCTGCCCTATCAGTTGGTCAAGGCCAACCCGGCCGAAGGCAAAGGCGCGATGAGTGGCATCAGTTACGTTCAGCGCGTCGCCCTCAAGGGTGGCGTGGCACCGAGCACTGAGTGCACCGTCGCGAACAAGGGCAAGCAGGAAGTGGTGAAGTACCAGGCCGACTACATCTTCTGGGCGGCCAACTGAGTAAATTCAGCTACGCTGCTGCGATAGCGCCCCGGCCTTTGGGTCGGGGTATTGGCCTTGATCTTGCGGCGCAAAACCGTGTCCTTACCTGAATCCCTGTTTGATTACGACGCCTGTCTGCAGGCCTGTGCCCGTGGCGATCAACGTGCCCTGCGCCGACTCTATGAGCAAGAGAGCAGTCGCCTGCTCGGCGTGGCCCTGCGCATCGCGCGCGACAAAGCCCTGGCCGAAGACATCGTGCATGACGCATTTATCAAGATCTGGCGTGGCGCGGGGAGTTTCGATCCCAGCCGTGGCTCGGCGCGCGGTTGGGTGTTCAGCGTAACTCGGCATCTGGCGCTGAATTTTGTGCGCAATCATCACCGCGAGGTGGCCTTGAGCGAAGCCCATGAGCACGTCGTAACCGCCCACGACACCTTTGAATTCACCGCGCGCTCCGGGCAGATTCACCATTGCCTGGAACAGCTCGATCCGGCCCGTCGCCGCTGCATCCTGCATGCTTATGTCGATGGCTATTCCCACAGCGAAATCGCACAGAAACTGGACACTCCACTTGGAACCGTCAAAGCCTGGATCAAACGTAGCCTCGCCGCGCTGCGGGAGTGCATGGCATGAGTAATCCACTTGACGAACTGGCCAGCGAGTACGTGTTGGGCACCCTGCCCGCCGAACAGCGCGCCGAGGTTGAACGGCGCTTACCTGTGGACGCCGAGTTGCGTGCGGCGGTGGACACGTGGGAGCAGCGCCTGCTGCCACTGACCGCATTGGCTGAGCCGGTGCCACCCTCGTCCCGGCTATGGCGGCGCATTGAACACAGTGTCGCGCCCAGCGATATTCAAGTGCCGTGGTGGAACCTGCTGGCGCTATGGCGCGGTTTGGCCGGCGCGGGTCTGGTAGCAACCTTGGTATTGACCACCCTGCTGCTGACCCGCCCGCCCACTGCTGAACCGACCTTTGTGGTGGTGCTGGTGGCGCCACAAAGCCAGGCGCCGGGTTGGGTGATACAGGCCAGCAATACTCAGCAGATCCAGCTGATACCGCTGGGCGTGATGGAGGTGCCTGCCGACAAGGCGCTGCAATTCTGGACCAAAGCGGAGGGCTGGCAAGCCCCCGTATCGCTAGGGTTGGTCAAGCCGGGGCAAACGCTGTCGGTGCCGCTGGACAAGCTTCCGCCCCTGGCACCCAACCAATTGTTCGAACTGACCCTGGAAGACTCGCGTGGCTCGCCGAGCGGCAAACCGACGGGGCCGATCCAGGCGATCGGCCGCGCCGTCAAGGTGCTCTGATCAGGCGATGCTGGGCAGCCACACCCGAAACCGCGCGCCGCCCAGCGGTGAGGCCAGGGCCGTCAAGCTGCCACCCTGGGCTTCCATCGCGCGGCGGCTGATCGCCAGGCCGAGGCCGAAGCCGCCGGTGGCGCGGTCGCGGCTGCGGTCGAGGCGATAGAAGGGTTCGAAAATGCGCTCACGCTGGTCCACCGGAATGCCGATGCCGTCGTCATCCACCCAGATTTCACAGCCGTTGGCGCACACCTTGACGCCCACCTGGATGCGCTTGTCGCAGTAACGCGTGGCATTGCGCAGCAGGTTCTGCAAGGCGCGGGCGGTGAGGCGCGGGTCAAGGCTGAAACGTTCGACGGCGCAGTCGAGCGCCACGTCGATGACAATCTCGGGGTTCTCCAGCTCGTCGTCGACGCTGCCGAGCACGCTGTCGATGAACTCGTCGAGCACCACCTCGACCCGTTCCGGCAATTGCGCCGGGTTTTGCAGGCGACTATAGGAGAGCAACTCCAGCACCAGCTCATCCAGCTCACGAATGTGCGCCACCAGGCTTTGCAGGCGTTCGCGACTGGGCGGCGGCAAGTCTTCGGACAGGGCCAGGGCCAGGCCGAAATCCAGGCGCGTCAGCGGCGTGCGCAGTTCATGGGAGACGGCGTTGAGCAGGTCGCGCTGCTGGTTGAGCAGGCGTTCGATATCGTCGGCCATGGTGTCGAACACCGACGCCAGGCTGCCGATGTTGGAGCTGGCGGGAATCCGCGTGCGCTCGGCCAGGTTGCCTTTGCCGAGCTGGGCGGCGGTGGTTTTCAGGCGCTCCAGGTCACGCCAGTGCGGGCGCAGCCAGAACAGCAGGCAAGCCAGCAACGCGGCGCCGATCAGCACGTTCATCGACCAGTACAACAGGTTCATGTCCAGCGGGTCGGGCGGGATGGTCAGTTTGACCGCAAACTGCTGGTTGATCGGCGAACTGACCTCCTCCATCCAGCCCCACTCGCCCAGGCGGATCACCGGTTTGCCGTGTTCCAGCAACTGTTCTTCTTCGGGGCTGTAGCTCGCGTCCTGGCGCAGCAGCAGTTGCACTTTAAGCGGCGCAAAATCGCGGCTCAGTTGGTCGGTAACCTGCGACCAGCGCTCAACCGGCGCCCGCAGGTACTGCTTGACGATGAGTTTTTGCAGGCCGCGGCTCTGCTCGACGTTGTAGTTCAAGTAGCGGTGTTCGAACACCTGAATCACCAGCTTGGGAATCAAGTAGATCGCCGCACTGTAGGTGACGATGGTGATCAGGTAGAGGCGCAGCAGCACACGAAACATGGATCAGCATTCCCACTCGGAACGGCTGAACAAGTAGCCCTTGCCCCACACGGTCTTGATCTTGCGCGCTTCACCGGCGTGGTCGTCGAACTTGCGCCGCAGCTTGGAGATGGCTACGTCCACCGAACGGTCGGTGCCGTTGAACTCGATACCGCGCAGGCGTTGCAGGATCTGGTCGCGGCTGAGCACTTCACCGGCATGCCGGGCCAGCACCACCAGCAGGTTATATTCACCGCTGGACAGCTCCACCGCCTGCTCGCGCCACGTCACGGTGCGTTCCGACAAGTCGATGCACAGGTTGCCCATGACGATCTGGTCATTCGCCATTTGGGGTTCGGACAGGCTGCTGCGGCGCAGCAAGGTGCGCACACGGGCCAGCAGCACGCGCGGCTCGCAGGGTTTGGTCACGTAGTCGTCGGCGCCCATTTCCAGGCCCAGCACCTGGTCGTGGCTGTCGTCGCGTGCGGTGAGCATCAAAATCGGCAGGCCCGCCGAGTCGGCGCGCAGCAGGCGACACACCTGCAAGCCGTCGAGGCCGGGCAGCATCAGGTCGAGGATCACCAGGTCCGGCGGGTTGAGGCGCGCGCGTTCGCGTACGTGGTCGCCGCGGCTGAGCACGCTGACGTGGTAACCATTGCGTTCCAGGTAGCTGGCAATCAGCTCGGAGAGTGCGGCGTCGTCTTCCACCAGGAGGATGTTGGGCATGGTGTTTCCAAATAATGCAATTTGTTGGTGTGTTGCAGGATTGTGCAAGGATATACGCCCTCACCGAACTATGGGCTGCACCTTACATTTCTTCACAGACGCGCTACACAGCTTCACAGCACCACGGCGCAGGTGTCTTTAGGATGCGCCAGTCAATATTGGGATATGAGCATGTCGAAGAATCTGTTTGCGCCGTTTTGCCTGCTGGCCCTGACGCTCGCCCTGAGCGCCTGTGGCAAGTCGGCGGACGAAGCGCCGGAAACGCCCCTGGCCAAAGTCCGTGTCGAAACGCTGCAGGCCAAGCCTCTCTCGATCACCAGTGAACTGAGCGGGCGCATCGCCGCGCCACGCATTGCCGAGGTGCGCGCACGCGTCGCCGGCGTGGTGATGCAGCGGGTGTTCAAGGAAGGCCATGACGTCAAACAGGGCGACGTGCTGTTTCGCATTGACCCGGCGCCCTTTAAAGCCGACCTCGACAGTGCCCAGGCCAACCTGAGCAAGGCTGAAGCCAACGCGTTCCAGGCGCGCCTGCAAGAGCAGCGCTACAGCCAGTTGGTCGAAGGCAACGCCATCAGCGGCCAGGACTACGACAACGCCCGCGCCGCCGTGCGCCAGACCAACGCCGAGGTCGCCGCGAACAAGGCCGCCGTCGAGCGCGCCAAACTCAACCTGGGCTACGCCACCGTGACCGCGCCGATTTCCGGGCGTATCGGCCGCGCGTTGGTGACCGAGGGCGCGCTGGTCGGCCAGAACGAGGCCACGCCGCTGGCGGTCATCCAGCAACTGGACCCGATCCACGCCGACCTGACCCAGTCCACCCGCGAGCTTAACGACCTGCGCCGCGCCTTTCGTGCCGGCAGCTTGAAACAGGTCGGCCAGGACCAGGCCAAGGCCACGTTGATCCAGGACGACGGCAGCCTGTACCCGCTGCCGGGCAAATTGCTGTTCGCCGAAATCAGCGTCGACCCCGGCACCGGGCAAATCATCCTGCGCAGCGAGTTCCCCAACCCGGACCTCGACCTGTTGCCCGGCAGTTTTGTGCGCGTGCGCCTGGAACAGGCCGTGGATAAACAAGGTATCAGCGTGCCGCAACGCGCCATCACCCGCGACAGCGCCGGTATCCCGATGGTGCTTCTGGTGGACGCCGAGCAGACCGTCAGCCAGCAGCCAGTGGAACTGGGCGCGGTGATCGAGGATCGCTGGATCGTCAGCAGCGGTCTCAAACCCGGTGACCGCATCATCGTCGAAGGCCTGCAACATGCGCGCCCCGGTGAAAGAGTCGAAGTGGACGACAGCCCCGCGCCGAATGCCCAGGCCTCGGTCCGCTAAGGAAAGGAATACCTGACAATGCCGCAGTTCTTTATTGACCGCCCGATCTTCGCCTGGGTGGTCGCCCTGTTTATCCTGCTGGCCGGCGCGCTTGCGATCCCGCAGTTGCCGGTGGCCCAGTACCCCAACGTTGCGCCGCCGAAGGTGGAAATCTACGCGGTGTACCCCGGCGCCTCGGCCCAAACCCTGGATGAAAGCGTGGTCAGCCTGATCGAGCAAGAGCTCAATGGCGCCGACCACCTGCTGTATTTCGAATCCCAGAGCAGCCTGGGCTCGGCCACCATCACCGCCACCTTCCAACCGGGCACCGACCCGGAAATGGCCCAGGTCGATGTGCAAAACCGCCTGAAAGCGGTAGAGCCGCGTCTGCCGCAAGCGGTGACTCAGCAAGGCTTGCAGGTGGAGAAAGTGTCTGCCGGTTTCCTGCTGCTGGTGACCCTGACGTCCAGCGACGGCAAGCTCGATGACGTCGCGCTCAGTGATTACCTGGCGCGCAACGTGATGAACGAGCTCAAGCGCCTCGACGGTGTGGGCAAGGCGCAGTTGTATGGCGCCGAACGCGCCATGCGCATCTGGATCGACCCGCAGAAACTGATTGGCTTCAACCTCACGCCGGCCGACGTCAACGCGGCCGTCAGCGCGCAGAACGCCCAGGTGTCGGCGGGCAGCATTGGTGATTTGCCGGGTACCAAGACTCAGGAAATCACCGCAGCGATCCTGGTCAAGGGCCAACTGTCGACGCCGGCGGAATTCGCCGACATCGTGCTCAAGGCCAACCCTGACGGCTCCACCGTGCGCATCGGTGATGTGGCGCGGGTGGAAATCGGCAGCCAGGAATACCAGTTCTCCACACGCTTGAACGGCAAGCCGTCCACCGCCGTCAGTGTGCAACTGGCGCCGGGCGCCAACGCGCTGAACACCGCGACGCTGGTGCGGGCGAAGATGGACGAGCTGTCGCGTTACTTCCCGGCCAACGTGGAATACAAGATTCCGTACGACACCTCGCCATTCGTCAAAGTCTCGATCACCAAGGTGGTCTACACCTTGCTCGAAGCCATGGCGCTGGTGTTTGCGGTGATGTTCCTGTTCCTGCAGAACGTGCGCTACACCTTGATCCCGACGCTGGTGGTGCCGATTGCGCTGATGGGCACCTTCGCCACCATGCTGTTGCTGGGGTTCTCGATCAACGTGCTGACCATGTTCGGTATGGTTTTGGCCATCGGCATCCTGGTGGACGATGCGATTGTGGTGGTGGAAAACGTCGAGCGGATCATGGCCACCGAAGGCCTGTCGCCCAAGGAGGCGACGAAGAAGGCCATGGGCCAGATCACCGGCGCTATCATCGGTATCACCTTGGTGCTGGTAGCGGTCTTTCTGCCGATGGCGTTCATGCCCGGCTCGGTGGGGGTGATCTATCAGCAGTTCTCGCTGTCGATGGCCACCTCGATTCTGTTCTCGGCGTTCCTCGCCCTGACCTTGACCCCGGCGCTGTGCGCGACCTTGCTCAAGCCGATAGCCAAGGGCGAACACCACGCCAAGGGCGGTTTTTTTGGTTGGTTCAACAAACGTTTCGATAGCCTTACCGACCGCTACGAAGGCTGGGTGGCCTATGCCCTCAAGCGCAGCGGCCAGTATTTGCTGATCTACCTGGTGTTGCTGGTGGGCCTGGGCTGGATGTTCAGCCGCCTGCCCTCCTCGTTCCTGCCGGTGGAAGACCAGGGTTACACCATCACCGATATCCAACTGCCACCGGGTGCGAGCAAGAACCGCACGGTGCAGGTGGCCGAGCAGATCGAAGCGCACAACGCCGGGGAGCCTGGTGTGGGTGATACCACCATGATCATGGGCTTCAGTTTCTCCGGCTCTGGGCAGAATGCGGCGCTGGCGTTTACCACGTTGAAGGATTGGTCGGAACGCGGCAGCGATGACTCGGCCGCCTCGATTGCCGACCGCGCCAACGCCGCCTTCAGCGAGCTCAAGGACGCGATTGCCTACGCGATACTGCCGCCACCGGTGGACGGCCTGGGCACCTCCAGTGGTTTCGAGTTCCGTTTGCAGGACCGTGGCGGTGTTGGCCACGCGGCGTTGATGGCCGCGCGTACCGAGTTGCTGGCGGCTGCCGAAAAAAGCCCTATCCTCGCCAACGTGCGGGAAAGCGCCCTGGCCGAAGCGCCGCAAGTGCAGCTGGAAGTGGACCGCAAGCAGGCCAACGCGCTGGGCGTGTCGTTTGCCGACGTCGGCAATGTGCTGTCTTCGGCCGTTGGCTCTGCGTATATCAACGACTTCCCCAACCAGGGCCGTATGCAACGGGTGGTGGTGCAGGCCGAAGGCGACCAGCGCAGCCAGGTGGCGGATTTGCTCAAGATCAACGTGCGCAACACCGCCGGGAAGATGGTGCCGCTGTCGGCTTTTGTCGAGGCCAAGTGGACCCAAGGCCCGGCGCAGCTGACCCGCTATAACGGCTACCCCGCCATCGCCATCAGTGGCGAAGCGGCACCGGGGCACAGCACCGGCGAGGCGATGAGCGAAATCCAGCGCCTGGTCAGCCAGCTGCCGGCAGGCCTGGGCCAGGAATGGACCGGGTTGTCGCTGCAGGAACGTTTGTCCGGCTCTCAAGCGCCGTTGCTGCTCGGCCTGTCGTTGCTGATCGTGTTCCTGTGCCTGGCGGCGTTGTATGAAAGCTGGTCGATCCCGACCTCGGTGTTGCTGGTGGTGCCGCTGGGCGTGCTCGGCGCGGTGTTGGCGGTGAGCTTGCGCGGCATGCCTAACGATGTGTTCTTCAAGGTCGGCTTGATCACCATCATCGGCTTGTCGGCGAAGAACGCGATCCTGATCATCGAGTTCGCCAAGGACCTGTATGACCAGGGTGAAGACCTGATCGACGCCACCCTGAAAGCCGCGCGGCTCAGGTTGCGGCCGATCATCATGACGTCGCTGGCGTTTATCCTCGGCGTGGTGCCGCTGGCGATTGCCACCGGCGCCAGCTCGGCCAGCCAGCAAGCGATTGGTACAGGTGTGATCGGCGGGATGATCACCGCGACGCTGGCGGTGGTGTTTGTGCCGGTGTTTTTTGTGGTGGTCATGAAGCTGGTGCGCAAACGGCGTTAACGGTGGCATGCGGGCTTGGTGTGGCAGCCAGGTTCGATGTGGCGAGCGGGCTTGCTGTGGCCCGCTTGCTTGGTGTGGCGAGCGGGCTTGCCCCGCGTTGGGGCGCGAAGCGGCCCCATCAAGCCCACCGCGTTTTTGCAGTTAGAACACGGTGGCTGGTTTTGGGGCTGCTTCGCAGCCCAACGCGGGGCAAGCCCGCTCGCCACGACAAGCCCGCTCGCCACAGCAAGCCTGCCAGCCACGACAGACGCACTTACCACAGAGGCCAGCCGTTGGAGAATGCGCTATCGTGCTCACAACCTCCCCTGTTGTGAGCCCCTATGGCCTTCCTCGCCCGCACCCACCCTCGCCTCTCATCCGCCGCCGTCCTCGGCCTTGCCGTGGGCATCCTGGCGCCGGCCGATACGCTCATCAGCAAAATCCTCATCGGCTGGAACGCGGGTGTCTGGACCTACCTGCTGCTGATGCTGTGGCTGGCGACCCGCGCTCGCGCCGACGACGTAAAACGCATCGCCGAAATCGAGGATGAAAACGCCGGGCTGGTGCTGTTCATGGTGTGCATCGCCGCGATTGCGAGTCTGGCGACCATTACCGTGAACCTGGTGGGCAGCAAGGACCTGGACAGCACGGCACGCGCGCTTCATTACGGCTTTACCGGCATGACAGTGGTCGGCTCGTGGTTGCTGACCGGGGTGATTTTCAGCGTGCATTACGCGCGGCTTTTTTACACCTGGGAAGGCGAAGAACCCGCGCTGCGCTTTGCCGAAGGCTTGCGCAACCCCAACTACTGGGACTTCCTGTACTTCTCGTTCACCATCGGCGTGGCGGTGCAAACAGCCGATGTGGGCGTGGCGACACGGAGCCTGCGCAAAGTGGTACTGGGCCAATCGTTGATCGGTTTTCTGTTCAATACAGCGATATTGGGTTTCTCGATCAATATTGCGGCAGGCTTGTTCAGCTAGCGCAAGCGTGCTGATCTGAGGCACACAATCGGTTACCTGTGGCGAGGGCGCTTGCTCCCTCGCCACAGTAAAGCGCTTGTTCTTAACCGACTGGCATTAAGCCCATTTTACTTAGAAGGCGTACTGCAAACCTACAGTGAGACCCAAAGGCTGATCGTAAGCCTTGCCTTGCATGTGCGTAACTTCTCCATGCACACTCAGGTTTTTCGTCAATGAAGCAGCTACGCCGCCCGCGACCTCTACACCGCTCCCCGACAGGTTGTTTTTGAACGCCTGATCATTGATATAGACCCTGCTGTCCGGGCTGAAGTCGCGCGTTGCGGCAGTACGCAGGTACGGTTGCAGGATGCCGCCGCTGTCGAGCTGGATGTTTTGGCCGACAGTGACACCCACCTTGCCGGTCGCGGAAGTGGCGCGATCGCTTTTGGCCTTCAAACCGTTGTCCATGGTGTAGTTCGAGCCGCCAATTTTGGCGACGGCCACCTGAGCGAAGGGTTCGACAAACAAGCCGTCATCATTGAGTTTGATGTTCTTGCCGATTTCAGCCGATCCACTCACCGCGTCCTGGGAATATTTGCCTTTGGCGCGTTTACCATCGCTCATGTTGACCTGGCTTTGACCATTCAGGCGGTTGACCTTCGCCGTCAGGTCGAGGTACACGCCGCTCTCTTCATCACGAAAAATGCCATAGACACCGGCGTAGTAGCTGTTGACCATACCGCTGCTGCCGCGACTCAGGCCCAGGGTGGAGTTGCTGTAACCGCCCATCACACCCACTGTCCACAGTTCATCCATGGCCCAGTCCACACCCAGGGTCAGGCCCGACTGATTCTGTTTGTAACCCACGCCGTTGGTGTTGGCGGCCACGTCTGTCCGGTTAGTGTAATTGCGAATCCATAGGCCTTGCTCCTTGCCGTCGCCGAAGCGGACTTCACCCATACGGGTGCGCAATACGCTCGCTTCGCCGAGGAATACCGCCGGTGCAGCGTTGGCGAGTGCCAGCACGGCCTTGGCGCTGGTACTGGTGCCCTTTTTCTCGGTGTCCAGGTACCAGTCGGTGCCTTCCTGCTTGAGCCCATATTCGAACGCGCCGACATCGACGGTATCGCCCACCAGGCCGAACTTGGCGCCGCCGCTTTCAGTGTGCACCACCTTGATCGCCTCACCGATGGCCAGCTCCGAGCCACTGGCACCAATCAACAATTGGTGATCACCTTCGGCGTTGCCGTTGACGTTCAACAGGTCGGTCTCGCCGGTGTTGAAGTTGGTGTACATTTTGAACGTGCCATTGCCGGTCAAGTTGTTGGTATTGAGTTGCAGATACTGCAGCGGGGCGCCAAACACCACGTTACCGCCGCCCATTTTCAGCGTATTGACCTGGCTGTCACCCACCATCACCCACTGGGCGTTGCTGTTGACGTCAAGTTGCTCGACGTTGCGTAACTGGCCGGTCAGCGAGGCATTGTTGTTAAGTTGCACCGTGCCCAAGCCGCCGGTGCCAATTACCACATCACCGATCAACTGGCTGTTGTCGACATTCAGGTTGGCGGTGGCGTTGTTGGCAACTTCGAGCAGCACACCATTGCCGCCAATCAGGTTCGAGCCGTTAAGCACGTGAATATTGGACTTGGTGTTATTGCTTGGGCCCGGGGCCACCCGAATGGCAGCACCGGTTTTCCCCTGGACCACGGAATTATCCAGGATCAAGGTATTGGTCCGCGACACACTCCCAAGCGATGTCATATTGACGCCGTTTACCCCGCCCAAAATAAGACTTTTATTCTGTGCGTTAGCGTCGGCATTAAACATCACTAAACCTATGCCGGCGGCGGTAGTGCCCTCGACATGGGCATTGTCCAGATTCGCCACACCATAGACGCCAGCCGAAATACCGCGCTGGGAACCGAAAACCCTGCTGTCTTTAACCGTAACGGTTGAACCATCCGTGCCGCCGAGCGCAGCGTTTATCGCTACACCCCAACCATTAACATTAGTCACTGTACTGTTGTTGGTGATTAACACGGTGCTGTTGTTACTCGCTAAAATGGCTTCCGTGTTGCCAATACGCGAGTTGACTCGTGAGTTATTGACGACGATTCTTGACCCGTTCGTCGCCGTGATATCTCCCGTCCTGCTGCCGGGCTGCAACGTCAAGCCTGCACGCGTCATCAAAATCTGACGGGTTTGCGCGCCGTGGACTATCAGGCTCGAACCGGGAGACAGCACATAATTATCAAGTCGCACAGTCGGTGCTATCGACGTATTAGGACGCGACACTTGCGTCTCGGCGTGAACATTGGGTGAGGCCAGAAACACTAACGTGACTGCCGGGGCCGCCAACGCAAGGCTCAGAGGCGTTTTTTTGAAGTTAAATACTGCCGACATACGATGGACCTCTAGTGCCTGTACGAAACGATAGGACGGGCTCTCAAACTCGCGAGAGCAACCCATCAAGCGCGGCCATAATTAACCAGCGCATCGTTCAGATCTGTAGGATTTCTCCCAAGAATCTGCCAAACAGCAAACGGATCATGTAAGAGGCGCGCCTTGCACAGCGCTGAAAGAACCGAGCCGCTACAAACAGGAATGCCAAAGAGGGTTCGATCCCTCTCTGGCAATTTCCCTTGCGTTTTTTATTTAGGGCGTTGTAGGCGCTGGAGGCATAGCCAGGCCCTCACAATAGTTGACGCGAGACGTCGCTCCCTTGTAACCCCTTACGCGATAAGTGGCGGGACGAGAAGGCACCGTCTGCCCTTGATACACGGTCGAAACAGTGACCGTTGCCGACCCGGTGGTAGTGCTCCCGCGATTCGGCGTGAGTGGGTTAAACAGATCCACCGAGGACTGATCAAATACCACGTCCCACCCATTGCGAGCAGCAACAGTATTAGGCACTACGAAATCCTTAGTTACATCGACTACAGAGACGCCATTTGCAAACCCTTGGTACCTGACGGAAACCGGATTACCTGTGACCAAATACTCCGAACCGGAAATATGGATGCTGAGTCTGCCGGTATTGGGTGGGCTCAAGCTATCGCAGGTAAGCGTAGCTGGAGTACCACTGTAACCGAGCACCACTGGCGGATCCATTTGCATGATCACAGAGTCTACCTTGACGGTAGTAGGCCCGGAGTTTTGCGGGTTGGCGCTGACCGCGGAGGTGATGGTGTAATACGCGATCTGACTAGGGCCGCCCGCAGCTTTGATATCATTAAAGGGAATACGAATCGGGTCATACCCTAAGGTAGAAATAGTCGTAACAGTCAGTGGGTAGTGCTTGTTAGCAAAATGCAATGTGATCGTATAAGGCAGTGAGTCGGCGGGCGATACGGGGCCGGTCCAGTATGGAATTCGAGCGATCGCATCCCGGCCGGCGTCTCGTTCCTCCAAATGGTTATCCGTGATCGGGGTAGTATCGCTGGCAGGACGCACGGGGCGCACTATCGCCAGCGGCAAGTTGGTATTGAGTGGCCCTGGCCCGGTTGGGTTGGGCCCCGGAACAGACAAGTCCAGATCGAATGGCGTCTCCAACGCCGCCGCCGGGTAGGTGTTTGTTCCACGGCGCAGGACGTAAGACGCCACAATCGGCACTCGGTTTTTGCCGACTGCTCTGCCCCCATACAGCGTGTCCATGGCATCCGAGTCAAACGTGATGAATCGACCCGTACCAACTGGCGTTGGTCGCGAGAGGGTGATTGGCGGTGTGAATGAAGTCGAGATCAGTTGAAGTTCAATGATATCTGTCGCAAGCGCGTTGGGGATGTTAAGAATCTCCATTGTCGTACCGCGTTGCGTCACCACATCAGCTCTGTCAATCAAGCCATCGCCGGGCACGGCTAGAGCAACCAGAGGCGCCTTGAATTCGGTTGGCACCGGAGACTGTGCCAAGCTGTCCAGGTTCAAGCCGAGCGACCGCTCGGATGGATTGAGGCCAGCGTCATACAGCTTATAGGTAAGCGTATAAACGCCACCACGCGCGGCCTGGACAACGTCCCACGGCAGGTAAATGCCCGGACCTCGGGATGCGTCGAACTCGTGTTGTGTTTGCGTGCCGATCGCGTAAGGTTCGCCCGAATCGCCGAAAAACCCTTCCCATTTATCGCCCGGAGCGTACCCTTGGGCCTCAGTGTAAGGAATCGGGAAGAACGCCATGTTGTTATCCTGGGTTCTAAAAAACGCTTCATCCAGCGTCGCCCCCGGCGGCAATTCAAGCGGCAGCCGTGGTCGAGGAGGACTGATGCGAGGCTGGTCGTAGGGCGACGTCTCGTCGACGATCAATAGTTGCGGAACCGACTTGTTAGAACTCTTTGCATTGGGCTCCCGCACCTTGTACCTGATCAAATACAGCCCAGGGGGGCGAAAGCCTTGCGGTATATCCACCTGAATAGGGTCGGTCAGGCTCGTAACTTCACGTCGATACGTCCAACCATTGGAATCGAAATAGTGATTTTCAGCGGCTTCTATCTTTTGCTCTGCCGTGAGCGGCGGAGGGGGCGGCACTGACGGATCTTCCTCCTTCTCCTCCTCATCTGGATCTTTAGCGGGCTCTGGAGGTGGGGGCAGCGTGTCCAAGTTAACAAACGGGACGATTTGGATGTCCATTATCTGACCCACTTCGGCGGTAACCCATAGCTCGATATTAAGTAGGGTGCTCTGACTTTTTGAGGCCGCACGCGTCAACAACCCGCGGTACCCTGGAACTTCCCCTGCCAACGTACCGGGGTTATAAGCCTCGGGGATGTAGAAGTCGACATCTCGTTCCACGAAACTATCAATAATTGCTCTATTTGTACGATCCATTGTCTTGCTCCGGATAGTTAAACCACTCACACCAACAGCACACTTCGCCAGTTGAATAAACGTTGTTTATCCACCGCGAACCCTATTGAAAAAAACAAACAACACTGACGGCACATGCACTTAATCAATAGCCGATTTCAATCACAGCACATTCAACCGGACACAATTCCCTTGTCAGTGCAGTACTTACCGCCCGGGTACGTCAAGTCAATACGTACTTTCCCGGGAAGTGATTCAGCTACTTTTTCGCCGTGACGCCATACTTCATAAACCAACGTAGCGGAGCCGCGTTTGCGCAGTGGGAAAATCGCTGCGTCGAACTCATCCACAATGATCTTCATCAGCCCGGCTGCCGTATGAGTTGCTTCCCAAAACAGTGACTGACTGAACACGACATTCGTATTGACGGTGGCCCAGTTATTTTCGTTAAACCCTACAAACCTAACCGTTACCAAATCGCCAATACGTATATTGGGATTGCCCAGTATCTTCCAAATAATACCGTTCACCGGTGAGGGGTCCGAATTGCAGTTCAAGTAATCGTTGACCAGTTTGTCGTGACCGAGTTTAGGTGCGGGCAGCGGAATAACTTTGACATTGACATTAGTCACGGGCGAGCGCTGCTCGTTAACACCATTGCTGGTGGTGTAATGCACAGCATAAGTAGCGGTATTGGCACCACTGACCACCGACCACGGCACGTTGGGAAAATACACCCAATTACCCGCTGTATCTCCAGTGCGCACTGTATAGGTCGCCACCGGGCCCACACCGTTCCAGAACAAGCTCAACACGTGCCCCACCTGCGGCGTATCAAACAAACGCACGCGGGTTTGAACAGGCTGGCCTCGGTCGGCGTCAACCAGCATATTGGTGCCGGTGAGGCCCACAATTTCCACCCGTGCCAGGGTGGGGTTCAGCAGTGCTGGCGCATTGGGGTGATCCTGGCCGGCAATCGTCAGGTCGACATTGACCGATACCGGTACAGAAGGCGCCGGCGTCGGATTAAGCCCATAAATTTCGTAACGAACCGGTACGCTCTGCTTCGCCAGAACGGCGGCCGGCCCCCTGAGAACAGTCCAGGGAATTTCAACATCGAAAGGGAGCTGGGAGACGACCAGCCGAGTAGTCGGGCGATCATCCCAGTACACCACCACTTCATGCTTGGCGGCGGCTGACCAGCCAGTGTAGCCGTCTATACGCACAAACACCCCGCCGCCTTCATCCCGGCGTGCGTCATCACGCTTGATCAACTGATCGTTGTAGACCGGAGGGCGAATGCTCGGAGCCGGCAGGCCAAGCGCCATCACAAAAGGCAGGCCAGCACTCATTGCGCTGTAATTGCCGGTCTCATCAAAAACCCGGTAGTACAGCCACGCAGGGCCATTGTTCAGCTTGCGAAACGCAGCGGGGTCCAAGGTGGCCGTCCATCGGTCGGTACTGAAGTCCACCGGCGAACCCCCATCCGGCGTTTTCTCCACTGGGTTTGGCGAATTGAACAGATAGAACTTAATGTAATCACCCAATGCATCGATGTCGTAGGGTGAGAATGAAAACCGCACGGGCTGATGGGCAACCAAATATTGCTCGGTGATCGCCGGCCCAGGCGACGCAACAAATTCGGCAACGTCCGACGGCAGGTTCAGTGATGGCGCTTCCAGGTCAATGGTGATGTAAACGCTTTCGCTGGTACTGAGCCCGCCGTTTATCTGAAAGGTGTAATAAACGCGCGCGACTCGCGTAGCGCTTCGCAAGTCGGATAATTTAATTTCACGTACGTAAAATTCGGGAATAGCCGGTGGGGGTACCTTGACCTCAAAGGAGTCGAGCAACTTGATTACATCGTTGCTTTCCCACCACAGCCGGCACGTGTGCACGAGGTCATCCGGCGCCGACGGCTCTGGAAGCCAAGCGGGGATCCTGACTTTCAACGCATTGCGCAGCAGCTCACGCGACACAATACCCCTACCGTCGGTGGTATTGACGCCCGGGATCTCGACGGATTTAACCCCCTCGTCCCCGGGGAAAGCGGTGCTTAAAAGGCTGGAACGAGCTGTAATTTTTTTGGGAGTGGTCATGTTCCAGCCTCAAGATGAATTTCACCACGGCGAATCAGGAAGGCATGCCTTTACCTGTCAGCGATGGAAAAATTAAACGCCTAAAGCGTGCGGCCGGATACTGTCAGAACTAACAGGTAGGCCTATCCGTTCGTCGATTTTCTTGAGTTGGGTGCCGTTACCCATTTCTAAATATTCCTTGACGAAACGGTTCGACTGGCATTCCATGAAACCGGTTTCAGCGTTATCAGCCCACGATGGAACCGTTAAATCCAATAAGAAAGGCCCGCTACCGTGACCCCATTTTCCGCCGCCCAGCGCAGCCGCGTGACCATGCTCGACGTCGCCGAACGTGCCGGTGTGTCCAAAGCCAGCGTGTCGCGCTTTATCGGTGATGACCGCGCCCTGCTCTCCGACGCCATTGCGCTGCGCATCGAGCAGGCCATCAGCGAACTCGGCTACCGCCCCAACCAGATGGCTCGCGGCTTGAAACGTGGCCGCACACGCTTGATCGGCATGCTGGTGGCCGATATCCGCAACCCCTATTCCATCGCCGTAATGCACGGCGTCGAAACCGCCTGCCGCCAACACGGCTACAGCCTGGTGGTGTGCAACACCGACCGCGACGACGCGCAGGAACGCCAGCACTTGGCGGCGCTGCGCTCGTACAACATCGAAGGGCTGATCGTGAACACCCTCGGCCATCACCTTGACCAATTGCTCGAGCTGCAGCAGGAAATGCCGCTGGTGCTGGTCGACCGTAAAGTCGAACCGCTGCACAGCGACCTGGTCGGGCTGGACAACCCCGCAGCCGTGCGCATCGCCATCGAGCATCTGCAACAGCAGGGTTATCGCGATGTGCTGCTGGTGAGCGAAGCGGCCGATGGCACCAGCTCACGCCTGGAGCGCCAGGCCAGTTTCACCGCCGAAATCGCCGCCCGCCCGGGCTTGACCGGCGCGGTGCTGGAACTGGATGACGCGCTGGAAAAACACCTGCAGACCTTTCTGGCCAACCCCGGCCCCAAGGCCGTGTTTTGCTCCAACGGCATTGCCGCGCTGGCCTGTACCCGCGCACTCAAGGCCCTGGGCTGCAAGCTGTTTGAGGATGTCGGCCTGATCGCCCTGGATGACCTCGACTGGTATCCGTTGGTGGGCAGTGGCATTACCGCCCTCGCCCAACCCACCGAAGCGATTGGCGCCAGCGCCTTCGACTGCCTGCTCAAGCGCCTGCGCGGCGATGACGCCCCGACCCGCACCCTGGATTTCCTACCCGAACTGATCATCCGCGGCTCCACCCAATCCCTTGTGGGAGCAGGCTTGCCTGCGATGACGATTTACCAGACGAAGCAGTAGTCGCCTGACACACCGCCATCGCAGGCAAGCCAGCTGCCACATTAGTTTTGCGTATAAAAATGAAACCGGTTTCAGAGGTACACAACAATGCACAAATACCCCGTTTCCATCAGCCTTTCCAGCTACGGCGCCGACCTGGTTCGCGAGCGTGGCCAATTGAGTTTTGTCGAGTTGCTCAGCGCAGCCGGCGCCCAGCGCATCGAATGGCGTGAAGAACTGCTGACCCGCGAACACCCGGTCACATTGGCCCAGGCCGCCGCCGAGCATGGCCTGGAGTCGGTGTTCTCTTCACCGCTGGAACTCTGGGTGGCCGGGCGCGCCCAGCCGAATGCCGACCTCGCCGCCACCCTGGACCGCGCCCAGGCCTTCGGCTCGCGCTGGCTGAAAGTCTCCCTCGGTTACTTCACCGACACCAACGACCTGCAAAGCCTGCATGCCCTGCTCAACCGCCACCCGGTTCAGTTGCTGGTGGAAAACGACCAGACCTTGCATGGCGGGCGGATCGAGCCGATGCAACGTTTTTTCACCGAAGTCGAGCGCCTGGGCCTGCCGGTCAAGATGACCTTCGATATCGGCAACTGGCAGTGGCAGGACCAATCCGCCCTCACCGCCGCGCGCCTGCTGGGCCGCCACGTGGACTACCTGCATTGCAAGGCCGTGGCGCGTCGGCCGGACGGCAAGCTGGTCGCCCTGCCG
Source organism: Pseudomonas sp. MONT-RG-20F-20-E-7-02 (assembly GCF_022662395.1). Taxonomy (NCBI): domain Bacteria; kingdom Pseudomonadati; phylum Pseudomonadota; class Gammaproteobacteria; order Pseudomonadales; family Pseudomonadaceae; genus Pseudomonas; species Pseudomonas sp. MONT-RG-20F-20-E-7-02. The sequence continues at coordinate 99,374 of NZ_JAKNQN010000010.1, forward strand.
CCCGGCGCCACCGACCTGCATCTGTGGGAACAACTGCTCAAACATATGACTCAAGGTATTACCCGGGCCGTGGAATTCCCGTTGCAAGGCGATGACCTTATCGACGTCACCGCGCAACAGGTCGCCACCCTCGCCCTCCTTGGCCAGCCGCGTGCGGAGAATGCCCATGTCTGAGATCGATATCCTCTCGTTTGGTGAAACCATGGCGATGTTTGTCGCCGAGCAGACCGGCGACCTGGCCCAAGTGGCCCAGTTCCATAAACGCATTGCCGGGGCCGACAGCAATGTCGCCATTGGCCTGTCACGCCTGGGCTTCAATGTGGCCTGGCTGAGCCGGGTCGGGCAGGATTCCCTGGGGCGGTTTGTGGTCGACACGTTGAAAAACGAAGGCCTGGATTGTCGGCATGTGGCAGTCGACCCGCTGCACCCCACCGGTTTCCAGTTCAAATCCCGCGAAGAAGCCGGCGCTGATCCGCAGGTGGAGTACTTCCGCAAAGGCTCGGCGGCCAGCCACTTGTCGATTGCCGCCATCAGCCCCGCGCTGCTGCAGGCGCGGCATCTGCACGCCACCGGCATTCCCCCGGCGTTGTCCGAGGCCACCCGCGAACTGTCCCACGAGTTGATGACGCAAATGCGCAAGGCCGGGCGCAGCGTGTCGTTCGACCCGAACCTGCGCCCCTCGTTATGGGCCAGCCAGGCGCAGATGATCAGCCAAATCAACGCCCTCGCCGCCAAGGCGGATTGGGTGCTGCCGGGTTTGAGCGAAGGCCGCTTGCTCACCGGCTTCGACGACCCGGCCGACATCGCCGCGTTCTATCTGGACCAGGGCGCCGAAGCCGTGGCCATCAAGCTGGGACCGGACGGCGCCTATTACCGCACCCAGATGGACCAGGGCTTTGTCGCCGCCGTGCCGGTGGAAAAAGTCGTCGACACTGTCGGCGCCGGCGACGGTTTTGCCGTCGGCATGATCAGCGCCCTGCTGGAAAACCTCAGCTTTCGCGAAGCCGTACAGCGCGGTAACTGGATCGGCAGTCGCGCCGTGCAGAGCCGCGGCGATATGGAAGGCTTGCCCACCCGCGCGGAGTTACCCACTCGATCCGTTGCATGACTTACACCCTGTTGCCACAACTACAACAAGCTCAGGAGCAACTTTATGGACACCTTGAAACTCGCCACCCGTCGCTGGTGGTACATCATGCCCATCGTTTTTATCACCTACAGCCTGGCGTACCTGGACCGCGCCAACTACGGTTTTGCCGCCGCCTCAGGGATGGCCGAAGACTTGATGATCACCCCCGGCATGTCCTCGCTGCTGGGCGCGTTGTTCTTCCTCGGATATTTCTTCTTCCAGGTGCCGGGGGCGATCTACGCGCAAAAACGCAGTGTTAAAAAGCTGATTTTCGTCAGCCTGATCCTCTGGGGCGGCCTCGCCACGTTGACCGGCGTGGTGTCCAACGCCTACATGCTGATCGCCATTCGCTTTATGCTCGGCGTGGTCGAAGCCGCGGTGATGCCGGCGATGCTGGTGTACCTGTGCCACTGGTTCACCCGCGCCGAACGCTCGCGCGCCAACACCTTCCTGATCCTCGGCAACCCGGTGACCATGCTGTGGATGTCAGTGGTCTCGGGCTACCTGGTGCAGCATTTCAGCTGGCGCTGGATGTTTATCATCGAAGGCTTGCCGGCGGTGATCTGGGCGTTTATCTGGTGGAAGCTGGCGGATGAAAAACCCGCCGACGCCAAGTGGTTGAGCGAGCAGCATAAGCGCGACCTGGAAAGCGCATTGGCCGCCGAACAAGTCGGGATCAAGGCGGTGAAGAACTACGCCGAAGCCTTTCGCTCGCCCAAAGTGATCATCCTGGCGCTGCAGTTTTTCTGCTGGAGCATCGGCGTGTACGGCTTTGTGCTGTGGCTGCCGTCGATCCTCAAGGCCGGCTTGCAGATGGACATGGTCGAAGCCGGCTGGCTGTCGGCGCTGCCTTACCTGGCGGCAGTGATCGGCATGCTCGCCGTGTCGTGGGGCTCGGACAAACTGCAAAAACGTAAACGTTTTGTGTGGCCGCCGCTGCTGATTGCCTCCATCGCGTTCTACGCCTCCTACGTGCTCGGCGCCGAACACTTCTGGTGGTCCTACACCCTGCTGGTGATCGCCGGGGCCTGCATGTACGCGCCTTATGGGCCGTTCTTCGCCATCGTCCCCGAGATCCTGCCGGCCAACGTTGCCGGTGGCGCCATGGCGCTGATCAACAGCATGGGCGCGCTGGGTTCTTTCGGCGGCTCGTACCTGGTCGGTTACCTCAATAGCAGCACCGGTTCGCCGGGCGCCTCGTACCTGCTGATGAGCGGTGCGTTGATGCTCTCGGTGGTGCTGACGATTTTCCTCAAGCCCGGCGCCAGCGACCGTGTGCGCGTGCCGATGCCTACCCTCGAATTGAAGGCCAAAACCTGATGAAAAAATCTGTCGTTTTATACAAAAAGCTCTCCGCGCCGCTGATGGCCCGCCTGCATGAACATGCCGACGTCACGCTGATTGAGGCGCTGGATGAAAGCGGCCTGGCCAAGCTGCGTGACGCCTTGCCCGGCGCCCACGGTTTGCTCGGTGCCAGCCTGCGCCTGGACGCCAAACTGCTCGACCTGGCGCCCAAACTCGAAGCGGTGGCCAGCGTTTCGGTCGGCGTCGACAACTACGATATCGACTACTTGACCGAACGCGGCATCCTGCTCAGCAACACCCCGGACGTGCTCACCGAAACCACCGCCGATACCGGTTTTGCGCTGATCCTGGCGACTGCGCGCCGGGTAGTCGAACTGGCCGACATGGTGCGCGCCGGCCAGTGGAGCAAGAACATCGGCCCGGCGCATTTCGGCACCGACGTGCACGGCAAAACCCTGGGCATCATCGGCATGGGCCGCATCGGCGAAGCCCTGGCGCAGCGCGGGCATTTCGGTTTTGGCATGCCGGTGATCTACCACAGCCACTCGCCCAAGCCGTTGGTGGAAGAACGCTTTGGTGCGCAATTTCGTAGCTTGGAGGACTTGCTGCAACAGGCTGACTTTGTGTGCCTGACCTTGCCGTTAACCGCCGAAACCGAGAAGTTGATCGGCGCTGAGGAATTCGCACTGATGGGTGCGGAGACGATCTTTATCAACATCTCACGCGGCAAAGTGGTGGATGAGGCCGCGCTGGTCGAAGCCCTGCAAAACCGCACGATTCGCGCGGCAGGGTTGGATGTGTTTGAACGCGAGCCACTGAACCACGACTCGCCGTTGTTGCGCTTGAACAACGTGGTGGCGACCCCGCACATCGGTTCGGCAACCCATGAAACACGCGAGGCGATGGCCAAGTGTGCGGTGGACAATCTGCTGGCGGCACTGTCGGGCGAACGGCCAAAAAACCTGGTAAATGGCGCGGCCTGGAAACACTGATTCCCAAGACCTACACAGGCCCAATGTGGGATCGGGCTTGCTCGCGAAGGCGCCGGGTCAGTACCCAATATGCAAACTGACACACTGGATTCGCGAGCAAGCCCGCTCCCACATTCACCGTGTTCATTCCGCATTTCCTGCTGTGTAAATCAAATCTCTGTGGAAGCACCTGCCTCTGCCGATCAGCGCAAGGCGCGGCGCAGTACTTTGCCGACGGTGGTCTTGGGCAACTCGGTGGTGCGGAACTCGACATAACGCGGCACTTTGTAGCCCGTGAGGTATTCGCGGCAATGCGCCAGGAGCTGTTCCTGGGTCAGGTTCGGGTCTTTGCGCACCACGATGATCTTGACCTTCTCGCCGGTCACCGCATCTTCCACGCCGATCGCGGCGACTTCACCCACGCCTGGGTGCAACGCCACCACGTCTTCGATTTCATTCGGGTACACGTTGAAGCCCGAGACCAGGATCATGTCTTTCTTGCGGTCCACCAGGCGGATGTAACCGCGCTCGTCCATCACGCCAATATCACCCGTCGACAGCCACCCCTGCGCATCCAGCACTTCGGCGGTTTCCTTCGGGCGCTTCCAGTAACCCTGCATCACCTGCGGGCCGCGCACTTGTAATTCGCCCTGCTCACCGACGTCGGCCAGTTCGCCGTCCTCACGCATAAACCGCACCCAGGTCGACGGCAAAGGCACGCCGATGCTGCCGGTGAATTCCATCTCGCGCATGCGGGCGATGTTGATCGGGCTGATGCTCACCACCGGCGAGCACTCGGTCAGCCCGTAGCCTTCGATGATCGGCAGCCCAGTGACTTCCTTCCAGCGCTTGGCCACCGCCGTGTGCGTGGCCATGCCGCCGGCGATGACCATGCGCAGGTCGGAGAAATCCCGCGCGCAGAATTCCTGATTTTCCAGCAAGCCATTGAACAACGTGTTGACCCCGGCAATCCCGTTGAAGCGCTCCTTGCGCAGGATCATCTGCACGCGCTTCACGTCACGCGGATTGGCGATCAGGATGTTGCGCCCGCCCAGGCACATGAACATCAGGCAGTTCACCGTCAGTGAAAAGATGTGGTACAGCGGCAGCAAGGTGACGTTGGTTTCCTGCTTGTTCTGGTCCAGCTGGTCCCCAACCCAGGCCTTGGCCTGCAGCAGGTTGGCGATGATATTACGGTGGCTGAGCATCACGCCCTTGGCGTCGCCGGTGGTGCCGCCGGTGTATTGCAGAAAGGCCAAATCATCCAGGTTCATCGCCACTGGAAAGTGGTTCAGCACCCGCCCCTGTTTCAGCACCTGGTTGAAGCGCAAGGCGCCGGGCAGATTGAAACGCGGCACCTGCTTTTGCACGCTGCGCAGGATAAAGTTCATCGCCGCACCCTTGAAGGTGCCCAGCAAGTCGCCGATGGCCGCCACCACCACGCGTTTGACGCTGCTGCCGGCAATGACCTTTTCCAGGGTGTGGGCGAAGTTCTCGAAGATCACCACGGTTTGGGCTTCGCTGTCCTTGAGCAAATGCTTGAGCTCATGGGCGGTGTACAGCGGGTTGACGTTAACCACCACCGCACCGGCCAGGATCGTGCCCAACAGGCAGATCGGGTATTGCAAGCAGTTGGGCATCATCAACGCCACGCGGTCGCCCTTCTTCACGCCCTGGCCCTGCAGCCACGCGGCAAAGGCCAGGCCCTGCACTTTCCAGTCGGCATAGGTCATTTCGGTGCCGATGCTGACGTAGGCAACACGCTCGCGGAACTTGTCCAGGTGCTCGAGGAACACCTCGCGCAACGACGGGTAGGCCTCGATGCCGGCCTCAATGTCTGCCGGCACGCCGGGCAAGTAAGCGTTCAACCAGATCCGTTCTGCGTGTTCCAGGCTTACAGCGTTCATGGCAGTCTCCTTGTTGTTATTGTTTTAACGCTACTTTTCGACGATGGCGGTAATGCCCAGCCCGCCCGCCGCGCAGATCGAAATCAGGCCACGCCCGCCGCCATTTTCATGAATGGTTTTGGCCAGCGCCGCCAATTGCCGGCCGCCGGTCGCCGCAAACGGGTGACCACAACCCAGCGAGCCGCCGTTGACGTTCATCTTGCTGCGGTCGATGGCGCCCAGCGGTGCGTCCAAGCCTAGTCGCTCGCGGCAATAATCGGCGTCTTCCCAGGCCTTGAGTGTGCACAGCACCTGGGCGGCAAACGCTTCATGGATTTCAAAGAAATCGAAGTCGGCAAAGCTCAAGCCTTCGCGTTTGAGCATCCTCGGTACCGCGTAGGCCGGGGCCATCAGCAGGCCTTCGTTGCCGTCGACAAAATTCACCGCCGCCGTCTCGCCGGTGCGCAAGTAGGCCAGCACCGGCAAGCCGTGTTCGGCGGCCCAGGCTTCGCTGGCCAGCAGCACCACCGAGGCGCCATCGGTCAGCGGCGTGGAGTTGCCTGCCGTGAGCGTGCCGTTCTGGCGGTCGTAGGCGGGCGAGAGGCCCGCGAGCTTTTCCAGGCTGGCGTCGGCGCGCAGGTTATTGTCGCGCGCCAGACCTCGATAAGGGCTGATCAAATCGTCGAAAAAGCCGCGCTTATAGGCCGCATCCAGGCGTTGGTGACTGGTCAGGGTCAGCTCATCCTGGGCCAGGCGCTTGATCTGCCAGCGCTTGGCCATTTCTTCACAGTGTTCGCCCATGGACAAGCCGGTGCGCGGCTCGCCATTGCGCGGCAGCAACGGCTTGAAAAACATCGCCGGGCGCACCTTGAGCAACGCCTTGAGCTTGTCGCCCAAGCCCTTGGCACGATTGGCCGCGAGCAAGGTATGGCGCAGGGCTTCGTTGATGCCGATGGGCGCGTCGGAAGTAGTATCGGAACCACCGGCGATGCCGACGTCGATCTGGCCCAGGGCGATTTTATTCGCCACCAGCAACGCCGCCTCCAGGCCGGTGCCGCAGGCTTGCTGCACATCGTAGGCCGGCGTGTCCGGCGATAACGTGGTGGACAACAGCGACTCACGCGCCAGGTTGAAATCCCGCGAGTGCTTGATCACCGCGCCGGCGGCGAACTCGCCCAGGCGCTGGCCGTGCAGATGGTAGCGGTCGACCAGACCTTGCAACGCGGCGACCAGCAAATCCTGGTTGCTGTCGTGGGCATACACGGTGTTGGAGCGCGCAAACGGGATACGGTTGCCGCCGATAATCGCCACGCGGCGAACCGGGGCCGGGTTGAAGCTGTAGTCACTCATCAACGGCTCTCTTTCCAAATAAATAAGCCACGCATATGCGGTTTATCACCGGCCGCATTGCGCACCTCGAACTCACGGCGCGGGCCGCTCACCGGGCGGTTCCACAGCGCGACCTGGCCGGGCAGGAAGATCGGCAGCTTGAAGTCGCAATGGGCCTCAGCCGCCTCCAGCCCTCCGGGCGGTTGCTGCGCGGCCAATGCGCGGCCAAGGGTCCACATGCCGTGGGCGATGGCACGGCGAAAGCCGAAGATCTTGGCGCCGATCACCGAGGTGTGAATCGGGTTGAAATCCCCCGAGACCTTGGCAAACCGTCGGCCCAGGTCGGCAGGCAACACCCAGCGCTGGGTGCGCAACAGGCCGTCCTCCTGCAGCGGCAATACGTCGTCCCACGGTTCGCCGACCGGGTCTTTCACGTCGCGGCGCAGGTACAGGCTGTCGCTCTCCCACACCAGCGCGTCGGCGCTGTAGGCCCGCGTGGCAATACTCAGCGCCTGGCCCTTGGGATGCGCCACCCAACGCTCGCAAAACACCTCCAGGCGCAAGGCCTGCGCCTCGTGAAGGCGCTGGTGCTGACGAATGCGATTGGCCAGGTGCACCATGCCGCTGGCTGGGTACGGGAAGCTCGGCCGCGTCAGCAACATCAAGTGCAACGGGAACGCCAACACATGCGGGTAAGACAACGGCACGCCCTGCTCGCGGCGAAAACCACAGGCGCGCCCATACGCCGCGATGCCGCTGGCCGACAGTTCCACCGCCGCGCGCACCAGCCGTGCGTTGGGCAGTTGCGGCGCAGCGTCGAGTTTGGGCTTGCGCAGCGCGCGCACGCCGTCCAGCAGCAACTGGGTGCGCGACGGTGGCGGGTCGATTATCTGCGTCACGTAGTCCATGGCTCAGGCCCCCAGCAGGCTTTGGCCGCACACGCGTACGACTTGGCCATTGACCGCGCCGGACGCCGGGTGCGCCAGCCAGGCAATCGTCTCGGCCACATCAATCGGCTGCCCGCCCTGGGACAGCGAATTCATACGCCGCCCGGCCTCGCGAATCATCAGCGGAATCTTGGCCGTCATCTGCGTCTCGATGAACCCGGGCGCCACGGCATTCACCGTCACCTGCTGCGCCGCCGCCACGGGCGCCAGACCTTGCACCAGGCCAATCACGCCAGCCTTGGAAGTGGCGTAGTTGCTTTGCCCGAGGTTACCGGCAATGCCCGAAATCGACGACACGCACACGATGCGCCCACCAGGATTGAGCCCTTGGCTGTGCAGCAACGCATTGCTCAGTTGCAACGGCGCTTCCAGGTTCACCGCCAGCACACTGCGCCACGCCGCCTCGGTCATCTTGGCGATGGTTTTGTCGCGGGTAATGCCGGCGTTGTGCACCACCACGTCGAACGCGCCGTACTGGCTGACATGCGCCTGCAACAGCGCGGCCGCGTCCGTGGCAGTGATGTCCAGCGGCAAGGCGGAGCCGTTCACGCTGCTGGCGGCTTGCTGTAACGCGTCCTGGGCTTGGGGCACGTCGACGCACACCACGTGGGCGCCCTCGCGGGCCAGCACCTGGGCGATGGCCAAACCAATGCCACGGGACGCGCCGGTGACCAGGGCACGGCGGCCGGCGAAGGGTTTGTCCCAGTTGACGGTTGGGTGGCCGTCCACCGGTTTCTCCAGGCGCACCACTTGCCCGGACACATAGGCCGAACGGCGCGACAGAAAGAAGCGCAGGCTGCTGTCCAGGGCGTCTTCGGCGCCCGGCGCGACATAGAGCAATTGCACGGTGATCGCCCGGCGCAGCTCCTTGGCCAGCGACCGCACCAGGCCTTCAAGGGCGCGTTGGGCGATGGCTTGGGGCAAGTCCTGGCAATGTTCCGGCGCCGTGCCGAGCACCACCACGCGGCCATGCTGGCCGAGGCGTTTGGCATTGGCGTGGAAAAACACGTAAAGCTCATCGAGCTGCTGCAGGTCGAGCACTGCGGTGGCGTCGAACACCGCGCCTTGCACCTTGACCGTGGACGGCGCCTTGACGGTGGCCGGGGTGGCGGCGACCGTGTCGGTGGCGGCGAAAATCTGCTGCACCTGCGCGGTCAGCCGCCCTGCCCCGGCGACAATCACCGGGTTGGCGAGGCCCTGTTGGCCGCTGCGATAACGTTGCAGCGGCAAGGGTTGCGGCAGGCCGATGGCCTGGGCCAGGCGCCGGCCCCAGGGGGAATTGACGAAAGATAGGTAGCTGTCACTCATAGTAAGAATTCACTCACAACCGTGTCTTGCCGTGTAAACCCGCCCCTCTGTGGGAGCTGGCTTGCCTGCGATGGCGGTGTGTCAGGTAAACCGCTATCGCAGGCAAGCCAGCTCCCACATTTGAGTCGGGTTTCTCCTAGTTGACCGAGGCGTTTTCGCTTTGGGGGGTGCGGCGTTTGGCCTTGGGCTCAAGAGCCTGTTGACGCTGCTGCAACGCTTCCAGCAAACCAAAGTCCTGCGGGAAGTCGTCGACCTGGATACCGTGGTCGGCGTATTCCACGTAACGGCCGAGCAGGCTGTCTTCGTCGTCGCTGATCAGGTCCAATGCCCGCGCCTTGACGCGCCAGCCGGTGAAGGCCGTGGCGGAAATCGGCATCGGCTCGATCAGGCCTTGCTTGACGGCGGACTTGAGCCGGGCGTCGATCAGCTCGACTTGCGGTAACAGGCGGAAACCCAATTCGCCGTAGGCCAACTTGTCGATTTCCGGCCGTGGGATGTAGGAATTGGCCAGCAGGCGGTCGCGGGTTTCACCGGGGGTTTGCACCACGTCGGCCACTTGGGCGAGCAAACGATCCGACGGTTTGCGCAGTGGGATACCCAATGGGAAACTCAAGCCGCGCACCACGGCTGCAGCGGCTTTCGACGGGTAATTATCCAGCACTTCGGCCAGGGCTTCATGGGCCCGCAGCAACGCATCCTGGGCCGACCAGTGCACCAATGGCAGGTCGGCCTGGGGCCGGCCGTCATCCTCAAAGCGCTTGAGCACGCAGGACAGGATGTACAGCTGCGACAGAATATCGCCCAGGCGCCCGGTGATACTTTCCTTGCGCTTGAGCGCGCCGCCGAGCACGCCCATGGACACATCCGAAATCAACGCCAGCACCACGGAGAGCCGATTGGCCTGGCGGTAGTAAGGCGCCAGCGCCGGGTCGGTCTTGGCCGGGGCGGAAAGCAAGCGCCCGCCGGTCAGCGAGTGCACCGCCGCACGTACGGTATTGGCCAGTACGAAACTCACATGGCCGAACATCGCGCTGTCGAAGGCTTCCAGCGCCTGGCGCCGGTCCGGGTTGCGCGCGGCTTCCATTTCGCGGAACACATAAGGATGGCAGCGAATCAGGCCCTGGCCAAAGATGATCAGGCAGCGGGTCATGATGTTCGCGCCCTCCACCGTGATCGCAATCGGGCTTTGCTGGTAGGCACGGGCGAGGAAGTTGTTCGGCCCCATGCAGATGCCTTTGCCGGCAACGATGTCCATGCCGTCGTTGACGATGATCCGCGCACGCTCGGTGACGTGGTATTTGGCGATGGCCGAGATCACCGAGGGTTTCTCCCCCGCATCCAACGACGCCACCGACACCTTGCGCACCGCATCGCAGGCATACAAGTGCCCGGCCATGCGCGCCAGCGGCGCCTGCACGCCTTCGAACTTGCCGATGGGCAGGCCGAACTGTTTACGCATCGCCGCGTAGGCGGTGGTGCCGCGTACCGCAACTTTGCCCAGGCCGACGTTGGCCGATGGCAACGAAATCGCGCGCCCGGCGGCCAGGCATTCCATCAGCATGCGCCAGCCGTTGCCGACTTGTTCACGACCACCGATCACCCATTCCAGCGGAATAAACACATCCTTGCCGGTGGTCGGTCCGTTCTGGAACACAGCATTCAGCGGCCAGTGACGACGGCCACTGTTCACACCGGGATGGGACGTCGGGATCAGCGCGCAAGTAATCCCCAGCGAACCGGGCGCACCCAGCAGACCGTCCGGGTCTTCGGCGCGAAACGCCAGGCCGAGCACCGTGGCGATCGGGCCAAGGGTGATGTAGCGCTTGTCCCAGGTCACTTTGAAACCCAGCACTTCCTCGCCTTCGTGCAGGCCTTTGCAGACAATGCCCAGGTCCGGAATCGCCCCGGCATCGGAGCCCGCGTACGGGCTGGTCAGCGCAAAGCACGGGATGTCTTCACCGCGCGCCAGGCGTGGCAGGTAGTAATTGCGTTGGGCATCGGTGCCGTAATGCAGCAGCAGTTCGGCCGGGCCCAGGGAGTTGGGCACCATCACCGAAATCGCCGCCGCCGAGCAGCGCGTCGACAGCTTCATCACCACCTGCGAATGCGCATAGTGGGAGAAGCCTTTGCCGCCGTACTGCTTGGGAATGATCATGCCGAGAAACCCGGCATCCTTGGTGTATTGCCAGCCTTCGGGAGACATGTCCTGCCAGACCTGGGTGGTTTCCCAGTCGTTGGCGATGTCGCACAGCGTCTCGACCTCGTTGTCGAGGAAGGCTTGTTCCTCGGCGCTGAGGCTGGCCGGTGCGGCTTTAAGCAGGCGGTCCCAGTTGGGTTGGCCGCTGAACAGCTCGGCGTCCCACCACACGGTGCCGGACTCGATAGCCGCGCGTTCGGTGTCAGACATCGCCGGCATGATCGTACGAAACAGGCCCAGGGCCTTGCTGGTCAATAACGCGCGACGCAGCGGTTTGATCGCCAGCAGCAACGCGGGGGCCACCACCAACAGCGCCGCGACGGTGGCGCCCAACCCTGCGACCACATTCAACAGATAACCAACCGCCAGCCAGATCACACCAGCGCCGAGCCACAGGGTGGCGGTGGCTTGTCGGTACGCCAGGGCAATCGCTGCTGCGAAACCCGCCAATAACCAGATAACCATGGGGATACCTCTACTTGATCCAGGGTACGGCCTACACGCCGGCCGCTCGGCCTGAGCGGGGGCGTAAAGCCACACTACGAACTCAAAACAAATAATTCAAATTTTATTTTGAAATATTTATTTAGTTCGTTGACGAAAAAAATCGACGGCCAGTAACTCAGCCGCACTTATCAGCCATGAAAACATCGCAACCGGCCGCACTCGCGTCCGTAATCAAGCGCCTACAAGGTGAAGGCAGCCAGATGCGCTGACTGCCTTCACCGTCGTGCGAACAACGTTAGAACTTGTACGTCGCGGACACGCTAACCACATCACCGGACGATTCAGCCTTGCCGTCCAGGCTTGCGCCCCCCAGGCGATCTACGTTCTTGGTTTTCAGCTTGACCTCCTGTACGAACTGGTGGGAATAGGCCACATCAAAACTCAAGCCCTTAACCTGCTTCACATCGTAGCCGGCCCCGAGGGACAGGAACGTACGATCACCATCCGGGATCCGCGGGTCACGGGTAGAGTTGCGGGTCGGCGTCTGGTCCAGTGCGACACCCGCACGCAATGTCAGCTCGTCAGTGGCGCGAAAGTCGCCCCCGAGTGAGTACATCCAGGTGTTTTTGTAGTTATAGGGAATCGAAACAATGGTCATGTCGCCGGACTTCAGCGTCAGGTCCTTGAACGACGACCATTCGGTCCATGTGACGCTCGCACCCAGCGTGAAGCGATCGTTGAACTGGTGCACCCAATCCAGGCCTGCAGTGGCTGGGATGTCTAACTGAGTACTCGCATGGGCGCCGTCAGGTTGTAATTCCAACCCGGGATAAGCGGTGTTTACCAGCGTGCCGCTACCGCCAAACGGGCTCGGTTGAGTCATAAGGTTGTAGGAAAACTGATCGGCACGAATGTTGTACTTGCCGGTCATCTTGTTCTTGATCTTGGCGTGGTAGTTCAGACCCAGCGTATCTCGATCAGTCGGTTTCCAGACAACGCCGGTAAACCAGCCGGCCGATATGTTATCGACCTTCACGCGCATCAACGCGCCCCCCACATCGGACGGGAAATTGATACCGCCCAGTACAGAGTTGGACACGGCAGCGGCGGACAACAAGTCGATGTTCTGGCTGACGAACCCCTTGCTGTGCTGCACGATCACGCCACCGCCAAGGGAGAACTGATCGTTGACCTTGAACGACAGGGAGCCCGTCAAACCTACGGTCTCAATTTTGGTGTCGACAGCAAAATCACGCAGCTTGGAGTCTTCATTCCAGGTGGAGCGCATGCCTTGTGGTACGACCTGGCTCAAACCGAAAGCGAAGCGGTCGCCCAAAGGCATCACCATGAAACCCGTTGGCAACCAGGCCGTGAACCCACCTTGCCCACCATCGTTGTTATTGACGGTGGTGGCGGACGTATCAGGGAAACCATCGGCCAACGGGGTATTGGAAATCGGATTGCCCGCGTAGTCGGAAGCGGTGCCTTTGTACTTGATCTTGATGCGCGCGTAATCAACGGTCATCTGTGCGACGTTCTGGTCCACGAACGCCATGGCCGCCGGGTTGTTGAACGCAGAACTGGGGTCATTCTTGAACAGCGAGCCACCGGCAAACGCCCTGCCCCAGCCGGGTGCGCCGTAAGTCGGTGTCGAGAACCCGCCGGCTTGCACGGGGGCAGCAACTATGACCCCTCCCATCAACGCCAACCCCAGCAAAACCTGCACCTGTTGTTTTTTATTATTCATGCGGCACTCCTTATTGTTATTTCACTGAACCAGCGCCAGCCGGCTCGTCTTGCTGCTTGGTTCGCCCGGTGAGGGCGTTGTTTCAAAACCGCAATGCCTCGATCCCTCTCACGGAGTGAATGTGCAGGCAGCGTCGCCCGCCTCTGGTAAACAGACGCCCCACCTGGGGCGCCTGTCTTTCAACGGGTGATCAGCCCTTCGTTCTCAAGCTCCCTCAAGGCACAATGGTCAGCGCTGGCGAAGGAGTAACGCTCAGGCTTACTACGGTGCAACTGCCGGACAATGTCTGGTTGGAAGCGGTCAGTACGCCACCGCTGTAACCCACTGCAATGGTGGAAGGGCCGCAGTTGGAGGCTGGGTACAGAACCGACGCGGCGATGGTGTAACCCACATTGGTGACGGAGCCCGCTGCCGGAGCAGTGGCAGTCAGCGTCCAAGGCAAGCCGGTGATTTTTGGCAGGCTGCACAGTCCACCACCGGTCACCGCAACACCCGTGATTTTTGCAACACCGGTGGCATCGACATTGCCGGTAAACGTTGCGCCGCAGTTAACAGTGGCTTGGAACGAGGACGGCGACTTCACCGAAATAGTACCGGGTGCAGTAAAGCTGGTATTCACCGGGCTGATGCTATAGGCATTGGCCATCGAAGCAGCACCCATGCAAACAGTCAGAGCAGTCAACGACACGAGAGTTTTCAAGCTTTTCATTGTTTTTCCTCACATGTTATGGCGATTCATTTCGCCAGGGGGTAATGGCCATGATCGAGAGGTCACGGTGAAACTGCAGAACTTCCCTTTCCAGCCAAATCTCAATTCAATTACCGCACTGTTTATTCCACAACTTTGAAGCTCGGCGGCATCTTGATCGACACCGTCTTGATCTTGCAGTCTTCGCCAATCGGCACATTCACGGCTTCCAACTTGCCGGTGGCGTTATCCCAGGTGCCGTCGGCGGTTGAAGGGCCGCACTTGCCGCCTAAACCGAACGCATGCACGTCCACACTGATCTTTGACATGGACCCGCTCTTGGTATCTTTGGCAACTAATACCCACGGCAAGTTGATGGCTTCGACGCGACTGCATTTAAGGCCGCCGTCAAATTCAACTTTATCGACATTCACCGACGCACCATCGGCGGCGACTTTACCCGCAACCTTGATGGTGCAGTCGGCGCTGATCAGTGCGCCCTTGGAAAAGCTGATCGGCCCCTGGGCAGTAAAGGCGCTGCCGGCAGGTTCGATGCGGGCGGCCTGGGCCTGGTGGTAAATAATCAGGCCCAGGGCGGCCAAAATAACGTGAGCGGTGAACGAGGCAGGGCTTTGCATAATGTACGTCCTTCCCTTGAAATTATTGTTGTAGGGTCAAACTTTGCGGTACTCAGTTCGGTAAACCGTGGGCGATAAAACCCTGCGCAATACTCAGATTGCGAGTACGCCCACTGCTGTTTAAATCAGATTAAAACGGCCTGGCACTGTTGCTGTATTTCTCCAGGTACTTCAAGCGTTGTGACGGCTGAAGATTAGTCAGGGTGATATCCCCGGCGTAATGATTAAGTACCCGGTGGTCCATGCGCCGGCGCCACAAGTACGGCACATAGGCCCAGACAATCATGCTCGCGTAACCGTAAGGAAGTTGCGGCGATTCATCAAAGTGGCGCAACGACTGATAACTGCGCGTGGGGTTGGCATGGTGGTCGGAATGCCGTTGCAGTTGGAACAGAAAGATATTGGTGACAATACGGTTGCTGTTCCACGAGTGCCGCGGCGAACAACGTTCATAACGGCCATTGGGCAACTTCTGGCGTTTCAGGCCGTAGTGCTCGACGTAGTTCACCACTTCCAGCAACGAGAACCCGTAGATGCCCTGGATGATCAGGAACGGAATCACCGCCGCGCCCAGCCAGGCAATCATCGCGCCCCACAACACCACGCTGTACATCCAGGCGCTGAGCACGGCGTTCTTCCAGTGCAACGCCGGCAGGCCGAGTTTGCGCAGGCGTTCACGCTCCAGGTTCCAGGCCGACGTGGCGCTGAACCACACCGAGCGCGGCAGGAACGCCCAGAAACTTTCACCCAGACGCGAACTGGCCGGATCTTCCGGGGTTGCCACGCGGACGTGATGGCCACGGTTGTGTTCGGTGTAGAAGTGCCCGTAGAAGGTCGGCGCCAGGGTAACTTTGGCCAGGAACACTTCCAGCGGCTTGGGCTTGTGCCCCAGTTCGTGGGCCGTGTTGATGGCGATACCGGTGGCGGCACCGGTGGACATCGCCATGCCCAGGTAAGTGAAACCGCTAACCTCGCCGTGCAACTCGGTACGTGCGGTAATAAACGCAGCGGTCTTGGCCAGCCAGCTCGACGGGTCGAGGGTTGCGGTGGCGTTGAGCAGGCCGCCGTTGATGATCCAGTCGATACCGCCGGCGGCCAGCCAGCCGGTGATCACCACCGAGGCGATCACAAACACCACGCCGGTGTAGACGATCCAACGATAGTAGCGTTGCGATTCGAGGTTGCTGACGGCGGATTCGGGCGGGTTACTGACGTCTTCACCGAGCAGGCCGTCGATCAACGGGATAAAGCCGAAGATGATCAATACGCCGACCCACCACAGTTGCTGCACGCCGGTGGTGATGGCCAGGGCGCCGGAAAGCAACGGGGTAGCCAAAGGCATGATGCCCAGCCACCACAGGTGACGTTTGCCGTCGGTCCAGACGGTCGGGGTTGCCAATGTCTGATTCATGGCAGCCTCCGAACGAGACAGATTAGAGAGGCGATAAAAGGCGTTTTTTTCATTATTTTATTCGCTCTTAAGCTCTTCAAAAATTGTTTCAAATTAGACATTGAAATAATTTTTTAAATAAATAGCGCGGAATCGTTAGGTCGTCAACTAGTTTCTCGAAGGCTTTTCGACGTGACCAGGCAGTCTCTTTTTCAGCCGTTTGGTCAGGTGTCTAGAGCAGGCATCGACGCCGTTGAACCGCGAATCGGATAGCACAGTTATTTACTCGCCAGGGCAAACGGCGGGTGCAACAGCGTGGCGCTTTCGGCTGGGCGCACGCGCTTGGCCACCTGCTCCACCACCGCCACCACACGCTCTGTGGCGGTGATCGGCAACATATGCCCGCGGCCCTCCACCACCTGCAGCTTGAGCCCCGGCACCTTGCTCGCCAGGGCCTGGCCGTGCTTCTGGAAGTCCAGCACCTTGTCGCGCGCGCCATAGATCAGCCCGATCGGCAGAGTCAGTTGCGGGTAGCGCTTGACCATGTCCGGCAAGTGATCGTTGACCGTGTTGATCTCGGTGGAGGCGGCATAGAAGTTGTGCGGGCGCATACCCAGCAGCCCGCCACCGCGCGTGGCGAAGTCATCTGGCGCGGCATCCGGGGCGAACACGCCTTTCACCACCGCGCTGCGGGTCAGCAGGCCCACGGGCATGGTCAGGGTGTGTGACATCCAGCGCCGCAACAGGGCCGGGCGCACGGCCAAAGACAGAAACACCGCCGGCAGCATGCGCTGCGGATGGGTCAGCGGCGCCACCAGGATCAACCCGGATACTGCCTGCGGGTGATCAAGCGCCAAGGCCAGCGCTATCGCGCCGCCGAGGGAATGGCCCAGCACCAAGGGTTTATCCAGGTCCAGCGTCTTGATAAACGCCGCGATTTGGCGGGCCTGGGCCGGCAAGTCTGCCGCCGTGCCCGCCTGCCGGGTGGAATAGCCGGAGCCCGGACGGTCCAGCGTGATCACGCGAAAGCGCTCACGCAACTGGCCGGACAAGGCATACGTCAGGTTACGACTGCTGCCCATCAGCCCGTGAATCATGACCAGCGGTGGGCCTTTACCTTCCTCGACATAATGAAAGCGCTCGCCATCGACCTCGACGAAACGCCCGTTGATCGGCACGCGGGCTTCTATGCGCCGTGTCATCCAGGCACTGAAGCCCCATAACACGGCACTCGCGCCGACCAGTACTCCCGCAGCGACAACCCATTCAACAGCCATAGCTCGGTCCTCTGCTTCCCTGCCGCTGGCGACCTGACCGGTATTGATCAAGGCCTCAGCCATCGTCCACACCCTGGACCTAAACTGCCTGCATACGGTGCGCGTCCGTCGGACAAATCGCACATGCGGAACAAGGTCCTAGCGTAGGCGAAATTTTCAGGTAGATTATTTAAAATCTTTTTTAAAATAATTAATTCATTTTTCCTTTGCAATGGTGTTCTATCTAAAAGACAAAACAAAAACAGGAGCACATCGATGCCCACGAGGGACAACCCATGAATGCCCACAGCGATTCCATCGACATCGCCATCATCGGCTCAGGTTTTGCCGGCCTGTGCATGGCGATCAAACTCAAGGAAGCCGGGTTCACCGACTTCTTTATCGCCGAGCAGGCCGACACCCTCGGCGGCACCTGGCGTGACAACCACTACCCAGGCTGCGCCTGCGATGTGCAGTCGCATGTGTATTCGTTTTCGTTTGCGCCCAACCCGGACTGGACGCGGCAGTTCGCACCGCAGGCGGAGATCCGCGCCTACCTTGAACAATGCGCGCAACGTTTCGGGCTGGCGCCCTACCTGCGCTTCGGCATGGGCCTTGAACGTGCGGTGTTCGATGAACAGCAGCAGCGCTGGCAACTGCGCTTCAGCGATGGCCGCCAGGTCAGCGCGCGGGTGCTGGTGTCGGGCATGGGCGGCTTGTCGCGCCCGGCGCTGCCGGATATTCCAGGGCTGGACAGTTTCAAGGGCAAGCGCTTTCACTCCCAGCACTGGGACCACGACTATTCATTGAAAGGCAAACGCGTGGCGGTGATCGGCACCGGCGCCAGCGCTATCCAGTTCGTGCCGCAGATCGCCCCGCAGGTGGCGCACCTGGACCTGTTCCAACGCACGCCGCCGTGGATCATGCCCAAGCCCGACCGCGAAATTTCCCGCCTCGAACGTTGGGCCTTCAAGCACCTGCCCTTCACCCAGCGCCTGGTGCGCGGGGCGTTTTACTGGGCGCTGGAAGGCCGCGTGGTGGGCTTTGCCCTGCATCCTCGGCTGATGAAGATGGTGCAGAAAATTGCCCTGCGGCACCTGCGCAAACAAGTGGCGCGCCCTTCCCTGCGCAAAACCCTGACGCCGGACTACACCATCGGCTGCAAGCGCGTGCTGATCTCCAACGACTACTACCCGGCGCTGTCGCGCAGCAATGTCGAAGTCGTAACTGACACCGTGCTGCGCATCGAAGCCGATGGCGTGATCACCGCCGACGGCATCAAACACCCGGCCGACTGCCTGATCTTCGGCACCGGCTTCCAGGCCACCGACCCGCTGCCGCGCGATTGCATCATCGGTCGCGATGGCATCGACCTGATGGACGCCTGGCGCGACGGTGCCCACGCCTACAAAGGCACCACCGTGCCGGGCTATCCGAACCTGTTTTTGATCGTCGGGCCGAACACCGGCCTTGGGCACAACTCGATGATTCTGATGATCGAGGCCCAAGTCACCTACATCCTCGATGCGCTGAAGCACATGCAGCGCCAGCGCCTCGCCACGGTCGACGTCAAACCGGCGGTCGAGCTGGCCTACAACAGCCGATTGCAGGACCAGCTCAAGCGCACCATCTGGAACACCGGCGGTTGCCAGAGCTGGTATCTGGACCCGCGCACCGGCAAGAACACCACGTTATGGCCCGGCTCGACCTGGCGCTTCAAGCAGGTCACGCGGCATTTCGCGCTCAAGGACTACCTCACCGAGCCGTTGCCCACGCCCACCCCGCGCCCGGTTGCGGCGCCCCACTCCAGCGTAGAAGGCAGCCTGTCATGAAATCATTCAACGGCCGCGTGGCGGCCATCACTGGCGCAGCGTCCGGCATGGGGCGCGCCCTGGCCCTGGCCCTGGCGCGCGAAGGTTGCCACCTGGCGCTGGCAGACAAGAACAGCCAAGGGCTGGAACAGACCGTGGCGCTGATCAAGGCCTCGACGCTGGCCCCGGTGACGATCACCACCCAGGTGCTCGATGTGTCCGACCGCCAGGCCATGCAGGACTGGGCGGCGCGCTGCATGGCCGACCACGGCCAGGTCAACCTGATCTTCAACAATGCCGGCGTGGCGTTGTCGAGTACCGTTGAAGGCGTGGACTATGCGGACCTTGAGTGGATCGTCGGCATCAACTTCTGGGGCGTGGTGCATGGCACCAAGGCATTTTTGCCGTATCTGAAAGCCTCCGGCGATGGCCATGTGATCAACACCTCCAGCGTGTTCGGCCTGTTCGCCCAGCCCGGCATGAGCGGCTACAACGCAACCAAGTTTGCCGTGCGCGGCTTTACCGAAGCCCTGCGCCAGGAACTCGACCTGCAACGCTGCGGCGTGTCCGCCACCTGCGTACACCCTGGGGGTATTCGCACCGATATCTGCCGCAGCAGCCGCATCGACGCGAACATGACCGGCTTTTTGATCCACAGCGAGCAACAGGCCCGCGCCGACTTCGAAAAGCTGTTTATCACAGATGCCGACCAGGCTGCCAAGGTCATCCTGCACGGTGTGCGCAAGAACAAACGCCGCGTGCTGATTGGCCGCGACGCGTACTTCCTCGACCTGCTCGCTCGCTGCCTGCCCGCCGCGTATCAAGCCCTGGTGGTGTTCGCCAGCAAGCGCATGGCGCCCAAACCTCGCGCGCCGGTGTTTGAAACCAACGACGAACCTCGTCTCTGAACAGGAGCACCTGAAATGCTGCCCATCCGTCGCGACATCCGCTTTGCCTTGCCTGCCGAGCGCATCAAGGACTGGCATGAACAAGGCCCGTTCATCACGCATTTCTTCAATGCATTGTCACTGCTGTTTCCTCAAGGCGAGCTGTTTTTCATGGACAGCGTGCGCCACTACCGCCAGCGCATCGACGATCCCGAACTGAAAAAAGAGATCCAGGGGTTTATCGGCCAGGAAGCCATGCACAGCCGCGAACACGTGGCCTACAACGACCACTTGCAGGCGGCCGGCCTGCCGGCGCACACCCTGGACCGGCGTCTCAAATTCATCCTCGACCTGCAGAAAAAACACCTGCCGCCGTCGTTCAACCTGGCAGTGACCATCGCCCTTGAACATTACACGGCGATGCTCGCGGAAATCCTGCTCAGCGACCCCACGCGGTTTGGCGATTCACTCAAGGGCTACCAGCAAATGTGGTACTGGCACGCCCTCGAAGAAACCGAGCACAAAGCCGTGGCTTACGATGTGTGGAACCGCGTGATCAAGCCCGGGCCAGGGCGCTATCTGCTGCGCACCGGCACCATGCTGACCACCACCCTGTTCTTCTGGCTGGTGGTGTTTGATTATCACGTGCGCCTGCTGATCGCCGATCGCAAGGCCGGCGGGCACCTGAAGGGCTTCTGGCGCATGCTCAAGTTTCTGTATGGGCCCAAAGGCGTGTTCCCACGCATGGTGCGGCCGTGGCTGCACTACTTCAAACCGGGCTTTCACCCCTGGGACCACGACAACCGCGCGCGCCTGGCGCGGATCGAAACGCTGGTGGAGGAAATCGAGCAGACCCAGCGCGAATACGCCGCGCAGGCGGTTTAAACCTGGGCCGCCGCGCGTTCGCGCACAAAGCGTTGCAACTGGTCGGCGGGCAGCGCCTTACTGAAATACCAGCCCTGAATGAACAGCTCAGTGCCGGTATTCAAGAACGCCAACTGCTCGGCGGTCTCGACGCCCTCGACCACCACGCCCAGGTTCAGCGCCTCACAAAAGCGCAGCATGCCGGTCAGCACCTGCGCGCCCTTGGGGTCGCGCTGGGCCACCACAAAACTGCGGTCGATCTTGATGAAGTCCACCGGAAACTGGTGCAGGTAACTCAAGGCGGAAAAACCGGTGCCGAAGTCATCGATATACACTTTGGCACCGATGGCCTGCAGTTTATGCATGGTCTGGCGCGTGGCCTGGATATCACTGACCAAGGCGTCCTCGGTGATTTCCACCGACACCTGGCCATGGGCCTGGGTGAGGATCTCCACCAGCCGATCACCGTAGGCCGCATCGGTCAGGGTGGCGCTGGAAATATTGATGGTCATCGGCAAGGCAAAGCCGCTCTTGCGCCACGTCTGGTACTGGCGCACCGCCTGGGACGCCACCCACACATCCACGTCCGGCATCAACCGCGCCTGGGCCAGCCACTGCAGGAACTCCCAGGGCGAATGCACCGTGCCCTGGTTGTCCCGCGCACGCATCAGTGCTTCGCAACCAGTGCACAGGCCGGTGCGCGTGGAGATTTGTGGCTGGAATTCGAGGTAGAACTCGTAATCGCTGATCTGCTGGATCCGGCTTAACTCCACGGCCTGGCGGGCCACGCGCTTGTGCGAGGCCAGCACCGGGTCCAGTTCCAGCAGGCGGCCTTTCTCTTCGAGGCCGCGAAAGGTCATGTCCAAGGATTTGAGGTACACCGTGCCGCCTTCGCTGGCCTGCCGATGAATCGCGCGCACATACGGCGCATACACCAACGTGCCGAGGCCCAGCAACGCCAGTTGCAGCACCACCGCCGCCACGTCGCCATGGGTGCTGAGGTAGGCGTTGAGCAGCACCGGCGCGGTAAACGGCACACTGGCCACCGCCGGTGACACCCACCCCACCTGCACCACCATCAACGCCAGCAGCGTGTTGACGGCCGGCACCAGTAGAAACGGAATGAACAAGCGCGAGTTGAGAATAATCGGCAAGCCGAACAACAGCACCTCACTGACGTTGAACAGCGACAGCGGCAAACTGGCCATCGCCAGCAAACGCATAGGCTGGCTCCTGGAAAACAGCAGGAGCGCCAACAACAGGCACAACGCGCCGCCCGAGCCACCGATAAACGCGAAACTGCCGAGCAAACCGCTGTTGAGCAGGTACTTGACCGGCTCACTCGCAGCGGATGCGCTGGCGTTCAGCACCACGGCCTGGTCCAGCACATCGAACAACGGCTGCATGGCATACACGCCATGAATACCGAAAAACCACAGCAGCGAATTCATCAAGGTCACAAACACACCGCTGCCATACGGCGATTGCAGCGCATCGAGCACCTGCGGCCCCTGCAGTTGCGCCACATAGGGAATCTGCAACAGCAACGACAACAGCACCACCAGGCACAGCGCCGTGATGGCGCCCGGCACCACCATATTGATGGTGCCGCGCAGGTTATGCCCGACCAGGTCCGCGTTGACCAGCCGGGTCCAGCGAAAGCGGTGCAGCCAGGCCATCGCCGGCACATTGAGCAGCGGCGAGGCAATCGCGATAAACAACATGAACGTGGCCGACGCCCGTGGGTACTCACGCAAGACAAACGTGGCGACCATCACATGGGCCAGGCACAGGAAGGCCACCGGCAATTGGGGCAGGCGGTGCTGGATCGCCAGCATGTAACCAATCGAGGCAGCCACCAACAGCGGGATCACCGAGCTGATCTGGTTGTGCAACCCGGACAGAAAGGCCACCACCTGCGGATCGAACCCCAGCACCTTGGCGCATTCAGACAAGATCAGGAAGCCGGCCGACACCAGCAGGCACGGCAAAATCCACAACAAGCCTTCACGGATCGCGCGCAACGATTCGGTGCTGGCCAAGGCCGCCAGACGCTGCGTCAGGAACAGTTTGAACAGCGTTTGCGCCATGACCAATCCCTCTGCGCCCTCGATGGGCAAGCCCGAAAACCCGCGTTAACGCTACACGCCCTGATAGCCTGCGCGAAAGACTTTTGCCGCACCGGCGGGTAATTATTCCGCTAACCTGTGGCTCGTTCGGGGCACGGCCCCCTTTAATTAATTCACCCAAACGGGAGCAAGCCCTTGTCAGAACCCGGTGATAACCACCAGCGTGCGCTGGACCGATTCTTGAGCGAACATCCGGACGTGGCCACGCAGCTGGACACCCTCAACCCCCTGGCCGCGCAGGCCAAAGGCGAAACCCTGGCGCAGTACCGCGCCGAACGCCTGCACGAAGCCTTTGAAGCCGAAGCGGAACGCCAGAACCTGTTCGCCTGGGAACTGACCCTCAAGTTGACCGCCGACTCCGCCGAAGCCTTCGAAGCCCAGCGCCTTGAGGTGCACAAGGAAGTCGCGCAGATGGCGGGGTTGAGCTGGGCTGAATACTGTCAGTTGCATGGTTTGGCGGGGTAAGGTTTTTGCTACAGGTACCAGGCACGTCGCGCGCACCCCAGCGCCTCGCGCAATTCGGCAACGGTGAGGGTTCGGCGCTCAGGGTCAACCGCCAGGGCGGCGCGTAACGCCGGCCAGCACTGCCTGGGCAGTTGCCGAGGGCGCGCCAGTGTGTGCCTGGGCTGCTGTTCGCCAAGGCGTTTGCCTTGGGCCAATTCGTAAACAATGCACGCCACGCCATACAGGTCGGCGGCAGCGGTCAACGCGCCGCCCGCCAGCAGTTCCGGGGCGGCGTAAGCGCGGGTCCACGCCTTAAAACGGTTGCGGCTCAAACTCGGCAAACCTGCCGCCACCTGCGCCTGAGCAAGGCCCAGGCCAAAATCGAACAGGCGAATGCCCTCCTCGCTCAGCATGACGTTGGCGGGTTTCACATCGCCGTGCAGCACATTTCGCTGGTGGGTATAAACCAGCGCATCCAGCAACTGCAAGACCATCGGCTGCAGCTCTGGCCACGACAAGCCCCCCGGACACTCCAGCAGCAGTCGGTCCAGGGTCACGCCGTGTAGCAACTCCATGGTAAAGAACGCCGTACGGCTGCCGCTGTCGACCTCGAACGAAAATGCCCGGACCACGCAAGCATGGCGCAGGCTGCGGGTCGTCGCGAACTCGCTGTACAGCAGCACATGGGCGTCAGGGCACGCAGCAAAGGCCTCGCCCAGCAGTTTGAGGGCGACGCTGGAACCGGGCTCGCCAAACTGCTCGTGCAACAGGTCTCGGGCGCGATACACCACGCCCATGCCGCCCCTGCCCAGCTCGCGCTCCAGGTGATAGCGCCCGGCGAGTAAACCGGGTGGGGCCCAGGTTTCACTCATGGCTGTACCACCACTGCGGTCAAGTCATCCCGCGCGGGTGTGCGTAACACCATCGCAAATAACCGCTCTACCACTTGCTGCGGCGTCCCCTCGCTCAACGCGCGCCCCAGTTGCTGATGGCTGAGTGCCTGATACAAACCATCGCTGCACAACAGAAACACATCGCCCGGCTGGGTGTTGAGCTCCAGCCTCTCAAGCCGCAATGACGTGCGCGCCCCAATCGCGCGGGTCAATGCCCTTGCATCCGGGTGTGCCTGGGCTTGCGCCAGGCTCAATCGGCGCTCAGCCATAAGGCGTTGAAGCAGCGAGTGATCCCTCGACAACTGGTACAGACGCTGCCGGCGCCAGAGGTAACAACGACTGTCTCCCGCCCACACGCAGGCCGCCCGGCCCTCTTCAAGCAGTAACGCCACGACGGTACTGCCCATCGTGGCATCGGCGCTGGCGGTGGATCGCGCGGTCGCACTCCCTAGCCTCTGGTTGACACTTTGCAAACGTTGCTGAGCGGCCTTGACGCGTTGGTCCAGGCTTCCCTCAACCGTTAACGATGCAAGGCTGCTGATCACCCATTGGCTCGCGACATCACCGTCGCGGTGCCCGCCCATACCGTCCGCCACGGCCCAGCAGCCATTCTGCGGGCAGTCCAGAAAGGCATCTTCGTTACGCGCCCTGGCCTCGCCCCGTTGCGTTCGCCCGGCACTGCGCCACTGAAGGTGCAGGGCCTTCACAGTTGCTCCGGCAGGCGGAAAGTGCGCCATGCCTCCATGTCAAACGGGCTGGGAGTGCGTTGGCTGGTGAGCAGGTAATTGGCGCGCAAACCGGCGAGGTCTGCCTTGTACAGCTGCGCACTGCGTCCACTGGCGGGTTCTTTTTGCAATAAGTCGAAAAACCTGAAGAGCGACCAGGCCCCAGTGTTTTTCTCGATACCCAATGGCCGTTGTTCGGCGCCTCTTTCCAGTACCAGGCTGCTACGACCATTGTCCGCGTCGGTGGGCCACTCAAACGCCATGCTCACGATCGGACCATGGCGATACTCAAGCTGCTTCTCGCCAAAACGCAGGGTCGCGCGACTGACCGACTGATCCAGGCTATAGGGCGCCAGGGTAAATCGAACAGACAACCCACTGTTGCTCTCGGGGAAGAAAGCGCGACGGATGACCTGAGCTTTCGTCAGTTGCTCCAGCAATGAGCGCGATATCGGCAAGCTATGGCCATCCAGCCCTCGCAGCCGGTAGCGGTTGCCGTCAGCACTGATGAAAGGCCGCAGATAGGCCTCGTAAAAGCCCGCCATCACACCATTGGGCTTGAAGAACTCCTGAAAATCATGAAGTGCAACCTCGCTGGTCGCGTGGGCCTCGAAGGGGTACCGCTGGCGAATCGCTTTGGCGTAGAGGCCGTGCACCTCGCTTTGGTAGCGTTGATTGACATGCACATAAGCCCCTTCCAGCAAGTGGCGCCAACTGTCGTCAGCCATGCCCTCAAACCAGCCGGCGAGCGGCAACGGCAGACGCGCAGCGGCATCGCGCAGGCTGCCCAACGCATCCTGCTGCCCCTCCATTCGCCGCTTGACCCGCTGGAAGGCCGCCTGCTCAGGCAAGTTCTCCCGATTCAGCGCAGTGAATTGCAAGTGCAATTCGTCGAGCACGCGCAATGCCTGGGTCAACTCCACACCGGGGTTCTGCTGTTCATCAAGCAGTTGGTGCAACGGTTCAAAACGCCGTTGCAGCGCACGCCGCGCAGTGTCTGGAACCGCCGCCACCCGCCCATCGGCCAGCACCGACTGCACCCGTTCGCCGGCCTCACCGACCGCGGGGGTTAACGTGCTCAACAGTTGCGGGGCGGGCAGCAAACGTGTGTTTTCACGCAGTGACAGCAATAACTGCAGCAACGGTGACTGGGCCGATGTCAGGCTCGCCAGCTGTTCGGCATCCTGCTTGAGGCTGTCAGTGCGTTGCAGCTTGACCTGCCCAAGGGCTGCGCTCCAGACATCGGCATACTCACTGAAATAGCGCTGGTGCAGTTCCGCCATCAGCCGGCGCAACTCCATGGCACTGAGGTCGGTGCTCTGCCCCAGTACCCAGTTGTCCTGCGCGATGGCGTTCACCAGCCTTGGGCCTTGCGCCTCGAAGTACTGCACATAGCGTTTTGAATAGAAACCGGGAATCGGTGGGTCTATACCCGCGAACACCTTGCCCTCGGCCAGACGCACAGGCTCCAGGTTGCGCGATTGCTCACGCAGGGCGCGGTAGACCGCATCGGCCAGCGACTCACCGCGCAGTTTTTCCCGCGCGGTGGCTACAAGCGTTTCATCGAGTGGTGCTGCAAACGGTTGCTTGAGCAGACGTGCCAAGTGTTCATTCAGGCGCCTCTGCGCCGACGCATCGCCCACATGACTCAAGGACCATTGGTCTGCCACCCGCTGCGCCAGCCATGCGCTGTCTCGGCGCTCACGCAGATTAAGCATCAGGTATGCACGCAGGTGGTCCAGCAGCTGTTCACGGTCCCCCAGGCTTGCGCGCACCTGCTCTTCGAGCTGTGCCGTTATCTGCGCCAGTAACGGTGTCAGCAGGGCCTGCTCATAGGCGCGGGTCAGTGGTGGGCGGCTCGCCTCACCTGGGTACAAGCCGGCGCGCTCAATAAACGTGACGTCCGCAACCGGCGCAAACACCTGCGTCGCCGCCCAGCGCGCATCCAACAGCGCCAGGGTCTGGTGAATATCCGGCACAGTGGGCGACGGGTGTGCGAGCAATGTTGCCAATTGCGCCAGGCGCTGTTGGTTGACTGAATAACTGTAGGCCCAAAGCCACCCGGCGCCACCGATCACACCCGCCATGGCCAGGGCCTGCATCCCCAGGCGCCGACGAATGCGCCGTTGCTCCGTGGCCTGCAGCCCCGCCAGACCCGCCTCAGTGAAGATCACCCGACTGAACAAGCCCTGGACGAAGTGGCTGCGCCTGTCGCCGGCACAGGTCAAATAGAAGCCGCGCAGCCCCTTGATCCGCTGGTAACGGTGAGCGGAAAAAGCCGACTCGACAAACAGGCACAAACGCTCGCCGAGCTGCGCCGCGTGCTGAGGGAAATCCAGCATACGACCCCGACGGTCAACATTGCGCTCCTGGTGCAATCGCGTCATCAGCTCAGCGCTCAAACCTTGCAGCAGCGCCTCGAACGCCTGGCGCACCTGTGTGACCTCAATGCCCGCCGCACCCGGGTCGAGGAACTCGCCCAGCACGCTTTCAGCGTCCTCTGCCAAGGAGGCGTCGAAGAATTCGGCAAACCCCGGTACCCGATCAGCCTGAGTCAGCACCAGGTACACCGGTACATCCACGTGCAATGTCTGCTGCACTTCCTGCAAGCGTGAATGCACACGGCGAGCATGGAGGTCCAGATCGTGCTCATTGCCGCTCAACAGCGCGTCTACCGATAACGTCACCACCACACCATTGAGTGGGCGTACTCGACGCCGCAACCTGAGCGCACTCAACAGTGTCGACCAGCCCGCGGCATCCACCACACTGTCGGGTTGCGTCAAGTAGCGCCCCGGCGTATCGATGAGTACGCCTTCGTCGGCAAAATACCATTCGCAATGTGCAGTGCCGTGCATCGCCCTCGCCTCAACGTGATCCAGCGGCGACTGCAAACCAGCCGCGGCCAATAAATGCGTTTTGCCGCTGGCAGGCCCGCCGATCAACAAGTACCACGGCAAGTCATTGCGCCAACGTGCGTTGTGCCCTGCGTAACGCCGTGAGGTTTTCAGGCGCTGAACCGCCTCCTTGAAGCGACCACGTACCTGTTTCTGCTCATCTTGCGCCCCGGCCGAAGACGGCTGGCAAACCTCACGTTCAGGACTTCCGGGCGTGCTCGCACGGCGGCCACCGGCAACGACCATCGCCAGCCCCCACAACAGAAACAACGCGCAGAGGGTGACCAGTCGAGCCGTCTGGCTTTGCCAGAAGCGGTAATCATCCACCGCCAGCAACGGCCCGGCGCACCACACCAACACTGCACAGGAAAGCACCAGCAGCAAGCTCCAGACCCAAAACCTGCCCAGCACGGTGCTCGCGCTCTTAAAGAATGCGTTCATTCATTGCTCCCAGCGTTTACAAGGGCGTCTGAGTCGGTGCCGACGCCGAAAATTGAAGGGGTTGCAGCGTGGTCGTGACCTCGAGGCCCAGCTTCCAGGCAAACCCTGCGTACATCGCCAGCACACAGGTCAGGGTGAAGACTGCGAGCCACGCCGTTGAAATCACGCGTAATCGCCCACGCCGTGCGCGCCCCGCCTTGACCGGCGGCACACGTTGCCGGGTGGGTTCACCGCGCACTTGCCGTATCTGTCGATACAAGGCGTCGCGGACGCTCTCGAGCTGCGATGCACCGCGTTCCATGATGCGGTACTTGCCTTCGAAACCGATGGACAGGCACAGGTACATCAGCTCCAGCATCGCCAAATGCTTGACCGGATCGCGGGACAGCCGCTCCAACAGCTGGAAGACTTTTTCACCGCCGAAGGTTTCGTTGTGAAAGCGACTCAACAGGCTCATCTTTGACCAATCGCTGCGATTACCCCAGGCCGTGGTGACCACGGCCTCATCGACGACGCTGCACAGCACGTAGCGCGCCGACATGACCTGGCTGGCCTCGACACCGCACTGCAAGGCACGGGCTTCAAATTGAGTGACCGCCGCTGAGAGTCGATCGTTGACCGTGCCCAGGCTTTCGCGACCGGAGCAGCCCTTGAGCTCAATCACTTGCGACAATACAGCCGATGCTGCAGCGACCAGTGGATTGAGACCAACCTTGAAGCCTTGCGCGTCGTGCAGGCGGGCCGCGTAGATCATCCGATCTTCCAATTGCTCAAAGCGCGGCGGCGCGGGGAAGTCGGTTATCGGCCCCTGTGCCGGGCCACGGCCTTCATGGTCGAGCAATACGGTTTTTTCGTCCTGCGGGTATTCACTGTCCATAGTGTTCAGTTCCTGATGGCCCAGAAGTTGAGTTCAAGCGCTGAAAATTCACCGCCGACATGGAAGGCAAAACCGCCCGACTGCTGCAACTGCGTGATATCGCGGGCATTCAGATCGAGCATGAAATAGGTTTTTGCGGCATGGAACGGAAGCTGTCGCGGCGCCACCGGCAGTGGCTTGACCTTGATACCCGCCAAGTGCAGGTTAACCAGCTCGCGTATGCGCTCCACCGGGCCGACCTTCAGATGGGCCGGCAGGCGATGACGCAACTCCTCCGAATCACACTGCGCCGTGGCCGCGAGAATGAAGGTTGCCGTGCCCAGCAGCTTCAGGTCGCTCACCGGGCAGACCAGCACCCCGTATTGGCGTTGCTGCAGTGGCAGCTCAAGGGCGTGCTGCTCCAGGACCATCGACAGCACGTCTCGAACGCCCGCCATCAGCTCACGAAAACTCTCACTCTGATCGCCATGCCTGTAGCGTACGTCCAGCTGCGCGCGCTTGCTGGCGCTGGCGAACGTTGATAACTCACCCACCATCGACAGCAGCGCTCGGAACAACACATGCGGGCGCACCTGGGCCTGGCTCAAGTAGTGGCGCAGCTCCAGTTCGGTGCGATTGATCAGTTGCAACATCAGGAAGTCGCCAATTTCCGAGCCTGCTGCCACACCGTCGCCGCGCATACGCGCCGCAATGGCGTCCCCGCGACTCGCCAACAGGCTGATGACTTCCTTGAGGCACGATGACAGATAGGCGCTGCCCTGCAGAAAGATGAAGGTCGGTGTGAAATCCGTGTCCAAGGTCACGCCGCCTTCATCGGAGGCGCTCACTACCTGCGCGACCTTGAGCTTGATCAAGCCATGGTCACTGGGCTGGTCTCCCAACAGAAGACGCAGATCAGGGCGTGCGCAATTGATGCGTAATCGAGAGTCGATGCCGGCGTTCGAATCACCCACCTCAACCTCACAGGCCAGGTAGCGTGACAGGACATCGACCTGCTGCTGCTCGCGGACCTCGACCTGGTTGCCGGTGGCCAGCGGCAACGCCAGATAAATCGCTTGCTTGCCCGAGTTGGCGGGCACCTGCAGGACCAAGGGTTCCATCGTCCCACCCAGCTCGAACAGGCTGCCGTCCGGCAAAACGCCAGAGGCCTGGTTGACCACTACCTTGCCAAAATTCAAGTACTGCACGTCCAACTCAAGCGTGAGGAAACCCCAGGCGTCCGTGTCGAGCAACCGAACTTGATTGAGCTGCTGCTGGTAATACCGGTCGTTGTGCTGGAAATGCTGTGGCCTGAGCAACATGCCTTCCTGCCAGATGACTTTATGAATCGGCATATCACTTGCCCTCCTTGTCAGGAAGGTGCGAAACCACGCGAATACCCGATTGGTCCAGCACCAGGTCAGCAACGGTCAGCTGTTGCACGGTGACCGGGATGACCATTCGCCATTGCACATGAGGCAGGTCTCGATAGGCCGCCAGTACCCCCAGAAAACGCGCTCCAGGTTCAAGCCTGAGCTTGAGGCTCAGCCGTTCACCCGGGCGCAGCTCAAGTTCCTCGCTGCCCACCCAATCCTTGGGCAGCGCTTGTTCGGCATTGCTGTACAGGCTGAAAAAGTCGGCATTCTCAAAAGCCACGGGATGTCGCAACTCAAGCAGGTGTACCACCACTGGCGAGGGGCGGCCGTGCAGGTCAGGGTTGACCTGGTCACCGGCGGTGAGCGTCACATCCAATTTGGTCAACGTGGAAAACGGCGACACCGCGCTGCAACCGGCCAACACACCGAGCAGGAGCAGCATTGAAACAAGCGTGGCTCGATACATAACTATCATCCTTAATAATCGGCGTGCAGTGTTGAGATCAAACGAAGCTGCTCCTCATAGGCCGTGGCGAAATCGCCGCCTGACCACTGCTCATCCTCAATCCAGTGCTGATAGTGGCGCTGGTAAGCCCGCCAGTGCCCCCCGTCAGTGGCAAACCGCGGCCGCTTGCCCCGAGACGCAAAGCACATCAGTAGATGACCCGGCGCGAAGGCATTGCGTATGTTGCGCAGCGCACTGCGAGACGCCGCCAGCAGTGCAACCTGATGAGCCTGTAGAGCCCGATGAGCCTGGGTAATGGCCTGTTCGGCAGGTAAATGGTGCGCGTCCGCCAGCCCCAGCAGCGTCGCCAAGGCAGCATCGGTATCGACACACGCGCTCAAGGGGTTGCGGCTTTTTTGCAGAGGGCCAACAAACGCCAGGCCCAGCTCATGTTTGAGCTCTTCACAGGTATGCAGGCTTTGCTGCAGCCCCTCGACGCCCACACGAAGCAAGCGTGCCACCTTGATCGCCAGGGCCTCCTGGCTCGCGCGGTCGAGCGTCTCCAGGCGAATGCCCAGCGCCGCCGCAAACTGTTCCCCAAAGGCGTTGGTATCCGTCGGCACCATCACGCAAGGTTTCGAGAGGGTTTCCCGGGCAGGCTCAGCCCGACGCGGTATCGTCAGATGGTCTCTGCTGACCACACGGTTATCCGGCCACGACCCAGGCCCCTCAGTGGCCTCCTCCAATGCCGCCAACTCCTGCGACCTGGTCTGCTGCCGATGCTCCAGGTCCAGTGCCTGGATAGGGTCCAACGTCAGGAATGCATCATCGGGAATGGCGCCGCTGCGGGCATCGTATGGCGTGTCCACAGACCGTACCGGCGTGATCAAGCGTGCACGTATCGCAAACGGCCCCAATTCAAACACCTCGCCGTCGCCGATCAATCGCGCCTGCCCTTTGTGCAGTCGCTCGGCACTGCCGGATACTCCGATACCGTTAGTGCTGATATCGGTTAAAAAGTACCGGCCTTCGCGGTAAGCGACCAATCCATGGTGACTGGAAAGCAGGCGGCTGGAATCGGCAATCATCCAGTCACAACCCGCACCGCGGCCAATCACACCGCCGGTGCCGTCGAACATTTTACGCGCCGATACTGCGCTGTTGACGCCCTTGACATCACATACTTCAAACACGAGTTGCATGGTCGGGCTCTCCCCATTCAATGGTCACGGGTTATCACCTTCGGCTCACCCAGCGGGCGGTAATCGGCATCATCAAACACGTAGTTCGCGCTGCAACCACCCAGTAAACACAACACAAGCACGACGGCTTGCCACGAACGAACAGGCATCAGCTTTCCTCCAAAACGTTAAGGTCGCCACGTCCGATTCGACGCAGGCGGCGTTGATACTCGGCAGCGCTCAAGCACAGCATTCAGCACTCCCCCTTGGCATCGCCAATAGGGATATTCAGCCGCGCCAGACGGTAGAGCAGCGTGCGCCGCGCAACGCCAAGCTCACGCGCGGTGCGGGTGCGATTGCCACGATTTTTGTGCAGGCAATCAATCAGGAACACCCGCTCCACCCGCTCCATGCGCTGGCGTAGCGTGGTGTCGAGTGCCACGGCGGCAGCCGGGGCCAGTGGCAGTGACAGGTGCATGGGCAGAATCACACCGTCGTCACACAATAAAACGGCGCGTTCCACCAGGCACTTGAGCTCACGGACATTGCCGGGGAAGCCATGGCTCGACAGTTGGTCAAGTGCGCTGTTCGACCACTCAACAGCCGCCCTCCCCAGTGACGCGCACGCCTTTTCAGCGAAATGTCGCGCCAGTTGCAGCACATCACCATCGCGCTCACGCAAGGCCGGCAATTGGATAGGGAACTGTGCGAGTCGGTAATAGAGGTCTTCACGGAAACTGCCTTGCGCCACCATCGCAGACAGATCGCGGTGGGTCGCGGCGATGATGCGCACATCAACCTTATGGGCAGAGCTGGCGCCCAATGGACGCACCTCGCCTTCCTGCAATACCCGCAGCAACTTGGCTTGCAAGGCCAGCGGCATGTCGCCGATCTCATCCAGCAGCAAGGTCCCGCCATGTGCGGCGTCAAACAGCCCTGCGTAATTGCGCTCGGCGCCGGTGAAGGCGCCTTTGCGGTAGCCAAACAGCTCACTTTCGAGCAACCCCTCCGGGAAGGCCGCGCAATTTTGCACCACAAACGCTTGGCCACTGCGCGGCCCCGCCGTGTGAATAGCGCGTGCCACGACCTCCTTGCCGGTGCCGGTCTCGCCGCGTAGCAGAACGGTGTAAGGGGTATGCAGGACTTTGTCGATCAAGTGGCAGGTCGCCTCAATCGCAGCGCTGTTGCCGATCAAGCCGTACGCACCTGTCACCGGTGTACCGCGTTGCGCCTTTTTGGCGCTTGGCGCGGGCTGCACGCCCCGGAGCAGACGCAGCTGGCTCAAGGCAAAGCCGCCCAGTTTGCCCAACGAAGGGGCGTAGCCCAGCAACGACGTTGCCTGCCAACTGGCGCACAGCAGCACGCCGTTCACCTGCTGGGATTGATTGAACAGCGGCACCGCCAAGAGTGAACACCAGCGGTGCTGCGTGATCGGCAGAAAAGCCGTGTCATACAGGCACCGCTGCACGTCATCGACGCCGAGCACGCTGCGCTGGTTGAGCACGTAATGCAGCAGCTGCTGTTCTTGCCATACCGCACCCACAGCCGGATCGACGCGCGTTGGCGCTCCCAGTAAATGCTGGGCGATCAGGTCCAGTCGCCCCGTGACCTCATCAACCCGATACAACTGGCTGAGTTCGCACTGGCTCAGTTGTGCGGCGCCCGCAACACACAGGTCGGGCAAGGTTGACGCATCACGGCCTTGGCCCAGGCTCATCAAGCAGTTCAGCAAGCTATCGGCATAGGCCAAAGGGTCGGACAAACCGGTAAACAGGGCGTCGTTCATCAGCTGAACTCGCACGTCGGCTGGCCGTTACCGTCCAATCGCGCATGGGCCAAGGACAATGATTCGCCCATGGCCATGGCATTCAGAAGACGGTCCACCATCTGTGGCAGCAACTCCCGCTCGATCCATTGGTCGATGTACCGCGCACCGCTATCACCATGGGCACAGCGCTGGGCCATGTGCGCAATCAGTTCGGACGAATAACTGAAGGCGAGCTGGCGTCGTTGCAGCCGCTCACCCAGGCTTGCCAGCTTGAGCCGTGCCACGTCATGCAGCACCTGCCCGGCAATCGGGTAGTACGGCACGACACGCATCCTGGCTAACAACGCCGGCTTGAAATGAGCACGCAAGATTGGGTGGATTGCGTCCTGCAGCACGTGGGTGTCTGGTCGCCGGCCGTCTGCACAGAGTGCGCTGATGCAATCGCTGCCGAGGTTTGAAGTCATCAAGAGCAGCGTGTTGCGAAAATCAATTTCTCGCCCCTCGCCGTCATTGGCGCGGCCCTTGTCGAAGACCTGGTAAAACAGGTTCAGTACTTGCGGGTCGGCTTTCTCGACCTCATCAAGCAGCACCACTGAATAAGGGCGTTGGCGCACAGCTTCCGTGAGGATGCCGCCCTCGCCGTAACCGATGTAGCCCGGTGGAGCACCGATCAGTCGGGACAAGGCATGCTGTTCCTGATACTCCGACATGTTGATGGTGGTGATAAACCGCTCACCGCCGTACAAAAGATCGGCCAGGGCCAGTGCCGTGTCTGTCTTGCCGACGCCACTGGGGCCCACCAGCAGAAAAACCCCTACCGGCGCATCGGGCTTGTTAAGCCCGGCAGCCACGGCCCGCAATGCGCGGTCAAGGGCTTGCACGGCATGCTCCTGCCCCAGGATTCGAGCGCGCAGGGCATCGGCAAAGCCCAGGACTTTTTCGTTGGGCTCAAGTGCCAGTTGCTCCAGCGGAATACCGGTCCAGGCGCTGATCACTTGCGCCACCAGGCGCGGGCACACCTCCAGCGTGTTCGATGATTGCCCGCCCTGCTGCTCCAGCGCCTGGCGCTCGCACGCCAGGCCTTCCAGGCGCAGGTTCAACGCCTGCAACGTCTGCGCTTCGGCCGGCAATCCCCTGTCAGCGTCGCGACTTAATGCCAGATAGTGTCGGTTGCCTTCTGCCAGTTGCGCGCAAAGATGCTGCAATGCCTCAGGTGGCAGAGCCTGGCGCGTGCGCACACGCGCGCAGGCGGTATCCAGTACATCCACGGCCTTGTCCGGCAACTGGCGACCCGCGAGGTAACGCGCGCTCATATGCGCCGCCGCGACGACGGCATCGTCGCGCACATAAACCCCATGGCTCGCCTCATAAACCGGGACCAGGCCGCGCAGGATTGACACAGCCTCTTCAACACTCGGCTCGCCGACCAGTACCGGCTGAAAACGCCGCGCCAATGCCGGGTCTTTTTCGATGTACTGTTTGTACTCCGCCCACGTAGTCGCGGCGATAGTGCGCAGCCCTCCCCGCGCCAATGCCGGCTTGAGCAGGTTGGCGGCGTCGGAACCTCCCGTCTGGCCTCCGGCGCCGACCAGGGTATGGGCTTCATCGATAAACAGAATCACCGGCTGTGGCGCAGCGTTGACCTCATCGATCAAGCCTTTGAGGCGCCGCTCGAATTCACCCTTGAGGCTGGCACCGGCTTGCAGCAGGCCCAGATCCAGGGTCAACAGGCGCACATTATTGAGCGCTTCGGGCACCTCAGAAGCGACGATCTTCAAGGCAAGCCCTTCGACAATCGCCGTTTTGCCCACACCGGCCTCGCCGACCAGAATCGGGTTGTTCTTGCGCCGTCGCACAAGGATGTCAATCAGTTGTCGAATTTCGCTGTCGCGACACAACACCGGGTCGATCAACCCTTCGCGCGCTTGAGCCGTCAGATCATGCGTAAAGCGCTGCAGCAGCGACTCCGTCACCACGGGCTGGGGCGCTGACACCTGGCTCGCCAAAAAATCACGCACACGGCCGGCATCCAGACGGCTTAGCACGCCGTAGTAACCGCTGCCGGAATAATCCAGCGGGTGGCGCAGCAATGCCAGCAACAGCGCGCCGTGATCCACACAGCGTTGTTCCAGCTCAATATGAGCAACCATCAGCGCCTGCTGCAGCCAGTGAACCAGCGCCTGGGCAAAGACCGGGTTGCGCGTAGCGCTCTGTTCACTTCTGGGCTGCAACACGGCGTGCAGCTCGCTCGCCTGCACGCCTGCATCTGCCAGGGCCTTGACCATTAACCCGTCGGGCTGCTCAAGCAATGCCAGGAGTAAATCTTCCACCAGCACTTCACGGCCACCGCGCATCACACAGCGCTCAGCTGCGCGTTCCAGGTCTTGCCGTGCCTGGGCTGTCAACGTACGTATGAGTTGTTGCAGGTCCACATTAATCATGATCATCAGCCCCTAACGAAAATTGCCCGCAAGCGTGACCACGCCGTCGGCATGTTCAGGCACCAGCCAAGTGGTCCACCCCAGGCGGCAGACGTTGCGCTCGCCAATGTGCAGCGCCTTGATCTCGCCTTCGGCCAACACCAGCCGCAAGTCGTACTCCAACGGGTCGCGTGTGGTGAAACGCACCAGTGAGCACAAGGGCTGATACCCACTGCCAGTGGGCAGGAACTCGTGCAGTCGTTGCCAACTCAGCGCCCGCATGTGCACCCTGAATTTGCCGCTACGGTCAGCCACACGCTGCCCCAGCACCAGGTTTTGACCGAGCTCGCTATTGGCGACCCCCAAGTGATTGCGCTGCAAAGGGGCAACCTCCACCGTGCGCTCAACCCACTGTTCAATGAACAAAGGGCTGTGCTTGAAGTAATGCCGCAGTACGGTCTCGATCAACGTCGCCGAATGGGCGCGCAAACTCAGGAGCCCCAAGTACGGCAACAGGCGCTTGCAATCCAGTTGCGTAGCTTGACGAATCGCCTCGCCACCCAAGCCGATAAGCGCAAACATCTGCTCGGAAAAGACATCGCTGGCACCGCGCTGGAAACACGCGCGGTAACGGTACTTACGCCAGATCGGCAACATCAGGCGGTGCAGCCGCTGGTGGAACAGGTCGAGGAAATCGCGAGTGGGGTTGCCCCCAGGGCGCTCGGTAAATGCCTGTTCGCCATAAAACGCCGGCAATGGCGACCCGGCACCAAATAACCCCAGGATGTTGAGGCGCAGTCGAGCGCGCAGATGGCCGTGCTCCACAAAAAACGCCACATGATCGATGTCATGCCCGGCAAACCCCAGGCCAGGGTTGGCCTGGAACTCAAGGTGCTCATACAGCGCGTCCTCATCCAGCAACGGATGGGCCTCGCGCAATCGCTCGATCACCTGCTGCACCGCCTGAAATAGCGTGTATTCGCGGATGACACGACACAGGTGGTTCAAAGCAGGGGTTGTTGCCCCATCCGGGATGGCCATAGATACACGTCTCCTTGTGTGCTGGTGACTCGCAACTCGTGGTACGAATTAAGGCTGGCGTAGAGCGCGAAGAACTCATTGAGGACAGAGGCAAACACAAACATGTCGCCCAACCCGAGAAAGCCCTGGGGGTCGACTGTCAGGTCCACCCGTAAACCGCGAACGGGCAACCCTCGGTGCAACCGGTCGACTGCTTCGTGGCTGATCGACCGCAACGCGCCCAGCCTTGTCTGGCTGACCTTTTGCGCCTGTCGATCGTGATAGCGCGGCAAATCGTAGGTTTGCAGGATCACCTTCAAGGCGCTGATATCGGTCAACGACACATAGTTGAGTGACATGTTGCTGATCAGCTTCCACAGGAAATCCTGATCCAGCGGCGGCACGAAGCTCGCCGTGGGTGCCGTGATATTGCGGAAGGTGAGTGACTCAGGGGCCTGTTCGCAGGGCCGGTTTATGTCGCCTGCACGTAATTGCCGTGGCAGGTTGCTATTGGTACAGGTCAGTTCAATCGAGAGTGTTTCCTGACCGTCCCCTGCGCGCGCACAGAAGCCCATCCAGGTATCAAGGCCGCCATGCTGCAACGACAAGCGTTGGCGGAGGCTGTAGCTGGACGGCGCCACCGCCAGGTCACTGTCCTCGTCATGTTCAAAGGACTCGAACGGCACGTAGGTCTGATAGCCCAGGCCGCCGGGGCGCCAGCCGATGACACTGTCCACGGAAAATACAGCGGCATTGCCCGCCGTATATTCCCCCGGCACCAAGAGGTACTCGTCCTGCTTACCGTCCAGGCGAACGGGCACCGCATCATGTTTGAACAGGTTGACGATGGGTGTGCAATACAACTTCAGGTTGTCCAGGGTGGGCCTTGGGGGGCGATGCCCCTGGGTGCGCAACTCGAAGCGCAGCACCATGCCCTGCACTTGCTTGAGCAATTCATGGGGAAGCGAGTGCAGCACACTCAGCCCCTCGACATCGACAAACAGGTACTTGTCCGGGAACGCAAAGTATTCCTGCAGGTGTCGGTAACCGCGGAACGTATTCTGCGGATACGGAATCAACGCCTGCGCCTCTGAAAACCCCACCGGCTGGACCTGACTGGCGCGCAAACGCAGTGTTGCCGGTTGCCCATCGGCGCGGTTGACCGGCAAGCCTGCGTGATCCAGCAAGCGCAAATCGATGCCGTCAAGGTGGCGCAACAAACTGAGGTAGAGCCCTTGGCTGATGTAGCGGTCCCCCGCCAGGTGCAGGCGCAAGGAATCAAATGCCAGCTCAGTGAAATTGCCTTCGGCACTCATGTTCAAGCGCAGGTCCAACCGTGCGGTTTCGCCCTGGCACGTGTACTCCAGGCCGCTGAGTTGCAGTGGCATGACGTCGGTGGCGTAGCAGGTCCGAAAGCGACAGCGCTCGCCTTGGACAGCGGCGCTCTCCACGGCGGTATCGCGCGCCACTCGCACACTGGGGCCGGCACGTTTCAAGGGGTCAAATTGCAGGATGCTGAACGCAGGCATTGGCCGCATGTAGTTCGGCCATAGCAAGTGCATCAAGGAATGCGTCAGCTCTGGCAACTCGTCATCCAGCTTCTGGCGCAGGCGCCCCGTGAGGAACGCAAAACCCTCCAGCAGCCGCTCTACATCGGGGTCCTGGCCGGTCTGCGCAAGAAACGGTGCCAACGCAGGGTTACGCTCAGAGAACTGCCGCCCAAGTTGCCGCAAGGCGCTCAGCTCACTTTGGAAATAGCGGTTAAAGCCCATCAACACTTACCTCGACACGACCGGCATCCGCCAGCCGCGCATGAAACACAACCGGCTGCATGACACCCTCCAGCAACAGCGCTGCTTCAATCGAAAATGCCAGGGTCAAGGGTTCACTCACCCGTGGCAGAACCCTGACACGCGCATTCGCCAACCGCGGCTCGTACGCCCGGATGAAACGTTCGATCAGTACGCGCGACTGGCTCAAGGATTCATGCAGGCTGAGCCGCATATCATTGAGGTCAGGCAAGCCGTAGTCAGGCAGCGTCTGGACACTGCCTGCGCGGGTGCTGAGCATTTTTTCCAAATGTGCAGCAACAGATGCCACGCTGCACGCCGGGGTTTGCGCATCGCATTCGAGGCGTTCGAACAGGCTATTGTGGTGGGGCCTCCCCTGGCTTCGGCTCATTCTTTATCGAGCTTGCCGACCAGCGACAACGTGAAGTCTGCGCCCATGTACTTGAAGTGCGGGCGCACGCTCAAGTTAACCCGATACCAGCCTGGTTCTCCGTCGACATCGCTGACGACGATGCGAGCTGCGCGCAATGGGCGGCGTCCACGCACCTCTGCACTGGGGTTCTCCTGATCGGCCACGTATTGGCGAATCCACTTGTTGAGTTCCAACTCCAGGTCCGTGCGTTCTTTCCACGAACCCAGCTGCTCGCGCTGCAAAACCTTGAGGTAATGAGCCAGACGATTGACCACCATCATGTAGGGCAGTTGGGTGCCAAGTCGGTAATTCAACTCGGCCGCCTTGCCCTCTTCACTGATGCCAAACGACTTGGGTTTTTGCACGGAACTGGCGGAAAAGAACGCCGCATTGTCACTGCCCTTGCGCATGGTCAGGGCAATAAACCCTTCTTGTGCCAGCTCGTATTCACGCCGGTCCGAAACCAGCACTTCGGTCGGGATCTTGGTTTCAATCTCGCCCATGCTCTGAAAGTGATGCAGCGGCAAGTCCTCCACTGCCCCGCCGCTTTGCGGGCCGATGATGTTCGGACACCAGCGAAAGCGCGCGAAGCTGTCGGTCAGGCGCGTAGCAAAGGCATACGCGGTATTGCCCCATAGATAATGCTCGTGGCTGTTGACCACGGTTTCCCGGTAGGCAAAGGTTTTAACCGGGCATTCAAGCGGGTCATAGGGCGTTCGCAGCAGGAAGCGCGGAACCGTAAGGCCGATATAGCGCGCGTCTTCGCTCTGGCGAAAACTTTGCCATTTGGCAAACTGGGGGCCTTCGAAATGGTCCCTGAGGTCCTTGAGATCAGGCAAACCTGTGAAGCTTTCCAACCCGAAGAAGGCCGGCCCGGCAGCGGCAATAAAAGGTGCGTGAGCCATACAGGCAACGCTGGATGCGTATTGCATCAGCTTCACGTCCGGTGCACTGGGTGACAGGAAATAGTTGGCAATGATCGCGCCGACCGGCTGACCACCGAACTGGCCGTATTCGGCGCTGTAGATATGCTTGTAAAGCCCGGACTGGGTAATTTCCGGCGAGTCCTCAAAATCATCCAGCAGATCCTGCCGCGAGACATTCAGCAGTTCGATCTTGATGTTCTCTCGGAAGTTGGTACGGTCGACCAGCAGCTGCAAGCCCTTCCAGGCCGACTCCAGCGCCTGGAAATCCGGGTGATGGAGAATTTCGTCCATTTGCTGGCTGAGTTTGGTGTCGATCTCGGCAATCATCCGGTCGACCAGGCGTTTCTTCACCGGTTCTGCGCTGTTCTGCGGCTTGAGCAGCTCCTCGATGAACGCCGACACGCCACGTTTGGCAATGCCGTACGCTTCGTCGTCGGCACTCAGCAGTGTCTGGGCAACGATGTTGTCGAGGATGCTGTACTCGTCAGCGGCGCTTGCGGGCTGCGGGTTGGGCTGGGTGGTGATCATGGTGTCAGTGTCCTTTTACTGAAGTATTCAGGTGACGGGGCTGCTCAGCCCCAGCTCAGCAAGTACCCGCGCACGCGACTCGTCATCGGCCAGTGCCTGCTCAATGGCTTTGCGAAAGCTGGGTGTATTGCCCAAGGGCCCTTTGAGCGCCATCAACGCCTCCCGCAATGCCATCAGTTTGTGTAACTCGGGTATTTGCTCAACCAGGTTGGCGGGGTTGAAATCCTTCATCGAGTTGATCCGCACCTGGACGGCCAACGCTTCGACATCCGTGTTCTCCTGCAAGCGGTTGGGCACGCTCAACGTCAAGCTCAACGCCTGTTTGGCCAGCACCTCATCAAGGGTGTGCTTGTCGATACCAATGGGCTTTCGATCTTCGAGCTTGCGCGAGTCCTCACGCTGGCTGAAATCCCCCAGCACGAGCAATTTCAACGGCAGCTCGACTTCCTCTTGGGCGCCGCCAATGGCGGGCTTGAAGGTGATATTGATACGTTCCTTGGGTGCTACCGAACCGTCTTTGGCCACGGCATTTCTCCTTTTTTTTGGTCGGCTCGAAAGCCTATTCAAGTACCGCTTCGAGATCGAAGTGGCACAACCTGCGATGGGTGACTTCCTTGCGTTCGCGCACGGCGTGGTCTTGTGGCAAAAGGTCGTAACAGCGATGCAGCAACCGCGCGACTTGAAAGGCCAACTCGGGCTCCCAGCGGTCCAGGCCTGCGTGCTGGAGTTCAAGGTCCATCTGCTCAAGCTGGATCCTGCCCAGCTCATGCTTGCCCGCCCGGATGCACAACCTGGCCAGCGCCAATCGCCAATGAAAACGCGCGCGGTCACTGCACGCGGCGTGCAAACCTTGCTTGAGCTCACCGACTGCCGCTTTCAGCCCCTCTTTACGCAGCCTGGACATCACTGCCTGCAACGCCGTTTCCCAGGGCGCACTGCCCACATCGACCACGGCACTTGAGGGCTCGGTCTTGTGCAGATGGCGAAGCACATGCAATGCGATCCACTCAGCTGTCGCGGAATCGGCAAACCCGCTGCCGTCGTCAAACTTGAACTGAGGCAGGCTCGGCAGCCGTTGCAACAACAAGGCAAAATTCATTTCCAACTCGGTCATGGCCAACTCGGCCTGCAAGGCTTCGAGGCACTCCCAAGCCATACGCAACCCATCGAACCAGAACAAGGCGCCAGCCAGGCTCACCTCGAGTTCCAGTAAAAGATCGGCGTAATGCCCCTGGTCAAAGCGGTCCTGGAACCGTTTAAGTTTGTCGGGCGACGGCGCACGCAATGCAGTTACTCGCTCGCTATTGGCGTCGGGGTAATTGACCAGCGCAAGCCATGCAAGGGTTCGGCTCAGGCGCAAGGCTCGCAGGTCTGTCGCACTCTGGCGTAGCCACCAGGCGCACAAGGGGCGAGCCTGCTCCTGCAATGCACGCAGCAGTTTGTGGGCGTCTTTTTCGTTATTGACCGACTGCTCGGGCTGGCGCAATTGCGTTGCCGCCTGCTTGACCTGGGCAATAACACCCGCCACTGCGCCAGGCTCAGGACGGCTTTGCGCGGCAAGTGCCAGGCGCTCCGACAGTTGCCTGCGAATCGGTAATAACAAAGGCGCATCGTCACCCAGGCGCTCGCCCCATATTTCGTCGAGGCTCGCGAGGTGTTCAAGCAGCGCCTGAAACACTGCCTGCTGTTCGGTAAGCGAGAGGTTCTGCGCAAAAAGCGGCTCCAACCGCAACACCAGCCAATTGAACGCAGCGCTGCGGGTCCTCGACTTGGCGGGGTACACAACCGCCCAGTGGTGCACACACAGGTGGCGTAGCAAACCGAGACCCGCCAGAAGCCCGGGAAATGAATCACGCTGATACAACGCCCATGTCAACCAGACGGCGACCCGCAAATCCTTGGAATGCTCACGCAGCAGACGCTCACCGTTCTCGCTGACTTTTTGCCAATCCGGCTGGCTTGCTCCATGAATCGATTGCGCTTTGCCAAGCTCGGATTCCAAAGCCTCGAACTCGCCGGAAAACCGACTATCACAGCCGGCAAAATCCTGTGGCGAACAAGGTAGCCGCGCAACTTCAAGATAATAAGCGTACAGCGTGTCTGAATAATCCATTTTAGGCCGCAGGTAACTATTTCAAGGCAAAGGTTCAAGGCAAAGGTTCAAGGCAAAAGCAGCACACTAATTCCAATTAACTAATCAGCGGCCCATTTGCTTCCTGTTCAATTTCTGAGGAAGCCATCGAACCTTAGCCACCCAAAAAGCAATCAGCAAGCCAGGGTTTTACACTTAAGAAAGTTCCTACAAACCCAGTAAATAAAGGCCTGCGCAATAGCTTGCGCAGTTCGCCCTGCACAAACAACCCCGTTTAACCTTGAACAGCCGCGCCCACGCACCACTAATAACGCGAGCAATTAACTGCACATAAGTGCGCAAAAAAAGACACTAAAACACCGACAAAAATCAGGACAGTTTCCTAAATACTTACTCAACTAACGCCAAATAGCGCCATTTCATTAACGCTCGTCATTTCAGGCACGCTTCTTGTTATAGAGACTTGCCTGAACGGCCTTCACGCCGCTCAGGAATACTTACTTAATCAGACATGGAAACCAGTCATGCCAACACCCGCTTACCTC
Source organism: Pseudomonas sp. MONT-RG-20F-20-E-7-02 (assembly GCF_022662395.1). Taxonomy (NCBI): domain Bacteria; kingdom Pseudomonadati; phylum Pseudomonadota; class Gammaproteobacteria; order Pseudomonadales; family Pseudomonadaceae; genus Pseudomonas; species Pseudomonas sp. MONT-RG-20F-20-E-7-02. Next base: position 143,062 of record NZ_JAKNQN010000010.1, read on the forward strand.
TCCGTCACCGGCGTCAAACAAGGCTTGATCACGGCAGGCACATTTACCCAGGATTCGGTCGGCAACATTTATCAGGAGGGCCATGAGGACCAGATCCTCGTGCAGGCATTTGCCCATCAGGTAATCATTCCCCGCGATCCGCAATCGGGCCAGCCAACCGGCCAACGGGTGCACAAACCACTGATGATCAGCAAGGTCTTCGACAAATCCTCACCGCTGCTCTTCAGCGCGCTGACCTCGGGCGAAGAAGTGTCGTGCCGGCTGGAGTGGTTCCGCACCTCCTCGGCCGGCACCCAGGAGCATTACTTCACCATCGAGCTGGAAGGCGCGACCATCGTCGACGTGCAATCGCGCATGCCCAATTGCCAAGACCCTGACAATGCGCACTTCACGCATTTGGAGGATGTGTATTTCACCTATCGCAAGATCATCTGGACCCACGAAGTGGCTGGCACGTCCGGCTCGGACGACTGGCGTAGCCCGGTCGCCGGCTAACTTCGGCTGACGCAGGCACGGCCGCCAGGGACGGCGCCGTGACTGCTGCCGGTTAACTACACCATCGCCAGCGGGTGCTTGCGTTTGGGGGCGCCGAATACGCGGTCGATTGCGTCCAGGTCGTGCTCATCCAGCACCAGTTGCGCAGCCCTGGCATTGAGCCGCACGTGTTCGGGTGTAACGGCCTTGGGGATGGCGATCACACCGTCCTGGCGCAAGACCCAGGCAAGTGACACCTGGGCCGGTGTCACCTCGTGGCGACGGGCGATTTGCTTGAGCGTGGGGCTGGCCAATAACTCACCGCCCTGGGCGATGGGGCAGTAAGCCATGAGCGGCAAGTGGTGTTGTTGCCACCATGGCAGCAGGTCAAATTCAATGCCGCGCTCTTCAATGTTGTAGAGCACCTGGTTGGTCGCACAGGCTGGGGAGGCAAGTTCCTGCAGGTCGGCCACGTCAAAGTTGGACACGCCCCAGCGGCCGATCTTGCCGGCTTCACGCAGGCGTTCGAAAGCGTCGACGGTTTCTTCAAGAGGGTATTGGCCGCGCCAGTGCAACAGGTACAGGTCGATATAGTCAGTGCCCAGGCGTTGCAGGCTGGCTTCGCAGGCGCGGGGCACGCCTTTGTGACTGGCATTGTGAGGGTAGATTTTGCTGACGAGAAACACCTGGTCGCGCTTGCCGCGAATGGCTTCGCCGACCACCTCTTCGGCACCGCCTTCACCATACATTTCAGCGGTATCGATCAGGCTCATGCCCTCGTCGATACCCAATTGCAACGCGGCGACTTCAGCCCGGCGCTGGTCCGGGTTTTCGCCCATGCGCCAGGTACCCTGGCCGATGACAGGCACGGGAACACCGGCCAGATCGATAGTACGCATGACAACCTCCTGATGAATTCGCGGATTAACTGTGTGGCACTGACCGGACAAAAGGGTTCAATCGAAGTATGGTTAGCCTTTGCCAAGTCGCCAGGAAGAACCTGCAATGCTGTTTGTCGTCATGCTCGGGGGTAAGCACCCACGGGCCAGAATTGAAGTTCACGATGTGGTGTTCGCCGTGGCGCCAACGCTGCAAGCCACCTACCCGCAACTGCGCGACGGTTGGTTTGGCAGCCCCAAGGGTGTGCATATCGACTCCTGGATGGCCGTGGAGGGCGTCGACGGCTGGAAAGTCGAGATCAGCCACATGGCACCACAAGCAGATGCGCACCACCTCTACTTCATCAACCTCGGCGGCTATGAAGCCAACGTATTTGGCGAGGCTCATCATTATTTGCTGGTGGTTGCCCGCGACAAAAAGGAGGCGATGAGCAAGGGCAAACAGCAGATGCTGCGCCACTGGTCACAGGCCCATACCGACGGCGTGCTGGATATCGACGACTGCCTGCCGATCGACCTGGTGGATGGGCGCTATATCCATCTGGTGCAAGGCCCGCATCGACCGATCATCCAGCAGAACGACTACATCGTTCTGCCCTGACGCCTCACACGTCGAGTGTCAGGGTTTTACCAAACAGGCGGTTGCCATGGGTTTCACCCTGGAAGGTGTAGGTCGGTGAGCCCAGCACCTCATAGCCGCGTCGAGGGTAAAAGCCCATCGCGCGTTCGTTGCCGACCCACACGGTTGCCCACAGTAACGCAGCGCCATCGCGTGCAGCGCTTTGCTCCGCCGCGTGCAGCAGCTGATAGCCCAGCCCCTGGCCGGTAAAGCGTTCCTGAATATAGAGGCGTTGCAGCTCGGCAGCGTCAGCGGTGTCGATCATCGAGTGGCTGGCGTTGAGCTTGATCTGGGCGAAGCCGACCAGATGGCCGTTGGTTTCAGCCACCAGCAACGCAATGCCGGGTTGCGCAATCAGTTGGGCGATGGTGTGCGGCGCAAAGGCTTGCAGTGCCTCATGGGCAATCGAGCTGCGAATGCCTTCAGTGGCGTAGGTGTCGAGAAACACCTGCATGCCCAACACGCCAATGCACAGCGCATCCTCGGCAATGGCCGCACGAATAATGAACGTCGGGGTGGGGGCGGTAGGCATTGAGCGTCCGTACTCAGGGTTGAAAAGATCAACGTTTTACCACGAATGCAGGGGGAAGGCGTTGAGCTGTTCTACGCCGGCTTCAGCTTTAAAGGCTGGGTGCGTTACAAGCCGCGCGAGTGGCTTACCAACTGCCCGACGCCCCGCCGCCGCCACTGGACCCACCGCCACCGGACGAACTGCTGCTGGAGCTGGAACTCGAGCTTTCGGAACTTGAATCCGACCCACCGCCCGACCCCGAGCCGCCATCGGAAATGCTCGTCAAAAACACGATAAACGCAACGACAGAGGCCGCCGGTATTGCCAGTAGCCAGCCCTGGTAACCGTGCCCGAGCATCAACCCCACCGCCACATACACCGCTGCCACCGCCAGCACACGCACGAGGAAGAAACGTGGTTTGGTCTTCCAGGATTGACGGATAACAAAGAACAGCCCCACGTACAACGCCAGCACCAGGGCGCCGCCAAACGGCAACGCCAGCCAATGCACGAAGTTGACTTCGACGAAGTGGCTCACCACCAGCACCGCGACGATGTAGGCCAACGCTGCCACCACGCAGTAAAACACCGCGCGCGCCAGCCACAGCGCGCCGAACGTGGCGCCGCCGATCAACAGGGTCAGCGGAAAGGCCACCAGGTACACCGGCCACTCCTGCCCGCCCGCATAAATCGTCAGCAGCACCGTCACCGCCACGGTGGCAATCAGCGCCCGGCGCCAATGCAGCTTGCCGGCGGCGATTAATACACCGCCGATGGCGCCGGCAATAAACGCCAGCAGTACCGCGATGATCTGCGGATTCACCTGCGGTGCCGCCTGCTGTGGCAGGTCGCCACCGTCCACCAGCACGGTCAGATCGTTGACGGCTTGTTGCACGCCGCCCGCATAGTCGCCCTGGCGAAACGCCGGGGTGATGTGTTCTTCAATGATGCGATGGGCCAACAGGTCGGTGACGGTGCCTTCCAGGCCGTAACCCACCTCGATGCGCACCTTGCGGTCTTGCTTGGCCACCACCAGCAGGATGCCGTCGTTGACATCCTTTCGCCCCAGCTTCCAGGCGCGGAACAGTTGGTTGGCGTAGTCCTCGATGCTCGCACCGCCGGTGGTGGGCACCAGCAGTACCGCGACTTGCGCGCCTTTGCGCTGTTCAAGGGCGGCCAACTGGTCTTTAAGGCGCTGGGTCGTGCTGGTGTCGAGGGTATTGGTGAGGTCGATTACCCGTTGGTCAAGGGCCACGCCAATCGGCGAAGTGTCTGCCTGCGCTGTGCTCAGCAAGCCGAAGAGCACCAACGCGAGAAGACTCAAGACGGATTGCCGCAGAATCGCCATCATGTTTGTTACCTGAAGTGTCTACCTGAAGTCGCCGACTTTACCTGATCGGGGCTAAAGCACGTATAAGTCACGCCAGTCGTTACCAGCTTCCGGAAGCCCCACCGCCGCCACTGGAACCGCCTCGACCCGCACCGCCGCTGCCACCGCTACCGCTACCGCCACCGGAGGAACCGCTGCTCGAACTGGACCTGCGGTATCTCGAGCGGGAGGAGCCGCCGCCCGACCCTGAGCGAAAACTGCTGGCGGTCAGGCAAAAGATGAATACCCCCGCAAACGCGGCTTTCGGCAACGCCAGCAACCAACCGCCAGGACCGGCGTGCGCGTCCAGCCCGGCCCCCACAAAAACCACCGTTGTCAGTAAAAACCGCACAAAAAACCCCACTCGGCTCCTGCGCCAGGCGTCTTTCATGACCCAAAACAGCGCCAGGAACAGCGCCAGAATCGCGACTGTCCCCAGCAAAAATGCCAACCAGTCGAAGAAATTGACGTCGCGGTATTGATTCACCACCACCAAGCTGACTCCATAGATCAACAGCGCCAGCGCGCAGTAGAACACTGTGCGTGCCCTCCACAGCCAGCCGAAAACCGCGGCGCCGATCAGCAGGTTGAGTGGAAACACCACGAGGTACACCGGCCATTCCCGACCGCCGCAACCCACCACCACCAGCGCAGTCAACACCCCAATGGCAATCAGCGCGCGGCGCCAGTGCAGTGTGCGGGTCACCACCAGCACGCCGACGCCGGCACCGACAATGAACGCCAGTAACACCGCACTGGCGCCCAGGGGCAACCCCGTTTCAGCGTCCCTGGGCAGGTCACCGCCGTCTACCAGCACGACCAGGTCATTCACGCCCCTGGCCATGCCGCCCACGTAGTTTCCCTGGCGAAACGCCGGCGTGATGTGCTCTTCGATGATGCGATGGGCCAGCAAGTCCGTGACGGTGCCTTCCAGGCCATAGCCCACCTCGATGCGCACCTTGCGATCGTCCTTGGCCACCAGCAGCAGGATGCCGTCGTTGACGTCCTTGCGCCCCAGTTTCCAGGCGCGAAACACCTTGTTGGCATACTCCTCGATGCTCGCGTCACCGGTGGTCGGCACCAGCAGCACGGCCACCTGTGAGCCTTTGCGTCGTTCAAGCGCGTCGAGTTCGAGTTTCAAACGGGCCAGGGTTTGGGCGTCGAGGGTGCCAGTGAGGTCAATCACCCGTTGGTCGAGGGCCACGCCAATCGGCGAAGTCTCGGCCTGAGCGGTGACCAACAGGCCGGCGACCATCAACACCAGCAAACTCACAACAAATGGATGCAACCACCGCAACATGTCCGTACCTGACGTTTCTTCCTGAAGGCGCCGACTTTACCTTATCGACGTATAACGCGTGACCCCAGGCCTGCGACTATCTAAACTGCGCCCATACCCACATAGCAAAAAGCCATACACGAGAACGCCATGGACCTGAAGCACCGCAACAACGTCAGTGTGACGGGCAATGGCATGGCGACCCTGGTGTTCTCCCACGGGTTCGGCTGCAACCAGGCCATGTGGAATTACCTGGCGCCGGCGTTCGTCGACCGCTTTCGCGTGGTGATGTACGACTTGGTCGGGGCCGGCCTGTCGGACCTCAGTGCGTTCGACAAAACCAAATACGCCACACTGGCTGGCTATGCCCAGGATTTGAACGAGATTGTCGACGCCTATGCAACGGGCCCGGTGATCCTGGTCAGCCATTCGGTCAGTGCGATGATCGCCACCCTCGCCGACCGCCTGGCGCCTGGGCGCATCGCCGCCCATGTGATGATCGGCCCTTCGCCGCGCTACATTGATGACGCCGATTACGTCGGTGGTTTCAAGCGTAGCGACATCGACGACTTGCTCGACACCCTCGACAGCAACTACCTCGGCTGGTCCAGCTCGATGGCCCCGGTGATCATGGGCGCGCCGGGGCAACCGGCCTTGAGCGACGAACTGAGCGACAGTTTTTGCCGCACCGAGCCCGACATCGCCAAGCAGTTTGCGCGGGTGACGTTTATGTCGGACAACCGCCAGGACGTGGTCGGCCTGGCCACGCCGGTGCTGATCCTGCAATCGAGCGATGACCTGATCGCCCCGGTCGCCGTGGGTGAATACCTGCACCGCGTGCTGCCCAACAGCACTTACTGCCTGGTGGACAACGTCGGCCATTGCCCGCACATGAGCGCGCCAAAGGCCTGCGCGGCGGCCATGGAAGACTTCCTGGCGCCGTGGGCGATTGCCGATGTCGGCTGAATTGTTCGACAACGCCGCCTGCGCCCTGGCCGTCACCGCTGAAGACGGCACGATCCTGCAGGCCAATGCGCGCTTCAGCGAATGGCTGGGGTTCAGCCGCGCCGAGTTGTGCGGGCGACGCTTCCAGGATTTGTTGACCATGGGTGGGCGGATTTTCCACCAGACTCACCTGGCGCCGATGCTGCGCCTGCGCGGCAGTGTCACCGAAGTAAAACTCGACATGCTGCACCACGACGGGCACAAAGTGACCGTGTTGCTCAATGGCAACAAGCGCGAGCAGGCTGACGCGGCGGTGTACGACCTGGCCTTGTTCGGCACCACCGACCGTGACAAGTACGAACGCGAGTTGCTCAACGCACGCCACCTGGCCGAAGCCCTGTTGCAGGAAAGAACCGCCACCGAAATTGCATTGCAGCAAGCCCAGGCCGAGTTGAGCGAGGCTTACGCAATTGCCCAGCGCCGTGCGCTGTTTGCCGAGCAGATGGTGGCGATCGTCAGTCACGATTTGAAGAACCCTCTTACCGCGATCCGTATGGCGTCCGACTTTCTCAACCGTGGCGAGCGTACGGCCAAAGAGCATCAGTTATTGGGCCATATCGCCCAGTCTTCGGAGCGCGCCCACCGCATGATCGCCGATCTGCTGGACTTCACTCAGGCCCGGGTCGGCCACGGTATCTCCATCAAGGCCGCACCCTTGGACTTGCATGCGGTTATTGCGCACGCCGTGGATGAACTGCGCGTGGCGTTCCCCAAGGCCACGCTGGAGCATCACGCCGAAGGCCAGGGCGATGCCTGCCTGGATGCCGACCGAGTGCAGCAGATCATCGGCAACCTGGTGGCCAACAGCGTCGCGTACGGCGACTTGCGCCAGCCGATCAGCGTGACCTCCAGGCTCGGCGAGAAAGGCTGCGAGGTGTCGGTTCACAACTACGGCGCGGTGATTCCAGAGGCATTGCTGGCCGACCTGTTCGAGCCCATGACCCGTGGCACCGACCAGGGCAGCGAGGTGCGCAGCGTGGGCTTGGGCCTGTACATCGTGCGTGAGCTGGCCAGAGTGCACGGCGGCGATGTGGCCGTCAGTTCCTGCGCCACCGGCGGTACGACATTTACGGTGAAATTTTAGAACACGTACGCTGCGCCCTGCATGACCGGCTCAACGCTGCCGGTCAACACCACACCGCCCTGCCCGTCCCATTGCACCGTGACCGTGCCGCCGTCGCACTGCACCTGCACGGTGTCGTCCAACAGGCCGCGCCGAATGCCGTTGACCACCGCGCCGCAACAGCATGAACCGGAGCCCAACGGCACACCGCCGCCGCGCTCCCAGATGCGCAAGCGGATGTGGTTGCGCTTCAGCACCTGCACGAAGTGCACATTGGTCCTGGCCGGGAACAGCGGGTGGTTTTCGACTGCCGGCCCCACGGCTGCCACATCGACGGCGGCAATATCCTCGACAAAAAAGGTGCAGTGCGGATTGCCCATGCTGCACGCGGCCGGGTTGCCGTCGATAGGCAAGCTGCGGGTGTCCATCACTTCGGCCAAGGGCACGGACGCCCAATCCAGCGATGGCGCGCCCATATCGACCGACACCTGCCGCGCGGTCGCGCGTACACAGGTCAGCAAGCCGCGCTCGGTGCGCAACACAATCGAATCGCTGCCGGTTTCATGCATCAGGCGGTCGGCCACGCCCCGGGTGGCGCTGCCGCAGGTCTGCAGCGGCGTGCCGTTGGGGTTCCAGAATTTGATGCGGGCAGCGGCGTCGTCGCAGTCAAGTACCACGGCCAGCTGGTTGAAGCCGATGCCGGTGTGGCGGTTGCCCAGGCGGCGGGCGATCTGCGCGGTGATCGGGTCGTCCTGGCCACGGCGGTCGATGATGATGAAATCATCGCCATGGGCATGCATCTTCACGAACGGCAAGGTCATGGGCGGTCCTTGGGGCGAACTGAGTGGAGATCCAGCATACGGCAGTTTCATCCAAGCCGATTCGACCACATGTTAGCGTGGGCACGTTCTCGTCCTGCAGAGCCCTCGATGAAAAAAACCGCCTTCGTTTTTACCACACTGCTCGCCACGTTTTGCCACACGGCCGTCGCCGCCGCGCAAGCACCGAGCCTGTGCCAGCCGGCCTTGTCGAACCCGACATCCCAGGCATTGCTAACTGCCGCGCAACGGCATTTGGCCGACGTGCCTCAGCCCCTGCCCCATTTGCACACCGAAGGCACCCTGCCTCACCAGGGTATCCGCGAGCAAAGTATAGCCGCCGAAAAGGATTGGCCGGTGATGCGCCAGGCCGCCCTGGCGTGGCGGTTGAGCCATGACCCGCGTTATCTCAAACAAGTCGACGACTACCTGGCGGCGTGGGCCGAGGTGTACCAGCCGGACTTCAACCCGATCGACGAAACCAACCTCGACATGCTGATCAATGCCTATGCGCTCTCCGCCGACAGCTTGCAACCGGCGACCCGCGAGGCCAGCCGCCGCTTGATCAGCAGCCTGGGCAACGGCTACATCGCGCGCATCGAGCAGTTTCACGGGCAGAAAAAAGGCACCCAGACCAATAACTGGCAGAGTCATCGCGTGAAATTGGTCACGGTCGCGGCCGCCGCGCTGGGTGACCAGGCGATGCTTGAGCAGGCCCATCAACTGTTTAAACAGCAGATCGCCGATAACGTATTGCCGGACGGTTCGGTGACCGATTTCCAGGACCGCGATGCCCTGCATTACGTGGTTTATGACCTGGAACCGCTGGTGCAAGCCGCGCTGGCGGCCAAGCCTTACGGGGTCGGCGGCGACTGGCTGAGCCTGCGCGCGAACGGCACGTCCCTGGCCGCTGCCCTTGATTGGCTGGTGCCCTATGCCACTGGGCAACGCAGCCATCAGGAGTTCGTGCACACCCATGTGCAATTCGACAAAGATCGCGCTGGCGTGGGCGAAGCCGGTTACAGCGGCACCTGGCAACCCAGGAGCAGCGCGACGTTGTTCTGGCTGGCGGCGCAGTTGGACAAGCGGTATTTGCCCGTGGCCACGCAATTGGCCGCGCACCCGGCCGACTGGATCAGTGCCTGCTATTTAAAGTAAGCGCCGCTAGACTGGCCGCACTGCCCTTTGCAAAGGATTGACCATGCTCATTGTGTTCAGCGGCCTGCCCGGCTCCGGCAAAACCACGCTTGCCAGCGAGGTGGCGCGCCAGGCCGGCGCGGTTTACCTGCGTATCGATGTGATCGAACAAGCGCTGCGCGGTTCTGGCGTATTGGCCGGGGACGTGGGGGCCAGCGGCTATGGCGTGGCGAATGCGTTGGCGCTGAGCAATTTGCGCCTGGGCCACAAGGTCGTCGCCGATTGCGTGAACCCGGTCAAGGAAAGCCGCGCGGCGTGGCAGGCTGTGGCTACGACGGCGGGGGTTGAGTTGCTGGATATACAGCTGGTCTGTTCGGATCGGCAGGAGCATCGGCGCCGGGTTGAAAGTCGCGCAGGTGATATTCCTGGCCTGGTTCCGCCGAGTTGGCAGTCGGTGACGGCGCATGAATATGAGGTGTGGGATGAGGTGCCGCTGACGGTTGATACTGCGATTGTGACGGTAGATCAGGCGGTCGCGTTGATCCTGACGCACATCTAACCCATGACTAGAGGGCTTGTTGTGGCGAGCCCACCCCCTAAAGCACCGCCCCCATCGCCTTCATCAACACCGGGTCGCGCCCGTAAATGTCCGGCGCGTACACCAGCCCGCCCTGGCGATCGACTTCCACCGTCCAGTAGCCCAGCAATACCGGCACCGGCGTCGCCAGCCTGAATTCATGGGTCACGCCGGTGGCCAGCAATTCGTCGGTGCGCGTGCGTTCGGCCGGGGTCACCAGCAGGTCACGCAGCAGCAACGGTTGCTCAACCCGTACACACCCGGAGCTGAACGCGCGCGGGCCTTTGGTAAACAGCGGCTGGCTGGGCGTGTCATGCAGGTAGACCGAGTAAGGGTTGGGAAAGCGCATCACGATTTTGCCCAGCGGGTTGCGCGGGCCGGCGTCCTGGCGCAGGAGAATATTGCCGGGGCGCGCCCAGTCGATCTGCTCAGGCGCCAGCGGGCGGCCTTCGGGGTCGAGCACTTGCAGGTTTTGCTGGCGCAAATATTCGGGGTTGAGGCGGATCGCCGGGAGTTTGTCCTCGCGCATGATGGTCGGCGGGATGGTCCAGGTCGGGTTCAGGGTCAGCCGGGTGATACGCGACTTCAGCAGCGGCGTCTGGCGTTCGGCGCGCCCGACTTGCAGGCGGGTTTGCCACACGGGGATGCCGCTCTGGTAAACGCTCAATTGCGCAGCGGCGACGTTGACCAGCACACCTTCAGGCTCCAGGTCCTGAGCCAGCCAGCGGAACCGCTCAAGGTTGATGCGCAACTGATCGCGGCGCATCGCCGGGCTGATATTCAGCTCGGCCACAGTGCCTGCGCCGATCACGCCGTCGGCCTGCAACGAATGGCTGAGCTGGAAGGCTTTGACCGCCTTGACCAGTTCGTCACGGTATTGCTTGCCATTGCCGGTGGGCGCCTTGGCCAGGTAGCCGCCACGGTATAAGCGTTGCGCCAGCTCCGGCACGCGTGGGTCTTCCATGCCGGGGCGCAGCAACGGGCCAGTGGCGACCGGGTCCCAATGCGGCAACGGTTGCAGGCGCACGGTGGCATAGGCATTGCGCAAACTGCGGTAAAGGTCGGCGCTGGGGCGCGCCTGGTCGAAGGTTTGGGCCATGTTTTGCAAGCCACTGGCGGCGAAGGCCAGCACCTCGGTATTCGGGTCGCGGGTCGGCGGCTGGGAATGCCACAGCGGCTCGAAGCGCGATTGCTGCAAGCGCCCGTAATGCAGATCCTGCAGGGCTTGCAGGTACTGGCGGCTGACGTCGATATCGCTGCACAGCACGTTGGCCGTGGCGTCCGCCGCAGGCAGGCTATAGTGGGTGGGGTCCAGGCCGTCGTCGGCGAGCATCAGCAACTGGGTGTTCAGGGCCTGGCGGCGATCATCGGCGGACCACAGCGGCACATCACCCTGCTGCTGGTAGAACGCTTGCAGGCGCGATTGAGCGGCGGCGTCGATGTGCGGGGCGAGGCTGGGGCAAACGCTGGGCAACTGCGCAAGGGCCTGTTGCAGCGGGCTGGCTGAAATAACCGGCGCGGCGCCCACGGGCAGCTCATCGGCTGTCGCGACCAGTGGTGCAACGAGCAGGCAAATGCTCAAGTAACATGCGTGTTTTTTGAACAATTGACTGGCTCCAATCCACAGCGGGGACGTTTTGTAGATGCTGACTTTCATGTGCCGCTTCGGTTTGATCACCGTCACCCTGGCCGCGCTGAGCAATTTTGCGCTCGCCGCCAATGGGAATACTCCTAACTTGTATAGCAGCCTGGCGCGCTCGGCTCCAGAACTCAATCCCACCGTGCTCAAAAGCGCCCTGAACGCCGTGCAGTGCGCGGTCAATAATGGCGAGGAACGCTCAGAACGCCTGGCGGTTATTGACTACTCCCAACCCTCGACCGCTCGTCGGCTGTGGATCTTTGACCTACGCAAAAAGACTTTGGTGCTGCGCGACCTGGTGGCCCACGGGGCAAAATCCGGGGAAAACTTCGCCACCCAATTTTCCAACCGTGAAGGCAGCCACCAGTCCAGCCTGGGCTTGTTCCGCACCCAGGAAAGCTACCTCGGCACCCACGGCTACTCGTTGCGCATGGACGGCCTGGAGCCAGGTTTCAATGATCAGGCCCGCGACCGCGCACTGGTCATTCACGCCGCCGACTACGTAAGCCCCTTATGGAGCAAGCGCGAAGGCCGCATCGGCCGCAGCCAGGGTTGCCCGGCCGTACGCCCGCAGGTGGCGCGCCAGGTGGTGGACAAGCTCAAGGATGGGCAGTTCATGTTTTCCTGGTATCCGGACCAGCATTGGTTGAAGTCCTCTACCTATCTCAATTGCAAGCCCCAACAGGTGGCGAGTAGTCGTACAATCCGTGGTGGTTAGCCTGTCCCCACAGATAAAAGAGAGCGTCGCATGCTTCTACACCACTCCACCTGGATCGAGATCGGGCAGTTTCTGGAACGCAGCCGCACGGTGGTGATTCCCATCGGTTCCAACGAACAACATGGCCCCACCGGCCTGCTGGGCACTGACTGGATGTGCCCGGAGATCATCGCCCATGAGGCGCAGAAGAACGCCGACATCCTGATCGGCCCGACCTTCAATATCGGCATGGCCCAGCATCATTTGGGTTTTCCCGGCACCATTTCGCTGCGCCCTTCCACCTTTATTGCCGCGATTGGCGACTGGGTGCGTTCGCTGGCCGGGCATGGTTTCGACAAGATCCTGTTTCTGAACGGCCACGGCGGCAATATCGCCACCATTGAGGCGGCATTCTCCGAGCTGTACGCCGAGGCCAGCTTCGCCCGCCGCCCGGCCGGTTTCGCGCTGAAGCTGGTGAACTGGTGGGATCTGGAAGGCGTCACCGACCTGGCTCAGCGCCAATTTCCGGTCGGCCACGGCAGCCATGCCACGCCGTCGGAAATTGCAGTGACGCAGTGGGCGTACGCGGATTCGATCAAGTCCGCCGAGTATTCACCCCAAATTGCCAACACCGGGCCCATTCGCGAAGCGCTGGACTTCCGCGCACGCTTCCCCGACGGGCGCATGGGGTCGGACCCGGCCCTGGCGACGGTGGAAAAAGGCGGTGAGTTAGTGGCGTTGGCGGCTCAAGGGCTGGTCAAGACCGTGAACAGCTTCAGCAGCGAAGCGAAGCCCTAGGCCGCACATGGATCACCAAGTGGGAGCGGGCTTGCCCGCGATAGCAGCGTGTCAGTCGGTGAATTTATCCACTGATACACCGCCATCGCAGGCAAGCCAGCTCCCACAGAGGAGTTGTGTGTGGTCTTGGATTACTTGCAGTCCTGCGCCGACATTTCCAGGCGCGACGGCTTGATCGCCGACGCCAGCGGTTTGCGCTCGTACAGGAAGACTTTGGTGCCGTCCTGGGACTTGTAGGCCTCCAGCACGTCATCGGCGGCAATCTTGCTGGTCAACACCACCTTGGCGTGACGCGAGTTCTGCGTCACGGTCGAGGAAATGCCGTGTTTTTCAAGCTTGGGCAGTACGCATTGCACGTAGCTTTCAGGCGACTTGTCCGTTTGCAGCGTCAAGGTCGGAGCGTTGGGAGCAGTGATACAACCGGTCAGCAACAAGGAAGCAAAAGCCAGGGCCGGGACGAAAAAAGAGCGCATAAACATTCCTGAAAATAACCAATAGGGTTCACATCGATCCGCACATCATCCGGCGCGGACCAGGGCCTTGAGCGATGCGTCGAACTGCTTCAACGCATCAAGCTGCACATCACGTTGCTGTTCAATCTGCGCGGCAATTTCCGGGGCCGCTTTGTCGTGCACCCACACCGACGGCACCTGCTTGTGCACCGAACCTTCGGCCTTGGCAATGTATTGCAGGTCCGCATCATAGAACCGTGCAACAAAGCGCGCCTCGACCACGTCGTTACGCTGGGTCAGCAGTTGGTTATGGGTATCGAGCATCACCACCACATCGGGGTGAGCCTGCACCAGTTCATCCAGGCTGCTATAGACCGTGACGACAGGAAAAGTGCCCTGCAATGAATTCATCAACCAATCAATTGCCAGCTCCGGGTCGGAACTGTTGACGAACGCCTCGCGGATGCGTCCGTCAAGGGCATCCTTGGCGCCGTTCATGGCCATGGCGTGGTAGCGTTCAAGGTAACTGAGGTTGTCGCGGGTGTTTTCGCTGTACAACACACCCACCGACTGCACGTGCTGCAGGGAGTCTACGCTACCGACGAGTGGCAGCAAATGGCCCGTACGCAGATCGTCAGCAATTGCCGGGTTGGCCAGCACCGCAGTGCCGAGCATCAGCATCATTAAACCCAGTTGGATTATCGTCCTCATCGCGCATTTCCTTGAACAGCGTCTCGATGGGGGGATTGTCCGCCTTTGGCACAAAAACAGAACTTGTGATCCTTGATGGTGACTATCATTTGAACCGATAGTGTCGGGAATCGCGATCTCTATAAAACGATAAGGACCTTGCCATGAAGCCCCACCAGAAAATCTTCGACCGCATCCGCGAAGCCGTTTTGCCGGAGTTTCGCGAGCGGGTCGCCGATTACCTGGTCGACTATGAAAACGTGCTGCAGGAAGCAGCCGCCGATGCCGACCAGCGCTACGCCAGCGCCCAGCAATTGCGCGGTTACCTGCGCGGCTTGAACACCACGCGGGTTCTCGGAATGGCAGATTGGGAAGACCTCGACCGGCGTGTGGAACAGGCTTCGCTACGTGTGCTCGAAGCCGAATAACCGGCTGGGCGTGTCGATCAGCAAAGCCTGCTGCACCGACTTCGAAAAACCCAGCGCCTGGCGTTGCTCCACCACGCTGGCATAGCTGATACGGTTTTCGTGCTGGGTATGCGGCCAGTCACTGCCCCACACCAGGCGCTCAAGGCCAAAGCTCTGCGCCAGCAAGGGCATGGCCGCACGCGCAAACTCAAGGTTTTGCTCCGGGGTGCCGGCCAAGCGGTAGATGCCCGAGACCTTCAGCCAAACCTGCGCGCTTGCGCCCAACGCCAGCAATTCGCCGAACGCGGGCTGATCAACGCCGCGCCGCGCATCCGGGCGCCCGAAGTGATCAATCACCAGCTTGACCCCGAATGGCAACAGCTGGCGCACCAGGTGCGGCAGGTCGTCCAGCTCGCGGTGCAGCTCCACATGCCAACCCAGCTCGACTAACCGCTGGAAAAACACCGCCCAGCCCGGCGCGGCGAAGTCCGGCAGCGGCTGCCCCACCAGGTTCAACCGCACCCCGACCACACCCTGGCGAGCCATGGCCTGCAAGGTCTCGGGCGCGACCTGCCGGTCGACCACCACTACCCCACGCAACCGCTCAGGCGCCTGCTGCAAAGCGCCCAGCAGATAGCGGTTGTCAGTGCCGAGAAAACTCGGCTGCACCAATACACCATGGCTCAAACCATTGGCGTGCAGATGTTCGAGGTAATCCGCCAGTGTGGCGTCGTAACCCGGCGTGTAGCGGCGCCCGCCGGCGAGGGTCAGCGTGTGGCTGAACACATGGGCGTGGGCGTCGATGCCGGTGAGGGTGCGGTTATCAAGCATGGTTTTATCGTTCACCAAAAAGGAGGTTCAAGCCTGGGCACGCTGGCCAACCGGGGCACTGTCGGCAGGCGCGGCTTCAAGGACACGGCCACGGGTTTCCGGCAGGCACAAGGCGGCAATCACCGCGACGCCATAGGCAATCCCGGCATCAATGCCAATCGCCGAGCCCAGGGACATCGAGTCACTCATATGCCCCACCAGAAACGGGAACACGGCGGACAACACGCGCCCGAAGTTGTAGCAAAAACCCACGCCGGCACCGCGTACGTCTGCCGGGTACAACTCGTTGAACAGCGCCCCCAGGCTGGCGGGAATACCTGCCGCGAAAAAGCCCAGCGGGAAACCGAGGAAGAGCATCTGGGTATTGGTCAGCGGCAGGAACACATAGGCCTGCACGGTGACCACGCAGCACAGCGCAAACAGCACAATATTCTTGCGTCGGCCAATGCGGTCGATCAGCAAACCACTGACCACGCAGCCACACCAGAACGCGAAGATGATCACCGCCAGGTAGCCACCGGAATTAAGCACCGACAGGTTGCGCTCGGTCTTGAGAAAGGTCGGCAGCCAGGTCATCACCGCGTGGTACCCGCCGTGGGCGCCCAGGCCGAGCAAGCCGCCAAACAGCGTGACGCGGATCAATTCAGGGCGAAAAATGCCGGCCAGGGACTTGAAGAAGCTCTGCGGGATCGCCTGTTCTTTTTGCAGGCGCTGGAAGCTGTCGGGCTCCTCGACATTACGCCGTACCCAGATGATCAGGAATGCCGGCAACAAGCCGACCACGAACATCACTCGCCAGGCCATGTCCTGGGGCACAAACGAATAGATCAGCGCAAACACCCCGACCGCCACGCCCCAGCCCACGGCCCAGGCGCTTTGCACCGTGCCCATGACCTTGCCGCGATACTTCGGGTTGATGGTTTCGGCCATCAACACCGCGCCCGCCGCCCACTCGCCGCCGATGCCGAAGCCCTGCAGCGCCTTGACGATCAGCAACTGGTTGAAGCCGGTGACAAACGCCGACAAAAACGTGAAGAACGAAAACCACACAATCATCCATTGCAAGGTGCGCACGCGGCCGTAGCGGTCGGACAGCGTGCCGCCGACCCAGCCACCGATGGCCGAGGTGATCAGCGTGACACCGCTGATCAGCCCCGCATCGCCCTTGGTCAAGGCAAACGCGGCAATCAGTGCCGGAATCGCCAGGCCGAACATTTGCACTTCCAGTGCGTCGAGTGACCAGCCGCCGAAGCAGGCCCAAAACGTTTTGCGCTCGCGAGGAGTGACTTGGCGATACCAACTGAACATGATTTCTTATCCTTATAGGTCAAACGCAAGGCAGCCGAACGCGAACCGCGCCGCAGCCGGGCCAGTGGTGGCAAACATTAGGAATGTGGGGCGAGCCGTGGCCCGCCCACGCGTCAGCGAATATCCACGCGGTAACGGAAGTGCTCGGCATGCCCACGCGAGCGTCGCCACTCCAGCGGTTGCCCGGCGTAATCGCGGGCCAGCCGTTCAATCACCACCACCGGGCTGTGCACCGGCACCTGCAGCAGGCGTGCGTACACATCGTTGACGGCTTCGGCGGTGAGGGTCTCCTCGGCGGAGGCCACCACTTGCCCGCAAACACTTTCATAAATCGGATAAAGCAACGGCCCTTGCTGCGCCAGGTCGATGTCGAGCAAGGCGTGGAAGCGCGTGCGCGGCAGCCAGATTTCCTCGGCCAGCAGCGGCTGCACCTCCAGTAACCGTGTACGCACGATACGAATCACCTGGGCGTCGGGCGCCAGGCCCAATGCTTCACTCACCGCCGAGGGTGCGGCCAGGGATTCAATCGAAAGGATGCGGCTCTCCGGCACCTGGCGTTCGCCGCAGGGGCCCTGGAAGCGGAAAAACCGGAACAACGAGGATTGGAATTGCGGCCGGCGCACAAACGTACCGCGGCCCTGCTGACGCTCAAGGATGCCTTCGCTCACCAGCGCATCCACCGCCTTGCGCACGGTGCCGGTGGACAGTTCGTACTCGGCGGACAGCACCGCTTCAGTCGGGATAGCTTCACCGGGGCGCCAGCGATTGTTGGCGATCTGCTCGACCAAGTGGTCGCGCAGGCGTTGATAAAGCGGCAGGCGGGCATCACTGGACAGCGTATTCATGGGACACATTCACTTTGTTATTTAGTCATATATATGAATATGCGTTGAGTATTTGCCCGCCGAGTGACGGCTGTCAAGCGCGTCACCTGCGGCAGAAGATGAATGGTCGGCTTACAACGCCGGGCGTTGCAGGTTGACCCATGCCTGCACGGACGGCCGCTGCCACTGACGCCGGGCATAGGCGACCAGCTCGGCCGGTACGCTGTCGCCATTAAGGATCAAGCGATTGAGCATCACCGCCAGGTCCACGTCGGCAATCGACCACTCACCGAACAGGTAGTCCTGATCACCTACCAGCAACGCCTGCGCCGCAGCGATCAACTTGCCCGCCGCCGCTTCGGCCGCAGAAGACAATGGCGGCATCTTCTGGTCGTAGAAAACCACCAGCGTCGAGCGTTCGTGGCGAATCGGCAGCAAATCGCTGCGCAACCACGCCTGCACCTGGCGCGCCCTCGCCCGCTGCTTGGGGTCTTTCGGGTAGACCGCTGTCTGGGGATACACCTCGTCCAGGTATTCGCAGATCGCCGAAGATTCCGACAGTGCAAAGTCGCCCTCCACCAACGTCGGCACGCGCTGGGTCAGGGACAGTTGGGCGTAGTCGCTGGCCTGGTTGTGTGCGGCGTCCAGGTCGAGGGTGAGCGTGTCGAACGCCAGGCTTTTCTCACGCAGGGTCACGAATACGGACATGGCGTAGGGGCTGGTGAACTGGGCATCCACATAGAGGCGTAACGGGCTCGGGGGCATGGCGGGTCTCCTTGGGTGAAACCCCACGCTACGAGATGCACGGCAATAAAGACAATGGCGGTTTTTTATGGGGCCATTCCTGGCGGGAATAGCCCCGATAGTGGCAATATCGTAGCGATTCGCTAGTCTGCGAACACGCCCCACCATTCGAAGCGTTCAAGGAAAGATCAGCTTATGAAACAAGCAGTTGTCGTCATTCATGGGATCGGCGAGCAGCGCCCGATGGACACCCTGCATGGCTTTGTGGATGCAATGATTGCCGCCGACACGCAAAGCGGCAGCCCCCTGTACTGGAGCAAGCCGGACAGGTTGTCGCGCAATTTTGACCTGCGCGTATTGAAGTCGTCAGGCCGCACCAGCACGGATTTCTACGAGTACTACTGGGCCCACAAGATGCAGGGCACCAAAGTCGGCCATTTGCTCGGTTGGCTCTGGGACATTTTCAA
Source organism: Pseudomonas sp. MONT-RG-20F-20-E-7-02 (assembly GCF_022662395.1). Classification (NCBI taxonomy): domain Bacteria; kingdom Pseudomonadati; phylum Pseudomonadota; class Gammaproteobacteria; order Pseudomonadales; family Pseudomonadaceae; genus Pseudomonas; species Pseudomonas sp. MONT-RG-20F-20-E-7-02. The sequence goes on from NZ_JAKNQN010000010.1 coordinate 161,670, forward strand.
GCGCCCCCGTCGCGACATCCCGGAGGCCATCGTGCCGATCTGGCGCACCACGCGCTGGGCCGTGATGCTGCTGTTGGTGCTGATCGCCACCGGCACCCTCGCGACCGCCTGGGGCCAGTTCGAACACACCGACAACCCCTTCGCACTGGTGCCGCTACTGCTTGCCGCTATCGGCCTGGGGCTGCGCTATTCCGCGCTGTCCTACCTCGGCGACGCCGCGCGTTACCTCAGCCCCAACCCGCAGAACGTGGTGGTGCGTGAGCAGATTCGTGCCGACGGCGTGACCTTGCTGCGCGCGCTGCACAATAAGGGCGACTACGACCGCATCATCGTGGTCGGCCACAGCCTGGGCAGTGTGATTGCCTACGATATCGTCGGCTACCTCTGGCACGAACACCACGATCAACTGACCAAGGTCATCCCCAGCAATCGCGAACTGGCCAGCCGCTATGCCGATCACGAAGCGTTGCAACCGGTGATCAAAGACACACTGCCTAAAGCCGGCGCAGCGCTGGACGGCAGCCTCGGCAGCATCTTGAAGTTTCGCGAGCAGCAGGCCGAAGCCTTTATCGAACAGCGCGGCCTGGGCAACCCATGGCGCATCACTGATCTGGTCACCGTCGGCAGCCCGATGGCCCACGCCAGCCTGTTGCTGGGCCGCAGCGTGAGTGACTTCAAAAAGCGCATGGAACGCCGCGAAGCCCCGGCCTGCCCGCCGACCGAGGACGAAAAAGGCTACGGCTACAATGCGCGCCAGCCAGTGATGCTCGGCCAACAACCGTTCACGCCGTACTACCTGCACCACGCGGCGGCGTTTGCGGTGACGCGCTGGACCAACCTGTACTTCCCGGCGCCGTTTGGCCTGTTTGGCGACATCGTCGGCGGCCCGGTCAAGCCGGTGATGGGCGCAGGCGTGCTGGATTTGCCGGTGACTGTGGGCAAGGGCAAAGGCTGGCTCGCACGTTCATGGCTCAGCCACACCCACTACTGGAGCGAGCGCGGCGGTGCCCAAGGCTACCTGGGTGCACTCACCACAGATGAACACGCGATCACCCAAGGCCCGCGCCCGTCGGCCACCGAAGCGTTGCGCTGGGCGGTCGACCTCAAGGGCCTGCGGCGTTTTCGCCCGGCACGCACCAAGGAAAGCCTGGCGCAGGTTTAGCCGGCAAAACCGCCTTTATCCAGAAACTCGCGCTCTTGCTCAGTGGTTACGCGGGCCAACAGCGCATTGCGATGCGGAAAGCGCCCAAACCGCTCGATGATCGCGGCATGCTCCTTGGCCCAGTGGTAGGTGCTGGCATCCAGGTGCTGATTGAGGGCCAACGAGCGCTGCTGATCGGCCGGCTCTTCCGAGTGTTCAAACGGCAGATAACAGAACGCGCGCAGCTCGGGTTCGATCAACTGATCCAGCCCGGCGTCGACCATGCGCTGCGCGTATAAACGGGCCAGCGGGTCGGTGGCAAACATATGCGCGGTGCCGCGAAAGGCGTTGCGCGGGTACTGATCCAGCAGGATCAGCAAGGCCAGCGCGCCGTGCGCAGTATCCAGCCAGCCTTCCAGCTCGCGCCGCGCGGCTTGCATGTGCGTGGTGTGGAAGGTGTCGCGAAACGCCGCGTCGAAGGCGTCGTCCTTGGCAAACCAGCGCTTGGGCCCCGCCTGCTTCCAGAACTCAATCACCGCCTCGGCCGGTTGCCCGTTCATGCTCGTCATCATTGCCTCCATGTGTACCGCAGAGAATGCCCTGCAAATTTCATCATTGATGCCATAAGAATCCATTAAGTTTCCCTTCTGGAGCCGCTTCCGCGTCGGAGCGGTCGCGCCACCGCACATAGGATTTACCTGATGATCCACCGTCTTGCCCAGGTTTTCAGTGATTCCAATAGCCAAGTGCGCAGCAAGCTGTTTGGCATTTATGGCCTCTTGATCGCCATAAACGTCGGCGCCTGGCTCTGGGCGCTGGTGGCGTTTCATGAGCACCCAGTGTTACTCGGTACCGCCCTGCTCGCCTACAGTTTCGGCCTGCGCCACGCAGTGGACGCCGACCATATCGCCGCCATCGACAACGCCACCCGCAAGCTGATGCAAGAGCAAAAGCGCCCGGTGGCCGTGGGGTTCTTTTTCTCCCTGGGGCATTCGTCGGTGGTGGTGCTGGCCTCGATTGCCGTGGCCTTTACCGCCGCCACCCTGAAGGAGCATTTCGAGGCGTTCAAGGCCGTCGGCGGTGTGATTGGCACGTCGGTGTCGGCGCTGTTTCTGCTGGTGATCGCGCTGATGAACCTGGTGATCCTGCGTTCAATCTACAAAGCCTGGCGCCACGTGCGCCAGGGCGGCGCCTACGTCGAGGAGGATTTCGACCTGCTGCTGGCGGATCGCGGTTTTATGGCGCGCATCTTTCGCCCGCTGTTTCGCCTGATCAGCCGCAGTTGGCACTTGTACCCGTTGGGGTTTCTGTTCGGCCTGGGGTTTGATACCGCCACCGAAATCGCCCTGCTGGGCATTTCCGCCACGCAAGCGGCGCAGGGCTTGTCGCCGTGGTCGATCATGGTGTTCCCGCTGCTGTTCAGCGCCGGCATGTCGCTGGTGGACACACTGGACGGCCACCTGATGCTCGGCGCTTACGGCTGGGCGTACATGAAGCCGATCCGCAAGATCTACTACAACATGAGCATCACCTTGGTGTCGGTGGTAGTGGCCGTGATCATCGGCAGCATCGAAGCCTTGGGGCTGATCGCGGATCAGCTGGAACTCAAGGGAAATTTCTGGGGCTTTATCGGCAGCCTGAACGACAGTTTCGGGATGCTGGGCTACATCATCATCGGCATCTTTATCGCCAGTTGGGCGGCGTCGGTGCTGCTGTATCGCTTGAAGGGGTTTGACCGGCTCGCCTGAGGTGGCGATTAAGCTTTTTGTGGCGAGCGGGCTTTCCCCGCGCCGGGCTGCAAAGCAGCCCCAATACAGGCGCCGCATAGTGGCACAGACAACGCGGGCGCCTGGTTTCGGGGCACATACTGCCCCACATCCCCTACCTAATCGCCGGTGATGTGCAAATAGAACGCGTGAAGCATGAAATACGCACAGCCAGCCAGCGCCAACCCCATGCAGCGGTTGAACACTGTAAACGCCGTCGCCCCGTTGATACGCCGTCCCAGCACCGCGCCCAGCAAGGCATAGACCCACGGCGCCCCGACCGCGCCGAGCCCGAGCAACGCCGACACTCCGGCGATGGACGCCCCGGTAATATGCGCCGCCGGCAACATCACACTGGTAATCGGCAACACCGCGACGATGCCCTTGGGGTTGAGCAACTGAATCACCAGTCCATTCCAGAACGTGAGCGCCTTGACCGGCGCGCTCGAAGCGTCTTCAACCACCGTGCGGGCCGTGAACACTTGATACGCGAGGTACAACGTATACACGCCGCCGACCAGCGAGATATACGGCAGCGCCGCCTGGGAAATAATCGCCTCGCCGGTGTAGCCGAACAGCACGAACATCAGCAGCATCGCGCAGCCCACGCCGAAGTAGAACCCGCTGGAGCGACGGAACTTGCCGGTGAGGCCAGCGTTAAGACCCATTAAATTCACGGGACCGGGGCTGTACATGACGCTGAAGGCGTAGAGGAAAATGTCCATGGAGAACCTGCAGTAGAAGAAGTCAGGCGAGTCTACTGAGGCGGTTGACGTTGAATCTTGTACGTTTGTGGTTGCGCCTTGCTGGCCTGCCGCTGGCTGTTCCCCATCCATTGCGCATACCATGGGCCAAAATAAACACTCAAATGAGTTCCCATGATCAAAGCCAGCCTGCGCAGTCACCTGACCTTATGGTTTGCCGGTTTATCACTGCTCACCCTGTTGATCGTAGGCTTTTATGTCGGGCATATCGCCACCGAGCAGATGAAGCAGGCCAGCGGCAATTCGCTGCTCGGCACGGCGCGCTCGACAGCCGCGCTATTGGCCGTCCAGTTGCGCGAGCGCCAACTGGAAGTGTCACTGCTGAGCAAGGCACCGGTGCTGCGCAAGGGTGACCTGGACGCGCCGGACATCCTGCCCCTGATGGAACTGCGTACCCAGTCACGCGCCGAGTACGCGTGGATGGGCGTGGCCGATGCCGAGGGCCGCGTGCGCCAGGCGGTCAACGGCTTGCTGGTGAATCAATCGGTGCAGCAGCGGCCCTGGTTCCAGGCAGGCATGCGTGGCGAATACACCGGCGATCCCCACGAAGCGGTGTTGCTCGCCAAGCTGCTACCGGGCGCGGCGAATGGCGAGCCGTTGCGGTTTATCGACTTTGCCGCGCCGATTCGCAATGCCAAGGGCGAGACGATTGGCGTGCTCGGTGCCCATGCGCACTGGAGTTGGGTAACGCAAATCGTCGATTCGGCAGTGATGCAAAAGGACGCCACGTCCAACATTGAAGCCCTGATCATCGACTTCGACGGCAAGGTGCTTTACCCCGAGATACTCGCGGGTGAGCAAATGCCCCCCGCCAGCCTGCGCGCACCGTCGGGCTGGACCAGCGGCCACGGTTACGTCAGCGCATCGGTGGCTGTGCCAAGCCCCTCGAACGCCAACCTGTCCTGGTACATCATGGTGCGCCAACCGCTGGACATCGCGCTGCAACCAGCGCGGGTGCTGCTCTACAAATTGCTGATACTCGGCGTGCTCGCCGCCATCGTGTTCGGGCTGGTGGCGTACTACCTGGCGTCGAGCCTGAGCCGACCCATCGAGCGCCTGGCCTGGTCGGCCAAGCAAGTGCAAGACCAGAAGCCCGGCGCCGTCTTCCCCCAAGAGCATTCGGTGCTGGAAATCGCGCAGTTGGGCCAATCCATCAGCAGCATGACCCAGTCACTGCTCAGCAAAGAGCGCGAGCTGCAAGACGCCAACGCGTCCCTGGAAGCCACCGTCGCCCAACGCACCGCCGACCTCACCCAGGCAAATGCCGACCTGCTGAAACTGGCCACCCACGACGCCCTCACCGGCGTCTTCAACCGCCGCCGCTTCGACGAAAAACTTGCCGAGAACAGCCTGCTGTTCCAGCGCACCGGACGTGCCTTCGCCCTGCTGCTGATCGACGCCGACTACTTCAAGCGCGTCAACGACACGTATGGCCACGCCGTCGGCGACGACGTGCTGTGCCAACTGGCGGCGCTGATCGAAAGCACCACCCGCGCCACCGATTTTGTCGCGCGTTACGGCGGTGAAGAATTTGCGGTATTGCTGCCGGAAGTCGAAGAACCCGACAGCCCCGACGTGGTCGCCGAGAAAATCCGTGCGGCCGTGGCGGCCGCACAGTTTCCGACAGTGGACCAGGTGACAGTGAGTATTGGGGTGAGTATCGCGCAGCCTACGGACCGTGATTCGCTGGCGCTGCTCAAGCGGGCGGACATGCAATTGTATGAAGCCAAGGGCGCAGGCAGAAACCGCGTGGTGTGATCGATAAAGATCAACTGTGGCCAACGGGCTTGTTGTGGCAGCGGGCTTGTCGTGGCGAGCGGGCTTATTGTGGCAAGCGGGCTTGTCGTGGCGAGCGGGCTTATTGTGGCAAGCGGGCTTGTCGTGGCGAGCGGGCTTGCCCCGCGTTGGGCTGCGCAGCAGCCCCAGTAAGATCACCGCATTTATTCAGACAAACCGCGTTGCCTGGTTTTAGGGCGGCTTCGCCACCCAACGCGGGGCAAGCCCGCTCGCCACAACAAGCCCGCTCGCCACACGAAGCCCGCTCGCCACAGCTAGAGTGTTAAGGCGCCATCGTTACAGCAACGGAATCGAATAACTCACAAACACCCGATTCTGATCCTGGTCCCGCGCCACTTCACTGCGCGACACGCCGTTACGCCAGCCGAACCCGACGTTTTTGAACGTGCCGCTTTGCACCACGTAATCCAGGGAGATGTCCCGCTCCCACTCGCTGGCAGTGTTGCCGTCGGTGGTGAGGATGTGGTCGCCTTTCAAGTACATCACCGAAGCCTTCAGGCCGGGCAGGCCCAGCGCGACGAAGTCGTAGGCGTATTGCGCAAACGCGGTGCGCTCGCCGGCCTGGATGAAGGTCTGCACGGTGCGGTCGGTGTAGAGGTACAGGCTGGAACCGCCCTCGCCTTTGTTGACCAGGCCGCCCTGGTTGAGTTGGGCGAAGTTGCTGTCGTCGGAGACTTGCTGATAGCCCGCCGTGATCGCATGCGGGCCCAGCGAGTAAATGAACGCGGCGCTCCAGGTGTTGTTGTCGATTTCGCCGTTGCCGTTCTTGGTATAGCCGCTGAACTTATAGCCTTCGGCACGCCCGGCGGCGCTGCTGTTCTTGCCGTCGGAAGTGGTATTGAAGTAACGCAGGTCGGTTTTCAATGAGCCGTAGTCACCCAACGGCAATACATGGATCAAACCGGCAAAGTGCTGCTGGTAATAGTCTTCGAGGTTGGCGTAGTAATACTGGACCAACAGGTCCTTGTTCACTTGGTAATCCAAACCTGCATAGTTGAATTTATTGCTCTCTTGAGTGCCGCCCGCCGCCGCCAGGCCGCTGCGGTCGCTGGAGCCACGGCCGGTGGTGTGTTGCAGCTGGCCGCCGATCAGGGTCAGGTTGTCGATGTCTTTGCTGGTGATCTGCCCGCCTTCGAAGGATTGCGGCAACAGGCGGCCATCGTTGCTCACCAGGATCGGCAGATTCGGGCGCAAGTAACCGTAGCGCAGCTCGGTCTTGGCAAAACGCGCCTTGGCCGTCGCACCACCGCGCGCCCAGCTGTCGGCGGCCTTGCCGTCATCGTTGGGGATCATCGAACTGCCCACATGGCGGCCGGCGCCGCTGTCGAGGGTCACGCCGAGCATGCCGACGGCATCCAGACCAAAGCCGACGGTGCCGTCGGTGAAACCCGATTGGTAGTTGAGGATAAACGCCTGGCCCCACTCTTCGGTCTTCGACGGTGCGGCAGTGCCGTCGCGGTTGTCGTTATTGAAGTAGAAGTTGCGCATGTTCAAGTTGGCTGTGCTGTCGCTCAGGAAATCAGCCGAGGCCAAGGGGCTCAGGGCAATGCCCAGGCCGCCGGTCAATACGCTTAGTGTATTCAAAGTGGCTTTCATCAGGACGAACTCCGGCGCGGAATCCAAGTTCCGGGCGCATAAAAAGGGCAGCAGGATGCACGCGGCCAAACTCGGTTGGCCGCCGCGTTAACGAACGTTTAAGTGCTTAGTTGAGTGAAGTGAACCTCCGTAAAACCTCAGTCAATCAATCCATGAGCGTCATAAAACGGATACGGCCCCGGGTAATCCCCGAACACGCCGTTGTGGCTGATCAAACCCTGCTGTTCATCCCAGCGGTGCAGCAAGTAGCCCGCCGGTTCCAGGTTGAAATGCGCAGGCGCAGCGTCTTGCAGGTCGAGCACGATCTGGTGCGAGGTGCCGGGGCACACACAACTCAGACTGCCGCCGAACCGCCGTTGCATCGGCCGGTGCAGGTGCCCGCACAACAGCCGTTCCACTTGCGGGTGGCGGGCGACCACTTGCTCCAGGGCGGCGGCGTTGATAAAGGGCTCGCGGTCCATATGGCCGATGCCGCTGATAAACGGCGGGTGGTGCAGGATCAGCAAGGTCGGGGCCTCGGGGCGCAGTGCCAATTGCGCGTCGAGCCACTGCAACTGGCTGTCGAGCAGTTGGCCGCCATGACCACCGGGAATGGTCGAATCGAGACCGATCAACCGCAACGGGTGTTTATCCACGACCCAATCCAGCGGGCCGTCTGCCGACGCGGGTAAATAGGCGTGATCAGCGAAGGCCTCCAGCAACGGCCCGCGTGTGTCGTGGTTGCCGGGCACCAGGTAGCACGGCATGTGCAGGCGCGCCAATTCCGGGTGCAGCACGGCGTATTCATCGGCGCGGCCGAAGTCCACCAGGTCGCCGCTGATCACCACGATATCGGGGCGTGGGTAACTGGCGTTCAGATGGTCGACGGCGCGGCGTAGTGCGCCCAGGGTATCGACCACGCCATAGGTGAGGCGGTTGCCGGCTTTAAGGTGCAGGTCGCTGATTTGAGCAACAACAAACGGACGGTTCAAAATAAAGACTCACGTATTCAGGGTGAACAACATGTGCGGCGCAATCGCCAGGGCAATCGGCGCGCCGACGCAGTGCAGTTGGTTGTCGCTGCTGTCCACCAGCAACGGTTGCGGGCCGCCGACATCCACCAGCAGGCGGCTTTGCGCGCCCTGGAAGAACTGCGCCAACAGATGGCCGTGCAAATGCCCTTCGTCTTCCATGACACGCAGGTGTTCGGGGCGGCAGTAGACAGTGCTCGGTAAGTCAGCGGTGTGCCAGGGCAGCTCACCGCCGCAGACTTTCAGGCCATGGGCGCTGCGCTCCAGCACCGTGAAGGCATTGAGGTTGCCGACGAAGCCTGCGACGAATGCATTGGCCGGTTGCTGGTAGATTTCCCGTGGGCTGGCCAGTTGCGCCACGCGCCCCTGCTCCATCACCAGAATGCGGTCGCCCAGGGCCATGGCTTCGCCCTGGTCGTGGGTGACGAACACCGAGGTAATGCCAAGCCCGCGCAGCAGTTGATCCAACTCACTGCGCAGGCGCTCGCGCAATTGCGCATCCAGGGCCGCCAACGGCTCATCAAGCAACAGCACTTTGGGGCGCGGCGCGAGCGCGCGGGCCAAGGCCACACGCTGACGCTGGCCGCCCGAGAGTTCATGGATGCTGCGCTGGCCGTGGTGCTGCAAGCCCACCAGTTCCAACAATTCCTCGCAGCGCTTGTTGCGCTCAGGCGCGGGCACGCCGCGAATCTTCAAGCCGTAGACAATGTTGCCGGCCACGTCCAGGTTGGGAAACAGCGCGTAATTCTGGAACACCATGCCCACATCACGCCGCTCGATGGGCAGACGGGTGACGTCCTGGTCACCGAAAAACACTTGGCCCACATCCGGGCGCTCCAGCCCTGCAATCAGGCGCAAGGTCGTGGTTTTGCCACAGCCGGACGGGCCGAGAATCGCCAGGGTTTCGCCGCCTTCGACGGTCAGGTTCAGGTCATGCACGGCCACGGTGCCGTCGGCGAATGCCTTGCGACAGCCCTGCAGGCGGATAGTGATAGCGGTCATCGACGCTCTCCACGGGACAAACGGGCACTGATGGCCTGCAGCGCAATCAGCAGCGGCACGATCATCAGCAAAAAGATAAGGGTGTAGGCGCTGGCGATTTCCAGGCGCGCCGAGGCGTAGCTGTCGGCCAGGCCCACGGGCAGCGTCTTGGTCATCGGCGTGTGCAGCATCCAGGTCAGGTTGAATTCACCCAGGCTCAGGGTCACCACCATCAGCACACCGGCGAGAATCCCGGCCCGGCAGTTGGGCACCACCACGCTGAAAAAGCGCTTGATCGGCCCGGCGCCAAGGCTGGCAGCGGCCTCCTCCAACACCGGCAGTTGCTGGCGTTGCATCACCGCCATCACCGGGCGTACGAGGAACGGCAAGGTGAACAGCACATGGCCGACGAGGATGAACAACCAACTGCTGCGGAAACTGCCGAACTGGCCGTACGTCAGCAGCAACGCCAGCGCACTGGCCAGCCCCGGCATTGCCACCGGCAGCACCATCAGTTCCTCGAAGGCACGGCTGAAGCGGTTGTTCATGCGCACCAAGGCGTAGGCTGCCGGCACGCCGATCACGCAGACGCACACCGCACAGGCCACGGCCAGTTGCAGCGACAACCACACGGTCGGCGAATAGGCCTGCCACACCTGCACCAGCCAGTCGAAGGTCAAGCCGCTGGACAGGCCGACGAAGAAGTTACGCGTCAACCCGGCCAGCAGTGACATCAGCACTGGCACCAACATGAAGGCACACACCAGCAAGGTGAACAGCAGTTGAATCACAAACAGCGATGAGCGCTTCACAGGACGGTCCCCGCGTTTTTCACCAGGCGGCGCGTGAGCAGCAACACCGCCCAGGTCACCGCGCCGAGCACCACCGACAGTGCCGCGGCGACGGCAAAGTTGGCGTAGTTGGTGAACACGTTGTAGATCGCCACCGGGGTGACGTTGAGTCGCGTGCCCAAGGTAAAGGCCGTGCCGAATGCGCCCATGGATGTGGCGAAGCAAATCGCCCCGCAAGATGCCAATGCCGGCGCGAGGCCCGGCACAATCACGTCGCACACCACGCGCCAATGCCCTGCCCCCAACGAATGTGCAGCTTCCTCAAGGCTGCGGTCGAGGCTTTCGCACGCGGCCATCACCGTGAGAATCACCCGTGGAATCGAGAAGTACAGGTAGCCGACAAACAACCCCGCCAGCGAGTACGCAAAGATCCAGCGCTCACCGGCCAGTTGCAGGCCCAGGGCCGCAAACAGGCCTTGGCGCCCGGCCAGCAGGATCACCAGAAAACCCACCACCACGCCGGGAAACGCCAGGGGAAACGTGAGCAAGGCCACCAATGCCGAACGGCCGAAGAACTGCTGACGTGCGAGAAATACGCCACTGATTCCGCCAATCAGCAACGCCGCCAGCGTCACGACAACAGCCAGCACACAGGTTTGCGCCAGGCTGCCCAAATACTGCGTGCTGCTCAGCACCTGCCAATAACCGCTGCCTTGGCTGTCGCGACTCTCGGCGCCGAGCACCATCAGGTGCGCCAGCGGCAACAGCCAGAACGCGAGCAGCACCGCAAACGCCGGGGCCAATGCCCAGGCGGCCTGTTTTGCCGATGCGGCCACTTACTTGACCTCGTTCAGGTAACGGGCGGCGAAGGCTTCCTGCACGGCGGCCATTTTTTCGTAGTCCACCACACCGGCACGCGCGTAATCACTGTCGGGCAGGAACTGCGCGGCGACGTCGGCCGGCATCTTCATTGGGCGCACCGGGCGCAGGTAAGCCTTGGCCCACAGCGCCTGGCCTTCATCGGAGAGCACGAAATCGAGGACCTTCTCGGCGTTCGCGCGGTGCGGCGCGTTGGCCACCAGGCTCATCACGTACGGCACGCTGATGCTGCCCTCTTTGGGGATCACGAATGCGACGTTGGCGTTGTCCTTGTAACGGGCGCGGTAGGCGTTGAAGTCGTAGTCCACCAGGATCGGCAACTCACCGGACAGCACCCGCGCGTAGGCGGTTTGCTTGGGCACGATGGGCGCGTTTTTGGCCAGTTTCTGGAAGTAGTCGATGGCCGGGGCGAAGTTATCCAGGTCGCCACCCAGCGCGCGGTTGATCGCCACGGCGGAGACGTAGCCAACGAAGGCGCTGGACGGGTCGAGGTAACCGACCATGCCTTTGTATTCAGGTTTGAGCAGGTCAGCCCAGCTTTGCGGCACCGGCAAGCCGCCCAGCGCATCGACGTTGACCATGATGCCCAAGGTGCCCGAGTGGATCGCAAACCAGTGCCCGGCCGGGTCTTTCAAGCCCGCGGGGATCTGCTCCCAGCCCTTGGGTTTGTAGGTGCCGACCACCTGGGCTTTTTGCGCCTGCAGGCCGAAGGTCACGCCGTAATACACCACGTCCGCCACCGGCGCGGCCTTTTCGGCCACCAACTGCGCCAGGGACTGGCCGGAGTTCTTGTTGTCCAGCGGCACTTGCACGCCGGTGCTGACGGCGATGGCCTTGAGTTGGCTGCCCCAGTCGGCCCAGTCCGGCGGGCAGTTGTAGCAAATTGCGGTTTCGGCGGCCTGGGCCAGGCTGGCCATGCCGCACAGCAGCACGGCTGCCAGGGTTTTACTGAACGCGCGCATCAGGTGTCTCCTCAAGGGGTTGAGTGCTGTCGCCGGGCCGGATATGGCACGGCAGGCAATGGGAAATCGGAGCGTTGCCGGCGATTTGCGCCAGCAGTTGATCAATCACAGTGCTGGCCAACAGGCCGATGGGCTGCACCACGCTGCACAGCGTCGGGTGCATCTGGGTGCCGAGGGCGATGCCGTCAAAGCCCATCACCGAGAGTTGCTCGGGCACATTCCAGGCGTTGCGGCGCAGCTCGGCGATCAGGCTGATCGCGAGGAAATCGTTGGAACACACCAGCGCGGTCGGCGCCTGTGGGCCTTGGAGAAACGGCTCGATTGCCGCGAACTCGGCCAGGGTGTGGGCCGGCATTTCAATCACGGCACGGCTTCTAAGGCCGTACTCGCGCATCGCGTCGCAATACCCGGCGTAGCGCAGCCGGGCGCGGTCGGACTGCAACGCGGGGCCGGCGACCATGCTGATGCGCCGGTGCCCCGCTTCCAGCAAATAACGCGTGGCCAGGGCCATGCCCGCGCGGTTGTCGACCGACACGGCGCTGTAGTTGGGGTTGCTCGGCTGGTGATAGGCCAGCACGAACGGCGTTTGTTCGTTGGCAAGGCTGTTGAGCACGCTGTTGCTTTCGGCGTCGGTGACCGTCAGCACCAGGCCATCGACACGCTGGCGCAGCAATTCTTCCACCACGATGCTTTCGCGCTCGCTGCTGTAGTCGGTGGTCGCCAGCAACAGGCTGTAGCCGCGCAGTCGAGCGGCACGCTCCATGGCCTGGACCTGCTCGGCGAACACCGGGTTGAGCAGGTTGGGCACCACCACGCCGATCAGGTTGGTGGTTTGCAGGCGCAGTTGGCGGCCGAGCAAGTTAGGCCGAAAGCCCAACTCGCGGGCGGCGGCGAACACCTGTTCACGGGTGGCCGGGCGCACTTGGTCGGGGGAGGCAAAGGTGCGGGCGGCAGTGGCACGGGACACCCCGGCCAGCTGCGCAACGTCTTTCAGGTCGGTCATTGTCACTCGCTTTGAGATCGATCTCATTGGCGAGGACAGTAGCGAGGGAATGTGGCATTCAGGCGATGGGGAGATGACGGTTTAATGTCAGCGTGGATGGGTTTTTGTCATCCGCTGAAAGTCTTATGTGGGAGCTGTCGAGCTTCAGCGAGGCTGCGATAGCGGTTGTCAGGCAGCCTGTTTATCGGCTGTGCCGCCGCCTTCGCGGCCTCGCTAAAGCTCGACGGCTCCCACAGGGGATGAGGGTTGCTTGGTGGTTTTGTGCTTCAAGGCTGGGTCACGAGCCCTTCCCGGGTAGCGTTGGCGAGTATGTCTTGGGCGAGCACGTTGACCCATGTGGCGGCGTCCACCTCGCCTTGCTTCGCCAGCCAGGCACCTACCATCTGATAACCCAGCGTGTACCCCAACCACCTGGGCCTTGCCCCGGTGCCAAAGAACCATTCGCTGTGGTCGTAATACGTAGCCTCCAGAAGCTGGAGCTCTACCGGCGAACTCAGCAGCTCCTCGGGTGTAAGCGCCCTCTCCCACAGCTCCGGCTCACTGCCCAGTACCCGCCGCACAAACTGTCCGGCCAGACCTTCGCTGATCATCGCCTCCCCCAGCGTCCAGCCATACCCCGGCCCCGCCATGCGCAGGCAATGATGCACCTCATGCACCACATGCCGACGCAGCGAGCCACTGCGCAAACTGGCCAGGAAATTCGGGTTGTCGGGGTCAAGGGTCATGCTGAACATCGTGCTGCGATAAGCGCGGCCGACCAGGCCCAGCTCCGGGAGGGTTTCCCCAGGCAATCGCTGGACCAGGACATCCAGGCGCGGCGGCGGCATCAGCTCGGCAATTGCCCCGTAGGCGGCTTCAAATTCACGGATCAGCTCAGGGCGAAACTCCGCCAGGCTCCCCGAGGCTTCCAGCCAATGCAGTGTCCATGCGTCCATTCTCACCTCTCGTCGCCAAAGCCGGGATCCGTTTGCAATGCGACTCATCATACCCACAGGCTGTCATATTCACAGGCCAGCTTATAACCGGGCGAGCAAATTCCGCTGACTAACCTTTCGATCTGTCCCAAGTGCGGGCACAATGCGTGTCCTTTTTTGGCAGGCACCGCCGCAGGCTCTGAAAAATGATCAAAACGCCGTACTACCTCATCGATAAACAGAAGCTTCTGGTCAACATGCAGAAGATTGCTTACGTGCGCGAACAGTCCGGCGCCAAGGCGCTGCTGGCGCTCAAGTGCTTCGCCACCTGGTCGGTGTTCGACCTGATGCAGCAATACATGGACGGCACCACCTCGTCGTCGCTGTATGAGTTGAAGCTCGGCCGCCAGAAGTTCGAAGGTGAGGCACACGCCTACAGCGTGGCCTGGGCCGACGATGAAATCGAAGAGATGCTGGATAACTGCGACAAGATCATCTTCAACTCGATCAGCCAGCTGCAGCGTTTTGCCGAGCGTTCCGAGGGCAAGACCCGTGGCCTGCGCGTGAACCCACAGGTGAGCAGTTCCGACTACCTGCTGGCCGACCCGGCACGCCCCTTCAGCCGTCTGGGCGAATGGGACCCGGTGAAGATCGAAGGCGTGATCGAGCAAATCTCCGGCTTCATGTTCCACAACAACTGCGAGAACGGCGACTTCAGCCTGTTCGACAAAATGCTCGGCACCATCGAAGAACGCTTCGGTGCGCTGCTGCACAAGGTCAAGTGGGTCAGCCTCGGCGGCGGCATTCACTTTACCGGTGAAGACTATGCCATCGACGCGTTCTGCGCACGATTGAAGGCGTTCTCCGAGAAGTACGGCGTGCAGGTGTACCTGGAACCCGGCGAAGCGGCGATCACCAACAGCGCCTCGCTGGAAGTCACCGTGCTCGACACTCTCTACAACGGCAAAAACCTCGCCGTGGTCGACAGCTCCATCGAAGCTCACCTGCTGGACCTGCTGATCTACCGCCTCAACGCCAAGCTGGCGCCAAGCGAGGGTGAGCACACCTACATGGTGTGCGGCAAATCCTGCCTGGCCGGGGACATTTTCGGCGAATACCAATTTGATCGTCCGCTGGCCATCGGCGATCGGCTGTCGTTTATCGACACCGCGGGCTACACCATGGTCAAGAAAAACTGGTTCAACGGCCTGAAAATGCCGTCCATCGTAGTGAAACAACTCGACGGTACAGTCGAGGTGGTTCGTGAATTTGGTTACGACGACTACCTGTCCAGCCTTTCGTAAGCTGGCGGATAAAGGAGAGATAAAGCAATTGAAAAAGAACGTTCTTATCATTGGTGCAGGAGGTGTCGCCAAGGTGGTGGCCCACAAGTGCGCGCAGCACAACGACGAACTCGGTCGTATTGCTATCGCGTCGCGCAACATCTCCAAATGCCAGGCCATCATCGACAGCGTCAAGGCCAAGGGTAGCCTCAAGGTTCCCGCCGACATCCAGGCCTTCGCGCTGAACGCCCTGGACGTGGAAGCGACCAAGGCCCTGATCCGCGAGACCGACTCGCAGATCGTCATCAACGTAGGCTCCGCCTTCCTCAACATGTCGGTACTGCGTGCCTGCATCGACACCGGCGTTGCGTACCTCGACACCGCCATCCACGAAGAGCCGGGCAAGGTCTGCGAGACCCCGCCGTGGTACGGCAACTACGAATGGAACCACCTGGAAGAGTGCAAACAGAAGAACATCACCGCCATCCTTGGCGTGGGCTTCGACCCGGGTGTGGTCAACGCGTATGCCGCGTTGGCACAGCAACAGCATTTCGACCGCATTGATTCGATCGACATTCTCGACGTCAATGCCGGCAGCCATGGCAAATACTTCGCCACCAACTTCGACCCGGAAATCAACTTCCGCGAATTCACCGGGCAGGTGTGGAGCTGGCAGAACAGCCAGTGGACCAGCAACACCATGTTCGAAGTCAAACGCACCGACGACCTGCCGGTAGTCGGTTCGCAAAACCTGTACCTGACCGGCCACGATGAAGTGCACTCGCTGTCGAAAAACCTCGACGTGCCCAACGTGCGTTTCTGGATGAGCTTCGGCGAACACTACATCAACGTGTTCACCGTACTGAAAAACCTCGGCCTGCTCTCCGAAAAACCGGTCACCACCGCCGAAGGCCTGGAAGTGGTGCCGCTGAAACTGGTCAAGGCCGTGCTGCCCGACCCGTCTTCGCTCGCCCCAGGCTACACCGGCAAAACCTGCATCGGTGACCTGGTCAAGGGCACCAAGGATGGCCAGCCACGCGAGCTGTTCATCTACAACGTGGCCTGCCATGAAGAAGCCTTTGCTGAAACTGACAGCCAAGGCATCTCCTACACCGCAGGCGTGCCTCCGGTGGCCGCTGCGCTGCTGGTTGCGCGTGGTGAGTGGGATGTGAAGCACATGGCCAACGTTGAAGAGCTGCCGGCTGAGCCGTTCCTCAAAGCGCTGGACGTGATGGGCCTGCCGACTCGGATTAAAGACGAGCACGGTGATCGGGCTTGGGATGCGATTGCCTGAATAGGCGGTAGCTGACCGAACAAAAAAATGCGCCCTCAGGGGCGCATTTTTTGTGGGTGTAAACACAGCTCCCCAACCACCTGTAGGGACCGGTTTGCCGGATCCAGATTTCGTTGTTGCATGGGATACATGCGGCTCTGAACAGGCATCGGTGTGCCCTGGTATAGCTTGCTGCGCAGGTTGAACATCAGCTGAGGGCCCAAACAGTCTAAAAAACTGTCAATTCTCACAGGTTGCCGAACCCGCAAAATCCGTTAGGTTAGCCAGTCAAGCGCCCAATCATCGATTGGCTTACCCATTCACCATGTGCGAAAGGATTCGTCCATGACGTTCCACTACACCTCAAAGCGCAACACTTCGCCTATCAAACCCAATAGACGCAACCGCTTGGGCATCACCGCCCGCCTGCCGCGCTGGGCGTTCGCGGTGCTGATCGCGCTCTGCGGCATCGGTGTACTGCAAGACCGCATTCGCCGTATGCGGCCGGCGCACGCCCTATTGCTGGGCGTCGGCGTGCTAATGCTGTTGGGGGTGGGCTGGATGCGGTGGTGTGTATAAGGGTTTCAAGACCTGCTCAAAGATCGTTCCCACGCTCTGCGTGGGAATGCCGCCCCGGACGCTCTGCGTCTGCTCTTGAGGTCGTGACGCGGAGCGTCACCGGATGCGTTCCCACGCAAAGCGTGGGAACGATCATAGCGCGCAGGCTTTGCGGCTCTCGGAAGTTTCCGACAAGGGTTTCAGGTTGTGGCTCGGAAAAGGGCTGATTAACCTCTCGTCGTCGCTGCCAATTCAGCGACCGGATTTGACCGTCCGACTTCAAAAGAGCAAATGCGCTAACACCGATATTGGGCGTTTTTTTACGTCTGAGGTATCGTGTCGCGGCAGCTGTGCGCGGGATACCTTCGGGTATGCCGGTTTTGCTCCTTTTGGCCGGTCGGTCAACCCGCGTATAGCTGCCACCCTCTTTCGTTTGACCGCGAATCGTGGCAGTTCCATTTATAAAGGAGCTTCACCATGATTAAAGACAGCCCAAATCCCCCAAGCCATCCAGACTTCGACATCAGCACCCTGCACGAAGTGGCCTACCGCGCGATCAATCACTACCTCAACCCCGGCAAACCCATCCCCGAACCCAGCGATGGCCTCTTCACCGTGCGCGCCGACCTGGGCACCGAAACCTTGCTGGTCAATGCCTCCCAGGACCTGGCGTCCATCTGCGACATCGCCAACCATATGGCCTTTGAAATCGACGGTTCCCAACGCAACGTCGCGCTTGGCATCTGCCGGATGCTCGAAGGTGTGCAACTGCTGGTGGACAAGGCACTGAACGTGGCCCACCCGACTGCATAAAGATCGTTCCCACGCTCTGCGTCCGCCGCACACAAGGCCTGCGCAACGTGACGCGGAGCGTCACCGGATGCATGCCCACGCAGAGCGTGGGAACGATCATCCTGGAGGCCGGAGATGGACGCGATACAGCGCCTGAGCTATCTTCGGGCGCTCTATCGAAAGCCCGAAACAGGAAGTTACCGCTTGAGCACGTCGCCCCTACTGCGAGGCCGCACCTTCGCCCTCCTCGCTGGCCTCGCCTTTATCGCCGTGGACCAACTTGTCAAACTGCTGGCCCTGGTTTCACTGCACGCCAACAGTTTTAAAATCGGCTCTAACCCGATCAACCTGGCGCTGGAACTGAGCTTGAACCCAGGCGCTTTCCTCAGCCTGGGCGCCGCGTTGCCGCCGCAGGTCAAACAACTCATCTTTATCGTCGGTGTGGCCATCGTGGTGGCGTGGGCAATGTGGTGGTCGCTTGCCAACTGGAGCCAGCCATTGCGCAAGGTGTTGCCGCTTTACGCGATTGCCTTGGGCGGTATCGCTAACTTGATCGACCGTGTTTTTCGCGACGGGCATGTGGTGGATTACATGGTGCTGAACGTGGGGCCGACGCATACCGGTGTGTTTAATATTGCTGATATCGCAATTACTGCCGGGGCGTTGTTCTTGATGTTCGATCTGTTTGTGAAGCCGCGCAAAGCCTAAGATCGTTCCCACGCTCTGCGTGGGAATGCCGCCCCGGACGCTCTGCGTCCGCCGCACTCAAGGCCTGCGCAACGTGACGCGGAGCGTCATCGGATGCGTTCCCACGCAGAGCGTGGGAACGATCAGCGTTGGCCCTTAGAACACCGACCAGCCAATGCGCTCACTCAACAACTCCAGCGCCTTGATCCCCGCCAGCGAGTTCCCCGCCGCGTTCAGCTCCGGCGACCACACGCACACTGTAAATTGCCCCGGCACCACCGCGACGATCCCGCCGCCGACTCCGCTCTTGCCGGGCAAGCCCACGCGATAGGCGAAATTCCCCGCCTCGTCATACAGCCCGCTGGTGGCCATGATCGAGTTGACTTGCTTGGTTTGGCGCGCGGTGAGGATTTGCTCGCCGCTGTGGGCGCTGGTGCCTTGGTTGGCGAGGAAGCTGAAGGCCTTGGCCAAGTCCAGGCAACTCATCTGCAGCGCGCAGTAGTTGAAGTAGCTGTGCAGCACCGCGTCGACGTCGTTGTGGAAGTTGCCGAAGGCTTTCATCAGGTAAGCCATGGCCGCGTTGCGCGCGCCATGTTGGGCTTCGGACTCGGCGACGACGCTGTTGACCAGGATCTGCGGGTTGCCCGACAGGCGCCGCACGAAGTCGCGCATCGACAGGATCGGCACGGCAAAGCGCGATTGGTTGATGTCGCAGATCACCAGCGCGCCGGCGTTGATGAACGGGTTGCGCGGGCGGCCGCGTTCAAACTCCAGCTGCACCATGGAGTTAAATGGCTGCCCCGACGGCTCATGGCCGAGCCGCTCCCAGATGGTTTCGCCGCCGTGGTCGATGGCCTGCACCAGGCTGAACACCTTGGAGATGCTCTGCACCGAAAACAGCGTGTCGGCATCACCGGCGCAATAGGCCGCGCCGTCGTTGCCGTACACGGCGATGCCGAGTTGGTTGGCGGGCACGTCGGCCAACGCGGGGATGTAGTCGGCGACTTTGCCGAGGCCGATCAGTGGACGAACTTCGTCGAGGATCGACTCGAGCAACGCCTGCATGTCTTGTCCGGTCATTGTTTCTTTGAATCAGTGATAAGCGGGGCGCGGAGGATACTTCAATGCGCCCGAAAGCCCCAGACTATCTCCACCACTCGCTCGGCAATCACCAGGTAAACCAGGATCAGCAACAGTTGCAACGCCAGGTGATACCGCAGCTTGGCGAGCCGGCGAATGCCGTCGCTGATGTTCAGCAGCGTCAACACCGTCGACAGGATGATCAAACCCCAGCCCGCCACGCTGGAGGCGAACACGCCGATAAACAGTTCACGCTGCCCGAGCAAGGTATTGGTCCCCGCCGCAAACAGCAGCGCGCACACCAGCAGGTTTTTCACGTTGTCGAAAATCTGCGTGCTCAGGTCGTTTTCCAGCAGGGCGACATAGCGTTTCCATAAGGTGTGCATGGGTCACTTCCGGGTAGGGATCGCTCGTCAATCAAAGTAGTCCAATAGCTCATACACTGCACCGCTGCGCTTACTCCACGAGGACTTTTGCATGAAATTAATGATTGGCTTGGCCGCTCTGTTGCTGGTATCGGCCTGCTCGACCCACTCGCCCGTCGCTGCGCCGGCACAGGACTCCGCCGCGTCCACCTGCCTGGCGGGCGGTGGCACGATGAAGCAGGTCGGCAAGTTGCAGAGCTGGAAGTGCATCACGCCGTACAAGGACGCGGGCAAGGCGTGCACCGACTCAAGCCAGTGTGAGGGCGAGTGCCAGACCAGCGTGACCACGCAATCGGGCAACGGCCCTGTGGCGGGTACATGCCAAGTGGACAACAGCCACTTCGGCTGCTCGGCGACGGTAGAGAAAGGCAAGCTGGGCCGGGCGATTTGCGTGGACTAAAGGGCACCACTTAAACAATGTGGGAGCTGGCTTGCCTGCGATGAGGCCGTGTCAGTTAGCATCACGGTGGCTGACCCACCGCTATCGCAGGCAAGCCAGCTCCCACAGGATTTCTGCGACACATTTTAGAAGTGCGCCACGTCGCACACCTGTTCATCCAGCACATCCCGCGCCAGGGCCCACGCCTGGTCCTTGGATTCCACCACCAGCAACGGATAGCCCCAGGCCTTGCCTAACATCGCGGCGAAGGGTTTGAGGGCCAGCCGCCGGCGCGTCGAATCCGACGGCGCCTGCGGCCATCGCCTTGCACGCCGGCAACTGATCAGCGCTGCACCGGAATGCGGATATCGCCGCCCTTGCACTGGGTTTTCACACTGCGCGGGCAACCGGCAAAGCGCAATTCCTTGCTCAGGCACACGCGCACTTCGGACAACACCTTGCCCTTGCAGATCACCGCCAAGCCGTGGTCGCCCATGGCCGGGTTGCTCTCGCGAAACAGCTGCTCGATGTCGCGTGCCTGCATGTAGTTAGGCACATTGAACGGCTGCAATTGCTTGGGAATCTGCACTGCCGCCAAGGCCGTATCCGTCGCCTCCAAATAACGCGAAGCGTCCAAGCCGCTGCACGTGCCGTGCTTGGTCCATTCATGCTTGAGCAACGCGCGCGTCGGGAAGATCAACGCGCCCTTGGCCAACTCATCCGCCGACAGTCGCGATTGTGTATCGCATGACGACGGCCAGCCACCTTTGGCGTACTGCGGCCACAGCCCATGCAGCACAAACCCGTAGCCTTTGCCTGTGCACTGCTCGTTGCCGGGGTTGGTCAGGCAAAACGTCGGTGACCACGACAACGACAGCACATAAAAATCAAACTCCCCCGGCGTGCCTTGGCTGCGCGGGGCCGCCATGACAGGCGCGGTCAGCAACAGCCACACCACCATCCAGTATTTCATTTTGCCTATTCCTTGAGAAAAAGCAGGTATACCGCGATTACCCCGGCAAATTGGGGTTGCGTTGTAACACCTTGTCCAGCACTCGATCAGTCTTCAACGCCTCCAGGGCCAGCGAAGGGTGCTCGGCTTCGCCACGGATATGCGCGTTCATGGCCAGTACATGGTGCCACTGGATGTGTTCATGGTGCGGCACTTCCAGCACTTCGTTGACGTCGCCCTCAAGGCGCAACGGCTGGTTCTCGAACACCGCAAAGGTGATGCGACCGCCGCTGCCGATCAGCTCGACGCGGTCTTCGCGGCAGTGCGCAACGAAGTTCCAGCAGCCCATGCCCAATGCGCCGGAGCCGAAGGTCCAGCACGCCGTCACCGCATCTTCCGCCGCATACTGCCCGGCCTGACGTGCCGTAAACCCGGTGACCTCGACAATATCGCCGGCCAGGTACTGGAACAGATCAAACCCATGGCTGGCCAGGTCGGCAAAGTAGCCGCCACCGGCGATGGACGGATCGGTACGCCAGTTCTCGGGGCTGGCATCGGCGGCGCTCGGCGGCTTGCTGAAGGTCCAGATCACTTGGCGCAAGTCACCAATGCGCCCGTCCTGCAGCCACTCCCGCACTTTTTGGAAGCGCGGCAAGGAGCGCCGGTAGTAAGACACAAACAAATGCAGCCCGGCGCGCTCGAACGTGCGCTGCATCAACGCGCTTTGTTCGGCATTCAACGACATGGGTTTTTCGACGCAGCAATGCTTGCCGGCTGCGGCCACCATCAGGCTGTATTCGAGGTGGCTGTCGGGCGGTGTGGCGATGTACACCGCGTCCACTTCGGGGTCGTCGATCAGTGCCTGGGCGTCGGTGTAGAACCGCGCGATACCATGGCGTGCCGCATAATCGCGCACCGCTTCCTCGCGGCGCCCCATCACGGCAACCAGGGCCGAACCTGGCGCTTTGTAGAAAGCGGGTCCACTCTTCAGTTCAGTGACATTGCCACAGCCGATCATGCCCCAACGTACGGTAGTCATCTGTTGTCCTCGTCCGTTTTCATCAATCGGTCAGTATCCACATCCCCAACCGTGTACGCCATAAGCACTTAGCATGACAATTGCATTACACTTTTATGACATTCGTCTCGCTGCGGGGGCACACACGATGAAAATAAGGGCCACGGTCATTTGCGAACACGAGGGGCATATCCTCTTCGTGCGCAAGGCCAGATCAAAATGGGCGCTGCCCGGCGGCAAGGTCGAGCGTGATGAACGCCCGGTCGGCGCGGCCGAGCGCGAGCTGGAGGAAGAAACCGGGCTGAACGTGGACGGCTTGCTGTATCTGCAGGAATTGAAAGCCCGCGACACCGTGCACCATGTGTTCGAAGCCTCAGTGGTGAACATCGCCGACGCGCGGCCGTGCAACGAGATCGTCGATTGCCGCTGGCACGCCTATGGCGCCCTGGACGAACTGGACACCACCGACGCCACGCGACACATCGTCAAATCCTTCCTACGTCGCCTGTAATTCCGCGCTCTGCCCGCTGTCCAGCAAACCTCGCTTCACCCAACCATTCGCTTTCTGCCGTTCGACAAAGGATTTGACGAACGCGGCAGCGGCTGCATGCGTCACCGGCACCGCCATCGCTTGGCGGATCGTCATGAAGTCGTCGTCCACCAGCCGCCATTGGTCAGAAACCCTGGTTTGCAAGAAATCCCGCACACCCGCCGCCGCGTCCAGGCCTTGCTCGATAAACCAGTCCACCGCTGCCGCTGACGTAGGCGCGCGCACCAACTCGGCATGTTGCACGGTGCGGCTCAAGTACAGGTCATAGGCCGCGCCCTGGCCGACGGCGATACGCTTGCCCGGTGCATCGACTTGCGCGACGTGTGTCAGCGGCGAATCAGCCGGCACCAGGTACGTGCCCTTGATCGCGACATAAGGCGCGCTGAAGGCGATTTGCTGTTCGCGCACCGGCTCAATGGCCAGGAACGCCACGCGCCATACGTCATCAGCCAAGGCGGCAAACACCTTGCCGGCGGCCTCATAGGTGATCAGTTCCAGGCCGACGCCCAACTCCTCGGCCAATGCCCGAGCCAATGCCACCGACACGCCTTGGGGCTCGCCACCCGCGCCGCGTTGCGCCAACACCGGGTTACCTAAGTTGATCGCGGCGCGCAGCACGCCATTGGGGGCCAGTTGTTGCAGAACTTGCGGGTCAATCATTGAGCGCTCCTTGTCGGGTCCGTTGCACGGTCTTGCGGATCACAAACGGCAACACGCCGCCGTGTTCAAGGTAACCAAGCTCTTGCAGCGAGTCGAGGCGCAAGGCCAACGCGCTGCTGCTGACACGGCCGTCGGCACGCGCAATCTGCAAGGTGATCGGGCTGATGCGGACCTGTAGGTTCTCCAGCCCTGCAATTATCGAACGCTCGGATTTGATCGCAGTGCTGCCCCGGTCAGTGGCGCATATCTATGAGAAACACGCGGCGGTCAGGATGATCGAAGCGCCAGTGAAGATCGACCAAGCACAAAAATACGCCGCGTATAAGCGCGCGCTGGATCACTATCTCTCCCCTGCTCCATCGCCCGATTCTGTAGAACCGATGGTGTTCGCTGTTGATGCTGAAACCAGCTTTGAAAGTGCGTTGGTGCATACAAGCAGTTTGTTGCGCTGTGCGGCGGCCACGGCGCAGGAGGCCGGTGATCGATTGGAGGGGACTTCGCAGGCATTGGTGATTTCGGTGCTGCATCTGGTGGATATGGCGAGGGCGATGGTGGATCGTGCGGTGGAGTGTGTGCAGCCACGCTGAGTAGCGCTTGTGGCGAGCAGGCTTGTCCTGCGTTGGGCTGCGTAGCGGCCCCAATAGGTCACCTCGATTTTTCAGGAAGACCGAGGCGGCTGGATTCAGGGATGCTTCGCAGCCCAACGCGGGGCGACCCCGCTCGCCACAAAGCGCGGTGGATCAGCCAATGTATTCGGTGGCTGATATACCGCTTTCGCGGGCAAGCCCGCTCCCACATTTGGATCTCGATGTATCAGGGAGATCGCAATCCGCCGCCGCACCGCAACAAAGCGCTTTTGCTCTAACCACTCAGGTCGGCTGTCAGGCCGCCGTGCTTTGCTTTTGATTTTGATCTCGGGCGCCCCGTTAACCACGCTGGCCGCACGCGGGTTTGAATCCGTGGGTAACCCGGCAGGACGCCGGGTTACCCACGGATTCAAGCCTACGTGCGGGCACACCGAAGCGTGAGCGAGGTGCCGAGTGGTGGGGCGAGGACCTTTTGCTTACTTTTTGCTGGGCCGGCATTCCGGTCCTTCGAAAAGTGAGCCGCCGTAAGGGCGGAACCATTAGCCGCCGTTACCGCAGGAATGGATATGTACTCGGTCCCAAAAAGGTGACGGACACTAAGGATTTAGTGCCCACACTGGCGCCTTCGCGGCCTCGCTAAAGCTCGACGGCTCCCACAGTGGATCTGCATGGGCTCGAAAGCTAAACCACCACTTCCTTCTATCAAAAGCCTGTTTCTTTTTAGCAGCCGGCATATGCAACTCTCGAGGGGGATCGTGAGTGCATAACAGCTCAAGAGCGCGGTTTATTCCCTGCGACCTGGGGAAGTTTCTCGCGGCTTTTGGCCTGCCCACGCTGGTACAACGCCTCGACCAGTTTCTGCCGTTCATCCTGGGGCAAATTGCTCGCGAACTGCGCCAGTGTCGTATCCACCAACGCCCGCAGTGCCACGTCGGCCTCGCGCGCCTTGGCCAGTTCCGTCACCAGCACTGCGCGGTCCAGGGTCGGCGCTTCGAGCTGTTTGATCACGCCCAGGCGCGCTTCGCGGCCGGCCATGATCAGCGGTTGGCTGTCGGCACGGTTCTGGCGCAGCAACTGGCGTAATTCCTTGCGGCGCTCAGCCGGCAACTTGATCATCGCCTGGCGCAAGCCGTGCTGGTTGACCACCGCTTCGGCAGGTTTGGCCGCCGCCATAAAGTGGTAGAGGCCACCGCCTACACCGCCGATCAAAAACACGTTGAGCAACACCGAGACGAGCAACCACGGTTTAAGGGATTTTGCGGTCATTGCTCAGTTTCCTCGGCGTTGACGGTGAAGACGACGTCGGCATCGCCCTGATCGAAGACGCTGGGCAGCACGTCGGATGACAGCATCGGCAGCGGCACGCTCAGCGACGCCACCAGCACCCCGGCGGCGATGCCGGCGAGGCCCGCGCCGACCAGCCCGGCCGGTGAAAGCCAGTTGGCGTAGCGCGACCAGAACGACTCACGGCGCGGTGCAGCGTCGCGAATCTGCCGCGCCAGCGCCGGGTCGGCGAATGCCAGTTGGTGGCTGTCCAGCTGCGCATCCAGCCAACTGACCTCGCGCAACGCCGCATGGGCGCTGGCGTTACCACTGTCGAGCAGCGCCTGGGCGGGCGCCCGCTCGGCGATGGGCCAGCGATGCAGGCTGGCGCCGTAGGCGTCAGCCAGGTGCGCAAATCGTTCAGGTGTCATGATTTTCCCCTTCCTGGGCGGGCGAGCCCGGGTGTGTCGGCAAGTTGACTGCGCAACTGGCGTCGGGCCCGCGACAGCAGGCTCTCCAGTGCCTCGACGCTGATGTTCATCAGGGCCGCGGCGTCGATGTTCGACAGCTCCTGGTAGTACTGCAACACAATGGCTTCGCGCTGGCGCTCGGGCAATGCCGCCAACGCGGCGGCCATCCTTGCACTGCGGTCGGCCGTTTCCAACTGTTCATCAGGTGATGGCGCGCTGTCGGCCAGTTCGAGCACCTCGTCCTCGTTCAACGGGCGTTCCTTGCGCCGACGTAACCGGTCGTGGCACAGGTTGAGTGCCACGCGGTGCAGCCAGGTGTCGAAACGCGCTTCGCCAGGCCGCCAGTTGGCTGCCTGGCGCCAGATGCGCAGGAAACTTTCCTGGGCCACGTCCTTGGCCTCGTCGGCATCCCCGAGGATCCGACTGGCGAGCGCGAGCAAACGCGGGAGCTTGCGCGTCACCATTTCGTTGACGGCGGCGGGCTCGTTGTTGCTGATACGTGCCAGTAGCTCAACGTCCGGATCAGTGTCTTTCAATCGGGTAGTTCCCAATGCACTGGCTAAGTTTCAGGTTTCAGCGGACCCAGTGGCCTTCACGCCAGTACCAGTTGGGGCCACGGGATTCCCAGTGCCCAGGTTCCCAGCGCGCATTACGCTGCACCGGCTGCCAGTGGCCCGGCACCCAGGCATACGCGCCGCGCGCCCACTGCCAGTGGCCACGGTCCCAGACAAAGCCTGGGCGTTCGGCAGGGATCACTTCGACACGTTCCGCCGGCGGCGCCTGGCGAATGATGACTTCGGTCTGGGCAAAGGTCGGGGTGCTGACGAGCGCGGCGAAGGCCATCGGGATCAGCAAGGCGTAGCGCAATTTGGCCAGTGGATTCATGGCAACTCCTTCATACGGCGGACGAAAATGTTCGCTGCTGATGGGTTGAACGCTGGGGTGGGAAAAATCCGTCGCGAGAAATACGACATTTTTCTCGACGGCAGTTAAGTCGAGTATTACTCAGGGGATGGCGGCGCTTGATGAAATGTTTGAAAGCATGGCGACGGATTTGTGCAAGTGGCGGCGTTCAAGGTGTAACGCAATGCACACCATGAGGAAATAACCATGTCTCGTCGCCTGACTCTGCTTGTCACCGCCCTGCTGATCGCCAGCCTTAGCGGCTGTGTGATCCTGCCGGAACACCGGCATTGCTGCTGGCGCTACTACGGCGCCGTCACCGCGCCCAGCAGCACCGTCAACAGTTAACTGACGGCCGCAAAGCCTCGACGCCCGGCTTTTAGCTCGGTGCGCAGTTCGCCAATAAGGTTTGCGACGGAACGGACGCTGTCCAGGCCTTGGGGCGACACCCGCGTCAACAGCAAGTCGACACGCCCGGACGCCGGCTCAAATACGCTGATGCGCAGCGAACCGTCGCTGTTAAGGCTGCAATCACATGAAAGCGGCAGGAAGCCTGCGGCCATGATGCGGTTGAGTTCGGTGATCGACATCATGACAAGCCCCTGTCCCTGGGTTCGACCCCGCAGGTGTGATGCATCCAGCTTAGATAAGCTTTTACCGGCCACTGAACAATTAATTCAAAAGTGATACCTGTGCCGCATTTTGCCGCTTAAACGCTGGAGCGCTGACGCCAGAAACCCAGCACCTGACCTCTCGTCTGCTGCTGTGGTGAAGGCTTGACTCAGAGCGTCGTTCAAAAGACGCTCTTGGCTCTTTGCCATCATCCCGAGCAGCCCGCCATGAGCCTCATTCCTCCGAGCCAGCCCGACAGTGACGTGTACAAAACGCTGCTGGAATCGACCCAAGCCATCCCTTGGCGCATCGATTGGCAGACCATGACCTTCAGCTATATCGGCCCGCAGATCGAGACGTTGCTGGGCTGGACCCCGCAAAGCTGGGTGAGCGTGGACGACTGGGTCGAACGCATGCACCCGGACGACCGCGAATACGTGGTGAATTTCTGTGTGTCGCAATCGCGCGCCGGGGTCGATCACGAGGCCGATTACCGCGCGCTGACGGTCAGCGGCGACTATGTGTGGATCCGCGACGTGGTGCATGTGGTGCGCAAGGGTGACGAGGTCGAAGCGTTGATCGGCTTTATGTTTGATATCAGCGAGCGCAAGAAAACCGAAGAACACCTGATCCGCCTGCAGAAACAACTGGAGGAATATTCCTTCCAGGACGGCCTCACGGGCATCGCCAACCGTCGCATGTTCGACACCGTGCTGGAGCGTGAATGGGCCAGCGCCCAACGCAGCCAGTTGCCGCTGTCGTTGCTCATCCTCGATATCGATTTTTTCAAGCAGTACAACGACCACTACGGCCATATCAAGGGTGACGAAGCCTTGCGCCAGGTGGCGCGCACCTTGTCGCAGGCGGCCAACCGGCCACGGGACTTTATTGCACGCATCGGCGGCGAAGAGTTTGTGTGGTTGCTGCCGGAGACTGACGCCGCGTCGGCGAGGCAGGTGGCGCGGCGCTGCTTGCACCTGGTCTGCCAGCAGCAGATCGAGCACGGCTTTTCAGCGGTGTCGAAGCTGCTGACCCTGAGCCTCGGCGTCGGCACGCAGATCGTGACGCCAACCAGCGACATGCTCGGGTTCGTCGAGTCGGTTGATAAGTTGCTGTACCAGGCCAAACGCAATGGACGCATGCGCGCAGAGTTTGCCGAGAGTGAAGTTTGACGCCGAGGTCAAATTCCGGGCAAAAAAAATCCCAAGTAGCTGATGGAAACTTGGGATTTAAAAATGCATAAACCGTGGGAGGTGAACGCCCGGCTATAGTACCGATTGTAAAAAGCTGTAACAAGATTAATTTAATCCTTTCGTCGGATTAAAAGCGTCGTAAGTCATTCAATAACCACACCTTTTTTAGGGAGGCCGAGTTTATAAATGCCACTTTTTGGTGCAAGTAACACTTATATTTCCTTATATTAAAAATGGTTATTGATTAAAGCGGTGCAGCACTGTCGGTGGACTGTCCGTTTAATTGCCGGCAGGTATCTCGAAGTTCAACACTGGTTGACGACGCCGCACTGGCCACGCGCTCTACTTGCCTGCAAAGCGTCAAACGCTCGGCCGCCTCGACCCGCGCCCGGTCGACCTGGGCATTGAGCCGTACGAAATAGCCGCCGAGCAGCACGGCGACGCACAGAATCCCAATCGCAAAGTAGCGAAAGCTGTAGGACGAAGGGGCTTCTGGTGGGTTCATGGCATTAAGGCGCCCTGCTCTTCTGGTAACGAACGTCATCACCCTCGACTGCGCCGACCTTTGACCAACCCAGCCGTTGGTAAAAGCCGTTGGCGCGGATTTCGTCGCGCCCGTCGGTGATCAGGAACAGGGTTTCATGCCGCTCAAACAACGCCGCTTCAGCCACCGCCATCAAGCGGCGACCCAAGCCGAGACCTTCGTAAGCGGGCAACACGAACATCGCAAACACTTCGCCGGCGCTCAGGTCGACCATGGAAAAGGCCGCGGGCTGGCCCTCCACTTCGGCGAGCCACACACAGGGCGCTTGGCGAATGCTGTCCGCCAATACCTGCGGGGTAATCCCCAGGTCGCTCATCTGTTCGCGGCTCAGGTGGTTCTGCACCACCGAGGTGCGAATGGCGAAGAGCGTGTCGATATCGCCCGGCGTCGCCAGGCGAATAAGCGTTTGCATACGAGCCTCCTGTTGAAGGATGCAATTGTATGCATATAGAAACATAAGATTTGTCGTGGATTTGTAAACAGCCCGGCCTACAGCGCTCGGAGCAATCTGCCCACCTTAACTACACCGCGTTGGCCTGTTGCTGGCGACGAAACTGCCCTGGCGCCACACCGTGCGCCTTGCGGAAGCAGCGCGAAAAGTAGGCCTCATCGGTAAAGCCGCAACGCAGGGCGATCACTCCGATCATCTGCGCACTGTTGAGCAACAAGGTGCGCGCCAATTGCATACGGCGGTCCAACACCAACTGGGAAAAGGGTTTGCCGGTTTCCTTGCGCAGCAGGTGGGTGAGGTAGTTCGGCGACAGAAAGGCGGCGGCAGCGGCGTCGGTCAGGTTGAGGGTCGGCTCGTGCACATGCTCGCGAATGTAACCTTGCACCCGCGCCAAGGCGTCTTTGCGCCCGCGCCGGGTGGCATTGTTGGCGGCAAACGCCTGCAAGGGTTCGGCGTACTGCTCGCAGACCAGGCCGATCAGTTGGAAGAGATAGCCTTTTAACCGCTCACGGGCGCCGAAGGTGCGCTGGGCGTCCAGGGTGCGCATGTGCGTCAGCCAGGTTTTCACTTCGTCGAAAGCCGCATCATCGAGGATGAAATCCAGCTGCTCCTGAAAGCGAAACGGCGACAGTTCCGGGGCCTGGCCGATGGGAATGTCTTCCAGGTCCAGCGGGTC
Organism: Pseudomonas sp. MONT-RG-20F-20-E-7-02; assembly: GCF_022662395.1. Lineage (NCBI taxonomy): Bacteria > Pseudomonadati > Pseudomonadota > Gammaproteobacteria > Pseudomonadales > Pseudomonadaceae > Pseudomonas > Pseudomonas sp. MONT-RG-20F-20-E-7-02. Next base: position 191,630 of record NZ_JAKNQN010000010.1, read on the forward strand.
GCAGGTCAGCTGCGGCAGGAAAAACGCCTGGCTGAAGTTGATCAGCATGAACTCGCCGTCTTCAGGATGGGGAATCACGTGCAGGCGATGGGGCAGGATAAACGCCACAGCCTTGTGCGGAAACGGCCGCACCGCGCCGCCGATATGCTGCACGGTGTCGCCGCCCAGGTTGATCTGGATCTGGAAGTACTCATGCCGATGTGGGCTGGTCAGCGCCGCCCGCCCGCGCTTGTCGCGGATATAAAAGTCGGGGCGGTCGCTGCGTTGTTCCATGCCATAGGTGGTGACGCGGGTGCCTGGCATAACAGTCTCTCGATTGGCCTGGGCACCACTTTAGCCTCAACCTTTGCTCAGGGTGAAGCTCAGCTCGCCAACGCCGTCGACGCCTGCGGTGAGCACATCCCCCGGCTGCACCGCACCGACGCCTGCCGGTGTGCCGGTAAAGATCAGGTCGCCGGCCTTGAGCGCTACGGATTTTGAGGCGTAGCTGATGATTTCGCTGACCGACCAGATCAGGTCGGCCAGGTCGCCGACCTGGCGCTGCTCGCCATTGACCTTCAACCAAATTTTGCCGCTGGACGGGTGCCCTACCGCACTCACGGGCTGCAACGCGGTGCTGGGTGCCGACTGATCAAAGGCCTTGCCCCATTCCCACGGGCGCGCGAGCTTTTTCGCCTCGGCTTGCAGGTCGCGGCGAGTCAAGTCGATGCCCACGCCGTAACCCCAGACGTGGGAAAGCGCGTCTTCAGGGTTGATGTCCACGCCGCCCTTGCCGATGGCGACAACCAATTCCACTTCATGGTGCAGGTCGGCGGTCAGCGGCGGGTAGGCGATCACGCCCTCGGCCGGCACCACCGCATCGGCGGGCTTCATGAAAAAGAACGGCGGCTCGCGGTCCGGGTCATGCCCCATTTCGCGGGCGTGTTCGCTGTAGTTGCGGCCCACGCAGAACACGCGGCGCAACGGGAAACGCGCCGCACTGCCCTGGATGGCCAGGGACGGGATTTGTTCAGGGGTGAATACGTAGTCGGTCATGGCCTGTGCCTCTTGGTTTGCCTGGCACCAGTATGGCCAGCGGCGCCACGGCAAAGTTGGACAGGCTTACGCAGATTTTGCACAGGTCGGTGTTTGCGTGGGGACGCACTCACACTGAGCCTCCCCCGCGTTTACTTACGCGCCACTTTGTAGCGCAGGCAATCCTGGTAAAAGCTTTGGCGAATCGCCTCGGGCTTGAGCCGTGAGCGGCTGTCGTAAGTCTGTTCGGTGATGCCCATGGCCATCATGCGCATCCACGATTTGTTGAACTTGATGGTCTGGATCTTTTGCCGCGCGGCGTACAACGACACGCCCGACAGCTTGAGTTCCTGGGCCCTGGCCGCCGTGCCGGCGCCCCAACTGCACATGTACTTGTCACCCTCGCGCAGCTCCCGTGCCTGCACGGCAGCCGCGCCACCCGCCAATGAGCAGGCGATCAGCATGATTCCAACAGTGCGCATTTGCTTCCTCACCTAACCACCTGAAAATAAAAGTGATTCTGGCGAGAATTTTGTTACAAAGGGGCCATTAAATTGCCTTATGTGCTTTTCACCACTGGTAAGTCGCACTCGCCTGCACCGTGCGCTGCGAGCCATACCAACACCACGAATAGGAGTAGCAGGACGCCACGTATTCCTTGTTCGCCAGGTTAGTCGCGTTCAGCGCCAGGCGCAGGTTGTCGTTGGGGTTGGCGATGTTGGGGATGTCGTAATGCACCGCCGCATCGACCAAGGTGTAGCCCGGCACTTTCAGGGTGTTGGCGGTATCGCCCCAGGACGAACCGACATAACGCGCACCGGCGCCGACGCCAAAGCCCTTGAACTGGCCATCGTGGAAGGTGTAGTCGGCCCACGCCGACGCCGTGTGGCGTGGTACGCCGTAGGTGGTGGTGCCTTCCACCGGAATCGCCGGGCCTATGCCTTTATCGGTGAGCGGCGCGTACTGCACGGTGCTATTGGACTTGCTCGCGCGGTTATCCAGGTAGGCGTAGGCCGCCGTGATGTCGAGGTTAGCGTTGAGGCTGGCCTTGCCTTCCAGTTCAAAGCCACGCGACTGTTGCTCGCCGTCCTGGACGCTGCATCGGCCGTTGCCACACAGATGGCTTGGGTCAGGGTCCATGGTCGGCACGTTGCTCTGGCGCAGGTCGAAAATCGCCGCGGTGATAAAGCTGTTGCTGCCCGGCGGCTGGTATTTGATGCCGATTTCATACTGCTTGCCTTCGGTCGGCTTGAACACTGAACCGCCATAACCGGTGCCCGATTGCGGGTTGAACGACTCCGCGTAGCTGGCATACGGCGCCAGGCCGTTATCGAACAGGTAGACCAGGCCGATACGGCCGGTAAACGCCTTGCTGTCCAGCGAGGATTTGCTCTTGGCGCCGGTCTTGATGGTTTTGGTGGTGCTGTCGGTGCTGGCCCAGTCATAACGACCACCGAGCAACAGCACCCATTTATCCCACTTCATTTGCTCTTGCAGGTATGCCCCGGTCTGCTCGCTGCGTGAGGTGGCGTCGGTGGCGAACGCCGGCGTGACCACAGGCGCGCCGTACACCGGGTCGAAGATGTCCAGGTCCGGCCCCTTGCCATAACCGGCCTTGGTGTCGGTGCTGGTGTTCTGGTAGTCGAGGCCCATCAACAGCGTGTGCTGCAGCGGCCCGGTGTCGAATTTGGCCTGCAGCTGGTTGTCGAGGGTGTAGGCGTCCATGTCGACATCGGTGGCGATGGTGGAGCGGTTGGAGGTGCGGTAATCGGCCTGCAAGTTGCTGTTGTAAATGCTGCGGTAGATGCCTTCGGCGCGCAGGTAACGCGCGTTCTGGCGCACGGTCCAGACATCGCTGAAGTGATGCTCGAAGGCGTAGCCGACGGAGTAGTACTCGCGGTCGCTCTTCTCGAAGCTCTTTTCGCCGTCGTAGAAATCCACGTCGATCTTGCGCCCGGTGGGGCTGCGCAACACCGAGCCCCAAGCGGGAATAGAACCGTAGGACGCGCCTTTGGGGTCCTTCTGGAAATGCCCGAGCAGGGTCAGCGAGGTGTCCTCGTCCGGGCGCCAGGTGAAGGCGCTGGACAGCGACTGGCGACGGGTTTCGGTGTGTTCGACCTGGCCATCGGCATCATCGAACAACCCCGCTACGCGGTAGGCATACACGCCCTGATCATCCAGCGGGCCGCTGAGGTCGAAGGTGGTGCGCTTCTTGTTGAAGGTGCCGTACTCGACGCCGACTTCATGAAACGGCGTGTCCAATGGGCGCTTGGTCACCATGTTGATCACCCCGCTCGGCGTGCCCTGCCCGTACAGCACCGACGCCGGGCCGCGCAGCACTTCGACGCGCTCCAGGTCAAAGGCGTCTTTTTGCGGCAACGCGTCACGACTGGACGGCATGCGCAGGCCATCGAGGTAAGTGGCCGGGGCGAAACCGCGGATGGTCAACTGGTCGAGACGCGACGCCGTGGCGCCGCGGGTTTCCGGAACCACGGCGGCGCTGTAGCGCAGGATCTGGTTGAGGCTTTCGGCGTTCTGCGCGCGCATCTGGTCCTTGGTGACCACGGAGATCGACTGCGGGGTTTCGATCAGCGCGGTGTCGGTCTTGGTGCCCGACAGGCTGCGGGTGGCCACATAACCGGCGACTGGCCCGGTAGGGCTTTCGCTGTGGTAAGCGCCGCTGATGGTGGTGGCCTGCAACTCCATGGCGCCGCCGTTATCCGGTATGGCTTCCAGGCGGTAGCGGTCGGCGGAGATCTTCAGCGCCTGCAATCCGCTGCCGGCGAGCAACTGAGTCAGCGCCACGTCGGTGTCGTACTGCCCGTTCAAACCGTTGCTGCGCTTGCCGCGAGTCAAACTTGCATCGAATGCTAATACCAGGCCGGCCTGTTCGGCCAGGCTGTTGAGGGCCTGGCTGAGGTCACCGGCGGGAATCGAGAACCGGCGCGACGCGCTGCTGCTTTCTTCGGCGAACGAGGACTGGACGGCCAGCAATGGCACGGCAGCAAAGGCAAACGCCACTGACAGGGCCAGTGGATGCAAGGGACGAGCAAGGCGCGACATGGGAAATCCTGCGTAATAGAGGTTCTATTAACCATGACGGCCATGTCGGAAAATCGGGCAAGGATGAGAGTGGTTTTTATTTGCTGAGGTTTTATGCAATGAGCCAGGTCGCTTTTTTGTGTAGGCCTTCGGGGTAGTTCTTCGCGGTTTTTACCCGCCTACAGTCGTCCCTTTCTGATTTTTCCAGCCGTTCATCCGGGCGCTTTTTCCTGCGGCATGCTCCGACGCCTTGCCATTTTGCCGAGACGTCACGGATGACCCACGCCGCCCACATTGCCTTTATCGAACATGAACTCAATGGCTTCCATCAGAGCCTGGCGGAGTATCGCCAGCAGATGGGCGCCTGGTATGCGCGGGCGCTGGATACGGTCAGCCATGCAGCGGACATGCCGTCGTTGCTGGGGATGGACCGAGTGTTGCGGGTGGGGGATTCGCAAGGTTCCTTCAGCATGTCCGATGCGGATTTTTCCACCGTTGCGCGCTGCCCGGTGGGTGGCGAGCTGAAAATCGAGAGCAAGTTCGAGTCGGTGTACGACGTGCCGATCGGCGAAATCCCGGTTGAGGTGATTCGCCTGGAGGACGGCAGTTCCACGCGGGTCATGCTGGATGAACATGGCAAGGCAACCCACACCTGCGTGGCCGGCGGGCGCTATCAGGTGCGGGTACAGGGCGGCGTTTCCGCGCAGCAGGTAGACGCGTTGTTTGCCTCCTACGCCGAGCTGACGGCGGACCTGGAGCAATGGCTGCGCGAGCAATGGAACGGCTTCAAACCGTCTTGGCAACAATCCACCGCCAGCGCAATTGGCAGCGGCGTGCTGGCGGGCAGTTGGGCGGCGATCCGGGACGTGTGGGACAGCATCAAGCTGGTGCAGGCAATTCTTGAAGACCCGTTGAAGTACGTCGAGCAACTCGGCACCGAGGCCGCCAAGTTGGCGCAGTTGGCCACCGACGCGCCGCAGGTCATGGAAAAAGCCATGTTGCTGGCCAGTGACGAGGCGGCGCTGTACCTGATGGTGCGCACGGCGATGCTGTGGCTGGAGGCTTTGCCACCCGGTGAGATGGCTGAGGCGGCGGCGGGGTTTGTGGTGTCGCTGTTGATCGACCTGGTGATTGGCGCGGTGTTGATGATCGCGCTGCCGGCGGCGGGTGTGGCGTATCTGAGCTTGCGGTTGGTGAAGTATGGCGCGCGGATACTGAATACCGCGGTTGGCTTTGTGCGTGGCCTGCTGGGGATTCTGACCAAGTTCATGCAGGCGGTGGATCGCTACAAGGCGGTGGCGGTTCGTGGCGTAGTCGGTGGGCTGAAGCAAGGCACGATGCAGATGCGCTGGCGGGCGCGGCAGAACACCGTGCTGAAGCAGAAAGAGCGTGTGGATGATGCGCCCGTGTCTGCGAAAAATCCCCAGGGCGATGCGGCGGCC